>NZ_MVHC01000003.1 GCF_002086455.1 Mycolicibacter algericus DSM 45454
CCCGTCGCCCCCGTCCCCGCCGACGCCACCTGAACCGCTCAAGGTAGTGCTGCCGCCATTCCCCCCAATACCGCCGCGCCCGCCGTTGCCTGATTCCGAACCACCAGCTCCGCCGTCGCCTCCTCGACCGCCAGATCCGCCCGGCTGACGGACTCCGTCGCCGCCTGCACCACCGCGACCGCCGATGCCGCCATCGCCATTTAGTCCACCGTTACCGCCTTGGCCACCATTACCGCCGTCAGTCCCTACACCGTCCGCGGTGGTAACACCCGATCCCCCAAAACCGCCGTCGCCGCCACGGCCATTTGAATATGGGTCGGCATCGCCGCCGCGTCCCCCATCGCCGCCGCGCCCCCCTTCACCGACCGTTCCGCCCCGGCCACCGTCGCCACCGGCACCGCCGTCGGGATGTTGAGCGGTCCCGGAAGCACCCGCTCCGCCCATGCCTCCTGAACCATTGCTGCCGTTCTTGCCTGCATCTGCGGGCGAACTGCCCTGGCCCCCGAAACCTCCGTTACCGCCGTTACCGCCGGTGCCACCCCTGCCGGTGCCTCCATCGGCGAATGTGCCCGCAATGCCAGTAGCCCCATCACCTCCGTTGCCGCCATCCCCAGCAACTCCGTGGCCGCCGTTTACACCGCGGGTTCCCGCACCAGCGAAAAGACCGCCCAGTCCCGCGGCACCGCCTACCCCCGCAGCTCCGGCGTTGCCGCCGGTGCCACCATTGCCGCCGCTTCCACCAGGGCTGGAGCCGTCACCGCCCCGGCCCCCACTGGCCCCATCACCGCCAAGCCCGCCGTTGCCACCGGAGCCGCCGCTGCCGAACAGCAGTCCGCCTTGGCCACCAACTCCACCAGTTCCGCCCGCACCGCCATTACCGCCAGTGCCGCCGTTCGCGCCCGCAGCGCCCGCCACGCCAGTGAAACCGGCACCGCCCCTACCGCCAGTGCCGCCTGCGCCACCAGCGCCAAATAAGAGCCCACCGCTACCACCGACACCACCGGCACCGCCTGCGCCACCGTCGAGATGCAGCGCGGTGCCATCACCACCGGCCCCGCCGTTGCCGCCATTACCACCGTTGCCGAAGAAAATGCCGCCAGCCCCACCAGCGCCACCGGCTCCGCCGTTGCCGCCGTACAGGCCATCACCGCCATTGGTGCCGTTACCTCCGTTGCCGAACAGGAATGCGGCATTGCCACCCACACCGGGGGCCCCGTCGATCGGCCCCGAATCTTCGGCCGCAAAGGTGGTGACCAGCGAATCGGTACCTGCTGCTTCGGCCGCCCCGGCGTTGCCGCCGTTACCGAAGAACCACCCGGCGTTGCCGCCGCTGCCGCTGTAACCCCAACCCTCGCCACCGTCCCCGAATAGCAACCCCGCATTGCCACCATTGGGGTTCTCGGCGGTCCCGTTGGTGCCGTCACCGATCAGGTACTGGCCCGATATCGAGTTGAGGAAGGTGGCGAACGCTTGCCCGTCAGAGCTGTCGAGCCAGGTGTCGAAGGAGGTGTGCAGCGGGGTGTAGATGAACTCGTTGAACAGGACTGCACCAAAGTTCGGGTCGCCCAGGTTCACCAACAAGGCATCCCAGTTGTCCTGGAGGATCAGGGCTTCCCAGGCGGAGTCGAGTGCTTCAGGGTCAGACCACGTCGAGGACTCGAACAGCGACGCCACCGTATCGATGATCACGTCGTCGACGTCAGCATTCGCCGCTGGCGTAGTCGGCGGCGCCATCCCGAATGAGAGGAACACGCTCACTGCACTGCAAGCACCGAGGGCACGAGCTGGGAGCCGATTCCGCCGCGACGTACGACCCTGCTCGACGTTACGGCGACCAGTCATGCGCATGCTCCTCAACTTTGGGGATAGGTCACCGCACGGCCACTGGCCTGCGACAACTCGGAAAGTGGAGTCGATCGAACTGCCAACCCCGGATTACAGTTGCATAAAAAGTACCTGAAGCCTTCCATTCGGGCCAGACATACCGCAGACCGGAAACACGTCCACATGGATGCCCCCGGCCGGTCAACTGAGGCTGCAACCCCCAGGGCGTGAGCTCGAGGGGGACCTGCTTCAACTACCGCCACATCAGTAGGCTTTGCGCGGACCGCATTGCACTTACTGGCAGATTTTCTATCTCAGAACTAGATCTGTCCTAGATATCGCCTTCGTCCTGGACGGCCGGAAAGCGCGTTTAACCACGGCGTATCTCATCTTTGATCACGACGCGCGCCTGTAGCCGCACTAGGAGGGGTTGAACGAATTCCCTAATAAATCAATAAGGTATGCGCCCACAGCGGGGCCGGAGCGCGTCAATATTCTTGGAGGCGCTGAACTTCACACGCCTCTGATCCGTCACGGCTGCGGTGAATTCCTGCCAGAGCTCCAGCCCTTCACCGTTAGTCTCGAGATCCGACAAGATTGCGATCGGGCTCCGGGAACCATCCCTGGTCCACAACGGTCCAGTCCCCTTGCAGTGGTACCAGGCGACATACCGCTCAGTGCCCGCCCTCATCAGCTGCAGACTCTGGGCACGCAGGGCGACTTGCCCCCCATGGCTCTCAATGCCGCGGCAGTAGCGGTCGGCCAGTGAGGTTTTCAGCCGGTCCAGGTCACCCTCGTCGAGGAGATAGTCCAGGAGTAGGAGGACGTGAAAGTGGACATTCCAGCCAGTGCTGGGGTGGTGAACAACTTCGGTCACTCGGATGTATCCGCGAAGCCCGAAAGCATTCTGGTCGGTGCGCCAGCCCGAACCTCGAGTGATAGCGGCCCATCCAGCCTCGAGGCGATCCCACAAGTCGGCGAGTCCGTCACCGAGTTGATGGCGCTGAGTGAGGGTCAGGAGGCCCACGGCACCCTCGCCCGTAGTCCACTCAAGAAGCAGCTTCTCCAATCGCTCAGACTCGTCGCGTACCGCTCTGTAGCCACACCTCGGACAGAGCCACTTCCGGCGGCACGCCCGGACACCTTCCAGCACTTCGCGTGACGACCCTGCAGACCCTCGCCTAAACGTGCGACCACATCCTCGGAGCTTGGAGTCATCCGATAGCGAGACACCGAAGTCCCGCAGCGTGTTCAGCCGTGCGAAGTCGACAGTGTCGCGGATTCGTGTGCCGTCCGTCACCGGTAGTGCAGCTCATCCCACCTGGGCTCACTGATCCGCCATGGCTGCGAGGACCTCAGCCAGGTTGTGGCGCACCAACTTCGGCCCCAGTCGATAGGTCTTGAATGCCCCCCTGCGGGCGAAGTTCTGGATGGTGCGCTTGTGGACGTTGAGGTACTGCGCGAGGTATTCGGCACTGACGTATTCGTTGCTGGTTGGGGGGTTAGTAGCCATCGATTAATCCCTTCTCTTTGGGCAGCAGCTATCGCCGCTTCGAGCTTCGCTTGTATGCCTCTAAAACATCCAGAGGTCTCGACATTTCCTTACCGCACCTGACTTTCGGCGATGAATGTCATGCTACCCCAATAGAACTCGACATTCACTGCCGAGATAGGTATTTCTATTAATGAAAAATTGATACCTGGATGTAGAACTGATATAGAACTAAAATAGAATTGCAGGAAAATCAGGTTCGCCGTTTATTGGGTACACGCCATTGCTCGAAAGGCTAGTGACCACGATCACATATCCCGGAGCTTGGACATGCGTTGCGCCAGCTCCCGTTTGCGCGGATCAACGCTGTGCTGATACCGCAGAGCAGCCGCTGGACTGCTGTGACCGGCCACGTCCATCAGCTCCTTGGTAGTCGCCCCGACGTGGGCCAGCGCGGTCAGTCCAGAGTGCCGCAGATCATGTAGCCGCAAGGTGGGGTGACCGACAGCCACCCTGGCCTTGTTCCAATAGTGGCGCCATGTCGCCTGCCCCAGGTGCCCGCCCTGAGGGGCTGGAAATAGCAGCGCCTTGGCGTCCTTCTCCACGGCTGCGTCCAGGTGCGTTCGCAAATCCTCGATGAGGTGCGGGGGTATCGGAACGTCGCGAAGCCCGGCCCGGGTCTTGGGCGCCTTGACGACATAGCCGGTCTCGGCGGTCCAGATCACGGCCCGCCGGATACGGATTACTTCACCGGCCAGATCAATGTCGCTGCGACGCAACTCGGTCAGTTCACCAAAGCGCAGCGCACACCAGAAGGCCAGCAGTGGTAGGACGCGGAGTCGCTCCGGGAGGGTTCCTACCAGCTCGTCGAGGGTCTTCGGATCGATCACCTCGATCTCGTGCGCTGGGGACTCCACGTAGCTCGCACCCGGTATCACACAGGGGTTGGCGGGCAACAGGCCTTCTTCTGTCGCTGACTTCAGGATCGTGGACAGCAGAGAGTAGCTACGGGCCACCTGGGTCCGGTGGGAATGGTTCTGCCCGGCATACCAATCCTCGATGTCCTCGCGGGTGATCGCGGCCACCGGAATGTTGTGGAGCGCCAACAGGTAGCGACTGATGATCCGCCGGTTCTCCGCTCGGGTCTTGGCGGACAGCTCCCCCCGGCGAGTGCGCCGTTTGATCAGCCACTGCTCGGCATAGTCTTTGAAGGTGATCTTCTTGCCTGCAGCGCGCTTCTTGGCGGCCGCCTGTCCGGGCGATTGCCAAATCCCCTCGTTGATGTTGACCTGCTGCTGGGCCAGCCAGTCATGAGCGTCGCCGGACGTCAGGAAGGTGGTCGGGCCTTTGTGCTCGCGCCCCTGGTGGATGTAGCGAGCCTGCCAACGTCCACTCCGAAGCTGCCGCACACCGCCGAATCGACCCTTGGCCATCGCCTTCGCCTCTCTCCCAGCCGGGCGATCCGGCACAGGCCATCCGTGCCAGATTTGTGCCAGATTGAGGTTACTTCACCTGGCCTTTTAGTACCAATCCTTACCCAATACTTCATCTGCAGAATCGCAGGTGGAACCACGACGAATACAGGTCAGAGAGGTTAATCAATAATGATGTGCTATCTGGTAAAGCAACAGCGGTGAACTCTCGCATCCCCGAAGCCCCCGGCCTGCGCGACCTCGGTCTCGCCAACTGGCTGGTCTGCAAAGTCATCGCCCGCCGTCAGCAGGTGCCCCGAGCGCACCTGTTCACCACGCTCGGCCAGCACCGGCGATTGATGTGGTCCTGGCTGCCGTTCGGCGGGATGCTGATGCGGGGCGGCAAGCTGTCCACCCGCGACACCGAGTTCGTGATCCTGCGGGTCGGCCACCTGCGTGACAGCCAGTACGAACTGCAGCACCATCGCCGAATGGGCCGTGCAGCCGGCCTCGACGACGACACCCAGGCGCGCATCTTCGAAGGCCCCGGTGGCCCCCGTTTCGACGAGCTCACCGCCCGCCAGCGCGCCATGCTGACCGCGATCGACGAACTCGTCGGCACCCGCACCCTCTCCGATGCCACCTGGGCGGAGTTGTCGAAGCATCTGGATCGTCCGCGGCTGATCGAATTCGTGATGCTGACGTCCCAATACGACGCACTGGCCGCCACCCTGAGCGCGCTGCGGGTGCCGCTGGACTTCGACGAGTAGCACTACGTGGCGGACACCGTTTGGCACGATCTGGCCGTCGCCGGGGGCGGAACGCTGGCGATCGCCGCGGTGCTGATCGTGGTCGGGCGGATGCTGCTGCGGCGAGGCGCCGGACCGCTGGTCACCCGTAAGATCCCGCACGCGTTGTGCGGGCTGTTCGCCGCCGCGGCCGCGTTCGAGCTGACCAACAAAGCGGTGGTGGCGGGTGTGCTGGCCGCCGCGACGGTGGCCTTGGCGTTCATCGTGGAGCGTGGCCTGGTTCCGGTGCCGGGTGTGTTCGACGGCACCCGCTCCCGCGACTACGGGCTGGTCGGGTTCGCCGGCGGCGCCTTGATCGCGGTGCTGGCGTTCTGGCCGGACCGGGTAGCGATCGCGACCGGGGTCGTGGTGCTGGGGCTGGCCGATGCGGGTGCGGCCCTGGTCGGGGACCGGTTCGGCAGACACCGCGTGGCGGCCGGTGGCGGGGTGCGCACCCTGGAGGGCTCGGTGGCGTTCGTGGCGATCGCCTTCGCAGTCTCCCTGACGTTCTGCCTGGCGGCCCTTGAACTGAATTCGTTTATGGCGGTGACGGTTTCGCTGTTCGTCGCGGTGTCGACGGCGGCCGTGGAGCTGCTGGTGGTACCGGCGGCGGACAACCTGCTGATCACGCCGTGGGTGGCGCTGCTGTTGCACGTCGCGCGTGACCTGTCGACCGATGATGCGCTGCGCTGGCTGGCCGCGGTGGTATTCGGCTGCGCCATCGTGCCGTTCATGATCCGGATGCGCTGGCTGGATCTGCCCGGGGCGCTCTGCGGCGGCCTGATCGCCGGCGTCGCCGTCGGCCTGGGCGGCTGGGCCTGGATCATCCCGGCCGCGGTGTTCTTCTCGCTGACCAGCGTCCTCACCGCCTACCGCCGGCCCGGCCGTGCCTCGAGCATGCGCGGTATGAGTCAGGTGGCGGTCAACGCGGGTCTTCCGGTGCTGGTCCCGGTGGTCGGGTTCGCGTTCACCCGGGACCCGCTGTGGTACGCGGTGTCCATCGGCGGTATCGCCGCCGGCATCGCCGACTCGTGGGCATCGGAGATCGGGCGGTTCTCCGGCCGCGAGCCGCTGTCGCTGCGGACGCGGGGCCGGGTTCCCAAGGGCACGTCCGGCGCGGTGTCACCGCTGGGTTCGGCCGCAACGGTGCTGGGCGCGTTGCTGGTGGGTGCGTTCGGCGCCCTGTTCGGCGGGCCGGCGATGGTGCCGGTCGGGTTGGCAGCCGGCATCGCCGGCTCGCTGGTGGACACCGTGATCGGCGCCACCGCGCAGGCCCGCTTCCGCTGCGAATCCTGCGGGGCCACGGTGGAGGACGCGCTGCACTGCGGGCGCCCCACCGAGCCGTCCGCCGGGTGGCGGTGGGTGGGAAACGACGTCGTCAACGCCGGTGCGAACCTGACCGGGATGCTGGTCGGGTGCGCGGTTTACCTACTTCTCGCGGCCTGACCCGCGGTATACGACGCCGATCGCCGAACGGACGGGTACGCCGCGCCGAAAATTCAGGGTGCACTCCGGCTTGCGAAGCGTAGTGTCAACACAAGTGTTGAGCCACCAGGATGCATCGTCCCGACCTCAGGTCTCGTCCGGCAGGACCAACAGTGGCAGATTCAACAAACGCAGGATCCAGCGCACAGTCCAAGTGGCTCTCGAAGTCCGCGGCTCAGACGCGCGGCTCCGACAAAGACGAAGTGCAGTTTCACTACGACATCTCCAATGACTTCTTCAAGCTGTGGCAGGACCCGTCGCAGACCTACAGCTGCGCATATTTCGAGCGCGACGACATGACGCTGCAGGAAGCGCAGCGGGCCAAGGTCGACTTGTCCTTGGGCAAGCTGGGCCTGAAACCCGGGATGACGTTGCTCGACATCGGCTGCGGCTGGGGCTCGACGATCATGCGGGCGGTCGAGAAGTACGACGTCAACGTCATCGGTCTGACGCTCTCGGAGAACCAGAAGCAGCACATCGAAGCGAACCTGTTCGCGAAATCGACGAGCAAGCGCCGGATGGAGGTGCGGTTGCAGCCGTGGGAGGAATTCGACGGCCAGGTCGACCGCATCGTGTCGATCGGCGCATTCGAACATTTCGGCTTCAACAACTACGACGACTACTTCAAGAACACCTTCAACTGGATGCCCGACGACGGCGTGATGCTGCTACACAGCATCATCATCCCGAGTGACGACGAGATCCGGGCCAAGAAGCTACCGCTGACGATGTCGCGGGTGCGGTTCATCAAATTCATCATGGACGAGATCTATCCCGGCGGGCGTCTGCCGTTGGCTGCACAGGTCACCGAGCACGCCAGGAACGCCGGCTACAGCATCACCCGCGAGCAGCATCTGCAGCCGCACTACGTCCGCACCCTGGACACCTGGGCGGCAAACCTCGAGGCCAACAAGGACGAGGCCATCGCCATCACCTCCGATGCGGTCTACCAGCGGTTCCACAAGTACCTGACCGGCTGCGCAGACCTGTTCCGCCAGGGTTACACCGATGTCGTGCAGTTCACCTGCGAGAAGGCCGCTGCTTAGCCGGGCTTTCACGCGGGCACCCCGATCCAGGAGGACAGGAGGTCAAGTAGATGGCCGACCCGACGTCGAGCGCACCCAAGATGGCGGTTGCCTATGAGGACGTGCAGGCTCACTACGACATCTCGAACGATTTCTTCGGCGTGTTCCAGGATCCGACCCGGACCTACAGTTGCGCCTACTTCGAGCGCGAGGACATGTCGCTGGAAGAGGCGCAGCTCGCCAAGATCGATCTCGCGCTGGCCAAGCTGGACCTGGCACCGGGGATGACGCTGCTCGACGTCGGCTGCGGGTGGGGATCGGCGATGCGTCGGGCCATCGAAACCTACGACGTCGATGTCGTGGGATTGACGTTAAGCAGAAACCAATGCAGCCTCGGCCAGCGCCTGCTGGACGACGTCGACACCGACCGCTCGCGCCGGATCCTGCTGCGCGGCTGGGAGGAGTTCGACGAGCCGGTCGACCGCATCGTGTCCATCGAGGCCTTCGAGGCCTTCCCCAAAGAGCGCTACGCCGCGTTCTTCGAGCTGTGCCACCGGCTGATGCCGCGCGACGGGCGGATGGTCCTGCAGACCATCATGGGCCACCCACTGAAGCGCTGGCCGGAAATGGGCATCCCGATCACGATGACAGACCTGCGATTCATGCGCTTCATCGCCAAAGAGATCTTTCCCGGCGGCTCGGTGCCGTGCGACGACGATGTCATCGTATACTCCGCCGCCGCAGGGTTTTCGGTGGCCGACCGCCACGACCTGACGCCGGATTACGTGCGGACCCTGGACACCTGGGCGACCCGGCTGCAGGCCGCCCGCGAGCAGGCGATCGCGGCGACCTCACCGGAGGTCTACGACCGGTACGTGAAGTACCTGTTGGGCTGCGCGGACTTCTTCCAGCGCAACATCAGTTACGTCGCCCAGTTCACGCTCGCCAAGGGGAACTAGGCGTCAGAAGTTGATCATGTGGCCGATCAGGCCGTGGAAGCACTCCTGCAGCGCCTCGGACATCGTCGGGTGGGTGTGAACGTTGCGGGCCAACTCGTTGGCGGTCAGGTCCCACTTCTGCGCCAGGGTCAGTTCCGGCAGCAGCTCGGAGACGTCGTGGCCGACCAGGTGCCCGCCGAGCAGTTCGCCGTAGCGGGCGTCGGCGATCAGCTTCACGAACCCGCTCGGGTCACCGGCGCCGTGCGCCTTGCCGTTGGCGGTGAACGGGAACTTGGCCACCTTCACGTCGTAGCCATCGGCGCGGGCCTGTTCCTCGGTGAGGCCGAAGCTGGCCACCTGCGGCTGGCAGAAGGTGGCGCGCGGCATCATCCGGTAGTCACCGAGCGGCATCGTCTCGGCGCCGCCGATGGTTTCGGCGGCCACCACGGCCTGCGCCTCGGCGACATGGGCCAACTGCAGCAGGCCGGTGACGTCGCCGATGGCGTAGATGTGGCCCACCGAGGTCTGCATGTACTCCCCGATACCGATGGCGCGCCGCTCGGTGAGCGCCACCCCCGCGGCATCCAGGCCGTAGCCGTCGACGTTGGGAGCAAAACCGATGGCCTGCAACACCTTGTCGGCCTTGAGCTCCTCGCTCTGGCCGTCTTTGCTGACGGTGACCGTGACCGACCCGCCGGCCCCGTTATCCACGATGGACTCGACCTTGGTGCCGGTGCGGATCTTCACCCCCAGCTTCTTGAACTGCTTCTCGATCTCCTTGGAGACGTCGGCGTCCTCGTTGGGCAGCGCCCGGGGCAGAAACTCCACCACCGTGACGTCCACGCCGTAGTTGGCCAGCACGTAGGAGAACTCCATGCCGATAGCGCCGCCCCCGGCGATGATGATCGAGCCCGGCAGCTCCCGGCTCAGGATCAGCTCCTCGTAGGTGACGACGTTGTCCGACAGCGAGGTGCCCGGCACCAGCCGGGTGCTGGACCCGGTCGCGATGATCGCATGAGCGAAGGTGACGTTCTCGGTTCCGCCGTCGTTGAGTTCGACTGCCAGGGTGTTGGCGTCGGTGAACCGGCCGTAGCCGTGGATCTCGGTGATCTTGTTCTTCTTCATCAAGAAGTGCACCCCCGCGACCCGGCCGTCGGCGACCTTGCGGCTGCGGTCGAATGCCGCGCCGTAGTCGAAGCTCACCTCGCCGCTGATCCCGAAGGTCTTGGCCTCGCGGTTGAAGATGTGCGCCAGTTCGGCGTTGCGCAGCAGCGCTTTCGACGGGATACAACCGACGTTCAGACAGACCCCGCCCCAGTATTTGGGTTCGACGATGGCGGTGTTCAAGCCCAGCTGGGCGGCGCGAATGGCCGCGACATAACCACCGGGACCGGCTCCGAGGACTACGACGTCATAGTGGGTCACCCGCTCACCCTATCGGGCCGCGCGGTTCCCTCGCAGCGGCGGTGGGCACGTCAAACCACACCCGCGGAATGTCTGTGTTTCCGCGCTACACTGAAACACATGGCATCGAAGAACATCACGCTGACCATGCCGGCGGAGCTGGTTCGTCGCGCAAAGGTGTTGGCGGCACAACGCGACATGTCGGTGTCGAGTCTGGTCGCGCGATTGCTCGAGCAACTTGTCGGCGAGGTGGCGGACTATGACGACGTGGCCGACCTCGAGAGGCGGATGATGAGCGGCGTCGCCGGCCTGCAGGTCGGACCGATCACCTGGTCCCGGGACGATCTTCACGAGCGCTGATCATGGAGTTCGTCGACACCAATGTCTTGCTGTACGCCTACGACGCGACCGCCGGTGAGCGGCACGAGGCGGCTCGCGTGCTGGTGGACCGGCTGTGGCGCGACCGCCTGGGTGCGCTCAGCGTCCAGGTGCTGCAGGAGTTCTACGTCAACGTGACGCGTAAGGTCGCCAAACCGATCACCCCGGAATCGGCTGCCGATAGGCTCCGGAGCTTGTCACGATGGCGGGTGCACTCACCACTGGCCGACGACGTGATCGCCGCGACGTCGTGGTCAACTCGATACCAGCTCTCCTTCTGGGACGCGATGATCGTGCGCAGCGCCGCCGAACTGCGGTGCGACACCTTGTGGACCGAAGATCTCAGCGACGGGCAGCTGATCGAAGGCGTCCGGCTGGCCAATCCGTTCAGTACGGGATGATTCCGCCGACGCAGCGGTCCACGTGCTGGCAGAAGTAGTGGCCGTACAGCGGTGCCGCGGCGACCGCCGAGGCGAACACCGCCGACATCAGCGCGAGCGCGACCGCCGACAACAGCGGCTTCTCTCCCACCATCGCCACGATCAGCCCGGCCACCACGCACACGGCCGCGTAGACCACCACGACGAACACCGCCGGGGTCTTGTCGGCCAGCGCATACCACCACGAGAACAGCCCCAGCCCGATCCCGGCCGCCGGAATCCACACCCCCACCAGCACCAACGCGAACTGCCACCACTTCAGGAAGCGGTACTGCCCCTCCACCACGACCGGCTTGGGCGGTTTGGCCGGGGCCGGCCCGGCCTTCGACTCGGGCCCGATCGGCTCCGGTTCCGGCCGGGCCTCGAGCCCCGGTTGCGGTTCGAGCTCGCCGGACAGCCCGGGCAGCGGCGCCGGATGCGGGCCGGTGTCGAAGATGGGCGCCATGTGCGGCTCGGTCATCGGCAGCGCCCCGGTGTCGGTGGTCTCAGACACCCGAGACCGCCTGAATCGCCGCCAGCGCCCCGAACCAGCCGAGACCGAGCGCGAGGAGAAACGCACCCAGTCCGGTTACCCAGCGGCGCGACGAGGCGAACACCAGGACCAGCCCGGCGACGGTCGGCGCGACGAGCACCAGCGCGATCACGACATCCGGGCGCAGCGGCGCGGTGACCAGCAGGGTCGCCCCGATCCCGGCCAGTACACCGGCGGTGGCTCCGACCAGCATGATGCTGCTCAACAACCAGGGGCGCGGCAGCGGAATCACACCAGCAGATTCTACGACCGCAACCCCGCTCAGCGCGGTAACGACCCGGTGATCACCGGGACTTCCTCCAGGGCGGCGTTCTCGTGGTCGGTGAAGGCGCGCGCCCGGGACAGGAACCGCAGCCCCTCCGGCGCCTCCAGGCTGAACCCGGCGCCGCGGCCGGGCACCACATCGATGATCAGCTGGGTGTGCTTCCAGGCCCCGAACTGCGGCCCGGAGATCCACACCGGCACCCCGCCGCCGGCGACGTCGAGCACACCAAGCAGCACGTCGTGGTCACCGACGATGAAGTCGCCGTCGGGGTAACACATCGGCGCCGAGCCGTCGCAGCAGCCGCCGGACTGATGGAACATCACCGGACCGTGCCGGGCCACCAGCCGTGCCAGCAGTTCGGCTGCCGCCTCGGTGATCCGCACCCGCTCCGGTGCGCCCATCAGAACAATCCCGTCGCGGTCTCCGAGTAGGACACCAGCAGGTTCTTGGTCTGCTGGTAGTGATCGAGCACCATCTTGTGGTTCTCCCGGCCGATCCCGGACTGCTTGTAGCCGCCGAACGCGGCGTGCGCGGGGTAG
The DNA here is from genome assembly GCF_002086455.1 of Mycolicibacter algericus DSM 45454. Taxonomy (GTDB): domain Bacteria; phylum Actinomycetota; class Actinomycetes; order Mycobacteriales; family Mycobacteriaceae; genus Mycobacterium; species Mycobacterium algericum. Next base: position 12,523 of record NZ_MVHC01000003.1, read on the forward strand.
GCGTGGTAGCAGTTGACCCAGACCCGGCCGGCCGCAATGTCACGGCCGGCCCGGTAGGCGGTGTTGCCGTCGCGGCTCCACACCCCGGCGGCCAGCCCGTAGAGGGTGTCGTTGGCCTGGGCGATGGCGTCGCCGTAGTCGCTGAACGAGCCCACCGAGACCACCGGGCCGAAGATCTCCTCCTGGAAGATCCGCATGTTGTTGTGGCCGGCGAAGATCGTCGGCTGCACGTAGTAACCGCCGGACAGTTCCCCACCCAACTCGGCGCGCTGGCCGCCGGTGATGACCTTGGCGCCTTCGGCCTTGCCGATCTCGATGTAGGACAGGATCTTCTCCAGCTGGTCATTGGAGGCCTGTGCCCCGATCATGGTGGCCGGATCCAACGGGTCGCCTTGGCGGATCGCCTTGGTGCGGATCGCGGCCAACTCCAGAAACTCGTCGTAGATCTCGGCCTGGATCAACGCCCGCGACGGACACGTGCACACCTCGCCCTGGTTGAGGGCGAATCCCGCAAACCCTTCCAGTGCCTTGTCGCAGAAGTCGTCAGCGGCGGCCAGCACGTCGGCGAAGAAGATGTTGGGGCTCTTGCCGCCCAGCTCCAAAGTGACCGGGATGATGTTGTGACTGGCGTACTGCATGATCAGCCGCCCCGTGGTGGTCTCACCGGTGAAGCCGATCTTGGCGATCCGGTTGCTCGACGCCAGCGGCTTGCCGGCCTCGACCCCGAAACCGTTGACCACGTTGACCACCCCGGCCGGCAGCAGCTCACCGATCAGGCTCAGCAGGTACAGGATCGAGGCCGGGGTCTGCTCGGCCGGCTTGAGCACCACCGCATTGCCGGCCGCCAATGCCGGGGCCAGCTTCCAGGCGGCCATCAGCAGCGGGAAGTTCCACGGGATGATCTGGCCCACCACCCCCAGCGGCTCGTGGAAGTGATAGGCCACGGTGTCATCGTCGAGCTGGCTCAACGCCCCCTCCTGGGTGCGGATCGCCGCCGCGAAGTAGCGGAAATGATCGGCCGCCAGCGGGATATCGGCGGCCAGCGCCTCCCGGATCGGCTTGCCGTTGTCCCACACCTCGGCCACCGCGAGCTGTTCGCGATGCGCGTCGATGCGATCGGCAATCGCGTTGAGCACCACCGCCCGCTCGGCCGGCGACGTCTTACCCCACGCCGGCGCCGCCACATGCGCGGCATCCAAAGCCAGCTCGACATCAGCCGCGGTCGAACGCGCGACCTCACAGAACACCTGACCGGTGACCGGGGTGATGTTCTCGAAATACTCACCACCGACCGGCGCCACCCACTGCCCGCCGATGAAGTTGCCGTAGCGCGACTCAAAGCTCATCAGCGCCGCCGCGCTGCCCGGACGTGCGAAGACGGTCATCAGTGATTCCCTCTGCCTTGACGGTGTTGTGCACCTCACATTACCGCCGCAGTCACAATGGCGGTCATGGCTGACGACCCGACGACCGACCCGTACCTGTGGCTCGAAGACGTCACCGGTGACGATGCGCTGGACTGGGTGCGCGCCCACAACGCTCCCACCGTCGACGAGTTCGCGGGTGACGATTTCGAGGCGATGCGCACGGCGGCGTTGGAGGTGCTCGACACCGATGCCCGCATCCCGTACGTGCGGCGGCGCGGCGATCACCTCTACAACTTCTGGCGTGATGCCGCCAATCCGCGCGGACTGTGGCGGCGCACCACGCTCGACAGCTACCGCAGCGGCGCCCCGGAGTGGGACGTCATCATCGACGTCGACGAGTTGAGTCGAGTCGACGACCGGAACTGGGTGTGGGTCGGCGCCAACGTGATCGAACCCGAACTCACCCGGGCGCTGGTCTCGCTGTCCCCCGGCGGCTCGGATGCGGCGGTGGTGCGGGAATTCGACATGGCCACCAGGGAATTCGTCCCCCCTGCTGCCGGCGGATTCCAGCTGCCCGAGGCCAAGTCGCGGATCGGCTGGGAGGACGAGGACACGGTGCTGGTGGGCACCGACTTCGGTCCGGATTCACTCACCGACTCCGGGTATCCGCGAATCGTCAAGCGGTGGCGCCGCGGACAGCCGCTCGCCGACGCCGAGACGCTGTTCGCCGGGGAAGCGACCGATGTGGTGGTGGGCGCCGGGCGCGATCGCACGCCGGGGTTCGAGCGGACCCTGGTCTCGCGGGCCGTCGACTTCTTCAATGACGAAGTCTACGAGCTACGCGGCGGCCCCGGCGGCCAAGAGCTGATCCGCATCGACGCACCCACCGACGCGTCAGTATCGGTGCATCGACAGTGGATCCTCATCGAGCTGCGCACCGACTGGGACACCGGCACCGCCTCGTATGCTGCGGGCTCGTTGCTGGCGGCCGACTACGACGAATTCTTGGCGGGCACAGCACAGTTGAGTGTGGTCTTCGAGCCCGACGCGCACACCGCGCTGCACCACTACGCCTGGACCCGTGACCGACTGGTGCTGGTCACGCTGCACGATGTGGCCAGCCGGGTGGAGGTGGTCAGCCCGGTTGATTGGCAGCGCCGCCCGGTCGCCGAGGTACCGGCCAACACCAACACGGTGATCGCGGCCGCCGACGACACCGGTGACGAGATCTTCTTGGACTCCAGCGGGTTCAACAGTCCGTCGCGGTTGCTGCACGGCCCGGTGGACGGGCCGCTGACCGAGATCAAGTCCGCTCCGGCCTTTTTCGATGCCGAGGGACTGGAGGTCAGTCAGCACTTCGCCACGTCCAAGGACGGTACCGCGATCCCGTATTTCGTGGTCCGCCCGCAAGACGCGACCGGCCCGACACTGCTGGGCGGCTACGGCGGCTTCGAGGTGGCCCGCACCCCCGGCTACGACGGGGTGCTGGGCCGGCTGTGGCTGGCCCGCGGCGGCACCTACGTGCTGGCCAACATCCGCGGCGGCGGCGAATACGGGCCGGGCTGGCACACCCAGGCGATGCGGGAGGGCCGGCACCTGGTGGCCGAGGACTTCGCCGCGGTGGCAGCCGATCTGGTGGGCCGCGGCATCACCACGGTGGCGCAGCTCGGCGCGGTCGGCGGCAGCAACGGCGGACTGCTGATGGGCATCATGCTCACCGCCTACCCGCAGCAGTTCGGGGCGCTGGTCTGCCAAGTGCCGCTGCTGGATATGCGCCGCTACCACCTGCTGCTGGCCGGCGCCTCCTGGATGGCTGAGTACGGCGACCCGGACAACCCCGACGACTGGGCGTTCATCGGCGAATACTCGCCGTACCAGAATATTTCGGCTTCGGCGGACTACCCCCCGGTGCTGATCACCACCTCCACCCGTGACGACCGGGTTCATCCCGGGCACGCCCGCAAGATGACCGCGGCGCTGGAGGAGCTCGGCAAGAAGGTCTGGTACTACGAGAACATCGAGGGCGGCCACGGCGGAGCGGCCGACAACGCGCAGGCGGCGTTCAAGTCGGCGCTGAGCTTCTCGTTCCTGTGGCGGATGCTGGGCGGGCGAGGCTGACGTCCCGAGACGGCGCGGCGATTCACAGCGCCACAACGGCCGTGTCAAACCTCAGTCCGGCCCGGCATACGGCGGGTACGGGCTTTGCCGCAGCACTTCGGCAAGGTGCGCCGCATTGCGCGCCGCTGCCGCGGTCGTGGTGGCCACCGCCTCCGGGGTTTGGTCCAACTCCAGGTAGTCCACGCCCTGCATGGCTTCGCCGTTCCAGTACGTGCAGCCCTGGGCGGGTATCGAGAACCCGATGTCGTTGAGCGCCTGGAACAGATCGGCGACGATCTTGTGTGCCCCGTCCTCGTTGCCGACGACGGCGGCGAGTGCCACCTTGCCGACCATCCTGGGCCGGCCGGCGTGGTCCTGATCGGAGAGCTCGGCGTCGAGTCGCTCCAGGACGCGTTGCGCGACGCTGGACATGTGGCCGACCCAGGTCGGCGTCGACATGACAAGAATGTTCGCCGACTTGATCTTCGCCAGCAGGGCCGGCCAGTCGTCGCCCTCCCCCATGTCGGCTTCCACGCCGGGCAGCAGCGACAGGTCGACGCAGCGAACCTTTTCGCATTCGACGCCCCCGGAACGCAGCTGCCCCAGCAACTGGTCCGCGATCAGATCGCTGCTTGACGGGGCGTCGCGGCCCTTGAGCGTGCAGATCAATGCGATTGCGCTCAGCGGCGGCGGTGCGGCCGAAGTCATGCCTGTCGGCGTACCCGCGGCGCAGGGAGGCCAAACGGCGCGGCCCTATCGGCGCATCGCCCCCAGCAGCGCGACGGCCACCCCGACCAGCACCATGACCGCTCCGGCCGCCAGGGTCACATTGAGCCACTGGTGCAGGCTGGCTTCGGCCACATCGGCCACCGCGTCGGCGATGCGGCGGATGTCACCAGTCGCCTGGTTGAGTACCTGGTTCAGGTAGCGCCGCGCCACCTCGATCCCCGACCAGCCCGCCGCGCCCACCAGCAGCCCCGAAACGCCCAGGCTCGCCAACGCCCTGCCACGATGCCGCGCCGCGGCGATCGTCAAGGCCGCACACAACCCGGTCAGCGCCACCAGCACCAAACTCAGCGACGGCCCCCACACCGCGAATCGGTGCAATCCGCCGGGCCGCGTCACCTCGGTGGACGTCGGCGTCAGCGGGACGGTCATCGACGCCGGCAGTGCGACGTTGTAGTCGCCCAACAGCTGCGCAAACGCCTTGTCCCGCAACATCGGCACCACGTCGATCTCCCACGGGCCGGTGTCGTCGCCACTGAGCAGCCAATCATGCCCATCGCGGTTGAGCTTCACGAACTGTGCCGGAAACGACGGGCCGGCGGTGTATTCGGCGGCGGCCTCCCGCACCGGGGCGGGGTTGATGGGGAAGCCTTGCGCACGGATCAGTCGAACCGCCTGGGAGCTGAGCTCGGCGGCGACCGCATCCTGCAGGGCCGGCTGGGCCGCGGCCCGCTGTGCCAGCCGCGCGTAGCCGTCGGCGTCGACGAGGTTGCACTGCGCCCAGGCCGTCGGCAGCGTCACCGCCAATGTCACCGTGGCCAGCAACCAGAACAGCGCGGCCGTCAGGAAGCGCACTATTTGGCCGTGCGGCGCGGACGCGCCAGCGCCATCCGGGTCATCAGGGCGTTCATCCGGGCCAGCGCCTTGAGCGAGTTGTGGTAGTAGTTCCCACCCGCACCGACGCTGGTGCGCGGCGACACGACCGCCTCCTGCCGGCAGAACTTGCGGATCCCGTCGAGACCGCCGAACCGCGCACCGATACCCGAGGTCTTCCAGCCGCCCATCGGCGCCGTCGTGCACATCAGGTTGGCGATCACGTCGTTGATGTTCACCGCCCCGCAATCCAGCTGGATCGCAATGTCTTTGGCCCGTGCCACGTCACCGGAGAACACCGAGGCGCTCAGCCCGTAGGGGCTGTCGTTGGAAAGCCGGATGGCCTCCTCGACGCTGCCGACCTTCATGATCGGCAGCGTCGGGCCGAATGTCTCCTCGGTCATGCAGGCCATCGAGTGGTCGACGTCGACCAAGACGGTGGGCGGGTAGAAACTGCCCGATCCGCCTGGGCGTTCACCGCCGGTCAGCGCGCGTGCTCCGGCGGCCAGCGCCTCTTTGACATGCCGTTCGGTGACCGCCAATTGCTGATCGTTGATCAGCGCCCCGAAGTGGGTGCCCTCGCCGGCGCCCATCTGCAGCGCCTGCACGTCGCGGACGACCGCTGCGACGAACTTGTCGTAGACGGGTTCGAGCACGTACACCCGCTCGACCGAAACGCAGGTCTGTCCCGCGTTGAACATCGCGCCCCACACCGCGGCGTGTGCGGCCAGGTCGATGTCGGCGTCTTCGCACACGATCATCGGGTCTTTGCCACCCAGCTCGAGGCTGAACGGCACCAGGCGCTGCGCGGCCCGCTCGGCCACCTTGCGCCCGGTGGCCGTCGAACCGGTGAACTGCACGTAGTCGGAGTTGTCGATGACCGCTTCGGCCACTTCGCGCGCGCCCTGGACCACCGCGAACACGTCGGGGCCGCCGGCCTGCTGCCAGCCCTCGCGCAGCAGTTCGGCGGTGAGCGGGGTCTGCTCGGACGGCTTGAGCAGCACCGCGCAACCAGCCGCCAGCGCACCGATCGCATCCATCAACGCGTTGGCGACCGGGTAGTTCCACGGTGCGATCACCCCGACGACCGGGCGCGGCCGGTAGTGCACCGCGATCTTCTTGATCGCCATCAGCGGCAGCGCTGCCGGCCGGGACTCCGGGGCCATCGCCTTGTCCACGACCTTGATGACGTAGGACAGGATCATGATCAGCAGCGGTACCTCTTGTGCGGCGTCGGTGCTGGACTTGCCGGTCTCGGCGATCAGCATCTTCTCGATCTCGTCCCGGTGCTCGCCGAGCCACACCGCGTAGCGGGCCAGGACTTTGGCCCGGCCCTTGGCGCCGCGTCCCTCCCATTCGCGCTGGGCGGTACGCAGTCCGGCGGCGATCGCTTCGACGTCGGACGGATCGGTCCAGCGGACCTCACCGGCAGCCTCCCCGGTGGCGGGGTTGCGCACGGTGTCGGTGCCGGACAGGGCGGGGGCGGGCGTGGTGGCGGTCATGCCGCCATGCTAGTCGCGGCTGTGATCCGGGTCGCACCCGCCTCGACAGGTGTCAAGTCCAGCCCGGTGCTTACCCTTTCAAGCCCCGCAGGTACGCCGCCTGCCCCAGGTGCTGGGCGCAGTCATCGAGGACGCTGACCAGCCGCACCCCGGCGGTCACCGGCGGGTCCCAGTGCGTATCGACGACCCGGGCCAGCTCGTCGGCGGTGACGCCGTCGACGTAGCGCAGGGTCAGCTCATGCACCGCGCGGTAGTAGCCCGCCAGCAGCTGCGCCGGGGCGTGGACCTTGGCGACGTCGGCCGCACTGTGGCCGTACCCGCTGTCGTCGCGCGGCAGATCGAGTCCGAACCGGTCCACCCAACCGTCCCGGGTCCACACCTGTTCGACGCCGGCGACCTGAGCGACCTGGATGTCCTGCACCCGGGCGCTGTGCCAGAGCAGCCAGGCGATGCTGTTGGCCTCCGGAGTCGGCCGGTAGGTGGCCACCGCATCGGTGAGATCTTCGGTGACTTCATCGGCGTGTTCGACCAGCCGCGTGAACGCGTCGCGGAGCAGACCCTGTAACGCGGCATCGGTCATGGGAGCCTCCGGGATGACGTCGGGCTCATCGTCGACTCCTTCCCGGCATTGCCAGGCCTTCCGGGCATCACCAGCGCAGCAGCGCCGCAATACCCGCAGCATCGCGCAGCCGTCCGTCGGCCGCCCCTTCGATGGGGCTGATCCGGGCCCCGGTCTGCAATGCCCGCTCGACCAGGCGCTCGGTCAACCGGGGCTCCGGTTCTCCCGGGCGCCCGTCCGGGCCGACCTCCTCGCCACCGTAAAGGGAGCCATTGGCGCCCACCATGCCGGTGTAACGGACATCCGGGTCATATATCAGGTGTGCGACCCGACCGGCGTTCAGTGCCGCGGCCACCTCCGAGAGTCCCAGCGCGACGGCGTGTCCGGCCCCGGCGCCCTCGCCGACACTGTCCAGCAGTTGTCGTTCCCGCTCGGCGTGCTGCTCATGGGCCCAGTCGGTCACGGCGGCCTGCAGCGCAGCATCATCGAGCCCACCGAGGACTCGGGAATCGACGAATATCCGGTCGCGCAACGCTTGCGGAAACTTCGCGACGGTCGGCTCACTCCAGCGGTCCCCACCGCTGACCAGGATTCGCTCCCAGCCGCGCTCAGCGGCCAGCCCGGCCGCCACCGTCGTCACCTGATCCAGGAAACGGTGTGCCCGATCCTGCTCGCGCGATTGCCGCTGTTCTCGCATCGGCGTGTTGAACTGCCCTTGCGGGCCGCCACCGAGGTGCCCGGCACGCTCGTGCGCCGCCTGGATGTATTGCTGCTCGATTCGGCTCAGCGGCTGAAGCGACCCGACGCGCCACTCGAGCAGTCGAGCCTCCTCGGCAGAAACCAGGACCACACCCGCCGGCCGGCCCTCATCGATCACCTCGAGCAGCGGGTGGATGAACGGGCGATCGTCCAATACCACTCGACTGGCGACCGGCAACGCGCTCTGCAGTCGCAGAACCCAGTCACCTTCCAGGCCGGCGAACAGGATTCGGCTTCGGCCGGCGGCCGCCGGGTCGGCCAGCTCGGCTACTCGCGGCCAGATTCGTTCCAACGCCGCGCCGGTCTCGCCGCTGTCATCGGTCTCCGCGGCAATCCGGCGCTGCAATTCCCGGAAACGGTTCTTCAGGTCGATGTTGGCGGCTTGCAGGTTCGGGTCCCCACTCGGATCGGCGTTCAGGCTCACGGACAGCACGCCGAGTTTGTCGGTCCGTTGGGACAGCTCCCGGACACCATCCGAGTCGAGACGCTCCATGGCGACCATCGGTTTGCCCCTCCAATCCCTTGCAGGCCTCAGGGTTGCTCCAACCACTCACTATAGCCACGACCCGAGACTGCAGGGCCGAGCCGTTTTGGCGATCGATCACGGAAATGCCCTGGCATGAGGTACCGATACGGTCGTAGATTGTGTAGATGACGCACGTCGCTGAGCTCGTCATCCGCAACGGCATGATCGTCGACGGGCTGGGCGGCCAGACGTACGTCGGTGACGTTGCGGTCCGCGATGGTCTCATCGTCGAGGTCGGCACGGTCAGCGGCGACGCCGAGCACGTGATCGATGCGGCAGGGCTGCTGGTGACACCGGGTTTCGTCGACCTGCACACCCACTATGACGGGCAGTCGATCTGGTCGGATCGGCTCAATCCGTCGTCGTCACACGGCGTGACGACGGCGCTGATGGGTAACTGCGGGGTGGGTTTCGCGCCGTGCCGCATCGCCGACCACGAGGTGCTGGTCGACTTGATGGCCGGTGTCGAGGACATCCCCGGCGTGGTGATGACCGACGGTCTGCCGTGGACGTGGGAGACGTTCCCGCAGTTCATGGATACCGTCGATTCGCAGCAGCGGGACATCGATGTGGCGGCGTTTCTGCCACATTCGCCGCTGCGGGTCTACGTGATGGGACAGCGCGGCGTCGACCGCGAACCGGCCACACCGGCGGATCTGGCGCGGATGCGCGAACTCGCGCAAGAGGCCGCCGAGGCCGGAGCGCTGGGATTCTCGTCGTCGCGGCTGGTCACCCATCGCACCCGGACCGGCTCCCAGATCCCCAGTTACGGCGCCGCTTACGACGAGATCCTGGAGATCGGCCGCGGCATCGCCGACGGCGGCGGCGGCCTGATCCAGTTCGTCCCCGACCTGCCCGATGGCGCGTATCAGCCGGTGCTGCAGCAGGTTTTCGACGCGGCCACCGATGCAGGTCTGCCGGTCACCTTCACACTGTTGATCGGCAACGCCGGTGAACCGGTGTGGCAGGACGCCCTCACCATGGTGGAGAAGGCCAACGGTTCCGGCGCCGCGATCACCGCCCAGGTCTTCCCCCGGCCGATCGGACTCATGGTCGGACTCGACCTGAGCATCAACCCGTTCGTGCTGTACCCCAGCTACCGGGAGATCGCCGGTCTACCGTTGGCGGAGCGGGTCGCCGAGATGCGCAAACCAGATGTCCGGCAGCGGATTCTGGCGGATCGGGCCAGCATCGCACCGACCAACCCGATCGCCTACCTCGCCCAGTCGTGGGAGTGGACGTACCCGCTCGGCGATGACGCCGATTACGAACCGGATCCATCGAAGAGCATCGCGGCACGGGCGCGCGCCCGTGGCGTCTCCCCGCTCGAGGAGGCCTACGACCGGTTGCTCGACGACGACGGGCACGCGATCCTGCTGGACGCGCTGGCGAACTTTCGGGACAACTCGCTGGACACCGTGGGCACCCTGATGCATCGCGAGGACGTGGTGTTGGGTCTGGGCGACGGTGGCGCCCACTACGGAATGATCTGCGACTCAAGTTTTCCCACCTATGTATTAACCCATTGGGCACGTGATCGCGGGTCCGGTCGGTTGAGCGTTCCCGAGGCGGTCCGCGAGCTGACGTCGACGCCGGCCCGCGTCGCCGGTCTCGGGGACCGGGGGCGGATCGCAGTGGGCTACAAGGCGGACCTCAACGTGATCGATCACCAGAACCTACGGCTGCACAAGCCGGTCATCACCTACGACCTGCCCGCCGGCGGACGTCGGCTCGACCAGACCGCCGACGGCTATGTGGCGACGATCGTCGCCGGTGAGATCATCGCCGAGCACGGCAAGCCCACCGCGGCCCGGCCCGGCAAGCTGGTGCGCGGCCGTCAGCCGGCGCCGGCCTGAGCTCCGCCGCCGCCTCACCCCTTCCGGCCCACCGTGCGGTTTTATACGCAAAACGCCGCATGCTGCGTATAACATCGCACGCTCACCACGTTTTCGGGCAGCCACGATCGATCAACGCCGCTCCCACCCGGTCCAGGAAGAGCCGCGGCCGATTGTGCAGCGTCGCGGCGGCCAGCCTGAAGTCGACCCAACCGCGTTCGGCGATCAGGACGGACCGTTCGGCGTCCCATGCACGCTGCCCGGGATCGGTCCAGTGGTGCGCGCCCTCGAAATCGACCCCGACCAGGTAGTCCGGCCAACCCATGTCGATGCGTGCGAACACTCTGCCGTAGTCGTCGTAGACCGGTATCTGAGTCTGCGGTGTTGGGAATCCCGCTTGTACCAGGGCGAGCCGAGCCCGTGACTCGTACAGGGACTCGGCGCCGGCGTCGACGAACCGCAGGGTGTCAGTCAACTGCTGCAGTCCGCGTACGCCGCGGTGTCCTGCTATGACGGCCTGAATGTCGACCACCTTGACATCGGTGGCGTGCATCAATGCATCGATACGCTGCACGCCCTGCGTGAGCGGAAGCCGTCGGCCGATATCGAATGCGGTGCGCGCGGCCGTGGTCAGCGGCACTCCGTCGAGTTCGTGCGTCTCACCGGACAGCAGCAGGTCGGAGTGCACCCGGATCAGCTCCGGTGGGCGCCGGTTCGTGTGGACCAGCTCGGCCGGTGCGTCCGGCTCAATCCACTTGGCGCCCAACAGCGCAGCCGCAGACAAACCGGCGATGACGCCTCGGCGGCGCGACCACAGCCACGCCGCCATCGCACGTTGCTTCGGGGACAGGTCGGCATCCCGCGGAATCCACACCCCCGGGTAGATGGCCTCATGAAAGCGGCGGAGTTCACGGAAGGTGAGAGCGCCGGACTCAAGGACTTCCGCCGCCCGAAACGGCCACTGCGGAGTCTGCATGACCGGAGGATGGCAGGAATCGCCGTCATTGGCCGACGGCCATCCACAGGTGGTCGGTGTTGCACCGCCCGAATGTGCGTCTTGATACGCCGACCACGGCGTGTTGCGTATAAAACCGCACGGTGGGCGGGAAGGGGTGAGGCGGTCGAACTACAGCAGTCGATTCGGCGGGGTGGACTTGGCCACCAGCGCCGGGTCGGTGGTCACCGCGTCGCCCAGCACCCCGTCGACGCGGGACAGCAGCTCGGCGGGAATCCGCACCCCGGACGCCTTGACGTTCTCGGTCACCTGCTCCGGGCGCGACGCCCCGACCAGCGCCGCGGCGACATTGTCGTTCTGCAGCACCCAGGCGATCGCCAACTGCGCCGTCGTCAGGTCCAGTTCCTCGGCGATCGGACGCAACTGCTGTACCCGGGTCAGCACGTCGTCGGTCATGAAACGTTTGACGAAGTTCGCCCCGCCCTTCTCGTCGGTGGCGCGTGAACCGGCTGGCGGGGGCTGACCGGGCTGGTACTTGCCCGACAACACGCCCTGGGCCATCGGCGACCAGACGATCTGGCTCAGGCCCAACTCCCGACAGACCGGGACCACCTCGGGCTCGATGATCCGCCACAGCATGGAGTACTGCGGCTGGCTGGAGATCAGTGAGATCCCGAGCTGGCGGGCCAGCCCGTGGGCTTGGCGGATCTGGTCGGGTGCCCACTCACTGACCCCGATGTAGAGCGCCTTGCCCGCCCGCACGATGTCGGCGAACGCCTGCATGGTCTCCTCCAGCGGGGTGAAGGAGTCATAGCGGTGCGCCTGGTACAGGTCGACGTAGTCGGTGCCCAGCCGGCGCAGCGAGGAGTCGATGGCCTCCATCATGTGCTTGCGCGACAGGCCGGTGTCGTTCTTGCCCAACGGGGCCGGGCCGACCGGCCAGTAGACCTTGGTGAAGATCTCCAGCGATTCACGGCGACGGCCTTTCAGCGCTGCGCCGAGCACCTCCTCGGCGGCGCCGTTGGCGTAGACGTCGGCGGTGTCGAAGGTGGTGATACCGCAGTCCAGCGCGGCGTGCACACACGCGGTGGCGACGTCGTTCTCGACCTGCGAGCCGTGGGTGAGCCAGTTGCCGTAGGTGATCTCGGAGATCTGTAGGCCGGAGTTGCCCAGGTAGCGAAATTCCATAGGCCTATCTTGGGTGACATGGCCAGATCCGTCGACCTCGCCCGACTGGCCGAGCTGCTGCCCGGTTATCCCTTCGCCTTCCTGGTGACCGTCGGCGACGACGACCGGGTGCGCACCACCGCGATCACCCCGACCTTCGACGGCGCCAGGCTGAATGTCGGTCCGGTCGGCGCACACGGCCGGGAGAACATGTCGGCCCGCGCCGGCGTCACCCTGGTCTGGCCCGCACGTGAAGTGACCGAGTACTCCCTGGTCGTCGACGGCTACGCTGAGCTGCCCGACGACCCGGCCGGCCCGGTGCTGGTGGCACCGACCAAGGCGCTGCTGCATAGGCCGGTGTTCGAGGACGGCCGGGCGGTCGGCACCGTGCATGACTGCGTGCAGCTCAAGGCGGATTGACAGCCGACTGGACTAGCCTGGTCCACATGGCTTCCAACGTGGATTTCAACCGGCTCGCCGAGAAGCTGCTGGGCTACGACTACGCCTACCTGATCACCGTCGACGCGGAGAACCGCCCGCACCCGGTACCGGTGATGCCGACACTTGACGGGAAGATCGTGCGCATCGGCGCGCTCGGTGGCCGGCGCAGTCGGGCGAACCTGGCGCGTAGCAGCGAGGTGACGGTGATGTGGCCGCCGCCGGTCCCGGGTGGCTACACCGTGATCGTCGACGGCACCGCCGAGGTCTCCGATGCCGGTGAGCTGGCCGCCGTGGCGATCTCTGCTACGCGCGCGGTGCTGATTCGGGTCGCCACCCCGGAGTCGCCGGGTGAAACCCCTTGCTACAGCGACTGTGTGGACTTGAAGCTCACTGCGCAGGAAGCCTGAGCGGCCGGCCTGCCACCATCAGCACCACGTCGTCGGATTCGGCGGCGATCCGCGCGTTGAGCACCCCCAGCAGGTCGCGGAACAACCGCCCCGAGGCGGTGGCCGGCACCACCCCGCTGCCGACCTCGTTGCTGACCGCCACAGCCCGCGCCGGACAGGCCCGCCAAGCCGCCAGCAGCTCGTCGATGTCGCCGTGCACACCGTCCAGCGCACCGCCGTCCCAGACCCCGTGCAGATCCATCCGCGCGGTCAGCCAGGTGCCCAAACAGTCCAGTAATAAAGGGTTTTCGGCCGTACGCAGCTGCTCGGCGGCGTCGCTGCCCTCGATGGTGCGCCACGAAGCCGGACGCCGTGCCCGGTGCAGCCGAACCCGCTCTGCCCACTCGGGATCACCCTCTCGCACCCCCCCGGTAGCCAGGTAGGTCACCGCCGACTCGGCGGCCAACAGCGCCTCGGCGTGGGCCGACTTGCCGGATCGCGCCCCGCCCAACACCAGGCTGCGCGTCGAGGTACCGGCTGCACCCACTCGCACCACCTCACCGTCGCGTCCCGGTCGTGCGCCCGAATTCGACAGTACCCCGGTCAGTTCCGGCTCGATCGGATTGTGGTGGCTCAGGTGCACGGCGACGACGTCGGTGGTGTCGACAACGGCGCCCGAGCTTCGCATCGCGACCACGGTTGCCGTGAACGCGGGCAAGTCGTGATGCTCGGTGCCGTGGCCGGCGTAGTTGCCGAACGTCTCCTCCAGGAATACCGCGTCGAAGCCGGCACCGGCGATCGCGGCCTGCGTCTCGGCCGGAAGCGGACCGGTGTCGGTGGCCCAGAAGATCCGGCCGCCAACGGTTTCCAGGTCGTAGAGCACCGCATCACCGCCGAGGTCAGTCCCGTGCGCGGCGGCCAGCACCCGAACCCGATAGTCTCCGAGATCCACGTCGTCACCCGGCGCCACCTCGACGAAGCGGACCGGGTCGTCGGGGCCCACCCAGTCCCGGCACTGCTCGAGGGCACTGGCCGGTCCGACCACCGCCAAGGGCGCATTCGCCCCGGTCCAGTGCCGCATCAACAGCGCCATCGGCCCGACGTGGTCCCAGTGGCCGTGGGTGAACAGGATGTGGCGCACCGAAGCCAGCGATCGGCCGAAGCGTGCGGCGGCCCGCGGCGCCTCCGGCCCGCAGTCCAGCAGCAGAACGTCGTCGACCAGCGCGGCGGTCTGCCCGCGAACCACGGTCGCCGATCGACAGGAGGCGCAGCGGCAGAACGGATTCGGCCAGCCGTCGGCGCTGCCGGTGCCCAGCAGCAGGATTTCCATCTCGCCATCCTCGCTGATGCTGAGCTCAGGGCGCACCCCACTCGCACTTTTGCGCCATGAGCGCAGCGTCAACATGGACGACGAAGGCCCGGCCCCCCGAAGGGGACCGGGCCTCGTCGTGCAACCAGACTTAGAAGTCCATGCCGCCCATGCCACCGGTCGGGTCGCCCGCGGGTGCGGCCGCCTTCTCCGGCTTGTCGGCGACAACGGCCTCGGTGGTCAGGAACAGCGCCGCGATCGAGGCTGCGTTCTGCAGCGCCGAACGGGTCACCTTCACCGGGTCGGCAACGCCGGCCTTCAGCAGGTCCTCGTACTCACCGGTGGCGGCGTTGAGACCGGTACCGGCGGGCGAGTTGCGCACCTTCTCGGCCACCACGCCCGGCTCCAGGCCGGCGTTGAAGGCGATCTGCTTGAGCGGAGCTTCCAGCGCCACCTTGACGATGTTGGCGCCGGTCGCCTCGTCACCGGCGAGCTTCAGCTCGTCCAGCGACGGTGCCACCTGCAGCAGGGTCACGCCACCACCGGCGACGATGCCCTCCTCCACGGCGGCCTTGGCGTTACGCACCGCGTCCTCGATGCGGTGCTTGCGCTCCTTGAGCTCCACCTCGGTGGCTGCCCCGGCCTTGATGACCGCAACACCGCCGGCCAGCTTGGCCAGCCGCTCCTGCAGCTTCTCCCGGTCGTAGTCGGAGTCGCTGTTCTCGATCTCGGCGCGGATCTGCGACACCCGACCGGCGATGGCGTCGGAGTCACCGGCGCCCTCGACGATGGTGGTCTCGTCCTTGGTCACCACGACCTTGCGGGCCTTGCCCAGCAGCGCGATGTCGGCGGTCTCCAGCGACAGACCGACCTCTTCGCTGATGACCTGGCCACCGGTGAGGATCGCCATGTCCTGCAGCATCGCCTTGCGGCGGTCACCGAAGCCCGGGGCCTTGACGGCCACCGACTTGAAGGTGCCGCGGATCTTGTTGACGACCAGGGTGGAAAGCGCCTCACCCTCAACGTCCTCGGCGATGATCAGCAGCGGCTTGCCGCCCTGGATGACCTTCTCCAGCAGGGGCAGCAAGTCCTTGACGGTCGACACCTTGGAGCTGACCAGCAGAATGTAGGGGTCCTCCAGGACCGCTTCCTGACGGTCGGCGTCGGTGACGAAGTAGCCCGAGATGTAGCCCTTGTCGAAGCGCATGCCCTCGGTCAGCTCCAGGCTCAGGCCGAAGGTCTGCGCCTCCTCGACGGTGATGACACCCTCGTTGCCGACCTTGTCCATCGCCTCGGCGATCAGGTCACCGATGGACTGGTCACCCGCGGAGATCCCGGCGGTCGCCGCGATCTGCTCCTTGGTCTCGACCTCCTTGGCGTCCTTCAGCAGGGTCTCGGAGACCTTCTCGACGGCCTTCTCGATGCCGCGCTTGAGGGCCAGCGGGTTGGCGCCGGCGGCCACGTTGCGCAGGCCTTCCTTGACCAGCGCCTGGGCCAGCACGGTGGCGGTGGTGGTGCCGTCACCGGCGACATCGTCGGTCTTCTTGGCGACCTCTTTGACCAGCTCGGCGCCGATCTTCTCGTAGGGGTCCTCCAGCTCGATCTCCTTGGCGATGGACACACCATCGTTGGTGATCGTGGGGGCGCCCCACTTCTTCTCCAGGACGACGTTGCGGCCCTTGGGACCCAGCGTCACCTTGACCGCGTCAGCGAGGGCGTTGAGGCCCCGCTCGAGGCCGCGACGGGCCTCTTCGTCATACGCAATTTGCTTAGCCATTGCGAAGTGATTCCTCCGGTTAGGGGGTGCACGTCTTGTCGGTCGGGTCAGTGCCCGCGACGGACGGCGTTGGGTGTGCTCCGCAGGTGCGGCCCGTACCTCACCGTCCCGACCTAGCACTCGCCGGTCGCGAGTGCCAACGTCATTCTTAGCACTCGCCCCTTGAGAGTGCAAGGAGCTGCGGGACCCGGCAATCCGGCACGGCGGCCGACTATCGCGGCGCCCGTAGACCGTCCATGACAACGTCGGTGACGCGCTCGGCCACTGCGGAGCTGTAGGACTGCATGGCCTGGCATCCGACCAGGATCGCCTTGACCTCGCGCACCCCGAGGTCGTGTCGCACCGTGCCCGCCAGCTGTCCTGCACGCAACAACGCTTCGAGTACCGCCAGGAAGGCTTCCTCCGACTCGGGCGCAGCTTGTCCGATCTCGATGCCCACACCGGCCAGCGCCTCGGCCAGGCCACGATCCGTCGCGCCCCACTGCAGCACGATCGAGCGCAGGAACGTGTAGATCGCTATGCCGGGATCATCGGATTCCAGCAGGGCCCGCCCTTCGTCGACGACGTGCTGCATACGGTCGTTGACGACCGCCCGAAACAGCTCCTCCTTGGTCGGGAAATGCCGGTAGACGGTCCCGGACCCGACTCCGGCGCGGCGCGCGATCTCATCGACCGGCACTGACAGCCCTTCAGCCGCAAAGGTCTCATAGGCGACCTCCAGCACGCGAGCGCGGTTGCGGGCCGCGTCGGCTCGCAACGGGCGTGCGGGTTGAGCCACCTGAGATCCTCATCGGTTGACAAAGCGGGGCGTCCGCTCCGTATAGTTGCAACCAACCGGAGCGTCCGCCCCGTTTACCTTACCGCAGCTCAGGAGGGCCTCGTGGCCAAGTGGACAACCGCCGACATCCCTGACCAGGCCGGTCGCGTCGCCGTCGTCACCGGGGCCAACACCGGTCTCGGCTTCGAGACCGCCGCCGGCCTGGCAGCGCGGGGCGCTCACGTGGTTCTGGCGGTGCGCAACCTCGACAAGGGCAGGGACGCCGAGACCCTCATCCGGCAGCGCAGCCCCGGTGCCAGCGTTGCGTTGCAGGAACTCGACCTCGGCTCGTTGGATTCCATCCGCGCCGCCGCCGAGCAGTTGCGGTCCGGCCACGACCGCATCGATCTGCTGATCAACAACGCCGGGGTGATGTACCCGCCCAAGTCGACGACCAAGGACGGCTTCGAGCTGCAGTTCGGCACCAACCACCTGGGCCATTTCGCCTTCACCGGCTTGCTGCTGGACCGGCTGCTGCCGGTCGCCGGTTCCCGGGTGGTAACCGTCAGCAGCCTCGGGCACCGGCTGCGCGCCGACATCCACTTCGATGACCTGCAGTGGGAACGCCGTTACAACCGGGTCGAAGCCTACGGGCAGTCCAAGCTCGCCAACCTGCTGTTCACCTATGAACTGCAGCGACGGCTCGCCCCACGTGCGACGACGATCGCGCTGGCCGCGCACCCCGGCGGCTCCAACACCGAGCTGATGCGGCACCTGCCACGCTGGGCCGCGGTCGCCTATCCGCTGATCAAACCGATGTTTCAAGGCGCAGACATGGGCGCTCTCCCGACGCTGCGCGCGGCCACCGACCCGCAGGCGCTCGGTGGGCAGTACTTCGGTCCGGACGGCCTCACCCAGGGGCGCGGTCACCCCAAGGTGGTGGCGTCGAGCCGCAAATCTCACGATGTCGAGCTGCAGCGCCGGCTCTGGGCCGTTTCCGAAGAGCTGACCGGGGTGGTCTATCCGGTCTGACCCGGACTCACCGCACGTCCAGCAGTTCCTCGTAGAAGCCGCCGAATCCGCGGTCCGGGTTCACCAGGTGCACCTCAAGGATCCAGTGACACACCCGGCCGGTGTGGTCGGTACGTCGCATCGGCTCATCGGATCCGAGCGTGATGTAGAACCGGGTGTCGTCACCGGAGATCTTCTTGTGCGGGAACTCTCCCACCAGATGCCCGGCGATCGGGGCGCCGAACTCGAAGCCGCGCTCCCGGGCCAGTCCGACGACATGCTCATAGAGCTGCGCCCCGGTGATGTCGCTGTGGTGGTCGAAGAACGCCCGCCCGGCCTGCCACACCCCGGGCAGGGCGTCGCGCAGTGCGTGCTTGTCCGGGTCGTCGCCGAGCACGTAGGTGCGACCGAAGTCGGCTTCCCACTCCTGAAAGATCGGACCCAGGTCGAGGTAGGCGATGTCATCGTCGGTCATGACGCGGTCCGGCGGGTCGGCGTGGAACGGCTGCAGGGTGTTCTCCCCGGCGCGCACCACCCGCTTATGCCAGTGCCGCGTTACCCCGAACATGTCGGCGGCCAGATCCCGGATCTCATCGGACAGCTGGCGTTCGCCGACGCCGGCGCGCACCAGATTGCGGCGCGCGATTTCGTCGAACAACGCGGCGGCTTTCGTCTGCGCGTCGAGCAGACGCTCAACGCGGACGGATTCCGGCTCGCCCGGGGTGGACACGTCCGCGATGCTATCGGCTTGCCCTAGACTGCATCTCGATCAGATAGGAGACCGGGTGCGGGCTGACGCAGCGCCCAGCACCCGTGCGTTGCGGGGCTGGCAACGCCGGGCTCTGGTGCGGTATCTGACCGCCAAGCCCCGGGATTTTCTGATGGTGGCCACCCCCGGCGCCGGCAAGACGACGTTCGCGTTGCGGATCGTCGCCGAGCTGCTGGCCGACCGCACCGTCGAGCGCATCACGATCGTGGTGCCCACCGACCACCTCAAGGTGCAGTGGGCCACCGCCGCCGCCGAACACGGCCTCGCGCTGGATCCGCGCTTCAGCAACTCCGATGCGCAGACCAGCTCGGAGTACCACGGGGTCGTGGTCACCTACGCCCAGGTCGCCAGCCATCCCACCCGGCACCGGGTGCGCACCGAGGCCGCGAAAACCCTGGTGATCTTCGACGAGATCCACCATGGCGGCGACGCCAAGAGCTGGGGCGACGGCATCCGGGAGGCGTTCTCCGATGCCGCCCGCCGGCTGGCGCTGACCGGCACCCCGTTCCGCAGCGACGACAGTCCCATCCCGTTCGTCAATTACGAGCCCGACGGCAGCGGCCATCTGCGATCGGTGGCCGACGACAGCTACGGCTACCCCGAGGCGCTGGCCGACGGTGTGGTGCGCCCGGTGGTGTTCATGGCCTACTCGGGCGAGGCCCGCTGGCGTGACAGCGCCGGTGAGGAGTACTCGGCGCGGCTCGGCGAACCGCTGACCGCCGAACACACCGCCCGGGCGTGGCGCACCGCGCTGGACCCGAATGGGGAGTGGATGCCGGCGGTGATCGCGGCGGCCGACACCCGGCTGCGGCAGAAGCGCCAGCACGTGCCCGACGCCGGCGGCATGGTGATCGCCTCGGATCAGAAGGCGGCCCGCGCCTACGCCAAGCTGCTGACCACGTTGACCGGTGAGGCCCCCACCGTGGTGCTCTCCGACGACGCGGGCGCCTCGGACAAGATCGCCCAGTTCGCCACGGCCACCAGTCGCTGGCTGGTGGCGGTGCGGATGGTCTCCGAGGGTGTCGACGTGCCACGGCTGGCCGTCGGCGTGTACGCCACCAGCGCATCCACCCCGTTGTTCTTCGCGCAGGCGATCGGCCGGTTCGTTCGCTCGCGGCGCCCGGGAGAGACCGCCAGCATCTTCTTGCCGTCGGTGCCGTCGCTGCTGCAGCTGGCCAGTGAGCTCGAAGCGCAGCGCAATCACGTGCTGGGGAAGCCGCACCGGGAGTCCGAACGCGACGAGTTCGCCGAGGCGCAGCGTCGGCGCGACGAACCGTCCGAGCTGGAGAACACCTTCGAATCGCTCGGCGCCGACGCCGAGCTGGATCAAGTGATCTTCGACGGCGCCTCGTTCGGCACCGCCACTCCCGCGGGCAGCGAGGAAGAGGCCGACTACCTGGGCATCCCCGGGCTGCTGGACGCCGACCAGATGCGAGACCTGTTACGGCGCAGGCAAGAAGAGCAGCTGGACCGGCGCAGCAAGGTGGCCGGCGGGGTTGCTCCGGTGCCGGTGACCACCCATGGACAGCTGCGGGCGCTGCGGCACGAGCTCAACGCGCTCGTGTCGGCGGCGCATCATCGGCTGGGCAAGCCGCACGGCTGGATCCACAACGAGTTGCGCCGGATCTGCGGCGGCCCGCCGGTGGCGGCGGCGACGTCGGATCAGCTGCGGGCGCGCATCGAGGCCGTGCGGCAGTTGTAGTCCCCCTGCGCGGCCAGACGCGAAAGCCCCCATTTCCGGTGTGAAATGGGGGCCTTCGCGACTGCTCGCCGGAGAAAATGCAACCCGCGGGTCAGGGCTGACCGGCGGTGCCGGCGGTGCCCCACCACTCGCCAGCGTGGCCACCGTCACCACCATCGCCGAAGAACAGTCCACCGGTCTGCCCGTCCGGATCGGCCTCGGTGCCATCGAGCCCGTTGCAGATTATCCCGCAAAAACCCTCGGTGAACGGCGCGAACATCTGGTTGATCACGCCATTGACCTGCTCACCGAAATCCGAATTGATCCAGGCCTGCAAACTGTCGTGCAACGGCATGTAGAAGTGGGTGTCCCACAGCTGCGCCAGGTCCGCGGCATCGCCTGACCCCGGCACCTCCCAATCCGAGGTGAACAAGTGGTCGAAGTGATCCGACAGGTTGCCCCACGCACTCAGATCAAACAGATCGGCAAGCAAGTCATCGAAGTCCGCACTCGCGGCAGGCGCGGCTGCCAACGGCGCCGTCCCGAAGGCCAAAAAAGCCCCGACGGACGCGGCGGCACCCATCGCGCGATCCCGCCGACGCGCGCCTACCCGACCGGTCCGCTCGTCACGCCGCCGACCGGCCGGAACTCGGGCTATCGCGCCCATTTGCTGTGCGCCACCCAGGGCGAGGCGGTAGCGGCCACCGACCACGCCAACGCCTCCGGCACGTCGATCACCCGATAGGCCTTGACCCCGGCGGCGGTGGCCGCGATCAGGGTGGCCACCCCGGCGCGACGCTGAAACCAGCTCTGGCGCACGGTCCAGCCGATGATGCCGGCGGTGGCGATGCAGTAACGGCGCTGCTCCCAGCTGCCGGTGCGGGCCGACAACCACCGCGGGTCGACGCGATGCCCCAGCGCGCGGGCCCGATCGGCGGCCAGCAGCGCCGCGCCCAGCGTCAGTGCCGCCCACGCCGTCCAGTACCACAGCGGCACACCGTCGACCGCCGCCGCCACGGCCAACCCCGTGCCGGCAACCAGCGGCAGCAGCATCGCGCGCGTCCAGCGCCGGCGGACCGCCGCCGGGCCGTGCCTGCGCAGCGGCCCGGTGACCACCACCGGGTCGGCGACCAGCCCGGTCAGCACCTGTTCAGCGGTCGCCCGCGGGCAGGGGGGCAGCAGCACGGAGGATTCGCCCGCCCCGGTGACACCGGTCATCGCCGCGTCCAGCCGGGCGCCCCCGAACAGCCGCACCAGCAGGGGCGCCCGCAACGTGCCGCCGCGCAGCCGGCGCATGTCGTAGCTGTGGTGTCGCACCCGCAGCAATCCGTGGCTCAACTCCAGCACATCGCCTGCCGCCCCGGAACGGCGGGACAACACCAGGTTTCCGTACGTCAGCGCCGAGCGCAGCACCGCCAGCAGGATCGCCGCCAGCAGCACCAGACCGGCGATCGCCGCGGCCGTCTGTTGCGACCCGAACCGCTCGGCGGCCGCCAGCCAGGACCGGTGCAGCGCCGAACCCCGCAATGCCTCCCCGGCGCCGCTCTGATACAGCGCGCCCACCGCGGCGCCGATGGTCACCAGCCCGGACAGACTCAACGCGCTGTAACGCAGCCACGACGGGCGCCACCGGGCCAACACCGTGGTACGGGCGGCAACCGTCCCGGCATCGGTTCGAGCCGGCTGACCGGTGTGCGCCAGCAGGATTCGACGCAGCTGCGGCACCTGGTTGCTCTCGACTGCGTCCAGCTCGAACATGGTGTCCCCGGCGGCCTGCTGGCCGGTGCTGACCCGAAGTACCGTCAACCCGAGCATCCGGTGCAGCAGTCGAGCATCGGTCTCCACTGAGCGAATCCTGTTGCGCGGCACCGAAAGTACCTTCCGGCGCAACAACCCGGAGCGCAGCTGGACCCGGCCGGCTTCGGAGTCGGGCTCGATTCGGTAGGTGGTGGTGAACCAGCGTGTCACCCCGACCACCGCGATCACCCCCACCACGGCGAGCACCCAGACGGAGTTGTCGGTCGCCGAGCCGAACACCACCACCGCGATCAGCAGCGGTAACTCGCGCAGCGCTTCGTGCAGCGGATGCACCAGCAGCATCCGCGGGCTCAGCCGCTGCCAGGCCGGCGCGGGACTCACGTGGCGTCCCCGGCGCCCAGCGCGGCGATATCGGTCAGCTGCGCCACCACGCGGTCGGCAACGGGGGCATCGAGCGCCACGATGTGCACCGCCCCGGCCGACGACGCGGTGGTGACTCGGACATTGGCCAACCCGAGCAGCCGGTCCAGCGGCCCACGGTAGGTGTCGACGGTCTGGATCCGGGAGATCGGCGCGATCCGGCGTTCCTGCACCAGCCAGCCGGTGCGGGTGTAGACCGCTTGATCACTGATGTCCCACCGGTGTACGCGATAGCGCCACAGCGGTGCCACGCCCGCCGACACCAGCAGCCCCAGCACCGTGACCGCCCAGGCGGCGGCGTGCAACCAGGCCAGCCGCTCGTCGGCGACCGCCCACCCCAGTTGCAGCACTGCCAGCACCAGCCAGGGCACCGCGCCGACCAGCGCCCACACCAATGGCGCGCGGGAGCTGGGCGGGTTGGCGGGGTCGACCAGGGTGATCACCGCGGATGGGTTTGCGTTGGGCGCCATGCAACAGAGAATGACCCAGCGCCGCGGCGCTGTCACCTTCGCGGGCAGAACAGCGGCTGTCGGCGGTCTCCCAGGAACTGACAGGAATCACCGTCGCGGTCTGAGTCAGACTGTCGTCATGCGATCTGTCGAGGAGCACCAGCGGGCCGTCGCCGAGCTGATCCATCCGCGTCCGCCGGTCACCGTTGCGCTCCCCGACGCCGAGGGGCTGGTGCTGGCCGCGGAGGTGACCGCGCCGATCTCATTGCCGGTCTTCGACAACTCCGGCATGGACGGCTACGCGGTACGTGCCGACGACGTGGCCGCGGCGACAGCCGACAACCCGGTGCGGCTGCCCGTGGCCGAAGACATTCCGGCCGGCCGCACCGACGTGCCCACGCTGGAACCCGGTACCGCGCATCGCATCATGACCGGTGCGCCCGTTCCGTTCGGGGCCGACGGGGTGGTTCCCGTCGAGGCCACCGACGGCGCAGTGGACGTGGTGGCGATCAGTGCCGCGATCGCCCGGGGACGCCACATCCGCCGTGCCGGCGGCGACGTCACGCAGGGCGCCACCGTGCTGTGGGCCGGGCAGGTCGTCACTCCGCCGGCGGTGGGTCTGGCCGCGGCACTGGGCTTGGCCCAGTTGACGGTGCGGCCCCGCCAACGAGTGCTGGTGATCTCCACCGGTACCGAACTGATCAAACCCGGCACCCCGCTGGAACCCGGACAGATCTACGAGTCCAACGGGGTGATGCTGGCCGCCGCGGTGCGCGACGCCGCGGCCGAGGTGGTGGGCGCGGTCACCGTCGCCGACGACACCGCCGAGTTCACCGCGGTGCTCGACCGTTACGGCGTGGCCGACGGCGCGGTGGATCTGATCATCACCAGCGGCGGGGTCAGCGCGGGCGCCTACGAGGTGGTCAAGGACGTCTTCGGCCGCGACGGCGATCAGGGCGTGGATTTCGTCAAGGTCGCGATGCAGCCGGGCATGCCGCAGGGGATCGGCCGCGTCGGCGAGGCGGCCATCGTCACGCTGCCCGGCAACCCGGTCAGTGCGCAGGTGTCCTTCGAGGTGTTCGTCCGCCCCGCGTTGCGCCGGGCGATGGACCTGCCCATCCCGGAGCGGCCGCGCCGCACCGCCGTCCTCAGCGAGAAGCTGACATCACCGGCGGGCCGGCGGCAGTTCCGGCGCGGCCTGCTCGACTACGAAACCGGGGCGGTCACCAACTACGGGCCGCCGGCCTCACACCATCTGCGTTATCTGGCGTCGGCGAACTGCCTGCTGGACATCGCCGACGAGGTGACCGAACTGGCGGTGGGAACCCCGGTGGAGGTCTGGGACCTGACCGGGTGAGCCCGGCGATTCAGCCGCATCAACACGACAGCTTCTAAGATGGCCGGATGGCCAGACGACCCCGCGCAGCAGATGATCCCGGCGGTCTGCGACACCTGATCGATCTCGTGCGCTCAACGGTGCCGCCGATGCACCACGCCGGCTTGCCGTTCGTCGCCGGCGGCCTGGGTGTGGCGGCGGTGGGCCGCAAGCAGCGCTGGGTTCGCGGCGCCGGGCTGCTGGCCGCGGGTGCCAGCGCCGGGTTCTTCCGGCATCCCCGCCGGGTACCGCCGACGCGCCCCGGTGTGGTGGTGGCACCCGCCGACGGCATGGTCTGCCTGGTCGACACCGCGACCCCGCCGCCGGAACTGGATCTGCCCGACACTCCGCTGCCGCGGGTCAGCATCTTCATGTCGGTGTTCGACGCGCACGTGCAGCGGGCTCCGGTCGGCGGTGAGGTGCTCGACGTGCTGCACCGGGCCGGCCGGTTCGGGTCTGCGGACCGCACCGAGGCCAGCGAGGACAACGAGCGCAACAGTGTGCGGATCCGCACCGCCGAGGGCGCCGAGGTGATCGCCGTGCAGATCGCCGGGCTGCTGGCACGGCGCATCGTCTGCGACGCCCGGCCCGGTGACCATCTGGCGATCGGTGACACCTACGGGCTGATCCGGTTCGGGTCGCGGCTGGACACCTACCTGCCGGTCGGGACGCAGCCGCTGGTCGGCGTCGGGCAGCGCATGGTCGCCGGTGAGACGGTGCTGGCCCAGCTGCCATGACGAGTTCCGCCCGTCCGGTCCACCCGACGACCCGCACCCGGGGCCCGGTCGGCCTGCACATCCTGCCCAGTTCGATGACGGTGCTGGCCATCTGCGCCGGCCTGACCTCGATCAAGTACGCACTGGACGGCCAGGTGCACGTCGCGATGGCACTGATCGCCGCGGCCGCCATCCTCGACGGTCTGGACGGCCGGGTGGCCCGCATCCTCGACGCCGAGTCGCGGATGGGCGCCGAGATCGATTCGCTGGCCGACGCCGTCGACTTCGGGGTGGCGCCCGCGATCGTGATCTACGTGTCGCTGCTGTCGACGCAGCCGGCGGGCTGGATCGTGGTGCTGCTGTATGCGGTGTGCGTGGTGCTGCGGCTGGCCCGGTTCAACGCGTTGCTCGACGACGCCACCCTGCCGGCCTACACCCGCGAGTTCTTCGTCGGGATGCCCGCCCCGGCCGGAGCGATCACGCTGATGGGCCTGCTGGCCGCGAAACTGCAGTTCGGCGACGGCTGGTGGACGTCGCAGTGGTTCACCTGCGCCTGGGTGGTGGGCACGTCGATGCTGCTGGTCAGCCGGATCCCGATGCGCAAGATGCATGCCGTCTCGGTGCCGCCGCATCTGGCGGCGGTGCTGCTGGCGGTGCTGGCGCTGGTGGCCGCCGCGGCGTTCCTGTTCCCGTATGTGCTGGTGCTGGTGCTGATCGTGGCCTACCTGTGCACCATTCCGTTCTCGGTCCGCAGCCAGCGCTGGGTGGCTGCGCATCCGGAGGCCTGGGAGCACGCTCCCCGGGAACGCCGGGCCGCGCGCCGGGAGATCCGCCGGTCGCAGCCGGGACGCCGCCCGTTGGGCATCCGCCGGCCCAGCGGGCAATCGATGGCCCGGCTGCGGTTGCGCAAACCGGGTCGCTGAGCTATTCGGAGCAGTACTCGCGGGTCGCCGATGTCAGTGCGCCGTGTTCGAACTCGCCTAGTCGGCGCGCGGCGCTGACCTCCCGGACCGCCTCGTCGAGCAGGGCGGCGCACTCCGGCGAATGCAGCTGCTGCCGCCGCAGCCCGATCTGGGTGAGCATCTCGCGGTTGAATCCGTCGATGCGGGCACGTGATTCCGCCAGCTCGGGGGCGCTCGCCGGCGCGGTGGCCGGGTCCAGTTTCCACTGCGCGAACCGGTGGTGCTCGACGGCTTCGGTGGCGGCGATCTGGTCGCCGAAGATCCGCTGCACGTAGGCGGGGTCGAGGTCGTTACGGGCGGCATCGTCGGCCAGTTTCGCCAGTTGCTGCTGCACCCGGACCGGGTCCTCGATGGCTCCGCCGGTCCGCCATTTGACCGCCGCCACATCGTCGGCGACCTGGAGGCGGCCGGCGGCGGCGTCAACCAGCTCGGCCAGCGGATTCGCCGTATCGGCGCGAGACGGCACCGGTATCGCCAGCAGCGTGACCGCGCCGATCGCCGGCAACAGTGAGCGGCGGTATGCCGATAATGACCGCATGGGTTCTATTGAAGAGCATCGGGACGGCGATGGCTCCCGGACCTCCTCCCGCCACCTGACGCTGATCGCCCGGCTCAACACCTCCGCGGTCGACGCCCGCCGTGGAGTGGTCCGGCTGCACGCCGAAGCGATTGCCGCCCTGGGCATCCGGGAGTGGGACGCGGTGTCGCTGACCGGTTCTCGCACGACGTCGGCAGTGGCCGGGCTGGCCGGGCCGGATGCCCCAACCGGGGTGGTGCTGCTCGACGACGTCACGCTGTCCAATGCCGGGCTGCGCGACGGCACCGAGGTGGTGGTGGCCGCGGTGACCGTTTACGGCGCCCGATCGGTGACGTTGAGCGGCTCGGCACTGGCCTCGCAGAGTCTGTCACCGAACACGCTGCGCCAGGCGCTGCTGGGCAAGGTGCTCACCGTCGGCGACGCGGTGTCGCTGCTGCCCCGCGACCTGGGACCGGGCACCTCGACCTCGGCGGCGACCACCGCGCTGGCGTCGGCGGTCGGGATCAGCTGGACCTCCGAGCTGCTCACCGTGACCGGTGTCGATCCCGCCGGACCGGTGAGCGTGCAACCGAATTCACTGGTGACCTGGGGCAACGGCACCGCGGTCACGGCGAAGCCGTCGGCCGCCGCGCGGGTGCGTCCGGCCCGGATCGCCATCGACGAACTCAAGGGCTGCGAGGCCCAGGCCGCCAAACTCGCCGAATGGCTCAAGCTGGCCCTCGACGAGCCGCAGCTGCTCAAGACACTCAACGCCGGAACCAACCTCGGGGTGCTGGTCTCGGGGCCGGCCGGGGTCGGCAAGACGACGCTGGTGCGGGCGGTGTGCGAGGGCCGACGGCTGCTCGAACTGGACGGGCCGGAGATCGGTGCGCTGGCCGCCGACGACCGGCTGGCCGCGGTGCGCTCGGCGGTGGCGAAGGTCCGCGACGGCGGCGGCGTGCTGCTGATCGCCGACGTGGACACCCTGCTGCCCGAACCGCCGGAGCCGGTCGCGACGTTGATCCTGGCTGAACTGCGCACCGCCGTGGCCACCGAGGGAGTGGCGTTCATCGCCACCTCGGCGCTTCCCGACCGGGTCGATCCGCGACTGCGGGCGCCGGAGCTGTGCGACCGGGAGATCCGGCTGAGCCTGCCCGACGGCGCGACCCGGGCCGCGCTGCTGGCCACCCTGCTGATCTCGGTTCCCACGACGGACCTGACACTGAGTGAGATCGCTGACCGCACACCGGGTTTCGTGGCGGCTGATCTTGCCGCGCTGGTCCGGGAGGCGGCGCTCCGGGCGGCGTCGCGGGCTAGTGACAACGACGAGACGCCCACGCTCACCCAGCAGGACCTGATCGGGGCGCTCAGTGTGATCCGTCCGCTGTCGCGTTCGGCGGCCGCGGAGGTCTCGGTCGGCTCGATCACCCTCGATGACGTGGGAGACATGGCGGCCACCAAACAGGCGCTGACCGAGGCGATCCTGTGGCCGTTGCAGCACCCGGACACCTTCACCCGGCTCGGTGTCGACCCCCCGCACGGCGTGCTGCTCTACGGCCCGCCGGGGTGCGGCAAGACGTTCGTGGTGCGCGCCCTGGCCGGCTCCGGGCGGGTCAGCGTGCACGCGGTCAAGGGCGCCGAGCTGATGGACAAGTGGGTGGGCAGCAGCGAGCGGGCGGTGCGGGACCTGTTCCAGCGCGCCCGTGATTCCGCGCCGTCACTGGTGTTCCTCGACGAGATCGACGCGCTGGCGCCACGGCGGGGACAGAGCTTCGATTCCGGGGTGACCGACCGGGTGGTGGCCGCGCTGCTGACCGAACTCGACGGCGTCAACCCACTGCGCGACGTGGTGGTGGTCGGGGCCACCAACCGGCCGGAGCTGATCGATCCGGCGCTGACCCGGCCGGGCCGGCTGGAGAAGCTGGTGTTCGTCGAGCCGCCGGACGCCGACGCCCGCCGCCAGATCCTGCGGGTGGCCGGCAAATCCGTGCCGCTGCACGACGACGTCGACCTTGACGCGCTGGCCGCCGACCTGGACGGCTATAGCGCCGCGGACTGTGTGGCGCTGCTGCGCGAGGCGGCGCTGACCGCGATGCGCCGGTCCATCGACGCCGCCGACGTCACGAAGGCCGACGTGGCCGCCGCCCGCGAAACCGTGCGGCCGTCCCTGGATCCCGCGCAGATCGAGGCGCTGCGCTCCTTCGCCGACAACCGCTAGCCCGTCCATGCCCCAGCGTGCGTGTTCCCGGCCGACACACCATGCGAATCACCGGGTTTACGCACGCTGATCGGTGGCGTCAGGACCCCTCGGCCAGCCCCGCCTCGTATCCGCTGGTGAGCCGGTAGACCGCCCGGTCCAGGGCGGGCAGGATATCGGTTATCGCAAGCTCGCCGGCGGCGAAGCGCGCGGACAACCCGTACACCAGGTTGGAGATGATGACATCCAGGTCGGCGATGAAGGCTTCGTCGACCTCGGAGAGCGCCGCCCGCATCGCCGGCCCCACGACGTCGAGTCCGCGGCGGACCAGCGTGTCACCGCCGGGCGCGGACCGGGCCCGCACATAGGCCGTCAGCATGGCCGGGTGGCGCTCCCACGGCTCGAAGATGGTGCGGTACAACCGCATCAGCGCCGGGTACAACGGCTCGGCGGGCTCTGGCGCATACGCGTCGACGCCGGAGTAACGGTTCTCCGCCATCCAGCTGTCCAGCGCGGCGAGAATGAGCTCGTCGCGGGTGACATACCGCTTGTAGATGGTGGCCAGCGACACCCGGGCGCGACGGGCGACCTCGCGGAGTTGAACCGCGTCGTAGCCCTGCGTTTCGAGGATCTCGACGACGATGCCGAGGATCCGATCCTCCGGGCCAGACATCGATTCACCCCCTTGCCGTCGTTGAGTAACCAGGTTACCGTACCGGCATGGGTTCTCTGGACGGAAAAGTCGCATTCATCACCGGGGCGGCGCGCGGGCAGGGCCGCAGCCACGCGGTGCGCCTGGCCGCCGACGGCGCCGACATCATCGGCGTGGACATCTGCGCCGACATCGCCTCCAACGGCTATCCGATGGGCTCCCGCGACGAGCTGGACGAGACGGTCGCCTTGGTGGAGGCGCAGGGCGGCAAGATGATCGGCTCGGTCGCCGACGTCCGCGACTTCGCAGCGCTGAAGGCGGCACTGGACGCCGGTGTCGAGCACTTCGGCCGGCTCGACATCGTCTGCGCCAACGCCGGCATCGCCGCCATGGCGTTTCGCGAGCTGACCGACGAGGAAGACCTGCAGATGTGGACCGACGTGCTCGACGTCAACCTGGTCGGCTCGTTCCACACCGCCAAAGCCGCCATTGGCCACTTGATCGCCGGTGACCGGGGCGGGTCGATCGTGTTCACCAGCTCGACCGCCGGGCTCAAGGGTTTCGGCGGGCTGCAAGGCGGCGGCCTGGGCTACGCGGCGTCCAAGCACGGCATAGTCGGTTTGATGCGAACACTGGCCAACGCCCTTGCCCCGCACAGCATCCGGGTCAACACCGTGCACCCGACCGCGGTCAACACCATGATGGCGGTGAACCCGGCCATGACCTCGTTCCTGGAGAACTACCCCGACGGCGGCCCGCATCTGCAGAATCCGATGCCGGTCGGCATGCTCGAACCCGAAGACATCAGCGCCGCGATCGCCTACCTGGTCTCCGACGCTGCCCGCTACGTCACCGGGGTCACCTTCCCCGTCGACGCCGGCTTCTGCAACAAGCTATGAGCGGGCGGGTAGCGGGCAAGCGGGTGCTGGTCACCGGCGCCGCGCGAGGCATGGGTCGCAGCCACGCCGTGCGGCTGGCCGAGGAGGGTGCCGACCTCATCCTGGTCGACATCTGCGCGTCGCTGCCGGAGATCGACTATCCGCTGGCTGCAGCCGAAGACCTCGAGGAGACCGCCCGGCTGGTCGAAGAACAGGGTCGCCGTGCGGTCACGCGCGTGGTGGATGTCCGCGATGCCGCCGCGCTGCGGACCGCGGTCGACGACGGGGTGGCGGAGCTGGGCGGTCTGGACGCCTCGGTCGCCAACGCCGGCGTGATCACCGGTGGGACCTGGGACACCACCACCTCCGAGCAGTGGCGCACGGTAGTCGACGTCAATCTGATCGGGGCGTGGAACACCTGCGCGGCGGCGCTGCCGCACCTGGTCTCCCACGGCGGCAGCCTGATCAACGTCAGTTCGGTGGCCGGACTGAAGGGCAGCCCGCTGCACACGCCCTACACCGCCTCCAAACACGGGGTGGTCGGTATGAGCCGTGCACTGGCCAATGAGCTTGCGGCAGTGAATGTCCGGGTCAACACGGTGCACCCCACCGGGGTGGAGACCGGGATGCGGCCGGATGCGCTGCACGCCCTGCTGCACGGCGAGCGCGCCGACCTCGGCCCGATCTTCGCCAACGCGTTGCCGATCATCATGACCGAGGCCCGCGATGTCAGCAACGCGGTGCTGTTCCTGGTCTCCGACGAGTCGCGGCACGTGACCGGGCTGGAGTTCAAGGTGGATGCCGGTGCCACCCTCCGGTGAGGCGGGGCGCGGAGCGCGCGCATTCGCCGAGTTGATGACCCTCCCGATCCCAGCCACCGCCGCTCCCGCCGCGACCCTGCTCGACTTCGTGTTCGGCGAGATCTGGCAGCGTCCGGGATTGAGTCGCCGCGACCGATGGTTCATCGCGCTGCCCTGCCTGGCCGCAGCCGACACCGAGGAGCCGCTGCGCGAACACATCTACGCGGCATTGCACAGCGGCGACGTCACCATCGACGAAATGCGGGAAACTGTATTGCATTTCGCGGTGTACTCCGGCTGGCCGAAGGCGTCACTGTTCAACATGATCGTCGACGAGCAGTGGCAGCGCATCCACACCGAGCGCGGTGAGCCGGTACCGCCGTCGACACCGCTGCTGCCGCTGACCACCCCGAGCGATCCTGAGTCCCGGCTGCTCGCCGGCGAGCAGGCCTTCCGCGACGTCAACTGCCTGCCCTACGTGCCGACCCGCGACGACCCGTACTCGGGTGCGGGGATCTTGAACTTCGTCTTCGGCGAGATGTGGCTACGGCCCGGGCTGGGCATGAAGCAGCGGCGGCTGATCACGGTCGCCTGTGTGGCGTTCCAGGACGCGCCGTATCCGATCCTCAGTCACGTCTACGCCGCGCTGAAGAGCCGCGACGTGTCCTTCGACGAAATCGACGAGGCCGCTTTGCAGTTCGGTGCCTACTACGGCTGGCCCAAGGCGTCGCGACTGCTCGACGTGATCGAGGAGCAGAAGCAGCGCGTCACGCGGGAGTGGGCTGAGGAAGGCAATGCATGACGCCGCCCGTCACGCACGACCACATCTATCCGGCCACCGGCCGACCGAACGCCACTGTGACACTGGCCGGCGCAGCGGAGATTCACCAGGCCGTGGCCGCAGCGCAAGAGGCGCAGCGAGAATGGATTGCGCTGACCGTCGACCGACGCCGCGACCTGCTGATCGACTTGGCCGACGTGGTGCACCAGCATCTCGGCGAATTGGCCGCGCTGAACGTCCAAGACTATGCGGTACCGATCTCGTTCGCCGGGAACGCAATTCTGCTCGAGCGATTCCTACGCCACTTCGCGGGCTACGCCGACAAGCCGCACGGCTCCAGCACGCCGGTGAGCGAATCCTTCGACGTCAACCTGATCGAACGCGAACCGTACGGTGTGGTGGGTGTTATCGCCCCTTGGAACGGCGCGCTGGTGGTCGCCGGATCGTGCGTTGCACCCGCGCTTGCAGCAGGCAACGCGGTGGTGTTCAAGCCCTCCGAGCTCGCGCCACTAGCCGCGCTGCGCTTCGGTGAACTGTGTCTGGAGGCGGGCATGCCGCCCGGGCTAGTCAGCGTGATGCCCGCCGCCGCAGCCGGCGGTGACGCGCTGGTGCGCCATCCCGGCATTCGCAAGATCCATTTCACGGGAGGCGAAAACACCGCCCGCAGCGTGCTGCAGGCCGCCGCCGTCAACCTCACCCCGGTCGTCACCGAACTCGGCGGCAAGTCGGCCAGTATCGTCTTCGCCGACGCCGACCTCGACGCTGCGGCACAGCTTGCCGCGCATCAGGGTCCCTTGATGCAGTCCGGCCAGAGCTGCGCCTGCGCCAGCCGAGTGCTGGTGCACGAGTCGGTCTACGACAACTTCGTCGAGAAGTTCCTGGCGGCGGTCGGCCGTGCCAAGGTGGGCGATCCGCTCGATCCCACGGTGATGTTCGGTCCGGTGATCAGCCAGGCCGCCACCGACCGCATCCTGGACGTGATCGGGCGGGCAGCCACTGATGGCAGTGGGGAGCTTCTTGCCGGCGGCCGGCGGCTCGGCGGTGAGCTCTCATCGGGCTACTACATCGAGCCGACGGTATTCGGCGGCGTCGACAACTCCTCGCCGCTGGCCCAGACCGAAACGTTTGGTCCCGTCGTGTCAGTGATGAGGTTCCGCGACGACGCCGAAGCCGTCGCACTGGCCAACGGCACCCGCTACGGACTAAACGCGTTCGTCCACACCCGCGATCTGCTGCGCGCCCACCGGATCTCCCGGCAGCTGGAAGCCGGCTCGGTCTGGATCAATACCATCAGCAGTATCTCACCGCAGGGCCCCTACGGCGGTTACAAGCAGAGTGGATTCGGGCGCACCGGAGGCGCCGACGGGCTCCATGAGTTTCTGCAGATCAAAAACATTCGCATCGGCATGAACTGAGGTCCTGCCCACCGAGTTCACTCTCGGGGTGGGCAGGGGCTCGGGCAACACTCACAGCTGCGTGTACACCGACTTGGTCTGCAGGAAGCTCTCAACGCCGTCTCGGCCCCACTCGTGACCCCAGCCGGACTGTTTGTAGCCGCCGAACGGCACCGAGTGGTCGAAGACCATCTGGCAGTTCAGCGAGACGGTTCCGGCCTCCAGCCGCTTGGCCAGCCGGTGGGCGCGGCTCAGGTCGCGGGTCCAGGCGGTGGCGGCCAGGCCGTACTCGGAGTCGTTCGCCAGCGCGACGGCTTCCTCGTCGTCGTCGAAGGGCAGCACCGTCACCACCGGCCCGAAGATCTCCTGCTGGTAGAGCCGCATCCCGGGATCCACATTGGCTAGCACGGTCGGGTGCACGAAATAGCCACGGCGATCCAGCCGGTGCCCACCGGTGATGACGTCGACGTGGTCGCGCTTGCCCTCCTCGATGAATCCCATCACCCGGTTGAGCTGCTTCTCGCTGATCAGCGGGCCGATCATGGCGCCCTCATCTCGCGGACCACCCAGCTGAAGGTTGTTGGCCACCATGGCAATACCGTCGACCACCTGGTCGTAGACACCGCGCTGCACGAAAATTCGTGACCCGCAGATGCACCCCTGCCCGGAGTGGATGAAGATGCCCATTGCGGCCATCGTGATGGCGGTGTCCAGGTCCGCGTCGTCATAGATCAGCACCGGTGACTTGCCGCCCAGCTCGAGGCTGACCCGCTTGAGGTTTCCGGCCGACGCCGCCACGATCCGCTTGCCGACCTCGGTGGAACCGGTGAACGCGATCTTCTGCACGCCGGGGTGATCGACCAGCGCTGCTCCCGCGGTGTGCCCGTAACCGGTGACCAGGTTGACGACGCCGTCGGGAACCCCGGCCTCGCTGAGCAGCCGTACCAGGACCAGCGCCGAAAGTGGCGTCTCCTCAGCAGGTTTGGCCACACTGCTACACCCGGCGGCCAGCGCCGGCGCCAGCTTGGTACAGGCGTTGAAGACCGGGCCGTTCCAGGGGAAGATCAGGCCGACCACCCCGTAGGGCTCCTTGAGGGTGTAGGCGTGCAGGTCGGCATGCGCGCCGGAGATGCCACCGCTCATCTGCACCTGGTGCGCCTCACCGTTGAGTTTGGTGCACCAGCCGGCGTAGTAGCGGAAGATCTCGGCGCAGGTTGGCACGATCATCTGCGCCTGCATCAGCGGCATCCCGGTGTTGATCGAATCGATCTGGGCCAGCTCATCGGCATGTTCATCGATCAGATCCGCGATGCGCCACAGGATCTTGGCGCGGTCGCGGGCCGGCATCGCGCTCCAGACACCCGAATCAAAGGAGGCCCGGGCCCGAGCAACCGCGTCGTTGACGGCCTCGGCGCCGCCGTCGTTGAATTCGCCGATCTGCTCCTCGGTTGCCGGATCGACGATCGGGATCACCTCGCCCGCGCCGGGACGCAGACGCACTTCATCCAACACAGAGCTGAGAGTCATTGCTGGCCTTTCCGATGACGCGTTGCGGCGAGGACGGCCTACTGTTCGACCGGGTCGAACTCGATGTGCAGCGCGGTCAGCCCGCGCAGCAGGAACGTGGGCTCGTAGCGGTAGTGCCGGTCGCCGGCCGGGCCGTGGTGCTCCTCGCTGATCCTGATGTCGCGCATCCGGTCCAGCATCCGGTTGGCGGTGATCCGCCCCTCGACCCGGACCAGCGGTGCGCCGGGGCAGGTGTGAATGCCGCGGCCGAAGGCGATGTGCTCGCGAACGTTCTTGCGGTCCAAGTTGAATTCATCCGGGTTCTCGAACTTCCGCGGGTCCCGGTTGGCCGCCCCCAGACACAACATCAGCACGGTGCCGGCCTTGATCGGCACGCCGGCCAGCGTGGTGGTCTTACGCGCCAGCCGGAAGTCGATCTTGGTCGGGCTCTGGATGCGCAGGGATTCCTCGATGAACCGCGGGATCAGATCGCGGTTCTCGCGCAGCCGCTGCTGCAGCTCGGGCTGCTCGCCGAGCACCTGCACCATCGTCCCGAGCAGTTTGGTGACGGTCTCCTGCCCGGCGCCGAACAGGAAGGTCGCCGGACGCACCACCTCCATCACCTCCGGTATCGCCCCGTCGGGATAGGTGGCCTCGGCGAGCATCGTCAGCACATCGGCCCGGGGATTGCGCCGCCGGTCGGAGATGTAGCCGTTGAACTTGTCGTCGAGGTAGTCCAACGGGTTCAGGCCCACCGGCTCGCCATCGAGGGCGCCAACTCGGGCACCCGGGCGCTCACCGGCTCCAAGAGCGCGGCGGAACTCCGCGCGATCGTTATCGGGGACGCCGAGCAGGTCGGCGATCGCCAGCGTCGCAAAGGGTTTGGCGTAGTCCATCAGGAACTCGCAGCGGCCGGTGGCGATGAACTCATCGAGCTGCAGGTCGGCCAGCCGCCAGATGAAGTCCTCGTTCTCTTTGAGCCGAACCGGGGTCAGGATCCGGCCCAGCAGCGCGCGGGTCCGCTCGTGCGCCGGCGGATCCTGGACGACCACGTGCTCGAAGATCGGAAACAGATGCCGATGCGCCTCGATCTGCTCGGTGATGTCGTCGCCCTCGGGTTCGAACGGCAGCGGCGGGAAGGGCCCACCGATCGCGTTGACGGCCGAGAAGGAGTCGTGGTCCTTGAACGCGGCGTGCACCTCCTCGTAGCCGGTGACGGCGACGACGCCGTGATGCGGCTCGGCGAAGACGGGCCCGTTCGAGCGGAGGTATTCGTAATAGGGATAGGGATCCTGAGTTACGCCTTCGTCGGAGAAGTAGTCCACCGCCGCGAGATCCGTCATCACGCGATGCGCCCTTTCGCTCGTATCACGACCTCGTCGCGCTGATCGATCGATCAAATTGCTAGAATGTCCCATGCCTACCATGTGCGACGACGGGCGGTCAAGCGATCACCACCTCGGGACGCGGTGAATGGCGGCCCCGCGCAAGGCGAAATCGACCGATGGCGCCACCCGGCGACGGCTGATCGAAGCGACCGCCCGCATCATGCGAAACGAGGGCTATGCCGCTGCGACGTCCCGGCGGGTGGCCGCCGAGGCCGGGGTGAAACAGGCCCTGGTCTACTACTACTTCCCCACCATGGACGACCTTTTCGTCGAGGTGCTGCGCACCGGCGCCGACGTCGCACTTGATCGGATGCGCGCCGCGCTCACCGACGACGATCCGCTCCAGATGCTATGGGCCATCAATAGCGATGCCCGCGTGACCAGCCTGAATACCGAGTTCATGGCGTTGGCCAACCATCGCAAGGCGATCCGGACCGAACTCAAGGCCTACGCCGAGCGGGTCCGCGACATCGAGACCGCCGCGGTCACGGTGGCACTGCGCGCCAAGGGTGTCGACCTCGACGAGTATCCACCTGTCGCGATAGCCATGCTGATCGCGCAGACCGCACGCAGCCTGTGCAACGAGGAGGCCGTCGACGTCACCTACGGCCACCACGAGCTGCGCGCCCTCGTCGAGCGACAGCTCGGCCGGCTGACCGATCCCGCCTGAGCCGCCGGCGCCCACCCGCTGCACCCACTGTTGACAACGTCGCGGCTTGGTGCCAGCCTTGCTGATCGATCGACCAACAACAGACGGAGGTGCAGACATGGCTGGACGAGTCGAAGGAAAGGTCGCGCTCATCACCGGCGCGGCCCGCGGACAGGGCCGCAGCCACGCGGTGCGACTGGCGCAGGAAGGTGCCGACATCATCGCCGTAGATGTGTGCGCCCGGATCAGCAGTAGCAAGGAGATCCCCGCAGCCACCCCCGACGACCTCGCCGAGACCGCCGACCTGGTCAAGGGACTGGACCGCCGTATCGTGACGGCACAGGTCGACGTGCGGGACTTCGACGCGCTCAAGGCCGCGGTCGACAGCGGTGTCGAGCAGTTGGGCCGGCTGGACATCATCGCGGCCAACGCCGGGATCGGCAACGGCGGCGACACCTTGGACAAGACCAGCGAAGCCGACTGGCAGGACATGATCGACGTCAACCTGTCCGGTGTCTGGAAGACCGTCAAAGCCGGTGTGCCGCATCTGATCGCCGGCGGCAACGGCGGGTCGATCATCTTGACCAGCTCGGTGGGCGGTCTCAAAGCCTACCCCCACACCGGTCACTACATCGCGGCCAAGCACGGTGTGGTCGGCTTGATGCGCACGTTCGCCGTCGAACTCGGCCAGCACTTCATCCGGGTCAACTCGGTTCACCCCACCAACGTGAACACCCCGCTGTTCATGAACGAGGGCACGATGAAGCTGTTCCGCCCCGACCTGGAGAACCCCGGCCCAGACGACATGGCCGTGGTGGCGCAGCTGATGCACGTGCTGCCGATCGGCTGGGTGGACCCGGTCGACATCAGCAACGCCGTGTTGTTTCTGGCCTCAGACGAGTCCCGTTACGTCACCGGGCTTCCGCTCACCGTCGATGCGGGCAGCTGCCTGAAATAGCGCCGGCCCTCTGGTCGCGAGCGTGCGCAGTTGCACGTCAGGAAGCGGCGTGTCGTGTGCAAACACGCACGCTCGCGCCAAGGGGAGGATCAACGAGGAATATCGAATTCGACTCGGGCCGAGACGGTCTCGATCGCCTCGTACAGTGCCGTTAGCCGGTCGGACAGCGACGGCGCCGCCAGCACCGCGTAGCGGTCGGCCTCGCCCATCGGGACCCGGCAGGCCAGCGAGTACAGCCGCTGCACCGGGTCCAGCGAGCGCAGCCGGCGGCCGCCCAGCATGGCGTCGCGCCCGGCCGTCACCCACCGCCGGCGGGCCACCGCCATCCGCTTGTGCAGCGCGACGATGCGTTCTTCCAACTCCCCGAACTGCCTGTCGCTCACCGGTTCCCCCGGCTCGTCGCGCCATACCTCGATGTCGGCCCGCGGATAGGGGTCGTCGGGGAGCCACTGGCTGACCCGGATCCGCTCGCCGGTCAGGCACCGCAGCGCGTAGCGGCCGCCGCCGAGCTCGGTGCAGTCGGTGATGGCCGCCATCGCGCCGATGTCGTTGCGCTGCTCGCCACCGCCCACTTCGCGGCCGCGGGCGATGAGCACCACCCCGAACCGCGGATCGCCGCTGTGCATCAGGTCCCCGACCAGCACGGTGTAGCGCCTCTCGAAGATCCGCAGCGACAGTTCCTCGCCGGGCAGCAGCACCCACTCCAGCGGGAACATCGGCAGTTCCATCACTCGATGTCCAG
Source organism: Mycolicibacter algericus DSM 45454 (assembly GCF_002086455.1). Lineage (GTDB taxonomy): Bacteria > Actinomycetota > Actinomycetes > Mycobacteriales > Mycobacteriaceae > Mycobacterium > Mycobacterium algericum. The sequence continues at coordinate 51,162 of NZ_MVHC01000003.1, forward strand.
TTCGGCGACCAGCGCGTCGACGACAGCGCGCAGATCGCCGTCGTGCTCCTCGGCGACCCGGCGCTGCCGCTGGTAGGACGCACCGGTTCGATAGATGTCGGCGACGCCGGCCAGTTCGTCGGCACAGTGGAGTCGCGCCGCGATCGGCTCCAGCCGGTTGAGCAGCTCGTCGAGGTCCTCGGTGACCAGGCGCTCGTTGCTGTCGGCGTCGAGGATGATCTCGGCGTCCAGCCCGTAACGCGCCGCGCGCCACTTGTTCTCCTGCACGTGCCACGGCGGCATGGTGGGCAGCGATTGGTCGGCGTCCAGCCGCCGGTCCAGGTCGACGATCAGGCAGTGGGTCAGCGCGACCAGCGAGCCCAGTTCGCGCAGGTTGGACACCCCGTCGCAGACTCGTACCTCGATGGTGCCCAGGTGCGGGGATGGCCTGATGTCCCAACGAATCTCGTTGATGTGGTCGATGATCCCGGTCTTCTTCTGGTCGTAGACGAAGCCCTCGAACTCCGACCAGGTCTGGAACTGGAACGGCAATCCCGCGGTGGGCAGCTGCTGAAACATCATCGCCCGGTTGCTGGCGTAGCCGGTGTCCTCGCCGGCCCACCACGGCGACGACGCCGACAACGCCAGCAGGTGCGGGTAGTACAGCAGCAGCGACGAGATGATCGGCATGACCTTGTAGGCCGAAGAGATTCCGACGTGGACGTGCACTCCCCAGATCATCATCTGCCGGCCCCACCACTGGGTGCGCTTGATCAGCTCGGCGTAGCGCGGCGCGTCGGTCAGTTTCTGCGCCGACCACTGCGCAAACGGATGGGTTCCGGCGCCGAACAGTTCCATGCCCCGGCTGTGCACGATGGGCCGGGTGGCCGCCAGCGTTTGGCGCAGATCCTCGATCGCCTCGCCGGTGCTGTCACAGATGCCGGTGACGAGTTCGACGGTGTTGCGCAGCAATTCGTTGTGCACGCGCGGGTTTTCGCCGAGCTCTGCCAGCACTGCGCTGGCTTCGTTGCTCAGGTCGCGGGTCGCCGCGTCGACCAGTGCGAACTCCCACTCCACACCGAGGGTGGGTCGGGCGCAGTGGGCGAACTCGATTCGGGCTTTGGACGAAGCCCTGTTGTTCGGCAGGCTATCCGGCGCCGATGACACCACACGCAACTCGTTTGCCGGCGTCTCCGGTGGTCAGCGTGGTCTGGTCCGGGCCTGGCGTGCCGTTGACCTGGGTGTAGCGGTCCGCCGGGATGTTGGCGAAATTGTCGTCGTCGGCGTGGATGATCAACGACGTCCCCTCGCCGTCCAGCAATTCCTGCCGGGTGAACGCATCGGTGGTGGTCACCAGCAGCGCGCTGCCGTCGGAGCGGACCTGCAGCGAGGTCAGGTCGCCGCTCTGCGGGTGCTCGTTGTGGCCGGGCGCCTGGAAGTGCCCACCGGCCGACAGGAAGGCGCCGGGTGCGCCGCCGCCGGGCGCGACCGAGTCGGCTTCGCACTTACCCACGCCGTGGATGTGCATGCCGTGGAAGCCCGGCGTCAGCACGCCGGTGCTGGTGGTCTCCACGGTGATCGTGGCGAATTCTTTCCCGCCGGCCTTGCTGAACTCGAACGTCGCGGTGGCGACCTGGCCGCCGTCGACGGTCGTCAGGCGCGCCACCAGGTTGTCGGAACCGCCCGACTCGCCCGGCTCGCTCGCCGCGCCGGACGGCGCCGGCGACCCGGTCCAGATGGCCGGCGTGGTGCCCGGCACGTCGGAGGGCGGCTCGTTGGGGCTGCACGCCGCCAACAGCACAACCGGGGCGGCGAAGACAGCGGCGGCAACAACTCTGCGGTGACCTTTGACCATGCGAGGAGCTTAACCCGCGACCACCACGATCACGCCCGGTGGCTGCTCGGCCACGTCGGGGATGCGTGGCTGTGCGGCCGCGTGCAGCACCTCGGCCACGGCGTTGGCCGAGTCGTGCTCACCCGGGCCGTCACCGAAGTAGACGGTGGTCTCGGTGACCTCGGGCAGCTCGAGGTTGCCGACGTCGGTCACATTCCAGCCGGCTTCCCGCAGCACTTCCGCGGTGTGCCCGGCCAGGCCCGCCTGCTCAGAGATGTTGTAGACGCGCACCTCGGACCGGTGGGCGGGGCGGTCGGTGGTGGCCGCCGCGGAGGTGGTGGTCACGGGTTTCGACGCCGGCGAGTGGCCGGTGTCGTCGTCGTTGCCGGACGATCCGAGCGCCTGAAATCCGACCAGCAGGAAGATGGTGCCCAAAAACAGCAGGACCATCACCATGGCCCGCAGCGGGAGTCTGGAGGAGTCGGGAACGTGGTCGCTCATTGCGCCCACTGTATCGACGAGCAGGCCACGACCTCTAAACCCCCAGCAATCAGGGGTTCCGGGCGACTCAAGTGATATCGAACCCGAGACGCCGCGCGGCGCGCGCCTTCTGCCGACTCGATCGCAGCCTGCGCAGCCGTTTGACCAGCATCGGGTCGGCGGCCAGCGCCTCAGGCCGGTCGACGAGAGCGTTGAGCACCTGGTAGTAGCGGGTTGCCGACAGCGAGAACCGCTCCTTGATGGCCTCTTCCTTGGCGCCGGCGTACTTCCACCAGTCCCGCTCGAAGGACAGGATGTCGTGTTCGCGACGGCTCAAGCCGTCAGTGGGTTCCGAATCGTCCCCTGATCGATTCGCTTGCGCCATGGCGCCGTCCATATCGTTTCCTGGACCCTTCCGGAAAGTTCTTTGGTCGAACGTTCGTTGCGTTTTCGGCGGCCTGTCCTGAGCGAATATTCAATCACGGCACACGGTGTTGAACCGGGAGCCGGCCCCGCGAGTCGCCGTGGCCGCTGCACTGTGCCGGCGGCGGGCACTTAAGCTTTTCGGTCATGGCCGTCGTACCCATCCGCATTGTCGGCGATCCCGTCCTGCACACCCCGACCAGCCCGGTCCCCGTCGCCGATGACGGCTCGCTGCCGGCCGACCTGGCCGAGTTGATCACCACGATGTACGCCACGATGGACGCCGCCAACGGCGTCGGCTTGGCCGCCAATCAGATCGGTGTGGGGCTGCGGGTCTTCGTCTATGACTGCGCCGATGACCGCCGCTCGACCACGCGGCGCCGCGGCGTGGTGGTCAACCCGGTGTTGGAGACCTCCGAACGGCCCGAGACCATGCCCGACCCCGATGACGACGACGAGGGCTGCCTGTCGGTGCCCGGTGAGTCGTTCCCGACCGGCCGCGCGGAATGGGCCCGCGTCACCGGCCTGGACGCCGACGGCAACCCGGTCACACTGGAGGGCACCGGTTTGTTCGCGAGGATGCTGCAGCACGAGACCGGGCATCTGGACGGCCTGCTGTATCTGGACATGCTGGTGGGCCGTCACGCCCGAGCGGCGAAGCGGACGGTGAAGTCCAACGGCTGGGGCGTGCCCGGCCTGTCCTGGATGCCAGGCGACGTGCCCGATCCGTTCGGTCACTGAGGGTCCGGTGATGAACCGGCCACCTGTCGAGCTGCCCCCGGTCGGCACCCGGGTGAGCCTGCGCTATCTGCGGCCGCCCGGTTCGGAGCCGCCGATGGGCGACGTGGTGGGGCACCTGGAGGCGGCCGGGACGGTGGTGCGGGTCCGCTCGTCGGACGGGGTGGTCCACGATTGCCGGCACGCCGACGTGCTGTACGTGCGCCGGCTCACCGATCGGCCGGTGAAGAACTCAGCGATCCGCGCCGTGGAGCACGCTGCCGCGCTGGCCTGGCCGGGCAGCGAACACCAGTGGCTCGACGGCTGGTTGCTGCGGGCCGGGCCCGGTACCGCATTGGCGACGAATTCGGCTGTGCCCCTGGACATGTTCGCCCACACCAGTACCATCCCGGCGATCATCGACTGGTATGCCCGACGGGATCTGGCCCCGACCCTGGCGGTCCCGGAGCGGCTGCTGCGACTGCCGGAAGACATCCCCGCACGGTTGGAGATCCGCACCTTGGTGTGCGAGTTGACCGCCGGGTCGTCGACTCTCGAGACGATGCCCGAGCAGGTGACGCTGACCGACCGGCCCGGCCCTGACTGGCCCGCCGACGACCCGGTGGGGCCGCTGACCGCGGTGGTCGACGGTGAGCTGGTGTTCGCCTCGATACCCGGGGTGGCGGTCGGGCGCGGCGCGGCGACCGAGGCCCCGGACGGCACCCGCTGGCTGGGGGTGACCGCCCTGCGCGTGGCCGAGGGCAGGCGCCGGCAAGGCCACGGGCGGGCGATCTGCACCGCACTGCATGCCTGGGGCGCCGAGCGGGGGGTCGCCCGCGGTTACGCGCAGGTACCGAGCGATGACGCCGGCGCCTTCGCGTTCTGCGAGGCGATCGGGTTCGCCGGTCAGCACCGCACCCGCTACCTCGACGCCCGGATGCTGCGGTAGCGGCGATCGCAACCGCGACGAAGTCAGGCGCCGCGGGTAGCCGCCGTCGATCTAGGGTGACTGCGTGACTGCGCTGCGACTGGCCACCTGGAACGTCAACTCCATCCGCACACGCGTGGGCCGGGTTACCGACTGGCTGGCCCGCGCCGACGTCGACGTGCTGACGATGCAGGAGACCAAGTGCACCGACGCGCAGTTCCCCACCTTGCCGTTTCACGAACTCGGCTACGAGGTGGCACATGTCGGCCACAACCAGTGGAACGGGGTGGCGATCGCCTCCCGGGTCGGTCTGGACGCCGTCGAGATCGGGTTTCCCGGGCAACCCACCTGGGCCAAGGCGGACGCCGACCCGACGGTCGAGGCTCGCGCGCTGGGCGCCAGCTGCGGCGGAGTCCGGGTGTGGAGTCTGTATGTGCCCAATGGCCGCGCCCTGAACGACCCGCACTACACCTACAAGCTGGAATGGCTTGCCGCGTTGCGCGATACCGCCGAAGGCTGGCTGCGTGACGATCCCTCGGCGCCGATCGCGTTGACGGGCGACTGGAATATCGCCCCGCAGGACGACGACGTGTGGAGCATGGAGTTCTTCGACGGCGCGACCCACGTCTCGGAGCCCGAGCGCCGGGCGTTTCACGCGCTGACCGAGGCGCAGTACCTCGACGTGGTGCGACCGTTCACGCCGGGCCCCGGTGTCTACACCTATTGGGACTACACCCAACTACGGTTCCCCAAGAAGCAGGGCATGCGAATCGACTTCATCCTGGGCTCGCCCGCGCTGGCCACCCGCGTCGCGCACGCCGAGATCGTCCGGGAGGAACGCAAGGGCAAGTCGCCCAGCGATCACGCGCCGGTGCTGGTGGATATCCAGCCGGCTCCGAAACCTCGGGTTATATGAATTCGTTGTGGATTCCGCGGGTTCACCCGAAATTCGCATAGGATGGATCGGGTTAACCAATTTGCCTCGTTTGAAGGGCAGGGAATACCCATGAACGCCGTCGCAGGGACGGTACGGAAGGTGGCCGGAGCGGCGACTCGCGCGGCGACCATGACAACCGAGGCGGCCGGCGCAGTCGGCGGGGCCGCACTCAACGGGGTAATCGGTGGCTTGAAGGGGGCGGCGAGCGGCGCGCAGCGCGGCCTGAGCACCGGCAGCCACTCGACCCCCGCGGCCGCACTGACCCTGGGCGCCCTCGGCGTCACCGGATTGGTCGAGTGGCCACTGCTGGTGGCGGTGGGCGGCACCGCCCTGGTGCTCAAGCAGCTGAACCGCTCCGATAACGGCGCGCCGCCGGCGCAGCCTTCGGCGAAGTCGTCGGCGAAGGCGCCGGCCGCTTCGACCGCGACGGCCCGGCCGTTGAAGTCGGTGAAATCGGCGAAGTCGACGAAGCCGTCGGGCTCGTCGACCACGCGGCGCAGCTCGCAGCCGAAGAAGGCGGCAGCGCGACCGGCCCGTAGCGGCAGCAGCAGCGCTCGCGCGCGCCACTGAACGGGCCCGCGTGGATTTAGGTCGTGCCGTCAGGCACTCTCTTCCGCTGCGCGCGGCAAACTTCGGTGTCCAGCTGACCTCCGCATTGGTCGACGCGTCTGTTCAGACCGCGACCGGCATCGCGGGCGCTGCCCTGCCGAGTGGCGATAACGGCTGGGCGTTGTCCCGGCGGTGCTTCCGCGGCGAGGGCCGGGCCTGGGTCGAGGTGCGCGGGCTCAATGGGCCGGCCGGGGACGAACTGGCGACTGCCGTGCTCAGCGCGGCCCGGGCATTGCCCGGGGTCACCTCGGTCCGCTTGAATCACCCACTGTCCCGGCTGGTGGTCGGGCTGGACCCTGACGCCGGCGGCGGCGGGGTCTCGTTGCGTGAGCTGTGCCGGGTGGTCAGCGACACCGAGGCCCAGCACCGTCGGGTTCATGCGGCGGTCCCAGCTTCACCTCTCCTTCGTCGAGCCTCGCTGAACCGCCGGCCGACCCGGCGCGGACGCCCACCGGCCACCCTGCCCGGCGATGGCATGACGCAGGCGCTGCGCGCCCTCACCCTCGGCGCCAACGTCGCCGGCCTGGGCATGGCGACGGTCGGTCGGCTGTTGCGGTTGCCGGTGCTGCCGCTGGGCTTGGAGGCCGGCGTCGTCGTCGTCGACTACCAGCCGCGGCTGCGGCGACTGCTCGAGGACAGCATCGGCAAGCAGGCGACCGACGCCCTGTTGTCGCTGGCCGGCGCGGGCGTGCACACGCTCAACCAGGCGCCCACCGCGCTGGCGGTGGACCTGTCGGTGGAGGCGATGCGCGCCGGCGAAGAACGTGCCGCCGAGCGCGCCTGGCGCCGGCGGGAACCGGAGCTCGCCGACTACGCCGACCATCCGCCGGTGCTCATCCCACCACGGCCGGTTCCCCGGCCGCCGGGTCCGGTCGAACGCCACCTGAGCCGCAGCGCCTTGATGCAGGCGATCGGAGCAGGGGTGATCGGCGCCGCGACCGGCAGCCCCGACCTCGCCGGCACCGCCGCGGCGGTGGCCGCACCCAAGGGCACCCGCGCCGCACGCGAGTCGTTCGCCGCCACCTTCGGACGCGGACTGGCCAACCAGCACGGCGCGGTGGTGCTGCGCCCGAGCAGTCTGCGTGAGCTCGACCGGGTAGACACCGTGGTCATCGACCCGCGGGTGCTGTGCGGCAAAACCCTGCGGGTGATGCAGGTGCGCGGCGCCGACGACGACGAACTGCGGGCGGTGTGGGCACAGGCCCAGGCCCGGCTGGATGACGCCGGACTCGAACCGGGCTGGCACCGGATCGGTCAGCGCCCCGGGGTGCAGGCCTCGTTCCAGCCCGCACTGCTGCCACTGGCCGCCGCAGTGGTGACCGAGGCCCGACACGCCGACGTCGAGGTGGTCACCGTCGAAGCCGAGGCGCTCGGCGAGTTGCGGCCGGTCTTCGACGACATCCGCCCGCTCGACGGTGCGGCGGTGGACGAGGCGCTGACCGCCGCGGTGACCGCTTACCAGGCCGACGGTCATGACGTCGCGGTGCTGTCGACGGCGGCCGTCGGGGCCCTGGCCGCGGCCGACGTGGCGCTGGGCGTGCTGCCGGGGCAGGCGGGCGCCCCGCCGTGGTGCGCCGATGTGTTGCTGAGCGACCTGGGCGCGGCGTGGCGGGTATTGCACGCTTTGCCGGCGGCCCGATCCGCCAGCCGCCGTGGCGTCGAGATCGCCACCGGTGCGTCGACATTGGGCGCGCTGTTGATGCTGCCGGGAGTGCGCGGCCAGGGACCGGGCCCGGTGACCACCGGCGCGGCGGCCGGCGCACTGTCCGGCTACTGGCTGGCCAGGCGCGCCGTGGACGCCCCGATGCCACGGCCGGCGGCGGTGCACGAGTGGCATGCCATGTCGGTGGACCAGGTGCGCGCGATGCTGCCGCCGCCCGAGCCGGAGATCCCGGCCGGGGACCAACACGCCCCTGCTGCGGCGGCCGCGCTGGCGGCGGTCGACCTGGCCCGTCGCGGCGCCCAGCGCAGCGCACCGCCGCGGATGATCTGGCAGTTCGCGCAGGCAGTCCGCAGCGAGCTGTCCGACCCGATCACGCCGGTGCTGGCGCTGGGAGCCGCCGCCAGCGCGGTGCTCGGTTCACCGGTCGACGCGGTACTGGTCGGCTCGGTGCTGGGCGGCAACGCGATGCTGGCGGCCGCGCAGCGCCTGGTGGCCGAGCGGCGGCTCAATGTGCTGTTGAACGAACAGGTTCCGCCGGCGCGCCGGCTACTGCCCGATGGCGGCTACTGCGAGGTCCCCGCCGAGGAGTTGCGTCTCGGTGACGTGATCGAGGTGCGGGCGCACGAGGTGGTGCCCGCCGACGGGCGCTTGATCGACGCCGACGATCTCGAGGTCGACGAGTCGTCGCTGACCGGCGAGTCGCTGTCGGTGGTCAAGCAGGTCGAGGCCACGCCGGGAGCGGACCTGGCCGAGCGCGAATGCATGATCTATGCGGGCACCACGGTCATCACCGGTACCGCCCTGGCGCTGGTGACCGCCGTGGGTGCCGACACCTACAGTCGCCGCGCCGCCGACCTGGTCGCCGGCGAGCAGTCGGCGGTCGGATTGCAGCACCAGCTGAGCCTGCTGACCAGCAAGGCCTGGCGGATCAGCCTGGCCGGGGGCACCCTGGTGACCGGTTTGGGCGTGCTGCGGCGGATCGGGTTGCGACAGTCGGTGGCCTCCGGCATCGCCATCGCCGTCGCGGCGATCCCGGAGGGCCTGCCGCTGGTGGCCACCCTGGCGCAGCAGGCGTCCGCCAGGCGGCTGACCAAATCCGGTGTGCTGGTTCGGGTGCCGCGCTCGGTGGAGGCGCTCGGCCGCGTCGACGTGGTGTGCTTCGACAAGACCGGGACGCTGAGCCAGAACCGGCTGCGGGTGACACAGCTGACACCTGCGTCGGGGTACAGCACCGATGAGGTGCTGGCGTTCGCGGCGCAGGCCGCCCCGGCCACCAACGGCCGGCAGGTGCACGCCACCGATGCCGCGATCATCGAGGCCGCGACGGCTGCCGGCGTGGTGGATCCCGATCGCGGCGAGGTCGCCCATCTGCCGTTCCGGTCCGGCCGCAGCTACTCGGCGACGATCGTCGGCGCCGAGTTGGCCGTCAAGGGTGCGCCGGAGGTTGTCGGGCCCGCCTGCGGCGGGGACCCGGCGATCCGCAAGACGGTGCTGGGTATGGCCGGCGAGGGGCTGCGGGTGATCGCCGTCGCCCGGCGGGAACTCTCCGCAGCGCAGGTCACCGCCCTGGGTGAGGATCCGGATCCGGAGGACATCGGCCAGTTCTGCGGCGACGGGCTGACGTTCGTCGGGTTGATCGGTATCGCCGACACACCCCGGCCGGAGGCCGCCGCCCTGCTGGCCGACCTGGACCGCTGGCAGATCCCGGTGCGGCTCATCACCGGCGACCACCCGGTCACCGCCACCGCGATCGCCCGGGAGCTCGGCCTACCGATCAGCGCCGATCAGGTGATCAGCGGCGCGGAGTGGGATGCGTTGTCCCGCAAGGGCCAGGAAGTCGCGGTAGCCGAGCGGGTGGTGTTCGCCCGGATGTCACCGGAGAACAAGGTGCAGATCGTGCAGACCTTGGAGCGCACCGGCAAGGTGTCGGCGATGGTCGGTGACGGCGCCAACGATGCCGCGGCCATCCGCGCCGCCACCGTCGGGATCGCGGTCGTCGCCCACGGCAGCGAGGCCGCCAGCACCGCCGCCGACGTGGTATTGCTCGATGGCCGGATCCACACCCTGCTCGACGCGTTGGACGAGGGCCGGGAACTGTGGCAGCGGGTGCAGGCAGCGGTCGGGGTGCTGCTGGGCGGCAACGCCGGCGAGGTGGCGTTCGCGATCATCGGCAGCGCGCTCACCGGGCGCTCACCGCTCAACGCCCGCCAGCTGCTGCTGGTGAACATGCTCACCGACGCACTGCCGGCGACCGCGCTGGCGGTCAGTGAACTGAACGACTCGGCGGCCGCCACGGCGCGTGGCCCGGATCCCGACGCGCTGTGGCGCGCGGTGGCGGTGCGCGGGGTGACGACCGCGTCGGCCGCGGTGGGCGCCTGGGCGCTGGCCTCGATGACCGGCCGCCAACAGCGGGCCTCCACGGTCGCGCTGGTGTCGCTGGTCGCCGCCCAGCTGGGCCAGACGCTGCTGGACTCGCATGACCCGCTGGTGGTGGCGACCGCGGTCGGCTCGCTCGCCGCGATGGGGACGTTGATCTCCATCCCGGGCGTCAGCCAGCTGCTGGGCTGCACTCCGCTGGGTCCGCTGGGCTGGGCTCAGGCGCTGGGGGCGGCGACGGTGGCCACCGCCGGCGCGGCCGTGGTGCCGAGGCTGCTGTCCGGCTTGCAGGAGTCCGCGGACAAGCCCACCCAGTTCATGGTGCCCGTGCCGCGCCAGCCGGACGGCACCCCGACCTCCGACGGCCACTCCGCGCCACGGCTGCGGCTTGTGCACAATGGGGACACCGGCTCTCGTCGCGGAACGGCCGCGGCCCGATCATCCGGCGACCCGTCGCCACCAGGAGGCTCATGATGGCGGACAAGACGCGGCGCAGCGCATCCCAGCGGGAAGCGGTGGCCCACATCCGGGATGCCGAGGGCTTCGCGGTCGAATTGCCGCTGTTCGGCAAGGTGACGGTGCCGCGACCCGAGCAGCTGGCCTACTACGGCGGGCTGGCGCTGCTGGCCGCGTTCGAGATCATCGACTGGCCGGTAGCCGCTGCGGTGGCCGCCGGCCACATTCTGGCCAACAACCACCGCAGCGAGGTACTCGAGCAACTCGGCGAGGCCATGGAAGACGCCTAGCGAAGACGTCTGTCCGCGGCCTCGGTCGACTCAGTGGTCGACGGTCAGCACCCCGACGCGCCACAAGAGTGCATACATCTGGTGCAGGGGGCCACTGAGCAGCCGGGTGGCCATGTCGACCACCGGGTCTGAGGCGGGCGCGGCCGGTGCACCCCGGCGGGTGTCCACCTTCTTCGCCGTGCTGACGGCACGCGGGGCCGGCGCCTGGATGTCGGTGTAGGCGATTGCAACCATGATGATGGCCTCCTAGTCGCGTAACGCCGCTACGCGCTCAGCTGGAGGCCGGAATCGGGGCTCAACTGGAGGCGGTATGCGACCGTTCGGATGGGGACGGAACAGAAGTCAGATATCGGCTCGGACTATCACCGGAACTCATGCGTCCCTCACCTCCTCTCGGTCGCGGGCACGCGTCGGCGTGCCGGTTTCACCGCAGGCTTTGGAGGCAGCTCCGACGACTGTCGGAAGACCGCACCCCTCTCGTCAGAGCTTCGACACTGCACGGCGTGTCCCGCCCGCTCAGATTTGCGAGCCGGAAGCCACTTGGGCTCAACCCTTAAGCCGGGAGGAGCTGTCCTGACCCGGGGCGTCTTTCGACGTTCGGGGTCAGTGGCCTGTGTCCGTGCAGACGCCTCACCTAACGAGGTGCTTGCATGGTCCATAGTGCATCAGGAATGCGCCCGGGTCAATTCAACTCACCCACCGGTTTCCACACGGTTCGGTCACGACCCGGCGGCATCGTCGAAGTGCACCGTCGCACGGGTTCCTCGGGCGCCCGGGGTGCCGTCGGACCACTTCACCGGCTCGCCGGCGTAACGCCCCGGCGCCGCCCACGACGTCAGCGCACCGAGCACCATCATCACCGCCGCGGCGGCGAACACCACCGCCAACCCGGTATGGAACGGCCCGGAGATCAGTTGCGGGAAGAAGCTGTGCCCGGTCAACATCTGGGCGTCGACACCGGGATGGTCCAGCGCACCGGAGGGCCCCAGCAATTCGCCGATCGGGTTGTAACCCAGAAACGCCGCGAACAGGCTGCCCACCGGCGGGGTGTTGGCCACCTGTTCGGCGACCTCGGCGGGCACTCCCCGCTGCTGCAACCCCGCACCCATCGCCTCCGGCAACGTGTTCGCCAGGCCGATCACCATGAGGGAGAAGAAGATACCGATCGACAATGACGTGCCGGCGTTGAAGAACGTGGCCCGCACACCCGAGGCGGCACCGCGCTGCGCGGCCGGGACGCTGGACATGACCACAGCCGTGTTGGGCGCGGTGAAAATCCCGCCGCCGAGTCCGTTGAGGAAGACCAGCGCCGCGAAGATCCGATAGTCGAAGTCGACCGGAAGCAGCACCAGCGCCACGAACGTCACCGCCATCAGCGCCATCCCACCGACGGCGAACGGGCGGGCGCCGTGCCGGTCGGACAGCGACCCGGCCACCGGACCGGCCAACAGGAAGCCCACCGTCATCGGCAGCAGGTAGATGCCCGACCACAGCGGGGTGGATTCGAAGCTGTAGCCGTGCAGCGGCAACCAGATCCCCTGCAGCCAGATGATCAGCATGAACTGCATGCCGCCGCGCCCGATCGCCGCCAGTAGCCCGGCCGCGTTGGCCATGCCGAACGCCGGGATCTTGAACAGCCGCACATCGAGCAGCGGCGCGGCGACCTGCAGTTCGATGACGCAGAACAGCGCCAGCAGCGCCACCCCCAGCGCCAGCGAACCCAGCACCACCGGACTTGTCCAACTAGTCGGCGAATCACCATGCGGCTGAATGCTGTAGGTGATCGCGGTCAGCACCACGGTCAGCCCCAGACCCAGCGTCACCGTTCCCGCCCAGTCCAGCTTGGCCGGTGCACGCTCGCCGAGTTCGTGCAGCGAACGCATCGACCAGACGGTGCCCAGCACCCCGATCGGCACCCCGACCCAGAACACCGCCCGCCAATCCCACTCCGACAACAGCCCGCCGATCAGCAGGCCGACGAAGGAGCCGGCGACCGCCGCCACCTGGTTGACCCCCAGCGCCATGCCACGCTGATTGGCCGGGAAGGCGTCGGTGATGATCGCCGCCGAGGACGCGAACAGCATCGCCCCGCCGACGCCCTGCACCACCCGCCAGCCGATCAGCCACCGGGCGCCGGCGCCGAGGTCGAACGGATCGATCGACAGCGCGATCGCCGCCACCGTGAACACCACGAAGCCGGCGTTGTAGATGCGCACCCGGCCGAACATGTCGCCGAGCCGGCCGAAGAACACCACCAGCACAGCCGACACCAACAGGTAGCCCATCAGCATCCACAGCAGGTAGCTCACGTTCGCCGGATCCAGCGGGTTCAGCCCGATGCCGCGGAAGATCGCCGGCAATGAGATCAGCACGATCGAGCCGTTGACGGTGGCCAGCAGCACACCCAGCGTGGTGTTGGACAGTGCTATCCACTTGTAGCGCGGGTGATCGCGGCCGTAGCGCAACCGGCGACCGCCGGCCGCGACAGCACCGGAGTCGACGCTCACCCCCTCGACGCGCGCCGTCATCGTCATCTCCCGCGGTTCTCCGACCCAAAGCGCATATATTAGCTATGCAAAGGATCGGGTGCCTAATCGGCGGCGTCGGCGCCCTGGTCGGCGCCTTACGTCGGGCGTCACACTGCGCTAGCGTGGCAGTGCAGTGATCGCAGTACGGAAAATCCACACCGCGGGAGCGCAACCTGTGCGCTGAGAGGACGGCCGGGGCCGTCGACCGTACGAACCTGACCGGGTAATTCCGGCGAGGGAGAGGAAGAAAATGACTGATGTCGTCATCGAGCCGCAGGTGACCACCGGGCCGATCCCCTACAGCGAGAAGATTTACCGCGAGATCGAAGCCCCCGGGGGCGCGGTGATGAAAGTGCCGTTCCGGCGGGTCAACCTGACCAACGGCGAGCACTTCGACCTCTATGACACCTCCGGCCCGTACACCGACACCGACGCGGTGATCGACCTACACCGCGGCCTGCCGGCCCGGCCGGGCGTGGTGCGAGACCGCGGCACCCAGTTGCAGCGCGCGCAGGCCGGTGAGATCACCGCCGAAATGGCCTTCATCGCCGCCCGCGAAGGTTTCCCCGCCGAGCTGGTTCGCGACGAGGTGGCCCGCGGCCGCGCGGTGATCCCCGCCAACCACAACCATCCCGAGCTGGAGCCGATGATCATCGGCAAGGCGTTCAAAGTGAAGATCAACGCCAACATCGGCAACTCCGCGGTGACCAGCTCGATCGGCGAAGAGGTCGACAAGATGGTGTGGGCCACCCGCTGGGGTGCCGACAACATCATGGACCTGTCCACCGGCAAGGACATCCACGAGACCCGGGAGTGGATCCTGCGCAACTCCCCGGTGCCGGTCGGCACGGTGCCGATCTACCAGGCGCTGGAGAAGGTCAACGGCGACCCGACCAAGCTGAGCTGGGAGTTGTACCGCGACACCGTGATCGAACAGTGCGAGCAGGGCGTCGACTACATGACCGTGCACGCCGGGGTGCTGTTGCGCTACGTGCCGCTGACCGCCAAGCGGGTCACCGGCATCGTGTCACGCGGTGGCTCGATCATGGCGTCGTGGTGCCTGTCGCGCCACCGGGAGTCGTTCCTCTACACCAACTTCGAAGAGCTGGCCGACATCCTGGCCAGCTACGACGTGACCTTCTCCCTCGGCGACGGGCTGCGGCCCGGTTCCATCGCCGATGCCAACGACGAGGCGCAGTTCGCCGAGCTGCGCACCCTGGGCGAGCTGACCAAGATCGCCAAATCCCGTGGCGCCCAAGTGATGATCGAAGGCCCGGGGCACGTCCCGATGCACAAGATCGTGGAGAACGTGCGGCTGGAGGAGGAGTGGTGCGACGAGGCGCCGTTCTACACGCTCGGACCGCTGGCCACCGACATCGCACCGGCCTACGACCACATCACCTCGGCGATCGGCGCGGCGATCATCGCCCAGGCCGGTACCGCGATGCTGTGCTACGTGACGCCCAAGGAGCACCTCGGGCTGCCGGACCGCAAGGACGTCAAGGACGGGGTGATCGCCTACAAGATCGCCGCGCACGCCGCCGACCTGGCCAAAGGCCACCCGCATGCGCAGGACCGCGACAACGCATTGTCCAAGGCGCGCTTCGAGTTCCGCTGGTATGACCAGTTTGCGTTGTCACTGGACCCGGACACCGCGCGCGAGTACCACGACGAGACGCTGCCCGCCGAGCCGGCCAAGTCCGCGCACTTCTGCTCGATGTGCGGTCCGAAGTTCTGCTCGATGCGGATCAGCCAGGACGTTCGCGACTACGCAGACGAGCACGGGTTACAAACCCAGGAGGACATCGACGCCGCGATCGCCAAGGGCATGGAGGAGAAGTCAGCCGAGTTCGCCGAGCACGGCAACCGGGTGTACCTTCCGATCTCCACCTAGTGGTGATCGCAAGCGCGGCGGAGCCGGGGGAAGCGGGTCGCCACTCATCCAGCACAGTGGAGTTCCTGCCGCCGGCGCCGCCCGGATCGACCCCGGCGCGCGTCTTGACCATCGCCGGGTCGGATTCCGGCGGCGGCGCCGGCATTCAGGCCGACATGCGCACCTGCGCGATGCTCGGTGTCCACGCCTGCGTCGCGGTGACGGCGGTGACGGTGCAGAACACCGTCGGCGTCAAGAGCTTTCACGAGGTCCCCGCCGACACCGTCGCCGCCCAGATCGAAACGGTGGTGCCCGACATCGGAATCCAGGCCGCCAAGACCGGGATGCTGGCGTCGGCGCAGATCATCACAGCAGTGTCGGCGACCTGGCGGGAACTAGGGCTGAGGGTGCCGCTGGTGGTCGATCCGGTGTCGGCGTCCATGCACGGTGATGCGCTGCTGGCGTCGTCAGCACTGGATGCTATGCGCGACAATCTGTTTCCGCTGGCGACGCTGGTGACGCCCAACCTGCACGAGGTGCGACTGCTGGTCGGCGTCGAGGTGGTCGACGTCGAGACCCAGCGGACGGCCGCCCGGGCGCTGCACGCCCTCGGTCCGCAGTGGGTACTGGTCAAAGGCGGACACCTGCCGTCGGCGCGGCACAGCCCCGATCTGCTTTTCGACGGCACCGTCTTCCGGGAGTTCCCCGGGCCCCGCGTGGCCACCTCCGACGACCACGGCGCCGGTGACACGCTGGCCGCGGCCACCGCGTGCGCGCTGGCGCACGGGTTCACCGTCCCCGACGCGGTGGCGTTCGCCAAGGGCTGGGTCACCGAGTGCCTGCGCGCCGCCTACCCGCTGGGCCACGGGCACGGCCCGGTGTCGCCGCTGTTCCGGTTGACCCGATGAGCCTCGACGAGATCGCCGGGGTAGCCCACACCCCAGCGAGCGGCCCGGCCGGCGTCGTATTACTGACCCACGGCGCCGGCGGAAACCGGGATTCGCCGATGTTGCAGCGGATTTGCGAGGAATGGGCACGACGCGGCTTTCTGGCGATCCGTTACGACCTGCCATTTCGCCGGCGCCGCCCGAAGGGCCCGCCGTCGGGTTCGGGGGCCGGCGACCGGGACGGCATCGCCGCGGCGATCGGGTACGCGCGCGGCTTGGCAGACGGTCCGCTGATCGCCGGCGGTCATTCCTACGGCGGCCGGCAGACCTCGATGGTGGTGGCCGGCGGCGGCGTGCCGGTAGACCTGCTGGCGTTGTTCTCCTACCCGCTGCATCCGCCCGGTAAGCCGGAGCGCCGCCGTACCGAACACCTGCCCGGCATCGGCGTGCCCACCGTGTTCACCCACGGCAGCTCGGATCCGTTCGGGACGCTGCCCGAGGTTCACGCCGCAGCCGCGTTGATCCCGGCCCGGCACGACGTCGTCGAGATCAGCGGTGCCCGCCATGATCTGGCCACCAAGGCCCTGGACGTGCCGGCGCTGGCCGTCGACGCCGCCCTGCGACTGCTGAGCTGAGACCCGCCGGTGAGCTTCGCTGGTTACCGGTGAGTCAGGTACCGTGATTTTCATGAGTAGCGAGCTGTTCGACGTCGTCATCGTGGGCGCGGGTTTCGGCGGGATGGGTGCGGCGATCGAGCTGAAGAAGCTCGGCTACGACAACATGGTCCTGCTCGAGCGCGAGGACGATCTGGGCGGAACGTGGCACGTCAACCGCTACCCCGGCCTGGCCGTCGACATCCCCTCGACCACCTACTCGTACTGGTTCGAGCCCAACCCGCACTGGACGCGGCTGTTCGCCACCGGTTCGGAGCTCAAGCGCTACGCCGAGCACGTCGCCGACAAGTACGACGTGCGCCGCCACATGCGGTTCAACACAACCGTCGAGGGCGCCCGCTGGGACGAGGAAGCCCAGCGCTGGCAGGTGAGCCTGGCCGACGGCGCCACGCTGAGCGCCCGGTACCTGATCACCGCGACCGGTTTCCTGTCGCAACCCCACACCCCGGACATCCCGGGCATCGCCGACTTCGCCGGCAAGGTGGTGCACACCACCGCGTGGGACGCTCACCACGACTTCAACGGTCGGGCGGTCGGCTTGATCGGCACCGGCGCCACCGCGGTGCAGCTGATCCCGGAGCTGGCCAAGACGGTCGGCGACCTCACGGTCTACCAGCGCACCCCGATCTGGGTGGCACCCAAACTGGACTTCGGGTTCTCCCCCGTCGTGCAGCGACTGTTCGCGCGGGTTCCGCTCGCCCAGCGGGCGCTGCGGTGGGTGACCGACAGCCTGCTGGAGTTCATGACGTTCGTCGGGGTGCTCAACTTTCCGTACTTCCGCCGGCTTTCGATCGGCGCGATGGACCTGTGCAAGATCCACCGGTTCATCTCGATCCGCGACAAGGAACTGCGGGCCAAGCTCACCCCGAGCTACGACATCGGTTGTAAACGGCCCAGCTGGTCCAACGACTACTACCGCAGCTTCAACAAGCCGCACGTGCACCTGGAGACGGCCGGGATCGAACGCGTCGAACCGGACGGGATCGTCACCGTCGACGGCCGCAAGAGCGTGATCGACACCCTGGTGCTGGCCACCGGCTTCGACCTGTGGGAGGCCAACTTCCCGGCGATCGAGATCGTCGGACGCGACGGCCGCAACCTGGGAAAGTGGTGGCGAGAGAACCGGTTCCAGGCCTACCAGGGCGTGTCCATTCCGGCCTTTCCGAACTTCCTGAGCCTGGCCAGCCCGTACGCGTTCTGCGGCCTGTCGTTCTTCAACACGATGGAGTACCAGATGCGCCACATGGGCCGGTTGTTCGGCGAGCTGCAGCGCCGCGGCGCGACGACCTTCGAAGTCACCGAGGCCGCCAATACCCGCTTCCTCGACGACATGACCAAGCGGCTGGACCGCTCGGTGTTCTACGCCGGCAGCTGCACAGGGTCACGGTCCTACTACTTCAACCCGAGCGGCGAAGCAACCTTGCTGCGGCCCACCACGGTGCGCAACGCGGTGCGGGATGGCTCCCGGTTCCCGCTGGAGGACTACCAGATCGCCTGAGCCGGAAGCTGATCCGGCTTCAGACCCGTCAGTTGTCGCCGATCGCGACGGCCTCCATGAGTTTGCGCAGCGCGGCCTGCGCGTAACCCGGTGCCGCGGTGGCTGTTGCGTCACCGTACGACCGTCCTTCCCGGTCCAGCCGGCCCAGGTCGTCCACCAGCGCCGCCAAGGCGTGCACCAGGAACCTCGCGTGCAGGACGTCCAGCTCCGGCCGTACCGCCGTCAGTGGCCCCACCCAGGTGTCGATGAAGGCGCGCTCCGAATCGCGCAACAGGTCCCGCTCCGCGGGCCCCAGATTGACCCGCTCGGTGTCGTAGACCGCCGCCAGTTCGGGATTGGCGAAGATGGTGGCCACGAACGCCTCGACCAGGCGGGCCAGTACCTCGCGCGGGTCATTGAAGACGCCCGCGATCGCCGACATCTCCCCGCCGATCCGGTCGACGGCACGCTGTAGGCCCGTGGTCAAGATGTCGCTCTTGCTGGAGAAGTACCGATAGACGCCGGAGGCGGGGACGCCCACGGCGTCGGCGATCTCGGTGACGCTGGTCTCGGCGTAGCCCTTGGTACCGAACAGCAGGATCGCCGAATGCAGCAACGCCTCGTACGGCCCGGCGTCCGGCGTGAAAATACGCCACACCGATGGGCGATTGACCCCGACGTCACCCTGTTGGGGCAGTTCGGCGCCGGCCAGCGCCCGCGCGGTGTCCAGCATCAGCGGCCTGATCTCGTCGTCCGAGATCGGCAACCGGTGCCCGACGACGCTGCCCGCGATACTGAGCAGGCCCGCGGACAGGGTCCACCGCTCGATGGAGGTCAATCCCGGACGCAGCACGTTGAGCGGGCGTTGCACCCGCCGGTTGACCTGATGGATGTGCGCCGTCAGCGTGGCCTTGTCGGCAGGCTGCAGGTAGCGGCCCTGCCACCGGTAGAGCCCGGCGGCCTCGCGGTTGTCGAGCGCTGACGAGATGAGCGTGTTGATGATCTGGTCCAGGACCGCCCCGGGATCCTGTTCCAATTCCGCGTCGGGAATCTCGTCGATGAACGCGGTACGGTCCTCCAGCTGTTGACCGAGCGCGCCGACGACGACGGCGAACATCTGGTACTTGCTCGGGTAGTGCCGGTAAAGCGCCGGCGCCGAGATTCCAACCTTGGTGGCAATCGCCTCCATGCTGGTCGCGTGGTAGCCCTGTGCACTGAACGCCTCCGCAGCCGCACGCGTGATCTGGGCTTTGCGGTCTTTCGGGCGCCGTCTGATGTGGCCACCCGTGCGTCCGGCCGGGCCATTCGTAGCACCGAGCGTGATAACCACCTCTTAACAACTCCGGCCAGCTCCGTCACTTTCAGAGCATTATTAACACACCTAGGTGAACGGCGCCGCACGAGGTGCTGCGCGCGCGTCCTCCCGGTCCCGGCGGCCGGAGCCGAGCCCGGTCGGGGTCCGCTATCGACCGCGGGCAGTCCGCGCCGGCGTCACGGCGCGGCGGGCACCCATCAGCAGGGCGCCCGCCGGACGGATCACGGCGTGGTGACGACGTGACGGGTGCGGTCGTCCCGGATCGGAACTCCGTTGCGGCCGCTGAGATCCTGGGCGTAGATTCCGACCGCGTAGGGTACGCCCCGGCCGTTGACGGCCAGCTCGTCGCGGTCGATGTTGTCGATGGTGTCGCCCTTTTGGTGATAGTTCGGGTCGAACGGTTCATCGGCGGCACCGCCCCACAGCTTGGCCTCGTCTTCCGACTTCTTCACCTCGGCCCCGGAGAACAGCCCGCCGGACGGGATGCCGGCCTGGGTGAATCCGTCGTAGTCGGAGCGACCGTCGAAGGAGGTGTCGCGCGGTTCCTTGCCGGCGGACTTGAGGTAGTCCACCAGGGTCCGCTCGATGCCGGCCGAGCCTTCCGGCACCACCGGTTGGCCGCGCTTGGTCGGGTCCAGCGACTGGTCGCCGTCGTAGGTGAAGTAGCCCGGGTTCGGCGAAGCGAGCATGTCGAAGTTCAGGTACAGCGCGATGTTCTTGAGCTGCTCGACGTCGAGTGACTCGATGTACTTCCGCGAGCCGATCAGGCCCAGCTCTTCGGCGCCCCAGAACCCGAACCGCACCGCGTTGTTCACCTGCGGTGAATCCCCCAATTGCAGCGCGGTTTCCAGTACCGCTGCCACCCCCGAGCCGTTGTCGTTGATGCCGGGCCCCTCGGGAACGCTGTCCAGGTGGGCGCCGAGCATGACCACGTTCTCGGTCGATCCGGTCTTGGTCTGGGCGATCACGTTGCGGGCGGGGATGTCGTCGGTGTGCGCGTCGAGTTTGACGGTCATGGTGCCGTGGCCGCCGCGCAGCATCGCACCCTCGGCCTTCGTCACGCTCACGACGGGGATCTTGACCTCGGTCTTCTCCCCCAGTGTCCCGCCCATCTTCTCCTCGTCGACGCTGTCGGCGACCACCATCGCCACCGCGCCCTGCTCGACGGCGATGGCCATCTTCTCCTTGAACGGGCAGGTTCCGCGGTCCACCAGCACCACGGCGCCGGAGACGGTCAGCCCGTCGTAATCCTCGGCGCTGCAGCCGGGGCTGTCGTCGGCCGGCGCGGCGACCAGCGGCCCAGTGACACCCTCGGGCGGGGTTCCGAGGCTGTACTGCAGCGCCCGGGCCTCGACGGTCTTGTCGCCGAGTCGCACCGAGCCCGTCTCGGCTTTGAACACCCGGGCGATGAACTCCGGAGTCTGGACGTCGTAACCGCGCTCGCGCAATGTGTTGGCGACGTAGTCGACACTGGCGTCGTAACCCGGGGTGCCGACGGCGCGGGTGTCTTTGTTCGCGTTGGCGATGTCCTGCAGCTTCTGCAGGTGCCCCATCATCGCGTCGATGGTGACCTTGTCACTCAGGGTTTTGGCGAACTCCGCGGCCGCGGCGGCATCCGGTACCTGCTCGGCGGTGCGCGGTGCGCTGCTGCTGCACCCGCCGGTGAACAGCGCAGCGGCCAGCGCAACGCCGAGGACGGGCATCAACTTCGACTTGTAATCCACGCGTCCACGTTAGTGGAGGGGCATCGCGAGCGAGTTCGGGCGGCCCGCCGGACGGGTGCCGAGTGCTCCCGGCGAAGGCGGGAGCACCGCACAAGGGCCGTCTAGCCTCACCGTGCCTCGGCCCAGCGCGCGACCACCAGCTCGGCGACCGCGGCCATGCCCGCGGCATTGGGGTGAAACGGCCATGGCCGCCACGGCAGCGGCAGCCGCGCCCCCACCGTCCACGGCTGCGCCGACCACGGGTGATGTTCGCGACTGGCCTTCCCGGCACGCACGATCTCGCAGCCGGTCGCGGCCGCGGCGTCGGCGGTGTGCCGCTCCAGTTCGGCTGCGACGTGGCGGGCCAGCTCGACGACGTGTTCGGGCAGCCGCCCCGCCCGTAAGCCGGCCGGTGGCAGCAAGGTCAGGTAGTCGACGAACAGCACCCGCGCCCGCGGCGCCCGGCTCCGCACCGCCGCTCCGACCGCCTGCAGCGAGGATTCGACGCCGTCCAGCGCCCGCTGGCGCTCGCGCTGGTCGAAGAGGGTGCCGACCGGCGTCAGGAGTCGGGCGGCCCGGGGCAGCAACGCCGCGGCCATCAGCAGCGGCACGTAGCCGACATCGTTGCCGCCGATCGTGATGGTCACCAGGGTCTCCGAGCCGTCGAGCGCGTCGAGCTGCGGTGGCGCCCCGCGCTGGCGTTCGGTCAACAGGTTGGCCGTCGTCGCGCCGGAGAACGTGACATCGACCAGGTCGAGGCTCAGTGCGTGCGCGACCAGGTGCGGGTAGTTGCGCACCGATCGCCCGGCCGCCCGTGGGGCGCCGGGGACCACGGGCCGGATTCCCGGGCCGGCCGCCATCGAACTGCCCACGGCGACATAGCGAGTCACAGGTCCGGCGACGACGCCTGCGCCCAGAACCGCTTGGGGATGCGGCCGGCTCGGCGGGCCAGATAGCCGGCGGTGACGGCACCCGCCATCGCCGCGGCCATCGCCACCGGATCGGCGGCCCGGGTGACCGCGGTGGCCAGCAGCACCGCGTCACAGCCCAGCTCCATGGCCAGCGCGGCATCGCTGGCGGTGCCGATACCGGCGTCCAGCACCACCGGCACACCGGCGCCGGCCACGATCATCTCGATGCTGTGCGGGTTGGCGACACCCAGCCCGGTACCGATCGGCGATCCCAGCGGCATCACCGCGGCGCACCCGGCGTCCTCGAGACGGCGGGCCAGCACCGGGTCATCGTTGGTGTACGGCAGCACGACGAACCCGTCGTCCACCAATTGCTCTGCGGCGCGGACCAATTCGACTGCGTCAGGCAGCAGCGTGCGCTCGTCGCCGATCACCTCCAGCTTGACCCACTCGGTGCCCAGCGCCTCGCGGGCCAACTGCGCGGTCAGCACCGCCTCGGCGGCGCTGCGGCAACCGGCAGTGTTGGGCAGCGGCGTGATGCCCAGCCGGCTGAGCAGATCCAGCATGCCGGTGCCGCCCTCGGCATCGACGCGGCGCATCGCGACCGTGGTCAGCTCGGTGCCGGATGCCACCAGCGCCTCTTCGAGTGCGGTCAGGCTCTGCGCCCCACCGGTTCCCATGATGAGCCGGGAGCTGAACTCGCGCCCGGCGATGGTCAGCTTCGCGGCATCAACCACCTTGCACCGCCGTCACCACCTCGAGTCGGGCGCCGTCGCGCAGCGCGGTGGCCCACCGGGACCGCGGCAGCACTGCCTGGTCCACCGCCACCGCGATACCGCGGTCCGGGTAGCCCATCGAAGCCAGCAGCGCCGCGACCGTAGTCGCCTCGGCCACTTCGACCTGTTTCTCGTTGACGTTGATGATCATGCGCCACTCCTCCTCATCGCTTCCTCTGCATCGTCGCGTCGCGGATGATCATTGCACTCCAACCGGAAGTAGTTCGGACACAACCTGTTCGGCGGTCCATGGTGCCAACAGAAAACCGTTGCGGCCGTGGCCGGCGGCGACATAAGTCCGTTCGTCGAGCCGGTGTACCAGCGGCAGGTTGTCCGGTGTCATCGGCCGCAGACCGGCTCCGCATTCCGCCAGCTCGTACTCCCCCAGCGCCGGCACCAGGGCGCAGGCGTCGTCGAGCAGGTCGCGCACCCCGGAGACCACCGGGGCGGTGTCCCGGCCGTGCTCGTACTGGGTGGCTCCCACCACCACGCCGTCGGGGCGCGGCACCAGATAGACCTGCCGGCCGTGCACCCGGGCCCGAATGACCCGCTGCGGCACCGGCAAACAGCCTTTGCGCCACCGCAGCCGCAGCACCTCGCCCTTGACCGGCCGGATCGCCAGGCCGGGCCACAGCGCCGGGGCGTCGATGCCGTTGGCGATCACCACCGCGTCGGCCGCCACCTCGGCGAGATCGTGCACCGGTCCCGCCCACGCCACCTCGAGTTCCTCGCAGGCGGTGATCAAAGCGGTGACCACCGCGCGATTGTCGACCGCCAGCTCGGTGGGCGCCCGGAAGCCGTGCCGGATACCGGCGGCCAACAGCGGTTCGACCTCACGCGCGGCCGATTCCCAGATCACCGGGTGCCCCTGTGCGGTCAGCCAGTCGGCGACGGTGCGCAGGTCGGCGACATCGGCGCGGTCGGCGGCCACCACCAGCGATTCGCGCGCGGTGACGACCTCGGCCGGCAGCCGAACGAGGAAGTCGTGCCACAACTCCAGTGAGCGCAGCCCCAGCCGCAGCTGCCGGTCCTCCCCCGGCCAGCCCTCACTGTGCGGGGCCAACATTCCGCCGGCCACCCAGGAGGCGCCCGGGTCCGCGGTGCGATGCACCCGCACCGACCACCCGGCGCGGGCGGCCTGCCTGGCCACCGACAGACCGATGACACCGCCGCCGATCACGGCCAGCGACCCGAGCGAGGGTCCGGGCATGTGCTGCTCCCTTCCGCCTCGGTGTCAACACCCCAAGCTAGCCGCTAGCGTCGAGGGATGCACGAACGCTCAGATCGGCTGACCCGCCTCGTCGACGCCCGGCTCTACCTGTGCACCGACGCCCGCCGGGAACAGGGGGACCTGGCCGAATTCGCCGAGGCCGCACTGGCCGGCGGGGTGGATGTCATCCAGCTGCGCGACAAGGGTTCGCCCGGCGAGCAGCAGTTCGGTCCGCTGGAGGCCCGCGACGAGTTGGCGGCGTTGGAGATCCTGTCCGCCGCCGCCCGCCGACACGGTGCGCTGCTGGCGGTCAACGACCGCGCCGACATCGCCCGTGCCGCCGAGGCCGACGTGCTGCACCTGGGCCAGAACGATCTGCCGCTGCCGATCGCGCGTGAGATCGTCGGGCCCGACGTGCTGATCGGCCGGTCCACCCACGACGGCCAGCAGGTCAGAGCGGCGCTGACCGAACCGGTCGACTACTTCTGCGTCGGGCCGTGCTGGCCCACCCCCACCAAACCCGGGCGCCCCGCTCCGGGTCTGGAGCTGCTGAGGTTCGCCGTGGACCAGCGCGCCGACAAGCCATGGTTCGCCATCGGCGGGATCGATGCCGAGCGGCTGCCGCAGGTGGTGGCGGCCGGCGCCGGCCGGGTGGTGGTGGTGCGGGCGATCACCGCCGCGGATGATCCGCAGGCGGCTGCCTCGGCGCTGCTTGCGGCGCTTACCGGGGCCTAGCGGGGTGACGTGGCTGCCCATCGGGTGTGCGCACGCTGGGCTCAGCCCGGTAGGTGCAACCCGCGCAGCGACTGCCAGCTGGCGGCGAATCCCGGGTGCAACGGCAAGGCGGCCACCTCGTGTTCGGCCACCCAGCGCAACTCGGTGCTCTCCCGATTGGGCACTACCGGGAGCAGTTCGTCGGCGTCGGCGAGCACGGTGGTGTACGTCCAGGTGGTGCCGCTGGCCGACGCGGTGACCACGGCCGCGCGCACGACGATGCGGTCGGCGGGCAGCCCGGCCTCCTCCTGGGCTTCGCGGATCGCGGCCTCCTCGGCGGTCTCGTGACTGTCGCGGGCGCCGCCGGGCAACGCCCACGTGCCGCCCTGATGACTCCACCAGGCGCGATGCTGCAGCAGCACGGTGCGGGTCCCGTCGGGCCGCGGTGCGCGCACCAGCAGGCCCGCCGCGCCGTGCCGGCCCCAGAAGCGGACGCCGGTGTCGGAAAACGCCCAGCCATCGCCGTCACCACGCACGACTGGAAGCGTATCGGGCGAGCAATGTCTCGGTTGTAGTGAGATCGCGCGACCAATTCGGCAACAACCACCGCGCAGGTCGGCACGGCTGACGGCTGCGCTCTTAGAATCCCTTTATTATCGTTGGGGGCGCGAACAACCGCAGGATGGAGCCTGAATAGACGTGACCGTTGAGTTGGCGCATCCGTCAACGGAGCCGGCGGGGTTACGGTCGCCGATCGAATCGGCCCGGCCCCGCTGGTGGTTCTTCACCACCACCCCGGGGCGGATCCTGGCCATCGGCATCATCTTGGCCACCCTCGGCGGCATCAGCGCCTTCGCCACGGCCACCACGATCAACAACCGGCAGAACACCCTGACCACGGTGCTCGACCACACCGAGCCGCTGGCCTACGCGGCGGGACGGCTCTACATCACGCTGTCGGTCGCCGATGCGGCGGCGGCCACCGCGTTCATCGCCCAGGGCGAGCCGCGAGCCGTCCGGGAGCGCTACGAACACGCCATCACCGATGCCGCGGTGGCGGTGACCCGGGCGTCCGGGGGCCTGAGCGACGAGCCGCTGCTGCAGCTGCTGGGGCGGATCAATGACGGACTGGCCGTCTACACCGGTCTGATCGAGACGGCCCGGACCAACAACCGGTCGGGCGATCCGGTCGGTTCGTCCTACCTGTCGGAAGCCTCCGAGCTGATGCAGCACACGATCCTGCCCGACGCCCAGCGGCTCTACCAGGCCACCTCGGCGACGGTGGACAGCCAGACCACCGCGTCGACCCGGGTGCCCGCCCCGGTGATCCTGGTGGTGGCGGCCACCGTGCTGTTCGGCGCGTTCGCGCACCGCTGGCTGGCACGGCACACCCGGCGCCGGATCAACCCGGGCCTGGTCGCGGGCGGGATGGCGATCCTGCTGATGGTGATCTGGGTCGGCACCGTCCTGGTGATCTCCACCGCGGGCAGCCGCAACGCCAAGGACACCGGCGCCGAGTCCCTCAAGGCGATCACCAACCTGGCGATCACCGCGCAGCAGGCGCGCGCCGATGAGACCCTGTCGCTGATCCGCCGCGGCGACGAGGAAGCGCGCAAGCAGACCTTCTACCAGCGCATCGACACGATGCAACAGCAGCTGGAGGGCTACCTGGACCGCGGTGACGCCGTCGACAAGGCCGACTTGGCCAACGCCGGGCAGCTGCTGGCCCGATGGCGGCAGGCCAACGACCGGATGAACTCCTACATCGGCGTCGGCAACTACCGGGCCGCCACCCAGGTGGCGCTGGGCGGCAGCGGCGATGACTCCACTCCGGCGTTCGACCAGCTCGACGCGGCGCTGGACAAGGCACTGCAGCACAGCCGCAACCAGTTGCGCAACGACGTCCTCAACGCCCGCCGGGTGCTGTCGGTGGCCCCGGTCGGGGGCGCGGTGCTCAGCCTGGGGGCGGCGATCGCCGTCGCGCTCGGCCTGTGGCCTCGACTGAACGAGTACAAATGATGAGCCGGCGCAGGCCCCGACTGATCGTGTGCGCACTGAGCGCGATACTGGTGCTGTCGGGGTTGACCGGGTGCGGCCGCACCGAGTTCGTGATGCCGACCGCGGTGCCGACACTGCCGCCGCCCACTCCGGCCGGCATGCAGGAGTTGCCGCCCGAGCCGCCGCGGCAGCCCGAGCCGGCCGAGAACTGCGACGCCACCGCCAGCCTGCACCCGTTCCGCAGCAAGGCCGAAGCCGACGCCGCAGTGGCCAAGATCCGCCACCGGGGCCGGCTGATCGTCGGGCTGGACATCGGCAGCAACCTGTTCAGCTTCCGCGATCCGATCACCGGCGAGATCACCGGCTTCGACGTCGACATCGCCGGCGAGGTGGCGCGCGACATCTTCGGCACCCCGTCGCAGGTCGAGTACCGAATCCTGGCCTCCGCCGAACGCATTGAGGCGCTGCAGAAGTCCGAAGTCGATATCGTTGTCAAGACCATGAGCATCACCTGCGGGCGCCGGAAGCTGGTGAACTTCTCGACGGTCTACCTCGTCGCCAATCAGCGGCTGCTGGTGCCGCGCGACTCCTCGATCCGCCAGGCCGGCGATCTGTCCGGCAGGCGGGTCTGCGTCGCGCAGGGCACCACCTCGTTGCGCCGCATCCGGCAGATCAGCCCGGCGCCGATCATCGTCTCGGTGGTCAACTGGGCCGACTGCCTGGTCGCGCTGCAGCAGCGTCAGGTCGACGCGGTCAGCACCGACGACTCGATCCTGGCGGGTTTGATGTCGCAGGACCCCTATCTGCACATCGTCGGGCCGAGCATGGACGAGGAGCCCTACGGCATCGGGATCAA
Source organism: Mycolicibacter algericus DSM 45454 (assembly GCF_002086455.1). GTDB lineage: Bacteria > Actinomycetota > Actinomycetes > Mycobacteriales > Mycobacteriaceae > Mycobacterium > Mycobacterium algericum. The sequence continues at coordinate 78,776 of NZ_MVHC01000003.1, forward strand.
CCTGGACAACACCGGGCTGGTCCGCTTCGTCAACGGCACCCTGGAACGCATCCGCCGCGACGGCACCTGGAACACGTTGTACCGCAAGTGGTTGACGGTGCTGGGACCGGCACCGCTGCCGCCTACACCGAGGTACTCGGACTGATGGCAAGCGACGATTCGGACCGCGGCGCCGACGAGCACTCGGCCGCCGAGTTCGACGACTTCGACGATAACGGCCCGGCCACCCAGCGGGCCGACGTGCTGGCCGAATCGTCGTCGGTGCGCCGGCCGATGTCCACCCAGGCGATCTTCCGCCCCCGCGAGGGTTCGAACGCGGCGATCTCGGCCGACGACGACTCCCGCGTCGCGGCGGTGGTGCGTACCGTGGCGCCGCGGCGGCGGCTCGGCGGCGGCCTGGTGGAGATCCCCCGGGTTCCCGAGATCAACCCCCTCGAGGCGCTGATGCCCGACCCGGTGGTGGCCGAGGCCAAGCGCTTCTGCTGGAACTGCGGTCGGCCGGTGGGCCGGTCCACCGGCGACGTCAAGGGCGCCTCCGAAGGCTGGTGCCCGCATTGCGGGAGCCCGTATTCCTTTCTGCCGCAACTCAAACCCGGAGACATGGTGGCCGGGCAGTACGAGATCAAAGGCTGTGTGGCGCACGGCGGCCTGGGCTGGGTCTACCTGGCGGTCGATCACAACGTCAACGAGCGCCCGGTGGTGCTCAAGGGCCTGGTGCATTCCGGCGACGCCGAGGCGCAGGCCATCGCGATGGCCGAGCGCCAGTTCCTCGCCGAGGTGACCCACCCGTCGATCGTGAAGATCTTCAACTTCGTCCAGCACCCGGATTCGCACGGCGATCCGGTCGGCTACATCGTGATGGAGTACGTCGGCGGCCAGTCACTCAAGCAGCGGCGCGACAGCCGGCTGCCGGTGGCCCAGGCCATCGCCTACATGCTGGAGATCCTTCCGGCGTTGGGATATCTGCATTCGCTGGGCCTGGTCTACAACGACCTCAAGCCGGAGAACATCGTGCTGACCGCCGAGCAGCTCAAGCTGATCGACCTCGGCGCGGTGTCGCGCATCAACTCGTTCGGATACCTCTATGGCACCCCCGGCTACCAGGCACCGGACATCGTCCGGACCGGACCGACCGTGGCCACCGACATCTACACCGTGGGCCGCACCCTGGCGGCGCTGACGCTGAAGCTGCGCACCCGGGAGGGCCGTTACGTCGACGGCCTACCCGACGACGACCCGGTCCTGGCCAAGTACGACTCCTACCACCGGCTGCTGCGCCGTGCCATCGACCCGGATCCGCGCCGGCGGTTCACCTCCGCGGAGGAGATGTCCTCGCAGCTGATGGGCGTGCTGCGTGAGGTGGTCGCCAGGGACACCGGGATACCCCGGCCCGGGTTGTCGTCGGTCTTCACCAGGTCGCGGTCCACGTTCGGCGAGCACCTGCTGGTCGCGCACACCGACGTCTACCTCGACGGGCATGTGCACTCGCAGAACCTGACCGCCCGCGAGATCATCACCGCCTTGCAGGTGCCGCTCATCGACCCCGGCGACGTCGCCGCGCCGCTGCTGACGTCGATGGAGCTGAGCGAACCGGTGCAGACGCTGGATTCGCTGCGTGCGGTGCGCAACAGCGCGCTGGAATCGGAGGGCATCGACCTGTCGGAGTCCATCGGACTGCCGCTGATGGAGGTGCGCGCGCTGCTGGATCTGGGCAACGTCACCAAGGCGACCAGCAAGCTCGACGACCTTGCCGAGCAGGTCGGCTGGCGGTGGCGGCTGGTGTGGTTCCGCGGCGTGGCCCAGCTGCTCACCGGTGACTACGAAGCCGCGCGCAAGGATTTCACCGAGGTGCTCGACATGTTCCCCGGCGAGCTGGCGCCCAAGATGGCGCTGGCCGCCACCGCCGAGCTGGCCGGCACCGCGGACGAACGCGCGTTCTACGAGAGCGTGTGGCGCACCGACGACAGCGTGATCTCGGCCGCCTTCGGCCTGGCCCGCGCGCTTTCGGTCGAGGGTGACCGCACCGCAGCGGTTCGGACACTCGACGAAGTCTCGGCCACCTCAAGGCATTTCACCACGGCGCGCTTGACCAGCGCGGTGACGCTGCTGTCCGGGCCGTCGAAGAACGAGATCACCGAGGCCCAGATCCGCGACGCCGCCCGCCGCGTGGAGGCATTGCCGGACACCGAGCCGCGGGTGCTGCAGATCCGGGCGCTGGTGCTGGGCGCGGCGATGGACTGGCTGACCGAGCACGAGGCGAGCACGAACCACATTCTCGGGTTCCCGTTCACCGAACACGGGCTCCGGCTGGGTGTGGAGATGGCGCTGCGCGCCCTGGCCCGGCTGGCGCCGACGCAGGCGCACCGCTACGCGCTGGTCGACATGGCCAACGCGGTGCGGCCGATGAGCACCTTCTGACCCCGGCCGCCCTTCCGCCGGCCGGTGCGACCGTCGAGTGTGCGGTTTGGTACGCCGGTCTCGGCGTGTCGCGTGCCAATCCGCACACTCGGCATAGAACCGCAGGGTCGCCGGGCGATCAGGCCAACCGACGCAGCCGCGGCTCCAGGTCGGTCTTGAACAGCTCCAGGAAACGCCGCTGGTCGTGTCCGGGGGCGTGGAACACCAGGTGGTTCAGGCCCCACGTCACGTACTGGCCGACCTGCTCCACCGCCTCGTCGGGATCCGAGGCGACGATCCAGCGCTTGGCGATCTGTTCGATCGGCAGCGCATCGGCGGCCTTCTCCATCTCGATCGGGTCGTCGATCGAGTGCTTCTGTTCGGGGGTCAGCGACAGCGGCGCCCAGAACCGGGTGTTGTTCAGCGCCAACTCAGGGTCCGGGTCGTAGGAGATCTTGATCTCGATCATCTTGTCGATCCCGTCGACGTCTCGCTCGGCGGCCGCCGCACCTTCGCGCACCGCCGGCATCAGCTTCTCGGTGTAGAGCTCTTCGCCCTTGCCGGAGGTGCAGATGAAGCCGTCGCCGGCCCGTCCGGCGTATTTGGCCACCGTCGGCCCGCCCGCCGCGATGTAGACCGGCACACCGCCGTCGGGCACGTCGTAGATCGACGCTCCCTTGAGGGTGTAGTAGTCGCCGTCGAAATCGACCCGGTCGCCCCGCCACAGCTCGCGCATCAGCCGCACCGACTCGCGCAACCGGGCGAACCGCTCCTTGAACGCCGGCCACTCACCGATGAAGCCGGTGGCGATCTCGTTCAACGCCTCGCCGGTGCCCACCCCCAAGAAGACCCGCTGGGGATACAGGCAGCTCATCGTGGCGAAGGCCTGCGCGATGACGGCCGGGTTGTACCGGAACGTCGGGGTGAGCACGGAGGTGCCCAGCTGGAGCTTCTTGGTGCGCTCGCCGACCGCGGTCATCCAGGCCAGCGAGAACGGGGCGTGCCCGCCTTCGTGACGCCAGGGTTGGAAGTGGTCGCTGACCGTGGCGCTGTCCATGCCGTGAGACTCGGCGGCCACGCCGAGTTCCACCAGTTCCCGCGGTCCAAACTGCTCCGCCGATGCCTTGTATCCGAGTTTCAGTTCCACCATGTCCACCTTTTCTACTCTCCCGCGATCTTCCTAGACTCACGGGCATGGGTGCGAGGCTGGTCGAGGTGGTTCCGGTGACCGAGCGGGTCTACTTGGCCCGTGGTGAGGCGGTCAACTGGCTGTTGGTGACCGACGAGACCGGCGTACTGCTCATCGATGCCGGTTATCCCGGCGACCGCACCGACGTGCTGGCGTCGCTGGGCGCCCTCGGCTACCACGCGGCCGACGTGCGCGCGGTCCTGCTCACCCATGCCCACGTCGACCACTTCGGTGCGGCAATCTGGCTCGCCAAGACCTACGGAACGCCGGTCTACTGCCACGCCGACGAAGTGGGACACGCCAAGCGGGCGTATCTGGAGCAGGCCTCGCCGCTGGCGGTGGCCCCGCAGCTGTGGCGGCCGAGTTGGGCACGGTGGAGCCTGCACGTGCTGCGCAACGGTGGCCTGAACCGCGAGGGCATCCCGTCCGCGCAGCCGCTGACCGGGGAGATCGCCGCCGGCCTGCCCGGCCAGCCGGCCGCCATCCCCACACCGGGCCACACCCGTGGCCACTGCTCCTATCTGGTCGACGGTGTGCTGGCCAGCGGGGACGCGCTGATCACCGGCCACCCGGTGCTGGCGCACACCGGGCCACAGCTGCTGCCGGCACTGTTCAGCCACAGCCAGCAGGACTGCATCCGCAGTTTGTCGGCACTGGCGTTGCTGGAGACCGAGGTGCTGGCGCCCGGTCACGGCGACGTGTGGCGGGGCCCGATCCGGGAGGCCGCCGAGGCCGCAATCGACCGTGCGAGCAAACCTTAAGGTCACGATCCGATAAGCGTTGATCCCGGAGTTTAAGAGCGCCCTTACCGACTAGTCCCGCATCTGCGGCGCGCTTACCGGAAATTGACCGGCGGGTGCTGAACCGATTGGCGCAGCGCGTATTCGGGTGTGCTCCAGCACACACGGTGCTGCCCACACCCGCGCGTACCTTGGGCTCCGGACGGGAATTGCATTTCATTCACCCGGAAGGAAACATCCATGTCGAAACCCCTCGGCGTCACCATGATTCGGCGACTCGGCCTCGGCGCCGGAGTGCTGGGCGCCACTGCGGCCACGCTGATCGCCGCACCGTCGGCCGCAGCGGCACCGGACTGCAGTCACGCGGCGGTGACGAGCACCGTCGACTCGGTCACCGGTTCGGCTCGGCAGTACCTGAGCACTCACCCCGGCGCCAATGCGGTGGTGAACCAGGCGATCAGCGCACCGCGGCCGCAGGCTGCGGCGGACGTGCGCAGCTATTTCACCGCCAACCCGCAGGAGTACTACGAGCTGCGTGGCATCCTGGCACCGATCGGTGAGAAGCAACGGCAGTGCCAGACGACGGTGCTTCCGCCCGAATTGGCTTCGGCCTACGCCGAATTCATGGCCGGATAACACCGGCCGCGACACTGACGGTGCAACCGGGGCCCCGGTGCGGCCGAGGGTGAGCCCTCGAGTCCCGCCGGGGCCCCGGCCCGTCGTCCCGAACAACACTGGCAGCCAACATTATTCGGTGTTGGACGCGCTGCTATCCAGCGCTGTGTGAATTCTCGAGGGCGACGGCTAGGAACGGGTGGCGGCGACATAACGGATCACGGCCGGGGCGCCGTCGAGCTCGCGGTCGGTCAGCCGTGGCAGCCGCGCCACGGAGAACAGGTCGGCGATCCCGGATTCAACCGTTGCCCAGCCGCTTTCCTTCAGGTGTCGCACCACGTCGGTGTGCTCTCCGGAATAGAACGGTCCGGGCCCGCTCAAACTCAGGCCGCGCCGCCGCCAACGCTCCACGAGCGACTCATGATGCACCGCCTGCGGTCGACTCGGCGGCACCGCATGGTCGGCGGCGAGCCGGCTACCCGGGGCGCTGAGCGCGGTGACACCGTCGAGCAGCCGATTCTGGGCATCCGACGGCACATACCAGACCAGCAGACCCTCGATGACCCACGCGGTAGGCGCTGCGGCGTCGAAACCCACTCGCCGCAGCGCGGCCGGCCAGTCACTGCGCAGATCGACACCGACCGCGCGACGGTTGACGCTGGGCACGCAGCCCCAGTCGCGCATGGTGGTGGCCTTGAAGTCGACCACCGCGGGATGGTCCACCTCGTAGACGGTGGTCTCGGCCGGCCACCACAACCGGTAGGCGCGGGTGTCCAGTCCCGACCCCAGGATCACGGCCTGGCGGATCCCGCCGCGCGCGGCGTCGGTGACGAACGCGTCGAAGAAGTTGGTGCGCGCCGCGGAGAACTCCGCCAGCCGCGGAAATCCGCCGTCCCTGCCGAGCCGACTGATGTCCAGATCACCGTCGGCCACCCGGATGCAGAACTCCAGGCCGACCTTGTGCACCAACGGCGCGGCGAACGGGTCGTTGATCAATTCGCGCGACGTCGCCGCGGCCCGCGCCGCGGCCAGCACCGTGGCGATGACGCCGGCACCGGCGGCCAGGCTGGCCGCGTCATCCCCGGAAGCAGCTGGCGTGTTCACGGCTGTCCACCGCGGCGGCACGGCGGTCAAAGCGTTCTTCTGCCGGCCGGCACCCCATGCACGACCGCCCGGACCTGATCATCCATCCCGCTGACCGACGCGAACAGCATCTCGTCGCCGGCCCGCAGCGCTTCGGCGGCCCGCGGCAGGATGACCGAGTCGCCGCGCAGCACCGCGAGCAAGGCCGCGCCCTCGGGCAGCGCGATATCGCAGATTTGTCGGCCGATCAGCGGATTGTCTTCGGGCAGTGTCAATTTGGTCAGGCTGGCCTGACCGCGCCGCAAGCCCATCAACGGCACCAGGTGGCCGACATCGATGGCGCCTTCCACCGCGGCGACCATCGCGCGGGGTGTGGAGACCGCCACGTCGATGCCCCACTCCTCGGTGAACAACCGCTCGTTGCGCGCGTTGTTGACCCGGGCCACCACCCGGGCCACCCCGAACTCGGCCTTGGCCAGCAGCGCGGTGGCCAGGTTCGCCTTGTCGTCGCCGGTGGCGGCGATCACCACATCACAGATCTCGATGCCACATTCCTGCAGCGCCGACAACTCGCAGGCGTCGGCCAGCAGCCACTCGGCTCCGGGGACGGAATGGGGTTCGTAGTGCGCCGGGTTGCGCTCGATGAGCAGCACCCGGTGGCCGTCGCCGATCAGTTCCCGCGCCACCGACCGCCCGACAGCGCCGGCACCGGCGATCCCGACCCGCATGATCGCTCACCTCATCCCGCATCGCTCCCGGCTGTTCCGGGTGTACCACAGTCGTGACGGCAGTACTGATTTACTGACAGATAACACGAACCCGCTGTCCTTGAGCGAATCACACGAGCGGGTTCGGCCACCACCGCCGGTTCGAATGGGAATCAGATGACCCTGGAGCAGCTCTACCTGGCCCTGCTGATCGGGGGCCTGGTTCTGCTCGCCAGCATCATCGCGACCCGGGCCGCGGACCGGGTGGGCCTGCCCAGCCTGCTGCTGTTCCTGTTCGTCGGGGTGGCGATCGGCAACGACGGGCTGGGACTGGACTTCTCCGACGTACAACTGGCCAGCGACCTGGGCACCACCGCGCTGGCGGTGATCCTGGTCGAAGGTGGTTTGACGACCAAGTTCGCCAACATCCGCAAGCTGCTCGCGCCGGCGGCGGTGCTGGCCACCGTGGGTGTGGTGGTCAGCATGGCGGTGATCGCGGTGGCCGCGCACCTGCTGCTGGGCATCAGCTGGCAGCTGGCCTTACTGCTGGGCGCGATCGTCTCACCCACCGACGCGGCCGCAGTTTTCTCCATCCTGCGCGTGTTGCCGCTGCCGCGGCGGGTGGCCGGTCTGCTGGAGGCCGAGTCCGGCTTCAACGACGCACCCGCGGCGATCGTGGTGCTGATGCTGAGCACCACACCGCTGACGATCGCCCCGGTGCACGCCATCGTCGATGTCGTCTTCGAGTTGGCGGTGGGGTCGGCGATCGGCTTGGTTGCCGGGCTGCTCGGGGCGATGACGCTGCGTCGTGCCGCCCTTCCGGCATCCGGCCTGTACCCGTTGGCGACGTTCGGGCTGGGCATGGTGGCGTTCGCGGCGGCCGCTTGGGTGCACGGCAGCGGGTTCATCGCCGCCTACCTGGCCGGGGTGGTGCTGGCGAACTCCGGCCTGCCGCACCGCGCGGCCATCCGCTCGTTCGCCGAGGGGCTGGGCTGGCTGGCGCAGATCGGTCTGTTCGTGTTGCTCGGCCTGTTGGTGAGCCCCAGCCAGCTGCCCGGGGAACTGGTCCCGGCGCTGCTGATCGGCGCGGTGCTGCTGTTGCTGAGCCGGCCGCTGTCGGTGGTGGCATCGCTGATCTGGTTCAAGGTGCCGTGGCGCGAACAGATCTTCCTGTCCTGGGCGGGCCTGCGCGGCGCGGTTCCGATCGTGCTCGCGACGTTCCCGATCGTCGAGGGCGTGCCGGACAGCTACCGACTGCTCAACATCGTGTTCATCCTGGTGGTGGTGTACACCGTGGTCCAGGGACCGAGTCTGGGACTGTTCGCGCATTGGCTGGGGCTGATCTCGCGGGACGCCACCCGCGAGATCCAGGTGGAGGCGGCACCACTGGACGTCCTGGAGGCCGAGCTGTTGACGATGACGGTGCAGCCGGAATCGAGGCTGCACAACGTCTCGGTGCTCGAGTTGCGGCTGCCCGACCCGAGCGTCATCACGCTGATCATCCGCAAGGGCGAAACCTTCGTCCCGCAGCCCGACACCCGGATCACCGTCGGAGACGAACTGCTCATCGTCACCACCACCAAGACCCGCTTGTCGGCCGAACGCCGGCTGCGCGCGGTCAGCCGGCGCGGCAAACTTGCGCACTGGTTCGACGAGTACGGCGACTCGGAGTAGCCCGCTCCCGTTGGCTCTGCATCCAGGGCGCAGAAGTGCGAGTGCCCGGCACCCTCAACGCAGAGTGATCAGCGGGATCGCGGTCTCCACCGGGGTCAGACCGCCGTGGAAGCCCACCAGTTGCGCCGTCTGCGGTGGCTCGTGCTCGGTCGCCAGGATCGCGGTGTCGCCGGTGCAGGTGACGACGACGTCGCCGATGCGCGCCAGATGTTCTTCGCGCACCGGTCCGAACAGGCCGGCGGCCACGGCCTGCTCGCGGGTTTGAACCACGGCCCGCCCGGCCAGCAGTTCAGTCCAGGCCGCCAGCACGTCCGCGGTCGCGCCGGCCTCGGTATGCAGGTAGCGCACCCGCGGCTCGCCGGCGACCACCCGAATACCCGCGCGCAGCCGCGGATCGGCATCCAGGTCGATCCGGGCGGGGTGGGGCACGTTGAGCCCGCCGTGATCGGCGGTGACCACCAGCGCGGCATCACCCGGTAGCTGCTCGACCAGATGCCGCAGCAGAGCGTCGACCTTGGCGGCCGCGGTTTGCCAGTGCGGCGAGCCGATGCCCGAGACGTGCGCGGCATGATCGAGCGCCGCGGTGTAGCCGTAGACCAGGCCGGGCGCCGCCACCAGTTCCGCGGCGACCCGGGCGGCGTAGTGCTCGCCTTTGGCGGTCGGGCGAAACTCCGCGCCCCGGTAGGCGGCCTCGGTGAGCCCGCTGCCGATGAACATCTCCGGCAGCACCGCCCGGGCGGCGATGCCGGCGTCGCGGAGTCGCTCGAACCAGGTCGGCACCGGCTGCCAGGTCGCCGGCGGGGGGTCGTCTCGCCAGAAGATGTGGGTGAGCACCCGGTCGGTGCCGGGGACGTTGAGCGTGAAGCCCAGCACCCCGTGTTCTCCCGGCGGCGCACCGGTTCCCAACGACACCAGGCTGGTCGGCGTGGTGGAGGGGAACGTGCAGGCCAGCTCGGTCAGCTGCCCGGTGGTGCCGGCCAGTACCGAGGCCAGCAACGGGGCGTCTTGCGCCAGCTGCGGCAACAGGTGGTAGCCCAGCCCGTCGACCAACACCACCGCCACGCGCCGCACCTCGCCGATTTGTTCGCGCAGGCCGAGCTGATCGGTTGCGCCCGGCGCCCCGAGCGCGGCCGCCACCGACGGCAGGATGTCGCAGATCGAACCGGGCACGCGGCCAGCCTGCCAGTTGCCCGGCTGCCGCCGGCGCCCGGCTTACGGCTGTGGGGCCGGCGTCACCGGCGCGCCGCCGGTGCCGTTGCTGCCGCTGGTGTTGGCCTTGGTCTTCGCGGCGCCCGGGCTGGAACCGCCAGGTCCGCCGCCGCTGCCGCCGCCGGGGCCGCCACCGCTGCCGCCGGAGCCGCTGCCGGGCATGCCGAACTTCGGCAGGCTCGGCAGGTTGTTGGAACCGCCGCTCTCGCTGCTGTGTTCGCCACCCGCGGTCGAGTCGGACGGGTCGTCGTTCGGCGCTTCGGGGGCCGGCTCGGCGGGCTCCTCGGGAGTGCCGTCGGCGGAGCTCGGCGAGTCGTGGAACAACTGGTCGAGCTGGCTCAGCGGGTCCTGCAGGACACCGAGGTCGCCGATATCGGCCGAATCTGCCGGCAGAGCGCCCGGGTCCACGTCGACACCGGCGCCGAGCAGGGTGTCGAGCAGGTCGTCGAAGTCGGCATGCGCGGCCGGCGCGGCCAGCAGGCAGCAACTCAACGCCAACACCGCCGCGACTACCCCTCGACCCGAACCGCCACCCCGGCGACCGCTCATCTGCGAAGCCCTTCCTCAGCTGCCGGGCAATGGTCAGCGCGGCGAGGATGAACCTAGCGCTTCAAAGTCCAAATGCGCGAGCCGAAAAGTCCGCGGAATAACAATGTTCAATGGCCGTTCACCTACCGTCACCCGGCACGCCACCGCCCGCACATCGACCCGCGTTTTCCCAGGTGATAAGGGCAATGGAGACGGTCGTCACAATGGTTCACAGTTAAAATCAACGGGAATAATTCCGTTACCCACATAAAAGCGCTCACCGTTCTCACCTTTTACTGAAGTGCCGGCGCCGGCCGACATAAAAAATCAGCCCGAGCGTTAATTGCCGCGACCGTGCGCCAGGACGTCGGCCCGGCCGAATCGTGCCCCGGCGCACGTCTGCGCAGCTAGCGTTCACCCGGTGACCACAGCTGCGATCGACCTCGGCTCCTGGATCGCTAGGCGGGCGGCGGCAACGCCGCGGCTGCCGGCGATCACTTTCGGCGAAAACACTTGGACCTATGGGGACTTCGCGGACCGTATCGACCGTCTGGCAGCCGAACTGGTGGCCGGCGGCATGCGCCGCGGCGATCGGGTCGGTTATGTGGGCCTCAACCACCCCGACTTTCTGGTCACGCTGTTCGCCGCCGCCCGGATCGGCGCCGCATTCGTACCGCTGAACTGGCGGCTCACCGCCGACGAACTCCGCTACATCCTGGGCGACGCGGGAGTGCACACGCTGCTGGCCGACGCCGAGCGCGCCACGGTGATCGACCCGATACGCGCCGAGTCGGGTCTGCGACGCGCGATCGCGCTGACCGCGGTGCCGGGCTGGGAGGTTGCCGACGCACTGCTCGCCGGCCGTGCACCGCTGGCCGACCCGGTGTTCCCCGAGCCCGACGACATCGCGGTGATCATGTACACCTCGGGCACCACCGGGCGGCCCAAGGGCGCCATGCTCACCCACGCAAACCTGTTCTGGAACAACATCAATGCGCTGTTGTCGTTCGACACCAGCCAACAAGATGTGTCGCTGGTCTGCGCACCGTTGTTTCACATCGGCGGACTCAACGTCACCACCCTGTTGACCCTGCAAAAGGGAGGCCGGATCGTGCTGATGCCGGCCTTCGATCCGGCCGAAGCGCTGAAGCTCATCGCCGAGCACCGGGTCACCACCATGTTCGGGGTACCGGCGATGTTCCTGTTCATGGCCCAGCTACCGCAGTTCGCCGCGGCCGACCTGTCCAGCGTGCGGTACTTCGTCTGCGGCGGCGCCCCGGTGCCCGAGGCGCTGATTCACCGCTACGGCGAGCGGGACATCCCGTTCGCGCAGGGCTACGGACTGACCGAGACGGCGCCGCTGGCGCTGGTGCTGCGCACCGACGAGGTCGGCGTGAAGATCGGCGCCGCGGGCAATCAGGTGTTGCCATTGTCGGATGTGCGCCTGGTCGACGCCAACAACGTCCCGGTGCCGGCCGGCACCCGCGGCGAGATCTGCGTGCGCGGCCCGCAGGTGATGGCCGGCTACTGGCGCAATCCCGAAGCCACCGCCGCGGTGATCGACGCGCAGGGGTGGTTTCACACCGGCGACATCGGCCAGGCCGATGACGAGGGCTACATCTGGGTGATCGACCGGGTGAAGGACATGGTGATCTCCGGCGGCGAGAACGTCTACCCGGCCGAGGTCGAAGATGTGCTCTACGGGCATCCGGCCGTGGCCGAGGTCGCCGTGCTGGGCACTCCGCACGAGAAGTGGGGCGAGGCGGTGACCGCCGTGGTGGCGCTACGCCCGGGTGCGACGTTGGCGCTGGATGAGCTGCGCGCATTCGCCCGCGACAAGCTGGCGGCGTTCAAACTGCCCATTCGGCTGGAGTTCGTCGACGCCCTACCCCGCACCCAGTCCGGCAAGGTTGTGAAATACCAGCTGCGCGCGGTGATCTCGGATCAGCAGAACGACTGAGAGCCGTCAGTCCTGGTTGTTCGGCGGCGGGCCGTCCGGACCCGGCTCTCCGGGCTGACCGGGCGAACCGGGCGTCCCGGTGCTGCCGCCGTTGGCGCTGGTCGCCCCGGGCTCACCGGGGTCGCCACCGGGTCCGCCCTGCCCGCCGATGCCGCCGGCCCCACCGGTGCCGCCGTCGCCGCCGTCGCCGCCGGTCGGGTGACCGTCGGTGCCCGTGGTCCGGGCGCCGCCCCCGTCACCACCGTCTCCGCCGGCCCCGCCATTGTTGCCGGTACCGCCCTCACCGCCGGTTCCCCCGGTGCCACCGGTGCCACCGGTCGCGGTCCCGCCCTCACCGTGCGACAGCGCGTAGCCACCGACTCCACCGGCACCGCCGTCACCACCGACCGGCCCGACCGCCCCGGCCGGCGTGCCGGTACCGTCGCCGCCGTCGCCGGCGTCACCGCCGACGGTGTTACCGCCGGAGCCGTTGGCCGTGGCGTCCCCGCCGGCCCCACCGACGCCGCCGTCGCCCATGGTCTGGCCGCCGATCCCGCCGTCTCCGCCGTCACCGCCATCGCCGCCGACCGCGGTGCCGTCCGAACCGTTGGAGGTGGCCTCGCCGCCGGCACCGCCGACGCCGCCGTTACCGCCGATGTCCGAGCCCCTGCCCCCCACGCCACCGGAGCCGCCGTTACCTGCGGTGACGTCACCTCCGGTGCCGTTCGCGACCCCCACGCCGCCGGCGCCGCCGGTGCCACCGACGCCGCCCTCGCCGAACATGGTGCCCAAGCCGACACCACCGGCGCCGCCATCACCACCGAGATCGCCGTCCAGGCCGGTACCTCCGGTGCCACCGGCTCCGCCGGTGCCCATCAGCGTGCCGCCTGCACCACCGTCACCACCGATGCCGCCGTCGGCTCCGGCCCCGCCCGTGCCACCGTTGCCGCTGAGGCCCGCGTCGCCGCCGTCGCCACCGATGCCCTCGGCGGAGGTACCGCCGGCGCCGCCGTCACCGAACCACAGACCGCCGTCGCCGCCTTGAGCCTCAGCCAGCGAGCCGCCGTCTATTCCGTCGGTACCGTTACCGATCAGGTACTGGCCAGAAAGCGTGTTGATCGCGGTGTCGACGAACTGGCCGAAGTCACTGTTGATCCAACCCTGCTGGAAGGTATGGATCATGTCGTAGGTGCTCTCATCGATCGAGAAGTTGCCGAATAGGCCGCCGAGGTCGAAGGCACCGCTGTCCGCCGAGCCCGACACCGCGTCGGCGTCGATCAGCGCATCCCAGTCGTAGGTGGTGACGGCGGTATCGGTGGCCGGCGCCGCCCAGTCCGCCGGATTGAACAGGTCGAAGATCCAGTCCAGTTCGTCAGCCTGCGCAGCGGGGGCACCGCCCAACGGAGTGGCTGTGAACGCCATGAACGCTGCTGCTGCCGCTCCCGTGCCCAGCGTGCGGGCGAGCCGTTGACCGGTCATGTGTGCCACTTTCTTTGCGTGCGAATCGAAAACCACATGCGTGAACGACGACCTGCGACACTGCAGGTCTTTTGGTGAATCACGGGACTGCCATACCCCCTGCCCGGAATTCAGCCAGCCTATACCCATGCACTGATCGGGCGAAACCCCATAGTCCAAGAGCTACAACGGAATTCAATCTACAAATTCGGACTTCAGCCGAAGACCAATGCAGCAGTTCACAGTTCATGCCACAGTTCGAGCGGGCGGTGACAGACCGTCGGCACGTATCGATGGAAGGTTCGCCGCAAAACACGCCCCGAGAGTCGGCCAGCAAATACCACATGGAAGAGTTGGAGAAATGACGAGTCACGAGGTTCTTGGGCAGCGGGCGGCGGCGTTCCTGGCGATGCACCAGCCGGGCAATCCGGTCGTCCTGCCCACCGTGTGGGATGTGTGGTCGGCCAAGCTGGCCGTGGACGCCGGGTTCAGCGCCTTGACGGTCGGCAGCAAGCCGGTGGCCGAGTCGATGGGCCGCAGCGACGGCGAGGGCATGTCCTTCGCCGAGGTGCTGGGCAGGGTCCGCCAGATCACCGAGGCCGTCGACGTGCCGGTGTCGCTCGACATCGAATCCGGCTACGGCGAGTCCCCCCAGCGGCTGGTCGAAGGGCTGTTGGACGCCGGTGTGGTCGGGGCCAATATCGAGGACTCGGTGCACAGCCAGGACAAGCGGCTGCGTTCGGCGTCCGAGCACGCCGAGTACGTCGCCGCACTGCGCCAAGCAGCCGATGCCGTGGGCACCCACATCGTGATCAACGCCCGCACCGACCTGTTCCTGCGCAAAGACGGCGACGACGCCGATCGCATCGACCGTGCCATCGCCCGGCTCACCGACTGCGCCGAGGCAGGTGCCGACGTGCTCTACCCGGTGGGCCGCCACGACGCGGACACCCTGCGCGCCCTGGCCGCCGGACTGCCCAAGCCGGTCAACGCGCTCGCCGCACCAGACCAGGACGACCCGGCCTCGTTCGGCCCGCTCGGCATCGGGCGAATCAGCTTCGGCCCGCTGTTGCAGGTCAGCCTGGGTAAGCACGCCGGCGAGATCCTCGGCCGCTGGGCCTGAGGCCCGCCGGTCCGCGGTCCACATCGGGAGATCCGCGACGGAAGAATTTGACACCTGTTAAGTTCCTCGGTGTGGACAACATCCGCGGTAAGACCATCGCCATCACCGGCGCCGCCCGTGGCATCGGGCTGGCGACCGCCACCGCCCTGCTGCGCCGCGGCGCCCGCGTCGTCATCGGCGACCGCGACACCCATGCGCTCAACGAGGCGGTAAAGCAACTCGGCGCCGGCAGTCCGGTCACCGGTCACCCCCTCGACGTCACCGACCGCGAGTCGTTCTCGATGTTCCTGGACAAGGCCCGCGCCGACGGTGACGGCCGCATCGACGTATTGATCAACAATGCCGGCGTGATGCCGGTCGGCCCCTTCCTCGAGCAGACGCCGGAGACCTTCCGGTCGGCCACCGAGGTCAACTTCTACGGCGTGCTCAACGGCTGCCAGCTGGTGCTTCCGGAGATGGTCAAACGCCGAAGCGGCCACATCATCAACATCGCCTCGATGGCCGGGATCGTGGCGGTGCCCGGCCAAGTGCTCTACGCCGGAACGAAATTTGCGGTGGTGGGCCTGACCACCGCGATGGCCGACGAGTTCGCCCCGCAGCGCGTCGCGGTGAGCGCGGTGCTGCCGACGTTCACCAACACCGAATTGATCTCGGGCACCACTCCGTCGGCCGCGCAGAAGCCGGTCGAGCCCCAAGACGTCGCGGCAGCGGTGGTCAAGGTACTCGACAAGCCGAAGACACTGGTGTCGGTGCCAAGCTTCGGGCGCCGCACCGCGATCCTGGCGACCCTGCTGCCGGATCGCGGTCGCCGCTGGCTGAACAAGAAAACCGGCAACAACACGGTGTTCCTGCAGTTGGACACCGAGGCCCGGCGAGCCTACGAGGACCGTGCCCAACACGCCACCGGCGTGATCGAAAACGACTGACCGGAAACCTATCCCAGCGCTTGATCCAGGTCGGCGATCAGGTCGTCGACGCCTTCCAACCCCACCGAGATCCGCACCACCCCGTCACCGAGCCCGATCGCGGCCCGCCCGTCGGGCCCCATCGCTCGGTGGGTGGTGGTGGCCGGGTGGGTGATCAGTGATTTCACATCCCCGAGGTTGTTGGAGATGTCGATCAGCCTCAGCTTGTCCAACAGCTCGAACGCCCGCTGTTTGGCCGTGCCATCCGGGGCGTCCCGCGGCGTTCTGAGCTCGAAGGTGATGACGGTTCCCCCGCCCGACATCTGCCGGCGCGCCAGATCGTACTGCGGGTGCGATGGCAGAAACGGGTACCGCACCCAGCGCACCGCGCGGTGCTGTTCCAGGTACTCAGCGATCCGCAACGCCGCAGCATTGGCGTAGTCGACCCGAACAGCCAGTGTTTCAAGACCTTTCAACAGCAACCAGGCGTTGAACGCGCTGATCGCCGGGCCGGTGTGACGCATCAGGTTCTGCACCGGACCGTCGATGTACTCCTGGTCGCCCAGGATCGCCCCGCCGAGCACCCTGCCCTGCCCGTCGAGGTGCTTGGTGCCCGAGTACACCACCACATCCACTCCGAGCGGAAAGCCCTGCTGCAGCAGCGGGGTGGCGAACACGTTGTCCAGCACCACTTTCGCGCCGGCAGCATGCGCCAGCTCGGTGACCGCGGCGATGTCGACCAGCGCCTGCATCGGGTTGGACGGCGTCTCGAAGAACACCGCTTTAGTGGGCTTGGCGGGGTCGGTCAGCGCCTGCTCCCACTGCGCCATGTCGTCGCCGTCGACGAAGACGGTCTCGACCCCCCAGCGGGGCAGGATCTCGTTGCAGACCACGAAACACGAACCGAACAGGCTGCGCGCGGCCACCAATCGGTCGCCCGCGCCCAGCAGCGCACCGAGCGCCACGAACACCGCCGCCATGCCACTGGCGGTCGCGAACGCCGCCGGGGCGCCCTCGATCAGCCGCAGCCGCTCCTCGAACATCGACACGGTCGGATTGCCGTACCGCGAGTAGACGAACCGGTCGACCTCACCGGTGAACGCCTGCTCGGCGGCGGCCGCGGAATCGTAGATGTAGCCGGAACTGAGGAACAGTGCCTCGGTGGTCTCGTCGAACTGCGAGCGCAGGATGCCACCGCGCACCCCGACGGTGGCCGCACTGACACCGTCCGGCAACGGCTTGGGAACGCGCACGGAGTGTCGGGGCCCCGAATCACTCACGACTGCGTCCAGGGCAGACCCACCGCGCGCCAACCGGTTCCGCCGCGGTGGGACTGCGCGTCGAGGTGGCCCTCGAAACCGTCCAGCACGTTGTAGGACGGGGCGATACCGGCCGCGGTCGCGAGTTCGGCGGCGGGAATGGAGCGGTTTCCGGAGCGGCACAAAAACACCGCCGGCCCGGCCGGTACCCGGGCGGTCAGCTCTTGAGCGAAGTCCAGATTGGGGCTGCCGTCGGAGTGCACCCATTCGACGCAGACCACCTCGCGGCCCAGGCCGGCCAGATCCGGCAGACCCACGAAGCGCCATTCGGCGTCGGTGCGCACGTCGACGAGCGTCGCTGTGGGGTCGTCGCGCAGCATCGCCCAGGCCTGCTCGGGTGTGATGTCTCCTGCGTAGCTCACCTGCCGAAGTGTCGCACCCGCGGCGGGCTCACGCCACCGCGGGGGTCACGGCCACAGCTTGCCCAGAACGGCCGCGACCTGCCCGGCCCGGTCGCGGGCGACCGCCACATCCGGGCCGGTGGCCAGTGCCAAACCCAGCCTCCGGCGAGGGTGGCCCTCGTGGTGGGAGAACACCACCGCATCGCTTTCGGCCACCCGGAGCGCGTCGGCCACCACGGCCACACTGTCGGGCGCGGCCTCGGGGGCGGGCGCTCCCGGCGGCCGCCGCGAGTAGATCAGCCGTGCCGCGCCGGGCGAGATCATGATGGGGTCGATCGCCAGCCCGAGGATCGCTCGTGCCTGCAGTTCGAAGCCGGAAAGCCGCTGGGTGCGCAGCGTCAATAGGGCCGCGTCGTAGGGGCGCACGTCGACGCCGGTGAAGTACACCTCGTCACCGTGAACCAGCAGTTGCACCCCGAACAGGCCGCGTCCGCCGAGCGCCCGCGCGACCCGCGCGGCGACCGATTTGGCCGCGTCCAGCGCTACCGCGGTCATCGGATAGGGCTGCCAAAGCTCCACCGTCAGTTGACCATTCGGGTCCTCTTCGCTGCGATGCCCGATCGGTGCACAGAAATCCAGTGCCGGACCGTCGGCCCCGTCGCGATGCGCGGCCAGCAACGTGACCTCGCTGTCGAACTCCACCACCCGCTCGGCCAGCACCCGCGGGTGCGCGCCCGGGCCGGCGGCCGAGACCGCGCGTTGCCAGGCGGGTTCGATGTCGCTGTCGCGCACCATCACCGAGCGGCCCTCGCCGAGCGCTCCCACCACCGGCTTGACCACCATCGGAAACCCGGCATGCCCTGCCACCGCCCGAAGTTCCTCGACCGAGCCGGCGAACCAGAACGGCGCGGTGGGCAGCCCGAGCTCGTCGGCCGCCAGGCGCCGCAGCCCCTCCGGGTTCGCGGCCAGCCGTGCGCCGCGGATGCCCGGCACCAATTCGGTGAAACCCGTGTCGACAACGGCCGTCAGCGCATCGGTGGCCACCACATCGGAACCGACCACCACGTACTTCGGCTGCAACCACCGGATCGCCGCGGCGAGTTCGTCATTGTCGCTCAGGTCGACCACCATCGAGCGGTCGGCGATCCGGTGCAACGCGGCGTCGGCGTAACGGTCGACGGCGATCACCTCGGCGCCCAGCCGCTGCAGCGCCGTCACCAGTTCGCGGCTGAGCTCACCGGAGCCGAGCAACGCCACCCTGGTGCGCCCGGGGCCGTCAGCGGTCAACCGCCCGGTCTCGGACGCCCGGTCCTCCTCGGCCTCCCCGTTCAACTGCCCTACCCTCCCGCGCCAAGGCAATGTTGCATGGTGCTCAAGGATAAGGGTGAAAACGGCAGGGGGGTGTGACGACGGTGAACGCGGTGCTGCTTGACCGCTGGTGGGCGCGGTACTGGTGGCAGCCATCGCTCGGCATCGTCAGCTGTCCGCGCCGCTGGTACTGGTGATCGCCGGCCTGTTGGTCGGGCTGATCCCGGCGGTACCCGATATCGCGTTGCGCCCCGACCTGGTGCTGTTCGTGATCCTGCCGCCACTGCTGTGGTCGGCCGGGCTGGAGAGCTCTTTCATCAACATGCGCCGCAACCGGCGTTCGATCATGCTGCTGGCGGTGGGGCTGCCGCTGGCCACCACCGTCGCCGTCGGCGCGGTCGCCTACTACACCGTGCCGGAGTTCACCGTTGCGGCCGCGCTGACGCTGGGAGCGGTCGTGGCCCCGCCGGATGCGGTGTCGGCCACCGCTATCGGCCGCCGGGGTCGGCCTGCCCCGGCGGACCATGACGCTGCTGGGCGGCGAGAGCCTGCTCAACGACGCCACCGCGCTCACGGTCTACAAAGTGGCCCTGGCCGCGGCAATCGGCGCCGCGACCGGTTGGGGCATGGGGCTGGCGACCTTCGTGCTGGCGGCTGTCGGCGGCGTGGCGGTCGGGGTGGTCTTCGGGGCGCTCATCGTGATCATCCGCGACCGGCTGACCGACCCGCTGGTGGAGAGCGCGGTCGGGCTGGTGGCCCCGTTCGTCATCTATCTGGTGGCCGAAGAGGTCCACGGCTCCGGGGTGCTCGCGGTGGTGGTCGCCGCCCTGATCCTCGGGCAGCGTTTCACCCGCGCCCACTACGCCACCCGGCTGGAGGACCAGGCGGTGTGGCGAGCGGTTCAACTGGTGCTGGAGTCGCTGGCATTTCTGCTGATCGGCCTGCAGCTGCCCACGGTGGTGCAGAACATGCACGGCGTGCGGTTCTCGACCCTGACCGTCGCATCGGTCGCGGTGTTCATCACGGCGCTGCTGGTGCGCGCGCTGTGGGTGGTGACGTTCTCCTACCTGCCGCGGATGCTCTCGGCGAGGATTCGGCAACGCGAGCCGGCGCCAACTCCCGGGGCGGTGTTCATCCTGGCGTGGGCGGGAATGCGCGGTGTGGTGTCGCTGGCGGCCGCCTTCGGTGTGCCGTTGACGACGCTGGCCGGGCAGGGGTTCCCGGGCCGGCCGCAGCTGGTGTTTCTGACCTTCGTGGTGGTCGTCGGCACCCTGCTGCTGCACGGGCTGACGCTGCCGTGGCTGATCCGGCGGCTGGGGGTCCGCACCGACGAGGACCGCAGCGACGCCATCGCCGCGGCCGCCGCGCAGGACAAAGCGGCGCTGGCCGCCGCCGACCGGCTCGACGAGGTGCTGGCGGCCAGCGAGCCGTCACCGGCCAGCGAACGCGCCGCCGCGGCGCTGCGCACCTGGAACACCCGGCGTCGCAACGCGGCCCGGGAACGGCTGCGGCGGTTGGATCCGGGCAACGATGACAGCGACGAGACCGCCGCCGCCGCATTTCGCCGGCTGCGGCTGGAGATGCTGGCCGCCGAGCGTGCGGCGCTGATCTACGAGCGTGACATCGGCCGTATCGACGACCAGGTGCTGCGCACCCTGCTGCACGGGCTGGATCTGGAAGAGGCGACGCTGAATCTGGACTGACCGCGCGGGCGGTTCGGGTGGTCCGCGCCTAGAGTCGGTCCCATGAGTGCCCTCACGTCGCCGAAGACCTACACCGGGCTGGCCGCCTTCCAGGCCGCCGACGCCGCGCTCTGCGCCATCCCGGTGCCCTACATCGCCAAGGCTCTCGACACCGTGGAGTGTCCCGAGCAGATCCGCCCGATCCTGCCGATCGTCAAGGTCGCGTCGGCGGTCGGCCTGCTGTCGGCGCGCCGCTTCCCGGCGCTGGCCCGGCTGACCACGGCGGCGTTGACGCTGTACTTCATTCTCGCGGTGGGCGCCCACATCCGGGTCCGCGACAGCATCCCCAACACGGTTCCCGCCGCGTCGTTCCTGGCGCTGTTCGCCGCGATGACCGTCGAGGGTCCGAGCTCAGCCTGATTGCGCCGACCCGCAGCGCCCGGCTCCGCCGCGCTCGCGATCGACGCTAAGGCTGCCCCGGCAGTAATCGCACCATCAGCCCCTGCGACTCGGCCAGCAGCGTGCCGTCGGTATCGGTCAGTTCGGCGCTGATGAAAGCCTTGCGCCCCTCGGCCTTGTCGATCCGGCCGTGAACCACCAGCGGGGTGTCGATCGGGGTGACGTTGCGGTAGTCGACATGCAGGAACGCCGTCCTGCTGATCGGGCGGTTCGCGGCATGGACCACCATCCCGAACATCCAGTCGAACAGCAGCGGCAGCACGCCGCCGTGCACCGCGGAATTGCCGCCCACGTGGAACCGGCTGAACCGCCCCGCCATGGACACCCCGTCGGGTTCGAAGCGGGTGATCCGCCACGGTGGCATCAGCAGGCTGCCCATGCCCGGCAGCGACGGCGCCCGCCCGGCCGGGGCGACAGCCTGCGGCGCCGGAAACTTCTCCAGCAGCCCTACCAGCGCTTCGGCGCGGTCGGCGGCGTCGTCCCAGGTCGCATCGTCGGGCGCGGTGGACACCGCCAGGTCCTGCAACCGCCGCATCGTGGTGACGAATCGCGCGAAGCCCGGGCTCGGATCCACGACAGCGAAGTCCGGGAACCCGCCGTGGCTGGCGTAGTCGGGGTCGAGTTCCTCCGGCCGCTGCTCACTCACGCGGGGTCCTGCACGATGTCGTGCACAACGTGACCCCGCACCACGTCGCGACGCACGATGGTCTGCTCTCGGCCGGGTCCCACCCCGATGCACGAAACCTGCGCCCCGGCGATCTCTTCCAGCCGCGACACGTAGTCACGCGCATTGGCCGGCAGCGCCTCGAAGGTGCGGGCGCCGGAGATGTCCTCCCACCAGCCGGGCAGTTCTTCGTAGACCGGTTCGGCGCGGGCGAATTCCTCCTGGGTCATCGGCAACTCGTCGGTGCGCTTGCCGTCGACGGTGTAGCCGACGCAGACCGGCACGGTCTCCAGGGTGGACAGCACGTCGAGCTTGGTCAGGAAGTAGTCGGTGATGCCGTTGACCCGGGTCGCATAGCGCGCGATCACCGCATCGAACCAGCCGCACCGCCGTTGTCGGCCGGTGGTCACCCCGACCTCGCCGCCGGTCTTGGACAAGTACTCACCATTGGCATCGAACAGTTCGGTGGGGAACGGCCCCGAGCCCACCCGGGTGGTGTAGGCCTTCAAGATACCCAGCACCGTGGTGATGCGGGTGGGCCCGACGCCGGAGCCGACGGCCGCGCCGCCGGCGGTGGGGTTGCTCGACGTCACGAACGGGTACGTGCCGTGGTCGACGTCGAGCAGGGTGCCCTGCGAGCCTTCCAGCAGCACGTGCTCGCCGCGGTCCAGCGCAGCACCCAGCGCCAGCGCGGTGTCGGCGATGCGGTGCTTGAAGCCCTCGGCCTGCACCAGCAGATCCTCGAGCACCTGCTGCGGCTCCAGCGCCTTGCGGTTGTAGATCTTGACCAGCACCTGGTTCTTGAACTCCAGGGCGGCCTCGATCTTCTGGGCGAGCGACTCTTCGTCGAGCACATCGGCCACGCGGATCCCGATGCGGGCGATCTTGTCCTGGTAGCAGGGCCCGATGCCGCGGCCGGTGGTGCCGATCTTCTTGGAACCCATGTACCGCTCGGTCACCTTGTCGATGGCGACGTGATAGGGCATCAGCAGGTGCGCGTCGGCGGAGATCAACAGCCGCGAGGTGTCCACGCCGCGCCGCTCCAACCCCGCCAGCTCGTCGAGCAGCACCCCGGGATCGACCACCACACCGTTGCCGATGACGTTGGTGACGTGCGGCGTCAGCACCCCAGAGGGGATCAGGTGCAACGCGAAGTTCTCCCCGGTGGGCAGCACCACGGTGTGGCCGGCGTTGTTGCCGCCCTGGTAGCGCACCACCCACTGCACTCGTTCGCCGAGTAGGTCGGTGGCTTTCCCTTTGCCCTCGTCACCCCACTGGGCGCCGATGACGACGATTGCCGGCATGGATTTCTCGCTAACTGTCTTGGCTTACTGTGGTCCAGCCGGGGAATGAGCTTAGCCTGGCGACGATGCGGACGAGGCACGAGTCCGAGGAGGAGCCGGGCAATCGGGCCGGGCTGAAGCGATTCCCAAGGAGCGTGTTGAACGCCACCAACGCCCCCGACGCGGCCGTTCTGCTGTTTGCCGGGCGGTCCTTACCGCGCCCGTTACGGGGGCTCACGACCGTGCCCGTGAGCGACGACGCCGCCGAAGCCGTAACCGCGGCGATCGAACACTTCCACCGGTTGGTGGTGGTCGGGGATGACGCCGACCTGGCCCGAGTGCTGACTCGGCTGCTGCGCTCCGACCGGCTGGATGTCGAGCTGGGGTACGCGCCGCTGCGGCGCACCCCCGCCACCCGGGCCTACCGGCTGCCTGCCGGCTGGTGGGCGGCGCGGCGTGCCCGGCACGGCACCGCCGGCCCGGTGCCGCTGATCCGCGACGATGCCGGAACCGCACTGGCCGGCGCCGGTCGCTGGCTACCGGTCGACGGCGCCGAAACGCTGCGCGGCGAGGGGATCGTCGACGACGCCGCGCTCTTCGACGGCGACGTGGCCGAAGTGCTGATCGAACCGATCGGCGCCGCGCCGGGATTGCGGGCCGGGGTGCCGGGGCGGCGACGGCGGGTGCGCCGCTGGGTGACCGGCCGGGCCGCGCAACTGGGCACCACCGGTGCGCTGGTGGTGCGCGACGGGGTCTATGGCACCCGGACGGTGAAGCGATCCACCTTCTATCGCCACGTCGACGACTGGCTGCTGGTCCGGTAGCTCCGAGGGGTCCGATAGGTTCGTGCGGTGAACGTCCGCCCGCTGCGTGGCCAGGCGGTACGGCCCAGCCCGGTCTTCCTGGCGCTGGTGGCCGTGACCGCGCTCGGCGGCGTGCTGGCCTGGCGGGCGGCCGGCGAGATCGGGCCGATGGCCTATGCCGGGGTCTTCGTGTTCGTCATCGCCGGCTGGCTGGTGTCGCTGTGTCTGCATGAATTCGGCCACGCCTTCACCGCTTGGCGCTTCGGTGACCGCGGGGCGGAGATGCGCGGCTATCTGACCCTCAACCCGCTGCGCTACACCCACCCGGGGTTGTCGCTGGTGCTGCCGCTGCTGTTCATCGCGCTGGGTGGCATCGGCCTGCCGGGCGGTGCGGTGTACGTGCAGACGTCGTTCATGACGCCGCTGCGGCGCAGCCTGGTGAGCCTGGCCGGCCCGGCGGCCAACCTGGTGTTGGCCGGGCTGCTGCTCGGCGCCACCCGGGTGTGCTACGACCCCGCGCATCCGGTGTTCTTCTCCGGTCTGGCGTTCCTGGGTTTCCTACAGGTCACCGCGGTGCTGCTGAACCTGCTGCCGGTGCCCGGGCTGGACGGCTACGGCGCGTTGGAGCCGCATCTGAGCCCGGCCACCCAGCGGGCGGTGGCGCCGTTCTCACAGTGGGGCCTGCTGGTGCTGCTGGTGCTGCTGATCTCCTCACCGATGCTGAACCAGAAATTCTTCGGGTTGGTGCTCTGGTTCGTCGACCTGTTCGCCGTGCCGCGCCTGCTGGTGTCGTGGGGCATGAGCCTGACGCAGTTCTGGAACAGCTGGTTCTGATCGCACCGCACCCACGACGGCGCCGCGACCTATATTTGCTAGCCATGGCCACCGGTCACGATCACCATCACACCGACGCCCGGCTGTCCCGGATGGTCATCGGGGCGGCGATCCTGACCGCGTTCTTCGTCATCGAGCTGGGCACCGCGATCTCCATCAACTCGATCGCACTGCTGGCCGACGCCGGGCACCTGCTCACCGACCTGGCCGCGCTGTTCATGGGGGTCGCCGCGGTGATGCTGGCCCGGCGCGGCAGCACGTCACCGTCACGCACCTACGGCTGGCACCGCGCCGAGGTGTTCACGGCGGTCGCCAACGCGGTGCTGCTGGTCGGAGTGGCGACGTTCATCCTGACCGAGGCGATCCGGCGCATCGGGACCGCGCCGGACGTGCCGGGCGTGCCGCTGATCGTCATCGCGCTGGCCGGTGTGGCGGTCAACATCGTGGTCATCCTGCTGTTGCGGTCGCACATCGAGCGCAGCCTGGCGGTGCGTGGCGCCTACATGGAAGTGGTCGCCGACACGGTCGGAAACGTCGCGGTGCTGATCGCCGGTGTCGTCACCGTCACCACCGAGTGGCCCTACGCCGACGTGGTGGTCGCCGTGTTCGTCGCGCTGTGGGTGCTGCCGCGGGCGTTCGCACTGGCCCGCGACGCGCTGCGGATCCTGTCCGAGGCGTCGCCCGGCCACATCGACGTCGCCGAACTGCGGGCGGCACTGTGCGCCGTCGACGGCGTCACCGACGTGCACGACCTCCACGTCTGGACATTGGTTCCGGGCCAGGACATGGCCACCGCCCATCTGCGCACCAGTGCCGACCCAGGACAGGTGCTCGGCGAGGCGCGGGCGGTGCTGGCAGCCCGTGGCCTGACCCACGCCACCGTGCAGGTGGAACCGCCCGGGCAGGGCGGCGATTGCCCCATCGGATGCTGACCTGCGCGCGTTATCGCATGGTCAGCTCAGCCCCAGTTCCGAGCGGGCGCCGGGATCGCAATCGTCGAGCAGAGCCAGGCAGCGGGCCCGCTCGTCGGTCTCCCCGATGGAATCGGCGGCACGCGCCAGCGCGGCCACACACCGCAAAAAGCCCCGGTTGGGTTCATGCGTGTACGGCACCGGGCCGTAGCCCTTCCACCCGTTGCGGCGTAGCTGGTCCAGACCCCGGTGGTAGCCGGTGCGCGCGTAGGCGTAGGCGGTGACCGCCCTGCCCTCGGCCAATGCCGCTTCCGCCAGCGCCGCCCACGCCACCGAGGCCGACGGATGCCCGGCCGCGACAACGGCGGGGTCCTGGTTGGCACGCAGGCCGGCCTCGGCGTCGGGGTCGCCGGGCAGCAGGATCGGATCGGGGCGCAGGAGATCACCGGAGAAAGTCACATCGCCCATTCTGCCGTGCCGTCGGTGGCCAGCCACTCCAACAATGCGCCGCCTCGCTCAGTAAGCTGGCGCCCAGCAGATTCGCTAACGGGAGGACAGCAGCAGCTTATGCCGAACCCATCGGGCCCCGACCGCGACGACACCCCCGTTCCGCCCGCATCCGGTCACGATCCCGCTCCCGATGGCCCCCCGATCCAACCCACCGAGCCCGATCAGGCCGTCGACGTGCACCCGGTCCCCTCCGGGGAGGACGACACCGCCACCACGGTCATTCCAGAGGCCGCTGACGCCGCACCGGCGGATGCCCCCGACGCCGATGCCGATGCCGTCACCGAGGTGATCACCACCGAGGCCGCACCCACCACCACCGATTCCGGCCCGGACGGACCGCCGGAGCGACGGTTCACCGCGCCCGGGTTCGACGGGGCGACCGAGGTCATGCCGTCGGTGGGTGACGCCGACACCGAGCTCATCGCCCGGCAGGCCGGTGATGCGGGAAAGGCGATACCGCAACAGATTCCGCCGCGACTGGGCGGCAGACTGCCCGCCACCGTGTCACGCAGCTGGGGCTGGGTGCTGGCGCTGATCCTGGTCATCGTGGTGCTGGCGGTGGTCGCGGTGCTGGGCACGCTGTGGCTGACCCGCGACGATCGGCAGGCCGCCTCGCAGGAAGAGCGGGTCCGGGGCACCATCTTGAACTTCGACATCGCCATGCAGAACGGCGACCTGGCGGCGCTGCGCAGCTTGACCTGCGGCGACATCCGCGACCGCTACGTCAACTACGACCAGAAGGCGTGGGACGAGACCTACCGCCGGATCGCGGCGGCCAAGCAGTATCCGGTGGTCGCCAGCATCGACGAGGTCGTGGTCAACGACGGCCACGCCGAAGCCAACGTCACCGCGTTCATGGCATACGCGCCGCGGGTCCGCTCAACCCGCAGCTTCGACCTGCAGTTCCGCGACGACCAGTGGAAGATCTGCCAGTCCCACGGCGGCTGATCTGGTGTAGGGCGCCTCAGCTCAGGGTCTTGCCGGCGCTGTGCAGGTCGTTGCACGCCTCGATGACCCGCTCGGTCATGGCGGCCTCGGCCTTCTTGAGGTAGCTGCGCGGGTCGTAGACCTTCTTGTTGCCCACTTCGCCGTCGATCTTGAATACGCCGTCGTAGTTGGTGAACATGTGCGCCGCAATCGGGCGGGTGAACGCGTACTGGGTGTCGGTGTCGACATTCATTTTCACCACGCCGTGCTGCAACGCCTCTTCGATCTCCGACTTCAGCGAGCCCGAGCCGCCGTGGAAGACGAAGTTGAACGGCTTGGAGCCGGCCGCCAAGCCCAGCTTGGCCGCCGCCACCTTCTGGCCCTCACCCAGGATGTCGGGACGCAGCTTGACGTTGCCGGGCTTGTAGACGCCGTGCACGTTGCCGAACGTGGCGGCCAGCAGGTACTCGCCGTGGTCGCCGACACCGAGGGCGTCGATGGTCTTCTCGAAGTCCTCCGGGGTGGTGTAGAGCTTCTCGTTGATCTCGGCTTCCACGCCGTCCTCTTCGCCGCCGACCACGCCGATCTCGATCTCCAGGATGATCTTGGCGGCCGCCGCCTTGGCCAGCAGCTCCTCGGCGATGGCCAGGTTCTCGTCGATCGGCACGGCCGAGCCGTCCCACATGTGCGACTGGAACAGCGGGTCCTTGCCCGCCTTGACCCGCTCGGTCGAGATCGCCAGCAGCGGACGCACGAAACCGTCCAGCTTGTCCTTCGGGCAGTGGTCGGTGTGCAGCGCCACGTTGATCGGGTACTTGGCGGCGATCACGTGGGTGAACTCGGCCAGCGCCACCGCGCCGGTCACCATGTCCTTGACGCCCAGACCGGAGCCGAACTCCGCGCCGCCGGTGGAGAACTGGATGATGCCGTCACTGCCGGCGTCGGCGAAACCCTTGATGGCGGCGTTGATGGTCTCCGACGACGTGCAGTTGATCGCCGGGAACGCGTACGCGTTCTCCTTGGCGCGGCCCAGCATCTCGGCGTAGACCTCGGGGGTGGCGATGGGCATGGAACTCTCCTCCTGGCTGACCGAAACTGACATCAAGTATCTCAGGGCCGGTTTGGCTCACGGCCCCCGGTATGTTGGTGCGTCATGAGCATGACGGTGGCGGCGATGCCCCACATCTTGGACCCGATGTACTGGATCGGGCAGGGCGGGGTATTCGAGCACGCCGTACTCCCGGCGATCCTGGTGATCGTCTTCATCGAGACCGGTCTGCTGTTTCCGCTGCTGCCGGGTGAATCACTGTTGGTCACCGGTGGCCTGCTGGCCGCCGCCGGCAACCCCGACATCTGGGTGCTGGCGCCGTCCGTGGCGGTCGTGGCGGTGCTGGGTGACCAGTGCGGCTATTTCATCGGCCGTCGTATCGGTCCGGCGCTGTTCAAGAAGGAGGACTCCCGCTTTTTCAAGAAGCACTATGTGACCGACTCACATGCCTTCTTCGAAAAGTACGGTCCGGTGGCGATCATCCTGGCCCGCTTCGTGCCGTTCGCCCGGACCTTCGTCCCGCCGATCGCCGGCGTGTCCTATATGCGCTACCCCGTCTACCTGGCCTTCGACATCGTCGGCGGCATCCTGTGGGGGGCCGGGATGACCCTGACGGGCTACCTGCTGGGCACCAAGGTGCCGGGCATCACCGACCACCTGGAACTGATCATCATCGGGATCCTGTTCGTCTCGCTGCTGCCGGCGATCTTCTCGGCCACCAGGGCCTACCTGGCGCGCCGGCAGAATCGCGCGGCCGAGACCGCCGACGATGAGTCCGCGCTCAGCACGCAGAATCCCGAGTAGCGCCGCACCCGGTCAGCCAGGCGGGCGGGCGGCAGCCACGACGTGGGCGGCCTCCATCAGCATCCAGCCCGACAACTGCACCGACAGGTCGCGTTCGGGCACCTCGGATTCGTACACCGCCCCGGCGACGGAAGCGGCCACCGCGCCGTCGGCCCGGGGTACGTCGGCGGGCCGGTCCCAGAACGCCCCGAACAGCGGCAGGCCGTCCACCGACTGCCGGTAGTCCCACGCCGACCTCGCCGACCTCAGCACCAGTTCGGCCGCGGTGCTGCGCGCCTCGGTGTCGGCGGGGGACTCCCCCGGTAGATCGGTGGCGACCAATGCCAGGTACCGGGCGGTGATTCCGGCGAACAGCCCGCCGTCGCCGCCACCGGCGCCCTTGAGCACCCCGCCGGGGGCCATTTGCTTGTCGACCGCGGCGACCAGCCGCTGCACCCGCTCCGCATGCCGCGGCGCGCCGGTGCGCACCGCCAGTTCGGTTTCCAGACCGAGCACCACGCCCTGGCAGTAGGTGTATTCGGCGCGCACCAGCGACCCGGACCGGATGCCGTCGAACACCAGGTGGGTCTCCGGGTCGATCAGGGTGGCGTCGATCCAGTCGCCCATCTGCTGGGCCCGCTGCAGCCACTCGGGTTCACGCGCCAGGAAGATCCCGGCCGGCCCGTTGGCGGGGGCATTGAAAAACGGCCCGGTGAACTGTTCGTCCTTGCGCCACGGGATCCCGCCGCCGGCCTCGGGCATCCAGGAGTCGGTCAGCTCGCGCGTCAGGGTGCGCAACGCGCGGTGCCGGTCGATCCCCGTGACCCGGCAGGCGCGCTGGATGGCCAGCGCCAGCCAAGCCATGTCGTCGTAGTAGGCGTTGGTCCAGCGGAACACGTTGCGCAACCGGTGGGTGCGGATCTGGCGCTTGATCGACGTCACGCGTTCGGGCTGCGGGTCACGCAGTTGCGCGTCGACCAGGCAGTCCAGCAGGTGCGCCTGCCACCAGTAGTGCCAGTGCGGCGCCCGGCGGATCGGCGGCCAGGCCACCACGCCGAGGTGGGTGCCCGGGAGGTGCCAGAGCGGTTTGAGATGTCTCGCGGTGACAGCGGCCTCGGCGCTCTCGGCCCGATTGGCCCATAGCAGATCCATAGCGGTTGATCCTGCCGCATCGGGCAGCGCCATCCCACAACTACCGAGAAGCCGGGCCACGACGCTGACCCGCGAGGTAGGCCAGCGCCACGGCGGTCGCGGCCAACCCGGACAACGCGCCGACACCGAGCGCCCAGCGCGGACTGAACGCGTCGGCTATCCAGCCGATGAGGGGCGCACCAATCGGCGTGGTGCCCACGGCGATGGCCAGCCGCAGCGCCATCACTCGCCCGCGCATCACCGGCTCGGTGGTCAGTTGCATCAGGCTGTTCGTTGCATTGGTGAACGTCAGGGTGGACACCCCGATCACGGCGAGCGCGACACCGAAGAGCCAGACATCCGGCGCGACGGCGGCGAATGCGAAGCCGACACCCAAGACCGCCGCGCTGAAGAGCAGTGACCGGAAGCGGGGCCTCTCCCAGCCCGCGGCGAGCAGTGCTCCGGCGAGCGTGCCGACCGCCATCACCGAGGACAGCAGCCCGTATTGGTTCGCGCCGCCGTGGAAGACGGTGACCGACATGGTCGAGATGAAGATCGGGAAATTGAGCCCGAAGGTACCGATCAGAAACAACATCAACAGGATCGCCTTCAGATCCGGACGCGCCCAAACGTAGCGCAAACCCGCCATGAGATTGCCCCGCGCCGGGCCGACGGCACGGGCGTTGGGATAGAGCTCTCGCACCCGTAACAGCGCCAGCGAGGCGAGCACGGCACCGAAGGACGCCGCATTGATGAGAAACGCCCAACCCGTGCCGACGGCTGCGATCAGCGCACCGGCGACGGCAGGACCGATCATCCGCGCGGCGTTGATCGACGCGGAATTCAGCGCCACCGCATTGGAGAGGTCGTCGTCTCCCACCAGATCGGAGACGAACGTCTGGCGCGCCGGCATATCGACCGCGCTGATGCAGCCGGACAGCAACGCCAGGACGTAAACCTGCCACAGCTGGACGAGGCCGCTCACGGTGAGCAGGCCGAGGACGAGCGCCAAGACGCCCAACGCCGTCTGGGTGGCGATCAGCAGTTTGCGCCGGTCGAAACGGTCGGCGGCATAGCCGGTCCAGGGCAGCAGGAGCAGCTGGGGCCCGAATTGCAGGCCCATGACGACCCCGACCGCGGTTCCGCTGCGGGCGGTGAGCTCGGTCAGCACCAGCCAGTCCTGCGCGGTGCGCTGCATCCAGATTCCGATGTTGGAGACCAGCGCCCCGCCCGCCCAGAGCCGATAGTTGAAGACCTTCAGAGATCTGAACGTGCTGCCGGCCATGCCGTCAGCACACCATGCGGTCGAGGACTGTCTCAGTAAGGCCCGACTCTTACCAGGCGTTTTCCAGGTTGCCATGCCGGGCGATCCAGGTGTGCATCACGATGCCGGCCGCCACCCCGACGTTGATGCTGCGGGTCGAGCCGAACGCGGCGATGGACACCAGCAGACCGGCTCCGGCGCGCATCTCGTCGCTGATGCCGGGGCCTTCGCTGCCGAACACCAGCAAGCAGTCGCTCGGCAGCACGGTCTGCTCCAACCGCTGCGCCCCGGCGACGTTGTCCACCGCGACGACGGTCAGGCCCTGTTGCGCGGCGAACTCCAGCAGTCCGGCCACCTGGTCGTGATGCCGCAGCCGCTGGTAGCGGTCGGTGACCATGGCGCCGCGCCGGTTCCACCGCCGCCGCCCGACGATGTGCACGGTGTCCACGGCGAACGCGTTGGCAGTGCGTACCACCGAGCCGATGTTGGCGTCGTGCTCGAAGTTCTCGATCGCCACGTGCAGCCGGTGCCGCCGGGAGTCGATGTCGGCGATGATCGCCTCGCGGGTCCAGTAACGGTAGGCGTCGACGACGTTACGGCGGTCACCATCGCGCAGCAGTTCCGGGTCGTAGCGGGAATCGGTGGGCGGCTCACCCTGCCACGGCCCGACGCCGTTGGCCGGCGGGAACCACTCGGTGGGACCGGGTTCGGCCACCGGCTCGGTCACGAAGTGGTCCATACGGCGGCGTGGGTGCCCACCACCGACACCGAGGCGTAGAGCACCGCGGCATTGATCTCACCGTGCGTGCACAGCGACGTCGGTACGTGCACCGAGTTCAGCGACGCCTCGGGCAGGATCAGCACCGACGACCCGGAGGCCAGACAATCCGGCCCCAGCCCGGGCATCGGCGTCGCTGGACCGGCGACGAGCATCAGCGGCCCGCCGCGGGCGTCCGCGTCGTCGCGGTACTGTCCGGCGACCGCGTCGGCAGCCAGGCTCAGCACCATGTATCCGTTGCCGGAGAACGCTTTCGGGTCGCCGAGGGCGCTCGGGGCCAGCGGGACGCCGTCGGCCCGGTATGCCGCCACCCCCTGCGGGGTGAGCACCAAACCGGTGTCGTAGGGGTTGATCGGCGGCAGCCCTACCGGGAACGCCGCGGGGTAGGCCACCGTGGTGTCCTTGATCCGGTCGGCCGGCGAGTAGGCGTAGACGCCGCGCACCGCGCTGCGTTCCTTGAGCGGCCCCAGGCACACGGTGCCGTCCAACCGGTCGGGTTCGCGGGTCGACAGCGGCGCCGGCGTCAGCTGCCCCAGCGCATCGCAGCTTCCCAGGCCGGTCGCCTCGACCGGGCGGGCGGGCGTGCCGTAGATCCCGAACCGCAGTTCGCCGGCCGCGGCGTGCGGGCCGCCCGGATCCGGGACGTGCGCCTTGACGTCGATAAGGACATGATCGACCTCCCAGCGCAGGTTGGTCAGCGTCAGCTCCCAGCCCAACAACGGCAGCGCCTCGCCGATCCGCGCGCCCTGGGCGCCGTAGGGGCCGCTCGCAGCGGAACCCGAACAGGCCGCCGCACACGCGGCGGCCAGCGCCAGCACCGCCGCGATCAGAGTCCGCACAACCCGGCTCAGCCCAGTCCCAGCTCGGCCAGGCCGAGCACGCTGCGGTAGGGCACACCTTCGGCCTCGATGGCCTCCGCCGCCCCGGTGGCACGGTCCACCACGGTCACCACACCGACGACGTGCCCACCGGCCTCGCGCACCGCACGCACCGCGGTCAGCGCCGACCCGCCGGTGGTGCTGGTGTCCTCCACCACCAGCACCGACCGCCCCGCCACGTCCGCTCCTTCGATAAGTCGTTGCATGCCATGGGCTTTCACCGACTTACGCACCACGAAGGCGTCGATCGGCCGGCCCGGGGCGTGCATGACGGCGGTCGCCACCGGGTCCGCACCCAGCGTCAGGCCGCCGACCGCCGCGTACTCCCAGTCGTCGGTGAGCTGGCGGACCAGCCGGCCGATCAGCGCACCGGCCCGATGGTGCAGGGTGGAGCGGCGCAGGTCGACGTAGTAGTCGGCTTCGGCGCCCGACGACAGCGTTACGCGCCCGTGCACCACCGACAGTTCGCGGACCAGCGCGGCCAATTCGTCACGCTCTCCGCTGTCAAGTACGCCCACTGCCCCGCCCGAAAGTCTTGGTCAGCGTCCGCGACAACCCGCGCGGAATCAGCCGGCTGACCGTCGTGATCGCCTTGTACTGCAGGCCCGGCACACTGATCACGTCGCCCCGGGCGATGTCGGCCAGGCTGGTCGCGACGACGTCGTCGACCTTCAGCCACATGAACGAGGGCAGCGTGTCCATATCGATGCCGGCGCGCTCGTGGAACTCAGTGTGCACATAGCCCGGACAGACCACGTGGATGCCGACCCCGGTGCCGGCCAGCCCGCCGGCCAGCCCCTCGGTGAACGACACCACCCAGGCCTTGGAGGCCGAGTATGTCGAGCCGCGACCGGACAGCAGCCCGGCGACGCTGGCCACGTTGATGACGGTTCCGGTGCCGGCCTCGATCATCGCCGGCAGTGCCGCGCGGGTCAGCTGCATGACCGCGGTGACGTTGACGTCCAGCTGGGATTGCAGCAGCTCGGGGTCGGCGGTCCAGAACTCCCCGGAGGTGCCGAAACCGGCGTTGTTGACCAGCACCCGCACGCCGGCGCGAAGCCGTTCGGCGACCTTGGCCCGGTCGTCGGCGTCGGCCAGATCGGCCGGCAGCACCTCGACGTCACCGCCGTGACTGCCGCGCAGTTCGGCCGCCAGCGCCTTCAGCCGCTTGGCGTCGCGGGCCACCAGGACCAGGTCATAGCCGTCGGCGGCGTAACGGCGCGCATAGCCTTCGCCAAGTCCCGAGGTAGGCCCGGTGACCAGGGCCGTAGGTCTGGCAGGACGCGACATGCCCCACAGCGTAACGAAGCCGGACGTCAGCGCTGATAGTGCGCTGTCTGCCGGCCGTTGCGGCCCGCGCCCGGTGACGGGGCGTGCAGCATGCCCGACGGCTCGTCACGGGCGGCGCGGCGCCGCGACCGCGGCTCGGCGGCCGCGGCGGTGTTGCCTGCCGGCGGCGCGGACGCCCGGGACGGCGACGACGCCTGATCGGCCGCGCTGTCCTCGGCGGAGTCCGCGGCACCGCCCGAACCCAGCGGGCGGCTGGGTTGTCCGTTGCGTCGGCTCGCCGGCTTGGCTGCCCCGGTCGCCGCTTCGACCGGCTGGCGCCGCGGCGTCGGGGGCAGTACCCGCAGCAAGTCGTTGAACTGGCGTACGCTGCGCAGCCCCTCGTCCCACTGGGCGCGGGTGCTGGTGATGGGCATACTCACCAACGTCCAGTTCGCCTCGTTCCACATGATCTCCGCGCAGTCGGGGGCGGTGTGGGCGAAGGTGACCATCCGCCGGTCGCAGGCGCGCCGCGCCGCGTCGAGGTTGGTGGAGTAGACCATCCGCGGGCCGATCGCCCCGAGCAGCCAGATGTCGTTCTCGCGGGGCTCCTTGAGGCCTTTGAGCCGCACGTCGACGACGACGTTGGTGCTGACCTTGCGGTGCAGTGCGATCACCGTGGCGACTTCGTCCAGGTCGAAGATGTAGACGGCCTCGCCGCGGATCTGACCGAGCACCACGTTGCGGACGGGCGCATCGCCTGCCGTCGATATCACGCCGCGCTTCCAGCGCTGCAGGATTTCGGTGGACTCCAGTTCGAAGTCGAAGCCCTGGGAGCGGGCCCAGGATCTACGGCGCCGGCTGCGGCCGCGACGCTGGTCGAGGTCCACGTACAGCAAGACGCCCGCGCCGACGAAGCACAGCGCGGACAGCGTGAACCAGAGCGGGACCATTGCGCCTAGCGTATCTGTTGTCGGCCCGGAAGCGAGAACGCTTGCTGGTCACAACCGCATATCAGCACGATTCCAAGAGGTCAACGTCACACTTCGAGGGCGTTGGAGCCGCCGAAGATGGTGGTCCCGACACCGTTCGGACTGTATGAGATGTACACCGGTTGCTGGGCGAAGGGGAAGTTGCCGGTATTCATGAAGGCACCGGCACCACCGACCACGCTCGGGCTCTGCGCCGACGGATCCGATGAATTCACCGTGTAGGAGTACAGCAACGTCTGACCGTCATCGGTGTAGACCTGCACCGTCGTTCCGTTCGGCAAGACTCCCAGTTGCGTCGGCGTGACGCCCGCCTCCTCCAGCACTGATGACGGCATGGTGCCGTAGACACCGCCGGAGTCGACGACGGCGGTCACGTGCTGGGCGGGTGCGCCGTTGATGCTGACCGCCAGTTCGGTGTACGGCGACCCGTGGGCTGCAGTTCCGTCGGTCAACGGGTTGTCCCCGAACACCAACTGGTCGCCGGCCTGGTCGATCAGCACACCGTGACCGAGATCCCCTGGCAGATTTGCGGTCGGAATGTCGCCGGGATTCGGCCCGAGCGCATTTGCTCCGACGCCCAGCACGCCGACGACGTTGGCCGGGCCCAGGTAGTCGGCGATGGACCACGAGCCGAAGATGTTGAAGTCCGCTGGGAAGGCGAAGAGTACGGCGGCGACGCTGGTGTCCGCGGTGACCGTGTCGCCGACGGCGTCGGTGAAGGTGACGGTGGTGGGCAGTTCGACATAGAAGTAGTCCAGCGAACCGCCGAACTGGCCGATGTTGAACCCCGTGGGTAGCCCGGTGATGCCGGTCCACGGGATGTCCCAGATCGGCATGACCAGGCCGGCCGCCCCGGTGTCGACCAGCACCGGCGCCGTACCGCCGCCCCCCACCGAGACGTCCACCACGGGCTCGGTGGTGGCATTGACCTGCAATGGAACCGTGAAGCTGTCGGGGACGGCGGTGTCCGCTCCGGACGCGGCGGCGCTGCTGGCCGTGCCCGCGTCGGTGGCCCCACCGAATGTCCACTGCTCGAGGTCGTTGATCGGGGTGGCGACCAGATTCTGGTACCAGCCGTCGATCAGGCTGTCCAGCGAGGCCAGCGCCGAACCGGGGTCGCTATCGGCGGCTATGCCCGGGTCGACCGCACTGAGCGCGTCGATGATCGGCTCGAAGAGGTCGTCGAAGTCGGCGTGCGCCGCGGGTACGCCCCCGAAGGCCACGACCGCCGCGACCGCCGCGGTTGCACCGACCATCCTCCGTCGAACTGCCGTCATCTCCTGGAACCTCCCCGCGCGAGGTCACAGACCGTTGCGTCCATGACGAATCGCGGTCAGCTAACGCACTCAAGGGCGCAGGGCACCAGAGGATCTGCCCAAGAAAAAGCCAAAAATCACCGACCGCCGGGCGGGTCAGCTTCCGGCCTGAATGAGGGTGCCACCAACGATGGTCTGGCCGCCGGGCACACCGTAGTTGATGTAGACCGGCTCCTGGGCGAACAGCCAGTTGCCGGTGTTCATGCCGCCGCTACTGATCACGACCGGGCTGCGCACCTCACCCGGCTGGGAGCCCACCGTGTAGTTGTACAGCGGCGTGCCGTCCTTGGTGTAGACCTGAATGGTCGTCCCGTCCGGCAGGGATCCGTTGACCGGTGTCACGCCGGACCCTGCCAATGCGGAGGTCGGCATGGTGCCGTAGACCCCGCCAGAGTCGATGACGGCACGCACCGTCACGGGATCTGCACCGTTGATGCTCACCTGCAGGTCACTGGAGTTGATCGTCCACGGTGCCCCCTGGATCACGGTGCCATTCTCATACGGGTTGTCCCCGAAGATCAGCTGGCCGTTGGGCTGGTCGATCAGCACGCCGTTGCCGAGGGTGCCCGGCAGATCAGCGGTCGGAATGTGGTCGGGTGTGGGTCCGAGCGCGTTGGGTCCGATGCCCAGGATGCCGGTGGAGGAGCCGGCCAGATAGTCGTAAATAGACCAGGCGCCGAAGGGGTTCAGGTCCGCCGGGAAGGCGAAGAGCACCGCGTCCACCGTGGTGTCGGCGGTGACGGTGTCCCCGTCGACGCCGGTGAACGTGACCGTGGTGGGCAGCTCCACGTAGAAGTAGTTCAGCGCTCCGCCGAACTGGCCGATGTTGAAGCCGGTGGGCAGGCCGGTGATGCCGAAGGGGTTGATATTCCAGATCGGCACGACCAGCCCGGCCGCGCCGGTGTCGACCAGCACCTCTGTCTGCGCGCCGCCGCCGATCGAGACGTCGATCACCGGCTGGGTGGTCAGGTTGACATCCATCGGGACGGTGAAGCTCGACGGGAGGTCCGCAACCGGGGTGTCGGGGCCGTAGGCGACAGCGCTGCCCGGCAGATCGGAACCGAACAGCCACGGCGCAATGCTGTTGAGCGGGTTGTAAATGAGGTCCTGGTACCAGCCGTCGAACAGGGTGTCCAACGAGGCCAACGCGCTGCCCGGGTCGGTGTCGGCAGCAACGCCCGGGTCGACCATGCTGAAGGCGTCGATGATGGGCTGGAACAGGTCGTCCCATTCGGCCTGCGCCGTGGGCGCAGGGGCGCTGAGCACCAGGAACGCCCCGGCGGCGCTGACCGCCCCGACCAGGCGATGACCACGAACCGACATGACGAACCCTCCGAATTAACGACAGTATTGGAAAATACTGGACTTTCTCAGTAACCGTTAGGCTAACCGATCAGCTTCGTCATCGCATCCGGAGAGTCCACCCCGCAACAGACACAGGTCCCCCGAACCCGGTTCGGGGGACCTGTGCCTATTCGGTGTCGTTGTCAGCCCAGGATCAGCGCGTCGCCGTCGGGACTGATGTTGACGGGCACGGTGTCACCATCGTGCACCTCGCCGGCCAGCAGCAGCTTGGCCAACTGGTCGCCGATGGCCTGCTGGATCAACCGGCGCAGCGGCCGGGCACCGTAGATCGGGTCGAACCCGCGCTCGGCCAGCCACTTCTTGGCCGGCAACGACACCTCGAGTGCCAGCCGGCGCTGCGCCAACCGCTTGTCGAGCTGTTCGAGCTGAATGTCGACGATCCGGACCAGTTCCTCGGGGTTGAGGCCCTCGAAGATCAGCACGTCGTCGAGCCGGTTGATGAACTCCGGCTTGAACGCCGCCCGTACCGCCGCCATCACCTCCTCGTCGGTGCCACCCGATCCCAGGTTGGAGGTCAGGATCAGGATGGTGTTGCGGAAGTCGACGGTGCGGCCCTGCCCGTCGGTGAGCCGGCCCTCGTCGAGGACCTGCAGCAGCACGTCGAACACGTCCGGGTGCGCCTTCTCCACCTCGTCGAAGAGCACCACCGTGTAGGGCCGGCGGCGCACCGCCTCGGTCAGCTGACCGCCCTGGTCGTAGCCGATGTAGCCGGGAGGCGCCCCGACCAGCCGTGCCACCGAGTGCTTCTCGCCGTACTCGCTCATGTCGATGCGGACCATGGCCCGCTCGTCGTCGAAGAGGAAGTCGGCCAGCGCCTTGGCCAGCTCGGTCTTGCCGACGCCGGTGGGGCCCAGGAACAGGAACGAACCGGTCGGCCGGTTGGGGTCGGCGACCCCGGCCCGGCTGCGCCGCACCGCGTCGGAGACCGCTTGCACCGGCTTGCGCTGTCCGACGACCCGCTTGGCGAGTTCGTCTTCCATCCGCAGCAGCTTGGCGGTCTCGCCTTCCAGCAACCGCCCGGCCGGGATGCCGGTCCAGGCGCTCACCACGTCGGCGATGTCGTCGGGACCGACCTCCTCCTTGAGCATCACCTGCTCACGGGCCTCGGCCTTGGGTAGCGCCGCCTCCAGCTTCTTCTCCACCTCGGGGATGCGCCCGTAGCGCAGCTCGGCGGCCTTGGCCAGGTCGCCGTCGCGTTCGGCGCGGTCGGACTCACCGCGTAGGGTTTCCAGCTGCTCCTTGAGCTCGCGGACGACGTCGATGGCGTTCTTCTCGTTGTGCCACCTGGCGGTCAGCTCGGCCAGTTTCTCCTTGTAGTCGGCCAATTCGGCACGCAGCTTCTCCAGCCGGTCCGCCGACGCGTCGTCTTCTTCTTTGCTCAGCGCCATCTCTTCGATCTCGAGCCGACGCACCAGCCGCTCGACCTCGTCGATCTCGACGGGCCGGGAGTCGATCTCCATCCGCAGCCGGGAGGCGGCCTCGTCGACCAGGTCGATGGCCTTGTCCGGCAGGAAACGCGCGGTGATGTAGCGGTCGGAGAGGGTGGCCGCGGCGACCAGCGCCGAGTCGGTGATCCGCACACCGTGGTGCACCTCGTAGCGCTCCTTGAGCCCGCGCAAGATGCCGATGGTGTCCTCGGCCGACGGTTCGCCGACGTAGACCTGCTGGAAGCGGCGCTCCAGCGC
The DNA here is from genome assembly GCF_002086455.1 of Mycolicibacter algericus DSM 45454. GTDB lineage: Bacteria > Actinomycetota > Actinomycetes > Mycobacteriales > Mycobacteriaceae > Mycobacterium > Mycobacterium algericum. The sequence continues at coordinate 117,890 of NZ_MVHC01000003.1, forward strand.
GGCGTCCTTCTCGATGTACTTGCGGTACTCCTCCAGCGTGGTCGCGCCGACCAGCCGCAGCTCGCCGCGGGCCAGCATCGGCTTGATCATGTTGCCGGCGTCCATCGCGCCCTCGCCGGTGGCGCCGGCGCCCACGATGGTGTGCAACTCGTCGATGAAGGTGATGACCTGCCCCGCGGCGTCCTTGATCTCGTCGAGAACGGCCTTGAGCCGTTCCTCGAACTCGCCGCGATACTTGGCGCCGGCCACCATCGAACCCAGATCCAGCGAGACCACGGTCTTGTCGCGCAGGCTCTCGGGAACGTCGCCAGCGACGATGCGCTGGGCCAGGCCCTCGACGATCGCGGTCTTGCCGACGCCGGGTTCACCGATGAGCACCGGGTTGTTCTTGGTGCGCCGAGACAGCACTTGCACCACCCGGCGGATCTCGGTGTCGCGCCCGATCACCGGGTCGAGCTTGCCCTCGCGGGCCCGGGCGGTCAGGTCGGTCGAGTACTTCTCCAGCGCCTGGTAGCTGGCCTCGGGGTCGGGGCTGGTGACCCGGGCGCTGCCACGCACCTTGGTGAACGCCTCCCGCAGCGCCTGCGGCGAGGCACCGTGACCGGTGAGCAGTTTGGCGACGTCGGAATCGCCGGTGGCCAGCCCCACCATCAGATGTTCGGTGGAGACGTACTCGTCGTCCATCTCGGTGGCCAACTGCTGGCCGACGGTGATCGCCGCCAGCGATTCGCGGGACAACTGCGGTTGCGCACTGGCGCCGCTGGCCTGCGGCAGCCGGTGCAGCAGACTCTCGGTCTCGGTGCGGATCGTCGCGGGGCTCACGCCGACCGCCTCCAGCAGCGGCGCGGCGATGCCGTCATTCTGGGTCAGCAGGGCCTGCAACAGGTGTGCGGGCCGGATCTCCGGGTTGCCGGCGGCGGTGGCCGCCTGCAGCGCCGCGGTCAGCGCCGCCTGCGTCTTGGTGGTCGGGTTGAACGAGTCCACGACACCTCCATATCGGGGTCAGAGCGGGCCTGGGAAGGCTCGCCAAAAATGCTTGTCGTGTTGTCCAACGTCGTCAAGGTTGAGTCTGTTCCGCTCAACCCTAATTTGGTCGGTTTGCGCTGCGGCGCTCAGGACAGCCGGTGGGGCGGCGGGACCGTGGCAGCGGCAATCGACCTCACTGACCCTGGACCGGGTCGATGGGCGGCTCCCGGTGAGCAGCGCCGACCTCGGCGCCTACGCCACCCGCCTCGTGCTCGCAGGCCTGGGCTGACCGGCGCGTCCAGAAATAGAGGCCGATCCAGACGCCGTAGCCGATCGCCATACCGGCATACATCACGGCGGGATCGGCCTGACCGTGAACGCTGAGGTACAACACGACCCCGGCCAACAGCGCGGGCAGCACCGCCGCGCGTCGCCTCATCGCGAATGCGCCGGCGACCAGCGCGATCGACGCGATCAGCAGCGCCGGGCTGACCCGGTGCAACAGGTCGAGCAGGGCACCCCGAGACTCACCGGCGCCGTGCGCCGCATGGCCCATGCCTGCGGCCCCGGATGCGCCGACCCCAAGTGCCACCAGGATCGCCGGCAGGCAGCAGCCCAGCGTGCAGGCCAGTGCGGCGATAACGCCCGCCACCCCGAACCGGCGACTCGTCGCCGAGCCGGGCCGGCGCCGATCAGGACATTGCGGCCTGGGTGGCATATCCGCCTTCCGTCGAAGTATTGCTGCGAACCTATACCCGGTAGGGGTATATAGCAAGTGTCGGGCGGTTCGCCGCCGTCGTGGGCGATGCCCGTCGGCCGAACGGCTACGGTGCTGCCATGACGTCCGGCCTGGGTTCGTTGTTGACCACGTTGATTCCGCTCGCGCTGGTGGTGGCGCTCTCCCCGATCACCGTCATCCCCGCGGTGCTGGTGCTGCACACCGCTCGCCCGCGCGAGACCGGGCTGTCATTCCTCACCGGCTGGCTGGCCGGGCTCGCCGCCCTCACCGCGGCCTTCGTCGCCGCATCCGGCCTGCTGGGCGGCCTGAACAGCACACCGCCGACCTGGGCGTCGTGGCTGCGGATCGTGGTCGGCGTGGCGCTGATCGCCTTCGGCGGCTACCGCTGGGCGACCCGGCACCGGCACGGCGAAATGCCGGGTTGGATGCGCTCATTCACCTCCATGACCGCGCCCCGGGCCGGGCTGACGGCCGTGGCACTGGCGGTGATCCGGCCCGAGGTGCTGTTCATGTGCGCGGCCGCCGGCCTGGCCATCGGCAGCGCCGGGCTGACGGCCACGGGCAACTGGCAGGCGGCCGCGCTCTTCGTGGCCGTGGCCGCATCCACGGTCGTGGTCCCGATCGTGGGCTACCTGGCAGCAAGCGACCGCTTCGATCCGGCACTCAACCGGCTCAAGGACTGGATGGAGCAGCAACACGCCGCGCTACTCGCGGTCATCCTGGTCCTCATCGGTGCGATGGTGACCTACAACGGAATTCACGCGCTCTAGCCGCTATCACCGCTGGTCAGCATAAGATCGCGGCCGTGGGCCTAGACGACCGTGACGCACTGCAGGCGCTGCGCAACGCGTTCGCCGTCGCCGACGGCGGCGGCGACAGCTTCGTCGGCCGCCTGTTCACCTGCTGGTTCGGCACCGACCCGTCGGCTCGAGACCTCTTCCCCGCCGACCTGACCGCCATCCGCGTCGCCTTTGCCCAGGCGATGAACTGGGTGTACGGCGAACTCGTCGCCCAGCGCGCCCAGGAACCGGTCGCATTTCTGGCGCAACTCGGCCGAGATCACCGTAAATACGGTGTGACGCAACACCATTACGGCACCATGGGGCGCGTGCTCTACGCCGCCCTGCGCGACGAGCTGGCCGAGGACTGGACCGCCGCGGTCGAGGACGCCGCCCGCGAGTCCCTGAATCTGATCATCGGGGTGATGGGCGGTGCCGCCGACGCCGAAGACGGCCCGGCCTGGTGGGACGGCACCGTCGTCGAACAGCTGCGGGTCTCGCGAGACCTCGCCGTCGTCCGGATTCAGTTGGACCGCCCGCTGCCCTACCATCCGGGCCAGTACGTCAAAGTCGAGGTGCCGCAGTGCCCGCGCTCGTGGCGGTACTTCTCGCCCGCCATCCCGGCCGACGAGACCGGTGCGATCGAATTCCACGTGCGCGGGGTCCCCGGCGGCCTGGTCAGCCCCGCGATCGTCAACGAGACCCGGCCCGGTGACCGTTGGCGGCTGTCCAGCCCGCACGGCGGCCTGCACGTCGACCGAGATGGGGGTGACGTGCTGATGATCGCCGGCAGCACCGGCCTGGCACCGCTGCGGGCGATCATCATGGATCTGACCCGATGGGGCGTCAATCCGCGCGTGCACCTGTTCTTCGGTGGGCGGTACCCGTGCGAGCTCTACGACCTGCCCACACTGTGGCAGATCGCTGCGCACAACCCGTGGCTGTCGGTGACCCCCGTGTCGGAGTACGCGCGCGACCCCGACTGGGCCGCCGACTACCCCGATGTGACCCCGCCGCGGGGCCTGCATGTGCGGCAGACCGGACGGCTGGCCGAGGTGGTCACCCGCTACGGCAGCTGGAGCGATCGCCAGGTCCTGATCTGCGGCGGCTCGGAGATGACCCGAGCTACCGCGGCCGCACTGATCACCAAAGGTGCCCCTGCGCAACGTATTCAACACGACCCGCTATCGGAGTGAACGTGCCCCGGTTCCAGGACTGCACCCTTCGTGATCCGTCGTCGGAGCTCACGGCGACGTTCGTCCCGAGCGCCGGCATGATCGGCACCTCACTGTCCGACGGCGGCGTGGAGCTACTGGGCCTTCGTCGGGGCCTGCAGGCTTACGTTGCCGAGCACAAGACCATGGGCATCCCGCTGTTGCATCCGTGGGCAAACCGGTTGAGCAGCAACAGATACCGTGTCGGCGACACCGAGGTCACGCTCACCCCGGGATCTGGCGGAGTGCACACCGACGCCCATGGCGCTCCGATTCACGGCACACTCGCCGGCGACCCCGGCTGGCAGGTGACCGAACAGTCGGCGTCGATGGTGACCGCCGAGCTCGACTTCGGTTCGCGGCCCGACCTGTTGGCTTCCTTCCCGTTTCCGCATCTGCTGAGGTTGGCCGTCCGGATCGCCGACCGCACGCTGACGGTGCGCACGACGGTCACCGCCACCACCGAGGCGGCGGTGCCGCTGTGCTTCGGGTTCCACCCGTATCTACAGCTGCCCGGCGTGCCCCGGGAGCAGTGGTGCATCGACACGCCGCCGATGCGTTCGCGGATCGTCGATGCCCGCGGTATCCCCACCGGGGCAACCGCGCCCTACCCGTCGGCGACCGAGTTGTTGGGCGAGAAGGTGTTTGATGACGGCTTCGACGACGTGGCCCCCGGCGCGGTGTTCGCGCTGTCCGGCGGTGGCCGACGCATCGAGGTGCACTTCGACACGGGCTATCCGGCGGCACAGATCTACGCGCCGGCCACCGAGGACGTGATCTGCTTCGAACCGATGGCCGCACCGACTGACGCGCTGCGCCGCGGCGGCTACCCGGTGGCACGGTTGGGAACGCCCGGCGTGGCCCAGTTCTCGATCCGAGTCGCCTGAGGCCTGGGGCCAGTTGGGAGCTAGGAGCTACGCGGCTTCCACACCACCACGGCGGTGCTTTTGGGCACCACCGCGATCTCGCGGCGCTGGTTGGCGCGCAACATCTCCAGCTCGGCCGCCATCTCCTTGAGCCGCGACTGCAGCGCCTCGACCTGGTTGGTCAACTCGATGATCCGCTTGATACCGGCCAGGTTGACGCCCTCGTCGTGCGAGAGCCGCTGCACCTCACGCAGCAGGTCGACATCGCGCTCGGAGTAGCGGCGCCCGCCGCCGGAGCTGCGGCGCGGACTGACCAGACCGATCCGGTCATAGGTCCGCAGCGTCTGCGCGTGCATACCGGCGAGTTCGGCGGCCACCGAGATCAGGAAGGTGCGGGAGTTCTTCTCGGATTTACTCATGATCGGTTACCCGCCCATCCGGCCCGCGGGTCGAATCCGCTGGACCGCTCCGCGGCCGCGTACGCCTCCAGCGCGTCCTGGGCGTGGCCCTCCAGGTTCGGCGGGACCGCGACCTTCACCGTGACCAGCAGGTCGCCATTGCCGCCACCACGCTTGGGAACGCCGCGTCCGCGCACTCGCAGGATCCGACCGTCGGCGGTGCCCTTCGGCACCCGCACGCCGACCTTGCCGTCCAGCGTCGGCACCGAAAGCGTGGTACCCAAGGCGAGTTCGGAGAAGCTGACCGGGATGGTGACTGTCAGGTCGTCGCCGTCGCGTCCGAAGACCTTGTCCGGACGCACCCGCACCGTCACGTACAGATCGCCGGACGGCGCACCGCGCAGCCCCGCCTCGCCCTGGCCGGCCAGCCGAATCCGTTGGCCGTCTTCGACACCCGGCGGAATGCGCACGTTGATGGTGCGGGTGCGGGCCGCCCGCCCGGTTCCCCTGCATTCCGAGCACGGGTGCTCGATGATCGACCCGCTACCGCGGCAGTCGGTACACGGCTCAGAGAATCCGAACGCACCCTGGTTGCTGTTGATGACGCCGGATCCGTTGCAGGACGAGCACACTCGCGGACTGGTACCCGGTCGCGCGCCACTGCCGTGACAGTTGGTGCACGGTGCGGCGCTGGTAAGCCGCAACGGCATCTCGACGCCCTTGGTCGCCTCCAGGAAGCTCAGTTCGGAGTCGGTCTCCAGGTCGTTGCCGCGCCGCGGCCGGCTGGGCCGCTGCTGTGCACCGCGGCCGAACAAGCCCCCGAAGAGATCGCCGATGTTGGCGCCGCCGGTCTGACCGGCGGCGCCGAACAGGTCGTTGAGGTTGAACTCGCTACCGTCGCCGCCGGTGCTGAACCGATCGAAGTTGCCGCCGCCGCCGCCGAAGCCACCGCCGCCGTTGAAGCGCCGTCCGAACCCGCCACCGGCGAACAGCCGGCGGGTCTCGTCGTACTCTTTGCGCTTGGCCGGATCGGTGAGCACTTCCTTGGCCTCGGACACCGCCTTGTAGCGATCTTCGGCCGCCTTGTTACCGGGGTTGCGGTCCGGATGATTCTCGGCGAGCAACCGGCGGGCCGCCCGCTTGACGTCCTCGGCACTGGCGTCGGAGGAGACGCCCAGCTCTTTGTAGAAGTCCTTCTCGACCCATTCACGCTGAGCCATGACGCGTCACCTCCTCACCTGGATCAATTCTCGTCGCCGCCGTCTTCGTCGTCGGCGTCGGCCCCGCTGCTGCCCTGGTCACCGTCCGGGACGGTGTCGACCACGCCGACCATGGCGTGGCGCAGCACCTGCTCACCGAGCTTGTAACCCTGCCGCAGCACGGTGCCGATCACCGAATGGCTTCCGTCGCCCTCATGCTGGACGGCCTCGTGCAGCAGCGGATCGAACTCGTCGCCCTCGACGCCGAACGCTGCCAATCCCAGCCCGTCGAGCACACTGGTCAGCTTGTCGCCCAATGCCTTCAGTGGCCCCGCCTCGAGGTCGCCGTGGCTGCGGGCACGGTCCAGGTCGTCGAGGATCGGCAGCAGCTCGGTCACCACCGAGGCCTTGGCCCGGTCCGCGACGCCCTGCTGGTCGCGCAAGGCCCGCTTGCGGTAGTTCGCGAAGTCGGCCTGTACCCGCTGCAGGTCAGCGGTCAGCTCCGCAACCTGGTCGACCTCGCCACCATCGACGACCGGATCCGCCGGTGCCGGCTCGCTTGGAGCCGGTCCGGCAGGACCCGCCCGCACCTCACCGGTTTCCGGGTCGATGCGGCGCTTGTCGGTCACGGTGATCTTCTCCGGGGCCGGCTCGCGTGAATCGCCTTCGCTCACTTGGTGTCTCCATCATCGACCACTTCGGCGTCGACAACATCGTCGTCACCGCCGGACGCTGCACCGGCTTCAGCGGCCTGCTCGGCCTGGGTGGCCTCGTAGATCGCCTGGCCGAGCGCCTGCGATTCGACGCCCAACTTCTCCATCGCCGACTTGATGGCGCCGATGTCGGTGCCCTCCAGCGCCTTCTTGGCCTCACCGATGGCGGCGTCGACCTTGCCCAGGGTGTCCTCGGGAACCTTGGAGCCGCCCTCGGCCTCACGCTGCTCGGTGACGAACTTCTCGGTCTGGTAGACCAGCGACTCGGCCTGGTTGCGCACGTCGGCCTCTTCGCGACGCTTGCGGTCCTCGTCGGCGTGCGCCTCGGCGTCCTTGATCATCCGGTCGATCTCCTCCTGGGACAGGCCGGAGCCCTCCTGGATCTTGATCGTGTTCTCCTTGCCGGTGCCCTTGTCCTTGGCGGTGACGTGCACGATGCCGTTGGCGTCGATGTCGAAGGTGACCTCGATCTGCGGGACACCGCGCGGGGCCGGCGGGATACCGGTCAGCTCGAAGGAGCCGAGCAGCTTGTTGTGCGAGGCGATCTCGCGCTCACCCTGGAAGACCTGGATCTGCACCGACGGCTGGTTGTCGTCGGCGGTGGTGAAGGTCTCACTCCGCTTGGTCGGGATCGTGGTGTTGCGCTCGATCAGCTTGGTCATCACGCCGCCCTTGGTCTCGATACCGAGCGACAGCGGGGTGACGTCAAGCAGCAGAACGTCTTTCACCTCACCCTTGAGCACGCCGGCCTGCAGCGCGGCGCCCACCGCGACGACCTCGTCGGGGTTGACGCCCTTGTTGGGCTCCTGGCCGCCGGTCAGCTCCTTGACCAGGTCGGTCACCGCGGGCATCCGGGTGGAACCACCCACCAGCACCACGTGGTCGATCTCCGACACCGAGATACCGGCGTCCTTGATCACCGACTGGAACGGCTTGCGGGCACGGTCCAGCAGATCCTGGGTGATCTTCTGGAACTCCGAGCGGGTGAGCTGCTCGTCGAGGAACAGCGGGTTCTTGTCGGCGTCGACGGTGATGTAGGGCAGGTTGATCGAGGTGCTCTGCGAGCTCGACAGCTCGATCTTGGCCTTCTCGGCCGCCTCCCGCAGCCGCTGCATCGCCATCTTGTCCTTGGTCAGGTCGATACCCGACGTGGCCTTGAACTTGTCGACCAGCCAGTCGACGACGCGGTCGTCCCAGTCGTCGCCACCGAGGTGGTTGTCACCGGAGGTCGCCCGCACCTCGACCACGCCCTCGCCGATCTCCAGCAGCGAGACGTCGAAGGTGCCGCCACCGAGGTCGAATACCAGGATGGTCTGTTCCTTGTGGCCCTTGTCGAGCCCGTAGGCCAACGCGGCCGCGGTGGGCTCGTTGACGATGCGCAGTACATTCAGGCCGGCGATCTGGCCGGCTTCCTTGGTGGACTGGCGCTGGGCGTCGTTGAAGTAGGCGGGCACGGTGATGACCGCGTCGGTGATGTCCTCACCGAGGTAGGCCTCCGCGTCGCGCTTGAGCTTCATCAACACCCGGGCGCTGATCTCCTGCGCGGTGTAGTCCTTGCCGTCGATCTCGACTTTCCAGTCGGTGCCCATGTGGCGCTTGACCGAGCGGATGGTGCGGTCGACGTTGGTGACCGCCTGGTTCTTGGCGGGCTGGCCGACCAGCACCTCACCGTTGCGGGCGAACGCGACGACCGACGGGGTGGTGCGCGAGCCCTCCGAGTTTGCTACGACGACAGGATCGCCGCCCTCCAGCACCGAGACGCAAGAGTTGGTGGTCCCGAGGTCGATTCCGACCGCACGAGCCATTGTGGTTCCTCCCTGATAGACGATTCCCTAGTCTGAGCGGACTGCGCTCAAGGATGCGCTTGCCGCAGCCCCGCTGTCAACTCAGACTTGAGTGGTATTGACTCAACTTGTTGATCTGGTCAACGGGCGGGGTACCCGGTTTGTTCCCCTAGGCGGTCGCCGGGTGCGCCGAGGCGCCGGCGAGCGCCAGGTCGGGAAATCGCTCGAACAGCGCGCGCAGGGCGATGGTGGCTTCCGTGCGGGCCAGGTTGGCCCCGAGGCAGGCGTGGATTCCGCTGCTGAAGGACAGGTGATCTTTGGCGTTGGGCCCGGTGATGTCGAACCGGCCGGGGTCCTCGAAGACGTCGGGGTCGTGGTTGGCACCGCCCAGCTGGTCTCGGTGACGCAGCAACAGCACGATCGCGTTGCCGATGAGATTGACGGTGGTCTCGAATCCCGCGCCGACGACCAACAACGCCGTCACGCCCAGTTCGCGTCGGTCAAGATCCCCGTCGCGGATCACCTGGCTGAAGATGTCGTCGCCGGGCTCGTCACGCAACCGTTCGATGTGGTCGCCGAAATCGCGGTCGCTTTCCCGCAGCGATTGCATGGCGTGCCGAAATATCTTCCAGGACACGCCGATATCGAGCAGCGGTGCACCGCGGTCACCCCGGTCGAGCAGCTGCGGCCGCATTTCCTCGGGAATGCCGAGGATCTCGGCGATGATCCGCGCCGGCAACGGACCCGCGAAGTCGGCGATCAGGTCCGGCTGGGCAGCGGTGCTCGCCGTCGCCGCCTGCGACCAGCCCGGTGAGTTACTCTCGCACCGATGTCCACGGTCCCCGACCCTCACCTGGCCCCGCCGGCCGCGCTGGCCCGCGAAGACGAGGGCTATCACAAGGATCTCCACCCTCGTCAAGTGCAGATGATCGCCATCGGCGGGGCGATCGGCACCGGGCTGTTCCTGGGGGCCGGCCGGCGCCTGCACGAGGCCGGCCCCGCCCTGTTCCTGGTCTACGGAATCTGCGGCATCTTCGTGTTCTTCATCCTGCGGGCGCTCGGCGAACTGGTGGTGCACCGCCCCACCTCGGGGTCGTTCGTGTCGTATGCCCGCGAATTCTTCGGGGAGAAAACAGCATTCGTCGCCGGCTGGCTGTACTTCCTCAACTGGTCGATGACCGGGATCGTCGATACCACCGCGATCGCGACGTACTTCCACTACTGGGGCGTGTTCCACGTCGTTCCACAGTGGGTGCTGGCACTGATCGCACTGGTGTCGGTGGTGTCGATGAACCTGATCTCGGTGAAGCTCTTCGGCGAGCTGGAGTTCTGGGCCGCGCTGATCAAGGTGGTGGCCCTGGTGACCTTCCTGATCGTCGGGACCGTCTTTCTGGGCGGCCGCTTTCAGGTCGACGGCCAGTCCACCGGCCTGCACCTATGGGTCGACAACGGCGGGTTCCTGCCGACCGGACTACTGCCCCTGGTGCTGGTCACCTCGGGTGTGGTGTTCTCCTACGCCGCGGTCGAACTGGTCGGCACCGCCGCCGGTGAGACCGCCGAGCCGGAGAAGATCATGCCGCGGGCGATCAACTCGGTGGTGGCCCGGATCGCGATCTTCTACGTCGGCTCGGTAGTGCTGCTGGCGCTGCTGCTGCCCTACACCGCCTACAAGCACGGCGAGAGCCCGTTCGTGACGTTCTTCGCCAAGATCGGGTTCAACGGTGCCGGCGGCCTGATGAACCTGGTGGTGCTCACCGCGGCGTTCTCCAGCCTCAACGCGGGCCTGTATTCCACCGGGCGGATCCTGCGATCGATGGCCGTCAACGGCAGCGGTCCCAAGTTCACCGCACCGCTGTCCGGAAACGGTGTGCCCTACGGGGGCATCCTGCTGACCGGCGCGATCGGCCTGTTTGGGGTCGCGCTGAACGCCGTCGTACCGGAGCACGCCTTCGAGATCGTGCTCAACATCGCCGCCTTGGGCGTGATCACGGCATGGGCGACGATCGTCGCCTGCCAGCTGCGGTTCTTCTCGTTGACCAAGCGAAGCGATCTGCAGCGGCCGGCCTTCCGGATGCCACTGGCGCCCTACAGCGGCTACGTCACGCTGGCCTTCCTGGCCGCCGTGGTGGTGCTGATGATGTTCGACCCCGAATACGGCGTCTGGATCCGCACCGCGGTGCTGGTCGGCGGACCGGGCCTGGTAGCCGGCTGGTACCTGGTGCGTAACCGGGTGACGGCCGCGGCCGTGCCCCCCACCGACACCGGCGAGCAACCGCCTGCGGTGGCCGCGCAAGCCGAAACGGACGAGTAGGACGAGCAGGACGAGTAGGAGGCCGAAACCACATGCCCGGCAACCGGTACGCAGCCAAGCCTCCGCTGTACGGGATGGTGCTGGTCTTCTGCGCCATTGCGATCGTCGCCGTCACGGCCTACCTGCACGGGGGCTGGTGGTCGGCGCTCGGCTACGCGCTCGCTGCGGTCACGGCGGTCGCCGGGGGCGTGTTGGCATTCCGGGATTTCTCGTAGGCGGATTTCTCGCAGCCGGATTTCTCGCAGCCGCCGACCCGTCGGTGCCCGACGTTCGGAACCGCGCGTCACTGCAGCCACTCACGTCACAGGGTGCGTAGGCTGTGGCCCAATCGATGTCGGCGGGGGACTGCGTGCGGGTACCGGATCAGGCGAGAACCAAGGCGTTCAGCCGGCAACTGGTGCTGGCGGCCGCGCTGCTGCTGGCCGGCTGCAGTACCACCGTCGACGGCAACCCGACCGCGGCGCCCGGCGGCAGCGGGCCACCGGAGCCGTCGTTGCGGACACCCCGCCCCACCACCGCCCCGCCGAGCACCTCGACGCCCGCCGCGCCGCCGTCGTCGAGCAGCCCGGGCAAGCCCGGCGACGCCATCGCCCTACCGCCGGACGAGAACGGTTATGTCTTCATCGAGACGAAGTCCGGGCGGACCCGGTGCCAGATCTCGACACGGCAGGTCGACTGCGAAGCCGAGTTCACCAACAGCCCGCTCAAGGGCGGTGAGCATGCCAACGGTGTCAGCGTCAGTTCCGACGGCACCGTGCAGTGGGTGCTCGGCAACCTCGGCGACATCCCGGTCGTCACCATCGACTACCTGACCTACCAGGCCGAGGGCTGGAAGATCGACGCCGACGTCGAGGGCACCCGATTCACCAACGACCGCACCGGTCACGGCATGTTCGTCAGCATCGACAACGTCGAGACGTTCTGACCTCTGGCCCAGCTCAGCAGCCACCGCTTTCCGTTACGATCGCTGGAATGGCGCGCTTCGGATCTTCACACGGCTCCGGCACACCCGGGGACGACCCAACCCGATCCACCCAGTACGGGCAACGCGGGCCGCAGCCGCCCGGCCCCCAGCCGGCGCCGTTCGGCCCCGCCGGCCCCAGGCATCACCCCGGCGACCCGGGATACCAGCCCGGCAATGCGCCGACCCAGTACAACCCCGCCTACAACCCGTTCGAACAGCAGCTTCCCGGCGATCCGGACACCGAGGACTTCGCCGCGTCGGCGCCCACCCCCTGGTTTCGCCGACGGTCGGTGCTGACCGCCTGGTTCGGACTCATTATGCTGATGCTCGCGTTGGTGATCTGGGGCATCGTCCAGCTGACCAGCCGCGGCCCGGGGGACGGCGGTACCGCGCCGGCGGGCAGCTCGTCGAGCACCACCGCCGGCACGACGAGTCCGACCAGCACGACAAGTCCGACCAGCACCCCGCCGAGCGCTTCGAGCACCACCGCCGCGCCGCCCCCGCCTCGGCAGGCGCCACCCCAACAATCCCCGCCGCGGCAACCCCCGGCGCCCAGCGAGACGCATCGCCACCGACCGCGCCTGCCGTCGCTGCCGTCGGTGATCACCATCCCGCCGGTGCCCAAGGTTCCCGAGCTGCCGACGGTGATCACCATCCCGCCGTACCGGTAGGCCGGCTCGGTACTCTCGCCGCATGCGACCGCAGCGTGATCCGGCCTGGCTCGGCATCGACGTGGTGGCCGTCCTGGTATTCTGCGCGCTGGGGCGCCGCAGTCACGACGAGGGCCTCGATATCAGCGGCCTGGCAACTACGGCCTGGCCATTTCTGAGCGGTACGGTGCTGGGCTGGCTGATGTCCCGCGGCTGGCGCAGGCCCACCGCTGTTGTCCCCACCGGGGTGATCGTCTGGATATCGACGGTGCTGGTCGGCATGGCGTTGCGGGCAGCGACCGCTACGGGCGTGGCGTGGTCGTTCGTCGCGGTCGCGTCGACGGTGACCGCCGTGTTCCTGCTCGGCTGGCGAGCGGTGTTCGAGCTCGTCGCGCGACGGCGCGCCACCCGGTAGACGGCACAGCGAGTCGTCAGCCGCCGACGCGGGGTTTCGTCAGCCGCAGCACCTACCATCGGTGTGCGTGGAACGAACGCGGGACGACCCCAACGACGAACCGACCCGGATGGCCGACTACGACTATCGCGGGGCCGACAGATATGACGAGCCGGCCGGTTACTACAGCGAGTACCGTGACCCCACCGGATCGCAGCCCGGCTGGTCCGAACCGGCCGAACCGCCCCCGGCGCCCTGGTACCTGAGGCCGCTCGCGCTCATCGGCTGGGGTGTGCTCACCGCGCTGCTGATCGCCACGCTGGTGTGGAGCATGGTCCGGCTGGTGAACAAGGACTCCGGCGACACCACGCCGGCGACGACGTCGGTCACCTCCACCGTGGCGCCCCCGGGCGAGTCGACCGCCCCGAATCCGGTCGCCCCGGCGCCCCCCGGTCAGGAAGAGTCACCGCCGCCGGCTACCACCACCACCGAACCACCGACTACCACCACCACCGAACCAACGCCCACGACCACGACCACGACCACCGAACCGACGACGACCACTGCGCCGACCACCACTGCGCCGACGACCACCCAACCCACCACCACCCAGCCCCCGACCACGACCGAAGCGCCACCGACCACCACCGCCGGGACGGACGGTCAATAGCGCCGCCCTGCCGCGAAAACCCTTCCGAACAGTCGCAAGTCGATACAGTTAGGCCAGCCTGCGTCGCGCTGGGCGGGGACGGGGTGGCACTATGGGCGAGCATCAAGCAGCGCTTGAACAGGTATTGCGCAAGATAGACGGTAAGTTACCCATCAGTAACTTCAGTTAAGCTACTGACCGGTAACTTCTGGATGAGAGAGGCGCTCCGTGACCGAGAATGTCCAGATGATGATCAGGCTGGTCGTCGGCCTGTCCATGACAGCGCTCGTCGCAGTTCTCGCCGTACGCCGAGTGTTCTGGCTGTACAAGCTGGTCATGTCCGGCCAGAAGGTCGGCGCCGAGCGGGTCTCCGACGTCGGTGCCCGGGTGTGGACCCAGGTCCGTGAGGTCGCCGGCCAGGCCAAGCTGCTGAAGTGGTCGATTCCGGGCATCGCTCACTTCTTCACCATGTGGGCGTTCATCGTGCTGCTGACCGTCTACATCGAGGCCTACGGCCAGCTGTTCAAACACGACTTCGCCATCCCGGTCATCGGCCATTGGGACGCGCTCGGCTTCCTGCAGGACTTCTTCATCACCGCGGTCACGCTGTCGATCTTCGCGTTCATGATCATCCGCATCATCCGCAACCCGCGCGAGATGGGCCGGGAATCGAGGTTCTACGGCTCGCACAACGGTGGCGCCTGGCTGATCCTGGTCATGATCCTCAACGTGGTGTGGACCTTCCTGCTGCTGCGCGGCGCCGCGGTCAACACCGGCAGCCTGCCCTACGGCAACGGCGCCTACCTGTCGCAGCTGATGGGCAAGATCATGGAGCCGTTGGGGCTCGCCGCGAACGAGACCATCGAGACCGCCTCGCTGCTGCTGCACATCGGTGTGGCGCTGGCGTTCTTGATCATCGTGCTGCACTCCAAGCACCTGCATATCTTCCTGGCCCCGATCAACGTCACCTTCAAGCGGCTGCCCGACGGCCTCGGCCCGCTGCTGCCGATCGAGTACGAGGGCGAGGCGCTGAACTTCGACGACCCGCCGGAGGACGCGGTCTTCGGCCGCGGCAAGATCGAGGACTTCTCCTGGAAGGGCATGCTCGACTTCGCCACCTGTACCGAATGTGGCCGCTGCCAGTCGCAGTGCCCGGCGTGGAACACCGGCAAGCCGTTGAGCCCCAAGTTGTTGATCATGGACCTGCGTGACCACTGGATGGCCAAGGCGCCCTACCTGCTCGGCACCAAAGACGCGCCGGACATGGACATCGACCTGACCGACGCGAAACCGCTGGCAGGTCACCACGTGCCGGAGAAGGGCTTCGAGCGCATCGGTGGCTCCGGTCCGGAACAGGCCACCCGCCCGCTGGTCGGCACCGCCGAACAGGGCGGCGTGATCGACCCGGACGTGCTGTGGTCCTGCACCAACTGCGGCGCCTGCGTCGAGCAGTGCCCGGTGGACATCGAGCACATCGACCACATCCTGGACATGCGCCGCTACCAGGTGCTGGTGGAGTCTGAGTTCCCGTCCGAGTTGGCCGTGCTGTTCAAGAACCTGGAGAACAAGGGCAACCCCTGGGGGCAGAACGCCAGCGAGCGCACCGCCTGGATCGACGAACTCAACTTCGACATCCCGGTCTACGGCCAGGACGTCGAGAGCTTCGACGGCTTCGAGTACCTGTTCTGGGTGGGCTGCGCGGGCGCCTATGAGGACCGCGCCAAGAAGACCACCAAGGCGACCGCCGAACTGCTGGCCGCCGCCGGGGTGAAGTTCCTGGTGCTGGGCACCGGCGAGACCTGCACCGGTGACCCGGCGCGGCGGTCCGGCAACGAGTTCCTGTTCCAGCAGTTGGCAACCCAGAACGTCGAGACGCTCAACGAGTTGTTCGACGGCCTGGAGAAACCCGATCGCAAGATCATCGCCAGCTGTCCGCACTGCTTCAACACGATCTCGCGCGAATATCCGCAGCTGGGCAGCGAGTACACGGTGCTGCACCACAGCCAGGTGCTCAACCGGCTGGTGCGGGACAAGAAGCTGATCCCGGTCACCCCGATGTCGCGCGACGTCACCTACCACGACCCGTGCTTCCTGGGCCGGCACAACAAGGTGTACGAGCCGCCCCGCGAGCTCGTCACCGCCGCGGGAGCCAATCTGGTCGAGATGCCGCGTAACCGCGATCGCTCGTTCTGCTGCGGCGCCGGCGGCGCCCGGATGTGGATGGAAGAGCACATCGGCAAGCGGGTGAACCACGACCGCGTGGACGAGGCGCTGGCCACCGGTGCCACGACCATCGCCACCGCCTGCCCGTTCTGCCGGGTGATGATCAGTGACGGCGTCGACGACCGGATCGAGGCCTCCGGGCGTTCCGGCGTGGACGTGCGTGACATCGCCCAGCTGCTGCTGGATTCGCTGGACATGTCCGGGGTGACGTTGCCGGAGAAGGGCACCGCTGCGGCGGCGGCCGCTGCGACCGTCAAGACGGCGCCGAAGAAGGAGGCGGCGGCACCTGCTGCCGCGGCCACCGCGACGGCGGAGAAGCCGGCGGCCCCGGCCGCCGAGGCCAAGACCGCGGCCCCGGCCAAGGGGCTGGGGATGGCCGGTGGGGCCAAGCGCCCGGGGGCCAAGAAGGCGGCCGCGCCGGCCACCGAGGCCCCCGAGGCCACAGCGGCATCGGCGGCCTCGGGGGCCGACACCGCGGCACCCGCTGCTCCGGCAGCCCCGGTGAAGGGGCTGGGGATGGCCGGTGGGGCCAAGCGTCCGGGCGCCAAGAAGGCAGCGGCGGCTCCGGCCGCCCCGGAAGCGACCACCGCTGCCACGCCCGCGGAACCGGCGGCACCCGAAGCGCCGGCGGCACCCGCGGCACCGGTCAAGGGCCTGGGTATGGCGGCCGGTGCCCGCAAGCCGGGCGCCAAGAAGCCCGCCGCGGCAACCTCGGCAGCTGCGGAACCGGCCGCTGCGGCCGCTGAGCCCGCATCGACCGCCGCGGAGCCGGCCTCGTCCGCCACCGAGCCCGCGGCAGCTCCGGAGGCCGCCGCCCCAGCGGAGGCCCCCAAAGAACAGCCCGCCGTGAAGGGCCTGGGAATCCAGCGCGGGGCGCGACCGCCGGGCAAACGCTGAGATAACAAGTTGGGGCCGTGTGGGTGCACATACGGCCCCAACTTGTTTCTCGGGCAAATTTTGATTGGACAGCTATGGGACCATTGTCGACGTGACCGCTCACCAGTTGCCTCACCAGATGCCCTGGCCTGCCGTAGGCAGCCAGCTGCGGCAGCGGACGTTCGCGCAGTCGACCAAACTGCAGGACGTTCTCTACGAGATCCGCGGTCCGATCCATGCCCAGGCCGCCCGGATGGAGGCCGAGGGGCACCGCATCCTCAAGCTCAACATCGGCAACCCGGCGCCGTTCGGGTTCGAGGCGCCCGACGTGATCATGCGCGACATGATCCAGGCGTTGCCGCACGCGCAGGGATATTCGGATTCGCAGGGCATCCTGCCGGCGCGGCGCGCGGTGGTCACCCGCTACGAACTGGTCGAGGGGTTCCCCCGCTTCGACGTCGACGACGTCTATCTGGGCAACGGGGTCTCCGAGCTGAT
Organism: Mycolicibacter algericus DSM 45454; assembly: GCF_002086455.1. Taxonomy (GTDB): domain Bacteria; phylum Actinomycetota; class Actinomycetes; order Mycobacteriales; family Mycobacteriaceae; genus Mycobacterium; species Mycobacterium algericum. The sequence goes on from NZ_MVHC01000003.1 coordinate 135,113, forward strand.
CAGCATGGTGCTTCAGGCACTGCTGGACAACGGCGATCAAGTGCTGATCCCGGCTCCGGACTATCCGCTGTGGACAGCGTCGACGTCGCTGGCCGGTGGGACGCCGGTGCACTATCTGTGCGACGAGACCCAGGGCTGGCAACCCGACATCGCCGACATGGAATCGAAGATCACCGAGCGGACCAAGGCGTTGGTGGTGATCAACCCGAACAACCCGACAGGTGCCGTCTACGGGCGGGAGGTGCTCAGCCAGATCGCCGAGTTGGCCCGCAAGCATCAACTCCTGCTGCTGGCCGACGAGATCTACGACAAGATCCTCTACGACGACGCCGAGCACACGAACATGGCCACCCTGGCGCCGGATCTGCTGTGCCTGACCTTCAACGGGTTGTCGAAGGCCTATCGGGTGGCGGGTTACCGGGCCGGCTGGGTGGCGATCACCGGCCCCAAGGAGCACGCGACCAGTTTCCTGGAGGGCATCAATCTGCTCGCCAACATGCGGCTGTGCCCGAATGTGCCGGCGCAGCACGCTATTCAGGTGGCATTGGGCGGCCATCAGAGCATCGACGACCTGGTACTGCCGGGCGGTCGACTGCTCGAACAACGTGACGTGGCCTGGAGCAAGCTCAATGAGATTCCCGGCGTCTCCTGCGTCAAGCCGAGTGGTGCGCTCTACGCGTTCCCGCGACTCGACCCCGAGGTCTACCCGATCCAGGACGACGAGCAGCTGGTCTTGGATCTGCTGCTGCAGGAGAAGATCCTGGTGACCCAGGGCACCGGGTTCAACTGGCCAGCGCCGGACCATCTGCGCATCGTGACGCTGCCGTGGGCCCGCGACTTGTCCGGCGCCATCGAACGACTGGGCAACTTCTTGGTGGGCTACCGGCTGTAGTAGGGCGGTTGCGGCGGCGGTGGCCAGTTCGGATCGTAGGTACCGCCGTTCTGCCAATGTTCCGGGTCGTGCGGGACGTTGTCGAGATAGTGGTTGTCGTGGCAGTAGTTCGTGTTCCAGTTGAAGCCCATCCACCCGCTCCACTGCTCGCCCGGGCACCAGTGGTAGCGGGGCTCGGCCTGCGCCACCCCCACCGCGCCCAAGGCGGCCAACCCCACCGCCGCCGTAGCCATACCTGCCGCTAGTGCAACCCCGGTGGTGTTCCTCATGCGGGCTTTTCTACCACCGGCGCCGCCTTCGTGGAACCGCTTGCGCTATGCCGGCGGAGGCCTGTTGCGGTTGAGCGCACGCTCGGCCCTGATGGCTGCCCGGCGGTCTTGGCCGCGAGTGCGTCGTCGGGTTGGCATCATCAGCGTGCGGCAAACGGCCGCTTGCTGCGTCGGTGGTGGTGCGGTGGCCAATGGTTGGCCGATAGGGATGCACAGCGTGGGGAAGAGCAGTCTGCTGCCCGGCCGGGTGGTGTAGATGTGGCCGGTGGGGCTGGTCCACTCCACGGTGCCATCAGGGTGCTGGATATCGTGCCAGCCACCCGGGCCGGTCCAAAAAGTCTTGAGCAAGTGATGTTTTCGGCATAGGCAACGCAGATTGGCCGGGTGGGTCGGGCCGAACGGGTACGCGATGGCATGGTCGACGTCGCAGTAGCTGGCGGGCCGGTCACAGCCGGGGAATCGGCAGGCGAGGTCGCGGGCCCGGACGAAAGCCGCCAGGGCCGCAGACGGCCGATAGTGCGGCTCGGCAGGCAGACCCTCCGGGTGCCGGAGTGGTTTGACGGTGGCGCCACCGTTGACGAGCCGAGCCAGCAGCGGCGCGGGAACCGTGCCGCCGCCGATGATGGCCCCAGAGCGTGCCGGACGGGCCTGTGTCTTGGGAGCCGGGGCGGGTGGCGATTGGTCGCCGTTGCCGAATCCCGGATCGGCCGCGGCGTCCAGGGCGGCCTGTTCGGCAAGGACATAGACCGTGACGTTGGCCGCCCGGGCATCGGTACCACCGCTGGCCGGGCAATCGGTGTTGCCACAACCGCAGGCGAGGCTGTCAGCTCCGGCAGCCAAGGCGCCGAGGGCATCAGCACGGCGCTGAGCCAAAGTCCGGGGGTCGTCGTCGCAGACGGTGTGGGCCAACTGGGTCAGGCGCCGGTCGAGGGCGGTGGCGTCGGTGGCAAACAGCCGGCCCCACAGGGCGGTGGTGCCGTTTTCGCTGTTGCGGGTGTCGACGACGATTCCGCGGCCCCGGGCCTCCCGCTCCTGGCGCCGGATGGCCTCGGGGTCATACCGGTCGATCAGGGCGTCGATGGCGGCAGCGGTTTTGGCCGCCGACAGCGGCCCGAGGCCGGTGGCGATCGCGGCGAGTTCGGTGTCGACGGCGTCCAGCAGGTAGGGGTTGGTGATCAAGGCGGTGCGCCAGACGATCGTGGCGACCACTCGGGAGTTGATCGCCCCGTCAAGAAACAGTGCGGCCACCCTCGGCAGCCGCTCCCGCAAGGCGGAGGCCAGATACATCTGCGAGGAGGCCATGCCGTGGCTGATCTGCTCGGCAGCGGCAACCTCGGAGGCTGCGGCATCCCAGTAGTCGCAGGACCAGCGCGACCGGTTCACCGCATCGGACCCTCGGGTTCGCCGGGCCACCAACTCACCGACCGCGGCCAGCCGGCGTGCCGCCGCGGCCGCCTCGGCCTGGGCCCACTCGGTGATCGCGGTCACCAGCTCGGCGTCGTCGGCCTCGGCCAACTGCTCCGGCTGCAACAATCGATCATCGAACATGTTTTCGATTGTAGCGCCGCGGTCCGACAGTTTGACGAGATCCGGGCGACCGCGCCGGGACCTCGCTATTTGCGCTGCAGCAACCCCGACAGGTAATCGCCGTAGCCGGACTTGCGCAACGTCTCGGCTCGGGCCGCGAGGTGGTCGTCGTCGATGAACCCCATCCGCCAGGCCACCTCCTCGGGAATGCCGATCTTGAGGCCCTGGCGACGCTCGATGGTGCGCACGTAGTCGCCGGCGTCCAGCAGCGAGTCGAATGTCCCAGTATCCAGCCAGGCGGTGCCGCGGGCCAGCGCCTGGACACTGAGCCGGCCCTGCTCGAGGTAGGCCTGGTTGATGTCGGTGATTTCGTACTCGCCACGCGCCGAAGGCTTTAAGTCCCTAGCGATCTCGACGACGTCGTTGTCGTAGAAGTACAGCCCCGGTATCGCGTAGTGGGATTTGGGGGTCGCCGGTTTCTCCTCCACCGACACCGCCGCGCCGTCGGCATTGAACTCGATGACGCCATAGGCTGACGGATCGGCCATCCAGTAGGCGAAAATGACGGCGCCCGAGACGGCTTGGTGCCGACGCAGGCTGGTGCCGAGGCCGGGGCCGTAGAAGATGTTGTCCCCCAACACCAGCGCGACCGACTCGGCACCGATGTGGTCGGCACCGATGACGAACGCCCGCGCCAGCCCGTCGGGCTGGTCCTGGACCGCGTAACTGATGTCGACCCCGAATGCGCTTCCGTCACCGAGTAATCGATGAAACGCCGCCGCGTCGTGGCCGGTGGTGATCACCTGGATGTCGCGGATACCCGCCAGCATCAAGGTGCACAGCGGGTAGTAGACCAGCGGTTTGTCATAGACCGGCAGCAACTGCTTGCTGACGCCCATCGTGATCGGATACAAGCGGGTGCCCGAGCCACCGGCCAGGATGATCCCGCGCATGCCGTCGAGCCTAACCGCCATCAGCGCAGGCTCAGTCGACCCGGTCGGCCTCGGTGAGATCCGTGGCGGCCAGCGCCGCATCCAGGCCGTCGTGACGGAACACCGCCGCAACCTGATCGCGCACCACCCGGAACGCGACCGCCTGGGCGGACCCGGCGCCGACGGGGGTCAATTCGGCCACCACCACGCCGTCGTGCACATACATCCTGCCGATGCCGGCGGTGATCTCGGCTTCGGCTGCCCAGCGCCGCAACGCCTGATGACCTTGCGCGGCGCCGTTCGCGTCGGCAACCTCGATGCCGTCGCTGGACAACTGCTCCAAGGTCTCGAGGTCACCGGCGGCCAAAGCGTCGTGCCAGGCGAGGACGGTTGCGATCTCCGATGTGCTCATGCCCTGCAAACTACCGTGTGGGCTCGCCCTCAGAAGGCGGTGTGCTCGACCCACTCCTGCCACACCGCCGCGTCGCCGAACACCACGATGTCGGTGTCGGCCACCGGAACCCGGCTCATGATTGCCAGAAAGAGGTCGCGGGCCGGACCCCGCAGTGCCACCGACCCCTTGCCGTGCTCATGCGCCCAGACGAGTGCGGCGTTGTCGGCAGACCGGCTGATGGTCCACTCGCCCGCCTGTCCCAGCCCGTCATCGGTGGCGTGCAGGTGCACGGTCTGGCCGTCGGCCAGCGGCGGTTGCCCGTCGCGACCGGCGCGTGCCGTGATCAGGTCGAGAAACTCGGAGATGCCGTCGGCGGCCAACTCCGCCGGCAAGGCGAAATCGCCGCCCAGCGCCAGTGCGGCGTCGGCCCGGTGCACCGTCGCCTCGTGCAGTCGGCGGCGCACCCACCAGGACGCCGGTCGCGGTCCCAGGAACGTCCACGCCGGGTTGTTGGGGCCGACCTGCGCGACCCCGTCCAGCACCCGTTGGGCACCGTCGTTCAGCCAGCCGATGGCCGCGTCCGGGTCCGCCGGCGGCTTGCCGTCGACGACGTCACGGGGATCCAGCGCGTGGTCCAATCGGTCGGCGACGATCTGCGCTGCCCACCGATGACCGCGCCCGACGTGGCGGAACAACTGGGTCAGATTCCACTCTGGGCAACTCGGAACCGCCAGCCCGGGATCACCGGAGCGGATCAGCTCGCCAAAAGCGCGGGTCTCATCGAGCAATGCTGCGGCGTAATCCACGCCGTCAGGCTAATGGATTATCGGGGTGCTCAGAAGGGCCAGCCGCCCTTGCCGCTGCCACCGCCCCCCAGACCCGGCAACCAGGGATTGTTGCCGCCCCCGTTGGTGCCGACCCCGGGCAGCCACGGTGACGGGTTGCCGCCCTTGTTGCCGCCCTTGTTGCCGCCGCCGTTATCGCCCGGCAGCCACGACGGGTTGCCGCCCTTGTTGCCGCCCCCGTTGTTGCCCGGCAGCGACGACGGATTGTCCTTCTTGTTGCCACCGCCGTTGTTCCCGGGTAGCCACGACGGATTGTCGTTCTTCGGGGGACTCTGGGCCGGCGGCTTGAAGATGGGCGGCAACTCCGGCTGCTTCGGGGCCGGGGCGGCCGGCGACGGAATCTCGACCGGCGGGGCGGGCACCTGGATGGGCACCGGGATCGGTATCGGCGCCGGAGCCGCCGGAGCCGCCGGAGCCGGCGCGGCTGGGGCCGGCGCCGGAGCTGCGGGCATCGGCGCGGGCGCCGCCGGGGCCTGCGCAACGGGCGGTGCCGGGGCCGCCGGCGCCGGAGCCGCCGGTACCGGAGCTGCCGGAGGCACCTTGGGCGCCACCTCGGGAACAGGTGCCGGCGCCTTTTGAGCGGGCACCACTTGAGTGGGTACGACGATGTGTTGGCTCGGCGCGGGATGCTCGGATGCGGTGGGCCGGATACTGACCGCCAGCACCACGAGCAAGGAGGCAACCCCGACGACGAAGAAAGCCGCGAGGCCGCTACCGGCCAGCAGAAACGGATTGCGACGCCGAGCCGGCTCGAGCTCATCGCCACGCCGGACGCCAGAACTCGGCGGGTGGTAGTCCGCGGCGATAACGTTCGCGGTACTTTCCGCATCGTCGAAGGCCAGGTAGCCACTGTCGGCATCATCGGGGATCGCGCTGTAGGCCAGCGCATACTCACCGATCGTGGCGTCGTAGTCGGCCTGCTGAGCGTAGGCCAGCGCGACCAGATTCGGGTCGATCACGCCGGTCCCCGGGTCGCGGGCCCAGGCCAGTGCCGACGTCGACGAGTCGAACAGCGGCGCATGGGCGCTGGCCAGCGCCGCTCCCCGTGCCAGCGCTGTGTCCGGCTCCTCGGGAACACTGACCGGGATCGCGCTGACCGCGTCCAGCTCGGGCTTGACCAAGCCGACATTGACGCCGGATCCGACCACGAACAGCCCGTCGGGCCGGGACTCGAGCCGACCGGCCTGGGCGGCCAGGACGGTCAGCTCGACGAGCGCCGCGTCGTCGTCGGGCGGCAGCGCCACGCGACTCACTTCGGTGATCGAGCCGTCCGTCGAGTCGACGACGGCCAGCGTCGCACCCTGGGGCTCGATGAACATCAGTGCGGTCCGCTCGTAGCCGATCGTTCCGCCCACGGTCTGGGCCAGCGCGGCCGCCGCCAGGAAGGCCGACACCAGCATCACGTTCTCGACCCGGCGGTCGGCCAGGGCGTCGCGCAGCTGACCGGCCTGCACCTGGTCGGCGACGGTCACCCCCGTCGACGCCAACCGGTAGCCGCCCTGCTGCGCGCTCTCCTGGGTGCCCAGGATGGCCGACACCACCTGGTCGGGGAATGCAGCGCCTGCGGTGTCAACCTCGAAGCCGTCCTCGTCGACGGTGACGCCACCGGCGTTCTCGCCCTCGACGAGGACCATGCGCACCGACGGCGGTGCCGTCGACACACCGAGCACGATGTCCACTGCACCTCCTCGCCTTCGGCCGCCGATTGATTAGCCCATCTTATCGGTTTGCGAGATAAATCCCCACCTCAGAAGTGGAGGCCCGGAATGGGGATCGGGATCTTGATCCCGCCTTTACCTTTGCCTTTGCCTTTACCGCCTTTACCGTGACCACCACGACCCCAGCCGCCGTCACCGTCCCAACCCCCTTTAGGCGGGCCGAGGATCGGGGGTCCGCCGGGCAGGCCGGGAATGTTGAGGTCCGGGATCATCGGCGGCGGCAGCGCAGGCGGGGGCGGGAGCGCCGGCGGCGGCGGCGCTGGTGCCACCGGTGCGGGCGCAGGAGCGGGGGCCCGCGGCGCAGGTGCCGGGGCACGCGGCGGAGCTTGTTCGCCGGCCGGCACCGGCGGCGGAGCCTCCTGCGGTGGGGGGGCCGGGGACGGGACGGCGGCCTTGGACGGCGGGGGTTTGACGACGTTGGCGCGCACGTCGGGACCGTGGTGGTTGGCCGCCCGCATGCCCACCGCCAGCGCTACCGCCAACGCCAGCACCCCGACCACGAACAACGCCGCGACGCCGCCGGTGACCAGCATCGGTTTGCGTTCGCGCTGCTGTATTCCGGTGGTGAAGTCCAGCAGCCGGGAGTCGACGAGCTCCGGCTGGTCGACGACGCGCTGGGCGGCCGAGGGAAGGTAGCCGCTGTCGGTGTAGTCCGGGACCGCGCTGTAGGCCAGCGGCTCGATGTCGGCGGTGGCGTTGTAGTCGACCTCCTCGGCCGGGACGTAGGCGTATCCGGAGCTGACCACCGCCGGATCCAGCGAGCCGGTGCCGGGGTCCTGCGCCCAGGCCACCGCCCGGGTGGAGGACACGAACAGCGGGGCGTGCGCACTGGCCAGCGCCGCACCACGGGCCAACGCCATGTCGGGTTCCTCGGGCGCGCTGACCGGCAGCGGGCTGGCCTTGCCCAACTCCGGTTTGATCATCGCGACGTTGACCCCGCCCGACCCCACCACGAACAACCCGTCGGGACGCGACTCCAGCCGTTGCGCGCCGGCAACCAGTTCGGTCAACTCGCCGACCGCGCTGTCGTCGTCGGGTGACAGCGGCTGCCGATGGACCTCGGTGATCTCACCGTCATCGGAGTTGACCACCGCAAGGGTGGCGGCGTCAGGTTCGACGAACAACAGGGCGGTGCGGGCGTAGCGCGTCGCGCTGCCCACCGCCTGAGCCAGGGCGGCGGCGGCCAGGAACGCCGACACCAGCATCACGTTCTCGACCTTGTGCCCTATCAGGGCCTCGCGCAGCGCGGTGGCTTCGGCCGGGTCGCTCCAGGTCACCCCGGTCGAACTGAGCTGATAGCCGCCCTCACGAGCACCTTCGCGGGTGCCCAGGATCGCCGAGACCACCCGCTCCGGGGCGCTCTGGGTGTCGGCGCCGACGTCGAAGTCGTCGTGCTCCACCGTGACCCCGTCGGCACCTTCGCCTTCCACCAGGACCATGCGGACCGTCGAGGGTGCAACCGATACCCCGAGAACGATGTCCACAGCTACCTCCACCCACTGCTGATCGGCCAGTACTGAGGGCCGCACCCCCGCAGGGCCAGCCGGTACCGGCTACATCTCAGCCGCGGGGCGGCTGTCACAGCCGAAGGGCTAACCGGACTGGATGAAGTTCTGGTACGAGCGGGACGGCGTCGGCCCGCGCTGGCCCTGATATTTCGACCCTACTCGCGTACTGCCGTATGGGTGCTCCGCCGGACTCGTCAGCCGCAGCAGACACAGCTGGCCGATCTTCATACCCGGCCACAACGTGATCGGCAGATTCGCCACGTTGGACAGCTCCAAGGTGATGTGTCCGGAGAAACCCGGGTCGATGAATCCCGCGGTGGAGTGGGTCAGCAGGCCAAGGCGGCCCAGGCTCGACTTGCCCTCCAGCCGGCCGGCCAGATCGTCGGGCAACGTGCAGCACTCCAGGGTGGAGCCCAGCACGAACTCGCCGGGGTGCAGCACGAACGGCTCGCCGGCTTTGGGTTCGACCAGCGTGGTCAGCTCGTCCTGCTGCTTGGCGGGATCGATGTGGGTGTACCGGGTGTTGTTGAACACCCGGAACAGGTTGTCGAGGCGGACGTCCACGCTGGACGGCTGGACCAGGGTGTCGTCGAAGGGGTCGAGGGCCAGGCGGCCGGCGGCGATTTCGGCCCGCAGATCACGGTCGGAGAGCAGCACCGGACGAGCGTATCCGCTCGGCTGGCGCATCGCCCGCAGCGCCGACAGTGCGGTTTGGTTGGCTTTTCGGCGGGTGCGCCGACCATTCCGCACACTCGGCGCCATCGTTGGCTGCCGGTCGGGCCGCAGGTGCTAGCCTGCTAGCGCACCCATGCCGATGTAGTTCAATGGCAGAACATCAGCTTCCCAAGCTGAATACGCGGGTTCGATTCCCGTCATCGGCTCCACGTTTGACCAGGTCAGGCAATCAAGGGCAGTCGCCCCCGTCGCGGGCTGACGATTGCCGGCCATCGCGGTAGACCGCGGACCCGGCCCCGTAGCTGAGATTTCGTTGGGCCTGGCGCCCGGTTCGGCGCAACCTTCCATCGGTCACGAGCGGTGACGTTCCCGCGCCAACGACCTTGGGGTACCGATCCTCCAGTGGGCTCATCCCACATCAGGCACACCAAGGGTCATCTATCTGACGCAAAATGACGCAACTCGGATGACAATATCGAACATCGTTGACAACAAGTTAACGTCCACCTACCTTAGAAAGTACTAAGCGTTGAGTTACCAACGTGTTACAGAAAATCGTCCGCGGCCGGGAGCACGGTAAGGAAGGGAACGGGGGCATGGCGAATCGGGGGAGCCTGGGTGTGGGGAGCACTAGGCAGGCGCGGTCGCGTCGGCGGAATCGCGCGGTGGGGACCGTGGCGTCGGTGGGGGCGTTCCTGACGTTCGGCGTGATGCCGTCGGCCCCGGCCCAGGCCGACGAGTTCGATTGGATCGCGGACGTGTTCGACATGTCCGCCTGGGTCGATGACGGTGGCGCCTCGGATGCCGTTAATTGGTTCGACTCGGCCAGCTGGAGCCTGGACGGTCTTGCGGGCAGCGCGGCGGCGGACGACTTCACCACCTGGGCTGAGACGTGGATCTACCAGCCGTTTCACACGATGATGCAGAACTGGATGCAGACCGACTTCGGGATCGTTTTCCGCTATGTGCTCAACGAATCGTTCGGCAACGGGCAAATCCTGATCGGCAATGGCGCCGACGGTTACAGCGGCGGCACTTTGGAGGAGGCTGCCGGCCAGCCCGGCGGGCTGTGGTTCGGTGACGGCGGTGACGGCGGTACTGCCGCTTCCGGTGTTGGCGGCGCCGGCGGCGCGGCGTACTTCGGTAACGGTGGTGCCGGCGGTGACGGTACCGACGGTGCTGCCGGCGGCTCCGGCGGCAGTGTCGCCTACATCGGCATTGGCGGTGACGGCGGTGCCGGCGGTGCCGGCGGACCCGGCGGTGACGGCGGTTGGTTGTTCGGAAGCGACGGGAACGCCGGCTCTCCGGGGTAGGCCGGCGGCTCCGGAGCCGGCATCATCGGCGATTCCGGTCATCAAACTCCACGCGGGGCGCCCACGCACAGCACAATCACCACCATGGGCCTATTCCCGAAGCCGCACGCCACCCTCACCGATGCCGAGGTCGCCGACGCCTTGAACCGCGCGGTAGCCGTTATCAACCCGCTGCTCGACCTGCTGGCGCAATCCGATCCGATCGGCCTGCGCCAGCGCACCCGCCGACTGCTCAGCCCGCCGCGCGGGCTGACCGGCCGGGTCCGGCGGTTCCGGCTACGCCGACGCCGCCACGAGGCCGGCCGCGGCCCCAGCGCCGCCGACCGTGCCAGAAACGCCGGCGCACAGTTGATGAACGCCGCCGACCTGCCGGGCACCGCCGCCTGGGAGCGGATGAGCCGCGATGAGCGCGTGCACTGGTGGGTGCACCGGGTCGGCGCGCTGAACACCGTGGTGGTGGCCTCGCCGCGCGTCTTCGGGTGGCTGTCGCGGGTGGTGCCGGTCGGCGAGCTTGCCGGGTTCGTCAATCACGCCATCGTGCTGTGTGCGCTGGCCCGCGAGTACGGCGTCACCGACCGACGCGAGCAGGTGCGACTGCTCGCGTCGGTGCTGTGCCGGCGGGATCTTCCCGAGGACCTCGACGTGCCGCCGCCGCCCGATCCCGAGCCGCTCCCCGAAACTCCGCCGCCGGGCTGGAAGCCCCTGAAGACCATCACCTCGTCGACCCCGGTGGTGATCACCCGGACCGTTTGGCAGCTGGCCGGGATCCTGCGGGCAACCTTCGAGGAAGCGGCTAAGCGCCCGCACCCGACGAAGCTGTACCAGCGGCTCAGTCTGCTCCCCGGGATCGGGGCGATCGCCGGATATTTCGGCGAGCGCGGCGCGCTGTTCCGGTCGGCGCGAGAAGGTGTGGCCTGGCTCGACCAGCACACCGTCGCTTAGAACACCCGTATCCAGTCGACCAGCATCTCCGCCGGATAGTTGCCCGGGCCGGGGTCGCCGCCGCCCGAACCCGCGACGGCCAGATTCAGCACCGTGAACACCTGGTAGCCGGGATCATTGAAGGGCCAGTCGGCGACCGAGTTCGCCGGGACCGTGAAGTAGGGCGCGGCGCCGTCGACGTAGTCGCGCCAGAACCGGATGCCGTCGGTGTCCCACCGGCACCGCCAGGTGTGCCAGGCACTGTCCAGCGCGATCTGCTGGGTGGCCCATTCGGCCCCGTTGGCTTTGGTGTGGACGGTGGTCGCCGACGGCCAGTTGCCGTTGCCGTACCACTCCAGGACGTCGATCTCGCCGCGATCCTCGTTGCCCATCCACCAGGCCGGCCAGGCGCCGGGGGTCAGGCAGTTGAGCTTGATGCGGGCTTCCCAGGTGTGGCCGATGCCGCCGGTCCACCGGCTCTGGACCTTGCCGCTGTAGTAGGTGTTGCCGTCTTTGGCGGCGCGCAGCACCAGGTTGGACTTGCCGTCGAGGAACACGTTGCGGCGATCGTCGCGGTACTGCCCGACGTTTTCGGGCCGCTCCCAGAAGGTCGGATCCTTCATGGACTCGCGGGCTCGCGCCACCGTCCACTTCGCCGAATCCGGGGCCGAGCCGGCGGGACCGTCGAACTCGTCACTGAACAGGTAGGTCTGTGCCGGCGCGGCGGGCAGCGGGCCCACCGGCGACGGCTGCGCCCAGGCCTCCGGGATGCGCATCGCGGTGGCCAGCATCCCGATCCCGGTGGTCAGCATCAGGCTGCGTCGATTGATCTCGGGCATCTTCGAATGGTGCCATCGATCGGTGTCGACGGCACGGCGGAACGCCGGTTAGAAGACGCGCACCCAGTCGATCAGCATGTCCGCCGGGTAGGACCCCTGCCGCGCGTCCCCGCCCCCGGAACCGCCGACCGCGAGGTTCAGGATCGGGAACACGGTGTAGCCCGGGTCGTTGAACGGCCAGACGCGGACCGGTTCCTCGATATCTTCGATGCCCGCCGCCGGGACGCTGAAGTAGGGCTCCATCCCCTCGACGTAGTCCTGCCAGAAGTACATGCCGCTGGCATTCCAGGTGACGCGCCAGTTGTGCCAGTTGCCGTCGACCGGAAACGCGAATGTTTCGAACGCGGTGCCGTACGGGTTGGCGTGCACGGTGGTGCCGGACGGCCACTCGCCGTTGCCGTACCACTCCATCATGTCGATCTCGCCCTCGCGGCCCGGGTCGTCGTTGGACAACCACCACGCCGGCCAGCAACCCGCCGTCTGGCAGTTCAGCTTGATGCGGGCTTCCCAGGTGGTGCCGATACCGCCACGCCAGTTACCGTGCACCAGCCCGCCGAAGTAGGTGTTGCCCTCCTGGGTGGCACGGATGACCAGGTTGGACTTGCCGTCGAGGAAAACGTTCTGCCGGCTGTCGCGGTACTGGTAGAAGTACTCGGGCCGGTCCCAGCCGACCGGGCGCCGGATCGGGGTGCGGTGGTTGGAGATCGTCCACTTCGACCGGTCGGGGGCGGAACCGGCCGGACCGTCGAACTCGTCATGCCAGATGAAGCCGCCGGGCTTGGCGCCGGCGGCGGGCGCCGCCGGATCGGCCGGCGCGGCCGGTGGCTGCGTCGGGTCGCCGGGCGCCCCGGGAGGTGCGGGAACAGCTCTGGCCAGCGGGTTCGGGGCGGTGGCCGCCAGCGCCCCGGCACCCAGCATCAACATGACTTGGCGGCGGTTCATCTCAGGCACGGTGGCAATGTAACCCACGCCGGAACCGTGTCAAACCAGGCGTGCCCCACCTGTCGGTGGCCTACGTCACTCGCTTTGGTCGGCGCTGTCGTCGAGCACACCGACGGCAATCCCATAGGGCAAAAACCGTACTTTTCGCCTGAGGTCGGGGTTGCGTTGGCTGGCGCGCAGGGCGTCGATCTCGGTGGCGTAGACCTGCTCGACCCGGGCCGCGCCGTCGTCGCCGACGGTGTAGATGGCCCACACGCCGTCACCGGTCTCGCCGGTGGTCGGCGGCCCGGACCGCGCCGCCTGGGCCAGATCGGCGAGAATTCCGCCCCAGCCCGCCCGGTTGCCCGGGCCGAACGCTCCGGAGAACCGGTCGAATGCGGCGCGCAGCCCCTCACCGGCCTCGCGCATCATCCGGTCCAGGTCCTCGGAATCGAATCCGAATGCACCGTCGTTGCTCATCGCCAACCCCTTCCGGCCCGGTGTCCCACCCAGTGTGCCCGCGGCGGGCGGGATCCGGCCAGTGTCAGGCGGCGTCGACCCGGTCGCGCTCGTCGATCAGCCGGCGCCCGCTGCTCAGCCGGCGCCGCATCGCCCACAAGTAGTAGCGCGACGGCAACCAGCGGATCGGCCGCGGCACCAGCCGGTACACCGGCGGTAGCACCGCCATCAGCGCGTCGAACAGCTGCTGGTCGCGCGGGCTCCAGCTCCAGTGCAGTTGCTCGCGGAGTTGCGGCGGCAGCAGGCCGCGGGTGATCCACCGGTTCAACGGCATACCGAGCCGGATCAGCAGCGGCGAGTCGCCGCCGCGGAACAGCTCATGGCAGAACGCCCGAACATGGTCGTCGATGGTCAGCTCGTCGAGCTTGCGCTGCCAGTACTGCTCGAACTCGGCGCGGGTCGGCGGCCACATCTCCGGCTTGACCTGCAGCGTGGTGCCGTAGACCCCGGACTGCTGATACAGCCGTTCGGCCGTGGCGTCGTCCATCGGGCCCAGGAAGCGCTCGTAGAGGTCTTGGCCGTTCTTGTAAAGCGTGGCCGCCACCCACAGCTGCAGATCGGGGTCGAAGCCGTTGTAGACCACCGGGCCGTCCGGCTTCGACTTCACCGGCACGTGCGCCTGGTTGACCATCTTGGCCACGGCGCGCCGCTCCTCCTCGGTGCCGAGGGTGGTGACGTAGATGTAGGTCATGGTGGTGCGCAGCCGGTCCAGCGGCCGGGACAGCACCGTGGAGTGATCGGCGACGCCGTGTCCGACGCCGGGCTCGGCCAGCTGCAGCAGCACCGTCACGCCCGCGCCGAGGAACAGGAAACCCTCACCGACGTAGTCGGCCAGGTTCAGACCCCGGTCGACCGGTGGCTGGGACTGCCGGATAGCCATGGCCGCATCCTCTCCGCTGTGCAACGATTCAACAATAATTGTTGCATCGTTCCGAGTTGTTGGCAATGTCCTCGGCGGTAGATTCGACCTCGATGGTCGCCAATCCGTTGTTTGCGCTGCTCGGGGCGCCAGACGAGTCCGACGCCGATGCCCCCATCCTGCGGGCCGCGCTGGAGCAGTTCGCCTTGACCGGTGTCCGGCGGACCAGTACCGACGACATCGCCCGCCGCGCCGGGATCAACCGCGCCACGCTCTACCGGCGACTGGGCGCCAAGAGCGATATCGTCGCGGCCGCGTTCCTCTACGAGGCCGGGCGGGTGCTGACGCAGATCGACTCCGGCACCGGCATGTTGGCCGACCATCCGGCCGACGCCGAGATCGATGACTACATCGTGCGGTTCTGCACCACGACCCTGGTCACGTTGCGCGACAACCGATTACTGCACCAGCTGCTCGAGGTGGACCGTGACGAGACACTGCGAGCGCTGACGATCGGAGCCGGTGACGTGGTCGAGCTGGCGTCGGCGTTCCTCGCCGAGCGCATCCGGTTGGTGCGGGAGCGCTCCGGCGGCTCGACCGACGCAAGCGAGATCGCTTCCCTGTCAGCGGTGCTGGCCCGGCTGACCCAGTCGCTGCTGCTGACGCCGGGTGGGCCGCCGCACTTGCACACCCACGCCGAGATCACGGCGTTCTCCGCCTCGGTGTTGGTTCCGCTGATCCGCGGGCGGGCTTAGTTCTCCGGAACGGTGATCGGTATCGGTATCGGCACCAAGGGGATTCGCAGGTACTCGGTGGTCATCGGCACGGTCGTGGTCGGCGGCGCGGTGGTGCTCGGCGGCGCGGTGGTGCTCGGCGGCGCGGTCGTGGTCGGGGGTGCCGTCGTCGTGGTGGGCGGCGCGGTGGTGCTCGGCGGCGCGGTCGTGGTCGGCGGCGGTGCCGGTGTGGTGGCCGCCGGCGGAGGTGGCGGGGCGGGCGTGCTGGGAGCCGGAGGCGGTGGCAACTCGCTGGACGGCGGGGTGGGCGGCGCCACCACGGCACTGGTCTCCGGCTGCACTGGGGCTTGCTCCTCGGAGTTGCGCGCCAAGCTGTAAAGCGCGCCGGCGACCGCGATCAGCGCAACCAGGATGCCGAAACCGAGTGCGTACAGCGGTAGCCGCGACGGATGGCGGCGACCGGGGACCGGCGCCGGGGGCGGCGGGGTAACCGGTCGGCGTCCGGTGCCCGGCGACTGGTCGTAGCGGTCCTCGACGTAGGGCACCGGTTCGGCGCCGGCGCTGCCGTCCTCCTGCGACCAGGCGTAGGCGTCCACGACACCGGAACCGGGGCCTGACGTAACCGTCGGCGCCAGCTGGGTCGCTCCGATTGCGTCCGCTTCCCGGGTGACATCGTCGGCCTGCGGGTCGTACATATGCTGATTACCTTGGATCGACAACGGCTAGGGGTCGCGACCACGTTAGGGGCACGGCCCGGTGAGCCGCCACCGCCGAGACCATAAGGTTATACAACCGTTAGCGGCAACGACTTTCGGGTGCGGAACTGGAAGGTCGCACCGCCGCTGACCTTGGTCACCATCACCTCGGGCAACTCCTTGGCCTCGGTGTCGGTCTCGGTCAGTTGTGCCGTCCACTCGTCGTCGGACCCCCCGACGCTCACCCGCAGCAGCGGGTTGACCGCGGTCGCGATGGCCTGCAACGGGTTGACCTCGGCCGGCGAACACAGCGAAATCCAGGCACCGTCGTCGTGCGCAGGTGAGCGACGCACCGCAATCCGGTCCTCACCGATCTCGGCGCGCACGTAGCCCGCCGGATTGAGCAACGGGTGCAACTCGAAGGTGCGCAGCGCCCCGGCGATGTCGTCGGAGAGCCGCATGGCGTCCTTGATGCGCATCGCGCCCAGCCCTGCCAGCCCGGTCAGCTGACGGCGGCCCACCGAGACCGCCAGCTCGTCGGTCTCGGCCCGCGCGCGCACCGCCAGCGCGAACGACAGGTACAGCAGGTGCATCTGCAGACACACCTCATCGGCGATCCGGACCAGTGCCGAGTGGGAGAACGCGGTGAAGTCGACATCGGACAGCAGCGGCCCGGTGTAGTCCGACAGTCCCTCGGCGGCCGGATCGATCTCGCCGAGTTGCCAGGTGGCCGCGTTGGTTTCGCTGATCACCGCCAACGCGGGGATCGGCTGGGCGTCCGGATAGGACTCGTCGATGATGACGGTCCAGCAGCAGTGCGGCTGCCGGTCCGCCGGCGTGCGGGGCGGCCGGTGTACGGGGCGGCACTGCGCCTTCACGTTGGTCGCCACCGCGGTGGCGTCGAACGTCGGGTCCTCGATGGTGTGGCACATGCCGAAGACGTAGTCCTCGCCCATCGGCTCCACGTCGAGCAACGCGCCGCAGCTGGCCAACTCGAATTCGCCGTTCCAGCGGTCGTGGACGGTGAAGCGGAAGTCCATGAACTGCGGCGGTGAGCCGATGTCGAACTGCAGGCCCTTGAAGATGGTGGGCACATCGTCGCCGACGTAGCCCAGCGCCCGTTGCATGCGCTGGGTGTAGACCGGACTCGAGCCCGCCCACTCCTCGATGGCGATCTGCAGCATCTCCTCACGGCCGAACTCTTGGATGCACCAGGCCATCCCGGAGCGGTCGATCATGTGCCCGATCAGCAACAGCTCGGGTACCAGCACGGCCAACTCGTCGCGCGACAGCGACGCATACCTGGATTCGGTCACGGAAGAAAAAATAGACCCGACTATGTTATAAAGTCAACAATGGGTATTTCCGCTGGCACCACCGCGTCTCCCGGACCGACCCGGCGAACCACCGCGCCCCGCAAGCGCGGCGACGACACTCGTGCCCGGATCATCGAGGAGACGGTGCGCTGCATCACCGACGAGGGCTTCGGCGCGGCCACCGCCAAGCACGTCGCCGAACGGGCCGGGGTGACATGGGGCGTCATCCAGTACCACTTCGGCGACCGCAACGGGCTGCTGATGGCCGTGGTCGACGACGGCGTCGCCCGGTTGCTGACGAGCCTGTCGGCGGTCGACGTCGGCGGACTGGGACTGCGGCAGCGCATCGAGGCCGTCGTCGACACCGCGTGGCGCTGCTACGCCAGCCCGACCTCACTGGCGGCGTTCGAGATCCTGCGAGCCACCCGCGGCAGCCTCGGCGAGCAGTCCCACGAGCACCTGCTGCAGATGAACTCCGCGATCAACCGGCTGGGCGTGCTGGTCTCCGATGATCCGGCGGATTCCGGTGTGGTCGAGGTGATCTGGGCGTCGCTGCGGGGAATCGTGTTGGCACAGATGATCGTCGGCGGCGAATTCGACTGGCAAGCCGAACGGCGGGCACTGATCGACATGGTCAGCCACTACTTGGAGCGCGAGCGCCGATAACCTACGCGGACTGGTCTGAAGGCCCGGTGCGCCAATGGGTCGGCAGCGGCCGCCCCTCCCGCGGTCGATTGTGATACGCCCAGGATGACGCCAACCAGCCGTTGCCGTTGGTCAGCGTGGTGATGGGCTGGCCGTCCTGCTCCTCGTTCTTCTTGCCCGTCTTCTGGCCGCGAGCACCACTGGTGTCGGTCACTGCGCCCTGCCCGGCGGTCGTTCCCATCAGCGCCTCGTGGAACGCCGTGCCCGGCGGCAAAGCGGTGACGGCCGGGGCGTCGGCAGCGGCCAGGGTGAATGCGGTCGCCCGCAGCTGCGGTGCCGCGCTGGCCCATCTCGGCGGTACCGACAGTCGCCCGACCGGGACCGCCCGGCCCATGCCGGCACCGACCGCCGGCGTCGTGGACGACGACAGCACACCGCGCGGGCCCAGCCCCTCGAACGTCAACGCACCCTCGACGCCACCGCGGACGAACAGCAGCCGTCCCCAGCCGGCGCCGTTGCTGACCACGGTGTACATGCTGGAGTCGAAGCTGATCCCGCTGGCGGCGACGCTGGTATAGGGCGTCAGCGGATTCAGCAGATCGGCCAGCGACTCCGACGACGTACCCGACGTGCCGCTCGATGTCGATAGTTGGTGCAGCACGCTGTGTATCGCGCCATTGAGGTGTGCATGAGCACTGGTTCCGGCCGCATGTGAGGCCGCAGCGGACTGAACGCCGGGGCCGGCCGGGTTGGTGGTGCGCGGCGGCTGGTCCACGGTCGGCAGGGCGCTGGCCGGCGTAGCAACCGCTGCATACCCGTACATCGCGACGGCGTCCTGCGCCCACATCTCGCCGTAGTGCGCTTCGGTGGCGGCGATGGCCGGAGTGTTCTGGCCCAGGAAGTTGGTGGCGACCAGCGCCGCGAGCAATGCCCGATTGGCGGCCACCTCGGCCGGCGGCACGGTCGCGGCAAACGCGGCCTCGTAGGCCGCCGCCACCGTCTTGGCCTGGATGGCGGTCTGCTCGGCCTTGACGCAGTTGGCCTGCAGCCACGCCACGTACGGCATCGCCGCATTGACCATCGCCGCCGATGCGGGGCCAGACCATTCGTGGCCGGTCAGGCTCGCGATCACCTCCGCATACCCGACGGCGGCCACCTCCAGGTCGGCGGCAAGGACATCCCAGGCCGAGGCCGCCGCCAGCATCGGCGCCGCCCCGGGGCCGGTGTACATCCGCCCGGAATTGACCTCCGGGGGGAGCAGCGCGAAATCCACCCCGGCTCCCACTCAGCCCGCGGCCGGCGGTCGGGGCACGACCGTGCGTCGATTCGAAACGGCGCGAGACGTCGCTGCGCCCAGGCCGCGACCCGCGAGGGTGCCGAGCATGGTCTCGCCGAATGCCGTTCCCGGCAGGCCGCCGGCAACGGCCCCCGGCACCCCCGGGGCAGGCAGGGCCGCCCCGGCCGGACCGACGGCTGAAGCCAGCGTGGCCGGCATCGCCCAGCCGTGCGGCACCGACAATCCCCCGATCCGCAACGCGCTGCCCGCGCTCGCCGACAGCCCGGCGCCCAAGCCACCGCCGCCCAAGCCACCACCCAGACCGCCACCGCCCAGGCCCAACCCGCCGAGGCCCAAACCGGCCGGCCCGATCATCGGCGGGTTGAGGATTTCGCCCAAGCCGCCCGGGTTTTCGGCCGTGAAGGCGGCCAGACCGATGCCATTGTTGATATTGCTGAGCATGTTCGCGGTGCCAGACCAACCCGTCATGGTGGCGCTCATGCCCTGCGTCGCCAGCCCGGTGAACGGCGAGAACTGACCGATGATCGACGTCACCGAGGTGAGCAGACCCGACACCCCGTCGGTGACGCCGCTGCCGGCGGCCGTGGCGCCGGCCTGGGTCACCGCCGCGGACTGAGCGGCCTGGCCGGACGCGTTGGTCGTCGGTGGCGGCTGACCGAATGCGGTCAGCGTCGACGCGGCAGCCGAAGAACTCGCGTAGCGGTACATCGCGGCGGCGTCCTGGGCCCACATCTCGGCGTACTGGCGTTCGGCCTCACCGATCGCCGGGGAGTTCTGTCCGAAGAAGTTGGTGGCGACAAGCCCATTGAGCAGGACCCGGTTGGCCGCGATCACCGGCGGTGGCACCACCGCCGCGAGCGCCGTCACATACGCCTCCGCGGCGGCCGCGGCCTGTCGGGACGTCTGCTCCGCCTGCGCACCGGTGCCGCGCAGCCACGCCACGTACGGCTGGGCGGCGGCAGCCATCGCGGCCGCGGCCGGGCCGGCCCACGAGCCGGCGGCCAACCCCGACGTCACCGAGTCGTATCCGGCCGCGGCGGTGTGCAGTTCGGCGGCCAGCTGCTCCCACTCCGCCGCGGCGGTCAGCATTGATCCGGACCCGGGCCCTGCGTAGATGCGACCGGAGTTGATCTCCGGGGGCAGAACACTATAGTCCAGGTACATCACAGCCCCTTAGCAGCTAACCCACAGTTCGCCTGTAGTTCTCCGAGAAGTCACCCGGCGATGAGGAAACGCCGCCGAAGTGAACTCGGGGTTACGGTCAGGTGGTCAGCACAGTGGCGCGTCGATGAAATCTGCGGCGCACCGGACCGGCTGGTCGCCGCCGAGGTAGCGCCGATGCAGATCAGACGGTTGGTGTTCACCCGCTATTCACGTCATGGCAGGTGGTGATTAATCCCGGGCCGCGATGCTTTCAACACTGTGAAGCACGCACGATGGATTCTGACCGCGATCAGCGCCGCCGCGCTGGTCGGGCTCGGCGCGCCGGCACACGCCGACACTGATCCGGATGTCGCGTTCCTCAACGCGATCGACCAGGCAGGCATCGAATACACCGACCCGCAGGAGGCCGTGGCCGTCGGACGCCAGGTCTGTGACTACCTGCACGCCGGACACCAGACCGACGGCGCCGCCCGCGCGCTGCGGATCTCCAACCGCGGCTTGTCAGTGAAAAACGCCGCCCGATTCGTGATGGTCGCGCGAACTTCGTACTGCCCCAACTGACTAACCGGCCGACGGAGGACACGATGAGGGCTCGCAAACCCACGGTGGCGGTGTTCGCGATGGCAGGTCTGATAGGGCTGGCCGCCCCGGCCGCCGCCGAACCCGGCGACGCCGGTTTCCTCGGCGCACTCGACCAGATGGGCATCTCCTACCCGAACCCGGCCGACGCGGTGGCCGGCGGTCAGGCGGTATGCCGGTACATCGCCGAGGGACACAGCGTCAATCAGGCGGCCAAGGGCGTCAAGAACGCCAATCCGAGCCTGACCCTGACCAAGGCATCGCAATTCGTCGGTATCGCGCGAGCCACCTACTGCGCGGAGGTGTAACGACCGTCACCGGCGCGCTATTGCGCGATTGCCATGACCGCCCCGGGTCGCAGCCACTGGATGATCTGCACCAGCTTGGCGTCGTCGATGGCCACGCAACCCGCAGTCGGGCCGCCGTCGGTGGTGTGAAAGAAGAATGCCGCGCCGTCACCGGGGGTGCGGGCGGTGTTGACGCCCATCACCACCGCATGCTTGTACTGCGGAATCTGGAGGTTCTCGCTCTCGCCGGTGTCGAACGGGCACTGTTGCTTCTTGCAGACCTGCATGGTGTTGAAAGTCGGGCTGTGGTCGTCACCGTCCCACCAGTGGTCCGGACCGACCTGGACATACTGCAGTCCGCCACCGGGATTCGGCGCGGTGCCGAACGCATACGGCAGCGTGAACACGCCCATCGGGGTGGCGGGGTAGCCGCTCTTGGCCTGCTGCGCCATCCCGGCGGAACCGACGTGGGCGGGTATGCCGGCCGCCACCGGTTGCCACCCCGTCGCGCTGCGCTGGTAGACGTCCATCTTGGCGTCGGAACCGCCGACCCCGACCACCGAGATCACCTGGGCCGCGTTCCCCACTGACCGCGCAAACCACGGCGTGACATCGGCTTGGGCGCCGGGCGCCGCCACCAGCGCCGTGGCGGCGGTGCACAGGGCAGCGCAGAACACGCTCAGCAGTCGGCGCATCGGCTCATCATCGGCGGGTGCCGCGGGAGCGTCAAACACCGGTCCCGGCGCGCCGGGTCACGGTTCGGCACGGCGCGGTAGGTCTTCGACCGGCGCCTCGTCCTTGAGCAGACCACGCGACGACAGATAGCCGCGGAAGTACTCCCGGTGCTCGGGACAGGTCAGCCACACCTTGCGACGTTCGGGGGTGTGCAGCTTCGGGTTGTTCCACAGCATGCCGAACGTCGCGACGGCGCTGCAGCCCTTACGCGAGCACACGAGTGCCCCCACCGGGTCGGCGTCATAGCTGGTCATCTCCTCAAGCCTGCCACGGTTTGAGTAACAGCACCCAGGCCGTCAGATACGCCCAGCCCAGCGCCCAGCCGGCCAGCACGTCGGAGGGATGGTGCACGCCCAGCGCCACCCGGGCGATGCCGACTGCGGCCACCACCAGCGCACCGCCGCCGACGGCCGCCACCCGGGCGCTGCCCCGCAGCACCGGCAACACCAGCACCAACAGTGCACCCACCGCGACCGTCACCCCGAGCGCGTGCCCGGACGGAAACGACGACGACGATGCGGTCGCCAACGCGGTCACCGGGCGGGGCCGGTCGACCGAGGCCTTGGCCGCGGCGGTCAGCAGGCCGCTCAACTCCACCGTCAGCAACAGGAACAGTGCCGGCCGCAACCGGCGCCGCAGCAACGCGACCACCACCGCCACCATGGCCAGCACCCGGAACACGGCCGGTGCGAAGACGGTGGACAACCCGTCCCAGAACCGCACCCACGCCGGGTGTTTGACCCCGATGTCGTAACTGGCGTCGAGCGCCGCGGCATCGACGGTGGCCAGCCAGCCCCAGCCCTGCCGGTAGCCCACCAGCATCAGGGCACAGACCGCCGCCGCGACAACGACCGAGACCAGTGCGGAGACGCGCGCCGCCGACGGCCTCATGACGTCGGATCGCGCCGCACGCCGACGCTCCGCAGGTCCGGCCAGGGCGGGCGGCGCAGCACCGCCAGCGATGCGATCACCGCCGACACCAGGCCGGTGAGCACTCCCACCAAGGCGATCCGGTCGGCGTTGACGGCGGCCACCCACCTGGCCTTGTCACCGCGGATCACCATGACGCCCAGCGGCGTGGCGGTCACCGCCGAACCGTCGCGGCCGGCCTGAATGCGGGTGGCGGTGATGACCGTGGCGCCGTCGGGGGTCTGGTGCGGTTCGCCGTAGACCAGCGCACCGGTGGAGCCGGCGGACAGCTTATCCAGCAGTTCCGAACGTTTCATGGCGGGCATCCCTTCGTGTGACTCCTACCATGATCGCGTGGCCGATCCGTCCTTCACCGCGCAGGAGCGCCGAGCCGTCTACCGGGTGATCGCCGAACGGCGCGACATGCGCCGCTTCCTTCCCGACAGCACCGTCGACCCGAACGTGCTGACACGCCTGCTGGCCGCGGCGCACGCCGCGCCCAGCGTGGGGCTCATGCAGCCGTGGCGGTTCGTCCGGATCACCGACGACACCCTGCGGCAACGCATCCACACGCTGGTCGACGAGGAACGTCACCGCACCGCTCGCGCGCTAGGGCGGCGCGAACAGGAGTTCCTGGCACTGAAGGTGGAAGGCATCCGCGACTGCGCCGAACTGCTGGTGGTGGCGCTGCGCGATGGTAGAGGTGCCCACATCTTCGGCCGCCGCACGCTGCCACAGATGGACCTGGCATCGGTGTCGTGCGCCATCCAGAACCTGTGGCTGGCGGCCCGCGCCGAGGGGCTGGGCATGGGGTGGGTCTCGCTGTTCGAACCGCGGCCGCTGGCGCAACTGTTGGGTATGCCCGCCGACGCGGAGCCGGTGGCGATCCTGTGCCTGGGCCCGGTTCCGGAGTTTCCGGATCGGCCGGCGCTGGAACTGGACGACTGGGCCTACCGGAAACCCTTGAGCGAGTTCATCTCCGAGAACAGCTGGGAGCAACCATGAGCGACGACGAGGCGGCCGCGGTCCAGCGGATCTGGTCCGGGCTCGGGTTGCCGGGAATCATCGACGTGCATACCCATTTCATGCCGAAACCGGTGATGGACAAGGTGTGGAATTACTTCGACTCGGCAGGCCCGATGGTGGGACGCAGCTGGCCCATCACCTACCGCACCGACGAGGCCCACCGTGTCGAGACACTGCGGTCCTTCGGAGTGCGCCGATTCACCTCACTGGTCTATCCGCACAAGCCGCAGATGGCGGCGTGGCTGAACCAATGGTCGGCCGAATTCGCCCGCGAGACACCGGATTGTCTGTCCACTGCGACGTTCTACCCCGAGCCGGGGGCGGCCGACTACGTCGGTGCGGCCATCCACGCCGGCACCCGGCTGTTCAAGGCACACATCCAGGTCGGCGACTACGACCCCAACGATCCGCTACTCGACGATGTTTGGGGAATGATCTCCGATTCCGGCATCCCGGTCGTGACCCACTGCGGCTCCGGACCACAACCCGGGCGGTTCACCGGTCCCGAACCGGTTCGGCGACTGCTGCGCCGTCACCCGCGGCTGCCGCTGATCGTCGCGCACATGGGTATGCCCGAATACGGTGAATTCCTCGACATCTGCCTGGATTCGGCCGCTGTGCACCTGGACACCACCATGGCGTTCACCGCGTTCGTCGACGAAATGATGCCCTTTCCGGCCGGTGAGCAGGCGCGACTGCGTGACGCCGGTGAGCGGATCGTATTCGGCAGCGACTTTCCGAACATCCCGTACCGGTACCGCGACGCACTGACCGCCGTCACCGCAGTTCCCGGCATCGACGACGGCTGGCTGCGGGGCGTGCTCTACGACAATGCCGCCCGATTGTTCGAGATCGCGCTACCATCCGCTTGACAGAAAGGCCGGCGACCGTGACCACTGACGCCACTCCGTCCATCCCGGTCCCCGATGTTCCGGGCGCCGACGCGGGCCCGAGGGGCCTGCCCGAGCGCAGCGAGTTGTCGTTGCGGGACAAGCTGATCGTCGACGCGTCGGCGTTCGCCGATATCGGCCTGCGAACCGCGGTCGCATCCATGGTCGCGGCGTCGATGATTCCGTCGGTGCTGACCACCGCGATCGGGCGCGAACAGTCGCGGCGGGAACGGGAACGACTGGCGTTCTACGCCGAGTTGGCCGCAGCAGGCGACCCGGCCAGATCCTTTCCGGCGCCGACGACGCTGCCGCGGATCTGCTCGCGGCGGGCCAACCCGCTCGCTGAGCGGGTGGCGCGCGGCACGGTGGAGAACGTGTCGTTCCACAGCGGCTTCGAAGCCGTCAACCCGGCCATGAGGGATTCTTGGAACACTCTGGGCCAGAACAATATCGCGCGGTTTCAGCACTGGCGTCACGACGACGGGCCGCGGCCGACGCTGTGCGTCATCCACGGTTTCATGGGATCGGCGTATCTGTTCAACGGCCTGTTCTTCTCACTGCCGTGGTTCTACCGGTCCGGCTACGACGTCGTGTTGTTCACCCTGCCGTTTCACGGCCGGCGCGCCGAGAAGTACTCGCCCTTCAGCGGATACGGTATCTTCTCGCACGGCTTGGCGGGTTTTGCCGAGGCGATGGCCCAAGCCGTCCACGATTTCCGCTCGGTGGTCGACTATCTGGAGTTCACCGGCGTCGACCGCATCGCGTTGACCGGCCTGTCATTGGGCGGTTACACCAGCGCACTGCTCGCCGCGGTCGAGCCCCGGCTGCAGGCGGTGATCCCGAATGTTCCAGTGGTCTCGGTCGATTCGGAGATCCGCGACTGGTTCCCGGCCAACAAGGTGGTACAGGCCGGTCAACTGCTGGGCCGGGTCGACCACGGCGCGTTCACCGACGCGACGGCGTACCATTCGCCGCTGAACTACCCGCCGCTGGTGGCTAAGGACCGCCGGCTGATCATCACCGGCCTGGGTGACCGGTTGGCACCGCCCGAGCAGTCCGAGATGCTCTGGCGGCACTGGGATCGATGTGCGCTGCACTGGTTCCCGGGGAACCACGTGCTGCATGTCAGCCAGCCGACCTACCTGCGCCGGATGACCGCATTTCTGCGCGGATACATGTTCTGACGCCGATGACCTGACGGCGGCGACCCGCTAGCGCGCTGCCAAGTCCGACGCCGCGACGGGCCACCGCAGTCCGGCGAGCTCGTCGTCCGCCAGCACCGCACCGCCGTCGAGGCGGCTGCCAGAGAGCGGATGCAGGCTCAGCAGCGCGCTGCGGTGCTTGCCCTGCTCGGAAACCAGACCGGCCAGCGGGGCCGCGCCGCCGGGCGCCGACCCGGTACGCAGCGCACACGCGGCCGCGACGGTCCGCCGGCCACCGTCGTCGGCGAATTCCAGTACCGTCCAGGTCTCTCCGGCGTTCGAGGCCCGGATCCGGCTCAGCGTGTCCCCCAGCGCCGCGTCGATGGCGACCTGGTAGGCGGCAACGTGATCACCCGAGCCGTCGACCACGGACCGCCACGTCTCCCGCGCGCCCGAGTCGATCAGCGGAGGGATCTCGTCAGCGGCGACAAGCGTGGTGTCCCAACCGATCTCGCGGAGATGGTCGGCGAGTCGGCGCACCGCGATGTCAGCGGTGCGCTGCAACGGGATCTCCGGCGAGCGGGCCTGCAGTGCGGCCAGATTCCGTGCGGCCGAGAATGTCAGACCGATCCAGGTGTCGGTTTCATCGGCACCGCCTTCCGGCCGGGTGCCGCGGCTGGTGATGCGCACGGCGTCGGCCTGCAGACCGTACCGGTTGAGGTAGCCGGCAATCACCGAGAGCGGCAACGTATCCCCGGCGGCCGCGGCCGCGATCCGCAGTGCCGACGTCGTCCGCGCCCCGGAGACCGCTCGCCGGTCGGTGTGTGTGCCGCGGCTCGAACGCGACATGGCCAGCCGGCGCCGGACGATCGTGGTCAGGTGCAGGCCGTGCCACCAACTCAGCAGCACGATCGCCACCGCGACCCCCACGGCGAGCACCCAGCGGTCCCGGGGGGTCGGCCAGGGGTAGGCCAGCAGTGCCGGCACGACGGCGAGCAGAACCAGTGCGATTCTGGCCGGGCCGGGCCGGGGGATGGTGGAACGGTACGGGCTCACAGCTGGTTTTCCTTTCGTCGGCGGGCGGCCGCTGCGGCGCCGACAGCGACGGCGACGACCAGCCCGCCCAGCAGCGCGGTTCCGGCGAAGGCCACGATCCGCGGCGCCGGGTCCTCCGGTTGCGGGGCCGGCGGGGGGGACAGTTTCTTCGACGGTGAGAAAGCCGGATCCGCGAGCGGTGTCAATTCCCACGTCAGGGCGGCCACCGCGTCGACGGTCCCGGCACCCACCAGAGCCGACGGCGCGCGGGCGCCGTTGTGGGCGGTGGCGACGATCCGGTGCGCCACCTGCATGGCGTTCAGGTCGGGGTAGCGGCTGCGAACCAGCGCGGCCACGCCCGCGACGTAGCCGGCGGCGTAGCCGGTGCCGGTGAGCGGCACCAGCCTGCCCTGGTTCCCGGGAAGCCCGTTGGCCAGACCCCCGTCGTCGCGGTTACTGACCGAGACGACGCCCTCCCCGGGTGCGGCGACGCCGACCCACGGCCCGGCCATGGTGAAGCTCGACGGCTGCTCGTTCGAGGACAGCGACGCCACCGACAGCACGTAGGGCTGCCACCACGACGGCACCGACAGCGAGCTGACGCCCGTCCAGTTGCGCGGATCGTGCGGGCGGCTGAGGTCGGTGAGCGGATTGGACTCGCACGCCTCACCCCCGCCGCCGACCGACCCGGTCTGCCCGTTGTCGCCGGCAGCAGCCACGATCAGCGCGTCCTTCTCCACCGCCGCGTAGCGCAACGCCGCGCCCAGGGCGGTCTGGTCGACGTTGCGGTCGGCCGGCAGGCACGTGGTGGTCGAGATGGTGATGACCCGGGCGCCGAGGTCGGCGGCGTGCACGATGGCCCGCGAGAGCGCGGTGATGTCGGTGACCACCCGGGCCGTTCGAGGGTCGTCCCCGGCCAACCGCGGCGAGACCGAGGCCGAGGCGGTACGCAGCGACAGCAGTCGCGCCGCGGGGGCCACGCCGGTGAAACCGTCCTGGCCCTCCGGCGCGGGCTGGCCGGCGATGATGCCGGCGACCAGGGTTCCGTGACCGTCGCAGTCGGTCAGGCCGTCGGTGGTGCCCAGGTAGTCACCGCCCGGGTCCACCGCCGGCAGCCGCGGGCCCGGCCGCACGCCGGTGTCGATGACGGCCACTGTCTGGCCCTCGCCGCGGGAGAACTGCCACGCCGCGGGCAGGTCGAGCATCCGCTGTCCGGCGGTCGCCGTGCCGACGTCGCTGCCGGGCAGCACGCCCGAACTCACGCAGTCGCCGCGTTGCTCCATCGCCGCGACGGGGCCGGGTGCACCGTTGGGTGGCGGCACCGTCGGGTCGATCGTCGGCGGCGTGATCGCCAGCGCCGGGGCACTGGTCAGCAGCGCGGCCAGGGCCGTGATCCCGGCCCCCCGGACCGCCCTTCGGCTCCAGCTGTGCGTGTCGGCAACGGTCATCGAGACAGGACCCAGGCGAAAATGCCGACCAGGTAGGCCATGACGGGGATCAAGGTGGCATCGACGCCGGAGGCCAGGAAGCCGACCAACCGCCGCACCGGCAGCGAGTAGCTGTCCGGCGATGCGACCGTCGGGCTCAGCGCGACCACCACCCACACCGCCACCAGGGCGGCCAGCACCACCACCGCGCCGAAGGCGGCCGCGAACCGGCCGGTCGCGGCGTAGCAGGCCAGCAGCACGACCGCGGTCAGGTGCGGCTGGGCCAGCAGCCAGGCCTTGCACCACGCCGAGTCCCACACCCGGGCGCGCAGCACCGAGGCCAGCGCGATGCCCGCGACCACGTACCACGCCCAGCCCGAAAGGCCTTCGGGCGCAAAGGCGATCGCCACCGAGCCGAGCACGGCGAGCAAAACGGCGCCGGCGACGAAGCCGGTCTGGTGGGCGTCGGTGACCCGAACGCGGCGAGGCAGGTCCTCGAGCACACGCTGCGGCAGCGCCGACGGGGTCGGGTCACCCGGCGCCGGGATCACCGGTAGCGGCAGCCGCGCCCAGAGCGCCGAGAGTTGCGGAGCGGCAACGGTCAGCAGCAGCGAAGCGGTGATGAGCCCGCAACCGAGGCTGAGGAACGGCAGCTCCCAGAAGGTTTTGACGGCGGCCGCCGCCAGCACGCCGACCCCGGCGACCACGGCCGCGGTGAAGAAGGCGATCCCGCGCTCACCGCCGCCGCCGGGCGGCAGGATCAGACAGATCAGCGACCACGCGCTGACCGCCGCGGCGCCCAGCACCACGTGCGCCGGGCTGAACAGTCCGGGTACCGCCAGGGTGCCTGCCGCGGCGACCGGCACCAGCGCCGCGATCGACAGCGTCAGCGCCGCCTCGGCCGACCGGGTCCGGCACAGCAGCGCCGCCAGGACGGCCACCAGCGCGATGGCCACGGTGGCCAGCAACCCGGCCGGTTCACCGGTGAGCGCCCGATGCGCGGTGGCCAGGCCGGTGGCCGCGAAGATCAGCGCCGCCCCGGCGGCCAGTGCGCCACGCCGGATGTGGTTGCCGCCCCACGGCTTACGGCGCGACGCCGAGAAGATGACCGCGGCGTCGGCGATGTCCTCGACGATGCCGGGCGCCGCCGGGCCGACCGGCACGGGCCGAAGCGCCAACAGGTCGCCGTCCACCACCCCGACGGTGTCCAGGCTGGCGTCCAGGCTGAACGGTGCACCGCCGACCGGCGCAAGGCTCAGCCGGGTCGTCACACCGGTGCCCGGATCGGCTGAATCAGCCGAGTCACCGGAGTCCGGGGCCACCAGGCGTTGCACCGCCGGCAGGATTTCGCGCAGCGGCAACTCCGCGGGGACGGCGATCTCGGTCAGCCGCCTGTCGGCCAGCACCGCGATACGGACGATCGGCATGGCGGCACTGGTCAGCACCGGAGCTTCGGTCATTGGTGTTCTCTATTCTTTTCTCTGCTAGGACGGCTGGGTGGTGAAATCTCGGGACAGTCGCTGACCGGGGAACCACTGGCCCTCGGGCAGCGTGGCGGTCAGCTCTTCGATCGCGACGGCGGTCGCGAAGTCGGTTCCGGGCCGGAAGGTCGACACCCATTCGCCGTCGAAGGCCTGCGACGGGGTGACCAGGATGCGGCCCTGCTCGGTGTCGACCAAGCTCATCCCGACCTCCGTGGTGGCGTGCCGGCCGTTCTGGGCGCAGCCCGCGACAACCTCGACGTAGCTGCGCGGGCCGGCGAACACCGACTCCACGACCGGTCGCGCTGATGCTGGAATACCCAGGTAATCAAGAACTTCGCCGAGCGGGGCGCCGGCGCGCAGCCGCTCGTCGGCGCGCACCCCGACCCGGGCGGGCAGGGTGAACTCGTCGAATCGGGCCGGCGGGCGCTGCCGCAGACCGGCGCCGAGCACCGGGACCAGCAGCCGCGAGTCGGCGATGTCCATCGCGGTGAAGGTGACCAGCTGGGCGTTGCGCAGCGCCACCACCGTCCGGGTGGGCTTGGCACTGCCGGGGTCGCGGCGCGCCACGATGCCGCGCAGCATCTCGTCGGCCCCGCCGGACGGTGAACCCACGTAACGCAGATCCAGCCAACGATCCGGGAAGCACACCACCCGAATCCATTCGGCCACATACGCGTTGATCGTGCCGTCCGGCGAGACAACTCCCATCCGGGTCAGTTCCTCGCGCTGGCGTGCCATGAACGCACCGCGTTCCCCGGCGTCGGTGTAGGGCATGGTGATCGCCAATACCCACGGGAAAGACCCGGCGCCAATGGTTTCCGCGATGTACCAAGCTTGCTCGACCGTCAGTTCGGCAGCGTTGGGTTCAGTCCCCCAGTTCACGCCGGCGGCCTTCCTTCGTCGAGCAGAACATGGCGGCTAGCCCCACTTGGCGGCTTCGGCGGTGTCGCGGGCGTTCATCATCAACGTGTTGGTCTCATGCGTCATCGCCATCGCGTGATACGCCCGCACCAACTCCTCCATCGCCTGATTCCACTGCACCTGCCAGGCCTGATACGTCATCCCCGTATCGCCCTGCCACGCCGCCTGCAACGCCGCCTGCTCACTGGCGATATCAGCACCGACGGCCTGCAACGTGCCCGCATACCCATTCATCTCCCCGGCATGGGCCAACATCGCCGGGTAGTTGTACATAATCTGCGACATCACACAAACCCCTTCTAAACCCCGGTGTAACCCGACGCCGCCGCCGCATCGGCAGCAACATACGTCGAACCCGCATCCGCCAGATTCACCTGCGCCATATCCAGCAACGCATTCACCCGCGCCGCCATCGCCACAAACCGCGCATGCGAACCCTGAAACGCCGCCGCCGCCTCACCGACATGAAACGCCTGCGCCGACAACGCCGCCTGCTCAGCCTGCGCCATCGTCGACCGCATCAACGCCGCCTTCGCCCCAAACGCCGACTCCGAGGCCACCAACTGCGGAATATGGGCATCCAACATACTCATCGCCGCACTCCTTTCTCCATCTATTTCTCCGGTTCTGTTTCCGGCTCCGGACCGGAAAGTTCGTTCTCACTCCAGGTTTCGGGAAGCATTGGCACGCCCGGCCCGCCACCGAATCCGTCGCCTGCCAGGGTGGTCAGCCCCGACGCGGCCGCGGTACCGCGCCCGCCCACGGTTCCGGTGAAACCGAGCGCCCCGGCACCACGATCCGAGCCCGCGGCCGACGCCGGCTCATCGACCGGACCGGCCGGGCCTGAATCCATGTCCATGTACTCATCGGCGTGGTCGTGCAGCACGGCGCGCCGGCGCCGCCGCGCGCGAGACCGTTCCCGAGCCGAGGCGCCCACCGCCGCCGCAGCCGCGGGCACCCGCGAGGCCGGTGCTTGCGCCTTGTTGCGGTCGGTCAGGGTCGGCCCCAGCCCGGTACCGGGGTCGCCACCGGCGACCAGGTAGCCGAATCCGATGGCCCCGCCCGCCGCGGGCGCCGGTGCCGCCGCCGGCGTGGCCGGTGCGGCGGTGACGCTCGCTGCACCGGGGGTGGCGACGCTCGGGCTGAAACCGGCCACCACCGGAGTCGCCCGGTCGCCGGACGGGGCGACCGCGACCGGCACCGGCTTCAGGTCGCCGTCGGGGGCCAACTCCCCGCCCAGCATGTCGGCGAGGTGGCCCAGCCCCACTCCGAGCAGGATCGGCACCAGCGCCGCACTGGCGAACAACAGCGACCAGAAGGTCCAGCCGAACGGGATGAAGAAAGCCTCGTAGGCGATGAAGAAGAGCAATGGGAACCAAGTGACAAGGGCACCGGGGCTACTGAGGATCTCGCGGATCACCCCGATCGGGTCGGTGAAGAACTGGACCAGTTGATCCCACAGCCGGGTGAAGAAATCCCCGATGTCCGACGACGTGTCAGCGGCCGGCTGCGCGGTGTCGGCTTTGAGCACCGGCGGCGCCTGCACGGTGCGCGGCGCCGACGCCAGTGCCGCACCGGACACCGCATGGTAGGTGCTCATGGTGGTGGCCGCCTGGACCCACATCCGGGCGTAGTCGGCTTCGTTGAGCGCAATGGGGATGGTGTTGATGCCGAAGAAGTTGGTGGCGACCAACACCCCATGGGTCATGTGGTTGGCGGCCAGCTCGGCCAGCGTCGGCATCGTCGCCAGCGCCGACGCGTAGGCCGATGCCGCCACCTCGTGCTGGGCGGCCACCCCGGCACTGTCCGCGCTGGCTTTGCCCAGCCACGCCAGGTACGGCGCATGCGCCGCCAGATACTGCTCGGCGCTGGGGCCCTGCCACGCACCGCTTTGCACCGCGCCCAGCAGCGCGGTGAGTTCGTCGGCGACCGAGGCGTACTCGACGCTCAGCGCATTCCACGCCCCGGCAGCCGACAGCAGCGGACCCGGGCCGGGGCCGCTGCTCAGCATTGCCGAATGCACCTCCGGGGGGGAGGCGATCCAGACCGGGGCGGAAATCATCAGCCGCGCGACCCCATGAAGTATCTCGACGCACCTGCCGCGTCGCCGGCGGCGTAGTTGACGCCGGACTCACCGACGCCCACGCCCGCGCGACCGAGCTCGGTGGCGCCCTGGGCGGCCACCGCGGCGTGCTCGGTACCTTGGGCGCTGAAGCCCGCGGCGGTCTGCAGTGAGACCGGGTCGGCCGCCGGCGGCACCACCGCGGTGATCAGCGGGGCGGCGGCGGCCTGTGCGGCCGCCAGACGGGCGGTCAACGCCTCGACCGCTGCACTGGCGGCGGCAAGGCCTTCGGGAACCACGTTGAGAGTCATGGCTGTTTCTCCTTCCCTTCGATGCGCGTCAGCGCGTCAGGCTCTCGCTGAACAGTGGATTGACCAGCTGTAGGTAGGTGGGTTCATCGCTGTCGCCGAGCAGCATGGCCCGGCCCGCCGGCAACCGGCCGAACCGCTGGCCGCGGATCTTGCCGGAATCGGCCGGGTTGCCCGACAACATCAGCGTGGTGGCCTGCAGGTCGTTGAGGCGCCGCAACAGCGGGTTGGTCATCAGCGCGTGCGCTGACCCGGTGGCCCGACCGGTCACGATCACGCGCAGCCCCAGGTCCTGCGCCTGCGACAGCAGCCCGATCAGGTTGGTCCACGGCCGTTGACCCGCGTACGGGCCGGTCAGCGCCGGGGAATCCGGGATGGCGTCGACGTCGTCGATGATCAGGTAGTGGGTGTGTCCCTCGTAGGTCCATCCGGCGAGATCCGCGGCCGACAGCCCGGCCGGCGGCCGGCGCGAGCCGATCAGCGCCGACAGGCCCAGCATCGCCGGGATCACTCGATCGACGTTGGCGGTGTACTCGTTGTCGGCGAACAACGGTTCGTCGACCAGGTGCAGCCGGCGGTCCAACACCGTGAACGCGACCTGCTCGGCGGTGCTGTTCTCCCGCACGGTGCGGATGATGTGGCGCAGCAGGGTGGTCTTGCCGGACTTGTTGTCCCCGAGCACCATCACCAGCGGGTTGGCGGTGAAGTCGAGTTCCACCGGAGCCAGGTCCTCTTCGCGCTGACCGATCACGATCCGCTCCGGGCCGGGCCACAGCGTCCCGACCTCTTCCGGGGCCAGGTTGGTCGGCAGCAGGCGCACGGGCGGCGCCGCCAGACCGGGGTGGCGGGCGTTGATCTCGGCGATCTGGCCCAGGTCCGGTTCGGCGATCAGGAAGTGCTCGGCGGCCATCGTCAGGCCGCGGCCCGGCTGGTTGGCGGGCACCGCCTCGGCGGGCCGGGTCAGTGCCCCCGCCACCCGGACGTTGCTGTCCCGCGGGTCGTGCAGCTTCAGTTCCAGGCGCAAGCCCAGTCCGTCGCGCATCGCCAACGGCACCTCGAGCCAGCTCGGGGTGGTGACGACCACGTGGATACCGTAGGCCAGGCCGACGTTGACCAGCTCGGTCACCTTGGCCAGCAACGGGTTCCGGGTGTTGAACGCATCGGTGTTGTCCCGGCTGAAGGCGTACAGGTTGTCGATGACCAGGAAGACCTCGCCGTACCCGTCGTTGAGCGAACCGATGCTGCCGTCGCGGAACGCCTCCCGCTGCTGGCGGGCGGTGAGCAGTTGCTCCAGTTCACCGAAGGTGCGCCGGATCCGCTCGGGCTCCAGCCCGGAGGCGACACTGCCCACATGCGCCAGGTCCTCGAGCCCGCGCAGTTGGCCGCCGCCGTAGTCCAGGCAGTAGAAGGTCACCTCGCGCGGTGAGTGCAGGCTGGCCGCCGACATGATGAAGGTCTGCAGCGCAGTCGTTTTCCCAGACTTGGGCCCGCCGTGGATGAGCATGTTGCCGCTGGCCGAGCGGGCGTCGAACACCAGCGGATCGCGACGCATGTCGAACGGCTTGTCGATCTCGCCCAGCGGCCAGCGCAGCTGCCGCTCGCCGATGCCGGCTCGAGCCAGCGCCGAGACCAGCGGGATCGGCTCGTCCAGCGGTGGCAGCCACAGCACCGGCGCTTGGGGCCCGTAGTTGGCCAGCTGGTCGCCGATCGTCGCGATCAACTTGCGCGGCGGGGCGTGCGTCTCATCTTCGGCCTCGGCCACCACGGTGGTCTCCTCGCCGGAGGCCACCGGTCCGGCGGTGAACAGCTTGGGCTCTGGAATCGCGTGCATCACAACGGTTCTGGATTGCCGCGGCGGGTCGTAGATGCCGTCGACGTAGGTGCTGCGGAACTTGATCGGCGCCGCGCCCGGGGCGGGCACCAAGAAGCCCTCGCCCTTGTGCTCCTTGCCGGATTCGATGTGGTAGGCGTCTTCCACCCCGATGATCTGGCGAGAGACGCTGGGACTGGCTACCTTCAGGCCGATTCGGTAGGAGGTGTTCTTGTCGATGTCTTTGATCTTGCCGACGTCCAGGGTCTGCGAGGCGAACAGGATGTGAATCCTGAACGATCGACCCTTGCGCGCGACGTAGTCGAACAGCTCGGCGTACTCCGGGTGGTCGGCGAGCATCAGCGTGAACTCGTCGGCGACGATGAACAGCGTCGGAATCGGGGCCAGATCGTGGCCCGCGGCGATCGCGGACTCGTACTCGGTCACCGAGTTGAACGCACTGCCCTGCACCCGACGGCCGGCCTCCCGCAGCAGCAACTCGCGCCGTGCCACCTCGCCGCGCAGCGTGTCGGCGAACCGATCGGCCAGCGAGCGCTTCTCGGCCATGTTGGAGATGACCGCGACGACCTGCGGGAAGTGCCGGAAGATGTCGGCGCCGGCCTCACCCTTGAAATCGGCGTAAATCACGATCAGCCGATCCGCCGAGTGCGTCGTCAGCAGCGACAGCAGAATCGACATCAGGGTCTGGGATTTGCCGGACCCGGTCATGCCGATCATCAGGCCGTGCGGCCCCATGCCACCCTCGGCCTCGTCCTTGAGGTCGAAGATCAGCGGCTCGCCGGTCGCGGTGACGCCGATCGGTACCCGCAGTTCCTCGTCGCGGTTCCGCGGCGCCCACAGCGCGGGCACGTCCAGCCGCGAGGCGTCGGGGATGCCCAGCAGCGTGGTGAAGGTGGCGCCGCGGGTACTGGCCGACCGCAGCCCGGCGTGGGTCGGGTTGGAGTCCCAGCGCGACAGCCGCCGCGCCAGGTGGGCGGCCTCGTCGGTGGTCAAAGCATCGGCGTGATCCACGTAGCGCTGCCAGCCGCCGGTCTGCCAGCGGTCGATGGCCCGGGCTCGGCTTGCCCCGTCGGCGTCCCCGGCGATGCGCAGGATCGGCCGCTCGGGGTCGGAGTACTGCTCGCGGTTCGGCGCGACGCTGCTGCGCTGCACGATGGTGACCCCGGCACGCGCGGCGCCCAGCGACGATGCCGCGACGTCGAAATCGGGGTCGTCGATGATCACCAGCAGGTGCCGCGCCGTCTCGGCCGGACCCCCGGTGAACGCCGGGCGTTCGGCCAGTGCCGGAGCCAGCAGCGCGGCCAACTCCTCGGGGCCCGACGCCAGGTAGCGCGCCGGGCCGACGCCGTCCACGGAGCCGGGGATGTCGACGTGTGGCAGCCACTTCAGCCATGACCAGTCCGCGGTTTCCAGACCGGGCGAAGCCAGCGCCACCCCGAGCATGGTCGGGTCGTGCCAGGTGACGGCCTGGGCGACCCAGGCCCGCAGCGTGCTGCGCACGTCATCGGCGGCCGTGTCACCCTCACCGAGCACGGTGATCCGGGAGACCTTCGTCAGATCCAGGCCGACGGGCACGTCGCGCACCGTGCGCTGGGTGTCGAGCAGGCTGCGTAAAGCGCTGTGCGACACCGGCTCCAGGTCGATCTCGTCGGCGGTGTCGGTGACCCGCACCGGGCTGGCCAGCGGCACCGAATGACGGCCGGTGCGCACCACCAGGAAGTCCTCGTCGTGTGGGTCGCGCTCCCATTGCCGGCGTGAGCCGGGGACGGCGGCCAGATCCGACGGGTCGGGGTGCGACCATTCCGCGGCGGCCCGCTGTTTGGCGGCCGACCCCCGGATGTTGTCCCGGACCACCGAC
Source organism: Mycolicibacter algericus DSM 45454 (assembly GCF_002086455.1). Classification (GTDB taxonomy): domain Bacteria; phylum Actinomycetota; class Actinomycetes; order Mycobacteriales; family Mycobacteriaceae; genus Mycobacterium; species Mycobacterium algericum. Next base: position 171,590 of record NZ_MVHC01000003.1, read on the forward strand.
AGGTAGCGCAGGTAGTCGGCGCGCTCGGCGTCGACCTCGACGGTGCGGGTCTTCTTGTCGCCACCGCGATAGATGCCTGCCGCCGCCACCAGCAGGGCGAACGGGAAGAACAGCATCACCGGGGAGATGAGCCGCATACCGGTGGCGACCATCGCGATCACCATGCCCACGATCAGGATCACGATCACCACCGGCAGCGCCCGCTGCAGGAACGACGCCGGCACCATCCGCGGCAATTCGGGTGGGGGCTCGATGGTGATGGTGCCCTTGTCGGTGGGCGGCGCCGGCAGCCGGCGGTGGGCCTCGAAGATCAGTCGGCTCATCGGGTCTCTCCCCCGTTGGTTGCACCCAGCTCGGTGGTGGCGCGGCGAACGGGTCGTTGATCCGGTGCCAGCCCGTCGTGGGCCAGCAGGGCGTCGGCGCGCGACAGCGTGGGACCGAGGGCGAATTGCGACAGCACCGACCACGGGATGGGCACTGCGGGCCGGCTCAGCCCCAGCGCAGCCACGGTGTCACCGTCGCTACCGGCGGTTCCGCTCTCGGTGTTGACGCCGTAGCGCACGCCGGTGTCGGCGATCCAGAACAGCGGTCCCGCCGAGTGGTCGGCGGTCGGATCGGCGCTGACGCTCTGAACGAAGTAGCCGGTGCCCGGTGCCAGCGCGACCCGCGCGGCGGTCCCGCCGACTCCGGCGCCGACCAGATCCAGGGTCCGGACACCGTCGCGCAGCGGCAGCGACGAGCCGGACAGCAGCGTCAGCGAGCTGGTGCTGGCGCCGGCCGCCCGGCTCCAATGCGCGCAGGTGAGCGGGTCGGCCACCGAATCGATGACGCTGACCGGCTGCTCGGGGAAGCGGGAGACGTCCAGTGCGTGCGACACCGGCAGCCGGGCGACGTCGTCGGCGCCGAGCAGCGGCGGGCGGTCCAGCCCGTGGGAGTCGGTGTTGCGCAGCACCGCGGCGACCACGCCGGAGATCGGTTGCAGGCCGTCCGGCAGTACCGCGTAGTAGCGCAGGGTGCCCTGCTCGTTGCCCTCTAGGGCGTGCGCGGCCATGACCGCGCCCACCGGCGCGTCCCCCGGCAGGTCGAACGACGGCTTGTCGCCTGCGCCGGGGATCACCGGCGCGGTCAGCGGGGGCGCCTCCGGGATCACGTTGAACAGGCCCGTCGAGATCGAGCGGGGCGCGGGAACGGCGGTGCCCTTCTCGCCGAGCCCGAGCGCGCCGGTGATGGCGCGGTCGGCCAGGTCGATCCGGCTGCGTTTGCCGTCCCAGAGCAGCCATGCTCCGGAACCGTTGTCGGCCAGCACCACCTGGTGTGCGTCGAGTGCACCGGCCCGGGAGCCGCCGTCGCCCAGCGGCCCGCCGATCACCGTGACCCCGGCTTCCGAGCCGGCCACCGAGTCGCACACCGTCCAGTCCGCGTCGCGGCTGGTGTTCTGCACCATCCGTTCCGGAGCTCCCGGGATGCCGATCAGGTTGCCGCGCGGGATCTTGTCCAGCCCGGCGCTTTTCACCGCGGTGGGATTGACCGGGCGGCCGGCGATCAACCGCGCCGAGGTCAGGTTCAGCACCGGGTGCAACTGGTCTCCGACCCGCACATACAGCGCCGACGTCGACTTGTCCGCCAGCACCGGGTCATTGGCAGCGGCACTGTTGGGCCAGATCAAGGTGAACACGAAACAGCCACCGGCGACGGTGGCCAGCACCAGCAGACCCATGAGCACGGCGCGCGCCTGTGAGCGCAGCGGCTCGACCAGCATCCGGGTGTCGTGCAGGGCCACCCCCGAGGCGATCCGGCGCATCACGAAGCGCCAACCGCTGACCTGATGCTTGGTGACGAACCCTCGCCGGTATTCGACGCGGTCGGGGTTCTCGTTGACCGGGGTGCGCGATGCGAAGGAGCGCCGCTCCTCCTCGGGCCGGTCGGATTGCGCGGCACTCACGCGTTCGCCTCCAGTCCCAGGCCACGCAGCAACGGCGTCACCGAGTAACGGACGTCTTCGGTCGTGATGGTCATGAGCTCCTCATCGGTGAACACCCCGGTGCCGGACTGCTCGGAGTGGTCGAGCCGGAACTCGCGCTCCTCTTCCGAGCGTTCGACCAGGTTTCGCACGAACCGGCCGTTGCCGGCGATGTCCAGGCTGCGCCGGGCGATGCCGTTGGCGTCGGGGTGCGACGCCTCGGCCAACTGGTGGAACAACGCCTGCATCTCCTCAAGCGCCGCCGGCTCGAAACGGCTGTCGCGCTGTTCGGCCATCTTGTAGGCGATCTCGACCAGCTCCGGCGGCTGGTAGGACGGGAAGTCGATGCTGCGGGTGAACCGCGACCGCAGACCTTCGTTGGTGTCCAGGAACCGGTCCAGGTCGGCGCGGTAACCGGCGACGATCACCACCAGCCGGTCACGGTCGTTCTCCATCCGCGCCAGCAGTGTGTCGATCGCGACCAGTCCGAAGTCGTTCTTGGCGCCGGTGGCCACCAGGGCGTAGGCCTCATCGAGGAACAGCACGCCGTCCAGCGCACTGTCGATGATCGCATTGGTCTTGGCCTCGGTCTCACCGATGTGCTGACCGATCAGGTCGGCACGGTGCACCTCTTTGATGTTCTCTTTCTTCAGCAGCCCCAGACCGCAGTAGATCTTGGCGACCACGCGGGCGATGGTGGTCTTACCGGTTCCGGGCGGCCCGGCGAACACCAGGTGGTGGGTGCGCTGGCCGACGGCCAGTCCGTGCTGCTTGCGCACCACCTCCATGGCGACCGAACTCTTGAGCCGCTGCACCTGGTTCTTGACCTCGGACAGGCCGATGAACTCGCCGAGTTCGCGTTCGGCCTCGGCCAGCAGCTCGGCCTTGCGTTCGTGGGCGGCGGGGTCGATGAAGTCCTCGGCGCTCGGCTCCGTCTGGGGGTCCCAGGGGTCGGTCCGCGCCTCGATCCGCGCGGCGGTAGTCGTGACGATCCCGAAGCTGGTGTCCAGCAGGGCCTCTTCGACCTGCTCGTTCTCCGGGTTGGCTGCGTAGAGGTCCTGCAGCACCTCCTCGGCCGTCTCATCCTCGCCCTGCGCCCGCAGGATCAGCCCCTTGGCCAGTGCCCCGTCGGTGGCCGCGACGGCGATCGGGCCGTCGGGCTCCTCCAGGTAGGACAGTGCCGGGGCGTACATGCCCAGCCGGGCCAGCGCGACGCCCAGCGCGATCTTGGCGGCGTGGCTGAACAGCTCGTCTCGGTCGGGGTCGTTGACGATCGGGGTCAGCAGCTTGACCATGTCCGACCACCGCCCGGCGTGGTGGTTCACCGAGATCGCCAGCCAGCGTGCGTCGTTCCAGTTCGGGCGCCGGGCGGTGATCTCGGCGACGATCTCGTTCGCCTCCGCGCAGCGGCCCGCCATCGCCAGCTGGGCGGCGTGCGCCAGGTGGAAGTCGTCGGCCTCGGTGGCGCGCAGCTTCAGGTAGAGCCCGGTGTCGTAGTGGAACCCGAGCGCGCCCTGCGGCAGGTCCAGTCGGCGCTGCAGTGCCCCGGCGCTCGCAGCGGTCTGCGAGACGGCGGCCAGCACCCGCGGTGACTGGTCGCCGGCAGCGGCCAGGCCGGTCCAGGCATCGCACTGCTCGTGCGCGACACGGGTCAGCGCGGCGAAACCGGTGCGGGCCGCAACCAGATCGGCGGGCCGTTGCCGCTGGTACACGGGGATGCCCAGGGCACGACAGCAGGTGGCGAACCGGCTGAGAGTCTCCTCGTCGATCCGAGGTTGCGGTGCCAACAGAGCCGCGTCACCGTTGTTCATGCGTGGCTCGCCCCTTCACCAATATTCCCCAAGTTAACTCGGCTGAAGTTAGCATTGCATAAGCTAACTGTCGAGGCCGGTTCGAGCGATCGTCGGGTGGGCTGCATCACCGCATTCCCCGCTCCTTCGGCAGGTAGACCCGCCGCGGGAGCACCGACATCGTTCACCCTCATACCCCGGCTCCTTATTGAAAATGATTTTCGTTTGCTGGAACGTTACCCCATCCGGGGCATGTTGACGACAGTGGCTGGCGTTCTCGACGGCCCCTACCTTTTGACCGCCCGGACCAGCGAATTCCGGGCCACCATCGGGCCGGCTTCGCTGTCCGGACCCGGTACCGGACGCCCCAGCTCACGCAGGTAGTCCGCCAACGGCGTCGCCACCGCGGTCCAGCCGCGCTCGCCGAACCACTGATCGGCCGGCGCGCAGCGCTCGTTGTAGATGAGTTGATGGAAGACGCGGCTGTCGTCGCCGGCGACGACTTCGGCCTGTACCGCGGCTTGGAACACCTCGTCCGGCAGCGGGGCGCCGTCCTCGACCGCCAGGTGGCTGCCGGGAGCCGCCAGGCCGTCGATACCGGTGAACAACTGTTCCTGCGCATCGGCCGGAAGGTAGACCAGCACGCCCTCGGCGATCCACGCCGAGGGCTGGGCCGGATCGAAGCCACTGGCCACAAGCGCCGCGGGCCAGTCCTCGCGAAGGTCGACGGCGACCTCGCGCCGCTCCGCGGTCGGCCGGATGCCGCGCTGGGAGAGCACGTAGCTCTTGAAGGCCAGCACCTGAGGCTGGTCCAGTTCGAAGATCGTCGTCCCGTCCGGCCAGTCCAATCGGTAGGCCCGGGAGTCCAGCCCGGCCGCCAAGATCACCACCTGCCGCACACCCGCCTCGGCGACGCGACGGAAGTAGTCGTCGAAGTAGTGGGTGCGCGCGCCTTGATAGTTGACGAAGTGCTCGCCGAAGTCACTGGTCAACAGTCGATGATCGGGCAGGTTGCCCTCCACCACCGCTTGCCAGTCCCCGCCCGCCGCCCGGCAGAACACCTCGGCATAGGGATCGACCGCCACCGGATCGGGCTTGCGGGCCTCTAACGCCCTGGCTGCGGCCACCCGCAACGCGGTCATGCCGACACTTGTGGTGATGTCCCAACTGTCACCTTCACTGCGCATCTCAGGCATTCCAGTGACCCTACGCCGGAGTGATCAGCGCGTGATCCCCGCTGGTCGCGCCCCGACCCGCGCAGGTTCGTCGCGCGGTCAGCCCCACTTGGCGGCTTCGGCGGTGTCGCGGGCGTTCATCATCAACGTGTTGGTCTCATGCGTCATCGCCATCGCGTGATACGCCCGCACCAACTCCTCCATCGCCTGATTCCACTGCACCTGCCAGGCCTGATACGTCATCCCCGTATCGCCCTGCCACGCCGCCTGCAACGCCGCCTGCTCACTGGCGATATCAGCACCGACGGCCTGCAACGTGCCCGCATCCCCATTCATCTCCCCGGCATGGGCCAACATCGCCGGGTAGTTGTACATAATCTGCGACATCACACAAACCCCTTCTAAACCCCGGTGTAACCCGACGCCGCCGCCGCATCGGCCGCGACATAAGTACTGCCCGCATCAGCCAGATTCACCTGCGCCATATCCAGCAACGCATTCACCCGCGCCGCCATCGCCACAAACCGCGCATGCGAACCCTGAAACGCCGCCGCCGCCTCACCGACATGAAACGCCTGCGCCGACAACGCCGCCTGCTCAGCCTGCGCCATCGTCGACCGCATCAACGCCGCCTTCGCCCCAAACGCCGACTCCGAGGCCACCAACTGCGGAATATGGGCATCCAACATACTCATCGCCGCACTCCTTTCTCCGTCTACCGGTTAGTCGTGAAGCACACCGGTACGGTTCCCCGGGCACGACCGACTGCTCGCCGTCACAGCGCTGCCACGGACACCTTCCGACGGTACGCCCGCAGGCATGACCCAAGTCAATATTTACGGGCAGATCATCCGGAATTTAACAGAATCTACGTCCTGCTAATCGGCTCCTGGTCCGCGATTGCGGTACTTAAGTTGGTTCGGCCCGTGGGCTGTTCCCCCAGGAGTCCGGCAGCATCGGAAGCCTGGGGCCCCGGCCGAACTCATCGCGCGCCAATTCCGCCAACCCCGCAGGCTGCGTCACCCCGGTCGCACCGAGGGTGCCGGTGAACCCCGCCGAGCCGTGCTGGACCTGCGGTGCAGCGCCCGGGTCGTGCTCCTCGAGGTACTCATAGCGGTAACCGGGGTCGATCAAGGTTCCGCGGCGGCGACCTGGTTGCCGCGCCGCGCCCCGCACCGACTCGGTGACCGCCGCGGGCACCGCGATGTCGGGTGCGCGCCGGGCCGCCTTCGAGGCCACGGTGGCGGCGGTGCGCTGCGATGCGGGGAGCCAGCCCACCAGGTAGCTGTGGAACGTGCCTTCGGTGCCGATCAGCGGCGGTGCCGCCGGCGGCGGCGGGGCGGCAGCGGGGGCTGTCGGTATCAACGCGGCCGGGGCGGCAGGCGCAGCCGGCCCGGGCACCGCGGCCGGAACCGGCGCGGGCGGCGCCGTACCACCCGAGATGACCGGCGCCACCGGCGCGGGCGCCGGCATCACCGGCGGCGCCGCGATGCCGGCCAACCCGGACAGTCCGGACAAGCCGGCCAGTCCCGACACGCCGGCCACCGGTGCCAGCACCCCCAGGTTGGCGATCGACAGGTTCAAGCCGACACCGGCCAACAGCGGGGACAGCTGGGCGAAAAAGCGCAGGCTGCGCAGCGTCCAATTGACCGCACGGTAGGTCTGCCACGCGATGAAGTAGCTCGACAGCTGCCACCACTGGGCGGGCGTCAGCGGGCCCTGGAAGTTCTGTTGCAGCCAGGCCAGCGCCTTCTCGTTACCGTTGAAGAAGTTCGACAGATTCTGCAGGAATTCCGCCGGACTCCAGTTGGGCTGGCCCTGTCCGGGCACCTGGTCTCCGTCACGACCGAAGAGCATCTGCCAGATCTCCGCCGGTGTCGGCAGGTCGAAGTTTCCGCTGCCTCCGCCGCCGCTGCCGCCACCGCCGCCACCGCCGTCCCCGGCGGCAGCGGAGCCCGCTTGGGTTCCGCCACTGGTATGCCCCAGGCTGCGCGCGGTCTCGGTGGTGGCCTGGTAGACGCTCATAACGGTGGCCGCCTGAATCCACATCCGCGCGTAGTCGGCCTCGTTGACGGCGATCGGAATGGTGTTGACACCGAAGAAGTTGGTCGCAACCAGCACCGCGTGGGTGGCGTGGTTGGCGGCGAGCTCGGCGAGCGTGGGCATCTCCGCCAACGCGCTGCTGTAGGCCGTCGCGATCACCTCGTGCTGGGTGGCGGTCCGGGCACTGAGGGTGCCGGCCAGCTGCAGCCAGGCCAGGTAGGGCAGGTGCGCAGCAGCATAGGCGTCCGCCGTCGCACCGGCCCACACACCCTGGGAATCTGCCAGCACGGCAGCGAGTTCGGTTGCGGCGCTGAGATACTCCCCGCTCAAGGCGGTCCAGGCGGCCGACGCGGCAAGGAGCGCACCGGGTCCCGGGCCTGTGCTCAGCATCGCCGAATGCGTCTCCGGCGGGGCCGCCATCCACACGAGGGCGGACATCACCGCACCGCTACCGCGGAAACGCCGACGCGGCCGACGTGTCGGCGGCCTGGTAATTCGCCCCGGCCGCGGCTACGCCGACCCCGGCCCGGCCCAGCACCTCGGTGCCGCGCGCGGCGACGGCCTCATGCTGGCTGCCCTGCATGCTCAGTTCCGCCGCGGCTTGCAGCGACACCGGGTCCATCGCCGGCGGAACCACCGCGGTGATCAGCGGGGCCGCTGACGCGTGGGCGGCCGCCAGGGTGGCGGCGATTGCCTCCACCGCCGCGCTCGTCGCGGCCAAGCCTTCGGGAACGACGTGCAGGACCATGACGAAGCTCCTTCCGGCAACGAACGCGGCGTAGGCCGTCGACCTCAAGGGACCTCAAGAACTCTAGCCGACGAACACCTTTTCACTGGCCTTAGCTGCGGAATAATTCCGCTTTCTCAGTCACGATATGCCTACCGAGTCGGTCGATCTTCCCGTAGCTGCGGAAGCACCTCAATACTTCTTGACGACCGCCCGCGGTGCGGTCCGCCAGTGGCGCCGCCCATCGGGTTGCTCGACAGGTGGTTCCAGCAGGAGCACAGCGGCGCCCCCCAGCAGAACCGGCCGGACCCAGTCACCCAACTCGATACGCTCCCCGGCCGCGGGTCGGCGGTTGCCGCCGTCGCGGGCTTCGTCGATGGGCACGCTCGCCAGCAGTTCGTCGACAGTCGCCGCGTGGGGCAGGTCAGCGAGGCCGGGCAGCGTGATGAACAGGCCGTCGTCGCCGGAGAGCTGCAGGCCGATAGCCGACAGCGCACCCACCACCCCGTCGTGGGTTCCCCCGTGCCCGGACAGCTGCACCCCGAGTTCGTCGGCGAGGTGCCGAGCCTCGGCACGGTGCAGCACTTCGCGTTTGGCCCGCCGGCCGAACTCCACCAGCGGTCCGATGTCGGACAGGTCGGCCGGGACCGCGACGGCGAGGCCCGGGTCGGCGGCCGGTGGGCAGACGCGTTCCAGGAACCGGGCGGTGTAGTCGATGATCTCGCCGCGTACCGCGTGCGGGTCGCCGGCTGGGCTACGCCAGGCCAGGCAGGCGCTGGAATTGTGCGAGGTATAGGGCACGCGGTCGTCGACCAGCAGTTGGTGGCGGGTGGCACCGGCTGCACTGCCCAAACCCGCGGCGGCCAGTTCGCACAGCAACGCTCGGGCGCGCCGGCCGGTGCCGGGACTGAACCGGTCATCGGTGTCATCGATGGCGATCAGCAGATCGACGCCGGCGAAGACCGTCACGGGTTGACGACCACGGTCTGCACGTCGCGCACCCACCGGTCACGGTCGAGGTCGGCCGCGGCCAGCTTGACGGTGTCGCGCTTGGTGAAACTCAGCACGACCCGGTCGGTGAGTTCGGCGGCGGTCAGCGTCTGCGCGGGGTCGCTGCCCTCGATGCGGACACTGCGGATGTCGGCAGCCCCGGCGGCGTCCAGCACCGTGCGCACCGACGGGCCGCGCTGTACCGGGCTGCCGTGCGACTGCGGGGTGGTGATCTCGATCTGCGGCAGTTCACCCAGCCGTGCCAGATCGAACTCGTCCAGCACTCGACCGTCCTGCCGGACGACCAGGTGGTACCCGGCGTCGGAATCGGCGGCGCACCCCCCGATTCCGGTGCTGACGACGAGGACCGTCAGACCCATTCGGAGCAGGTGCCCGGCAGATGACCGCATGTGCATGACCGTATGTCGGCATCGATGCGTATTCAAGCTTTAACACGTCGTTCTGGACCGCAGATGAGGTTGTGTGGCGCGGCCGTCAGGCCTACCTTGAGGCGATGACTGTGATGCCGTGGGCAGCCCGTAACGCGACGAGTCTGGCGCTGGCCCGCGAGGTGGTTTTTCCGGCCGCTGCCGCCGCCGTGATCACCATCTCCGCTGACGTGCGGATGCCGCTGGCACTGCCCGGACACCGCGGCCTGGTGTGGCTGACACTGCTGGTGGCCGTGGCATTGACCACCCGCAGACCGCCCACCGTGCTCGCCGTGGGGGCCGCATCCACAGCGGCGACCCTGCTGCTGCAATCCGGGCCCGGGCCGTGGGCCAGCATCCGCTACCTGGGCGCCGCGGTGTTGCTGTACCTGCTGATCGCAAGTCCCGCGGTACGGGCACGCCGGTGGCTGGTCGCACTGGCCGCCGCCCCGGTTCACCTTGTCGCGCTTGTTGTTCCACTCACGAGGTGGCTCATCGTCGGCCACTCGTTCGGGATGGTGGCCATCGGCGAGAAGGCGCTGTTCCACCTCGGATTCGGCCTCGCGGCCGGGATGCTCGGCTGGGCGATCGTCGCTGTGATCGACCGCGCCGCACCGGCAGGCTCCCCGAGCGGTTAGCCTCCGCCGCCGCCACCACAACCGGTGCCGCTGCCGGGGCCGCCGGGACCGCCGCCACCCGGGTTGGGAACGCAGCCGTCCCCGCCGCCGCCCTTGCTGCCGGGGGTGTTGCCGGCGGCTCCGGCCTCGCCGTTGTCGCCGTTGATGCTGCCCGCGCCGCCCTGGCCACCGGCACCGCCCTGACCGCCGGGGGTGTCCGGGCCTCTGACACCGGCGAAGCCGCCGTTTCCGCCGGCTCCGCCATTGCCGCCGTTGCCCGACATCAGCCCGGCACTGCCGCCCGCTCCACCGGTACCACCGTTGCCGCCGGCGGTGTTCGCTTCGGTGCTGCCGCCACCGCCGCCACCGCCGGTTCCGCCACCGGTGCTACCGCCACCACCGCCACCGCTGCCCGCCACGTCGGCACCGTTGCCGCCGTTGCCACCGGCACCGCCGTTACCACCGTTACCCGTTCCCACGGAGGCACCGTTGCCGCCGACTCCGCCGTTGCCGCCGGCACTGCCGGCGCCGCTGTTCAGTGCCTGGACGCCCTTGACGCCGGCGCCGCCATCGCCGCCATCGCCGCCGTCGCCGAGCCAGGATCCGGCATTGCCGCCCGCACCGCCGTTTCCGCCGACCATTCCGGCGGTGTCGCCGGCGCCGCCGTCACCGCCATGGCCGCCATTGCCGAACCAGCTGCCGCCGTCACCACCGGCCCCGCCGGCGGCACCCGCCGCACCGGCGCCGCCGTCACCGCCGTTGCCGAACATGCCGGCCGAACCACCGTCCCAACCAGCGCCGCCGTTCACGCCGGCCACTCCGTCGGCTCCGGCGCCGCCGTTGCCGAACAGGAACCCGCCGTCGCCCAGATCACCGAACATGCCGGTGCTGCCCAGCAGCGAGGTGTTCTCCCCGGTGAAGTCGTCCAGGCCGTTGCCGATCAGATCGCGTCCGAACAGGTAGACGAACGGCGCGTTGATCATCTCGGCCAGCTGTATGCCGGAGTCGCTGGCGAGCCAGGCTTGGAGCGCATCGTTGATCGACTGCGCGAAGTCGAGTGGACCGGACTCCGCGCTGCCCAGACCGAAGACGAGATTGGTATCGCCGAACCCGGCGAACGGGTCGGCGCCATCGCCCGTGCCACCGTCGAAGACGTTGACGAACGGGTCGACGATCAGATCCCAGAGATCGTCGGCGTGCGCGGTGGGAGCGGCGGCGATCGGCACCATCCCGGCGACCAGGAACGCTCCGGCTGCGGTCCCGAGCAGGCGTTTGCCCCGACTGTCACGGCTACGACCGGTCATCCTGCACCCCTCTTCGATCAGGATCTGCTCAGTCTGGACACATTAATACTTGTAGCCGGAAATGCAAGATCGAACGCGGGTTTATTGCCGCGTCTGCGGATGGTTTTCCCGGCTATATCGCGCGCCTGCGACTACGTTCAACCGACGATGCGGTCGGCCCGGCTGTAGACGTTCATCGAGTCACCGCGGAGGAATGCCACCAGGGTCAGGCCGGATTGGCTGGCCAGGTCCACGGCCAACGAGGAGGGCGCCGACAGTGCGGCCAGCACTGGGATCCCGGCCATCACCGCCTTCTGGGTCAGTTCGAACGACGCCCGACCGCTGACCAGCAGGACGGTGCCCGACAGCGGTATCCGGTTACGTTCCAGCGCCCAGCCGATCACTTTGTCGACGGCGTTGTGCCGGCCGATGTCCTCCCGTACCACCAGAACCGACCCGTCGGAGCTGAACAGTGCGGCGGCGTGCAGGCCACCGGTGCGGTCGAACACGTCCTGCGCTGAGCGCAGTCGGTCCGGCATCGCGGTGATCGCCGCCGCGGTGACGCTGACCGGGTCATCGCCCGGACAGTACCGGCTGGCCAGTTGTACCGCGTCCAGCGAAGCCTTGCCGCAGATCCCGCAAGATGAAGTCGTATAGAAGTTGCGGGTGACGTCGACCGTGGGCGGCGGCACGCCGGGCGCCAGCGTCACATCGAGCACGTTGTAGGTGTTGGGCCCGGCCGGCGTACCGCAGTAGCGCGCGCTCAGCACGTCGGCGCGCCCGGAGATGATGCCCTCGGTGAGCAGGAAGCCCTGCGCCAGTTCGACATCCGATCCCGGCGTACGCATGGTGACGCTCAGCGGCGTGCCGTTGAGGCGGATCTCCAGCGGCTCCTCCACCGCCAGCGTCTCGGGGCGCTGCGTCGCGGCACCGGCCGCGACATGGCTCACCCGGCGCCGCTGCGTTATCCGACTCATTGCTCCATCATGCTTGCTCGGCTGCGGGAGCGCGGCCGGTTCCCTTAGGCTCTGAAGATGGTTCCGCGAAAATTCCTGGAGTGGCCGGTGATCCGGCAACTGCGCACCGGTGACGTGTTCGGCCGCGGGCCGGCCGTCACCTCCGAACGCACCCGCGCCACCGTGCCGCGAACCGCGACCGCCGACCGAGTGGTGCAGAGCATCTGCCCCTACTGCGCGGTGGGCTGCGGGCAGCGCGTCTACGTCAAGGACGAGAAAGTGGTGCAGATCGAGGGCGATCCGGACTCGCCGATCTCACGCGGCCGGCTGTGTCCCAAGGGCGCGGCGAGCGAACAACTGGTCAACTCTCCCGGGCGGCAGATCACCGTGCTCTACCGGGCGCCCCGCGCCAGTGACTGGCAGCCGCTGGAGTTGGACACCGCGATCGACATGGTGGCCGACCGGTTCATCGCCTCCCGGCGCAACGGCTGGCAGGACCACGACGACTACGGCCGGCCGCTGCGGCGCACCATGGGGATCGCCTCGCTGGGCGGCGCCACGCTGGACAACGAAGAGAACTACGTCATCAAGAAGCTCTTCACCGCCGCCGGCGCGATACAGATCGACAATCAAGCTCGTATTTGACACTCCGCCACGGTTCCCGGTCTGGGAGCCTCCTTCGGTCGCGGTGGCGCGACACAGTCCCTGCAAGACATGGCGAATGCCGACTGCATCGTCATCCAGGGCTCCAACATGGCCGAGTGCCATCCGGTCGGATTCCAGTGGGTCGAAGAAGCCCGGAGCCGGGGCGCCACCGTGATCCATGTCGACCCGCGGTTCACCCGCACGTCGGCGGTGTGTGACACGCACATTCCGATCCGGGCCGGCTCCGACGTGGTGCTGCTGGGTGCGCTGATCAACCACGTGCTCACCCACGACTTGTGGTTTCGTGACTACGTGCTCGCCTACACCAACGCCGCGACGCTGGTCAGCGAGGACTTCCGCGACACCGAGGACCTGGGCGGGCTGTTCTCCGGGTTCGACCCGGAGACCGGGCAGTACGACCCGTCGACGTGGGCGTACCAAAGCCGCGACGCCGGCGAGGACGACATCGGCTCGCCCGGCGGTGGTCATGAGCACGGCGCCAGCGCATCGGCGCGCTCGCTCGGCGAGACGCTCGGCAGCGGCGGCGCGGCACTCGAACACCCCCGGGTGCGGCGCGATCAGACCCTGCAGCACCCGCGCACAGTCTTCCAGATCCTCAAGCGGCACTACGCGCGCTACACCCCGGAGATGGTCCGCGACGTCTGCGGCATTGACACCGAACTGTTCGACTACCTGGCGCGCGCCGTCACGTCCAACTCGGGGCGGGAACGCACCACGTGCTTCGCCTACGCGGTGGGCTGGACACAGCACACCCTGGGCGCCCAGTACATCCGCACCGCCGCGATCCTGCAGCTGCTGCTGGGCAACGTGGGCCGGCCGGGCGGCGGCATCATGGCGCTGCGCGGGCATGCCAGCATTCAAGGTTCCACCGACATCCCGACCCTCTACGACATGCTGCCCGGCTATCTGCCGATGCCCAAGGCCGGGCGCGACGACACCCTCGGTGCCTACCTGGGCCGCGTCGGGTCGAAGAGCCAGAAGGGTTTCTGGGCGGACGCCGACGCCTACCTGATCAGCCTGCTCAAGGCGTGGTGGGGCGACGCCGCGACCGCCGACAACGACTGGGCTTATCACTACCTGCCCCGGCTGACCGGAGCCCACGGCACCTATCAGACCGTGACCGGGATGCTGGCCGACGAAGTCGAGGGCTACTTCCTGCTCGGTCAGAACCCGGCGGTCGGTTCGGCCAACGGGCGCCAACAGCGGCTGGGCATGGCGCACCTGAAGTGGCTGGTGGTACGGGATCTGAACCTGATCGAGTCGGCCACCTGGTGGAAGGACGGTCCCGAGATCGCCTCCGGCGAGCTGCGCACGCAAGACATCGAGACCGAGGTGTTCTTCCTACCGGCTGCCGGTCACGTCGAGAAGGCCGGGACGTTCACCCAGACCCAACGGCTGCTGCAATGGCGCCATCAGGCCGTGGCCCCGCCGGGAGACTGCATCAGCGAGTTGCAGTTCTTCGTCGAACTGGGCAACCGCATCCGCGCCAAGCTGGCCGGGTCGACCGATCCGCGAGACCGGCCGCTGCTGGATCTGGTCTGGGACTACCCCGTCGACGAGCACGGCGACCCGGATCCCGAGTTCGTGCTGGCCGAGATCAACGGGCATCAGCTCACCGGCGACGACGCCGGCCGGCCGCTGTCGTCCTACACCGAATTGCGCGCCGACGGGACCACGGCCGGCGGCTGCTGGATCTACACCGGGGTTTACGCGGACGGCGTCAACCAGGCCGCCCGGCGGGTGCCCAACGGCGGGCCGAGCCGCAGCCAGTCGCAGTGGGGTTGGGCCTGGCCGGCCGACCGGCGGATCTTGTACAACCGGGCGTCGGCGGACCCGGACGGGGTGCCGTGGAGTGAACGGAAGCGCTACGTCTGGTGGGACGCGCAAGCCGGCCGCTGGACCGGCGATGACGTGCCCGACTTCGTGGTCGACCGTGCCCCGGGCGCCCGGCCGGATCCGGCGTCGGGCGGTCCGGACGCGTTGGCCGGTGACGACCCGTTCGTGATGCAGTCCGACGGCAAGGGTTGGTTGTTCGCGCCCAAGGGCGTGGTGGACGGCCCGCTGCCGACCCACTACGAACCGCAGGAGTCACCGATCGCCAACGCGGTGTATCTCCAGCAGCGCAATCCGGCTCGAATCACCTTCCCGCGCAAAGACAATCTGTCGGCTCCCAGTGCCGGTGAGCCGGGCGCCGACGTCTACCCGTACGTGTTCACCACCTACCGCCTCACCGAGCACCACACCGCCGGCGGCATGAGCCGCTGGTTGCCGTATCTGGCCGAACTGCAGCCGGAGATGTTCTGCGAGGTCTCCCCCGCGCTGGCCGCCGAGCGGGGCCTGGAGAACTACGGCTGGGCGACCATCATCTCGCCGCGGGCGGCGATCGAGGCGCGCGTCCTGGTGACCGACCGGATGACACCGCTGATCGTCGGCGGACACACCGTGCACCAGATCGGGCTGCCGTATCACTGGGGTGTCGGTGGCGACGCGGTGGTCAGCGGCGACGCCGCCAACGACCTGCTCGGGGTGACCCTGGATCCGAACGTGCAGATCCAGGAGTCCAAGGCCGGTTCCTGCGACATCCGGCCGGGCCGGCGACCGCACGGCGAGGAGCTGCTGCGGCTGATCACCGAATACCAAAGCCGTTCCGGCGCAACACCGGAGACCGGCAACACCGCTGTCGACCCGGAAAGGCGGGACTGATGGGCCAACTTTCAGGACCGACCAACCCCGCCGCCGACGCGCGATGGTCAGCGCAACACCGGCGTAAAGGCTTCCTCACCGACACCTCGATCTGCATCGGCTGCAAGGCCTGTGAGGTGGCCTGCAAGGAGTGGAACCACAACCCGGCCGACGGCGACCTGGAGCTGCTCGGATCCTCCTATGACAACACCGGCTCGCTGGGCGCCAACACCTGGCGGCACGTCGCGTTCATCGAACAGGGCGCCGACGCCATCGCGAACGCCCGCGAATCGGGGCGACAGCTGATCGATCTGGGCATGCCCAAAATGCCTGGCGCAGCAACGGATATCGCGCCGCCGGCTACCGAGCAGTTCCGCTGGCTGATGGCCTCGGACGTCTGCAAGCACTGCACGCACGCCGGATGCCTGGACGTCTGCCCGACGGGCTCGCTGTTCCGCACCGAGTTCGGCACGGTCGTGGTGCAGGACGACGTCTGCAACGGCTGCGGAAACTGCGTGCCGGCCTGCCCGTTCGGGGTGATCGAGCGTCGCACCGACGGCACAGCGGCGCCGAAGTCCGCCCGCGGCGCCGCTCCCGGCGTGGCAGAAGTCGGGATCGCCCAGAAGTGCACCATGTGCTACGACCGGCTGGTCGACGGCGGAACTCCGGCCTGCGCCAAGACCTGTCCCACCGAATCGATCAAGTTCGGTGACCACGACGATCTGGTGGCCGATGCCCGCGAGCGGGTGGCCCGACTGCACGCTCAGGGCCGCACCGAGGCCCGGCTCTACGGCGCCAACGAGCACGATGGCGTCGGCGGCACCGGATCGGTCTTTCTGTTGCTCGACGAGCCGGAGGTCTACGGCCTGCCACCGGACCCGCGGGTCGGCACCGCCGATCTGCCGGCGATGTTCAAGCGGTCGGCCCTGGCCGCGGCCGGGATGCTGGCCGCCGCCGCCGTCGCATTCCTGGGGGGGCGGTCATGAGCACCGTCTCGGACGATCCGCGCCGCGGCAGGCGTCGGCGCCGTGGCGGCGGCGACGGTGGCCGCGAGATGCCGATGGTGCCCGACGTGGCGTTCAGCTCCTACTACGGGCGCCCGGTGGTCAAGCCGGCGCCGTGGACGCACGAGATCGCCGCCTACCTGTTCCTCGGCGGCCTGGCCGGCGGCTCAGGTCTGCTGGCTGCCGGTGCCCAGCTCACCGGGCGAAAGGTGTTGCGCCGCAACTCCCGGCTGGCGGCGCTGGTGGCGATCATGTTGAGCGCGGCGGCGCTGATCAGCGACCTCGGTCGACCGGAGCGCTTCGTCAACATGCTGCGCACCATCAAACTCACCTCACCGATGAGCCTCGGATCCTGGATCCTGTCGGGTTTCGGCGCGGGCGCCGGGGTTGCGGCCGCCGCCGAGGTCGATCGCATGACCGGCGAGTGGCTACCCCTGGGCCCACTGCGGCCGGTGCTGCGGGCGGCCGAAGGACCGGCCGGCCTGGAGGCCGCCGTGTTCGCTGCGCCGCTGGCCGTCTACACCGCGGTGCTGCTGGGCGACACCGCCACCCCGACCTGGCACGGCGCCCACCGCGATCTGCCGTTCGTGTTCGTCAGCTCGGCGAGCCTGGCCGCCGGCGGCCTGGCGATGCTGACGACGCCGGTGACCGAAGCCGGGCCGGCGCGACGACTGGCGGTGCTGGGAGTCATCGGTGACGTCATCGCGACCCGGGCGATGGAGCACCGGATGGACCCGATCGCCGCCGAGCCGCTGCAGCAGGGCCGGGCCGGGGCGATGCTGCGGTGCAGTGAAGGATTGGCGATCGCCGGCGGTGTCGGGACGCTGCTGGGCGGGCGGCACCGCGCGGTGGCGGCGCTGTCCGGGCTGGCACTGCTGGGGGCCTCGGCGCTGACCCGGTTCGGGGTGTTCGAGGCCGGCATCGAGTCGGCGAAGGATCCCCGCTACACCATCGAACCGCAGAAGCGTCGCCTGGCGGCGCGGCGGGCAGCGGGTATCACCGGGGATTCGATCACGACCGCCGGCTGAGCGGAGTCAGCCGTCGAGCTTGTGCAGCGCCGCACCCTTGTGCATCGCGATGTGATCGGTCTTGTCGCTCTTGATCTCGTATTGCGGGTCCTCGGGCGTGCAGTGGCGGCGATGTCCCTTGCAGTCGGTGTCTTCGGTGTGCACCTTGGTGATGCGCCCGCTGACGTGCCCGGCTTCGGAGTTCCACCGCACGTGGTCGCCGACCTTGAACCGGCTCATACTCATCGCACCTCGACTCCGCTTCCGGGGACGGTATGCCCGATTACGGGATACCCGGAAAGCTCCCCGGCAATCAGCAGACCACCGGAGGTCTGGGCGTCGGCCAGCAGCAGCAGATCGTCCTCGGTGATACCGGGTCCGGGACGCAGGTGCGGGCGCACCCAGTCCAGGTTGCGCTGCGTGCCGCCGGAGACGAAGCCGTCGCGCAGCGCCTCGACCGCGCCGCCGATCACCGGCACCGCGCCGCGGTCGATCACCGCGCCCACCCCGGATGCCCGGCACATCTTGTGCAGGTGGCCGAGCAGCCCGAAGCCCGTGACGTCGGTGGCGGCCCGGACGCCCGCTTCCACCGCTTCGCGGGCCGCGTCGCGGTTGAGCCGGGTCATCAGCTCGACGGCCTCGACGGAGACCTCCCCGGTCCGCTTGTGCCG
Source organism: Mycolicibacter algericus DSM 45454 (assembly GCF_002086455.1). Taxonomy (GTDB): domain Bacteria; phylum Actinomycetota; class Actinomycetes; order Mycobacteriales; family Mycobacteriaceae; genus Mycobacterium; species Mycobacterium algericum. The sequence goes on from NZ_MVHC01000003.1 coordinate 189,589, forward strand.
GTTGTTGAGCAGTCCGACCCCGATCGGCTTGGTCAGCGTCAGCGGAAGACCGGGTGCGGCGGAGTCGTTGCGCAGCAGCTTCTTCGGGTCGGCCACCCCGGTGACAGCCATGCCGTACTTGGGCTCCGGATCATCGATGGAGTGCCCGCCGATCACCGGACAGCCCGCCTGCTGCGCGACCGCCAGGCCGCCGCGCAGCACCTCGCTCATCAGCTCCATCGGCAGCGTCTCCCGCGGCCAGCCCACCAGGTTGATCGCGACCACCGGGGTCCCACCCATCGCGTAGATGTCCGAGAGCGCGTTGGCGGCCGCGATGCGGCCCCAGTCATAGGCGTCGTCGACGACGGGCGTGAAGAAGTCGGCGGTGGACAGCACGGCGAGGTCGTCGCGCACCAGCACCGCGGCCGCGTCGTCGCCGTCGTCGAGCCCGACCAACACCCGATCGTGCGCCTGTCCTGCCAGGCCGCGCACCGCGTCCTCGAGTTCGCCGGGCGGGATCTTGCAGGCACAGCCGCCGCCGTGCGCGTAGCCGGTGAGCCGGATGGTCATCGGTTCAGGCTAGCCACACCGGTTAGGTTTAACAGCGGAGGCGTTTGGGTCCTGGTGGGCTCCCCGGTCTTCAAAACCGGTGAGGCCGAGCAACTCGGTCTGGCGGGTTCGATTCCCGTCCGCCTCCGCCATCGGACAGGAGGGGCTGTGAGCCAGGTCGATCCGCGTCGCGCCATTCCACGCACCGATGCACTGCTGGCGCTGCCTGCGGTGCGCCAGGCAGCCACCCGGCTCGGCGATCGCACCATCCGGGCGGTGGTGCACGACGCCCAGGATCGGGCGCGCCGCGGGGAACTGGCGCCCGACGCGGTGGAATCATCGGTGCTGGAACGTCTTTCATCTCATTCCGGATCCACACTGCGGCCGGTGCTCAACGCCACCGGAGTGGTGATCCACACCAACCTGGGCCGGGCTCCACTGTCGGCGGCGGCAGTCGAGGCGCTCGTGGCGGCCGCCGGCTATGTCGACGTCGAATTGGACCTGGAAACCGGAGCCCGGTCCAAACGCGGCGTCGCCGCGCGTGCCGCGCTGCTGGCGGCGTGTCCGGCCGCCGAGGACGCACTGGTGGTCAACAACGGCGCCGCTGCGCTGGTACTGGCCACCACCGCGCTGGCCACCGGGCCGGGGGTAGCCGGAAAAGAAGTAGTCGTCAGCCGCGGCGAGCTGATCGAGATCGGCGCCGGCTTCCGGCTACCCGATCTGATCGCCTCCACCGGCGCGGTGCTGCGCGAGGTCGGCACCACCAACCGCACCCACCTGCACGATTACGCCGAGGCGCTGGGACCGCAGACGGGCTGCATTCTCAAGGTGCATCCCAGCAACTTCGCCGTGCAGGGGTTCACCGCGGCGGTCGGGCTACGCGAGTTGCGGGCGCTGGCCGACGAGCACGGTGTGGCCCTGCTGGCCGACCTGGGCAGCGGGCTGCTCGCTGCCGACACGCTGCTGCCCGACGAGCCGGATGCGGCGAGCGCGCTGGCCGCCGGCGCCGACGTGGTGACCGCCAGCGGGGACAAACTGCTCGGCGGGCCGCAGGCCGGGCTGGTGTTGGGGCGCCGTGAGATCGTCGCCCGACTGGCCCGTCATCCGCTGGCCCGAGCGGTGCGGGCCGACAAGCTTGCGCTGGCCGCGCTCGAAGCCACCGTGGCCGGTGGCCTGCCACCGGTGACGTTGGCATTGCACGCCGACACCGAATCCCTGCGGTGCCGCGCTGAGCTGCTCGCGACCGCTGTTGGCGCCGAGATTGTTCCGCATGACGGGCGGGTCGGCGGCGGCGGCGCACCCGGCGTCCCGTTGCCCGGCTGGGCGGTGCGACTGCCCGAGACAGCCGCCGCCCGGCTGCGCGCCGGCGATCCCGCGGTCTTGCCCAGGGTGCACGACGGCGCCTGCCTGCTCGACCTGCGCTGCGTCCCCGAGGCCGACGACGCGCGGTTGCTGGCCGCGGTGCGCGCGGCGTTGGAGTGACCGTGATGTGGCAATGTTCGTCGTAGCCACGGCCGGACACGTCGACCACGGTAAATCCACCCTGGTGCGAGCGTTGACCGGAATGGAGCCCGACCGGTGGGCCGAGGAGCGCCGCCGCGGACTCACCATCGATCTCGGGTTCGCGTGGACCACACTGCCCTCGGGTGCCCCGGTGGCGTTCGTCGACGTGCCCGGGCATGAACGCTTCCTCACCAACACCCTGGCCGGTCTGGGCCCGGCGCCGGTGGTGTGTTTCGTGGTCGCGGCCGACGAGGGCTGGCGGTCGCAGTCGTCTGATCATCGCGACGCCCTTGCCGCGCTGGGCTTTTCGCACGGTCTGGTGGCGCTGACCCGCATCGACCGGGTGCCACCCGCCCGGGTCGCCGAGGTGCTGGCCGCGACCCGCGCCGAACTCGCCGAGACCGGGCTGCACGATGCCCCCGTCGTGGCGGTGTCCGCCGCCTCCGGTGTCGGCCTGACCGAGCTGCGAACGGCGCTCGACGAGGTGGTGTCCCGGCTGCCCGCGCCCTGCCCGACCGCACGGGTTCGGCTGTGGGTGGACCGCTCGTTCAGCATCACCGGCGCCGGGACCGTGACCACCGGCACCCTCACCGCGGGCACGCTGGCTCGCGGTGACCGGCTTATCCTGCTCGGGCGGGGACAGCCGCGCGAGGTGACCGTTCGTGGGTTGCAGAGTTGCGGTCACGACTGCGCGACGGTGTCGCCGACGGCACGGGTGGCCGTCAACCTGCGGGGGGTGCCGGCAGCAGACGTGCACCGCGGCGACACGCTGGTCACGGTCGATGCGTGGCCGACCCCCAGCACGGTGGATGTGCGCCGTGCAACCGGTCTCGCGCTCAGCCAGGCGCCCGAACACCTGGTGGTGCACGTCGGCACCGCGTCGGTACCGGCCCGGCTTCGGCCGTTCGACGACGACCATGCCCGGCTCACGCTGGAACATTCGCTGCCGCTGGCGCTTTCGGATCGACTGGTGTTGCGCGACCCTGGTGGACGGCGGGTGGTGGCCGGGGTCCGCGTGCTCGATCCCGATCCTCCGGCGCTGCGGCGCCGCGGCGACGGCACCCGGCGCGGGGTTGTGCTGGCGGCGCTGACATCCGGCGACGATCCGGCAGCAGTGGTGGCCGACCGGGGTGCGGTGTTCCGCGCCCGGCTGCAGCTGCTGGGCTACGACTGCACGGCGGTGCCTGCCGGGGTGCGCGAGGTCCGTGGCTGGTGGGTTCAGACGAGCACCTACCAGGGCTGGCTGGAACGCCTGGGTTCGGCGACGCGGGAGCTGCATGAGCGAAACCCGTTGTCGGCCGGGATGTCCAGCGGGGCAGCGGCTGATCTGTTGGGGTTGCCCGAAGTGGGCCTGCTCGACGAGGTGGTTCGTGACGCCGGGCTGGAGCTCCATGACGGCCTGATCCGGATGGCGGGCACCGGTGGCGATCTCGGGCCGGCCGAAGCCGCGATCGCCACGTTGGAGTCTCGCCTTGCCGCCGAGCCGTTCCGAGCCCCCGACGCGGACGACCTGGCCGCCCTGCGACTGGGGATCCGCGAGCTGGCCGCGGCCGAGCGGGCCGGCCGCTTGCTGCGGCTGACCGAGTCGGTGGTGCTGCTGCCGACGGCGCCGGCGCTGGCGATGCGTGAACTGGCGTCGTTGACCCAGCCCTTCACCGCCACGCAGGCCAAGCAGGCGTTGCGCACCACTCGACGGGTGGCGATCCCGCTGCTGGAGCACCTCGATTCCCGCGGCTGGACCCGTCGGATCGATAACGTCCAGCGGGAAGTGGCGCACTGACGGATACCGCCCCGACGGACAGCGCTGCGCGGGCCGGTCTGGGCCATAGAGACACGAATGCCCCGGCAGAACCGGGGCATTCGTGCTTGCTGTGTGGTTGATTACACGTCCGGCGTCAGCAGACCGAGGTCCAGGACGCTGTAGAGACCGGCGTCCTCCAGATCGGCCACCGGCGAGACCGCGTCGACATCGGAGAAGTCGGTCGGCGCGAACCACGATGCCATCGACGAGATGTCGAAGTTTCCGAAGGGCGTCTTCAGGATGTCAATGACATCCTTGCCGTCGCCGTCGGCGTCGTAGTACAGGTTGGTGAAGCCCAGCCCCAGCTGGTGCTGCGCGTACACATCCCCGTCGGTGGTGACGAACTGGTTGTTGATGCCGCCACCGAACAACGACTGCGTGATGTAGTTGGTGCCCGACAGCATCTCGCCGTCATCGTTGGTGAAGGCAGCCGTCAACTTCCAGGTCTGCGAGAGCGGGTCGTTGACGTCGAGCAGCTGAGCACCGTCGAGGGCGTAGGTCGGATTCCACGTCACGTCGGCAGGAGCGTCCTCACCCAGGCCCAGGTTCAGGGCGCTGTACAAGCCGGCGTTCTCCAGCGCTTCCAGCGGCGACGCCGGGGTCAGGTCTGCCACGTCGGCCGGCGCGAACCACGCCGCCATCGACGAGATGTCGATGTTTCCGAAGGGCGTCTTCAGGATGTCGACGACGTCCTTGCCGTCGCCGTCGGCGTCGTAGTACAGGTTGGTGAAGCCCAGCCCGAGCTGGTTCTGGTTGTAGATATCACCGGTGGCGTCATCGATGAACAGGGCGTTGAGCCCACCCGTCGACGGGGTGAGGTAGGTCGTTCCTGCGAGCGCCTCGCCGTCACTGTGAGTGAAGATCGACGTGACGGCCCAAGTGTTCGTGAACGAGTTCGCCGCCTGCAGAATCTCGGCGGTGTCGACGTTATAGGTCGGCGTCCAGGTCCCCGGAGTCTCCGAGACCTCGGCGCCGGCGGTCGCCGCGGTGAGGAATGCTGCTGCGGCACCTCCGGCGGCGACGCCTAGTATGATCGGCTTCATGATATGTTCCCTTGTTTGTAACCGGTGATCTTGTTCAGATCGTGGCTTGGCTAACATTAGGGGTTTTCTGATGTTTCGTCAACCGAAATCACAGAGAATTTTCCCTGGAGGGCCCGGCGCGCACCAGCGCTGACGTGCATCCCGCTGGGACAACGGCGCCTCAGCTCCGCCTGATGCCCGGCATCGCCGCACCCGCAATCCTGAGAACGCCGGCTTCTGGACATTGCTCTGTGTCAGGCCCGGTGCCAAGATGTTCGACATGGTGTCCACCAATGTGTCGGGGGCGCGCCTGTACGGCGGGGTCGACGCCGTCGAACGCCGGGCATCGCGCCGAGCCCGACTCCTCGAGGCCGGGCTCGACCTTCTCGGGGCCGACGTGCCGCAGATTGCGGAACTGACCGTGCGGGGCATCTGCCGGCAGGCCGGCCTGACCGCGCGCTATTTCTACGAGAGCTTCGCCGACAAGGAAGAGTTCGTCAGCGCGGTCTTCGACTCCGTCATCGCCGACCTGGCCGCCAAGACCCAGTCGGTCGTGAAGGCGGCGCCGCCCGGCGAGCAGACCCGGGCCGGAATCGCCAACATCGTGCAGACGATCGTAGGTGACGCCCGGATCGGGCGACTGCTGTTCGGCGTGCATCTGAGCAACGCAGTGGTGGTACGCAAACGGGTGGAATCCAGTGCGCTGCTGGCGATGTTATCTGGCCAGCACGCTGGCAGCGCGCTGCGACTGCCGGAAAACGACCGGATCAAAGCGGCCGGACACTTCGTCGTCGGTGGGGTCGCCCAGACGATCAGCGCCTGGCTGGCCGGTGAAGTGCGGTTCAAGCCGGAACGCTTGATCGAGCAACTGGCCGCACTGCTGGACAAACTCGGCGATCCGGCGCTGTACCGAGACTAAGTGGTGACGGCCGGAACCCTCCGGTCGGCTTCGGTCTTCGGCGTGACGTGTTCCTCGCCTGGAGTGAACTCCTTTGTCCAGCAAGCGAACTCAAGTGTAATTCCGTCGGGATCGAGGAAGTAGAACGACCGGACGTACACACCGGGATGCAGGGTCGGGCTGGCCTGGAATTCGGACATGTCGTGGTTGAGAACGGGCCCGACCCGGACACCTTTGTCCTTGAGTCGCTGGCGGTAGGCGTCGAACTTGTCTGCGGGCACGTGAAAGGCCAAGTGGTTCATGGTGCTCACCGCGCTGACGATCTCACCGACGCCCGGGATGGCGACCGGCGATGAGATGCCCGGTACGCGATCCGGTGCTTCGGCGAACCAGAAGAAGGCGACGCAGTCACCGTTGCCGGCGTCGAAGAAGAAGTGCTGGCCCATCCCGGCGGGCAGATCCAGGGACTTGACCAACGGCATGCCGAGCACGTTGCTGTAGAAGTCGACCGTTCGGGCCATGTCGGCGCAGACCAGCGCGACGTGGTTGATCCCACTGATCTCGAACTCGGTGTTGACACCGTGCGGCTTGATCATCGCGACTCCTCTGGTCAAGATCAGAATCTGAATCTAACATCAGATTCAAGTTTGATCCAGCCCCGGCAGCGACAGGAGAACCGATTCGGTGTCGACCCTCTCCGAAGAGCCCATTCACCGCGACCCGTTGCCGACTCGTCGGGGCCGACGCACCCAGGCGGCGATCGACTCCGCGGCACGGGCGGTGATCGCCCGCAAAGGTGTGCTGGCCACCACCATCGCCGACATCGCTGCCGAGGCCGGTCGATCGGCCGCGTCGTTCTACAACTACTACGACTCCAAAGAAGCGATGGTCCGGGAGTGGGCGCTGCGGTTCCGCGATGAGGCCGGCGAGCGGGTCTCCGGCGCCGTTCGGCACGGGCTGTCGAACCGGGAGCGTATCGAGCAGGCCGCCGCCGCCCACTGGTATACCTACCGCAACCGACTCGCCGAGATGGTCGGAGTCTCCCAACTGGCGATGGTCAACGACGACTTCGCCCGTTACTGGGCGGAGATCTGCGCGGTACCAGTGGCTTTCATCACCGAAACGGTGAAACGAGCGCAAGCTGACGGCCACTGCGCCGATGACGATCCCGAACTACTCGCGGTGGCGATCGTGTCGATGCTGAACCAGTTCTGCTACGTCCAACTGGCCGCCCCCCGTCGCGGCGGCGCCGCGCCGGACGATGACGCCTGCATCCGAACCCTGGCCAACGTCTTCTATCGGGCCATCTATACCGAGGAGACCACTTGACATGCCGGCGGTGAGAGTCCTGGCGCATTTCATCCCCGGGCCGAAGGTCATCGACTTCGTTGCGCCGGAATCGGACTGGCTCGATATTCGGTGGTGCGCCGCCGACGACGACACCGCCTTCCGGCGTGAGCTGGCCGATGCCGAGGTGATCTGGCACGTGCTGCGTCCGCTGTCCGGCGAGGACCTGCGCGGTGGACCGCGACTGCGACTGGTGCAGAAGTTCGGCGTCGGGATCAACACCATCGACGTCGGGGCCGCCACCGAGTGCGGCATCGCGGTTGCCAACATGCCCGGCGCCAACGCGGCATCGGTGGCCGAGGGCGCCGTGCTGCTGATGCTGGCGGTGTTGCGCCGACTGGTGTCGCTGGATCGCTCGACGCGCCAGGGGTCCGGTTGGCCCACCGATCCGGATCTCGGTGAGCGCTGCCGCGACATCGGCGGCTGCACCGTGGGTCTGGTCGGGTACGGCAGCATCGCCCGACGCGTCGCCGGGATCGTCTCCGCCATGGGCGCCAACGTGCTGCACACCAGCACCCGCGATGACGGTCGCCCCGGCTGGCGCTCATTGCCGGAGCTGCTGGCCGAAGCCGATGTCGTGTCGCTGCACGTGCCGTTGACGGCGGCCACCGAGGGATTGATCGACCGGGCCGGCCTGGCGCGCATGAAACCCGGGGCGGTGCTGGTCAACACCGCGCGCGGCACCGTCGTCGACGAGACCGCGCTGACCGAGGCGCTGGCGAGCGGGCGGCTGGGCGGCGCGGGTCTCGATGTGTTCGCCGTTGAGCCGGTCAGCCCGGACAACCCCCTGCTCGGCTTGGACAACGTGGTGCTGACTCCCCATGTCAGCTGGTACACCGCCGACACCATGCAGCGCTATCTGAGCGCCGCCGTCGACAACTGTCGCCGGCTGCGCGACGGTCAACCCTTGACCGAGGTAGTCAACCAACCGACCGGTTGTTAGTTTGGCCCCACGCACACACCGAAAGGCGCAACATGCCCATAGCGATCACATCTGAGCATCAGGACCTCGCCGATTCAGTGCGGTCACTTCTGACACGGGCGGTGCCGTCCGAGTTGTTGCATGCGGCAATGGACAACCCGATCGAGAACCCGCCGCCGTACTGGCGGGCCGCCGCCGAGCAGGGTCTGGCGGGGGTGCACCTGGCCGAACAAGTCGGCGGGCAGGGGTTCGGCATCCTGGAGCTGGCGGTGGTGCTGGCCGAGTTCGGCTATGCCGCGGTGCCCGGCCCGTTCGTGCCGTCGGCGATCGCCGGCGCCTTGATCGCCGCCCATGATCCGACCGCCCCCGAGTTGGCGGGTCTGGCCACCGGCGAGGTCATCGCCAGCTACACCCTCAACCCCGGACTGACGGCCACCGCCCACGGTGACGGCTTGGTGATCCGCGGTGAGGTCCGTGCCGTCGCGGCGGCCGCCCAGGCGTCGCTGCTCGTGCTCCCCGTGGCGATCGACAGCGGCGAAGCTTGGGTGGTGCTGAGTGCCGACCAGCTTGAGATCGAGCCGGTGGAAAGCGTGGACCCGCTACGTCCGATCGCCCACGTGCGGGCCAATGGTGTCGAGGTCGACGACAAAGCCGTGCTGGGCAACCTCAACCAGGCGCAGGCGCACGCGCTGATCTCGACACTGCTGTCCGCCGAGGCGGTCGGGGTGGCCCGGTGGGCCACCGACACCGCGGCGGAGTACGCCAAGATCCGCGAACAGTTCGGCCGGCCGATCGGTCAGTTCCAGGCCATCAAACACAAGTGCGCCGAGATGATCGCCACCACCGAACGCGCCACCGCCGCGGTGTGGGACGCCGCCCGCGCGATCGACGAGGCAACCGGGAACGACGCCGCGGTTGCGGCCGTGCCGTTCGCGGCCGCGGTGGCTGCGACCCTGGCCCCGGAGGCGGCGCAGCACTGCACCCAGGACTGCATCCAGGTCCACGGTGGGATCGGTTTCACCTGGGAGCACGACGCGGGCGTCTATTACCGGCGGGCACTGATCCTGGCCGCCTCGTTCGGCCGTCGCGCCGACTACCCGCAGCAGGTCGTCGACACCGCCACTGCCGGCGGGATGCGCAAGATCGACATCGACCTGGATCCCGAAACCGAGAAACTGCGGGCGGAGATCCGTGCGGAGGTGGCCGCGCTCAAGGCCATACCGCGCGACGAGCGCACCGTGGCGATCGCCGAGGGCGGCTGGGTACTGCCCTACCTGCCGAAGCCGTGGGGGCGGGCCGCCGAGCCGATCGAGCAGATCATCATCGAGCAGGAGTTCGCGGCCGGCCGGGTGCGCCGCCAGGGGATGGGTATCGCGGCGTGGCTCATCCCGTCGATCGTGGCGTTCGGCACCGAAGAGCAGAAGCAGCGTTTCCTGCCGCCCACGTTCCGCGGCGAGATGGTGTGGTGCCAGCTGTTCTCCGAGCCGGGCGCGGGTTCGGACCTGGCCAGCCTGACCACCAAGGCCACCAAGGTCGACGGCGGCTGGCGGATCAGCGGACAGAAGATCTGGACGTCGGCCGCGCAGTTCTCGTCATGGGGAGCCCTGCTGGCGCGGACCGACGCCGCGGCCCCCAAACACGATGGCATCACCTACTTCTTGCTGGACATGAAAAGTGAGGGCGTGACCGTCAGTCCGCTGCGTGAACTCACCGGCGGGGCGATGTTCAACACCGTGTTCATCGACGATGTGTTCATCCCCGACGAGCTGGTGCTCGGCGAGGTGAACCGGGGCTGGGAGGTCAGCCGCAACACGCTGACCGCCGAGCGGGTGTCGATCGGCGGGTCCGAGATGCCGTTCCTGGCCAGCCTCGACGGGTTCGTGGACTTCATCCGCGACGGCCAGTTCGATCAGGGTGAGCAGCGCCGAGCCGGCGAGTTGATCGCCGAAGGGCACGCCGCCAAGCTGCTTAACCTGCGCTCAACGCTGTTGACCCTGGCGGGCAAGGACCCGATGCCCGCGGCGGCGGTGTCCAAGCTGCTGTCGATGCGGACCGGCCAGGGCTACGCCGAATTCGGGGTGAGCACCTTCGCCGGCGACGCCGCGATCGGTGACCGCGAGCAACTGCCCGGCAAGTGGGCTGAGTATCTGCTGATGAGCCGTGCCACAACGATTTACGGCGGCACCTCGGAGGTTCAGCTCAACATCATCGCCGAGCGTCTGCTGGGGCTGCCCCGCGATCCGTAGGAGTCGAAAACCGCATCCTGGCTAACTTATCGCGCCGGCCAGACCGCGGGAGGATCGAGAACTTAAGCGCGCCAACGAAATACCGAATCAGGCGACGCCAACACCGCAAACGGTCGCCGTCATCGGGTGCCGCCGCGCCAACGCTGGGTCGAGCCCAGCTGCACCGTCCCGCGTGAGACGGGTGTGTCGATGCCGGACCTGCCGGGATCCGCCGTGGACTCATCCCGATTGCGTCGATCGGCTCCAGCATGCTAGAAACATCGATACCTATGTAGCTACTACGTAGGTACGTAGGAGCGGTGCGGGATCGTTGACGGGGTGAACGATGGAGGGTACGTGAAAAAGTTCAGTAAGCTTTTGACCCTGACGGCCGCAGTGGCCATCATCCCACTCGGAGTCGCCAACCCGGCATATGCTCAGCCGCCGAGCGTTGAAGAGATCCTCGCAACGGAGAACGCTGTTAGGGCCGATGGCAAGTACGCATTGCTGGCTTCCGACGGACGGCACTTGGACGGAGCCATAATGACGGGCCGGGAGCTCAAGGCGAAGAGCTCGGCCATTGATTTTCAGATTGTGGCGTACGGACAATTGGTCCAAGAGATCGCAACGACTCCGGCGGTGAAGGATGCGGTCCGTCGGGCCGTGATCGACGACGGACTCAAAGTCGTGGCCTGCAATATTTCAGTCCAGAGGACGGGCATCGATCCGGCTCTCCTGCCACCCGAGATTCCCACCACCGGGAACGCTCTGACGTATGCACTCGGACTACAGGAGCAAGGCTACAAGACCCTCACCTACTGAGTTGGCCCGCTGCCGACTACATCGCCCGATCACTCCTGGAAGCCAAGGAAACTACTGCACCGGAGGTGCCCCGTGACCGCTGACACCATCGAAAAAGCCGGGACCCTCGAACGTCATTTCACTACCGCGGCGCTTTTCGCACTGCCGGTCCGACTGGTCATCGGGTGGACGTACTTTTCAGCTTTCTGGCGCCGTGTCGGCATCGCCGACAAATTGGATCCGAATCTGCCCGGCTATATCGGCGAGAAGTTCAACCATTTTCTGCCGCACGCGCTTGGCATCGGCCCGATCATCGAGCACCTGCTGACCCACCCCGGTCTGCTCGCGGTGGCGATGACGGTGTTCACCATCGTGGAAGGCGTCGTCGGGATCTGCGTGATGATTGGTTTTCTCACCCGGATCATGAGTTTGGCGGTCCTGGGGTTGGCGTTCGGCATCCTGCTCAGCGCCGGCTGGCTGGGCACCACCTGCCTGGACGAGTGGCAAATCGGGATCCTCGGGATGGCCTGCGGTTTCATGCTGTTTTTGAGCGGCGGCGGGCGCTATTCCGTGGATCGCATCGTTTCGGGCAGGATTCTGCGGCTGGCGCAGCAGAAATGGTTCAACTGGCTGAGCTCGGGCGCAATCAACGTCAGGACACCCGTCGTGGTCAGCGGCTCGATATTGATCCTGACCGTGGCGTTGTTCACCAACCAGCATTTTCACGGCGGGGTTTATGGCCCGCTGCACAATAAATCGGTAGCGCCGGTCATCGAGATCACCGACGCCCACATAGCCGACAACAGCCTGCAATTCGAGCTCTTCCGCACCGAAGGCGCCGACGTGTACGGCTCGTTTCTGATCGGCGTCGGCGTCCGCGACGACACCGCCGGCGACACCGTGGTCAAGCTCGATGGCGCGGAGCTCAGCCGGCTGCCCAGAACGGCGATCACCAACCGCTACGTGGCCAAGGTGGAGCCCGGCGCCCACAGCCTCGTCGTCCCGTTGGGCGCGAAAGCTCGGGTGACGATCGACACCGAACGGACACGCTGGAACGCGGCACACCGGTACACCCTTGTGCTCACCGATATCAGCGGCGCCACCTGGAAGTTGCCGATCGCAAGCGTCACCTGACCCGTGCCGCGAGCGTGCGTAGTCCCGGCTCCGGCACGGAGTGTCGTACCGGGGACGCGCACGCTCGCGCCAGAAACGGGACCTACAGCTCGCGGAGCTCGCGCTTGAGGATCTTGCCGGTGGGGTTGCGCGGCAACTCGTCGAGAAAGACCACCTCGCGCGGCACCTTGTAGCGGGCCAGATGCTCCTTCACATAGACCTTGATGGTGTCCTCGTCGACGGAGGAGCCTTCCTTCTTGACCACGAACGCCCGCAGCCGCGCGCCCCACTCCTTGTCCTCCACGCCCAGCGCGGTCGCCTCGATCACCTCGGGGTGCCCGCTGATCAGGTCTTCGACCTCGGCGGGGAAGACGTTCTCACCGCCGGAGACGATCATCTCGTCATCGCGGCCGGACACGTAGAGCAGCCCCCGCTCGTCGAAATAGCCCACGTCTCCCGATGACAGCAGTCCGTCGATGATCTGTTTGCCCCCGCCGCCGGTGTAGCCCTCGAACGGGAAGAAGTTGCCGACGAAGATCCGGCCGACCTCGCCCTGCGGCAGCTGGTGGCCGTTGTCGTCGAGGATTCGGACCTTGACGCCCTTGACCACCTGTCCCACCGTCGCCGGGTTGTACTGCAGGTCGCCCGGATCGGCGATGGTGGCGAACGCGACCTCGGTCGAGCCGTACATGTTGTAGATCACCGGGCCCAGATCCTTCATCGCCCGGGTGGCCAACTCGGCGCCGAGCTGTGAACCGGACACGAACACGATCCGCAGGTTCGACAGATCCGGCTTGGGACTGGTCTTCTCCAACTGGTCGAGGATCCGCGACAGCATGACCGGAACCACGACAATCCCGGTCACCTTGTGCTTCTCCAGGTCCTCCAGCACGGTGGCCGGCTTGAACCGGCGTCGCAGCACCAGTGTCGAGCCGAAGAACATCGCCAGGGTGCCGTGCAGGTAGCCCAACGCGTGGAACATCGGGGACGGCAGCGACGTCACCTCACCGGCGCGGAACGGGACGTGCGACAGGATCCCGCCGATCGGGGCGAGGGTGGGCGGGGTGCTGCGGTTGGCGCCCTTGGGGGTGCCGGTGGTGCCGGAGGTCAAGATGATGATCGAGGCGTGCTTGGTGACCTTCGGCGCGCGTGCCTTGCTGCTGCGGGCGATCAGCTGCGCCAGCGTCTCGTCGGCGCTGCCCGACGGTTGGTCGCTGTCGGGGTTGACTCCCAGCGCCCGCAGCTTGCCCAACGGGGGGTCGGCCTGCGAGACCGCCTCGGTGTACTCGTCGTCGTAGATGATCAGTTTGGCGCCTTCGCGTTCAGAGACGTCTTTGATCTGCGGGCCGGAGAATTCGCTGTTCAGCAGGATCAGCCGGGCGCCGACCCGGGCGCAGCCGTAGTTGGCGATCAAGAACCAGCGGTGGTTACGGGCCAGGATCGCCACCCCGTCGCCACCTCGCACACCCATCGCGACCAGGCCATTGGCCACCGCATTGGCGGCGTCGTCGAGCTCTTTGAAGGTGATGCTGCCGTCGTCGTCGATGACGGCCAGGCCGTTCGGGTTACGGCGGGCGTTCAGCGCCGGAATCATCCCGAGCTCGCCCCAACGGGCCCCGTCGGCGATCGCGCTCGCGATGATGCCGGGTGATTCCAGCCGCAAAGCACCGGACTGAAGGACCTTGCGCAGATAGTGCAGCTCGGCACTTCCTCGTTCCAGGTAACGACCGAGCGTGTTGACGGCCTGACTTGGCAGGTCGGTGAGCTTTGCCATGGCCCAACCTTATGTGACGCAGGTCGCTGCCCGACAGTGGATTCGACCTCTGGCTAGCATGGCGGTCATGGCCGGCGGATTGTCGCTGGACGTGTCGGGACACCGGGTGGCGGTTACCCACCCGGACAAGGTGGTGTTCCCCGGACGCGACGGCACCGCTTCGCGCACCAAGCTGGAGCTGATTCGCTACTACCTGGCGGTGGCCGACGGCGCGCTGGCCGGGGTGGCCGGGCGACCCATGATCCTCAAACGCTTCGTCGACGGCATCGACGCCGAGGCCGTCTTCCAGAAGCGGGCACCGGCCAACCGCCCGGACTGGGTGTCGGTCGCCGAACTGCGCTACGCCTCGGGCCGGTCGGCGCAAGAGGTCGTCATCGACGATGCGGCCGGGCTGGCCTGGGTGATCAACCTGGGCTGCGTGGACCTCAACCCACACCCGGTGCGCGCCGGCGACTTGGAGCACCCCGATGAACTTCGCGTCGATCTCGATCCGATGCCCGGTGTCGGCTGGCCGCAGATCGTCGAGGTGGCACTGCTCGCGCGGGAGGTGTTGGCCGATCACGGGCTGATCGCCTGGCCGAAGACGTCGGGATCGCGGGGTATGCACATCTACGCCCGGCTCGCGCCCCGATGGGAGTTCCGGCAGGTTCGGCTGGCCGCGCAGGCGGTGGCCCGCGAGATCGAGCGGCGCGCACCGCAATCGGCCACCAGCCGGTGGTGGAAAGAGGAACGGGGCGCCCGAGTCTTTGTGGACTTCAACCAGAATGCCAAGGACCGCACGGTCGCCTCGGCCTATTCGGTGCGAGCCACCCCCGACGCCCGCGTGTCAACACCGCTGTCCTGGGACGAGGTACCCGACGCCGATCCGGCGGCGTTCACCATCGACACCGTGCCGGACCGCGTCGCGCGGATCGGCGACCCGTGGGCGGGCATGAACGAGCCGGTCGGTGACCTGGAGTCGCTGCTCGAACTGGCCGAAGCGCAAGGCCCGGCGGAGAAGGCACCCAAGGGGGCACGCAAGAACGTTGACGGCCGCCGTACTTCACCGCTGCCGTTGATCGAGATCGCCCGCACCAAGACCAAAGACGAGGCGATCGCCGCGCTCGATGTCTGGCGCGAACGGCATGCCGCGGCGGCCGACCGGCTGACGCCGGCGGACGTACTGGTCGACGGCATGCGCGGGCCGAGTTCGATCTGGTACCGGGTGCGGATCAACCTGCAGCACGTCCCGGCCGGGCAGCGCCCGCCACAGGAGGAGCTGATCGCCGACTACAGCCCGTGGGAACAGCGGAAGCATTAGCGGACCGCGCAGTCGCTCATCGGCTCTTCCCGCCGTCACGCAGGTAGCTCTGCCGCCCGTACGTCGCGAACTCGGTGTCCAGCGACCGCTTGTGCTCGTCGGACATCCGGGTGTAGGCCGGCTCTCCCCGCCCCGCCCAGCGGTACACCGGGTCGCCGGTATGCCAACGTTGCTGCTGCAGTTCACGTTTGAGCACCTTGTTCGAACCCGTCACCGGCAGCCTGGCCGAGATCCGCAGGAAGCGCGGTGTGCCCTTGCTGCCGAGGTCGGCCTGGCCGGCCAGATACGCCGCGAACTCGGCCGCGTCGAAACCGTCCGGATCGGCGACCTCGATCGCGGCCATCACCTGATCGCCCGAGCGAGGGTCGGGCACCGCGTACACCCCGGCGCTGATGACCCGCGGATGGCGGCGCAGCACCCGTTCGACGGTCAGTGCCGAGGTGTTCTCGCCGTCGACCCGGATCCAGTCGCCGCGCCGGCCGGCGAAGTACAGGAAGCCGGCCTCGTCGCGGTAGCCGAGATCGCCGGTCCAATACCAGCCGTCGCGCACCTTTTCGGCGTCGGCGGCATCGTTTTTGTAGTAGCCCTCGAAGTCTCGGGCGCCGGTCTTGTCCACGATCTCGCCGACCGCGTCGTCGGCGTTGGTCACCCGGCCGTGCTCGTCGAGGACCGCCACCGGGCAGTCGGCGCGGGTCTGCGGGTCGACTACGGCGATACCGGGGTGGGCCGGGCGGCCCAGCGCGCCGGGTGGGGCCGCCGGGTCGGGTACCGCGGCGTTGCCGCCTTCGCTGGACCCGTAGCCCTCGTGCAGCACGGCGCCGAACCGCCGGCGGAACTCCGCCTGATCCTGCGGTGACGCCTCGGTGCCGAAGCCACGGACCAGGGTGTTGTCGGCATCGTCGGGACGTTCCTCGGTGGCCAGCAGATAGCCCATTGCCTTACCCACGTAGGTGAAGAACGTCGCGCCGAAGTAGCGCACGTCGGGCAGGAATTGCGACGCCGAGAACTTCGGTGTCAGGCAGATCGTGGCCCCGTTGGCCAATGCCGGTGCCCACAGCGCCATGATCGCGTTGCCGTGGAACAGCGGCATGCAGCAGTAGTCGACGTCGGAGCGCACATGGCCGAACTTGGCGGTGGCGGCCGCCGCGATGCGGGCCAGCCGGCCCTGGCTGCACTTGACCGCCTTCGAGGCGCCGGTGGTGCCGGAGGTGAACAACAACAGCAGCAGTGACTCCGGGCCGACGCCGGCCGCGGCGGCCGGCGCCACCTGGTGCGCGCGCACCCGTCCGGTGTAGTCCGGGTCGTCGGTCACCAGGAAGCGGTCGGCATCCAAGCCGTGGTCCAGACCGCGCAGCCGTTCGAATCCGGCGGTGTCGGTGACGATCAGCTGACAATCGGCATGCCGGATCTCTGCCGCCAGTTCGGCGTCGCCGCGGGTGGGATTGATCCCGACGATCACCGCACCGGCCAGCGCCGCGGCGCCGAGCCAGAACACGAAATCTTCGGTGTTGTCCAGCAGCACTCCGATGTGGAAGGGCCCGTCACGGCGGAGTTCGGCGGCCAACTCGGCGCGTGCGGCGGATTCGCGCACCACCTCGTCCCAGGTCCAATCCTGCTGTCGGGTACGCAATCCTAGATGCCGGTCGCCCACGCGGGCCAGCAACATGGCGGCGATGTCGGGCTCGGATCCGGCCCCCAGCTGGGACAGTCGGGTCGGGTCTGAGCGCATCAACCGAGGCTATCGCGGATCGATGCCCGGCGACTTCAGTTGATGGTGAAGCCGCCGTCGACCGCCAGGGTCTGCCCGGTGACGTAGCCGCCGGCCTCGGAGGCCAGCCAGAGCACGGTCGCCGCCAGTTCCTCGGGGTCGCCCATGCGTCCCAGCACGATCCGATGGGAGATGCTGTCCAGGTAGCCCGGGCGGTACTGGTCGGTCATCTCCGTCTGGAAGAAGCCGGGCGCAATGGCGTTGACCCGGATGCCTTTGCGGCTGCCCCACTGCTGGGCCAGGTCGCGGGTCAGACCGAGCAGGCCGGCCTTGCTCGCGGCGTACGCGGCTTGCGGCAGCCCGGCGGTGGTCAACCCCAGGACACTGGAGATGTTGACGATCGACGAACCGGGCTGCATCACCCGTCCGCAGGCCTGTGCGGCCCAGTAGGCCCCGTTGAGGTTGATGTCGATCACCTCCCGGAACTGCTCCGGGGTCTCGCGGGTGGCGGGGTGCGCCGTTCCGACACCGGCGTTGTTGACCAGCACGTCGACCCGGCCGAACCGCTCCATGGCGGCCTCGACCATATTGGTCGCGGCATCCGGGTCGGCGATGTCGGTCGCCACCGGCAGGGCGGTGCGTCCCGTCGCCGCGACCAGCTCGGCGGCCGCGGCGAGTTTCTCCACCCGCCGCGCCGCTAACACGACATCAGCTCCCGCCTCGGCGAAGGCCCGGGCGAAATGCACGCCCAGGCCCGAGGATGCCCCGGTCACCACGGCGACGCGGCCGTCCATCCGGAACTTGTCCAGTACGCTCACGTGAGTCACCTTTCGTAGTTTCAGCAGCGCTTCAACGCTTTTCGTGCCGCCGCGATGAACTCCGGCGTGGCCTGCGCCGCTTCGCCGGCGTTGAGCACGTCTTTCGCACCATGCTGGGCCCGGTGGGTGATGCCCTCGGCGATGACACCGATCTTGAAGTTCGCCAGCGCCAGGTAGAAATTCCACTGCCCCAGGTCACGTCCGGAACGCCGCGCATACTCTTCGGCGAGCGCATCCGCCGACGGCAGTCGCGCACTGGTCCACGCCGCGGGATGACCGAAGACGCCGTCGAAAGCCGGTGACCGGTAGGCGCACATCAGCGCGATGTCGGTGAGCGGGTCACCGAGGGTGGACATCTCCCAGTCCACGACCGCCCGGATGACGTCCGGTTGCTCGGGATCGCAGATGGTGTTGTCGATGCGGAAGTCGCCGTGCACCACCGACGGCTGCGGGGTCTGTGGAACAGCATCGGCGAGCGCGGCCGCCAGCGGCGCCACGTCATCGATCTCGCGGGTCTTGACCAGTTCCCACTGGCGGGCCCACAGCCGCACCTGGCGCTCCAGGAAGCCGTCCGGCCTGCCGAAGGATTCCAGCCCGACGGCGCGGTAGTCGACCGCGTGCAGGTCGACAAGCACCCTTACCAGCGCGGTGGCGTTGGCGGCCAGGTCCGCCTCCGACAGCACGTCGAGATCGTCCTTGTGCCGGTAGACCCGCCCGGTCACGAACTCCGTGACGGTCAGCGGCGCGCCGCACACCGTGCCGTCGGCGTCGAAGGCGACCGGCCGGGCGATCGGCACAGCGGTGCCGTATAAGCCTCGGGTGACCACGAATTCGCGGCCCACGTCGTGCGCCGAGGGTGTGAGGCCGCCGAGCGGAGGCCTGCGGACGACCCACTGCGACACCTCGTCGCTGACCTTGAAGGTGAGGTTCGACCGCCCACCGGCGATCAGTTCGACGGCGAGCTCACCCTGAACCGGAATGCCGCTGTCGGTGAGGTACCGGCGAAGCGCAGCGCCGTCGAGCCCTTCGACCGTCACTGCCGGGGCGCCTTGAGTGCCCGCCGGGCAGCACCGACCCGACGCTTGGCGATGGCCCAGCGGTGCACCTCCGAGGGGCCGTCGTATACCCGGAACGGACGCACTTCCCGGGACAGCCGCGCCGGCGGCAGCTCCTCGGTGACGCCGAGCGCGCCGCACATCTGCACGCTGCGGTCGACGATGCGGAAGATCGCCTCGGCGGCGAAGGTCTTGGCGATCGACGTCGCGTCCCCTGCGGCTGAGCCCTGATCCAGCTCCCAGCAGGCGCGCACCAGCAGTGCGCGGGTGGCGGCGATGTCGATCTCGTTGTCGGCCACCATGTTCTGGATCATGCCCAGCTCACCCAGCGTGGATCCGAAGGCTTGGCGCTCCACGACATGGGCCAGTGCGGTGTCGTGTCCGCGACGGGCCGCGCCCAGCCAGCGCATCACATGAGTCATCCGTGCCGGCCCCAGCCGGACCTGGGCGTACTCGAAGCCGCGGTCGACCTCACCGAGCACCGCGTCGTCGGCCACCCGGACGTCGTCGAAGAGCACCTCGCAGTGACCACCGACCATGGAGCGGTCGAGGGTCTGCAGGTGCCTGCCGACGGTCAGACCCGCGGCGTCGGCGGGCACCAGGAACATGGTCGCCCCGCCGCGCTGCCCGGGCTCCCCGGAGGTGCGGGCCATCGCGATGAAGAACGCGGCGCCGTCGGCACCGGTGATGTACCACTTGCGGCCGGTGATGTACCAATCCCCCGACCGGCGTTCGGCTTTGGTGGTCAGCGCGGCCGGATCCGATCCCGCCCCCGGCGCGGGTTCGGTCATCGCGAATGCCGACCGCACGTCGCCGGCCGCCAACGGGGCCAGGTAGCGCGCCTTCTGCTCGGCGCTGGCCACCTCCGCCAGCAGATGGACATTGCCCTCGTCCGGTGCTGCGATATTCACCGCTGCCGGACCGAACAGTGAGTACCCCGCGGCCTCGAATACCGGCGCCCGGTCGGACATGTTCAGGCCCAGGCCGCCGTACTCGACCGGAGCATGCGGCGCAAACACCCCGGCTTGCCGGGCCGCCGCCTGCAGCTCCTTGATCACGGCGTCACCGCCGGCCGCGGCGATGTCCCCGCCGTAGCGGTCCTCGACCGGAAGCACCACGTCCTCGATGAATGCCCGCGTCTTCTCGACGAGCGCCGTCACGTCCGGCGAGTAGCTCAGCTCGACTGCCATGTCACTCCCTCAGCACCGTCACCTGACCGACCAATCGTTCGGCCCGAACAGTACGGACTGTGACACAGAAGGCGCTGTCCAGTCAAAACAGCAGGCGGTACAGAAGATTCCGAAGCGCTATAGTTCAGTAATGCTGAACACAGCGGTAGATGCGACCGCCTCGTGCGGCGGTGCGATCCGGGCGGCGCGTCGGGCCCGGGGCATGACCGTGCGCGAACTGGCACAGCGCCTGGCGCTCAGCGCGGCCACCGTCAGCGCGGTCGAGAACGGCAAGACCGGGATCTCGGTGACGCGGCTGCAGCAGTACGCGCAGGCATTGGGCGTGACGGCCGCGCAACTCCTGAGCGGCGGCGTCGGCATACCCGCCCCCGAATCGGATCGAGCCGTGGCGCAGCCGGGGTTGCCCCCACGCGACTGGCGAGCGTTTCCGCCGTTGGTTCTGGACACCGTGCTGCGCGCGGCCGTGGACGCCTTCGTAGACACCGGCTACCACGGCAGCACCATGCGCGATGTGGCCGCACGCGCGGCCATGAGCGTGCCCGGCATCTACCACCACTACCCCGACAAGCAGGCGCTGCTGGTCGCGATACTGGATGCGACCATGGCCGAACTGCACTGGCGCGTTGCGGCCGCACGCACCGGCGCGTCAACCGGCATCGAGCAGGTGCGGCGCATCGTCGAGGCGCTGGCGCTGTTCCACACCCATCGCCAGAAACTGGCGTTCATCGGCGCCAGCGAGATGCGCAGCCTGAACCCGGCCAACCGGAGGCGCATTGCCGAATCGCGAAACAAGGTGCAGCACATGCTCGATGCCGCGATCGACCGGGCAGCGGAGGAAGCCGGCGTCAGTGCCGTCGATGGCGTCGCGACAGTGCTCGGCCACGCCGCCGACCGCCGGATCGCCGGGCGCGCCATCGCGACCATGTGCACCTCGCTGCCGCAGTGGTTCAACGCCGCCGGTCCCGCCACACCCGAACAGACCGCACACGCCTACGGCGAGTTTGCGGTGTCCCTGCTGACCAACCAGCGGCCCTGCGATCCGGCGTCCACGCCCCGGCCGACCGACGGTTGGGCACAATAGGGGCCGTGTCGACGATGTGGCAGTTCTGGATCGACCGGGGCGGCACCTTCACCGACATCGTGGCCCGGCGGCCCGATGGGCGCCTGCTCACCCACAAACTGCTCTCGGAGAACCCCGACCGGTACCGCGACGCCGCGGTGGCCGGAATCCGCGCCCTGCTGCAGGTCCCCGACGACGCGCCGATTCCGCCCGGCACCGTCGAAGCAGTGCGGATGGGCACCACGGTGGCCACCAACGCCCTGCTGGAGCGCGCCGGGGAGCGCACTTTGCTGGTCATCACCCGCGGGTTCGGCGATGCGCTGCGCATCGGCTACCAGAACCGGCCGCGTATCTTCGACCGCCACATCGTGCTGCCCGATCAGCTCTATGAGCGGACCGTGGAGGTCGACGAGCGTGTCGGCGCCGACGGCAGTGTACTGCGCGCACCGGATCTGGACGCGCTGGGCGAGGCGCTGCGCGCCGCGCACGCCGACGGGATCCGCTCAGTGGCGGTGGTGTGCCTGCACAGTTACCGGAACCCGGCGCACGAACAGGCGATCGGTGCGCTGGCCGAACAGCTGGGCTTCTCCCAGATCTCGCTGTCGAGTGAAGTCAGCCCGCTGCCCAAGCTGATTCCACGTGGCGACACCGCGGTCGTCGACGCCTACCTGTCCCCGGTGCTGCGCCGCTACGTCGCCCAGGTGGCCGACGAACTGCGCGGGGTGCGGCTGATGTTCATGCAATCCAACGGTGGGCTGACGGCGGCCGATCACTTCCGCGGCAAGGATGCGATCCTGTCCGGGCCCGCCGGGGGGATCGTGGGCATGGTCGCGATGTCGGCGCTGGCCGGATTCGACGCGGTGATCGGGTTCGACATGGGTGGAACCTCCACCGACGTCTCGCATTACAGCGCCGCGTCGGGCGGCTACGAGCGGGTGTTCACCACCGAGGTCGCCGGGGTTCGGCTGCGCGCGCCGATGCTGCACATCCACACCGTCGCCGCCGGCGGCGGGTCGATCCTGCACTTCGACGGCAGCCGATATCGGGTGGGGCCGGAATCCGCGGGTGCCGACCCGGGACCGGCCTGCTACCGGCGCGGTGGCCCGCTGACCGTCACCGACGCCAACGTGCTGCTCGGGCGTATCCAGCCGGCGCATTTCCCGCCGGTGTTCGGCCCCTCCGGCGACGAGCCACTGGACGCCGCCGCGGTGCGCCGGGGCTTCTCCGACCTGGCCGCCACAATCCATGCGGCCACCGGCCAGAATTCGGCGGCCCGCAGCCCCGAGCAGGTCGCCGAAGGGTTCCTGCGGATCGCGGTGGCAAACATGGCCAACGCGGTCAAGAAGATCTCGGTGGCCAAGGGCCACGACATCACCCGCTACGCCCTGACCACCTTCGGCGGGGCCGGTGGCCAGCACGCCTGTGCGGTCGCCGACGAACTCGGCATCCGCACGGTGCTGGTGCCGCCGATGGCCGGCGTGCTGTCCGCGCTGGGCATCGGACTGGCCGACACCACGGTGATACGGGAGCGCTCCGTCGAGGCCCGGCTCGACTCGGCGGCGCCCGAACTCGGCGACGTCGCCGACGGTCTGGAACGGCAGGCACGCGCAGCCCTTGCCGACCAAGATATTCCGGCCGACCGGATCCGGGTGACACGGCGGGTTCACCTGCGCTACCAGGGCACCGACACCGCCATCCCCGTCGAACTGGCCGACATCGCGCAGATGACGGCGGCATTCGAAGACATCCACCGCAGCATGTACTCGTTCTTGATGGAGCGTCCGTTGATCGCCGAAGCGGTCGCGGTCGAGGCGACAGGCCTCACCGAACAGCCCGAGCTGGCCGATCAGACGGCTTCGGGCACCGGACGCCACCCCGCCGAGGCCGTTCGGCTCTACACCGGCGGCAGTTGGCGTGACGCGCCGCTATACCGGCGCGACGCGATCACCCCGGCCGACCTGGTGTCCGGACCGGCCATCATCGCCGAGGACAACGCCACCACCGTCGTCGACGACGGTTGGCGGGCGCAGCTGACCGCCGACGGACAGCTGCTGCTGCGACGGACGGCGGCCGCGGCGCCGGATGATGCCGGGACTCACGCTGATCCGGTGCTGCTGGAGATCTTCAACAACCTGTTCATGGCCATCGCCGAGCAGATGGGCACCCGGCTGGAGGCCACCGCTCAATCGGTGAATATCCGTGAACGACTGGACTTCTCCTGCGCACTGTTCGACGCGGACGGCAACCTGGTCGCCAACGCACCGCACATCCCGGTGCACCTGGGGTCGATGGGCGCCACCGTCAAGGAGGTGATCGCCCGGCGCGCCGGGCAGCTGCGGCCCGGTCAGGTCTACGCGGTCAACGACCCGTACCACGGCGGTACCCACCTGCCGGATATCACTGTCATCACCCCGGTCTACCGCGACTCCGCGAGCCCGGACGACCCGGTACTGTTCTTCGTCGCATCCCGCGGCCATCACGCCGAAATCGGCGGAGCCACACCGGGTTCCATGCCAGCCGACAGCAGTACCGTCGACGAGGAAGGGGTGCTGTTCGACAACTGGCTACTGGTCGACGACGGGCAGTTCCGCGAAGCGCAGACCCGATCGCTGCTCACCGGTGGACGATTCCCGTCACGCAGCCCCGACACCAACCTCGCGGACCTGCGCGCACAGGTCGCCGCCAACCAGAAGGGCATCGACGAGATCCGGGCGATGATCGATCATTTCGGCCTGGATGTCGTGCAGGCGTACATGCGTCACGTGCAGGACAACGCCGAGGAGGCGGTGCGCCGGGTGATCGACTCCCTCGACGACGGCGAATACCGCTATGTGATGGACTCCGGTGCGACGATCGCGGTGCGGGTGACCGTCGACCGCGCCGCCCGCAGCGCCACCATCGACTTCGACGGAACCTCGCCCCAGTTGGCGACGAATTTCAACGCGCCGTCGTCGGTAGCGAGCGCCGCGGTGCTCTACGTATTCCGCACCCTCGTCGAGGACGACATCCCGATCAACGACGGCTGCCTGCGCCCGCTGCGTATCACGATTCCGGACGCGACGATGCTGGCGCCGGGCTATCCGGCCGCGGTGGTGGCCGGGAACGTCGAAACCTCCCAGGCGATCACCGGGGCACTACTGGCCGCGCTGCGGGTGCAGGCCGAAGGTTCCGGCACGATGAACAACGTCACGTTCGGCAATGCCGGCCACCAGTACTACGAGACACTCGGCTCCGGCTCCGGCGCCGGCGACGGCTTCGACGGCGCCGCGGTGGTGCAGACCCACATGACCAACTCCCGCCTCACCGACCCGGAGGTGCTCGAGATGCGTTTCCCGGTGTTGTTGCGCGAGTTCGCCATCCGGCGGGGCAGCGGCGGCTCGGGGCGCTGGACCGGCGGCGACGGCGGGCTGCGGCGCATCGAGTTCCGCGAGCCGATGACCGTCAGTGTGCTGTCGGGACATCGGGCGGTGGCGCCCTACGGCATGGCCGGCGGATCACCGGGGGCGCTGGGGCACAACCGGGTGGTGCGCGCCGACGGCGAGCTGACCGAGCTGGCGGGCTGCGACTCGACCGACATGGCGCCCGGCGACGTGCTGGTGATCGAGACGCCGGGCGGCGGCGGGTATGGCCAACCTCGCTGATCAGCGTTAATCTCGCGCAATGCGGGACCAGTGGAGTCGGCGCGGCTTCTTCGGCCTCTGCGGCGCGGCGGGGGGCGCCGCGCTGCTGGCGGCCTGCTCGTCGGGCGACCATCCGGACGGCGGCGCACCGGGCCCGGTGACCATCGCGCATCTCTTCGGCGAGACCACCGTGCCCGAACCGCCCAAGCGGGTCGTCTGCGCCGGCTACACGGGTCAGGACGACCTGCTCGCCCTGGGCGTCGTGCCGATCGCGATCACCAACTGGTTCGGCGACCAGCCGTTCGCGGTGTGGCCCTGGGCGCAACAGCGCCTCGGTGACGCCGAACCCACGGTGCTGGACCTGGACAACGGAATCGCGGTCGCCCAGATCGCCGAACTCAAGCCGGACCTGATCATCGCGACGAACGCCGGGGTGGACGCCGACACCTACCAGCAGCTGTCCGCGATCGCGCCGACCGTGCCGCAGTCGGGCGGCGATGCCTTCTTCGAGCCGTGGAAGACCCAGGCGGCCGCCATCGGCCAGGCGGTGCATCAGGCGCAGCAGATGCGGGAACTCGTCGACGGCGTCGACGCCAGGTTCGCCGAAGTCGCTGCGGCACACCCCGGTTTCAAGGGCAAGACGGTGCTGCTGCTGGCAGGCCGCCTCGACCACGGAAACGTCGCCACCAGCACCGGCTGGCGTGCCGAGTTCCTGGCCCGGATGGGACTCACCCTCGCCGATGCCCCCGCGGTGATCGAGCACGACCGGATCGGTTCGGTTCTCGGCGCCGCTGACGTACTGATCTGGACCACCGACAGCGACGACGAACGCGGGGCGCTGCTCGACGATGCGGACATCGCCGCGTACGAGTCGCGCAGCGTCTTCACCACCAAGGAGCAGGCCGGCGCGATCGCCTTCGCCTCCCCGCTGAGCTACCAGCTGGTGGCCGACCAACTGCCCGGCCTCATCGCCAAGGCGCTCAGCTGACCTGAACTCTGCGTATTCGGTAAGACCCCTCTGGCATAGCCGCCAGAAATGTGGCCTGGCTCACTTTCCGCGACTACGGTCGGGGGCATGAGCGCGACACTGGATTTCACGGATCTCACCCAGACTCACAGCATCGTCGACTACGGCGACTGCGCGCTGCTGTTGCAGTTCGACCGGACCGCCGAGGTGCTGGCATGGACCTCAGCCTTGCGGGCCCTGACCGCCGCAGCGTTACCCGGGGTGGTCGACATCATCCCGGCGTCGCACACCATCTTCGTGAAACTGGCCGCGCCCGGCTACCAGACAGACGTACGGCGACGGTTGGCCAAACTGACCGTCGAACCGGATGAGCTCGAACCCACCGCGCATGACGCCGCCATCGATGTGGTGATCGACGTGGTCTACGACGGCGCCGACCTCGCCGAGGTGGCCGAGCGCACCGGCTTGACCGTCGCGCAGGTGATCAACGCTCACACCACGACGCCGTGGCGGGTCGGATTCGGCGGCTCCACACCGGGCTTCGCCTACCTGATCGGCGGCGACCCGCGGCTAGAAGTGCCGCGCCGTGCCGACTTGCGCGACACCGTTCCGGCCGGCTCGGTGGCGCTGGCCGGACAGTTCAGCGGTGTCTACCCGCGCCAGTGGCCGGGCGGCTGGCAGTTGATCGGTCGCACGGACGCGGTGCTGTGGGACCTGCAACGGCCCAACCCGGCGCTGCTGACACCGGGCCTGACGGTGCAGTTCCGGGCCGTGTGACGGGAGGATGACATGACCACGTTGGAGATCCTGCGTACCGGTCCGCTGGCCTTGGTCGAGGACCTGGGCCGGGCCGGGCTGGGCCATCTGGGTGTCACCCGGTCCGGGGCCGCCGATCGCCGGTCGCACCAGCTGGCCAACCGTCTGGTGGCCAATCCCGACGATCGGGCCACCATCGAGGTCGCATTCGGCGGATTCGCCGCGCGCGTTCACGGCGGCGATGTCGACATCGCGGTCACCGGCGCCGACACCGATCCAGAAGTCGACGGGGTTACGTTCGGCACCAACAGTATTCAGCGCGTCCACGACGGACAGCTGATCTCACTGGGCACCCCCCGGTCCGGCTTGCGAACCTACCTCGCGGTACGCGGGGGCATCGAGGTCACGCCCGTGCTGGGCTCGCGCAGCTACGACGTGATGGCGGCGATCGGCCCGGCGCCGTTGCGCGACGGCGACGTACTGGAGATCGGCGAACGGACCGGCGACTATCCGGAGATCGACCAGGCACCGGTGGCGACGATCCCGGACGACGTGGTCGAGCTGCGGGTGACCCCCGGACCCCGCGATGATTGGTTCGTCGACCCCGACGTCATGGTGCGAACCAACTGGCTGGTCACCAACCGCAGTGACCGGGTCGGGATGCGGCTGGTGGGGATGCCGCTGGAATACCGGTGGCCGGAGCGGCAGCTACCCGCCGAGGGCGCCGATCGCGGCGCGATCCAGGTTCCACCGAACGGTTTCCCGATCATCCTCGGCCCGGACCATCCCGTCACCGGCGCCTACCCGGTGGTCGGTGTGGTGGTCGAGGAGGACATCGACACGCTGGGGCAGATCAGGCCCGGACAGACCGTGCGGATGCACTGGTCGCGTCCGCGTCACCATCCGTCCGACCACTCGAGCTGGTAGGCCGGCGGGTGCCCGGCCAGGTCAACACCGCACGCCTGATCCACACCTCCGATCTGGACGACGACACCCGTCGCGGCGCCCGCCAACTCGTCGACCACGCCTTTGGGGCCGCAGGTGACGCGCCCCCCGGCGGCCACTGGCAGCACGCGCTCGGCGGTATGCACGCCCTCATCTGGCGCCGCGGCATACTTATCGCCCACGGTGCAGTGGTCCGGCGCCACCTGCTGTACCGCGGCCGATCGCTGCGTTGCGGCTACGTGGAGGCCGTCGCGGTCGCCGAAGACCACCGGGGCAAGGGCTTGGCGACCGCGGTGTTGGATGCCTGCGAACAGGTGATCCGGGGCGCCTTCGAAGTCGGCGCGCTCAGTTCGGCCGAGATCAGCCGGCGGATCTACAGTTCGCGCGGTTGGCTGCCGTGGCGCGGGCCGACATCGGTGCTGTCTCCGACCGGGCCGCAGCGTACCCCCGAAGCCGACGGCACCGTTTTTGTGATGCCGATAGAGTTCGACCTGGACACCACCTCAGACCTGGCCTGCGACTGGCGCGACGGCGGCGTCTGGTAGCGGGGAGTTTCTGAATCTCCTGCTGTTTCCTGTGGCGCAGTGGGCCGTAAATCCGTTGGTTGGGGGCTCCCTAACTCCTCGAGGCCGGCCAGGGCGATTCGGGTGCTCATCTCGTGCTTGGAGAGGGGCCGCATGTGGTCCAATCCCTCGATCAGCAGCGTCGGGCTCTCATTCTGGCCGCTGAACTCCTCCAGGAAATGCCGAAGGGTCTCACTCGTCGTGTGATCGACGACGGCCACGCGCGAGCTCACATGCAGGTACACCGTCTGGGTATCCTGCGGAAACTGGCCCAGCTCCCGAATGACGTGGAACAGGTTGAAACACACCAGTGAACCATCCAGGTACAGGTGGTAGGCGCCCTCATCGAATCCCCGCTGCGCCACCGGATTGCGGAAGAGACCGAGGAAGCGGCCGACAAGACTCGGGTTGGCGGAATCTGAGCGGCTGTGCACCGTGTGCCAAAGGCCCTCCAACCACAGATTCAGTACCAACTTCACGGCGACGCCGGCGAGCAGACCGATGAGCAGGTCCGTCGTCAACGTCACGAGCAAGGTGATCGCGAAGACGAGGAACTGCTCTGTCCCGACCCGTGCCACATTGAGCCAAACTGCAGGCCTACACAGTTTGTAGCCGATGAACACCAGGACGGCGGCCAACACCGTCAAAGGGACCATGTTGATCAGGTCGCTGAACAGCAGCACGAACATCAGCAAGAAGCAGGCGTTGTAAAAGTTGGCCCACTGGGTGCGGCCGCCGCCCAGAATATTGGCCGTGCTCTTGACCATGCCGGGGATGATGGTCAAGCCACCGAGCGCGCTGGAAGCGACGTTGGACGCGCCCATGGCCAGCAGGGTCCGATCCGGGTCGGAGCGGCGACGAAACGGGTCGATCTTGTCCACGGCCGCGATCGTGGCCAGGGACTCGGCCCCGTCGATCAAGACCAAGGTGACGACGAGGTAGACCAGCGGCAGCCATAGTCCGGGATGGGCGAACACCGTCCCGAAGTCGGGCAGCACAATCCCGTCCATGAGTGAACCCGGGACGTTGATCAGGTAGTGCTCGTCCAGCTTCAGGATGAATACGCTGGCGAGCGTGCCGGCGAGGAACACCCAGACCGGAGGCGGCATAACCTTCAACAGCCGCCCAGAAATCGCCGTCAGCACGAAAAGCCCCGCCAGGCAGCCGATCCCCAGGCCGAAGACCTCAGGGTTGATCGACCCGACACGGCGGGGCACTTCGCCCAGGATCGCCCAGAATTCGCGGGCATCGAATGTGACACCCATGAACAGCGGGATCTGCTTGGCGATGATCATCAGGCCGATCGCGCACAACATGCCCTGAATGGCCGCGGCCGGGAAGATGGCGCTCAGACGGGCCACCTTCAACCTGGCAAGGATCACCTGCACCACGCCCGCAAGGGCGATGGCAACCAGAACCAGGGGGTAACCCACCGCGAGCAACTCGGATTCCGAGGCGCCGTCGCCCAGCCGGACTTGTCCCAGCATGATCATGCCGGCGAACAGGGCCGGCGCCAGACCCGCCGCCGGGCCGCTGATGGTCACATACGAGCCGCCCAGAAACGGCAGCACAAAACCGGCGATGATCGCCGACACAATCCCGCAGATCGGCGGCGCGCCCGAGGTGATCGCGATTCCCATCGAGAACGGCAGCGAGATCATGGCCACCGTGAAACCCGACCGCAGATCGTAGCGCCAGTGCTTGAGACCGGCTACGCCATTGCGCGGCTTCTCGGCCGGAACGGTCAGGCTCTGTTGCATGGATCAGGTCTCTCGGCAGCGGCTCAAAACGGTTGGGGTGAAGCGCTGCCGGAACTGGTGCAGCGTGAATCCGACTCAATGACAGGAGGAGGCAGTACGGGGTGGGACGAACAATCGCATGGTAGCCCTTCCAGCAGCGTGCGCCACTTGTACGCGGTCACCCCGAAATCCGCGCTGCAAACGTGAACGCCGAATCGCCGGGCCGATACGCCGAGGAACCCCGAACCGGGCCGCGACGGCGTCGGCTCGATGGGCACCGCGGTCATCACGGTGGCCGTTGCCGAATACACCGGTTGACATGCGCGGCTCCCGACTGTTGACGGTTGGCCAACGCGGGAGTTACGAGCCGTTGGGGCCGTTGGGGGCCGGCATTATCCCCCAACTGGGGCTAAGACGCGGCACCATCGGCGCCTTCCCAGAGGCTTGGCAACTACCTTCACAGCAAACTAGCAGCTCTGGCGTTTCAAGACCTCGGAATAGAACAAGAGGACATCCCCAGCCGTGTTTCTTCCGGTCGCAGACCACACAGCAAATGCCTAGCCCGCCACAGCGGCTTCAGGCAGCCCCGCGGCGTAGTCTGACCCGGCTCCGGCCATCGACACGGGAGACGCCATGCTGCTTGAGTTCTGGCACAACTTCACCCATAACCTCTTCAAGCCCCTGCTGCTCTTCTTCTACATGGGTTTTTTGATCCCGGTACTCAAAGTCCAGTTCGAATTCCCCTATGTGCTGTACCAGGGCTTGACCTTGTACCTACTGCTGGCGATCGGCTGGCGTGGCGGCCAGGAGCTCGCCACCATCGACGGATCGAGCATCGGCAGTGTCCTCGGTTTCATCGTGCTGGGCTTCCTCACCAACCTGGTCATCGGATTCGTCGCCTACGGGATGCTGTCCCGGATGACGAGGATGCGACGTGTCGACCGGGCCACCGTGGCCGGTTATTACGGATCGGATTCGGCGGGCACGTTCGCCACCTGCCTGGGGGTACTGGCCGCGTTGGACATCGCCTTCGACGCCTACATGCCGGTGATGCTGGCCATCATGGAGATCCCGGGCTGCATCGTGGCGCTGCTGCTGGTGGCACGGTTCCGTGAGCGCGGCATGGACCCGCTGGGCAACATGCCCGACGAACCCGGGTACAACCCCGAGGCCCGCCCCGAGTTGGTCACCGCCGCGCAGTTGAGCGCACAGCAACCCGTGACCGCACGTCAACTGGAGGCCGAGGAGGAACTGCAGGTCTCCCTGGAAAAGCGCACGCATCCCGATCCGGCCGGTGCGGAGCCGGTGCCCGCGGCGGCGGCACCGGTCAGCGCCCCGCTGCTGCGTGAAGTACTGCTCAACCCGGGGCTGTACCTGCTTTTCGGCGGGATCATCATCGGCTTCATCGGCCGCCTGCAGGGCCCGGCGGTCATCGCAGAAGGCGACCACGTGTTCGTGACCGCGTTCCAGGGCATCCTGGGCCTGTTCCTGCTCGAGATGGGGATGACGGCGTCGCGCAAACTCAAGGACCTGCGAGCCGCGGGCCACGGATTGATCGTGTTCGGGCTGTTGGCGCCGAATCTCTTTGCGATAGCAGGGATACTCGTCATCCACACCTACGCTCAGCTCACCGGCACCCACTTTGAGATAGGCAGCTACGTGCTGTTCGCCGTGCTGTGCGGCGCGGCTTCGTATATCGCCGTCCCCGCAGTGCAACGAATCGCGATTCCCGAGGCCAGTCCGACGGTGCCGCTGGCGGCTTCGCTGGGACTGACGTTCTCCTACAACGTGACCATCGGCATTCCGCTGTACCTGCAGATCGCTCAAGCCGTCAACAGCTGGCTGCCGCTAGGTTGATCGAGGCCGGTTCCGGCCGGAAACGATTCGTCACTTGACGCCGGCCAAATCTCCCGCGCAATCCTCCAGTGCGTGACGCAGGCCACTTCTCCAGCCCACTGTCGGCCAACCCGCAGACGCCAGCGCGCTTGCACTCCAAGGCTTTTACAGCTTCTGCACCGCAACTTGCCAGTTCAGCTGGGTATGTTCGCACGGCGCCCCGCCGCGGCGCACAGCACGGCCGCGACGGTGGCTCAGAGCACGAGGAGATGTCAATGACGCCCGCCCACATCAGCGAATTCGATCCGGAGGACTGCGCGGCCTGGGAGAACGGCAATAAGGCCGTCGCCCGGCGCAACCTGATCTGGTCGACGGCGACCATGCACGTTGCCTTCTCCATCTGGTCACTGTGGTCGGTGGTCGTGCTGTTCATGCCGGAGTCGGTTTACGGCATAACGCCGGGCGACAAACTGCTGCTCGCGGCGGTCGCCACCCTGGTCGGTGCGGGTGCGCGGATTCCCTACGTGTCGGCCACCGCCAAGTTCGGCGGTCGCGACTGGGCGGTGTTCTCCTCGTTGATCCTGCTGATACCCACCGTCGGCACGCTGTTGTTGCTGGTCAACCCCGGTCAGCCATTGTGGATGTATCTCGTGTGCGCGGCCCTGACCGGACTGGGCGGCGGCAACTACGCGGCATCGCTGGCCAACGTGGACGCCTTCTACCCGCAACGCCTCAAAGGCGTCGCGCTCGGGCTGTGCGGCGGTATCGGCAACCTCGGGGTGGCCGCCATTCAGCTGGTCGGCCTGCTGGTACTGGCCACCGCCGGCAACACCAAGCCGGAGCTCGTCTGCGCTGTCTATCTGGTGCTGCTCGCGCTGGTAGGCATCGGTGCGGCCCTGCGGATGGACAATCTCGACCACGGCGCCGAAGAGGTGGGCAGTATCCGGTCGATCCTGGCGGTCCCCGACAGCTGGGTCATCTCGGCACTGTACTGCGCGGCTTTCGGCTCGTTCATCGGCTTCGCTTTCGCGTTCGCCCAAGTGCTGCATGTCACGTTCGAGGAGACCGGCCATAGTCCCGCCGAGGCCTCGTTGTACGCCGCCCGGATCGCCTTCCTGGGACCGCTGTTGGGAGCCTTGTCCCGCATCTACGGTGGCCGGGTGGCCGACCGGCGCGGCGGCGGACGGGTCACGTTCGTCGTCTTCGTCGGAATGTTGTTGGCCGCAGCGGCATTGGCGATAACCAGCACGATCGACGACCGCACCCCGGGTTCGGTGACCTCGTCCACCATCGCCCTCTACATCACCGCATTCATGGTGCTGTTCATCCTGGCCGGGATGGGCAACGGATCGGTGTTGAAGATGATCCCGTCGATCTTCGAAGCCCGCAGCCGGTCACTGGAGCGCACCGAACCCGAACGCCGGCACTGGGCGCGTTCGCATTCCGGCGCTTTGATCGGCTTCGCCACGGCGGTCGGCGCGCTCGGCGGGGTGGCCATCAACCTGACGTTGCGACAGGCTTACGCGAGCACGGGCAGCGAGACGCCCGCCTTCTGGATCTTCCTCGCAGCGTATTGCGCGGCAGCCGCATTGACCTGGCTGAGGTACGTCCGTCGCCCGCCCCGGATGCCGGCCGCGACCACCCCGGTGCCCCCTCGTGACACCGAAACCGTGTCGGTGTGACCGAGATCGCGGTCCGACCGAGGCAACGGTTTGGAAATCGGTCGGTAACACAGACGAAATCCGCTGCCGTTAAACCTTATACATGAGCACCGTTCAGGCGGCCGGTCACCTCATCGAGATTGCGGACGACCGGGTCTTCGTCGACGGGATAGTCAAGCCGGTGTCTCCCGCCGGCCTGGCCACCCTGCGGGTGCTGGCGCACCGGCCGGGCGCCGTCGTGGCTCGCGACGCGTTGCTGCAAGCGCTGCCCGGCCAGGGACGCAATACGCACGCGGTGGACACCGCAGTGCTTCGGCTGCGAACCGCGTTGGGCGACAGCCAAATCGTTGCCACCGTTGTCAAGCGCGGCTACCGGCTCGCAGTCGACTACCAGTCGGGGGCCGCATGATCCCGATCCTGGTGGCACACGGAACCCGCCGGCCCGAGGGCGTGGTGATGATCGGCGAGCTTGCCGACCGGGTCGGCGCGCTACTGGCCCGGCCGGTGCGGGTGGCGTTCGTCGACGTGCTCGGACCCACGCCGGGAGAGCTCCTTTCCGCTGAAGCCGCGACCGGCCGCCCGGCAGTCGTAGTCCCGGCCTTTCTGGCCCGCGGTTACCACGTCGGTGTCGACGTGCCCACGCATGTCCTGGCCAGTGGGCACCCGAATGTGACGCTGACACCCGCGCTGGGACCGGATCCCCGGGTCGCCGCAGTGGTCGCCTCGCTGCTGGCCGAATCGGGCTGGCGGGCCGGGGATGCGGTGATCCTGACCGCGGCCGGCTCATCGGACCCGACGGCGCGCGCCGACCTGGTCCAGGCCGCTCGAATGCTGTCGCGGTTGCTCGGCTCGCCCGTCGGGACGGCGGTCGCCGCCATCGGCGGCCCCACCGTGACCGACGCGGTCGCCACGGCGCGCCGCCGGGGAGCGATCCGAGTGGTGGTCGCTTCTTATCTGTTGGCGGACGGGCTGTTTCAGCGTCGACTGCACGACGCCGGGGCGGATCTGGTGACCGAACCGCTGGGTGCCCACCCCGGTATCGCCAGGATCATCGCCGATCGATTCATCACCGCTCAGACCCGGATTCCGGTGGGCTCAAGGCTTTTCGGCGACAGCCCGTAGCAACGTTCGAGACCGCCGGGTCGCTGGCCGGAAGACAGCGCTGACCGCGATCGGGACGCTGAACCTGCGCCGACCGTCCCGGGCAATGGCGTCTCACACCCGAACGGCGGGGCCGTGAGCAGAAGTTCACCGGGGGGACATCCGGTGCAGCTTTCCGGTAACGAAACATTCCTACCTTATCCACATGGCTCGTTCACACCTCCTCACTGACTGGGATCCCGAAGACACCGTGGCTTGGGCGGCCGGAAACGACAAGATCGCCCGCCGCAACCTGATCTGGTCGACGGTCGCCGAACACGTCGGCTTCTCGATCTGGTCCATCTGGTCGGTGATGGTGCTGTTCATGCCGGAATCGGTGTACGGCTTCACCGCCGGTGACAAGTTCCTCCTGGCGGCCACCGCGACCCTGGCCGGCGGTGCATTACGTATCCCCTATTCGCTGGCGACCGCGACATTCGGCGGCCGCAACTGGACGGTCTTCTCCGCGCTCGTCCTGTTGATCCCGACGGTGGCGATGACGGTGCTGCTGGCGCACCCGGGACTGCCCCTGTGGCCGTATCTGATGTGCGCTGCGGCGACCGGCCTCGGCGGCGGTAATTTCGCCGCCTCGATGACCAATGTGAATGCCTTCTACCCTAACCGGCTCAAGGGCTGGGCGCTGGCGGTCAACGCCGGCGGGGGGAACCTGGGCGTGCCGCTGATCCAATTGATCGGGTTGGCCGTGCTGGCCACCGCGGGCAACCGGCAACCCCACTGGGTGTGCGCGGTCTATCTGGTGTTCCTGGCGGTGACCGGGATCTGCGCGGCGTTGTTCATGGACAACCTGGACAACCACAAGGTCGACCTGTCCACGATGCGCTCGATCCTGCCCGAGGCCGACACCTGGATCATCGCCCTGCTCTACATCGGTACCTTCGGCTCCTTCATCGGCTTCTCCTTCGCCTTCGGCCAGGTACTTCAGCTCAGTTTCATGGGCAGCGGTCAGAGCCCCTCGCAGGCCTCGCTGCACGCCGCTCAAATCGCATTTCTGGGCCCGCTTTTGGGGTCGCTGGCCCGGATCTTCGGAGGCCGGATAGCCGACCGGCTCGGCGGTGGCCGGGTCACCCTGGCGGCATTCGGTGGCATGTTCGCGGCCGCGGGAGTGCTCGTCGGTGTCAGCGTCCTGGCCGACCATCACGGCGGTCCGACCACCAGCGCCACCATGGTGGGCTACGGCGTCGGCTTCGTGGCGTTGTTCATCGTCTCCGGGATCGGCAACGGCTCGGTCTACAAGATGATCCCGTCGGTCTTCGAAGCCCGCAGTCATACCCTGGGCCTCAGTGAGGGTGAACGGCGACAGTGGTCGCGAGCCATGTCGGGGGCGTTGATCGGCTTCGCCGGGGCGATCGGGGCGTTCGGCGGGGTCGGGATCAATCTGGCGTTGCGGCAGTCATATCTGTCCAGTGGTTCGGCCACAACGGCGTTCTGGATCTTCATGGCCGGCTACGTCGGCGCCGCCGGGATGACCTGGTTCAGATATGTGCGGATCCCGCTCCTCACCGCGCAACCCGCCCGGACCGCCCTGGCCCCGGCCTGAGGTGGCTGCCACCGCGACGGAGCCGACCCGGGCCGGCGACTGCCCGGAACGGCGACCGCATCCCGGCGCTGCGGCGGCTCTCGGATGACCCGGCCGGACCGGGCGGCGCTGAGCGGCTACCGGGTCGCGGTGACCTCGTCGCGTCGCGCCGACGAGCTCTGCACCCTGCTTCGGCGCCACGGTGCCACCGTCTGTGCCGCTCCGGCGATCGACATGGTCGACCTCACCGATGACGACGAATTGCACCGCTGTACGGAGGAATTGATCGCGAGACCACCCGACATTCTGGTGGTGACGACCGCGATCGGTTTCCGCGGCTGGATCGCCGCCGCCGAGGGGTGGGGACTGGCCGATGAACTCATCGAGGCGTTGCACACCGCCCGGATTGTCGCTCGTGGGCCGAAGGCGGTGGGCGCACTGCGCGCGGCGGACCTGCCCGAGGAGTGGTCGCCAGAATCCGAATCTTCGGCCGCGATGCTCGGCTACCTGCGGGCCGCGGGTGTCTGCGGCCACCACATCGCGGTCCAGCTGCACGGCACCAGCGGCGGCTGGGATCCGGCTCCCGAACTACTCGACCGACTCCGTTGTGCGGGCGCCGAAGTGACGCCCATTCAGGTCTACCGGTGGCGGGCGGCCCGGCCCGGTGGAGAGTTCGACCAGCTGACCACCGAGATCGCCCAGCGGCAGTTCGACGCCGTCAGCTTCACCTCGGCCGCGGCGGTGATGGCCACGCTCACCCGCGCCGTCGAGCTCGGCATCTCCGATGAGCTGCTCGGCGCGCTGCGGTCGGAGGTACACGCGATGTGTGTGGGTCCGCTGACAGCCCGGCCGCTGACGCAGCTCGGTGTCCCCACATCGTCACCGCGGCGGATGCGGCTGGGGGCGTTGGCTCGCCACATCGTGGACCAGCTTCCCCGGTTGCGCTCCCGCGCCGTGTATGCCGCCGGCCACCGGATCGAGGTTCGCAGCAGTTGCGTGATGGTCGACGGGGTGGCCAAGGCGGTGTCACCCGCCGGGATGGCGACGCTGCGCGCGTTGGCTCGTCATCCCGGCAAGGTGGTGTCCCGTGACGACCTGCTCGACGCCCTGCCGGGCAACGGCCGTAGCACGCACGCGGTGGAAACGGCGGTGCTGCGGCTACGAAATACGCTGGGCGACAAGAACATCATCGCTACCGTCGTGAAACGCGGTTATCGGCTTGCGGTCGACCAGCCGAACGGTTAAGCGACGGCCCGCTCGGCGCCGGTCCGGCCGATCTGCACGTAGCCATCCACCACCCGCGTCGGGTACACCCGCACCGAGATGCGGGGGTCGTCCAGGCAACTGCCGTCGTCGAAGGCGAACGCCTGCTTCTTCAGCGGCGAGATGACCGAGAGCCGGCCGCCGCGGTCACCCACGATGCCCCGCGACAGCACGGCCGCCCGGAAGAACGGGTCGACATTGCACACCGCGTGCACCGAGCCGTCATCGAGCCGGAACAGCGCGGCCTGCTTGCCGTTGTCGAGCAACACCCCCACGCCGAGGCCGGGGATGAGCTGGTCATACCGGCAGGCGGTGGTCCATGTCGAGACGGTGGTGGTGATCATGATTCCTCCTCAGTGCGCAGTACCGGGATGGGTAACGGAACTTTGCGGCCGTCGCGCTCGGTGAACGCGACGGTGGGGTCTTCGGCGTCGGGGGCGTTGACGAACGAGACAAAGCGCGCCAGCTTCTCCGGGTCGTCGAGCACCCCCTTCCATTCGTCGGTGTAGTTGTCGACGTGGCGGGCCATCGCTGCCTCGAATTCGGAAGCGAGGCCCAATGAGTCGTCGCAGACGACTTCGCGGATGTGGTCGAGCCCGCCTTCGATCGACTCGACCCAGGGTGCGGTGCGCTGCAGCCGATCCGCTGTACGGATGTAGAACATCAAGAACCGGTCGATGTAACGGAACACCGTCTCGGTGTCGATGTCGGAGGCGAGCAGTTGGGCGTGCTTGGGCGACATCCCACCGTTGCCGCCGACGTACAGATTCCAGCCGATCTCGGTGGCGATCACGCCGACGTCCTTGCCCCGCGCCTCGGCGCATTCGCGCGCGCAGCCGGACACACCCATCTTGATCTTGTGCGGTGCGCGCAGGCCCCGATAGCGCAGTTCCAGGTCGACGGCCATCTTCACGGAGTCCTGCTGTCCGTAGCGGCACCAGTCACTGCCCACACAGCTCTTCACGGTGCGCAGCGACTTGCCGTATGCCTGACCGGATTCCATGCCGGCATCGACCAACTTGCGCCAGATGGCCGGCAGCTGATCCACTCGGGCGCCGAACATGTCGATCCGCTGACCGCCGGTGATCTTGGTGTAGAGCCCGAACTCCTGCGCGATCTGACCGATCAGGATCAGGTGCTCGGGCTTGATCTCACCGCCGGGCACTCGGGGAACCACCGAGTAGCTGCCGTTGCGCTGAATGTTGGCCAGGAAGTGGTCATTGGAGTCCTGCAGTGCCGCCTGCTCGCCCTCCAGGATGTGCTCGGAACCGGTGGACGCCAGGATGGAGGCGACGGTCGGCTTGCAGATGTCGCAGCCGTGGCCGCTCCCGAAGCGCTGCAGCAGCTCGGAGAAGGTACGGATCCCGGTGACCTGGACGATCTGGAAGAGTTCGGCGCGCGACTGCGCGAAGTGCTCGCACAGCGCCTTCGACTGCTCCACGCCCTCGGCGACCAGCAGCTCCTTGAGCAGCGGAATGCAGGAGCCGCACGAGGTGCCGGCCTTGGTGCGGTTCTTCAATGCCTGGACGTCGCAGCAGCCGTCAGCGATCGCTTCGCACAGTTGGGTCTTAGTGACGTTGTTGCAGGAACAGATCTGCGCCGCCCCGGGCAGCGCACCGATCCCCAACGACGTCTTGCCGTCGCCACCGGAACCCGACGGCGCGATCAGGTCGAGCGGATCGCCGGGCAATTCGGCGCCGACCATCGGGCGCAGCACACCGTATGACGTGGCGTCTCCGACAAGAATCCCGCCGAGCAGGGTCTTGGCGTCGTCGGAGAGCACCAGCTTGGCGTAGGTGCGCTTCACCGGGTCGTTGACCACGACCGACAGTGAGTTCGCGGTGGTCCCCATCGCGTCGCCGAAGCTGGCCACGTCGACGCCGAGCAACTTGAGTTTGGTGGACATGTCGGCTTCGCCGAATTCGGCCAGGCCGTCGAGCAGCCGGTCGGCGACCACCTCGGCGCTGGTGTAGCCGGGGCCGACCAGGCCGTAGCAGACGCCCTCGATGGCGGCGACCTCACCGATCGCGTAGACATCGGCGTCACTGGTCATACAGGAGATGTCCGTGAGTACGCCGCCGCGCTCGGCGATCGACAGGCCGGCCTCGCGGGCCAACTCGTCGCGCGGACGGACCCCGGCGGCGAAGATCACCAGTCCGGCCTCGATGACCGTGTCGTCGGAGAGCCGCACCATCAACGTGGGCGACCGGTGCTCGTGGGTGCGGCGTTCGATGGCCTGCGTGCCGACTCCGACATGGACGGCGATACCCAGATCGGAGATCATCCGGCCCAGCAGCGAGCCGCCGGCGTCGTCGAGCTGCTGCGGCATCAGCCGCGGCGCCATCTCGACGATGTGCGGTTCGATCCCGGATGCCCGCAGCGCGTTGGCCGCCTCGAGGCCCAGCAGCCCGCCGCCGATGACCACACCGGCGCGGGTGCCGCCGGCTTCCAACATGCATTCGATGTCGGCGCGGATACCGTCGAGGTCGTCCAGGGTGCGGTACACGTGGCAGCCCGGCAGATCATGGCCCGGCACCGGCGGCACGAAGGCCCGCGATCCGGTCGCCAGCACCAGGGTGTCGTAGCGGTAGCTCTCGCCGTTGGCGGTCTGCACGATCTTGGCGCCGCGATCGATCTCGGTGACCCGGGATTTGAGCAGCAACCGGACCTGCTCGTCGCCGGCGTAGTCGTTGCCCGGCAGCGCCAGCCGGGAGCGGTCCCAACCGTCGGTGTAAGACGTCAGCCCGACCCGGTAGTAGGCCGGGTCGGACTCCTCGGCCAGCACGGTGACCCGCCAGCTTCCACTGCCGGCCCGACTGCGCAGCGCCTCCACGAAGCGGTGGCCGACCATGCCGTGTCCGACTACGACCAGTTCCCGAACGGCGTCGCCGGCGCGGGGCGTTTCGATCGGGGCCATGCGCTGAGATTAGAAAGGCGATATTGCGGCAGTATCGCCATGCGTTACAACCGTGTGACGGTGTGCTCACGTGGCTGTGAGGGTGCTCGCCAGGTCCGCGGAGTGTGGGTTTGTTCACTATCGGCGAACGCGGAACTTTAGCGTGGTCGACTCAAGTTCTACTCGATGACGGGCCGGTACCGACCGGCGCGGCAGCAATCCAAGAAAGGTAGTGACACCAATGAGCACCCTCACTCTGTGGCCCCGCCCGTTCGACACCGACCGGTGGGTACGCGACTTCTTCGGCCCGGCCACGGCCAACGACTGGCGGACGCCCGCGGCCGGCGGCTTCCGACCCGCCGCCGAGATCACCAAGGACGGCGACGACGCGGTGGTCCGCCTGGAGCTCCCGGGCATCGACGTGGAGAAGGACGTGACCGTCGAACTCGACGGCGGCCGTCTGGTCATCCGCGGCGAGCGCCGCGACGAGCACACCGAAGCCGACTCCGGTAACCACCAACGCACGCTGCGCGAAGTGCGCTACGGCGCCTTCCGCCGGTCGTTCGCGGTACCGGGGCACGTCACCGGCGACGACGTCTCGGCGTCCTACGACGCCGGCGTACTGAGCGTCCGGGTAGCCGGCGTCCACGCCGGCGCCCAGCCGCAGCGGATCGCCATCACCAAGTAGGCCGTAACCACGACTGGCCCGGAAAACCCCCGCACACAGCGTGTGTGGGGGTTTTTCTGTGCCCGACGTTTCGCCACACCAACGTGATCTGTCTCACGTCCGGTTCCCGATGTGGCTAGCATCGGGTGAACGTACTGTGATCCGTAACACCTGAGGAGGAACCGGTGTCGAGCACTAGCGAACTCGCCGAACTGCACGCCCTGATTGGCGACCTGCGGCGCTGCGTGCTGGGACTGAAGACCCGGTTCGGCGATATCCCTGGGATGCGCCGCATCGAGATGGACGCCGAGCGCATCCTCGCCGATGTTCAACTCCTCGAATCCGACGCCGGGGAACTCGATCTGCAACGCTGGGCCGCCGAGCGCGCCCAGGAGAAGATCGCGATCCCCGATACCGAGTACGACAGCGAATTCTGGCGTGACGTCGACGACGAGGGCGTCGGCGGCCAGGGCAGGTACTGACCCCACCGGGTGCTGCTTGTATAAGGGGCGCCCTCCGACGAAATCCAGCCGAAGGGAACCCCCAGATGAGCGCACCCGCCGTGAACCGTCCTGGCACCGGCGTCTTCTCGGCGACTCGCGCACGGATCGCGGATCGCACCCTGCGCACCGACCGGTGGTGGTTATCGCCGCTGCGGGTCAATGTCTTCCTCAGCGCGTGGGTTCTCTACGCAACGGTCCGGGCGTTCTGGGGCAGCGACTACTGGGTCGACAGATATCACTACCTGACACCGTTCTACTCGCCGTGTATCAGCGCATCCTGCGTGGAGGGCTCCAGCCACCTGGGGGTCTGGCTGCCGGAATTCCCCTGGTGGATTCCGCTGGGTGCGTTGGTTCTGCCGTTTCTGTTGGCGTTCCGGCTGACCTGCTACTACTACCGCAAGGCCTACTACCGCGCCTACTGGCTCTCGCCGGCGGGATGTGCAGTGCCCGAACCGCGTGCCGGCTACACCGGGGAGACCCGGTTCCCGCTGATCATCCAGAACAGCCACCGCTACTTCTTTTACGCCGCCCTGGCCATCACCATGCTGAACACCTATGACGCGATCACCGCGTTCTACTCCGCGGACGCCAACGGTGGCGCCGGTGGTTTCGGGTTCGGCCTGGGCAACATCGTGCTCTGCGTCAACGTGGCAATGCTGTGGGCCTACACCGGCGGTTGTCACTCCTGCCGGCACGTCATGGGTGGACGGCTCACGCACTTCTCCAAAAACCCGGTGCGCTACTGGCTTTGGTCGAAGATCAGCTGGTTCAACGGCCGGCACCAGCAGTTCGCCTGGATCACTCTGGG
Organism: Mycolicibacter algericus DSM 45454; assembly: GCF_002086455.1. GTDB lineage: Bacteria > Actinomycetota > Actinomycetes > Mycobacteriales > Mycobacteriaceae > Mycobacterium > Mycobacterium algericum. The sequence goes on from NZ_MVHC01000003.1 coordinate 231,555, forward strand.
CACGCTGGCCTTCACCGACTTCTATGTCTGGATGGTGGCCAGCGGCGTCTTCACCGATATCCGGTTCATCGGCTGACGAAGCCTCATTCACACGAAGAGTAAGCGAGAATTCATGGTTGAAGTCGAACGGCACTCCTACGACGTGGTCGTGATCGGTGCCGGCGGCGCGGGTCTGCGCGCGGTCATCGAAGCCCGCCAGCAGGGCCTGAGCGTGGCGGTGGTGTGCAAGTCGCTGTTCGGCAAGGCGCACACCGTGATGGCCGAGGGCGGCGCCGCCGCATCGATGGGCAACGTCAACGACAAAGACAACTGGCAGGTGCACTTCGGCGACACCATGCGCGGCGGCAAGTTCCTCAACAACTGGCGGATGGCCGAACTGCATGCCCGCGAGGCGCCGGAGCGGGTCTGGGAGTTGGAGACCTACGGCGCGTTGTTCGACCGCACCAAAGACGGGAAGATCAACCAGCGCAACTTCGGTGGCCACACCTATCCGCGATTGGCGCACGTCGGCGACCGCACCGGCCTGGAGATGATCCGCACGCTGCAGCAGAAGGTCGTCTCGCTGCAGCAGGACGATCACGCCGAGTTCGGCGACTACGAGGCGAAGATCAAGGTCTTTCACGAGTGCACCATCACTGAACTGCTCAAAGACGATGCCACCGGGGCGATTTCGGGTGCCTTCGGCTACTGGCGCGAATCCGGCAAGTTCATCGTGTTCGAGACGCCCGCGGTGGTGCTGGCCACCGGCGGGATCGGCAAGTCGTTCAAGGTGACCTCGAACTCCTGGGAGTACACCGGCGACGGACACGCGCTGGCGCTACGGGCCGGCGCGACGTTGATCAATATGGAATTCGTGCAGTTCCATCCGACCGGGATGGTGTGGCCGCCCAGTGTGAAGGGGATTCTGGTCACCGAGGGTGTGCGCGGCGACGGCGGGGTGCTCAAGAACTCCGACGGGACGCGGTTCATGTTCGACTACATCCCACCGGTGTTCAAAGGCCAGTACGCCGAAACCGAGCAAGAAGCCGACCAGTGGCTCAAGGACAACGACTCGGCCCGCCGCACCCCCGACCTGCTGCCGCGCGACGAGGTGGCCCGCGCCATCAACTCCGAGGTCAAGGCCGGACGGGGTTCACCCCACGGCGGGGTGTTCCTCGACATCGCCTCCCGGCTCAAGCCGGAGGAGATCAAGCGCCGACTGCCCTCGATGTACCACCAGTTCATGCAGCTCGCCGAGGTCGACATCACCAAGGACGCCATGGAGGTGGGTCCTACCTGCCACTACGTGATGGGCGGTATCGAGGTCGACCCGGACACTGCGGCAGCCGCGGTCCCGGGGCTGTTCGCCGCCGGGGAATGCGCCGGCGGGATGCACGGGTCCAACCGGCTGGGCGGCAACTCGCTGTCGGATCTGCTGGTCTTCGGCCGCCGTGCCGGTCTGGGCGCCGCGGAGTACGTGCGGGGGCTGGCCAGTCGGCCGGCGGTTGCACCGGCGGCGTTGGAGGCCGCGGCGAAGCTGGCTCTGGCCCCGCTCGACCGGCCGGGCGGCGGCGCGGGCGAGAATCCGTACACGCTGCACGCCGAGCTCCAGCAGTCGATGAACGACCTGGTCGGCATCATCCGCAACGCCGGCGAGCTGGAACAGGCCCTGGCCCGGCTCGAGGAGTTCAAGACCCGGTTCGCGACCGTGGCCGTCGAGGGCGGTCGGCACTACAACCCGGGCTGGCATCTGGCCGTCGACCTGCGCAACATGCTGCTGGTCAGCGAGTGCGTGGCCAAGGCCGCGCTGCAGCGCACCGAGAGCCGCGGCGGGCACACCCGAGACGACCACCCTGGCATGGACTCGAATTGGCGCAAGACCCTGCTGGTCTGCCGGGTCGCCAACGACAGCGAGGTGCCCGACATCACGATCACCCCGGAGGCGCAGACCGCGATGCGTGAGGACCTGCTGGAACTGTTCGAGATCTCCGAGCTGGAGAAGTACTACACCGACGAAGAGCTGGCGCAACACCCGGGACGGAGAGCGTAATGACACATATCGCCCAGCTACGGGTATGGCGCGGCGACATCGACGGTGGTGGGCTGCAGGACTTCGAGGTCGAGGTCAACGAGGGTGAGGTGGTCCTCGACGTCATCCATCGGTTGCAGGCGACCCAGACACCCGACTTGGCGGTGCGCTGGAACTGCAAGGCCGGCAAGTGCGGCTCGTGTTCGGCGGAGATCAACGGCTTCCCCCGACTGTTGTGCATGACACGGATGTCGATGTTCTCCCCGGATGAGACCATCACGGTGACGCCGGTGCGGACCTTCCCGGTGATTCGCGACCTGGTCACCGACGTCTCCTTCAACTACGAGAAGGCCCGCGAGATGCCGTCCTTCAAGCCGCCGGCGAATCTCAAACCCGGCGAGTACCGGATGCAGCAGGTCGACGTCGAGCGGTCCCAAGAGTTCCGCAAGTGCATCGAATGCTTCCTGTGCCAGAACGTCTGCCACGTCATCCGGGACCATGAGGAGAACAAGCCGAACTTCGCCGGCCCGCGGATGTTCATCCGGCTGGCCGAGTTGGAGATGCACCCACTGGACACCGCCGACCGGCGTCAGTTGGCTCAGGACGAGGCCGGTCTCGGGTTGTGCAACATCACCAAGTGCTGCACCGAGGTCTGCCCGGAACACATCACGATCACCGACAACGCCATCATCCCGATGAAGGAGCGGGTGGCCGGAGATCGCTACGACCCGATCGTCTGGCTCGGCCGAAAGATCTTCCGCCGCAAGCCTGACTGACCCGTGAAGACCACCACGCTGGGACGAAGCGGTCTGCAGGTTTCGCGCCTGGCGCTGGGAACCTGGGAGTTCAGCGGGGCGTGGGGCGAAGTCCGTGAGGACAACGCGATCGCAATCGTCCGCCGGGCTCGCGAGCTGGGGTTCAACTTCTTCGACACCGCCCACGAGTACGGATTCGGAACCGCTGAGCGCATTCTCGGCACCGCATTGCGCCACGATCTCGACCATGCCCGTGACGAGGTGGTGATCGCGACCAAGGGCGGACTGCGGGAGACCGACGACGGTCCGGTCCGCGACGCCCGGCCCGAATGGCTCCGCCACGACGTCGACACCAGCCTGGCCGCGTTGGGCATCGATCACATCGACCTGTATCAGGTGCATTGGCCCGACCCGAGCGTGCCTGCCGCCGAAACCGCCGGCGCGCTGGCCGAATTGGTCGCGGCGGGCAAGATCCGCCACGTCGGGGTGTCGAATTACGACGTCGATCAGATCGCGCAGTTCTCGGCGACCCTTCCGGTGGAAACGGTCCAGCCGCCGTTCAACATGCTGCGCCGCGACCTGCAGGACAGCTTGTTGCCCTACTGCCGCGACAACGACATCGGCGTGCTGGTCTACGGGGCGCTGGCGCACGGTCTGCTGACCGGAACCATCACCGCCGAGAGCAGGTTCGACGACGACGACTGGCGCGCCCGCAGCGGAATCTTCAGCGGCGAGGGGTTCGCACGGAATCTGAAAGTAGTTGAGGGACTTCGCTCGCTGGCCGCGGACCTGGGTGTCACGCTGAGCCAGCTAGCGCTCGCCTGGGCACTGGCGCAACCGGGGGTGCACGTCGCGATCGTCGGCGCCCAGCACGTCGGCTACCTGCAGGACAGCGCCGCCGCGGTGCACCTGGAGCTGAGGCCCGATGATCTGGCCGACATCGCCGAGATCCTGGCCCCAGCGGCACCGCTGAGCGGGCCCTACCCGGAGATGTGGAAGGAATTCCGGCCCCGCCCTTAGGTGCCCAGGAACGTCATCGGGTGGTGGTGAATCCGGGTTCCGTTGTGCAGCCCGTTGAGCAGTGCCATGTCGTCGTCGCTCAACTCGAAGTCGAAGACGTCGAAGTTCTCCGCGATCCGGTGTGGCCTCGACGAGCGCGGGGTGACCACATTACCCAGCTGCAGACTCCAGCGGATGAGCACCTGCGCCGGCGACCGGTCGTGCTTGGCGCCGATCGCCTTCACCGTCGGATTGTCGATCACCCGCACGATGATGTGGCGCTCGCCGAAGCCCAACGGGCTGTGCGCCTCGGTGACGATGCGCTGCTCGGCGTGAAACCGGCGCAGCCGCTCCTGATTGAACAGCGGGTGCAGTTCGACCTGGTTGAGTGCGGGCGCCACCGAGGTCTCGTCGATGAGCTCGGTGAGCAAGTCCTCGGTGAAGTTGCAGACGCCGATCGAGCGGACCAGGCCCTGTTCGCGGGCGTGGATCATGGCCTGCCAGCTGTCGAGGTACTTGCCCACCTTCGGAGCCGGCCAGTGGATCAGATACATGTCCAGGTAGTCCAGGCCGAGCCGGTCGATGCTCTCGCGGCAGGCGTCCAGGGTGCTGGCGTACCCCTGTCGGGAGGTGCCCAGCTTGGTGGTGACGAACAGTTCGGAACGCGGGACCCCGGACGCCTTGATGGCGCGGCCCACCACGGCCTCGTTGCCGTAGGAGGCCGCGGTGTCGATCAGCCGGCAGCCGCTCTCCAGAGCGGCCAGAATCGAAGCCTCGGTCTGCTCATCGGACAGCTTCGCCACCCCGAGTCCCAAGACGGGCATGGTCACGTTGTCGTTGAGGGCGGTATGGGGAATCGAATACGCATTCGTCCCGGCCGTGGCGGACGCGGCGGTATCCACCGCGAATGAAGCAAAAGAAATCGTCATCTTTTCGACCTATACATTCGGTTACTTTGCATCTCTAGTTACGTTTCCAGCACGCGATACTGCCGCTCGTCGCGGCACCAAACCTCCTGGGCTTTGACAGCAGATGATGCGCTTATCCAGCGATACCGCGTCGATGCGGTTCGGGAGCACGGGCGCATCCGCACGATCCGTTATACCGACGTGATCAAACCGCGGTCAACCCGTGATAGGCAATAAATGGGTTCTGGCGTGAATTTCATCACGATTCCGGGGCGGGTGTGACTATTGCGGGATCGCGGCGAAACCACCCTCTCGCCGCAGCGTCGCAATGAATTCGTCGGCGATGCCGGGTGCCGCGGCGATGATGACATCGCCCCCGTCGGGCTCCGGACCCGGCAACACCACCCGGGCGCCCGCCTCGGCCGCGATCAACGATCCCGCCGCGTGGTCCCACAGCTTGATCCCGTGCTCGTAATACACGTCCAGCCGTCCCGCGGCAACCATGCACAGATCCAGCGCCGCCGAGCCGATCCGCCGCACGTCGCGCACCGCCGGTAGCAACCGGGCCAGCAACACCGCCTGCGCGGCCCGGCGGTTGGGCGAGTACCCGAAGCCGGTCCCGAGCAGTGCCACGGACAGTTCGGCGACCTCGGTGCAACGCAGCGCAGCGGTGCCCGTCCGATCGGTGACCTGTGCACCCAGCCGGGCACCGGCCGAATAGATCCGGTCACCGACCACGTCCGCGACCGCGCCGGCCACTGACACGCCGCCGACCTGCGCCGCCACCGAGACCGCGTAGGCCGGTACGCCGTACATGAAGTTGACAGTGCCGTCGATCGGGTCGACGACCCAGGTGACCGCACCGGGGTCGCGCCCGGAGACGTCGCCGGAACCGCCGCCTTCCTCTCCCAGCACCGCATCGCCGGGCCGCAGCCGGGCCAGCCGGTCCCGGATGAACCGCTCGGTCTCGGTGTCGACCACCGTCACCGGATCGGTCGGACTGCTCTTCGTCTGCACCAGGCCGTGGACCGAATCGGCGGTCTGCGCGCCGAATACCTCGGCGCGGCGGCGCCGCACGAACGCCGCCGCCTCGCCCACCAGCGTCTCGGCCATGGACCTCAATTGCCCGGGGTCACTACTGGGATTCGCCATCTGCCCATAGCAACACATCTGCGGTGGCCGTCGCACCTTCGGCGAGGCCGCGCCGCAGCGGCAATCAGCCGCCGAGCCGGCGGAAACCGCTGCGGTGGAAAACGATCGGCGTGACCTCCGGGTCGACGGTCAGCTCACAGACGCGCAGCACCACGATGGTGTGGTCTCCGGCGGGCACCAATTGCTCGACCGAGCTGCCCAGCCATACCCCGGTGCCCTTGATGAACACCGCGCCTTCGTTGGTCACCGTTTCCAGCCCGGCGAACCGGTCGCCGGTCTTGGCGGCCAGCGTGCGGGCCGCGATGTCGTGCGCCTCACCCAGCACGCTGATGCCCAGCCGGGGCGAGTCCTTGAGTTTCGGCCACGTCGTCGAGGTGTTCTGCACGCAGAACGACACCAGCGGCGGCTCGAGCGACACCGGCACGAAGGTGCTGGCGGCCAACCCGACCCGGATGCCGTCGACCTCGGCCGCGACAGCCACCACGCCGGACGGGAAATGGCCGAACGCCTCCCGGAGCGACGACGGCGTCAGATTGCTGGCGGAACTCACGTGGGCACTCACCGGGAACTCATTCACCTCGTCGGGTCTGGTCGCTGAAGAACCCTACCCGCCGCGTCGCCGCCGTGGCGGATCGGCCGCGGCGGAGCGGGCTGACCAGGTGAGACCAACTGGTTGGTTAGTTAGCTAAGAGGATGTAGCTCACACTGGCTTGCGCTGTGCTTCCCAGGGGGTATATTTCAGGGCACGTTACTGGTGGGTAACTTAAGCCCGAGTACCCAACCACAGGTGGCATTCCATGAGGAGGAAGCTGTGAGCCACTACAAGAGCAATGTCCGTGACCAGGTATTCAACCTGTTCGAGGTCTTCGGCCTGGACCAGGTCTTCGGCCAGGGCGAATACGCCGACCTGGACGTCGACACCGCTACGGAGATGCTCGGCGAGATGGTCCGGCTGGCTGAGGGCCCGATTGCTGACTCCTTCGTCGACGGCGACCGCAACCCGCCGGTGTTCGACCCGGCCACCCACACGGTGACGCTGCCCGAGTCGTTCAAGAAGTCGGTGCGCGCCACGCTGGAGGCCGGCTGGGACAGGGCCGGCATCGACGAACAGCTTGGCGGCATGCCGATGCCCAAGGCACTGATGTGGGCGCTGCACGAACACATCCTCGGCGCCAACCCGGCGGTGTGGATGTACGCCGGCGGTGCCGGCTTCGCCAACATCTTCTTCCACGTGGCCACCGAAGAGCAGAAGAAGTGGGCCGTCATCGCCGCCGAGCGCGGCTGGGGCTCGACCATGGTGCTCACCGAGCCCGATGCCGGCTCGGATGTCGGCGCCGGCCGCACCAAGGCCGTCCAGCAGGCGGACGGCTCCTGGCACATCGACGGCGTCAAGCGGTTCATCACCTCCGCTGACTCCGACGACCTGTTCGAGAACATCTTCCACCTGGTACTGGCCCGGCCCGAGGGCGCCAAGCCCGGTACCAAAGGCCTGTCGCTGTTCTTCGTGCCGAAGTTCCTGTTCGACTTCGAGACCGGGGAACTCGGCGAGCGCAATGGTGTGTTCGTCACCAACGTCGAGCACAAGATGGGACTGAAGGTCTCGGCCACCTGTGAGCTCACGTTCGGCCAGCACGGCGTGCCGGCCAAGGGCTGGCTGGTCGGCGAGGTGCACAACGGCATCGCGCAGATGTTCGACGTGATCGAACAGGCCCGGATGATGGTCGGCACCAAAGCCATCGCCACACTGTCCACCGGCTACCTCAACGCGCTGGAGTACGCCAAGGAGCGGGTGCAGGGCGCCGATCTGACCCAGATGACCGACAAGTCCGCGCCGCGGGTGACCATCACCCACCACCCGGACGTGCGCCGGTCGCTGATGACCCAGAAGGCCTACGCCGAGGGGCTGCGGGCGCTGTACCTCTACACCTCGACCTACCAGGACGCCGCCGTCGCCGAGAAGCTGCACGGCGTTGAGCCCGATCTCGCCGTCCGCATCAACGACCTGATGCTGCCGATCGTCAAGGGTGTCGGCTCCGAGCAGGCTTATGCCAAGCTCACCGAGAGTCTGCAGACGCTCGGCGGCTCGGGCTTCCTGCAGGACTACCCGATCGAGCAGTACATCCGTGACGCCAAGATCGACTCGCTGTATGAGGGCACCACGGCGATTCAGGCGCAGGACTTCTTCTTCCGCAAGATCATCCGGGACAAGGGCCAGGCCCTGGCACACGTCGCGGGCGAGATCGAGGCGTTCATCGCCAACGAGTCCGGCAACGGCCGGCTCAAGGCGGAGCGTGAGCTGCTGGCCACCGCGCTGGCCGATGTGCAGGGCATGGCCGCGACGCTGACCGGCTACCTGATGGCCGCGCAGGAGGACATCGCCAGCATCTACAAGGTGGGGCTGGGCTCGGTGCGCTTCCTGATGAGCGTCGGCGACCTGATGATCGGGTGGTTGCTGGCCCGCCAGGCCGCGGTGGCCGTCGAGGCCCTGGACGCTGCCGCCGGCGATATTTCAGCCGCTGACCGGGCGTTCTACGAGGGCAAGATCGCGGTGGCATCGTTCTTCACCAAGAACTTCTTGCCGCTGCTGACCAGCACTCGCTCGGTGATCGACGCCATCGACAACGACATCATGGAGCTCGACGAAGCGGCGTTCTAGAACGCCGCGGCAACACAGGCCGCGCAGGCCCCCGAGGCGATCCCTCGGGGGCCTGTTGCATTGGCGGGCCCAGACGGGCGAGCAGACGCGTGTCCTGATCTGTGGGACGTGTGGCGTAGACGCCATGGGTTCTACGACTGACACTGATGGCGTGACCCGCAACGTCGTCGTCCTCGGCTACCCCGGCGTCCAGGCGCTGGACGTGTTCGGTCCGTCGGAGGTGTTCGCCGCCGCGTCGCTGGCACTGCTGGGCGAGGGTCGCGCCGACCGGTACGCCGTCAGCGTGGCAAGCGTCGACGGTACGGCGATCGCCACCAGCAGCGGACCAGCCATCGCCACGACCGCGCTGCCCGAGCCCACATCGGGTCTCGACACGGTGGTGCTGCCCGGCGGCGCGGGTGTCGACGCGGCGCGGGCCGACCCGGCGACCGTGGCGTGGATCCGCACCGCCGCCGCCCATTGCCGACGGGTGGTCAGCGTGTGCACCGGCGCGTTCCTGGCCGCGCAGGCGGGCCTGCTGAACGACTGCCGCGCGACCACGCACTGGGCGTTCGCCGACGCCCTGGCGCACGAATTCCCAGCGGTCACCGTCGATCCCGAACCCATCTTCGTGCGCAGCTCAGCGTCGGTGTGGACCGCGGCCGGGGTCACCGCCGGAATCGATCTGGCGTTGGCGCTGATCGAAGAGGATCACGGAACCGAGGTGGCCCAAACGGTGGCCCGCTGGCTGGTGATCTACCTGCGCAGACCCGGCGGGCAGTCTCAGTTCGCGGCGCCGGCCTGGCTGCCACGGGCCCGCCGCGCGCCGATCCGCGACGTGCAAGAGCTGATCGAGTCCGAACCCGTTGGGCCGCACCGGATTCCCGAACTCGCCGCCCGCGCTGCCATGAGCCCCCGACACTTCACCCGGGTGTTCACCGACGAGGTCGGAATCGCGCCCGGCGCCTATGTGGAACAAGTGCGCACCGAGGCAGCACGCCGACAACTCGAGGAAACCGACGACACCGTCGTCGCGATAGCGGGCCGCTGCGGCTTCGGCACCGCAGAAACCCTGCGCCGCACCTTCATCCGCCGGCTCGGCATCTCACCGGACCACTACCGCAAGACCTTCGCCTGAGAGGAACACCCATGCAGATCGCCATCGTGTTGTATCCCGGCTTCACGGCACTGGACTTCATCGGACCCTATGAGGTGTTGCGCTGGCTGCCCGATGCCCGGGTGCGGTTTCTGTGGCACGAGCCCGGGCCGATCACCGCCGACTCCGGCGTGCTCGTCGTCGCGGCCACCCATTCGTTCGACGAAACCCCCTCCCCCGACGTCATTCTGGTACCCGGCGGCATGACTACCACCGAACACGCCCGCGACGAGAAGCTGCTGGCGTGGGTGCGGCGCGCACATTCCACGGCCACCTGGACGGCATCGGTGTGCTCCGGGTCGATCATCCTGGCGGCCGCCGGGCTGCTCTCCGGCAAGCGAGCCACCTCCCACTGGATGGCGCTGCCCGCCCTCAAGGCGTTCGGGGTCACCACGATCGCAGACGAACGCATCGTGGTCTCCGGCGACATCGTCACCTGTGCGGGAGTCTCGGCCGGCATCGACCTCGGACTGTGGCTGGCCGGACGGATCGGCGGCGAGCACCGCGCGAAGGTCATCCAGCTGTCGCTGGAATACGACCCGCAGCCGCCGTTCGACTCCGGGCACATGTCGAAGGCGTCGGCGAAGACCAAGGCCGCGGCGAGCGCGCTGATGGCCAAGGATCTGGCGACACCGAGCCAGCTGAAAGCCGGAGCACTACTGCTGTGGGACCGGGCGATCGGCGCGGCCCGAAGCCGGCGCGGTTAGCCGGGATGAGTTGGCCGCCGCTGGATCCCCTCAGTCCAGCGGCGGGCCAAGACGCAGGTTGCTCCGCGATGCCGTGGGCCGGACGCCCGCGCGGAGCGAACCGTGCTGCTGACTACCCGCGGGCACCCGGGCACAAACCTGGTGGTCGGCGGTCTGGTCGCCGCCGCGGGCGCTAGCCCTCCAAGATGGCGGCCACGCCCTGACCGCCCGCGGCGCAGATCGAGATCAGCGCCCGTACCGGCTTGTTCTTCGAGGCGCCTTTCTTCGCCGCCTTGGCCTCGGCGATCTGTTTGGCCGCCTGCGCCACGATCCGCCCACCGGTGGCCGCGAACGGGTGCCCGGCTGCCAGCGACGAGCCGTTGACGTTGAGCTTGGACCGATCGATCGCGCCCAGCGCGGCGTCCAGTCCCAGCCGTTGCTTGCAGTAATCCTCGGACTCCCACGCCGCCAAGTGGCACAGCACCGTCGAGGCGAACGCCTCGTGGATCTCGTAGAAATCGAAGTCCTGCAACGTCAGTCCGTTGCGGGCCAACAGCCGCGGCACCGCGTAGGTCGGCGCCATCAGCAGCCCGTCCGGGCCGGTGACGTAATCCACGGCGGCCGTCTCGGAGTCGACGAAGTACGCCAGCGGGGTCAGCTTGTGCGCGGCCGCCCACTGCTCGCTGGCCAGCAGCGCCACCGACGCGCCGTCGGTCAGCGGTGTGGAATTGCCCGCGGTCATGGTGGCGTCGCCGGCTTTCGCGCCGAACACCGGCTTGAGGGTCGCCAACTTCTCCGGGCTCGACTCGGGCCGCAGGTTGTTGTCGCGGTAGAGGCCCTGAAACGGGGTGACCAGGTCGTCGAAGAAGCCGCGGTCGTAGGCGGCGGCCATGTTGCGGTGGCTGGCCGCGGCCAGCTCATCCTGGTCGACCCGCTTGATCCCCATCTGCTTGGTGGTGACCGCCTGGTGTTCACCCATGGAAAGCCCGGTGCGGGCTTCTTTGTTGGCCGGGATCTCCACACCCAGGGTGGCCGGCAGCTTGCCGACCAGCTTCAGACGCGCCAGGTTCGACTTGGACCGGCGCAGCGCCAGCAGCGTGCGGCGCAGTTCGTTGCCTACCTCCAGCGGCGCATCCGAGGTGGTGTCCACCCCGCCCGCGGCTGCCACCTCGTAACGGCCGGCGGCGATACCGTCGGCAGCGCAGATGGCCGCCTGCAATCCGGTGCCGCACGCCTGCTGCAGGTCAAAGGCCGGCGTGTAGGGCGACAGCGCCGAGCCGAGCACGGATTCCCGGATCAGGTTGAAGTCCCGGCTGTGCTTGAGCACCGCGCCGCCGATCACGGCATCCAACTTCTCGCCGGCCAAGCCGAACCGGTCGACCAGGCCGCCCAGTGCCGCGGTGAACATATCCTGGTTGGACGCGCTGGCGTAGGCGCCGTCGGAGCGTGCGAACGGGATGCGGTTACCACCGAGGACGGCGACGCGGCGACGCGCGCCGGGCTCGGCGGGGGTGGGCTTAGCAGCAGATCCAGGTGCCACGATCTCTCCGTCTGGTGGTCGGGCGCCCCGCACCGGCGGGACGATCGGGGTGATACTACCCAGTATTCTTACTCTGGAGTAAGTTCGTTGTCGACACCGTGGCCTGCACCAGGCACGTCCCCACATGGAAGGCAGCACGATGGCCCCTAAACTGGCCCCCAAACTCCCGACCGACCTGTTGTCCCAGATCCTGAACTCCGCCCCGGGATCATTCCTGTCCAAACAACTGGGTGTTCCCCAGGCCGAGACGCTGCGCCGCTACCGGGTTGGCGAGCCACCGCTGGCCGGGCCGCTGCTGATCGGCGGGTCCGGCCGGGTCGTCGAACCGTTGCGCACCGCGCTGGCCGGCGACTACGAGGTGGTCGGCGACAACCTCGGTGGCCGCTGGGCCGACTCGTTCGGCGGGCTGGTCCTCGACGCCACCGGCATCAACTCACCGGCGGGGCTGACCGAGCTGCACGACTTCTTTACGCCGCTGCTGCGCAACGTGGGCCGCTGCGGCCGGCTCGTCGTGGTGGGCACCACGCCGGAGGCGACCGGCAGCGTCGACGAGCGGATCGCCCAGCGGGCGCTGGAAGGCTTCACCCGCTCGCTCGGCAAGGAGCTGCAACGCGGCGCCACCGTGCAGCTGGTGTACCTGTCGCCGGAAGCCAAGCCGGGCGCCACCGGCCTGGAATCGACGATGCGATTCATCCTGTCGGGCCGCTCGGCCTACGTCGACGGGCAGGTGTTCTACGTCGGCGCCGATGACGCCACCGCGCCAGCCGATTGGGACCGCCCGCTGGAGGGGAAGGTGGCGATCATCACCGGCGCCGCGCGTGGCATCGGCGCCACCATCGCCGAGGTGTTCGCCCGCGACGGCGCCAAGGTGGTGGCGATCGACGTGCCAGGCGCGGCCGAGGCCCTCAACGCAACGGCCGCCCGGGTGGACGGCACCGCGCTGGCACTGGACGTCACAGCCGACGACGCGGTCGACCAGATCGCCGCACACCTCAAAGAGCACTACGACGGCAACGCCGACATCTTGGTCAACAACGCCGGTATCACCCGCGACAAGCTGCTGGCCAACATGGACGACGCCCGCTGGAACGCGGTGCTGGCGGTCAACCTACTTGCACCGCAACGTCTTACCGAAGGCCTGGTGTCGCGCGGCAGTATCGGTAAGGGCGGCAGAGTGATCGGGCTGTCATCGATGGCCGGCATCGCCGGCAACCGCGGCCAGACCAACTACGCGGCCACCAAGGCCGGCATGATCGGGCTCACCGATGCGCTGGCGCCGGTGCTGGCGGACAAGGGCATCACGATCAACGCCGTCGCGCCGGGGTTCATCGAGACCGAGATGACCGCGGCGATCCCGTTGGCCACCCGGGAGGTGGGCCGCCGGCTGAACTCGCTGTTCCAGGGCGGCCAGCCCGTCGATGTCGCCGAGCTGATCGGCTACTTCGCCAGCCCGGCGTCAAACGCGGTGACCGGCAACACCATCCGGGTCTGCGGCCAAGCCATGCTGGGGGCCTGACGTGACGCAACCCAGTGGCGCCAAGAACATGTTGCGCGCGGTCGCCGGAGCGCTGCCGTTCATTCCGCGGTCCGGCGCCCTGCCGGACCGGACGTTGCGGGTCGACGACCTGGCCATCGACGCCGGCCACGTCGCCGAGTACGCCGCCGTCACCGGGTTGCGCTACGGCAACCACGTCCCGGTCACCTACCCGTTCGCGCTGACCTTCCCCACGGTGATGTCGCTGGTGACGGGGTTCGATTTCCCGTTCGCCGCAATGGGCTCGGTGCACACCGAGAACCGGATTACCCAGTACCGGCCGATTGCGGTCACCGACACCGTCGACGTCGAGGTGCACGCGGAGAACCTGCGCGAACATCGCAAGGGCCTGCTCGTTGATATCGTCACCGACCTCCACGTCGGCAACGACCTGGCCTGGCATCAGGTGACCACCTTCCTGCATCAACAGCGCACCAGCCTGTCCGATGAGCCCAAGCCGCCGCCGGCCAAACAACCCAAGCTGGGACCGCCGAACGTGGTGCTGCGGGTCACGCCCGGTCAGATCCGCCGCTACGCCTCCGCCGGCGGTGACCACAATCCGATCCACACCAGCTCGATCGGCGCCAAGCTGTTCGGCTTCCCGACGGTGATCGCCCACGGAATGTTCTCCGCGGCAGCGGTTCTGGCGAATATCGAAGGGACGCTGCCGGACGCGGTGGACTACACGGTGCGGTTCGGCAAGCCGATGCTGCTGCCGGCCGGCCCGGGGCTCTACGTCGACCGGGTCGAGGGCGGCTGGGATCTGTCGCTGCGCAACATCGCCAAGGGCTATCCGTATCTGACCGGCGCGGTGCGGGCACTGTAGCCGGCACTTTGCCGGATCAGCCGATCTCGGCAGCGAGGCCGGCCGCCCGCAGCAGGTTGGCCTTGCTGACCTGCCAGCGTGCGCTCACGACATCGATACCCCACACCGGGATCGACATCACCAACCCGCGGACCACCACCATCACCGTGTCCATGTAGGCCCGCGCAGAGAAACCCGGTGTGGGCGCGGCCAGCGCTTCGGCGGAGGTAACCACGAGTCCGTAGATATGTTGCTCCAGCCACCATTCGACCATGGTGATGCGTGATCTGCTGGCGTTGCCGCCGACCGACAGCCGACCGCAGACCAGCTTCCGACTGCGGATCTCGTCAACGCCTTGCTCACCACGGCTCCGGCCTACGCCGCCAATCTGTTCGCACAAGAACTCGGTTCCGGAGACATCCTCAACGCGCTCGGCATGCCGATCGCCGGCCTGTTCGGGTTGGCAGCATCGCCCTCGGATTCGAATTCATCGTGATCAAGCAGGCGGTTTCGGAGATCACCGCCGAGTTCCAGGAGCTCTTCGCGGCCTGACGGGCCGGGCTATCCCGCGGCGGCGCTCTCGGCGCCGTCACGGCCGCCGGGCGCCTCCTTGAGGCCGCGCCAGAACAGGTCGATCATCAGCTCGCCCGCCTCGTCGACGTCGGTGTCGCCCGTGCTGACCCGGCTGGCGATCGCCTCGCCGGCGCCGACCAGTGCGACCGCCATCATGTCGAAGTCGACGCCGGGCTCGGGGTTGCGGGTGCCGGCCCGCAACAGCCGGCCGACCAGCTCGACGATCCGCTCGCGCCCCTCCCGCACGGTGTGGGCGAACGCCTGCGAACTGGTGGCCTGCGAATACATCACGATCCAAGACGCCCTGTTGGTGTCGATGTAGTGCAGGAACGACCGGATCGTGTTCCGCAACAGGTCTTTCGGGCTCTGCTGGAAGTCGATGCTGGTGCGCACCGTCTCGACGAAGCGCGCCAGCTCACGGTCCAGACACGCCCCGAAGAGTTCCTCCTTGGAGCCGTAGTACAGGTAGAGCATCGGCTTGGAGATCTGGGCCGCCGCCGCGATCGAGTCCATCGAGGTCTCGTGATAGCCGTTGATCGAGAACATCTGCACCGCGGCGTCGAGCATCTGCTGTTCGCGCACAGCCCGCGGTAACCGCTTACTGCCAGCTGCCATCGCCTCGGGGTTCCTTCCGCGTACCTTCTGCCGCACGATCTTACCGAAGAGTAACTTCGCGTCCGGCGGTGGCGGTATCAGCCGTGGCAGTGCGTTCCCGGTTTCTTGACCGCCGCCAACCGCGCCAACGAGGCATCGATCGCCTCACGCTTCAACTCGCCCGCCGCCACCGCCTGCTCCAGCCGGTCCAACACCGCCGGCACCTCGTCGGTGGTGACCCACAGCGCGATGTCCACGCCGGCCTGCAGGCTTCGCAACACCGCATCGGCGACGCCGTAGTGTTCGGTGATGGCGGCCATCGACGACAGATCGTCGGTGAATACCAGCCCGGAGAACGCCGGGCCGTGATAGTCGGTGCCGGCGCGCAACAGGCTGACCGCGGCCGGACTCAGGCTGGCCGGGTCCTCGGTCAGGCCGGGCACCTCCAGGTGTCCCATCATCACCGCCACCGGCGCCTGGGTGACCAGCGTGCGATAGGGCACCAGGTCGTTGTCCTGTAGCTGCGCCAGCGGTGGCGTGGCCACCGCCCCGGCGGTGTGCGAGTCACCGGAGCCGTGGCCGTGGCCGGGGAAGTGTTTGAGCACCGGCAGCAGCCCGGCGTCACGCAGTCCCTGCGCGTACGCCCCGGCGTACTCGGTCACCTTGGCCGGGTCCGAGCCGAACGAGCGGTCGCCGATCACGGTGTCGTCGTCGGTGCCGGCGGCGACCACGTCGACCACGGGCGCGAAGTCGATGGTGATGCCCAGGTCGGCCATCTTGCGGCCGCGCTCGGCCGCCAGCTCGCGCACCTGCGCGGCGCTGTGGGTAGCCGCCAGCTCCTTGGCCGACGGCGAGGACCCGATCAGCGAGGACAGCCGCGCCACCCGGCCGCCCTCTTCGTCGACACTGACCGCCAGCGGCAGCGGACCGGCGGCGGCCTGGTCTTCCTTGATCTCGGTCAGCGAACCGTCGGTCAGCATCGACAGCTCGGTCCAGCTGCCGATGAAGATGCCGCCGACATGATGGTCGGTGACCACCGCGCGCGCGTCGGCCGCGTCACGGACGCCGACCATCACCAGCTGCGCGAGCTTGTCGCGGATCGGCAGAGCCGCCAACTGCTTGCAGGCCGGGTCAACCGGCGCGGCGGCCGTCGAGGTGTCCGTCGACTCCGCCGGTGTCGACGGCGCGGGTGTCTCGGTGCGGTGGGAGCAGGCGGTCGTCAGCGCCGGCAGCAACGCGGCCGCCAACAGCAGACCGGGCAGGTGTCGAGTCGGCGATGCAGGCATCGCACCATGCTGTCACGGCCGGAACATCGGGGCTCATGCGGCGGCCCCAGCGTCACCTCTTCTTCGCCGAGGATCGCTGAACCGCATGTGTTTATGCGGCGCGTGCTACGTTGGCGGGCGGGGGTCACCGGGGGCGGTGTTGTTGGTGCCCCGAGATCACGTCGCGGGACTGCGGAAGGAGCCAGACCATGCCTCGGTTCGTGGTACCGGCGGCCATCAGCATTGTCGTCGGGGTGCTGCTCGGCGCGGCGGCCGTCTTCGGCGTGACCTTGATGGTGCAACAGGACACCAAGCCGCAGATCGCCGGGGGCGACCCACAGTCCTCGGTGCTGAACAGGGTGGAATACGGCAACCGCGGCTGACCTGCGGACGCCGTCGACTTCCGGCCGTCCGCAGACGGAGTTGCAGGGTGTGACAATGTTGTCGCGGCGCTGGCTGTGGCTGGTCGGCGCAGTCGCGTTGGCCTGCAGTTTCATCCAGGCGCCCGGCCGAATCTCCCCGGACACCAAACTGGACCTGACCGCCGATCCGCTGCGGTTCCTGACCCGCGCGGTCAACCTGTGGAGCAGCGAACTGCCGTTCGGTCAGGTGCAGAACCAGGCCTACGGCTACCTCTTCCCGCACGGCGCCTTCTTCCTGCTCGGTGACTTCGTGGGGCTGCCCGGCTGGATCATTCAGCGACTCTGGTGGGCGCTGCTGCTCACGGTGGGTTTCTGGGGTCTGCTGCGGGTGGCCGAGACGTTGCGGCTCGGCACCCCCACGGCACGGCTGATCGGCGCAGCCGCATTCGCGCTGTCGCCGCGGGTGTTGACCACCATGGGCTCGATCTCATCGGAAACGCTGCCGATGATGCTGGCCCCGTGGGTACTGCTGCCGGTGATACGCGCGTTGGGCGCGCCGGGTAGCGAGACGCCGGGACGCCCGGTGCGAGCGCTGGCCGGCCAAGCCGGCGTGGCGGTGGCACTGATGGGCGCGGTCAACGCCGTCGCGACACTGGCCGGTTGCCTGCCGGCGATCATCTGGTGGCTGTGTCACCGCCCGAACCGACGCTGGTGGTCCTTCACCGGCTGGTGGCTGCTGGCGCTGGCGCTGGCGGTGACCTGGTGGCTGGTCGCCCTGCTGTTGCTGGGCCGGGTCAGTCCGCCGTTCCTGGACTTCATCGAATCCGCCGGGGTGACCACCCGGTGGACGTCGCTGACCGAGATACTGCGCGGCACCCACAGCTGGACGCCCTTCGTCGCGCCGAACGCCACGGCCGGCGCACCGCTGGTCACCCGCCCGGTGCTGATCCTGGGCACCTGCCTGGTCGCTGCCGCCGGGCTGGCCGGGCTGACCGGCATGCTGCGCCGGCGACTACCCGGCGCCGGGCGGCTGGTCACCATGCTGCTGATCGGGGTGACGCTGCTGGCGGTGGGCTACGCGGGCGGGCTGGGTTCGCCGCTGGCACACGCCGTGCAGACCTTCCTCGATGCCGACGGCGCCCCGCTGCGCAACGTGCACAAACTCGAGTCGGTGATCCGGCTCCCGCTGGTGCTCGGAGTCACCTATCTGCTGGGCCGTATACCGCTGCCGGGCAGCGCACCGGCAGCGGTGTGGCGGCGTGCCTACGTTCACCCCGAACACCACAAGACGGCGGCGGTCGGCGTGGTGGTGCTGACCGCGCTGATGGTCAGCACGTCGCTGGCCTGGACCGGCCGGCTCACTCCGCCGGGGACATTTCAGGATCTGCCGCAGCATTGGCGCGACGCCGCCGCCTGGCTCGGCGAACACAACACCGGCGGCCCGACGCCGGGCCGGGTGTTGGTGGTACCGGGGGCTCCGTTCGCCACTCAGACCTGGGGCACCAGTCACGACGAGCCGCTGCAGGTGCTCAGTGAGACAGCGGGGGGTCCCTGGGGAGTGCGCGACTCCATTCCGCTGACCCCGCCGCAGACCATCCGGGCGCTGGACTCGGTGCAGCGGCTCTTCGCCGCCGGCCGCCCCTCGGCCGGGCTGGCCGACACCCTTGCCCGCCAAGGCATTTCCTATCTGGTGGTGCGCAACGACCTCGACCCCGACACCTCGCGGTCGGCCCGGCCGCTGCTGGTTCACCGCGCCGTCGACGGCTCGCCGGGGCTGCAGCGGGTGGCCCAGTTCGGCAACCCGGTCGGGTCGGGCACGGTGCCCGGATTCGTCTCCGACAGCGGATTGCGCCCGGCCTATCCGGCGATCGAGATCTACCGGGTCGGCGAGCCGGCAGCCGGAGCGAACCCGGGCGCACCGTATCTGGCCGACCTCGATGCGATGCCACGCATCGCGGGCGGCCCGGAGGTGCTGCTGCGGCTCGACGAGCATCGCCGGATGCGCGGCGAGCCGGTGCAGGGTCCGGTACTGATGACGGCCGACGCGCGCCGCGCCGGGCTCGGTGCCCCGCGAAACGGTGGGATCACCGTCACCGACACGCCGCTGGCCCGCGAGACCGACTACGGCCGCGTCGACGACCACTCATCGACGCTGCGGGCCGCCGGCGACGCCCGCCACACCCACAGCCGGGTGCCGGACTATCCGACGCCCGGGGCCGCCACGGTGTTCGGCGGCTGGATCGGCGGCCGGATCACCGCGTCCAGTTCGTCCTCGGACGCCACCGCGCTGCCCGACGTGGCACCGTCGACCTCCCCGGCCGCCGCCATCGACGGCGACTCGGGCACCGCCTGGGTTTCCAACGCGCTGCAGTCGGCGGTCGGCCAATGGCTGCAAATCGACTTCGACCACCCATTGACCAACGGCACCATCACCGTGACACCCAGCGCGACGGCCGTCGGCGCGCAGGTACGGCGGATCCAGATCTCCACGGTCAACGGCACCACCACACTGCGGTTCGACCACGCCGGCGAGCCGCTGACCGCCGCGCTGCCCTACGGCGAGACGCCGTGGGTGCGGATCACCGCGTCGGGAACCGAAGACGGTTCCCCCGGCGTGCAGTTCGGTATCACCGACCTGTCGGTCACCCAGTACGACGCCTCGGGTTACGCGCATCCCGTCGACCTGCGCCACACCGCGCTCGTGCCGGCCCCACCGGCGGGTGCGCGAGTGTCGCAATGGGATCTCGGGGCGGGCCTGCCCGGCCGGGCCGGCTGTGCCGCGGCCTCCGGCGCCGTCCGCTGCGCGGCATCGATGATGCTGGAGCCCGAGGAACCCGCCACCTTCAGCCGAACCCTGAACGTGCCGCAGCCCATCTCGGTGACCCCGACGGTATGGGTGCGGCCACGTCAGGGCCCCCACCTGGTCGACCTGATCGCCGAGCCGGGCGCGGCAAGGGCCCGCGGTGACGCCGACGTGCTCGACGTGCTCGGGTCGGCATACGCCGCCGCGGACGGTGATCCGGGCACCGCCTGGACCGCGTCGCAGCGGGTGGTCGCCCACCGCTCCCCGCCGACGCTGACCATCACGTTGCCGCGCCCGGTCGAGGTGGCCGGATTGCGGTTCGCCGCCAGTAGGTCCCCGTTGCCGGCGCGGCCCACGCTGGTGGCCATCGACCTCGGCTCGGGCCCGCAGGTCCGGGAACTGGCGGACTCCGACGAACATCGGGTAGGGCTGCAGCCGCGGGTGACCGACACCGTCTCGATCAGTCTGCTGGAGTGGCAGGACGTGATCGACCGCACCGCGATCGGCTTCGACCAGCTCAAACCACCCGGGCTGGCCGAGGTCAGCGTGCTCGGCGCCGACGGCCGCCCGATCGCCCCCGCAGACCCCGCCCGCAACCGGGCGCGCCGGGTCACCGTCGACTGCGGCCACGGCCCGATCGTCGCGATCGCCGGCCGGTTCGTGCACACCTCGATCACTACCACCGTGGGCGCCTTGCTCGATGACGAGCCGGTACGCGCCCAGCCCTGCGATCAGCGACCGATCGCGCTGCCCCCCGGGGCACAGGAACTGCTGATCAGCCCGGGTTCGGCGTTCGTCGTCGACAGCGCCACGCTGTCCGGGCCGCTGGCAACCCGCGATGGGGGCGGTACCGCGACGACACCCGCCGTCGTCGGCACCTGGAGCCCCGCCCGGCGCGAGGTGACGGTCTCCGACGCGTCGGCGACCCGGGTGTTGGTCGTTCCGGAGAGCATCAACCGCGGCTGGGTGGCACGCACACCCGACGGCAGCCGACTGGTCCCGGTCGCGGTCAACGGTTGGCAGCAGGGCTGGGTGGTGCCCGCCGGTACGGACGGCACGATCACGTTGAGGTTCGGCCCCAACCGGATGTACCGCCTGGGGATGGCCGGCGGGCTGGCCCTACTGCCGCTGCTGGCCCTGCTGGCCTGGTGGCCGGCACGGCGGATCCGCAGCCCCGGCCCGCCGGCGCGGCCCTGGCAGCCCAGCCGCGGACAGCTGGGGATCGCCGTGCTCACGGTCGGCACGCTGATCGCCGGTGCCGCCGGCGCCGTCGTGTTCGGAGCGGCGCTGATCGCGATGTTCGCGCTGCGCCATCGGCAGCGCGCGTTCGACGCGACCCGGCTCGGTTTGAGCTCCGGCGGGCTGATCCTGGCCGGTGCGGTGTTGTGCCGGCACCCGTGGCGATCGGTGGACGGCTACGCCGGACATTCCGCGGGCGTGCAGCTGGCTGCCCTGGTCTCGGTCGCCGTGCTGGCTGCGACCGCCGCGGTGGTCAGCAGCGGTGGTCGCGATCCCGGCGAGCCCCCGCGCCGTGCGGGAATGTGACGACCGACCCGCCGACAAACCTGTCGCCGGATTCCCACTCACGGGAAGCGCCGACGGTCGCCGGGCCGGCTACGGCGCAGCCTCGAGCTTCTCGATCTGGGTGTTGAAAAGTTGCACCAGCTCATCGGCGTGGGTGGCATCCTCCGACTCGTCATCGCCGGTTCGGAGCCCGATGTCATTGCTGCTGGCAACGACGAGCACGCCGCGGTAGTAGCCGGAGATCGTGGAGGCGGTGATCGCGATCGGCAGCCGGATGGCCGCCTTGCTGGAACTGGTGATCACCGTCGCGACCGCCCACGACGGCACCCCCTCGGCCTCCAACGGGCTGAGCTGGATATCAGTGGTGACGCTGCGCCCACCGGACTCGAAGGTCTGCTTGAACGACTGGCATTTGTCCACGAACGCCTTGAGGTCCGGACGGTCCGGCGTCAGGGCCAGCCGAACCCTCATCGAGTGCAGGCCACCGGGTTGCAGCTTGGCCAACGTGGCCGTCGCCGTCTGGGTGGCGGAACTGGGACTCGAGTAGAAGTCAGCGCATTCCGGGGGGTCAACGGTCAGATTCGGCATCTCCGAGGGGCTGTCGCCGGCGCTGTTGACGCCGCTGATCCACTTGCCGCCGGAGGGGTCCGGGAAGGAGGCGCGCTCGACGAGCATGTCCGAGGTCAGCTCGGTGATGTCCGGCTTCCGGGACGGTTTCTCCGCCGCGGTGAAGCGCCCACCCAAGCCCACCATCAGCCCTAGGCCGACCACGACCGCCGTCGCGGCCGCGGCCAGCGAGAGCCACAGCCGCTTGCGCGAGCCCTGCTCGGGCGCCGGCATCGGCCACGGCGCACCGTAGGGCGGATACGGCACCGGGGCGCCACCCGGAGCTGCGCCCTGACCGAAGTCGTCCACCCACAACGGCCAGCCGGGCGGCGGAGGCGGCCACGACGGATCCGGCGCCCAGTTCGCGTCCGGCGCCCAGCCGGGCGGCGCAGGCGGCCAGTTGGGCGGAGGGTTGAAACGCATCCAGGACTCCCGTATCGATGTACTGACGCTGGCTCGTCGCGAGCCTACGCGGTTCGATGGTGGCAGGCTGGACCTACACACCCCACGACGCAGCGCCCCGAAGGAGACTCGCGTGCCCGCAATTGCCACCACCAACCCGGCAACCGGCGAGACGGTCAAGACGTTCACCGCGGCCACTGAAACGCAGATCGAAGCCGCGATCGCCCGCGCGGCGGCCCGCTTCGCCGACTACCGTCGCACCGATTTCGCCCAGCGCGCCCGCTGGACGCATGCGGCCGCCGACCTGCTGGAGGCTGAAGCCGACGACGTCGCCGCGATGATGACGCTGGAGATGGGCAAGACGTTGACCTCGGCCAAGGCCGAAGCACTCAAATGCGTCAAGGGCTTCCGGTTCTACGCCGACCACAGCGAAGCCCTGCTGGCCGATGAGCCCGCCCCTGACGCCTCGGCGGTCAACGCGTCCAAGGCGTTCGCGCGCTACCAGCCGCTCGGGGTGGTGCTGGCCGTGATGCCGTGGAACTTCCCGCTCTGGCAAGCGGTGCGGTTCGCCGCGCCGGCCCTGATGGCCGGCAACGTCGGTCTGCTCAAGCACGCCTCCAATGTGCCGCAGACCGCGCTGTACCTGGAAGAACTGTTGTCGCGCGCCGGTTTTCCCGACGGCTGTTTCCAGACCCTGCTGATCGGATCGGGCGCCGTGGAGCGGGTGCTGCGCGACCCGCGGGTGGCGGCGGCGACGCTGACCGGCAGCGAACCGGCCGGACGGTCGGTTGCGGCCATCGCCGGCGACGAGGTGAAACACACGGTGCTGGAGCTGGGCGGCAGCGACCCGTTCATCGTGATGCCGTCTGCCGACGTGGACGCCGCGGTGACGACCGCGGTCAAGGCCCGGGTACAGAACAACGGCCAATCCTGTATCGCGGCAAAGCGATTCATCGTCCACACCGACGTCTACGACGACTTCGTCACCGAGTTCACCGCCCAGATGTCGGCGCTGCGGGTCGGCGATCCGACCGACCCGGACACCGACGTCGGACCGCTGGCCACCGAACAGGGCCGCGACGAGGTGGAACAGCAGGTGGACACCGCGGCGGCGGCCGGCGCGGTGATCCAGTGCGGCGGGAAGCGGCTCGACCGCCCGGGCTGGTTCTACCCGCCGACCGTGATCACCGACATCACCCGTGACATGGCCCTGTTCACCGAGGAGGTGTTCGGCCCGGTGGCCTCGGTGTACCGCGTCGCCGACATCGACGAGGCGATCGAGATCGCCAATGCCACCACCTTCGGGCTGGGATCGAACGCCTGGACCCGCGACGACGCCGAGATCAGCCGGTTCGCCGACGAGATCGAGGCCGGCCAGGTCTTCATCAACGGCATGACGGTGTCCTACCCGGAGTTGCCGTTCGGCGGCATCAAGCGGTCGGGGTACGGCCGGGAACTGTCCGGCCACGGCATTCGGGAGTTCTGCAACCTCAAAACGGTGTGGGTGGCCTGACCCGGGCCGGCCGTCTCAGGCGGAGACCGCCAGCATCTTGCGGTCTTCGTCGGCGAAGGTGTCCTCCAGCTGTACCGGCGAATAGTCCAGGTCGATCTCGCCGACCGGGCGGCCGCGGGCGCTGCTGATGGTGCCGAACCGGCGCATCCCCTTGTCCATCGAGTACTGCAGCAGTTCGTCGGAGGACAGTCCGAACGGGACGTCCTCACCGTAGATCTCACTGCCCTCCGCGTTGTAGCTCACCAACAGCGGCAGGAGTTCGTTCATCCGTGTTTCGAACACCTCCCAGTTGGCGTCGTCGGCGGCGACGTGCCGCCGGCACGTGAAGGTGCCCCACGCCATGTGCCGTCGCTCGTCGTTGGCGATGTGCCCGATGAGGGCCTGCATGCCCGGAAGTACGCCGCGCTGCACGCAGATCTTGTGCCAGGCGTAGTAACCGGTCAGCGCCAGCGTGCCCTCGACGAAGTGGTTGTAGGTCACCGCCGCACGTACCTGGCTCGCCGGAGACGGATCGACCGACAGGCCGGCCAACGATTCCGGCAACTCCTCGTTGAATATCCGCCGGTAGGACGGGAGCGCGTCGAGGTAGCCGTGCAGGTCGTCGGTTATCCCCACCGCGTCCAGCCACATTCGGAACACCTGGGTGTGCTTGGCCTCCTCGTACGCGAACTGGGTCAGGTACATCTCGTCGCCGAGTCGGCCTTCGGCGCGCATCGCCGCCATGAACGGCTGGATGTCCTGGGTGACCGACTCCTCGCCGGCGATGAACTGCGCACACAGCCGGACGGCGTAATCGCGTTCCCGGTCGGTGAGCGATTCCCAGTCGTCCCGGTCGCGGGAGAAGTCGATGTCGGCGGGATTCCAGAATTTCGCGTTCCCGCCGGCGAACAGCTTGAGCGGCAGGCTGTCCCAGTTCAGCCCGCCGGCGGCCAATGAGTCGTAGTGGGTGCGGGTCATGGAACTGCCTCCTCGGATTGGTGGCGATGGCGAGTTCTCTCGCCGCCGAATGCCGCGGCCAGCACGGCGACCAGCCGGCGGATCGCCAGGGCCGGTTGTTCCGGAGTGTGCTCGTCGAGTCCGAGGACGGGGTCGATGCCGCGGAGGTAAGGGGCCAGCGCCAGGTGCGGGACGATCAGCAGCAGCAGCGACAGCAGCGCACCGGTGTCGGCGTCGGCACGCAGGTCCCCTCGAGCCTGCGCGTCGTCGACCAGCGGGCGCAGCACCTCCAGATAGTGACGGTGGACGACGGTCCGCACGCTGATCCGGGCGTCGGTGTCGATCTCCATGCTGGCCGCGGCGTGCAGCGCCCGCTCCCGCGGGTGGTCGGCGAAGTAGGCGACCCAGACGTCGAGCATGTCGGTGAGGAATTCGAAGAACGGCCGGCTGGGGTCGAGGTCGACGATCCGTCGCTCCATGTAGGAGCGCACTCGCTGGCCGGCGGTGTCGGCGACGAACGCGTACAGGTCTGCCTTGTCGGCGAAGTACTGGAACAAGCTGCCCTTGGCGACCTCGGCGCGCCGAGCGATGACGTTGAGGCTGCCGTGTGAGAAGCCGCGCGCGCTGAACTCCGCCTCAGCGGCCTCCAGCACGGCGGCCCGGCGCGCCGGGTCGACCCGTCCCCACGTCACCGTCGGCATCGGACCACCTCACTGGAATGACCACTGGTCATCGTAATGTGAGGTGCGTCACTCTTCAAGGGTCAGTTGTGCGCCGGGCCTGGCGCCGGGGTCATGCCCCGGCGATCTTCGCGGCGACGCCCACTACCCGGGTGGCCAGGTGATCGAGCGCGGCCAGGGTCGCCTCGTTCAGCTCGTTCTTGTTCTCCGGGCCGGTGATGTGGCCGACCCCGTAGGGGTTGCCGTCGGCGAACTTGACCGGGTCGGTGTAGCCCGGCGGCACCAGGATGCCGCCGAAATGCATCAGCGTGACGTACAGGTTCAGCAGCGTGGACTCCTGCCCACCGTGCGTGGTCTGGCTCGAGGTGAAGCCGGCGTAGACCTTGTCGGCCAGCTCCCCCTTGGCCCACAGCCCGCCCAGGCCGTCGATGAAGGTACGGAATTGCGCTGCGGGGGATCCGAATCGGGTGGGCGAGCCGAAGATGACGGCGTCCGCCCAGACGATGTCGTCGCCGGTCGCTGCCGGCAGGTCCTTGGTCGCCTCGTAGTTGGCGCTCCAGGCCGGGTTCTGCGCGAAGGTGGCCGGCTCGCGTGTCTCCGCGACGTGCCGCAGCCGCACCTCCGCGCCGGCGGCCTCGCCGGCCCGGGCCACCCGCTGGGCCATCGCGGTGCCGTGACCGGTGGCCGAGTAGTAGATAACCGCCAACTTCGTCATTCTCGTTCTCTCCTTCTCATTCGGCGCCTGCAAGCAAGCGTGTCATCTCATCGATGTCGGCGCTGACCGGTTCGCCGGGAGCGCGCAGTTCCAGCAGCCGAGTGAAGTCCTTGGCCGCCTTGGAGATCCGTTCGGATAGTCCGTGCGCGCCGTCTCGACGAGCCGGTCGGCCAACAGCCGGGTCGACGACGGCTCGCGCAGTCCCCCGCTGATCACCGCCAGCTTCATGACGCGCTGCCGATCTCGGGCGCGGCCGCGGCCTCGACCAGCGACTGGTGCGTCGGAGCGCCGGGAACATGGGTGGGCCGGCCGATCGCGAACTCCTTGCGCAGCACCGGGACGACGTGCTCACCGAGCAGATCGAGCTGCTGCAGCACCGTCTTGAGCGGCAGGCCCGCGTGGTCGATCAGGAACAGTTGGCGTTGATAGTCGCCGACGTAATCCCGGAACCCCAGGGTCTTGTCGATCACCTGTTGCGGTGAGCCGACCGTCAGCGGGGTCTGGGCGCTGAACTCCTCCAGGCTGGGGCCGTGGCCGTAGACCGGCGCGTTGTCGAAGTAGGGCCGGAACTCATCGACGGCGTCCTGACTGTTCGGTCGCATGAACACCTGGCCGCCCAGACCGACGATCGCCTGATCGGCACTGCCGTGGCCGTAATGCTCGAACCGCTGCCGGTACAACTGCACCATCGCCTTGGTGTGCGACGGCGGCCAGAAGATGTGGTTGGCGAAGAACCCGTCGCCGTAATACGCCGCCAGTTCGGCGATCTCGGGGCTGCGGATCGAGCCGTGCCAGACGAACGGGGGTACCCCGTCGAGCGGTCGCGGTGCCAGGCTGAACCCGTGCAACGGGGCGCGGTACTCGCCGCTGAAATCGACGACCTCCTCGCGCCACAGCCGGCGCAGCAGCCGGTAGTTCTCCACGGTGAGCGGCAGGGCGGCCCGGATGTCCTTGCCGAACCACGGGTAGACCGGGCCGGTATTGCCGCGGCCCAGCATCAGGTCCACCCGGCCGTCGGCCAGGTGCTGCAACACGCTGTAGTCCTCGGCGATCTTTACCGGGTCGTTGGTGGTGATCAAGGTGGTCGCGGTGGTCAGCTGGATCCGTTCGGTCTGCGCTGCGATGTAACCCAGCAGGGTCGTCGGCGACGACGGCACGAACGGTGGGTTGTGGTGCTCCCCGGTGGCGAAGACATCCAGGCCTACTTCCTCGGCCTTCTTGGCGATCGTCACCGTCGCCTTGATGCGCTCCGCCTCGGTCGGCGTGCGGCCCGTGGTCGGGTCGGTGGTGACGTCGCCGACGGTGAAGATGCCGAATTGCATGCCGGACACGGCGGCCCTCCTCCCTGGTTGCTGGTTACTGTACATGATCGTTGACAACGCAACTATCTATTGGGCCATTCCCGGCCTTGATTCCAGGTAAAGCGAGGTGTCCGGCGTGGACAGTTATATCGACCGAAACTATATTGTGAGGCATGGGTACCGAGTGGCTGAGCGTGGAAGAGCACCGGATGTGGCGCGCCTACCTCGACAGCACCCGATTGCTGCTACGGGCCCTGGACCGGCAACTGGCCACCGACTCCGGCATCACGCTGTCCGACTTCGAGGCCCTCGCGCTGCTCTCGGAGGCCCCAGAGCACCGCATGCGGATGAACGAGTTGGCCGACATCACCGTGACGACCCGTAGCGGGGTCACCCGCGCGGTCAAGCGGCTGACCGAGGCCGGTTGGGTGCGACAGGTCAAATGCGACGAGGACAAGCGGGGGCTGTACGCCGAGCTGACCGAGTCGGGGCACGACAAGCTGCGGCAGGCGGCGCCCGGCCACGTGAACGCGGTGCGCACCAACCTGTTCGATCTGCTCAGCCCACGCCAGGTGGAGCTGTTCGCCCACTCCTACACCCAGATCCGGGACAACTTACTGGCCGACCCGTAAAACATTCTCGGCGAAGACCACCGATGGCCCCCGCGGGCTCCATACGATCAGGCCATGTCGCAATGCCACACCGTGCGCGGACCGATCGACACCGCCGATCTCGGCGTCACCTTGATGCACGAGCACGTGTTCATCATGACCACCGAAATCGCCCAGAACTACCCGGACGCCTGGGGCGACGAGGACGCCCGGGTCACCGACGCGATCACCCGGCTGGGCGCGTTGAAGGCCGCCGGAGTCGACACCATCGTCGACCTGACCGTGATCGGCCTGGGTCGCTACATCCCCCGCATCGCGCGGGTCGCCGCCGGCACTGACTTGAACATCGTGGTGGCCACCGGCGTCTACACCTACAACGACGTACCGTTCTTCTTCCACTACCGGGGGCCCGGCACCATGCTCGACGGCCCGGAGATCATGGCCGACATGTTCGTCCGCGACATCGAGTCGGGCATCGCCGACACCGGGGTCAAGGCCGCAATCCTCAAGTGCGCCACCGATGAACCCGGCGTCACCCCCGGAGTCGAGCGAGTGCTGCGCGCGGTCGCCCAGGCCCACCGCCGTACCGGGGCGCCGATCTCGACCCACACCCACGCCGGCCTGCGACGCGGCCTCGAGCAGCAGCGCATCTTTGAGGACGAGGGTGTCGACCTGTCCCGGGTGGTGATAGGTCACTCCGGGGACTCAACCGATCTGGGCTACCTGGAAGAACTGATCGCAGCCGGTTCGTATCTGGGCATGGACCGGTTCGGCATCGACCTGATCCTGCCGTTCGAGGACCGGGTCAACACCGTGGCAGCGCTGTGCGAACGGGGCCATGCCGACAAGATGGTGCTCTCGCATGACGCCAACTGCTATTTCGATGCGCTGCCCAACGAACTGAGTTCGGTGGCCGCCCCCAACTGGCACTACCTGCACATCCACAACGATGTGATCCCGGCGCTGCGGCAACGCGGCGTCACCGACGAGCAGCTGCGCACCATGCTGGTGGATAACCCGCGCAAGATCTTCGAGCACTCCGGCGGCTACTGACGCCGTCCGTAGTCTCACCGCGACGGCGAATCGGCACGTACGGCAAACGACCGGACCAGGGCGTGCAGCCGTTCGTAGGTGGCGGCGTCCGGATCGCTGAGACGCAACTGCAGAAGCTCGCGGGCGGCGGCTTGCACCATGCGCGCGGTGTATTCGGGGTCCGGCAGGTCCGGGTAGACGCGCAGTAGCTCGCCGACCAGATAACCGCGAACCACCGCTTGCGCTCGGGCGAGACGCTCGTGAAGTTCCGGCGGCGCCCCCTGCGGGGGGAACAGAAACAGCCGCCAGGTAGCGGGATGGGCGTCGACAGCTCTGAGCACGCTGTCGAAGCTGCTCACCAGGCCGCCGCCCCCACCGGAGTCCGTCGTTTCAGAGATCACCTCGGCGAACTGGGCACCCGCCCGCGCTGCCTCGCGATCGATCAGCGCGACGAACAAACCAGCGGGGTCACCGAATTGCTGGTAAATCAGCGATCGGTTGATCCCGGCCTCGCCGGCTATCCGGTTCGGGGTGGCGGCGTGAAACCCCTCCGCGTCCACGATCGCGTGGGTCACATCCAGAATCTGGCCGCGTCGGGCCTCGGCTGTCATGCGCCGTCGGAGTTGTCCCGAAGTCATGGTTGACAGCATAACTAACAACCTGTTACTAGTGTACTCACAACTTGTTAGTTATCCGGAGGTCCGCGATGCCCGCCTTTTATCCCGAGCTTGCGCAACGTGTTCGCAGTCAACGCGAGCTGCAGCCCGGCCTCTACGGCGCCATCGACTTCGACGCACAGCCCTACCGCACCACGACCGATCCGGCGGACCGCACCGCGCTGCCGGAGTGGGTCGCCGACCGTGCTCCATACCTTGCCGATGCACGGGCCGTCGAGTTGATCTGCACGGCAACGCTGTTGGGCGATGTGGTGGCGGACCCCTACGCGGCGCTGATGAGCGAATACAGCGTCACAGCGCTGATCGACATGCTCCGACTGGCCTGCCGCGAAGGCATCGACGCCGTGCCGGATGCCCCGCCCGAGCTGGTCGCGTTCATCGCCGATATGGAAGCCACCCCGCCGTGGCTGGACATGGACCTGGTGCGTGAGGGCGCTCGGTATGCCCGCATCCCGGCGGCGCTGGTGGCGCCGTTCGTCACCCGGGGTGCGTTCATCGCGACCTTCGTCAACACCTACGCTGCACTGCCCATGGCACTGACCGGTGCGCTGTCGGGCAAGCGCGCCGCACGTCGGGTCAACGAGACGACCAGCTTCTTCGCGGTCACCACGCTGCCCGGGGCGCTGGAGCGTCACGGCCCCGGCTTCGAAGCCGCAGCGATGGTGCGGCTGATGCACTCGATGGTCCGCTACAACGCACTCAAGCGCTCCGAGAAGTGGGACGTCGGCGTCTACGGAATCCCGACCCCCAGGTCGACCAGATGCCGGCCGGGATGATCAACCTCTACCTGCTGGCCCTTGCCGCCCGCCGGAGAGGCCGCGCCGAATTCACCGCCAGCGAGCGTGCGATCGTCGAGTTCACCCGCTACCGGGCGTTTCTGCTCGGTCTGCCCGAGGAACTGCTGCCGACCACACCCACCGGGGTCATCCACCTCATCCACACCCGCGGGGCGCTGCTTCGTGAGGACTTCGACGACGCCACCTGCGGGGAGATGGTGCGCTCGACCATGGCCGCCTACCTGCGGCCTGTTGACACCCGTTGGGAACGCATGGCCGAAGCCGTGGAGAAGAGCTACAGCAAGGTGGCCTTCCTGAAGGCCTTCTGCAACGGCGACCGTTCCGTCGCCGAAGCCAAGGGTGTATCGGTCGGGCCGGCCGACTATCTGCGGATCGGGGTGACGGCACCCGTTCATTCTCGGGCGCCTGCTGGCGGTACGGCGCGCCAGCCGGATTCCGGCACTGCGCCGGATCACCGATGATTACGTCGTACGGCTTGTGAAACGCCGACTGAAGACCTACGGCAAGCCCGAATTCACCAGCGACGCGCGCGACTACACGCCCGCAGGGCAGCTGGCGTAATGATGTGGCTGTGCTCGCCGGGGCGGCATGAGCTGACTATCGCCGGCTACCAAACCAGCCGGGCGAGGTAAGTCTCGGCGTATTTGCGAACAGCGACGGTGTCGGTGATATCGAGGACCCCCGCCCGGTTGGTGAGCAGGGATCCGACCAGACGCACCAGGATCTCCGCGGTGGCCAGCACGGATTCGTCGGGCATGGTGACTCCGCAGAGGCGCAGCGTCGAGGCGACCAGGTTGCTGACGCGTACGAAAGCCCGTTCACCGTTGGGGGTGTTGAGTCCGATGACGAGTTCCGGCTCGCTCTCGATAACCGCGGTAACGAGGGGGTTCTCGGTGATGCGGCGCATGGCGAGTGTGAAGCATTCGACGATCGCCCCGGCGGCATCCTGCCGCCGGGCAGCCTGGCCGAGCTCGGCGAAGAGGGCCTGGGTGTCGGCCTCCACGAGGTGCTCGAAGAGTGCTTCTTTGGTGGGGAAGTGCCGGTAAAGCGTGCGCCGGCTCACTCCGGCGCGCTGGGCAACGGCATCGATGTTGGCCCGGCGAAACGCGTGCCGGGTGAACTCCACGCGAGCGGCCGCAAGGATGGCGCCCGCGGTACCGGTCATGGGATCGCCGACCTTGACTGATGCCGGACTGGCCATGGCGTTCATCCTGTCATGCTGCGCGGCGAGCTGGGCTGCCGAGGAGAGGTGGGCCGACGGGTCTGTCGGCGGGGCTTCCCACCTGTTATCGTGACACAGTTACATGGATTTGTGCCATCGTGCAGCAGTACTGTCGTTTACCGGAGGTCTTGGATGCCCACGCACTACCCCGAGTTGCACGAGCGGGTCCGCCGTCAAGCCGAGCTGCTGCCCGAGCTCTACGGCGAGCTGGACTTCGACTCCCAGCCCTTCCGCACCACGACCGATCCCGACGAGGTGTCGTCACTGCGCGGCCGCCCCGCCACCCGCGCCAAGCTGCTGGCCGACGAAGCCGCAGTCGAATTGGTCTGCACGGCGACCTGGCTGGGCGACGTGGTGGCCGACTCCTACGCCGCACTGATGGGGCAGTACAGCGTCAGCACCTTGATCAGCATGCTCAAGCTGGCCTGCCGGAAGGGCATCGATGCGGTGCCCGACGCACCGCCGGAGTTGGCCGCGTTCATCGCCGACATGGAAGCCACGCCGGACTGGCTGGACATGGACCTGGTCCGCAAGGGCGCCGAGGACTCCCGAATCCCGATGGCGCTGCTGGCGCCGTTCGTCGTGCGCGGTGCGTTCATCGCGACCTTCCTCAATACCTATGCAGCGTTGCCGATGGCCCTGACCGGTGCCCTGTCCGGCAACCGTGCCGCGCGGCGGGTCAACGAGACGACCAGCTTCTTCGCCGTCACCACCCTGCCCGGCGCCCTGGACCGGTATGGGCCGGGATTCGAGGCGGCGGCCATGGTGCGGCTGATGCACTCGATGGTCCGCTTCAACGCGCTCAAGCGCTCCGACAAATGGGACGTCGGCATCTACGGGCTGCCGATTCCGCAGCTCGATCAGATGCCCGCCGGGATGATCAACCTCTACCTGCTGGCGATGGATGCCCACCGCCAGAAGCGCACGGAGTTCACGCCGAGCGAGCGAGCGGTCGTCGAGTTCAGCCGCTATCGCTGCGTCCTGCTCGGTCTGCCCGAGGAGTTGTTACCGACCACACCGGGCGAGATCCTGCGGCTGTTCAGCGCGCGGTCGGCCTTGCTGCGCGACGACTTCGACGATGCCACCTGCGGGGAATTGGTCCGCTCGACGATGGACGCGTACCTGCGGCAGGATGACACGCTGCGCGAGCGCATCGCCGACGCGGTCGAGAAGAGCTACAGCAAATTCTTCTTCGTCAAGATGTTCAGCGGCGGCAAGCGTGACGTGGCCGCGAAGATGGGTGTCACGCTCAGCGTGGGCGACTTCGCGCGCGTCGCGCTGACCGCTCCGTTCGTCTACGGCCGCGCCCTGGTGGTGCAACGCGCCGCCCGAACCCCCGCCCTGCGCCGACTCACGAACGCTTACGTGCTGCGGCTACTCCAGCGGCGGCTGAGGGCCTACGGCACACCGGAGTTCACCAGCGACGTCGCCGACTACACACCGTCGGGCGCGGCCGCCTGAGTGACGCCGGGCGCCGGTCACGGCCTCAGTGCACTCCGACGGGCTCGGGCTCTTCGGGTGCCACCGGACCGGCTGCCGGCATTGCACCGCGGGCAGCCCGGCGGATCTCCCAACTGCGCAGCATCTCCCGGCACGGTTGTTCCACCAGGGCGTAGCTGACCGCGGCGATCGCGACGGTGAATACCATCGTCAGCGCCAGCACCACCGCCATGTCCCCGGTGAACGCGAATCGGCCGATCACCGGGAACACCATGTCCAGGGCGGCCAGATGCCAGATGAAGATCCCGTAGGACCAGCGGCCCAGCGTGACCATCGGCGCGCTGGCCAGGAAGCGATGCGGTGTGTCGGGACGGTCCAGCACCAGCGGCGCCAGCAGCGCCCAGGCCAGTACACCGCCCATCGCGGTGCGCACGATGAACTGGCCGACGGTGGCCGAGGTCAGCCCTTCGGGGCCGGCCAGCGGCGAGGCGGCCACCAAGAACGCCGCGAGGGTCAAGGCCGCCATCGGCAGTCGCCGGCGGGCCAGCCGGTGCACCCGGGTGACCGGGCTGTGGGCCCACTCGGCCAGCAGCATGCCCGCCCCGAACCAGCAACCGTAGGCCGGCGCCCAGTTCAGCGGGTTCACTCCGTACGGCGTGTGGATCGGTAGAAAGCCCCAGCCGAGGCTGAGCAGCGACACCGCCGCGATCACCGGCACCCGGGCGGGCACCGGCAATCGCCGCGCCGCCAGCGCCAGGAAGGGCAGGGCGATGTAGAAGCTGACCTCCACCGCCAGACTCCACATCTGGGTCAGCCCCGGCGTCAGGGTGAGCGGCACGTAGATCTGCGTCATCGTCAGGTTCGCCAGCCACACGGTCAGGCTGGCGCCGCCGGCGTCGGGCAGCAGCGCCAGGATCACCACCACCGACACCAGGTAGGCCGGCATGATCCGCACGATGCGCGAGCGCAGGTAATGCCCGGTGGGCGGCGTCTGCCGCAGCCCGCGCGCCGCCGCAGCATGCCCGCGCCACAACAAGAACCCGCTCAGCGCGAAGAACACCGCCACGGCCATGTCGAAACGCCCCCACAACCGGCCGGTGATCCCCGACGAGTGCCCGGTCTGGAAGGCCACGTGGGTGATGACCACGCCGATGGCGGCGCAGGCGCGCATCCCCTCGACGGCGGGCAGGAAACTGCGTACGCCGCCCACCTGCTGGTTCAGCCGATCGCGGTCCAAAGCATCAATGGACACACACTAGCTGTTTGAACTTCTGCTGTTAGGGTCAGACAGGTTTAGATGTGGGTCGGAAAGGAAGGGTGCGGCGACGTGAACCGAGCAGTCATGATGCGTATCGCGGCATGCGCAATCATGGGCCTCGGTGCCGCATTGTTGATCGCTGCCCTGCTGCTATCCACCTACACCGCGGGCAAGATCGCCAAGATCCCCCTGGACGTCGACGTCACCCTGATCAGCAACGGCAGTGGCGCCGCGTTGGACCCGGAATCGCTCGGGAGTGAACACGCGGTCGTCGACCAGGAAGTGCCGCTGGTGTCCCAGGAGCAGATCGGCGTCGAGGCGCCCGCCAACGCCGACGTCGTGACCCTGCAGGCCGGCTCCTCGCTGCGGCGCGCGGACCGGCAGAAGGACACCGGCCTGTTGCTGGCGATCGTCGACACCGTGACGGTGGATCGCCGTACCGCCGAGGCGATTTCGGATGACAGCCACCCGGGCGGCTCGGTGCAGCGGCCGCGGAACTTCGACGACGACAGCCCGCCCACCAACATCGCGCTGCCGCACGAGGGGCTGTCCTACCGGTTCCCCTTCGACACCCAGAAGCAGTCCTACCAGTACTTCGATCCGATCGCGCAGCAGGCCTACGAGGCCAACTACGAGGGCGAGGACGACGTCAACGGGCTGACCGTCTACCGGTTCACCCAGAACGTCGGCTACGACCCGGACGGCACGCTGTCCGAGCCGGTGCGCTACCCGTCGCTGTACGGCCACGACGAGGACGGCGAGATCACCGCCCCTGCCCGGATGTGGAACATCGAGGGCGTCGACCCCGACGAGGACATCACCATGACGCGGTATTACGCCGCGCAGAAGACCCTCTGGGTGGACCCGGTCTCGGGCACCATCGTCAAGTCGAAGCTGCACGCCAACCACTACTACGCCCGTGACCCGATGAAGCCGGAGGTGGCGCTGGCCGACTACACCGTCGTCAGCTCCGAGGAGACCATCGAGGCGCAGGTCAACGCCGCCCGCAATGAGCGGGACCGGGTCGCCCTGTGGTCGCGGGTCCTGCCGATCACCTTCACCGCCGCCGGGCTGATCGCGTTGATCGGCGGTGTGCTGGTCGGCTGGTTCAGCCTGCCCGCCGAGGCCGCACTGGACCGGCCGGGCCGCGATGGCTCCGACGGCGGGTTCTTCGGCGGCTTCGCTCCCAAGTCGCCGTCGCCCGGACCCGCTACCGGTGCCGAGGCCGAGACCGAGAAGCTGCCGACGCAGCGTCCCCAGTTGGACCGCCCTGCCACGCCACCGGAGGCCGACCCGCCGACTCGCGGTCAACCGGATCCCACTCCCGACCAGCCCTGAGCCCGCGGTGGTGCGAGCCGGGCGCTGGGTGGCGCCGTGCTATGCACTGGGACTGACGCTGCTGGTGCTGGCGCCGCTGCTGCGGCCGGGCTATCTGCTGTTGCGCGATGCGGTGTCGACGCCGCGGTCGTATCTGACCGGCAGCGCGCTCGGACTGGGCGAGACGGCGCCGCGGGCGGTACCGCAGGACTTCGCGGTGGCGCTGGCTTCGCGGCTGTTCGACGGCGGCACCGTGGTCAAGACGTTGCTGATCGCAGCGCTGTGGCTGGCCGGCTGCGGTGCGGCGCGGCTGGTGGCGACGGTGCTGCCGGACGCCGGACGGCCCGGCCAACTGGTGGCCGTCACCGTCGCGATCTGGAATCCCTATGTCGCCGAACGACTGCTGCAGGGGCATTGGAGCCTGCTGGTCGGCTACGGGTGCCTGCCCTGGGTGGCAGAAGCGATGCTGCGGCTGCGATCCGGTAGCGACGGGCCGCCGCGGCCCACGGGGTTGTTCGGATTGGCGTTCTTTCTGGCACTGGCCGGATTGACCCCGACCGGGCTGCTGCTGGCCGCCGTCGTGGCGCTGGTGTGCGTCGCGGCACCGGGTTCCGGTCCGCCGCGGTGGTGGTGTGCGACCGGCACGGTGGCGATCACCGCGACCGCCGCACTGCCGTGGCTGATGGCCCTGGTGGTGGGCCCGGGATCCGTTCGCGGCGAGCCGGCCGGGGCGGCGGCGTTCGCGGCCCGTGCCGAGCCGGGCCTGGGTACCCTGGGCAGCCTTGCCGGGCTGGCCGGTATCTGGAATGCCGATGCGGTACCCGGCTCCCGGACAACGGTTTTCGCGCTGGTGGCGACGGCGGTACTACTGGGCATGGTGGCACTGGGGGTGCCGACCGTGCGGCAGATCCCCGCCGCGCGGCCGCTGCTGGTGCTGGCGGGCACGGCGGTACTGGTGTTGGCGATGCTGGCAACCGGCCCCGGGTTGGCGGTGCTGGGCTGGGCGGTGGACGTCGCGCCAGGTGCCGGACTGCTGCGCGACGGCCAGAAGTGGGTGGCGCTGGCGGTGCCGGGTTACGTGCTGGCCGCCGCCGGCGCGGTGGTCGGTCTGCGCGACCGATTCCCGCCGCCGCGAGCGGCCCTGGCGTGCTGCGTCGCGCTGATCGTTGTGCTGCCCGACCTGGCCTGGGGTGTGGGCGGCCGGATCTCGCCGGTGCACTACCCGCCCGGTTGGGCGGCGGTGGCGGCGAAGATCAACGCCGATCCGCGCCCGGTCGCCGTGCTGCCGGCCGACACGATGCGGCACTTCGCCTGGGCCGGGCCGGCGCCGGTGCTCGACCCGCTGGGCCGGTGGGTGCGCGCCGAGGTGCTCACCACCGGCGATCTGAGCGTCGGCGGGCAGACCGTGCCCGGTGAGGGCGCCCACGCCCGGGCGGTTCAACAGGCGCTGCTGTCCGGCGCCGAGCCGGTGACGCTCGGCGTGTACGGGGTGGGCTGGGTGGTCGTCGAATCCGGCACTGACGGCGAACTGGGCGCTGCGGCAAAGACACTGTCCCGGTTGCCGGTCGCCTACCGCGATTCCGACTTCACCGTGTACCGGGTCGGCGGCCGTGCTCCGAAGGGCTCCGCCGCCGCGCGCCGAGCCGTGGTGGCCGCCCATCTGGGGTGGCTGGCGATGCTGGTGGTGGGAGCCGCAGGGCTGGCCGCAGCGGGGATCCGGCAGCGGCGGCACCCGAGCCGGGAATGACTGGGTGGCGGGATCTAGGCAGCGGCGAAGTAGAAGCCGAACAGCAGCCCGAACAGCGCCAGCAGCCACCCGTTCGTCGTCAGCTTGAGCCACCTGGGCGCCTGCCCGACCTCCATGAAGTGCCAGATCACCAGCTGCGTCTTGATCGCGGCGATCAGCAGCACGACGACGGTGACCGTGACACTCAGCCGGTGCGCCTCGCCGCCGTCGCGAGCGGTCAGCCACGACGCGATCGTCACTGCCGTCAGTAGCGCCCACACGAAGATCAGCTGGTTACGCCGATACGCGGTCATCGCCGATCACCTCATCAAGTAGAGCAACGCGAACAAGATCAGCCACAGCACGTCGACCATGTGCCAGTAGGTGGCGCCGGTCTCCACGAACGAGATCCGCGGTGCCACCGGTCCGCGCAATCCGCGGATGACGAAGCAGAGAATCACCAATCCCAGCAGCACATGGC
Source organism: Mycolicibacter algericus DSM 45454 (assembly GCF_002086455.1). GTDB lineage: Bacteria > Actinomycetota > Actinomycetes > Mycobacteriales > Mycobacteriaceae > Mycobacterium > Mycobacterium algericum. Next base: position 269,568 of record NZ_MVHC01000003.1, read on the forward strand.
ACAGGTGCATTCCCGTCATCACGAAGTAGTACATGAAGAACAGGTCGGTGCCCGGTGTCATCCCGGCAGTGATCTCCGGGATGTATTCGCACATCTTGAGCAGGGGGAAAGCCGCCCCGCACGCCAGCGCGGCGCAGAACCACCGGCGAGCCTCGACCGTCCTTCCGACCCGCGCGGCCGAGGTGCCCAGCGCGACGAACAGCGAACTGGTCAGCAACACAACGGTGTTGACGATGCCGATGCTCAGGTTGACCTGTGCCTGGCTCTGCAGGAACACCGCATGGTCTTGGCCGCGGTAGTACATGTAGGACACGAAGTAGGCCGCGAAGATGAACAGGTCACCGATGACGAAGAACCACATGCTGGCTTCACCCGGAAGGTGCCCGCGCGGCCGGACATTTCGCGGCGTCTCGGCGGTGCCGACGCCGAGCCCGACGGCGACCTCGGTCATGCGCCGGCCTCCGCCGGCGACGCTGCGGCTCGCGCGTCGAGCCAGCGGTTCTCGAGTTCTTCGTCGGGTTGGTTCTTGATCGCCCGGAAGATGCACGTGTAGACGATGAACTGCCATGACACGTACAGCGTCATCGCCAGCCAGAACGTCATCAGCCCGTTCCAGGCGAACGGTCCCGACTTGGCGATCCAAACGGGGGCGGCCATGAGCTCGGTGACGTATTGCCAGACGGTGTAGTAGCCCAGCCATTTCGGCAGGATGTTGTTCCGGTCGAGGATGATCGCCAGCCCGAAGGCCATCCACATGATGCAGAAGCATCCCAACGAGCCGATGAAGGCCAGGTAGCCGAAGTCGTAGAGCATCGCCAGGATCGCCGGATCGTAGCCCGGCCGGAACGCGCCGAGCCCGAAACAGAACATCGGGAACAACATGCCGACCATGGCGCCGCACGTCGCCCCCATCATGACGCAGTAGCGAAAAGCCGGACTGACAGACATCCGCTTGATCTGGATGAGGTAGCAGGCGTTCGACACCGGCGCCAAACCGAACACCAACGTCAGTACGGCACAAGCGATCAGCAGGTTGTGCGACTGCATGAACTCGATGATCTGCGGCTGCGGGCTGCTCGGCGATCGGGGCGGCATCATCCAGCTCAGCGGGACGAAGACCAGCCCGAAGAGTGCGAAGAAGACCGGGACGGACCAGAAGGCGATCCACTGGTCGAGCTTGTTGTTCCTACGCGGCGACGGAGATCTCCCGACGACGGGTGCGGCCACGCTCTTGGTCATGCCATGGCCTCGTGGTCGTCACTCTGGCGATTGACGATGCCGAGCAGCACGACGAACATCACGACGAGATAGACGGCGAACACGCTGAGCCGCAGCGTGAACGACACGGCACCGTCCCAGGCCAGCGGCCCGGACTTGTGCAGCAGCGAGAATGCGCTGGGTACCAGCAGCACGGCCGCCGCGACGTTGAAGTGCGCCACCCAGCGGGGAAAGATCGGCTCGGGTCGCGCGTCCAGGTAGATGCTGAGGGCCAGGCAGATGTTCTGCACGATGATCGTGCCGACGGGCGCGATGAAGAAGAACCAGGCCATGTCGTTGAGCAGGCTGATGAGTTGCGGGTCGCGTTCGGGCCGAAACGCTGCCATCGCCCAGCAGTAGTCGGCGAGGATGAACGCCGTGAGGCCGACTCCGACGCAGAGTAGGTAGGCGTAGGTGAAAACACTGCTCGACGTCGCAGTCCGCGATATCTGCACCGCGGTCACCGCGAACAGCGGAACCAGCGAGCAGGCGATGAGATTGCACAAGATGGCCACACCCAGGATGCCGGTGACGTTCTGGGCGAAGAAGGCCGCGACCTGTTCGGGCGTCAGCGCCGGTGACAGCGGCGGGGAGAACACCGGGAACAGCAGATAGGCCAGCGCGAACAACCCGGCCGCCGGCGGCACTGTCCACAACAGGATGCGCTGGCCTCTGGTGTTCATCGCCGTCGCTGCCGTCATCGCCCACCCCTGCCTGGTCTGCCACCACCCGCTCGGTTGCTAGGTCTAACATACTCGCTGACAAATGACAATGAAAAAGCGGCGATCATGTTGCCATTGCCGGGTTCGGTACGCCGTCGACGGCGTTTTTGGGTGACAAGGGTCAGTGACTCGCTCCGCTGCGGCACAATGAGGCCGTGCCAGACAGTGCGACCCAGCGTGAAGCCCAGCGCCGTAGAACACGTGCCCGCGTGCTCGACGCCGCCATCGTGGAGTTTCAGCGGGCCGGCACCAATGCGGCCGACATCAACGCGATCGCCAAAGCCGCCGGGGTGGCACGCAGTACCTTCTACTTCCACTTCCCCACCAAGGAACACGTGCTTCTCGAGCTGATCCGACGCGACGAGATGCGGCTCGCCGATGAACTCGGTCGATTCCTCGACACCCGACGGGACCTCGCGGCGGTGCTGAAGACGATCGTCGAATTGGTCTTGGCTCTCGAAAGCCGTTGGGGCTCAGCATTGTTCCGCGATGTGATCGGCTTGTACTTCTCGCCCAACCGGCCCGAACGCGAGCAATGGATCAATCACCCGATCTTCGTGCTGCTGGCTGCCGAGATCGAGCGCTCCCGGCTTCGCGGCGATCTGTATGACGACGTCGACGCCTACCACAGTGCGGCGTTCTTCCTGCTCGGCGTGTATGCCCTGCTCACCACCGTCGGAGAGTCCCAGGACGAACGCGACGTGGCACTGCGGAAGTTCGTGACCAGCACGCTGCGCAGCTTGAGACGCGGCTAGGCCTCCAGGAACCGGGCCCGTACCTCGGCAGCCGGTACCGGGCAGCTGTCGTGCCTGCCGGCGAGCCGGTAGCGGACGGCGGCGAAGCGATCGTAGAGCCGGTCGCGCAACGCCGCCGGGATGAGTCGCGCCGCGAGCAGCATCCGGAACGGCCCGCCCAGATAACTCACCACTCGCAGGGCCGCCGACGAGCGGATGCTGACGCGCTCGTCGGGCCGGCCCGGGTTCTCGACGAACACCATCGAGTCGATGTCGCGCAGTTCGGGATGGCGCTGCGTCACCGCCCGGGCGAAGTCACTGTCCAGCGCGGCGAACCGCAGTGTGCCGTGCCGGTCGAACCGAAGGATGGCCTGGACCGCTCGATTGCAGACTCCGCAGACGCCGTCATAGAGCAGCACGGGAGCTGCGTCGATGTCGGTCATGGGCACCCCTCCGGCTCTGCTGGCTAGACCACGCCGCTGACGTAGCGGCGCTCACAGACCGCCTCAAGCACCTCGCGCAGCCCGTCAGCGCTTTGCTGCCACGAGAATTCGGCGCTGCGGTCCTGCGCCTTGCCGCCGAGCTGTTCGCGAAGCACCGCATCGGCCAACAGCCGATGGAGCTGCTCGACGAGCTCGTCGCGGTCGTCGACCAGCAGCCCGGTCACGCCGTCGACGATCGAATCGGACAGCCCGCCGGCGGCCCGGTAGCCGATCGTGGGCACCCCGTGTTGGCCCGCCTCGATGACGGCCAGCCCCCAGCCCTCCTTGCGGGACGGCAGCACATGCACCCAAGCCCGTTGCACCAGCTGGTGTTTGGTGGTCTCGTCGACATGGCCGTGGAACGTCACCGCATCGCTGATGCCCAACGCTGCGGCATGCTGCACCAACCGGTCGCCCCACCAACCGCCGCCGATAACGTCGAGGTGCAGACCCGGCACCCTGCTGCGCAATGCCGCCACAGCGTCCAGGGCGTCCTCGATCTGCTTGTGCGGCACCAGCCGCGACAACACCACCACCCGCGGCGCTTCGGCCCGGGGCGCGGACAGCGTCGGCGCCGGAGCCTCGTCGAGACCGTTGCGCACCACCGCGATGCGTTCGGCGCCCACACCCAGCTCGATCAGATCGCGCGCCGAGGGCAGCGACACCGTCAGGTACTGGTTGCGCCGGTTCAGCCACGGCGACAGCCTCGACTCCACCAGCCAGCCGATCCGGCTCAGCACCGGGCCGGCCACCGGCCACTGCTCGCGGTGGCAGTGGTGCACCAGCATCGCCACCCGCCGGCCGTAGATCAGCCGAGCCAGGAACGGCAGGCCGTTCTGGGTGTCGATCACCACGTCCGGCCGGACCCGCCGCAGCGGCCCGAGTCCGATCCGCGCCGCGGCCATCACCGCCAGCGCCCACAGATACACGGTGTAGGGACCGCCGCGCCGACTGACCCGCACCCCGTCGATGACCTCATGTTCGGGTGAACCCGGATAGCGGGCGGTACGCAGCGTGACCGTGATCCCGGCGCCGGCCAACTCCGCGCCGATGCGCTGCAGGTAGGTCTCGCTGCCCCCGCCCTGCGGGTGCCCGGTATCACGCCAGCACAGCAGCAGGACGGAGCGCACGGCGGACACAGGACTACAGGGTAGTCCCGCAGGCTGGGCCTAGTCTTGGACCGGTGGCTGCCATCGAGGAGTTCGCCCGACGCGCGACGCTAGGCCGCTCGGTGCGCCTGCTGAACCGGTTCCGCTACGAGCAGCGCGATCCGGCCCGGTTCTACGGCGCGCTGGCCGGTGACACCGCGAACCTGGTCACCGACCTGTGGCGGGGCCTGCGCGGCGACGATCCGGCCGGCAGGACGGTGCTCGACGTCGGTGGCGGGCCGGGGTACTTCGCCACCGCGTTCGCCGAGGCCGGCCTGCGTTATGTCGGGGTCGAGCCGGACCCCCGAGAAGTACACGCGATGCATGCGATGCAGGCGGCCGGTTCCGCTTCGCCCACCGGTGCCCTCGTCCGCGCCTCCGGGATGGCGTTGCCGTTCGCCGACGACAGCGTCGACATCTGCCTGTCCTCCAACGTGGCCGAGCATGTACCGCGGCCCTGGCGGCTCGGCGCGGAGATGCTACGGGTCACCCGGCCCGGCGGGCTGGTGGTGCTGTCATACACAGTGTGGCTGGGTCCGTTCGGCGGCCATGAGATGGGCTTGAGCCACTATCTGGGTGGGCACCGGGCCGCCCGGCGCTACACCCGACGCCACGGCCACCCACCCAAGAACAACTACGGTTCGTCGCTGTTCGCGGTGTCGGCCGCCGATGGCCTGGACTGGGCCCGCCACACCGGCGCGCTCGTCGCGGCTTTCCCCCGCTATCACCCCCGATGGGCGTGGCCGATTACCGCGGTGCCCGGTGTTCGCGAGTTCCTGGTGAGCAACCTGGTGCTGGTAATGCAGCCCCGCTGATCCCATTGACTGCAACGTGTTCTAATCCGCCCGTCGGCTAGGTAGGGTGTGCGCCATGACCGCTGCCGACGAGGCGGAGCGCAGCGACGAGGAGGAGCAGCGAAAATCATGACCGTGAGCACCGCGACCGAATACGACACCCTGTTCATCGGCGGCAAGTGGACCGCCCCGGCCACCGACCAGGTGATCGAAGTCCACTCGCCGGCCACCGGCGAGTACGTCGGCAAGGTGCCGCTGGCCACCAAGGACGACGTTGATAACGCAGTTGCGGCGGCCCGTCGAGCGTTCGACTCCGGACCGTGGCCGTCGACGCCGCCGGCCGAGCGGGCCGCGGTCATCGCCGCCGCGATCAAGCTGATGGAGGAGCGCAAGGAGCTGTTCACCAGCCTGTTGGCCGCCGAGACGGGCCAGCCGCCGACGGGGGTGGAGACCATGCACTGGATGAGCTCCATCGGTGCACTGAACTTCTTCGCCGGCCCCGCGGTCGACGAGGTCAGCTGGGAAGAGGTCCGCACCGGCGCCTACGGGCAGACCCTGGTGCGCCGCGAGCCGCTGGGTGTGGTCGGTGCGATCGTCGCCTGGAACGTGCCGCTGTTCCTGGCGGTCAACAAGCTGGGCCCGGCGCTGCTGGCCGGCTGCACGGTGGTGCTCAAGCCGGCCGCCGAGACGCCGTTGAGCGCCAACGCGCTGGCGCAGGTGTTCGCCGACGCAGGCTTGCCGGAAGGGGTGTTGTCGGTGGTGCCGGGCGGGGCCGAGACCGGCCAGGCATTGACCTCCAACCCGGACGTGGACATCTTCTCCTTCACCGGCAGCTCGGCCGTCGGCAAGGAGATCGGTAAACGCGCCGCGGAGCTGCTCAAGCCGTGCACGCTGGAACTCGGCGGCAAGTCGGCGGCGATCATGCTGCCCGACGTCGACCTGGCGTCGGCGATCCCGATGCTGGTGTTCTCCGGGATCATGAACACCGGGCAGGCCTGCGTGGCCCAGACCCGCATCCTGGCGCCGCGGTCGCGCTACGAGGAGATCGTGGAGGCGATTAAGAACTTCGTCACCGCCTTGCCGGTCGGACTGCCGGATGACCCGGCCGCCCAGATCGGTGCGCTGATCACCGAGAAGCAACGGGAGCGGGTCGAGTCCTACATCGCCAAGGGCATCGAAGAGGGTGCCCGGCTGGTCTGCGGCGGCGGCCGCCCCGCGGGTCTGGACGCCGGCTTCTTCGTCGAGCCGACCGTGTTCGCCGACGTGGATAACTCCATGACCATTGCCCAGGAGGAGATCTTCGGGCCGGTGCTGTCCATCATCGGCTACGACACCGAGGAGGAGGCGATCGCGATCGCCAACGACTCGGTGTACGGGCTGGCCGGCAGCGTGTGGACGACTGATGTCCCGCACGGGATCGAGGTCGCGAGCAAGATCCGCACCGGGACCTACGGCATCAACTGGTACGCCTTCGACCCGTGCTGCCCGTTCGGCGGCTACAAGAACTCCGGGATCGGCCGGGAGAACGGCAAGGAGGGCGTCGAGCACTTCACGCAGCAGAAGAGCGTGCTGATGCCGATGGGATACACGCTGGAGAGCTGATCTCGGCTCCCGTTGACGCAACGGTAAGCCCCTATACTGCCGTCGTGGGAGTTCTGGTCTGGTTCGCGCCGTGGGCGGTGTACTGGGTGCTGGCGGGAAATGCGCCGCTGTCGATCGCGGCGTTGGTGGCGCTGACCGTTGCGGTCGCGGTCATGGTGGGCGACCGCGAGTCGTCGGCCCGGCCACTGGGGGTCGGGGCCGTTGCGACTTTCGCGGTGCTGGCGGTGCTGGCGGTGCTGCCGCTGGCGAATTGGGCGCAGCGGTGGGCGCTACCGCTGAGTTTCGCCGCCCTGTTCGCGGTGTTGCTGACCAGCACGCTGCTGGGCAAGTCGGTGGTGGCCGACGTCGCGAAGTCGGATCTGCCCGAGGCGGTGGTGCAGACGGAGCTGTTCGCCCCGGTGGTGAACCGGCTGACGTGGATCTGGCTGGCGACGCTTGCGGCGATGTCGGTATCGGCGGCGATCCCTCCGGTCGCGGTGTCGGACGCCACGCTGCACCACCCGGGTTCCCCGCTGACCTACCTGTGCTACTGGGTGATCCCGTTCGGAATCCTGGCCGTGGCGGCGGTCGCCTCGCGCATCCTGGTGGATCGCATGACCGCCGGTTTCGGTGACGCGGTGCGCAAGACCAGCTTCGTCGCCTTCGTCGACCTGGAGATCGATCAGCTGTACTACCTGGCTCAAGAACACGCCAACCGTGAGGTCGGCCCGGGCCAGGAGGCCTACAACGTCACCGTCGGCGCGAAGGGAACAGCATTGGTCGGTGACGAGACCCGGGTGTCGTGGCCGTCCACGTACAAGGTTCGGCAACTCAGCCGTTGAGTCGATGGCGGCGGTGCTCGATGCAGCGTCCCACCTCGGCGCGGTAATAGTCCTCGTCGAATCCGCCGGCGGTGAAGAGCCGCGCGCCAAGGCGGTCCCGCAATTCATCGGTGTCGACGTCGGCGCCGGTGGCGTTAGCGAGCACCCAGTCGACGGCGGCTTCACTGCCCTGCGCCCGGCAGATCCGGTCGGCCTGCCGAGCGGCGGCTCCCCTGTGAAACCTGGCGAATCCGGCTTTGCTCCACACTCGGATCTCCCGGGCCTCCAGGTCGAGCAGTTCGCGCAGCACCGACAGCGGACCATCCGGCACGGTTTTGAACGGGGCGGCGTCGGCGAATGCCAGCGCGCCGTCGGGCCGCCGGATCCGCTCGACGTCAGGTTCCACCACCACCGCGCCGCGGCCCTCGGCCAGCTCGTGGGCCCACCGGACGATGGTGTAGCCGTGGTCGGGCAGCCGGTACTTGCGGGTGTGGGTGTCCACAGCCATCGAGGGTAGTGCCCCCGGTGAGCGCGTGATCAGAACGCGTCCTCGCTCAGATCCATCACAGCCAGGTCGTCGTTTTCGACGATGCGCCGCTCCGCACTGAGCCGGGGCAGCACGTTGGCGGCGAAAAACGTTGCGGCGGTAACTTTTCCAGCGTAGAAGTCCCGGTCGCCATCGGTGACGTCACCCTCGAGCGCGCCGAGCGCGATCTCGGCCTGCCGCAGCAACAGCCAGCCGATCACCAGATCCCCCACGGCCAGCAGGAACCGCACCGATTCCAGGCCGACGCGGTAAAGCTCGCGGGGCTCCTGCTGTGACCCCATCAGGTATCCGGTCATGGCGGCGGCCATCGCCCGCACGTCGTCGAGTGCGGCGGCCAGCAGCTTGCGGGCGTCGGCCAGCTCCGAACGCGCATCGCCGCTGTCGAGGAACTCCTCGATCTGGGTGACCAGATGGCCGAGCGCCACGCCGCGGTCACGCGCGATCTTGCGGAAGAAGAAGTCCTGCGCCTGGATGGCCGTGGTGCCCTCGTAGAGGCTGTCGATCTTGGCGTCGCGGATGTACTGCTCGATCGGGTAGTCCTGCAGGAAGCCCGATCCGCCGAAGGTCTGCAGTGATTCGGTCAGGTACTGATACGCCCGTTCCGAGCCGACGCCTTTGACGATCGGCAGCAGCAGGTCGTTGACCCGCTCGGCGAGTTCGGCGTCGGCACCCGAGACCAGCGTCGCCACCGACGGGTTCTGGTGGGCCGCGGTGTAGAGGTACAACGCCCGCATCCCCTCGGCGTACACCTTCTGCATCATCAGGGCTCGCCGCACATCCGGGTGGTGAATGATGGTCACCCGAGGCGCGGTCTTGTCGGTCATCTGGGTCAGGTCCGCGCCCTGGATACGGGTCCTGGCATATTCCAGTGCGTTGAGATATCCGGTGGACAGGGTGGCGATCGCTTTGGTGCCCACCATCATTCGGGCGTACTCGATGACGTGGAACATCTGGGCGATACCGTTTCTGGTGTCGCCCACCAGCCAGCCCTTCGCCGGGATGTCATGCTGGCCGAAGGTCAGTTCGCAGGTGGTTGAGACCTTCAGTCCCATCTTGTGTTCCAATCCGGTGACGAACACCCCGTTGCGCTCGCCCGGTTCGCCGGTCTCGGGATCGGGTAGGTACTTGGGCACCAGAAACAGGCTGAGCCCCTTGGTTCCCGGCCCGGCGCCCTCGGGTCGGGCCAGGGTCATGTGCATGATGTTCTCGAACAGATCGTCACTGTCGCCGTTGGTGATGAACCGCTTGACGCCGTCGATGTGCCAGCTGCCGTCGGGCTGCTCGATCGCCTTGGTGCGGCCGGCCCCCACATCAGAGCCGGCATCCGGCTCCGTTAATACCATGGTGGCGCCCCAGTTCCGGTCGATCGCCATGGCCGCCCAGTGCCGCTGCTGCTCGTTGCCCAGGCCGTAGAGGATATTGGCGAAGATCGGACCGGCCATGAACATGAACACCGCCGGGTTGGCGCCCAGCACCAGTTCGTTGATCGCCCAGGAAACCATCGCCGGCGCCGGCACCCCGCCGACATCCTCGGCCAGGCCGATCCGGAACCACTCGCCTTCCTGCCAGGCCCGCAGCGACGCCTTGAACGGCTCCGGCAGCGCGACGGTGTGGCTGGCGGGATCGAATACCGGTGGATGGCGGTCGCTCTCGGCGAATGACTCGGCCACCGGCCCTTCGGCGAGCCGGGCGGCTTCGGCCAGCATCTGGCGCACCGTGTCGCCGTCGAGGTCACCGAAGGCGCCTCCGGACTGCGCGGGATCCAGGCACTGCTCCAAACCGAGCAGCTCGAACAGGTTGAATTCCAGGTCGCGGACGTTGCTCTTGTAGTGACCCATGGGTCAAGCATGCCCTTCGACGCGCGTCGAGTTCCGGGCTTTCAGCGCATCTCGGCCCCTGAACCGCCACGGGGTCCGGGCCGGGCTTCAGCTGTCGAGCACCTGCGCCACCCTGGCCTCGACATCGCCGAGGTCGCTCAGGTCGATCCCGAAGCGCTCGGCCAGAGCGTTACAGACCTGCGCGACGTCGTCGAAGCGCACCCGTTCGGTGCCGCCGCGGGAGTGAATGGTCAGGTTGCGGCCGCGCAGGTTCACCCGGGCGTCGTCGGTAACCCGTGCTGCGCTGAGCCCGGCGACGAAGTTCGACTCCGGGTAGGTCGACACATACCAACTGCCCACCTGCATGTCGATCAGCGGCCGCGGCTGCAAGCCGAAGGTGTACAGCGGCCGCCAGGTCGCACCGAGCTGCGTTTCCAGTACATAGCCGCTCGCGTGGCCGCGCAGCCGGAACGGCTCGTGGGGTGTCTGCTGGACTTCGTCGGCGACCAGGCGGATCGGTGATGTCAGTGTCTGTCCGCCGAATCCGACATCGGCCAGGTACGGCTCGTCGCAGCCCGGGATGCGCACCGCCAGGGCCTGGTGGGTCTCCGGGTGCGGCGGGCCGTCGAGCCCGTCCGGGTTCATCCACACCACCCGCCCCGCCAGCCGCTCGACTCCGAACCCGAGTGCGCGCAGCACGCCGAGCAGCAGGCCGTTCTGCTCATAGCAGTAGCCGCCACGGCGCCGCGTGACCAGCTTGGCGGTCAGCGCCGGCAGGCTCAGATCGACCACCGGCACACCCATCAAGGGGTCGAGGTTCTCGAACGGGATGCGGCGGACGTGCGCGGCCACCAATCCGGTCAATGTCTGCAACGTCGGCTCGGTACCGCCGCGATATGCCACCCGGTCGAAGTACGCCCGCAGATCGAAACGCGACTCCCCCGACTGCCAGTCCATTTCGCCGATGTTATCCACGGCCACCTCAAGCCGGTAACATGGGCAAAACTAGAACACGTTTCAATTGAGGGGGCCGTGGTGGACACACCCGACAGCGACTGGTCTGAGGACGTGCCCGGGCCCATCACCAAGTGGGATCCGGGCCTGACCGAACGAGTGATGGGGCTGCTGCGGCCGCTGATCAAGGGGTATCACCGCTCCGAGGTGCGGGGCCTGGACTCGTTCCCGAACGGCGGCGCCCTGGTGGTCTCCAACCACTCCGGTGGGCTGTTTGCGATGGACGTGCCGGTGTTCGCCACCGGCTTCTACGACAAATTCGGCTACGAGCGTCCGGTCTACACGCTCAGCCACGACATCATCTTCACCGGGGCCACTGCCGACTTCTTCCGCAAGACCGGCTTCATCCCGGCCAACCACGCCAACGCCGACGAGGCACTGCGCTCCGGTGGCGTGGTGGTGGTCTTCCCCGGCGGCGACTATGACGTCTACCGGCCCACGCTGGAAGAGAACAAGATCGACTTCGCCGGCCGCAAAGGCTACATCCGGGCGGCGATCAACGCGGGTGTGCCGCTCGTGCCGGCGGTGGGGATCGGCGGACAGCAGAGCCAGTTCTATCTCTCCCGCGGCACCGGAGTCGCCAAAGCGCTGCGACTGGACAAGCTGATGCGGGTCAAGATCCTGCCGATCTCGTTCGGCTTCCCCTTCGGGTTGTCCGCGGTGCTGCCGATCAACCTGCCGCTGCCGACCAAGATCGTCATGCAGGTGTGCGAGCCGATCGACATCGTCGCCGAGTTCGGTGAGGATCCCGACATTGACGTCGTCGACGCCTACGTGCGCTCCGTCATGCAGGACGCACTCGACAAGCTCGCGGCCGAACGCCGCCTCCCAGTCCTGGGCTGAGCGCAATGGCCCCCGGACCGTTCGACCGGCTCGCGCGCATCGGATCGATGCTGCAAACCTTCGCCCGCGCCGGGCTGCTGGCGCCGCTGCGGCCCGACAAATACCTGCGGGTCGCCGCCGCGGCAGCCCGCGAGGGCGGTACCACCACCATCGGAATCGCGATGGCCGCACAACGTTGCGGCGACCGTCCGGCGATCATCGATGAGCGCGGCAGCCTGAGCTACCGCGAGCTCGACCGGCGCTGTGATGCGCTGGCCGCCGGTCTGCAGCGGCTGCCCGGGCGGACGCCGCAGACGGTCGCGCTGATGTGCCGCAACCACCGCGGCTTCATCGAGGCGCTGGCCGCTGCCAATCGGATCGGCGCCGACGTACTGCTGCTCAACACCAGCTTCGCCGGACCGGCACTGGCCGAGGTCGTGGCCCGCGAAGGTGTCGACCTGATCTTCTACGACGAGGAGTTCGCCGCGGCGGTGGATCTGGCCGTGCCGGCCGAGTCCCGGTGCGTCCGGGTGGTGAGCTGGGCCGACTCCGACATCCCCGGGCTGACGGCGGATGACCTGATCGACGCCAACACCGGGCAGCGCCCGGCCAAACCGGCCCGCACCGGCAGCCTGGTCATGCTCACCTCCGGAACCACCGGCACCCCGAAGGGCGCGCGGCGCTCCGGTCGCGGCGGCGGCGGGGTCGCCGATCTCGCGGCGATCTTCGACAGAATCCCTTGGCACACCGAGGAAACCGTGGTCATCGCTGCCCCGATGTTTCACGCCTGGGGGTTCTCGCAGCTAGCACTGGCGTTGACGATGGCCTGCACCATCGCAACCCGGCGGAAGTTCGACCCCGAGGCGACCCTGGCACTGGTGGAGTACAACGATGCGGCCGGATTATGCGTCGTGCCGGTCATGTTCGACCGGATCATGGCGTTGCCAGATGATGTCCGCGCCGAATACCCCTGCCGCTCGCTGCGGTTCGCGACGGCGTCTGGCTCGCGGATGCGCCCGGACGTGGTGACGGCGTTCATGGACGCCTTCGGCGACGTCGTCTATAACAACTACAACGCAACCGAGGCCGGCATGATCGCGCTGGCCACACCGGAAGACCTGCGCTATTCACCCGACACCGCGGGCCGGCCGGCGCCGGGCACCGAGATCCGGATCCTCGACCCCGATTTCGCCGAGGTGGCGGACGGTATCACCGGGCAGATCTTTGTGCGCAACTCGTCCCAGTTCGAGGGCTACACCGGTGGCGACTCCAAGCAGTTCCACGACGGTTTCATGGCGTCCGGCGATCTGGGCTACTTCGACGCCACCGGAAGGCTTTTCGTGGTGGGCCGCGACGACGAGATGATCGTATCCGGCGGCGAGAACGTCTACCCGATCGAGACCGAGAAGGCGCTCATCAGCCATGGCGCCGTCGCCGAGGCCGCCGTGATCGGCGTCGACGACGCCGACTACGGGCAGCGACTGGTGGCCTTCGTGGTGCTGGAGCCGGGCGCTTCGGCCACCCCCGATGAGCTCAAGCAGCACGTCCGCGACAACCTGGCCGGCTACAAGGTGCCGCGCGCCATCACCATCCTGGAGGCACTGCCGCGCAACAACACCGGCAAGGTGCTGCGACGCGAGTTGCAGGCGATGGCCGGCACCTGATCCCATACCGTTGCACGCTCGGCGCATCGGGGTGAGTTTCTCCGGGCGATCCGATTCAGGCCGGGGCCATCGCGGTCTCGACCGGTGTCAGCGTCTCGGAAAGCCCTGCGGCACGACGGATCGCGATGAACTCGTCGACCATGGCGCTGGTCACCTCGTGCGGGTCGTCCACGGTGGCGCCGTCGGTCAGCACGGAGATGTTGAGCTGGTCGACGTAGCTCCACACGGTGATGTTCAACCCGCTGCCGGCGGTCAACGGCCCCACCGAATAGATCTCGGTGACCAGCGCGCCGCCGACCCGCCCGCGCTCCCGCGGGCCGGGCACGTTGGAGATGTTGAGGTTGAGCACCTTGTTCTGTCCGTCGCGGTTGGACAGCCAGCGGAACAATGACTCCGCCGGGGCGGGCGGCAGATACGCCGACCACCGGCTGACCAGCTCCGGCCCGACCAGGTGGTGGGCCTCTTTGGCCAGATTTGCTGCCTCCCGGGCCTTGTCGACGCGCACCAGCACGTCATCGACGTCCACCGGCAACGCCACCAGCACCCCGGAGAACCGGTTTCCGGAGATCCGGTCCGGGGAGAAGTCGAAGCTCATGGGCACCGATGCCAGCAGCGGATGATCCGCCTTCCCGTCGTAACGCAGCAGCAGCGTGCGCAACGCGCCGGCCGAAACGGCCAGCACCATGTCGTTGATCGTGGCGCCCAGCTGTTTACTGGTCTCCTTGACGTCGGCCAGTGCGAGGGTCGCCGTGGCGAACCGGCGTTCCGGGGTCAACATGTGGTTGATGAAGCTCGGTGGCGGTGTGAACGGCCGCGTCAGGTCGGCGGACAGTTTGCGGGTGCTGCGCCGCACCCGCCGCACACCGGCCGCGGTGTAGCCGATGGTCGCCGGTATCCTGCCCAGCTGCCGCAGGTGGTCCCGGAAGGCCGAGCGCACCAGCTGGCCGCCGGTGGGGGCGGGATCGGTTTCGTAGGAAGCCCGTTCGGAATTCGGGCCGGCCACCAGGTCCATGCCGCGCGCCATCAGGTTCGCCGAGGCGATCCCGTCGGCGAGGGCGTGGTGGATCTTGCCGACCACCGCGATGCGGTTGTTGGCCAGGCCCTCGATGAAGTACATCTCCCACAGCGGCCGGCTGCGGTCCAGCGGCGTACTGGCGATCTGACCGATGGCCTCATCGAGTTCGCGGCGGCCGCCCGGTGCCGGCAGCGACCACGGCCGGATGTGGTAGGTCAGGTCGACTTTGCAGTTCTCCCGCCACATCGGGTGGTGGAACTTGCCGGGGATGTCCACCAGTTGGTAGCGGAACGGGTCCAGTTTGTAGAGCCGGCCGTGGATCACCTGCCGGAAGGCATTGACGTCGAAGCCCTGCCGATCGCCATCCAGCTCGATAATCGCGACCTTGAGGGTGTGCATGTGCACGTTCGGCGTCTCGCTGTAGAGCAGAACGGCATCCCACCCGCTGAGGCGCTTCACCGCCGACCGCTTCCCATGCTGCGACAATACCTCGGCTGGGCAGCAGCCGACGCTGTTCAGATGACTTGTTTGCCGCCGATCGTGGTGCGGTCTCGGTGAATCTGGTTGAGAAACAACCCGATAGCCGTACTCATTGCGCCCGTCCGGGATCCGTCGGTCAGGTCGAAACCGTGCCCTGCCCCGGGCAACTCCAGGTAGCCGACCTTGGAGCGCGACACCGCCCGCAGCCGGTCGGCGAAGGCGCGGGCCTGCGCCACCGGGATGACGGTGTCGGCGCTGCCGTGCACGAGCATGAACGGCGGCGCCCCGGGATGCACCCGCGCAATCGGGGAGGCCTGCTGGTAGATGTCGCCGTGGCGCCGGATCGATCGGCCGACCACCACCCGCTCCAGGAAGTCGACGAACGCGACCCGCTCCGGAGTGGACCTGTCCTGCCAGTCGTAGCGGCCGTAGATACCGACCACGGCGTCCACCGAGGTGTCGGCGCCCTCGGGGAGCCGGTCCGCGAATTCCCGATCACCGGCAGCACTGCCGGTCAACCCGGCCAGCGCGGCCAGGTGTCCGCCGGCCGACGAACCCGCCACCGCGACGAAGTTGCGGTCGCCGCCGAACTTGTCGACGTTGGCGTGCGCCCAGGCGATCGCGGTCTTGACGTCGATGATGTGGCGCGGCCAGCGGTTGTGCGGCGCGACGCGGTAGTCGATCGACAGGCACACCCAGCCTCGCTCGGCCAGGTGCGACAGCAGCGCATAGCCCTGCAGCATCCGGCTGCCGTGCACCCAGGCTCCCCCGGGGATATAGATCAGCACCGGCGCCGGTGTCGTCGGCAGGTCGCGGGGCGCCCACACGTCGAGCACCTGGGCGGGGTCGCTGCCGTAACGCACCCCGGAGCGGTGAATGTGGCGGCGGTGCTGCAGCGCCTTCCACACCGGCGGCGCCTGCTCCGGTTGCGGCCACTCGATGGCCAGCTCGGATGCGGTGACGACACCGCGAAGGGCGGCCTCGGAGACCGCGCGCGTCTGCTCCCGCGCCTGCTTCCGGGCGGTGGCGGCACCCGGGGTCAGCCATGACCTGGCCGCGCTGGAGAGGAACTCCGGCATGTGGCGGGTCCCCCATACCCCCATCGCGGTCATTCCGCCCAGGGGTTCCAGCCGCTTCCCGACCACCGGCAGCGAAGCTGAAGCGACGCTGAATGCGAGCAGGTAGTCCGCCGTCCGGGCCCGCTTCAACCAGCGCAGGCGACCGGTCACATTCCAGCCCGACTTCGGGGTCTGCGGTGCTGCCGTCATTACCGGAGAGTACCGCGGTTACGCCGGGGTAAACCGCAATCGGGCGGGTTGTCCACGGAACGGATCCGGCACCGGCAATACTGAGCCGATGGTAAGCAGCGGGTTTCATCCAGATCTGCGCCGGGCCGCGCGATTCCTGCCGCGGGGCGGCATCGGGCCCAGGACACTGCCGGCGATCCGGGCACTTGCCGGCCTGCAGGGCCGACGCACCCCCAGCGGCATCGAGGTGCTCCCCCTGCCCTCGGGCGGCAGTGTGCGGGTCTATCGGCCACCGCATCGTCCCGCCGCTCCGGCGCCGGCGCTGCTGTGGATCCACGGCGGCGGCTACGTCATCGGCACGGCCGCGCAGGATGACCGGCTCTGTCGCAGGTTCAGCGACGAACTCGGCATCACGGTCGCCTCGGTCGACTACCGGTTGGCGCCGCAACACCCATACCCGGCTGCGTTGGAGGACTGCTGGGCCGGGCTACTACTGCTGGCCGGGCTGGCCGGCGTGGATCCGACGCGGGTGGCGATCGGCGGGGCCAGCGCAGGCGGCGGGCTCGCCGCCGCGTTGGCGCAGTTGGCGGCCGACCGCGGCGACGCGCAACCGGTACTGCAGCTGCTGGTCTACCCGATGCTCGATGACCGCAGCGCGCACTTGCCGGCCGATCGCGGCTACCGGTTGTGGAATCCGCGGAGCAACCTTTTCGGCTGGACGTCGTACCTGGGCGATGCCGATCCGCAGCTCGCGGTGCCGGCCCGCCGCGCAGACCTGAGGGGGCTGGCGCCCGCCTGGATCGGGGTGGGCACGCTGGACCTGTTTCATGACGAGAACCTGGCCTACGCGGAGCGGCTGCGGGCCGCGGGCGTGCCGTGCGAGGTCGAAACCGTCCCGGGAGCGTTCCACGGATTCGATCTGCTGCTGACCAAGGCGCCGGTCTCGCGGTCGTTCTTCGCCAGCCAGTGCGCGAGCCTGCGAAACGCCTTCAAGGAGACCTGATCTGGTGGCCGATCGCGAGGAACTGCAGGCGTTGCGCGGTGCGGTCGCCGACTTGATGGCCAAGGCCGACGGCGACAGCTGGGGCGAACTGGCGGCGATGGGCCTGCTGGGAATGCTGGTGCCCGAGGAGTACGGCGGGGCGGGGGCCGGTCCGGTCGAGGTGGGCGTGGTGGCCGAGGAACTGGGCCGGGCACTGTTCGACGGGCCTTACTTGTCGACGGCAGTGCTCGCTGTGAATCTGATTGCTGCCCTAGGCGATCCAGCGCAATGCGAAGCCGTGCTGCCGGGGATCGCCGCCGGGGACACCCGGATCGCGCTCGCCTTCGCCGAGGGCTCCTCGCCCCGCCCGCCCGCGAGGCCGGCGACGTCGGCCCGCGGTGACGACTCCCCGGTGCTGACCGGCGAGAAGCGGTTCGTGCTCGATGCCGACGGCGCCGATTCGATCTATGTGCTGGCCGACACGGCGTCCGGACCCGGAGTCTTCGCCGTGGACACCGCTGGGCCGGGTGTCACCGTGGAACCATTGACCACGGTCGACCAGTCGCGCCGGCTGTGCACCGTCCGGCTGGCCGGCGCGCCGGCCATTGCGATCGGCGAACCGGGCTGCGGCGTCGAGGTTTTCACCGCCGCGTTGGACCGCTCCGCGGTGGCACTGCTCGGCGAGCAGGCCGGCGCGGCCCGGCGCGCCATGGAGATGGCCCGCGACTACGCCAAGACCCGCTACCAGTTCGGCCGGGCGATCGGCAGCTTCCAGGCCGTCAAGCACATGTGCGCCGACATGCTGTTGGAGGCCGAGTCGGCGGTGTCGGCCGCCCGCCACGTCGCCGCTGCCGCCGCCGACGGCTCGCCGGGCTGGGTGGCCGATCTCGCCCTTGCTCAGGCGTACTGCTCGGAGGCGTTCGTGTTCGTGGGCGCCACCAACATCCAGGTCCACGGGGGCATCGGGTTCACCTGGGAGCACCCCGCCCACCGGTATCTGCGGCGGGCGCGCGGCGACGCCCAGTTGTTCGGCAACCCGGCCTGGCACCGTGAACGCTACCTGCGGGAGATCGGAGCGTGAGATGAGCGACGGTCGCGACGACGACGTCCTGCGCGCCGAGGTCCGGGACTGGCTGGCGGCCAACTGGTCTCCCGATGTCGACCGGGCGACGTTCGCCGCCGCCGTTCTCGACGCGGGCTGGACCGCGCCGAGCTGGGAGCGCGCCCGCTACGGACGTGGGCTCACCGATCGGCAATCGCGGTTGGTGGCAGCGGAATTCGCTGCTGTCGGGGCACCCGGCAGCGGTCACGACCGGACCGATCTGTTCGCCTGCACCATCCACGACTGCGGCTCCGAAGAGCAGCAGCGCAGACTGTTGCCCCCGGCACTGCGCGGCGAGAGCAAATGGTGCCTGCTCTACAGCGAGCCCGGCGCCGGATCGGATCTGGCCGGCCTGCGCACCCGCGCCGAACGCGACGGTGATGACTGGGTTGTCAACGGCCAGAAGGTGTGGACGTCGTTCGCCACGACTGCCGACTACGGCATGCTGGTGGCGCGCACCGATCCGGACGTACCCAAGCACAACGGGATCACCTTCTTCATGCTGCCAATGCGCCAGCCGGGCGTGGAGATCCGGCCGATCCACCAGATCACCGGCGAGTCGGAGTTCAACGAGGTGTTCTTGACCGACGCCCGGGTGCCCGACGCGAACCGGATCGGCGAACCGAGTGCCGGCTGGTCGGTGCTGCAGGTCGCGCTGGGCTACGAACGCCGGCTCATGGGCGACATCGCGCGCACCAGCCGCGGTCGCCGTGAAAAGACCGGCGGCCTGGTCGAATCGGCGCGCGAGGCCGGCTGCCTCGGCGACTCCCATATCCGCCAGCAGATCGCCCGTGTGCAAGCACTGTCGACGGTGAACCGATGGAACAACCAGCGCGCCAAGACCCGCGCCGACCGTGCCGAGGCCGCCACCCTGCTGGCGCTCGGCAAGATCGCGATGTCGCGGATTCTGCACGAGACCGCGCGCGTCGAGACCGAGATCGTCGGCGCCGAATCGATGCTGAGCGGACCGGAGAATCCGGTCGGCGACGCGGTGACGTTTCGGGCGCTCAACGCCTACTTCACCTCGATCGGCGGCGGCACCGACCAGATTCAGCGCAACATCATCGGCGAGCGGGTGCTCGGCTTGCCCAAGGAGCCGGATCCCTACCGCGACGCCCCGTTCCGCGACCTGCCGCACTAGTTTTCCCGCGAGCGCTCAGAACTGCAGGGCGGTGAAACGCCAGTCCAGCACCTGGCGATCCGGGTCGCCCACGGCGTAGACCAGCGATCGCAGCCCCAGCATGTTGTCGGCGGCCGATTCCACGTGCAGTTCGCTGTAGAGCGTGTCCCCTTCGTGGACCGGCCCGGTGTGGTCGCAGGACTGCCAGCCCACCACGGTGGCCAGGTTCGGCAGTAGGCGGCAGGCCTGTGCCAGCGCCAGTCCGATGGTGTGGCCGCCGTAGACCAGCCGCTGTCCCCCCGGACGCGAATCATGGTGTGTAGCAGCGATATTAAGGGTCAAGCGGGCCAACTCCGGGGCGGAGGACACGACATCGCCGGTGCTGGTCAGCACTACATCTTTCAAGTCGCCCGCGGCTTCGTCGAAATGCGGGCCGGGCACTCGCTGCCGGAACTCGTCGGCGTCCCAGTGCGCGGTGACATCCGGTGGCGTCGCAAGCCCGGCCCCGATGGCGGACAGGTCGTCGCGGTGACCGGTGTCGGCGGCATCCGGTGATAGCGGCAGCATCGCGCAGCGGTAGAAGTCGAGCACCAATCGGTCGACCTGGTCGATGGTGGTCACCCGTAGCGCCACCAGGCCGGTGGGCTCCCGGCCCGGCTTGGCCGAATTCTGTTTCAGGCCTACGACTTCGGTACGGGTGAACAGCGTGTCGCCGATCACCGGGTACCGGAAGAAGGCCAGGCCGCGGTAGAACAGGTTGGCTTTGACCCGGCGGGTCACCAGCGTGGACTGTCCGATCGCCACGTCACACACCAAGCCGGGGTGGGCCAACGGTGTCACGGCTCCGGTGACCAGCCGGCACAGTTCGCCGTCCAGCGGCAGTCTCAGCCGGTCACCGAGGATCGCCTGATGTAGGGCGGCGGTTCCGGCAGTCAGTGTCATCGCCGGAGCCGCGTCGAACACCTGGCCGACATGCAGGTCGTCGAAGTAGGGCGCGTCGATCATCAGATGATCCTGACATACGGTGAACCGATGAGTTTCTCGCTGACCGACGAAGAGTCGATCCTGGTCGAGACGGTGCGGGCCTTCGTCGACCGGGAGGTCAAGCCGACGGTCCGCGATGTCGAGCACGCCAACACCTACCCGCAGGCGTGGATCGACCAGATGAAGCACCTGGGCATCTACGGGCTGGCCGTCCCCGAGGAGTACGGCGGCACTCCGGTGTCCATGCCGTGCTACGTCCTGGTGACCCAGGAGTTGGCCCGCGGCTGGATGAGCCTGGCCGGGGCGATGGGCGGACACACCGTCGTCGCCAAACTGCTGACGCTGTTCGGAACCGACGAGCAGCAGCGGCGCTACCTGCCCGCCATGGCCACCGGCGCGCTGCGGGCCACCATGGCGCTGACCGAACCCGGCGGGGGCAGCGACCTGCAGAACATGACGACCACCGCAGTACCCGTTGCCGATCCCGAGACCCTGGTGATCAACGGGGCCAAGACCTGGATTTCCAATGCCCGCCATTCCGGGTTGATCGCCCTGCTGGCCAAGACCGATCCGCGGGCCACTCCGCGGCACCGCGGCATTTCGGTGTTGTTGGTGGACAACCCGATTGCCGGGCTGACCATCTCCCGAGACCTGCCCAAGCTGGGTTACAAGGGTGTGGAGAGCTGCGAGCTGAGCTTCGACGACTGCATAGTGCCGGGCACGGCGGTGCTCGGCGGCACGCCCGGAGCCGGTTTCGCGCAGATGATGAAGGGCCTCGAGACCGGCCGCATCCAGGTGGCGGCGCGGGCGTTGGGGGTGGCGACGGCCGCGCTGGAGGATGCGCTGGCCTACGCCCAACAACGGGAGAGCTTCGGGCAGCCGATCTGGAAGCATCAAAGCGTCGGCAATTACCTGGCCGAGATGGCCACCAAACTGACCGCCGCCCGCCAGCTGACCCGCTACGCCGCAGAACGTTACGACAGCGGCCAGCGCTGCGACATGGAAGCCGGCATGGCCAAGCTGTTCGCCTCCGAGGTGGCCATGGAGATCGCGTTGGACGCGGTGCGCATCCACGGCGGCTATGGCTACTCCACCGAGTACGACGTCGAACGCTACTTCCGGGATGCGCCGCTGATGATCGTTGGCGAGGGCACCAACGAGATCCAGCGCAACGTGATCGCCGCGCAACTGGTGGCCCGCGGGGGGATCTGATCCGAAGCGGCGCATCGGTGCGTTGCGCCATCCGTGATGCCCGCTTTCGACGGGGATGCAGCCGGGGAGCGCCTTCACCGAACCTGCAATTCGGGCTCCGATAGCAAACTGCGGTACTCTTTGCCAGGCTTACCTCTATGTTGATGGACAAGTGAAGCTTAAAACTCATTTTTATGGCCTGTTACGGCTCGACTGAATTAGGCCAGCACTCGGAACACGGAGAAAAGTCCCCTTCGGGCCACCGACCTGTCAGGCTGTATGCCGCAGGTTACGGTTGCCTCGACTCGAAACCGGAAGGTAGGCCGCCATGTCGCTTCGCCTCAGCACTGCCGCGCGGCGTCGAGGAACGTACGGTGTCGCACTGCCGCGTCGGGCGCGGCGGGCGGCGCCCGCGCTGGCGGCGTTGATCGCGTTGGGAGCGGCACCGGTGAGCTCCCCTCCTGCTCAGGCCGACGGGTTCGACTGGGTGGTGGACGTGTTCAGCCCGCTCTTCGGGTTGCCGGTCGACGACAGCGGCGATGCGACGCCGGGCCTCGATTGGTTCGATCCCGCCGCCTGGACCCCCGCCGACGCGGATCTGGGCGGCTTCGACGCCGTGCCGTTGAGCGCGGAGGCGAACGGTATGGACGTCCTCTACGGATGGCTACACGACACCATGCAGGACTGGCTCAACAGCCCGTTCGGCCAGCAGTTCAGCGATCTGGTCAATCCGCTGTTCGCTCCGCTGGCCCAGGGCGCTTGCGGCGTGATCTGCAACGGGGTTGACGGCACCGAGGACCATCCCGACGGCGGCGCCGGGGGCTTGTGGTTCGGCGACGGCGGCGATGGCTGGTCGTCGAATCTCGAAGGTATCGCCGGTGGCAACGGCGGCCACGCCGGTGGCTTCGGCAACGGCGGCGACGGCGGGGCCGGCGGGCTCGGCGCCGACGGCGGTAACGGCGGCCACGGCGGCGATATGTGGGGCAACGGCGGCAACGGCGGCCACGGCGGCCACGGCACCGGCGACGGTGGGGCGGGCGGCAACGGGGGTCACGGCGGCGACGGCAGTTACCTCTACGGCACGGGCGGCGTCGGCGGTGCCGGCGGCGACGGCAGTGCCGCCGAAGGCAATGGCAGCACCGGCGGAGCGGGCGGCCGAGGTGGCAACGGCGGCGAAGCCGGTCAGCTTCGCGGGGGCGGCGGGGACGGCGGCAACGGCGGCAACGGCGGCGCCGCGAGTGGCACCGGCAGCACCGGCGGGGCCGGTGGACAAGGCGGTGCCGGCGGGAAGGTCGGCGGCAGCGGCGACACCGCCGGGGGCGGACACGGTGGGCACGGCGGTGACGGCGGCGCCGCAACCGGGACGGCCAGCACCGGCGGGGCCGGCGGGGCCGGCGGCGCCGGCGGCGGCGGCACCCCGCTGATCGTCGGTATCAGTGGCAGCGACGCCGGCAACGGCGGCGACGCCGGCAACGGCGGCGACGCCAGCGGCGACGGCGGCCGTGGCGGCAACGGCGGCCACGGCGGTATCGGCGGAGGCGGGGCCGGTTTCGGCGGTGATGGCGGCGACGGCGGGGCGGGCGGCAACGGCGGCGACGGCAGCCACGGCGCCACCGGTGGCCTGGCCGGTCCCGGCGGCCGTGGCGGACCCGGCACCGTCCATGGGGAATCCGGCAGTCAAGGGCGGGCGGGCACCCCCGGCAGCACCTCCTGACCATGAAGCCCTGACGCCGTCTGCCCCCAGCAGCTGATCCGCTGAGCGCGCCGGCCGACTATCCGGACAGCCATTCCCGAGGGACCATGGAGGAATGGACGCAACGGGGTACTCCTGGACCGTCATCGGAGCGGGCCCGGCCGGCATCGCCGCCGTCGGCCGACTGCTCGATCACGGCATCGCGGCGGATGAGATCGCCTGGATAGACCCGGAATTCGGCGCTGGTGACCTGGGCGCCAAGTGGCGGGCCGTCTCGAGCAACACCCAGGTCGGGCTGTTTCTGGACTACTTGAACGCTTCGCCGTCGTTTCGGTTCGGCCAGGCGCCCCGGTTTGCACTGACCACCACCGATCCGGACCAGACGTGCCCACTCGGCATGATCGCCGAGCCGTTGGTGTGGATCTCAGAACAGTTGGGCGGCCGGGTAAACCGATTGCAGGCGATGGCGACGCAACTGTGGCTCCAGCACCGGCGCTGGACGGTGCGCACCGACCACAGGGAGATCAGGTCGACGAATGTGGTCCTTGCAGTCGGTTCGACCCCCACGAAACTCGACTATCCCGGACTCGAGGTGATCGAGATCGAGGCAGCCCTGGATCCGGGCCGCCTTGCACAACTCGCCCTCGCCGGCGCTACCGTCGCGGTGTTCGGTTCGTCGCATTCCTCGATGATCGCGCTGCCGAACCTGTTGGCGACCTCGGCGAGCAGGGTGATCAATTTTTACCGAAGCCCACTCAAATACGCGGTATACCTGGAGGATTGGATCCTTTTCGATGACACTGGCCTCAAGGGCGAAGCCGCGCAGTGGGCTCGCGAGAACATCGACGGGACACTTCCGGAACGTCTGCATCGGTGTTGGGTAGGCGATCCCCGGTTCGCCGACCGGCTGCAGGAATGCACCCACGTCGTCTACACGGTGGGGTTCGAACCCCGACCACATCCGGTGACTCCGCAGTGGGGTCCGCTGAAATACGACGCCAGCAACGGCATCCTGGCGCCCGGACTCTTCGGGGTCGGCATCGCATTTCCCGAATACCGCCTCAACCCGTTGGGGTCGGGCGAGTACCGCGTCGGGTTGTTCAAGTTCATGCAGTTGCTCGACGCGGCCCTGCCGCTGTGGCTGCGTTACAGCCCGTGATGGCTGAGCCGGGCTACGCCGAGTACTTCGCCACCAGCTCGTTCTTATAGAGCTTGCCAGTGTCGGTGCGCGGCAGCTGGGACTCGAAGGAGATCGAGCGCGGACACTTGTAGTGCGCCAACCGTTCCCGCAACCACACCAATAACTCCTCAGCGAATGCGTCGGTGGCGTCTGCCGGATCGACGGTCTGCACCGCGGCCTTGACGCGCTGCCCCATCTCGTCGTCGGGGATCCCGAACACCGCGGCATCCATCACCTTCGGGTGAGTGATCAGCAGGTTCTCGGCTTCCTGCGGGTAGATGTTCACCCCGCCCGAAATGATCATGTGGTGGCGACGGTCGGTGAGGTACAGGTAGCCCTCCTCATCGAGGTAACCGACGTCGCCGACCGTCACCCAGCCGCGGGGGTGGCGTGACTTGGCGGTCTTGTCCGGGTCATTGAGGTACTCGAAGGCGTTGCCGCCCTCGAAGTAGATCTCGCCGGCCTCGCCCGCGGGCAGCTCGTTGCCGTCCTCGTCGAGGATGTGCACCGCACCCAGCATCGGCTTGCCGACCGAACCGGGGTGTAGCAACCAGTCTTCGGCGGCGATCAACGTCGAACCGTGCGCCTCGGACGAGGCGTAGTACTCGTCGACGATCGGCCCCCACCAGTCGATCATCTGCTTCTTGATCTCCACCGGACACGGCGCGGCAGCGTGCATCACCCGTTGCAAACTGGAGACGTCGTACGAATTCCTGATCGCATCAGGCAGTTTCAGCAGCCGGGCGAAGTGGGCGGGCACGAACTGGGCGTGGGTGACGCCGTAGCGCTGAATCGCCTCCAGGCAGCCCTCCGGATCGAACTTCTCCAGCACCACCGTGGTGATACCGGCGGCCTGCGCGGTCATCGACCAGACCGACGGGGCGGTGTGGTAGAGCGGCGCCGGACTCAGGTAGACGGAGTCGGGGGACATCCAGACGGCCACCAGCATCGTCATCAGGCCGGGCGCCTCAGCCGGCGGCAGATGCGGCAGTGCGCGTTTGATCCCCTTGGGTCGCCCGGTGGTGCCGGACGAGTACTGCAGCAGATCGCCCTCGATCTCGTCGTCGATAGGGGTATCGGGCTGGTCGGCAACGCATTCCGGGTAGCGCTGCCAGCCCTCCAAGTCGTCATCAGCGATCAACAGCAGGCTGGGGAGGCCGCCCGGAAGATGCGCGGCCAAGTTCTCGCAAATGGTGCGCAGCGCGGCTGAGCCGATAACCGCCTTGGCGGAGCTGTTGTCGATGATGTAGGCGGCCTCCGCCGCGGTCAGGTGGGTGTTGATCGGCACGTAGTACAGGCCGCTGCGCCGCGCTGCCCACATCACCGCATGGATGTGCTCGTTGTTCTCCATGAGGATCGCGACGGTGTCGCCCTCGGCCAGCCCGGCCCGGCGGAAGAAGTGCGCCAGCCGGTTCGCGCGCGCCTCAAGATCGTCGAAGGTGATGACGGTGCCCGACGGGTGCAAGATGATGGCCGGCTTGTCGGCGCCAACATGTTCGCGAATCTGCATGGGCAAACTGTACCGTCGCCAAACTTGACGGGTGTCAAGTGGGGTCGCTCACCTGTGACCAGACACAGACTCGCACCCGCGACGCGGCATTTGTGCGATTCTGTGTCTGTTCGCGGAAAGAAACTCAGCCCAGGCGCTGCTTGAGCGCGTCGAACTCGTCGCGCAGACCGGTGGGCAATTGGTCGCCGATGAACTCGAACCACTCCTCGATCAGCGGCAACTCGGCACGCCACTCGTCGGCGTCGACGACCAGCGCCTGCTCCACGTCAGCAGTGTCGACGTCCAGCCCGGTGAGGTCCAGATCCGAGGCGCGGGGCACCGTGCCGATCGGCGTCGACTCCCCGGAGCCCTTGCCCTCGACCCGGTCGATGATCCACTTGAGCACCCGGCTGTTCTCACCGAAGCCCGGCCACAGGAAACGGCCGTCTTCGCCGCGGCGGAACCAGTTGACGAAGAACACCTTCGGCAGCTTGGACTCATCGGAGTTCTTGCCGATGTCGATCCAGTGCTGCATGTAGTGGCCGGCGTTGTAGCCGATGAACGGCAGCATCGCCATCGGGTCCCTCCGGACCTTGCCCACCGTGCCTTCAGCGGCGGCGGTCTGCTCGGAACCCATCGTGGCGCCGGTGAACACCCCGTGCTGCCAGTCGCGGGCCTCGCTCACCAACGGAACGGTGGTCTTGCGGCGGGCGCCGAACAGGATCGCCGAGATCGGCACGCCGGCCGGGTCGTCCCACTCGGGAGCCAGGATCGGGCACTGCGACATCGGGGTGCAGTAGCGCGAGTTCGGGTGCGCGGCAGGGGTGCCCGACTCGGGAGTCCAGTCGTTGCCCTTCCAGTCGGTCAGGTGCTCCGGCGTCTCGCCGTCGATGCCCTCCCACCAGATGTCGTTGTCGTCGGTGTGGGCGACGTTGGTGTAGATGGTGTTGCCGGCCTCGATGGTCTTCATCGCGTTCGGGTTGGAGCTGTTGGAGGTGCCCGGCGCCACCCCGAAGAAGCCTGCCTCCGGGTTCACCGCATAGAGCCGGCCGTCCTTGCCGAACCGCATCCAGGCGATGTCGTCGCCGAGGGTCTCGGCCCGCCAGCCCGGGATCGTGGGCTGGATCATCGCCAGGTTGGTCTTGCCGCAGGCCGACGGGAAGGCGGCGGCGATGTAGTAAGCCTTGTTCTCCGGCGAGATCAGCTTGAGGATCAGCATGTGCTCGGCCAGCCAGCCCTCGTCGTGGGCCATCGCCGACGCGATCCGCAGTGCGTAGCACTTCTTGCCCAGCAGCGCGTTGCCGCCGTAGCCGGAGCCGTAACTCCAGATCTCGCGGGTCTCGGGGAAGTGGGTGATGTATTTCTCGGAGTTGCACGGCCACGGCACGTCCTGCTGGCCCTCGGCCAGCGGCGCACCGACCGAGTGCAGGCCCTTGACGAACGCCCCGTCGGTGCCGATCTTCTCCAGCGCCGCGGTGCCCATCCGGGTCATGATCTTCATCGACGTCACCACGTAGGGCGAGTCGGTCAGCTCGACGCCGAGCTTCGGGTCCTCAGCACCCAGCGGTCCCATACAGAACGGCACCACATACATGGTGCGCCCGCGCATGCAGCCCCGGTACAGCTCGGTCATGGTGGCCCGCATCTCGTCGGGGTCCACCCAGTTGTTGGTGGGGCCGGCTCCCTCTTTGGTGCGGGTGCAGATGAAGGTTCGGGATTCGACCCGGGCCACGTCGGCGGGGTCGGAGAGCGCCAGGTAGGAGTTGGGCTTCTTCTCGTCGTCGAGTTTGACCGCGGTTCCGGCCGCCACGAGGTCGGCCATCAGCCGGTCCCACTCGGCCTCCGAACCGTCCGACCACTCCACCCGGTCCGGCTGGGTGAGCTCCGCGACCTCCTGAACCCAGGCCAGCAACCCGCGGTGTTTCGTCGGGGCGTTGTCCAGACCGGGGATGGTCGCTGAGGTCATTGAACTCTCCTGTTGTAACCCGTGTCACGTCGTGGCATTGCCGCTGGTGTGCGCCGCAGTCCACCTCTTATACCTTCATTAGATAAGAGGTTACCGTGCAGAACCACGAGCGGCGAAGCGGGCATACACGCCGCTAATCGGCCGCCGTCCGGGCGGTGTTCGGGGGATCGAGTTGGCCCAGCTCATGCGGCCCACGCGGCGGTCCCAACTTCGCCTCTCCTCCGTCGAGCCTCACTGAACCGCCGGGCCCACGCGGCGCTCCCAACTTCGCCTCTCCTCCGTCGAGCCTCGCTGAACCGCCGGGCCCACGCGGCGGTCCCAACTTCGCCTCTCCTCCGTCGAGCCTCGCTGAACCGCCGGGCCCACGCGGCGGTCCCAGCTTCGCCTCTCCTCCGTCGAGCCTCACTGAACCGCCGGGCCCACGCGGCGGTCCCAGCTTCGCCTCTCCTCCGTCGAGCCTCACTGAACCGCCGAGCTCGGACCGCACCGCGGCCAGCGCCCGGTGCAGCGTCGGGAGCTGCCGATCCCGCACCGCGGCGGCCCGGGCGGTCGCGGCCGCGTGCTCACGCAGTTCCCGGTCCAGCCCGGCGATCCGGTCAGCGGCCCGCACCGCCTCGGTTTCGTTGCGCTCGGCGAGCTCGGCGGTGAGTGCGGACTCGGCGGCCACCACCCGCAGCGCCACCAGTTCCTGCAAGGCGGAGCGCAGCGCGGCGGTGGCCTCGCCCACCCAGCGATCAAGCACCGCCCGGTCTCGCAGCAGGCCACGGATGCGGACCACCCACACCGTGACCGCGACGCCGACTACAACGCACGCCACCGCGCCGGCTGCGGTCAACCCCGGGGCCAGGTTGGCGAACAACCGGCTCAGCGCCAACGCCACCCCCAGCCCGAAGCCGGCACCGAGCAGGGTCATCAGCTGGGTCTCCAACCGCCGCGACGACAACGCCGGCGCGCCGGTCTCGAACTGCGGGGTCGAAGTCGTCGCCGCGGCGTCGCCGGACAGGCCCAACTCCTGGGCCACGTCGGCCAGGTGCTCCGAGACGCCCTGGTCGACGTCGGCCACAACCTCCTCCAGCCGGCCGCGCACATAGGCCTCGAACTGCGGCAACCGGCGCCGGGTCATGCCCGCGGCGTCCTCGGCGAGCTCGCCGCGCACCGAGGCGCAGCGCTTGCGGGCGAAATAGGACAGCTGCACCCGGGCCTGGGCGATGCGGCTGCGCAATCCGATCACCCGCTCCGATTTCGACATCCGCCGCTGCCGCACCACCTCGTCGCGCTGCTCCTGCAGCAATGTCACCCGTGCTCGCCGCCCCTCCGCGCGGGCGTCGCGGTCGATCCGGTCGGCGTCGGTGCGCAATTGGAACTCCCAGGACCGCAACCGGTTCCGCCGCTGCACATCGCTGTCACCCAGTTGTTTGGCCAGTTCCGCGACCAGGTCGTCCACCCGGGGTTCGCCGCGCTCGGGCGCCGCGGCCGCCCCCACCCACGCCACGTCGCGGTAGCGCGGCGCGTAGTCGGCCAGCGCCTCGCGGGCGGTCTGCTGCATCTCCCGCCACTGCCGGTGCACATCGATCTTGGACACCACTCCGATCACCACGTCGGTGTGGGCGGCCGCGGCGTCGAGCAGCGCGCAGTCGGACTCGGTCATTGCCGCCGCGGCCGAGACCACGAACACCACCGCCGTCGGCACCTCGCCCGGCGGCAGTTCGGCGGCTTCGACGACCGGCCACTGCCGCAGGCGCTCGGCCAGCACCCCGGCCACCGCGCTGACCCCGGCCAGCCAGGGCCCGGTGACCATGACCACGTCGCGGCGCCGCACCGCAGGCGGCCGTAGAACGGGGGCGATCTCGGCCACCAGGGCGTCCACCGCCGCGACCGGGTCCTCGGCGGCCGGGTCCGGGTCGAGGGTGGTCATCGGCGGCCTCGCGTCCTGGCCCAGTCCCGCAGCGAACCCCTGGCGATGTCGGCGGCGCAGGCACGCTCGATGACGCCCACCGGTGCGCTGCGGTGGCCCTGCCAGCGACGCGCCCGGCGCAGCGCCCGTTCTCCCGGTGTGCCTTGCTCCTGGACCACCGCGGCTGCTGCGGCCATCCGGGCCGCCACCGTCCCGTCGCAGTTGAGGAACTCATCGATGCGGGCCGCGAAGTCCTGGCCGACCGCCAGCGCCTCAAGCCGGACCACCGCCTCCGACGTCCGCCGGTGATGAACGCCGGCACCCAGCGCGGCCAGGCGTGCGACGACGCCATCGATGCCGCTGAGCCGGCGCAGCAACGCCCTGCCCTGCGTCACCGTCTCGCCGCGCCGGGCAGGCTCGAGCAGCTGCTCGATTCCGGACAGGTCGAGGGCGGCGCAGAGCCGCTCGCGCAGCTGCCGTGGCACCGGGTGCGCACAACTGATGAAGTGGTCGGCCGAGCGGAGATCGGCGGGTGCGGAGGCTAGCGTGCCCAGCGCGGCCCACAGCTCACCGTCCAGGCGACCAGCCAGTGCGGCGAGCGCGAACAAGCCCGACAGCGGTGCGGCCGGCGCCCTGCTGGCCGTCGCGATGCCGTCAACGCAGGCTCGTCCGGGTAGGTCCGCCTTGTTCAGCACCACCAGCACCGGTCGGCGCCGCGCCGAGCGCACCTTGACGATCTCCGCCGGGTCCTCCGGTTTGACCGCTTCGGCCACGACATACACCGCGGCGTCGGCGGTCGCGGCTTTCGGCCCGCTGTCGGGTGCGCACCTGACCTCCAGCCCGGCGGCGGCCAGCGCGGCGGCCACGGTGCGTCGGCCCACCCCGCGCCGCCCGCACACCGCGACCCGCAACGGCGCGTTGACGTCCACGGCGATCGACGACAGCCGTGGATCGGAGAGGTCGGCGGCCAGCCGGGTCAGCCCGTCGGCGAAGAGCTGGCGCCCCTGTGTCACGACCATGCCCTCCCGCATCGCCCAATCGGCCCACCACTTGCAGGCCATGGTGTCAGCTGTGCCGCCGGGATGCGAGTCACCGTGCCACGGTGTCCGCGCGCCGATCCCGGCGGCCCCGCAAAGCAACTGTTGGGTATCAATGTGGACCGCGCCGTGGGTACACCCGAGGACATGGGCCACCATGGACTGCATGCATGCGCAGCGCGACGTCGAATCGTCATCGGACGTCGCCGGCATCGACGCACCGGCTGCGCGGCGGGCCCGAAATTTCAGCGTCCGCTACCGGCACTCCGCACTCTCCGCCGGCCAGCGCCGAACCTGGGAGCGACTCTGGCCCGAACTGGGCGCCGACGTCCCAGTGCCGCCGGACGGTGCCGACCGCCCCGATCCGCTGGATCCGCAACGCTGGTTCGGCCGCGCGGCCCCGCTGGTGCTGGAGATCGGCTGCGGAGCCGGCACCTCGACGGTCGCGATGGCCCGGGCCGAGCCTCACTTGGACGTGATCGCCGTGGAGGTCTACGAGCGCGGGCTGGCACAGTTGCTGTGTGCCATCGAACGCGAACAGCTCACCAACGTCCGGCTGCTGCGCGGCGACGGCCTCGACGTGCTGGAGCACCTGATCGCCCGGGAGTCACTGACCGGGGTGCGGGTGTTCTTTCCCGACCCGTGGCCCAAGGCGCGGCACCACAAGCGGCGGCTGCTGCAACCGGCCACCATGGCCCTGATCGCCGATCGGCTGCAGCCGGGCGGGGTGCTGCACGCGGCGACCGACCATGCCGGCTACGCCGAACAGATCGCCGAGTCCGGCGACGGCGAGCCCGGCCTGCGCCGGGTGACGAATCCCGTTCCGACACTGCCGATCTCGGTTGCCCGGCCCACCACCAAGTACGAAGCGAAGGGCCGCGACGCCGGCAGTGCCATCACCGAGTTGATCTGGGAGAAGCCGCGGTGAGCGACGCTGTGGCGGAGGTTCCTGCCCGGTCGACGCAGCTCCCGGACGACGCGACCTCCGACGCACCACCGGCCCGTCGGGTGCTGCTGGTGTGGGACGCGCCGAACCTGGACATGGGCTTGGGCGCGATCCTGGGCCGCCGCCCGACGGGAGCCGAACGGCCCCGGTTCGACGCCTTGGGCCGCTGGCTGCTGAACCGCACCGCCGAGATCTCGGCACGTCACCCGCAGCAGCCGGTCGAGCCGGAGGCCACCGTGTTCACCAACATCGCCCCGGGCAGCGCCGACGTCGTCCGGCCGTGGGTGGAGGCGTTGCGTAACGTGGGTTTCGCGGTCTTCGCCAAACCGAAGATCGGCGAGAACAGTGATGTCGACTCCGACATGCTCGAACACATCGCGCTGCGGCGGGACCAGGGGCTGGCGGCGGTCGCAGTGGCGTCGGCCGACGGTCAGGCGTTCCGGGAACCGCTGGAAGAACTCTGTGCACTCGGCATAACCGTCTCGGTGCTCGGATTTCGCGAACATGCCAGCTGGGCGCTAGCCTCGGATACCTTGGAGTTTGTCGACCTGGAAGACATTCCTGGTGTGTTCCGGGAGCGGCTGCCGCGGATCAGCCTGGATTCGCTGCCGGAGCAAGGGGCGTGGCTGCAGCCGTTCCGGCCGCTGAGCTCACTGCTGGCCTCGCGCGAGTAACAATTGGACAACCTGGCAAGGGACGCGCGGGTCCGAAAGATGTCGCAACAGACTTTAGTGAGGAGCGTATAGGTGTTCGCCTGGTGGGGTCGAACTGTATACCGCTACCGGTTCATCGTAATCGGCGTGATGGTGGCGCTCTGCTTGGGCGGTGGGGTCTACGGCATGAGTCTGGGCGACCACGTCACCCAGAGTGGTTTTTACGACGACGGCAGTCAGTCGGTCCAGGCGTCGGTACTCGGCGACGAGGTCTACGGCCGGGACCGGACCAGTCACGTCGTGGCGGTCTTCACCGCCCCCAAGGGCGAGACAGTCGATGACAAGCAGTGGTTCGACGGGGTCAAGAACGGACTGAACAAGGTCAAGGACGACCACCCCGACCAGATCCTGAGCTGGGTCGGCTACTTCACCAACCCCGAGGCGCTGGCCACCATGGCCGACGCGGACAAGAAGCACGCGTTCGCATCGATCCAGCTCAAGGGTGACGACGACGACACCATCCTCAAGAATTACCAGGCGGCCGAGCCCGCGCTGCAGGAGCTCGACGGCGGCAAGGTCGAGCTGGGCGGCCTGCAGCCGATCGCCAGCGCGCTGACCGGCACCATCGCCAGCGACGAGAAGCGGATGGAGGTGTTGGCGCTTCCGCTGGTGGCGGTGGTGCTGTTCTTCGTGTTCGGCGGTGTGGTCGCCGCCAGCCTGCCGGTCATCGTCGGCGGTTTGAGCATCGCCGGGGCCACGGGCATCCTGCGGTTCGCCGCGATGTTCGGTCCGGTGCACTTCTTCGCCCAACCGGTGGTGTCACTGATCGGCCTCGGTATCGCGATCGACTACGGCCTGTTCGTGGTGAGCCGGTTCCGTGAGGAGATCGCCGAGGGCTACGACACCGAGGCGGCGGTGCGGCGATCGGTGATGACCGCGGGGCGCACCGTGGTGTTCTCGGCGGTGCTGATCATCGCCTCCAGCGCCAGCCTGCTGGTGCTGCCGCAAGGATTCGTGCATTCGCTGACGTATGCGATCTTCGCCTCGGTGGGCCTGGCGGCCCTGCTGTCGATCACCCTGCTGCCGGCCATTCTCGGCGTGCTGGGCACCAACGTCGACGCCCTCGGGGTGCGCACCCTGTACCGCATCCCGTTCCTGCGCGACTGGGAGTTCTCCAACCGGATCATCGGCTGGTTCGCCGAGAAGACCCAGAAGACCAAGACTCGCGAAGAGGTCGAGGCCGGGTTCTGGGGCAAGCTGGTCAACTTCGTGATGCAGCGGCCGCTGGCGTTCGCGATCCCGATCGTGGTCGGAATGATCTTGCTGATCATCCCCCTGGGCAAGCTGACGTTCGGCGGGATGAGCGAGAAGTATCTGCCGCCCGACAACACCGCCCGGATGGCCCAGGAGCACTTCGACGAGATCTTCCCGGGTTTTCGCACCGAGAAGCTGACGCTGGTGATCAAGAGCACCGCCGACAAGCCGGTGACCGACCAGCAGGTCGCCGACATCCGCAACCGCGCGATGTCGATCAGCGGGTTCGTCGTCCCCGACGACAACCCCGACGACATGTGGAAGGAACGGCCCTACCTGCCCGGTGCGTCGAAGGACGACAGCACCCGGGTGATCGAGAACGGTCTGGTCAACCGCAACGACGCGGCGCAGAAGATCAAGGCGTTGCGCTCACTGAGCACACCGAAAGGGCTGTCCGTGCTGGTCGGCGGCACCCCGGCGCTCGAGCAGGACAGCATCCACACGATGATCGACCGCGGTCCGCTGATGCTGGTGATCCTGCTGACCACGACTACGCTGTTGATGTTCCTGGCATTCGGTTCGCTGGTGCTGCCACTGAAGGCCGCGGTGATGAGCGCCCTGACCATCGGTTCGACGATGGGCATCCTGACCTGGATCTTCGTCGACGGACACGGCGCCGGGCTGATGAACTTCACCCCGACGCCGCTGATGGTGGTGATCATCGCCCTGGTGGTGGCCGTCGGCTGGGGGCTGGCCACCGACTACGAGGTGTTCCTGGTGTCCCGGATGGTGGAGGCCCGCGAGTCCGGGATGTCGACCTCCGAGGCCATCCGGATCGGCACCGCGACCACCGGGCGGCTGATCACCGCTGCCGCACTGATCCTCGCGGTGGTTGCCGCGTCGTTCGTGTTCTCCGACCTGGTGATGATGAAGTACCTGGCGTTCGGCCTGATGGCGGCGCTGCTGCTCGATGCCACCGTGATCCGGATGTTCCTGGTGCCGTCGGTGATGAAACTGCTCGGCGACGACTGCTGGTGGGCGCCGCGCTGGATGAAGCGCATCCAGAACCGGATCGGGCTGGGCGAGATCCGGCTGCCCGACGAGCGCAAGCGCAGGGTGACCCGCCCCAGCGCGCCGGCACCGCTTGCCACGGCACCGGCGGGCGCGGCCCCGGCGCGGCCATCGCACGACCCGACCCATCCCACCGCCGGTGGTCAGGCCCGGCCGCGGGCGACCGAACAGTTGCCGACGCGGCCCGTGACGGGCAGCCCGTCGGGCGCTCGGACCAGCCGGATCAACGCCGGACCTCCCGAGGCGCCGACCACGCGGTTCCAGGCGGCTGATCCGGTGACCGAGCGGGTCGAGTCCCCCGCCGAGGGTCCGGCCGGTGGGGACCGCGAAATCGAGTCCTGGCTGGGCGAGCTGCGCGGCGGCCGGGATGCGGGATCGCCACGCTCGCGTGGCCGGCAGGACCCTGCCGAACCGCGGCCGTCCGACGAGCGGACGCGGTCGTTGCCCAAACCCGCCGGGCCCCCGGAGGACACCGAGAACGCCCCCACCACCGCCATTCCGGTTCAGGGCGACCCGGCGGGCCCGGACAGTCCGGCGACCGAGAAGCTCACCGCCCCCCGCGACCAGGGAGACAAGGGCGATAAGGGCGACAAGAGCGGCGACAATCCGCAGCGGCGCGGCGCCGCCGGTGGTCTCAGTGCGGCGGAGTTGCTGCGCCGGGAGGGCCGGTACTGATCTCCTCCTCGGGCGCCGCATCCGCCCCGGGTTCGACATCCTGCTCGGGCGTCGCATCCTCTTCGGGCGCCGCATCTTCGGCGTCGTGTGAGCCGACCAGTACCCGCACCGCCCGGTCGATGAACGCGATCGTCGGGACGGCCAGCAGCGCGCCGACGATACCGGCCAGGATCGCCCCGGTGGAGATCCCCAGCACCACCGCCAGCGGGTGGATCGACATCGCCCGGCCCATCACCAGCGGCTGCAGCACATGGGCCTCGAGCTGGTTGACGGCGACGATCAGGCCCAGGGTGACCAACGCATAGATCCAGCCCTTGGCTATCAGGGCGACCAGCACCGCCAACAGTCCGGTGAGCACGGCACCCACCAGCGGAATGAAGGCTCCCAGGAAAACCAGGGATGCCAACGGCAACGCCAACGGCACGGCCATGACAGCCAGGCCTATGCCGATCCCGACGGCGTCCACCAGCGCCACCAGGAAGGTCGCCCGGATGTAGCCGATCAGCGACTCGAAGCCGGCGACCCCCGCCGCGTGCACCTTGGCCCGCACGTCACTGGGGAAGAACCGGACGGTGAACCGCCAGATGTCGCGGCCGCCGTAGAGGAAGAAGATCAGCGTGAACAGCACGACGAACGCACCGGTGAAGATCTTGGTGATGGTCTCGGCCGTCGACAACGCGCCGCTGGTCAGCTTGGCCTGGTTGTTGCGCAACTCGGTGATCACGGTGGCGCCGGCCTTGTCTATCTGGTCGCTGCTCAGGTGCAGTGGGCCTTCGATCAGCCAGTGTTGTGTCGAGTTGACCATCTGGGTGACCTGCTCGACCAGCTCGGGCAGGCCGTCGATGAACTCGTCGATCACGAAGCTCAGCAGCGCGGCCAGCACCGCCACACCGGTGAGCAACAGCAGGAACACCGCCAGGCCTCGGGGGACCCCGGCCCGGTCCAGCCGGTCCACGCCGGGCAGCAGCAACGCCGACATCATCATCGCCAGCGCCACCGGGACGACGATGACTTCGAGCCGTCGGGCGATCAGCAGGACCACCAGCACCGCAGCGAACAACACCAACAGGCGCCAGGCCCAGGCTGCCGCCTTGCGCACGGTCGGATGGACGGATTCGGCTGCGCTGGCTGACATTCCGGTAGCGTAACGATGCCGCAGCGAGAGCACATACAGTAGCCGGATATCGCTGTCACGCGGCTAACCTCTAATCCCGTGTCGCACCACGTAATCGACGTCCCGGCCGGGGCTCCGCAACGTCCGGCCGGTGCCCGCAACTGGGTGCGTCCGGTCATCGCCGGGCTTGTCGCAGTGGTGCTGACGGTTGAGATCGTGCTGGTGTGGGACCAGCTCGCCACGGCGTGGGGCAGTCTGTGGCGCGCCGACAGCCGCTGGCTGTTCGGCGCGACCCTGGCGGCGGCGGCATCCATGCACAGCTTCGCGCAGATCCAGCGCACCCTGCTGCGCTCGGCCGGGGTGCACGTCACGCAGTGGCGATCCGAGGCGGCCTTTTACGCCGCCAACTCGCTGAGCACCACGCTGCCCGGCGGTCCGGTGCTGTCGACCACCTTCCTGTACCGCCAACAGCGGCGCTGGGGCGCTTCGCCGGTGGTGGCGTCCTGGCAGCTGGTGATGTCGGGGGTGCTGCAGGCGGTCGGGCTGGCGCTGTTGGGCCTGGGCGGCGCCTTTCTGCTGGGTGCACGCGACAATCCGTTCTCGCTGCTGTTCACCCTCGGTGGTTTCGTCGCGCTGCTGCTGCTGGCCCAGGCGGTCGCGTCGCGCCCGGAGTTGATCGACGGCATCGGGGTGCGCGTCCTGTGCTGGTTCAACTCGGTGCGCGACAAGCCCGCCGACACCGGCGTGACTACCTGGCGCCGAATGCTGGGGCAATTGGAGTCGGTCAGCCTGGGCCGCCGGGATGCGTCGACGGCATTCGGCTGGTCGTTGTTCAACTGGATCGCCGACGTCGCCTGCTTGGCGTGCGCGGCCTACGCTACCGGCGGCAGCGCGTCGGTGGCCGGATTGACGGTGGCCTATGCCGCCGCCCGCGCCGCGGGAACGATTCCGCTGATCCCAGGCGGACTGCTGGTCGTCGAGGCCGTATTGGTCCCGGGCCTGGTGTCTAGCGGCTTGAGCTGGCCGGATGCCATCTCCGCGGTGCTGGTCTACCGGATGATCAGTTGGTTGCTCGTCGGCGCCGTCGGGTGGGTGCTGTTCCTCTTCGTCTTCCGCACCCAGGATTCCGGCTGCCGGGACACTCCCGGCTGCGAAACCGCCGTCAGCGAACCGCGATCGGTTGGGTCACTCCCCCGGCCGGCGGACCGCTCACCGGCAGGCCACCGCCGGGCAGACCTCCCGGCAGGCCACCCTGGCCCTGGGCGGCCTGCAGCAGCCCGAGTACCTGCGGCAGGTTGACCGCCAGCTTGCACCGGTCGCTCACCTCGGTCACCGGTGCGGTGATCTTGGCCAGGTCGTCGCCGACCTTCGGATTGGCGTCAAAGTAGCTCTTGAGGTCCGCCAGCGTCTGCGGGCCGGGCTGCTGCTGCAGCGCCCCGGTCAGCACCTGGTTGGTGTCCGGGTGGGAGTCGAGGTAGTCGCCGGTCGAGGTGACGGCCTTGCCGACGGTCCGGGCGAGCTCGCTGGCCACGCAGGGATCCTTGGAGGCGGTCGCCGACGGCACCGACGGCACCGACAGCAAGGCGACGGTCGCGGCGCCGCCCACCAACAGGGCGGCGACGGCGCCGAGGGTCCGCGTGCGAAGCAGGACGGCACGGGTGGTGTTCACGAATTCTCCTCACAACTGGTGAGATTTCCGGCGGTTCCGCCACGTTGCGGAGACGTTCGGCTGGTCGGATGTGGCGGGAGGTCTCCCGGCAGCAGCGGCACGATGGGACGGGGCCGTCGTCGCCGAATCTCTTGCTCGCGGAACTACACCGCTCGCCGAACCCGGCGGGACCGCTCGCCATCCTGTCAGCATCGGCAGTACGCCGCCACCCGAGCGCACGTCGGCCTGGTCACAGTGCGGTTCCCGGACCGCATCGGACCAGCTCAGAGGCGACGAGAAAGCGCCGGCGCCACCGCTTGCTGCGGTAGGCTCGCAGCACGCGACGCACCGGTGCGGGCGAGAGCGGGGAGAACCGAAATCCAGCAGTTCATGATGCGCTTCAGCAGCAACCTGCGCAGATTCCGCTGGGTGGTCTTCACAGGTTGGCTTCTGGCTGTGCTCCCATCGCTCTATCTGGCCGCCAACCACTCCGGTCACCTCACCGGCGGGGGCTTCGAGGTCGAGGGATCGCAGTCGCTGTATGTGCAGTATCAACTCGAGGATCACTTCCCCGACCAGGGTGCCTCGCCGCTGGCCCTGGTGGCGGCTCCGCGCGCCGACGCCACCTACCACGACATGCAGGACGCCGTGGCGCTGTTGCAGCGTGTCGCCGGCGAGGTGCCCAGCGTGACGGTGGTTCCCGATCAAATGCAGCCGCCGCCGCGGCCCGACCGGCCCTATGTGGTGTCGCTGCGGGTGGACTTCGACAACACCGGCGCGGTCGACATCGCCAAGAAGCTGCGCGCCAGGCTGGGCGTGGAAGGCGAACACCCCGGCCGGATCGAGAACGGCTCGGTGAACCTGTATGTGATCGGGCAGGGCGCTCTGGGGGCCGCGGCGTCGGCCAAGACCAAGCAGGACATCGCGGCGGCCGAACAGTGGAACATGCCGATCGTGCTGATCGTGTTGCTGGCGGTGTTCGGCTCCCTGGCGGCCGCCGCCATCCCGCTGGCCCTCGGGATCGGCACGGTGATCGTCACGATGGGGCTGGTCTATCTGCTGTCGATGTTCACCACGATGTCGGTGTTCGTCACCTCGACGGTGTCGATGTTCGGCATCGCGCTGGCGATCGACTATTCGCTGTTCATCCTGATGCGCTACCGCGAAGAGCTGCGGGCCGGCCGCCAACCGCAGGAGGCCGTCGACGCGGCGATGGCGACGTCCGGGCTGGCGGTGGTGCTGTCCGGCCTGACCGTGGTGGCGTCGCTCACCGGCATCTATCTGATCAACACCCCGGTGCTGGTGTCGATGGCCACCGGCGCGATCCTGGCCGTCTCCGTCGCGGTGCTGGCGGCGGTCAGCCTCACTCCGGTGGTGCTGGCCGTGTTCGGCCGCCCGGTCGCCAAACGGTCGGCGCTGCTGAATTGGTCGCGCAGCCCGGCCGCCCAGTCGCGCTTCTGGACCCGCTGGACGGCCTGGGTGATGCGCCGCCCGTGGGTGTCGGCACTGCTGGCCGCCGGATTGCTGCTGACGCTGGCGGCGCCGGCGCTGTCGCTGGAACAGGGCAACAGCATGCTGCGGCAGTTCGACTCCTCCCACGAGATCCGGGGCGGGGTGGCCGCGGCGGCCCAGGCACTGGGTCCGGGTGCGTTGGGGCCGGTCCGGGTGCTGGTCACCATTCCCGGCGCGGACGCCTCGGCACCCTCGCACGCCGAGACGTTCGCCGCGGTGCGCCAGGAGATGAGCCGCGCGCCCAATATCGCCTCGGTCTCGCCTCCGGTCTTCGGCGACGACGACAGCAGTGGGCTGCTGTCGGCGGTGCTGTCGGTCGACCCGGAGGACATGGCCGCCCGCGAGACCATCGACTGGATGCGCGACCAGCTGCCGGCGGCGGCCGGTTCGTCGTCGGTGCGGGTGGATGTCGGCGGGCCCACGGCGTTGATCAAGGATTTCGACGACCGGGTCGCGGCGACCGAACCGCTGGTGCTGGTGTTCGTGGCGCTGATCGCGTTCGTGATGCTGTTGATCTCAATCCAGTCGGTGTTCCTGGCGTTCAAGGGCGTCGTGATGACGGTGCTGTCGGTGGGGGCCGCCTACGGGAGCCTGGTGATCGTGTTCCAGTGGGGCTGGCTGGAGCGGTTCGGGTTGACACCGACCGGGTCGGTCGACAGCTTCATCCCACCGATCGTGCTAGCGATGACGTTCGGGCTGTCGATGGACTACGAGATCTTCCTGCTGACCCGGATCCGGGAACGCTTCCTGCAGTCCGGCAACACCCACGACGCTGTCGCCCATGGCGTGAGCACCAGTGCGCGCACCATCACCAGCGCCGCGCTGATCATGATCGCGGTGTTCATCGGCTTCGCGTTTGCCGGGATGCCGCTGGTCGCCGAGTTGGGGGTGGCCTGTGCGGTGGCGATCGCGGTCGACGCCACGGTGGTGCGGCTGGTGCTGGTGCCGGCGCTGATGGCGATTTTCGCCGAATGGAACTGGTGGCTGCCGCGCTGGCTGGCCTGGCTGCTGCCGTCGGTGGACTTCGAAAAACCGCTGCCCACAGTGGATCTGGGCGATGTGGTGATGATTCCCGATGACATCTCCGCGCTGATCACCCCCAGTGCCGATCTGCGGGCGGTGGTGAAGTCGGCGGCCCGGCTCAAGGAACTGGTTCCCGATGCGGTCTGCGTCGGCGACCCGCTGGCGCTGCGAGGCTGCGGCATGGCCGAGGTGGCCACCAGCAAGATCGAAGCGCTGCCGGTAGCTGCGGCGACCGCGCCCGCCGGCGGTAAGGCGGTGGGCAACGCGCTGGCCAAGCTGGCCGGCGGCTGGCCGTCTCGTGGCGGTGGCGGCCGGGCCCTACCCCGGGCGATACGGCCGGTGCATCCCGTCACCGTGTGGCGGCGCCGGCTCGCGGTGGCCCTCGACGCGCTCGAGACCGAGTCCTGGGTCGCGAACGAGATCGGATTCGAGGGCCCGGCGTTGACCCGGTGCCGGCCGATGGAGACCGCGGCGGTCCAGCTGCCGACCGGCGACCGGCTGCAGGTCCCCACCTGCGCAGAGACGCTGCGCCTCAAGGGGTACCTGCTGATGTCGCGCAACAGCCCGCGGGACTACCGCGAACTGGCCGAGCTCGTCGACGTGCTCGACCCGCAAACCGTTGCTGCGGCACTTGGCGGGGTCGACAGGTACTACTCTGGGCAACCAGCCGACCGCCAATGGATGGCCACGCAGCTGGTCTGTCGGCTCGCCGACCCGGAACCGGTCGAACGCGAAGTGGACAACTCCGGCGACGGTGCGCCCCCGGCCGGAACGGAGTGGGAACACGTCCGGGCGCGCTGCCTGGCGGTTGCGGTGTCGATGCTGGAGGAGGCGAGGTGACGTTGGCCCCGGACCGACGCCGTGCACCGCAGCCACCCCGGTCCGGCAGCACCGACCGGCCGGTGGAGTTCTGGTCGACGTCGGCCATCCGCGCCGCACTGCAGACCGGCGACATCGCCACCTGGCAGCTCATCGTGGTCGCACTCAAGCGCGACCCGTACGGGCGCACCGCCCGGCAGGTCGAAGAAGTCCTGGCGGGTACCGGCCCCTACGGCATCTCCAAGGCGCTGTCGGAGGTGCTGACCCGTGCCCGGGCCCACCTGGAG
Organism: Mycolicibacter algericus DSM 45454; assembly: GCF_002086455.1. Classification (GTDB taxonomy): domain Bacteria; phylum Actinomycetota; class Actinomycetes; order Mycobacteriales; family Mycobacteriaceae; genus Mycobacterium; species Mycobacterium algericum. Next base: position 311,353 of record NZ_MVHC01000003.1, read on the forward strand.
GCCAACGAGCGCGCCGAGGTCGCCCGCCACGTGCGAGTGCTGATCGAGCGGTCGGGCCTGAGCCAGGAGGAGTTCTGCTCGCGGGCCGGCGTGCCCGCCGACACGCTTCGCGAGTACCTCGACGGCACCGTCAGCCCGCCGGCCTCGCTGATGATCCGGATGCGCCGACTGTCGGACCGGTTCGTCAAACTGCAGACTCGCGGCGCACCCGACGTGCTGTAGCCGCCGGGGTCAGCGCGCGTGGATCGGTGACATCTCCAGCACCATCCACTGGCCGCCCCGCTTGGTCAGGGTCACCCGCACCGGCACCACCGCCTGCTTGACCTGCTGGTTCGCCACGGTCTGAACGCTGCGCAGCACCACCGCGACCCGAGCCGCCGACGGACCGAGCGCCTCGACGCCGGCACTGAGGTTCTGCGCGTCGACCGCGATGTTGCGGTTGGCCATCTCGGTGGCGGTCCGGCCGATGCTTTCCCGGAAGGCGTTGACCCGGTCCGGGACCATGAACGTCGCCGCCTTCTCGATCGACGCGTCCGGGTTGGCCGGTGACACCGTCGCCGCCGCCTCAGCCATGGCGACCGCCGTCTTGACCACCTCGCCGGAGTCCGCCTCCAGCTCCTGGTCCGGCACCGTCCAGCGCAGGTATCCGAGCACCGCCGCGGCCACCAGCGCCGAGGCGGCCAGGGCGACCACCCCCATGCGAAGGCCCGGCCGGTCGTCGTCGGTGCCGACCGTGACGGCATCGCGACGCAGCAGCAGGAAGTTCACCACCATGCCCTCGACGATGAGCAGCACCAGCACCGAGCAGACCGACACCCACCACAGCGGCCAGTCAAGCATCAGCCCGACCAGCAGCAGGCCACCGATCGCGGCCAGCGGCGCGGCGATGTCGAAGGCCAGCACCCGCCACAGCGTTCGCGACTTCAGGAGCCCCAGCTTGCTCATCGGATCGACCTCAATCGGGAAATCATCAGGTGCCCGTCCACGTCGGTGACGTCGAGGTGCAGCGCCCAGTGCACGGTCTGCGGTCGGCCTCCCACGTTCTCGGCGATCGAGGTGGCGATCACCATCACCGGGTCGGTGCGGCCGGGGCTCGGCGGCTGGTCATTCCCGGCGGCCGGGTCGTCGAGGTTGTGGCGCTCCAACTCGATGGCGACCGCCTCGATCCGGCCACTGCTTCGGGACTGGATCTTCTGCACCACTTCCCGGTAGGGCTCCAGCGCGGCGTCGAACTCGCTGTTGAGTTCGCCGACGGTCTTGTCGCGCAGCCGCGTCATCCCCTTCTCGACGTTCTCGGCATTGAGGTTGATCAGCACGCTGGTCCAACTGGCGGCGGTCTGCAGCACCCGGCTGCGATAGGCGCGCTCGTCGACGTCGTCGCGGTGCATGCTCCAGGTGATCAAGCCGAACACCAGCGCGCCGATCGCGACCAGGCCCAGGAACGCCGATGCCAGTCCGTAGCCGGAGATGCCGCCCTTGGGCGCCTTGGCCGCCGGCGGGGCGCCTTTCTTGGTGGCGGGTTTCTGGTCGTCCCGGGGCGTCTCGACGGTGGTCTCGCCGGGTTCGACGACGTCGCCGTCCGCTGCGGTGGAGATGTCGGGCTGCTCCTCGTCAGGCATGGCGGTGACGCTACAGGACGGCTGTACGGTTCGCCGTGAAAGGATGGGCCCGATGATCTCACCAGCCACCCGTTCCGGCCTTGACCTCAGCCACCTCGACGGCACCATCCGCGTGCAGGACGACCTGTTCGGACATGTCAACGGCCGCTGGCTCGACGGCTACGAGATGCCGCCGGACCGCGCCACCGACGGTGCGTTCCGCGCCCTGTTCGACCGGGCCGAACGCCAGGTCCGCGACCTGCTCGCCGAAGCCGCCGGTTTGGCGAGTCTCGGCAGCGGAGCGGCGACGCTGGAACCGGCGCATCAACCCGCGGCCTCGGGCGCGGCGGCCGGCAGCGACGAGCGCCGGATCGGCGACCTGTTCGCCAGCTTCCTCGACGAACAGACCGTGGCCGAGCGCGGGGTGGAACCCCTGCTGGCGGAGCTTTCCGCGATCGACGCAGCCGGTGACCGTGACACCCTCGCGCGGGTGCTGGGCGCATGTCAGCGCACCGGGGTCGGCGGGGGCGTCGGCCTGTATGTCGACACCGACTCCAAGGACTCCACCCGTTATCTGCTGCACCTGACCCAGTCGGGTCTCGGGTTGCCGGACGAGTCCTACTACCGCGACGACCAGCACGCCGAGATCCTGGCCGCCTACCCGGGCCACATCGCCGCGATGTTCGCGCTCGTCTACGGCGGCGAGCCGAGCGGCTACGCCGCGGTCGCGGCCCGGATCGTCGCGCTGGAGACCAGGTTGGCCGGCGCGCACTGGGACGTGGTGAAGCGCCGCGACGCGGAGCTGGGCTACAACCTGCGCACCTTCGCCGGGCTGCCGCAGGAGGCACCCGGGTTCGACTGGGCGGGCTGGGTCGGCGCCCTCGGTGTCGCCGGCGATGTCACGACCGAACTGGTGGTACGCCAACCCGACTATCTGACTGCGTTCGCCGCGCTGTGGTCCTCGGTCGAGCTCGCCGATTGGCAGGACTGGGCGCGCTGGCGGCTGATTCACGGCCGCGCCGGGATCCTCACCGATGCGCTGGTCGCCGAGGATTTCGAGTTCTACGGTCGACGGCTGTCGGGCACCGAACAGATCCGGGAGCGGTGGAAGCGCGGCGTGTCCCTGGTGGAATCACTGATGGGTGATGCCGTCGGAAGACTTTACGTGGCAAAGTATTTCCCACCGGACGCCAAGGCGCGCATCGATGCGCTGGTCGCCAATCTGCGGGAGGCCTACCGGGTGAGCATCACCGGGCTGGCCTGGATGACGCCGCAGACCCGGGAGCGGGCACTGGCCAAGCTGGACAAGTTCACCGCCAAGGTCGGCTACCCCGCCAACTGGCGCGACTATTCGGCGCTGGTCACCGATCGCGCCGACCTGTACGGCAACTTCCTGCGCGGCTACGCGGTCAACTACGACCGTGAACTGGCGAAGCTGGGCTCCCCGGTCGACCGCGACGAATGGTTCATGACGCCGCAGACCGTCAACGCCTACTACAACCCGGGGATGAACGAGATCGTCTTCCCGGCCGCGATCCTGCAGCCGCCGTTCTTCGACGCCGACGCCGACGACGCCGCCAACTACGGTGGGATCGGCGCGGTGATCGGCCACGAGATCGGGCACGGGTTCGACGATCAGGGCGCCAAGTACGACGGCGACGGAAACCTGATCGACTGGTGGACCGACGCCGACCGCACCGAGTTCGGTACCCGCACCAGCGCGTTGATCGCCCAGTACGAGACGTATGTGCCGCGGGCGCTGCGCGACGGACAGCACGACTCACATGTCAATGGGGCGTTCACCGTCGGGGAGAACATCGGCGATCTCGGCGGGCTTTCGATCGCCCTGCTCGCGTATCAGTTGTCGCTGGACGGCGCCGAGGCGCCGGTGATCGACGGACTGACCGGAGTGCAGCGCGTCTTCTACGGCTGGGCGCAGGTGTGGCGCACCAAATCCCGTGATGCCGAGGCGATCCGGCGGCTGGCGGTGGACCCACATTCACCGCCGGAGTTCCGCTGCAACGGGGTGGTACGCAACATGGACGCGTTCTACGAGGCGTTCGATGTCACGCCCGACGACGCGCTGTATCTCGAGCCCGCACAGCGCGTCCGCATCTGGAACTGACCCCCGGGCCCGGTTTTCCCCGGCGAGCAGACGCGAAAGGGTGCCGCTACATCTGCCAGTCTTGGGCGCCGTCGTTCTTGGTGTAGGTGCCGACGGAGTTCTTCACCACGACCGGGTCGCCGCTGCCGAAGTTGTCGTAGAACCACTTGGCGTTGGCCGGGCTCAGGTTGATGCAGCCGTGGCTGACGTTGCGCTTGCCCTGGTCATTGACCGACCAGGGGGCGCTGTGCACGAAGCCGCCGCTGTTGTCGATGCGGACCGCGTCCTGCACCGTCACCTTGTAGCCGTAGGTGGAGTTGATCGGCACCCCGTAGGTGGAGGAGTCCATCACCAGCGTGGGGAACTTCTCCAGCACGTAGTAAGTGCCGTTGGGAGTCTCGTGCCCACCGCTCGACATGCCCATCGACATCGGGAATGTCTTCTCCAGCTTGCCGTTGCGGGTGATCGTCATCTGGTGTGTCTTGTCGTCGGCGGTGGCCACCAGGGAATCGCCGGTGCGGAAGCTCGACTTGGTGCCGGCCGCGTCGATGTTGACGGTGGTGTGGGCGGGCCAGAAGTCGAACGGGCGCCACCGCACCTGGCTGGGGGTCATCCAGTAGAACTTGCCGGGTACCGGCGGGTTCGACGAGATGTGGATGGCCTGCTCAGCCATCGCCTTGTCGGCGATCGGCCGCTGGAAGTTGATGATGATCGGTTTCGCGACGCCCACCATCGATCCGTCCAAGGGGTTGAACGACGGGGGCAGGAACGGCGCGGTGCCGGTGAACGGTTCGGGATTCTGCCCGGCGACCGGGCCGGCCGCGACCGGAACCGCACCCTGCTGTGCCGAGCCCGGCTCACCGGGCCCGCCGGGCTCACCCGGCACGGCACCCGGCTCGCCCGGCATCGCACCCGGCTCACCGGGCACAGGCGGTGCGGGCTCCGGCGGGGGCGGGAACACCAACGGGTCCGCGGGCGGCGGCGCCGGCGCGGGAGGCGGCGGGGGGGCAAACG
>NZ_MVHC01000030.1 GCF_002086455.1 Mycolicibacter algericus DSM 45454
CCGCCACCCCCGCCTCCACCGCCCCAGCAGAAGGCGGAGCTGTTCACTTTCACCGCAGACTTTCTGGGATGGGTTCCGCCGCTGTGGGCGACGACCCTGTACCTGGTGGGAGTTGGGGGCGGCGGCTCCAGCTCGGGTGGCAACTCGGCGGTCAACCTGCCGGGCAGTCCAGGAGAGTGGGCCAGCGCTTCGATACCCGCCCAAGTCGTCAACATCTTCGTCGGAAACGGCGGGGTGGCCGCCACCCTGTATGCGGGCGGAAGCGGCGGGCAGGACAGCCGTGTCGTTCGCGCCGGCCCGAACACCGCGGCACTGACCGCCGCCGGCGGGGCCGGCGCACCCCCTCCGCAGGGCTTCTACATCGGACAGGATCTGACCGGCCCCGGCCCGTCACCCCGCTCAAGGGCTATTGGCGAAGGCTATGTGGCGACCGGCGGCGGCAACGTCTCAGAGGGGTCCAACGGCGCCATCCCCGGCGGGGCGGGCGCTGGCGTCCGAAACTTCCTGACCAACAAGCAGACCAACGGTGCCCGCGGGCAAGTGTGGATATTGGCGGTGTCATGACCAATCCATGGGTGCAAGACGTGACGCCGGATGATCCGGTGCAGGCGGTCGGGTGGTGGGCCGACACACTGAAAGTGCAGCGGTCCAGCGCGTCCGTGGGTTCGGCAAGCGGCACTAACACCGTCACGTTCGATCATGAGGTGCTGGCCGACAGAGAACACCTGGTGTACTTCCTGGCATGCAGGGGGGTGTTCTCCGGCTCCTACAGCTGGTCGCTGTCTGGTGTCCCCGGCATCCAGTACCAGGCATACCGGGGCATCAATTCGGCTGAAACCCACGGCTTTATCGCCTACTTCACCGCCTACAACGTGCCGCAGGGGATGCACACCGCCATCGCTACCGTGACGGCGCAGCCGGGCGATACGTTCTCGCAAATCCATGCTGGCGCTGTTGGCTTCAGTGGGGCGTCGGACGTGGAGGGCTTCTACTGGCAGCGAGGAACCGGGCGCACCGACTTCTCTGACCTGTCAAAGTACCCGCAGGGCGGGATGCTGATCAGTGGAATTGTCGGCCAAAACCCTTTGCCGGTAATCAATTCTGATGCCGGGCCGGTCACTGAACTGTCGTCACCGGATGGGCGTTTCAAGCTGCTGACGGTCGATACCAATGGGCTGGATATTGCGTTCTCGCAGAACTATTCGGGCGAGTGGGTCGAGATATCAGTGGGGGTGGAGCCATGAGCGAGGTAGAAGTTCAGTACGGGCCTGCGCGGTTTGTGGGCGAGGCTGAGGATGGTGGATCGGCCGGCGGCAACTTCCGCCGTCCGGGCCGCACCAGTTGCGGGGGGTCTCGCTCGGGGGGTGATCGGGTCGCCGGCATGCGGTGTCCGGAGTCAGATGCCCCGATTATCCATGAGGAGAGCTGATGGCGATCATTTACATTGTGCCGCGGCCGGCTGGTGCACGCGACGACGAAGACGACAAGACCCGGTATGTGGTGTCGCTCACCCGCAACGCCGACTGCATGTTCACGATCCGCGCTATCGACCCTGACACCAGCCAGCCCGCCGACTGGAATTGCGACGTCTGGGTGTACGTGGGCTTGCCGGGCGGCAAAGAGCAGAAGGTTGTAGCGACGGTGACCGGTTCGGATGCGGTGGTGCGCATTGAGTCTGAGGTCGGCAATCAGGTCAAAGAGGGTGCCGCTTGGCAGGCTGTGCGTTCATTGCCCGGATCGCCGCTGTCGCTGGAAACTCCGCTGATGGTGGGATCGTTTGAGCGCGCCGACGGGGGTGTGCCTCGTGTCTGATCCCGTGGTGTTCGAGGTTGATGTGCCTGCGCCGGTGGATGTGTCGATCACGCCTGCTCCGGTTGTGGAGGTTCAGGTCGCGCCCGTTCTGCCGAGCCCGCCGCCGGATCCGCAAGTGATTGCGGGGGCCGTAACCGATTACCTGACCACCAATCCGGTGTTGCCGCCGCAGTCGGGGCAGGCCGGAAACGTGTTGTCGACTGATGGTGCTGATCCGTCGTGGATGGATATCACCCCGCCGGTAACCCTGACCCTGCTGCTTGATAACGCTCTCGTCTAAAGGAGGAAACACGCATGTCCCTTGTTACTCAGGTCTCCGACCTTGCCACTGCCACCGGCACCGCCATCAAGGTCGAACGGGCCAAGATCGGCACACTGGCCAACCTGACCACCACCGAGAAGTCGAACCTTGTTGCTGCGATCAACGAGGTGATGCTCGCGGTTGGATCGGGTGGGTCGATCGACGCGGACTCGATCTCGGACGCTACGACGGTCGGTAAGGCGCTGATCCGTGCGGTGGATGCTGCCGCTGCCCGCACGGCGATCGGCGCCGGCACATCGAACCTGGCTTTGGGCACGACCAGCTCGACGGCTAAGGCTGGCGATTACCAGCCGTCGGCGGCGAACATCTCCGATTCAACCTCGGCGGGTCGCGCCTTGCTGACGGCGGCGAGTGTTGCGGCGCAGCGGACAGCCCTGGATGTGTTCTCGCAGGCTGAGGTGGCTTCGGAGATCAGTGATGCTGTGGATGCGCTGGTCAATGGTGCGCCGGGTGCGTTGGACACGCTTCAGGAGCTCGCTGATGCCCTGGGGAACGATGAGAACTTCGCTACCACCATTTCGACCGCGTTGGGTAACCGGTTGCGGGTCGATGCTGCGCAGTCTTTGTCGGGTCCGCAGCAGGCGCAGGGGCAGGCCAATCTGAGTGTGTATTCGCGTGCGGAGATTGGTGATCCGACGACTGACTTCGTATCAATTCTGACTTCGGCGCTGGCGTAGCCATGTCTCTGGCAGACAAGATCGCGGCGGTTGTAACCGCGATTGGCGCTGAGTTGAAGGCGAAGGTTGACAAGGCCGATTTGGCTGATGTTGCTACCTCCGGCTCCTACGATGATCTGGACGATAAGCCGACCCTGGGCACAGCCGCGGCCACCGACGCGACCGACTATGCCACCGCGACTCAGGGGACCGCGGCCACGAATGCGTTGGAAGGCGTGCAGTGGTTAGGGAATGCGTTTGTGGAGTTCACGGAGTCCCTGCCAGCGGTCGCAACTTCGGGCAGCTACAACGACTTGGATGACAAGCCGTCTATTCCTGCTCCGGTGACGGCGCTGACCGACCTGGATACGACGGTCACAGGCGCGCAGCTCAATGCCGATCACGCGAAGCTGACTGGCGTTGCCGAGGAGGCGACGAAGAACGCGACGGATGCGCAGTTGCGGGCGCGGTCCTCCCACACGGGTACTCAGTCGGCAGCCACGATCACGGGTTTGGCCGATGTTGCGACCTCGGGCTCTTACGACGACCTGGACGACAAGCCGACCATCCCACCCGCCCTGCCATCCCAGACCGGCAATGCGGGCAAGGTGCTGGGCACGAACGGAACATCGCCATCATGGGTCACCCCCAGTGGCGGCGGTGGCGCGTCAGAGAATCCGGTGCCTATTGCTGCGAACTACTCCGCTGCGGTGGGCGATTTCGTGGTTCCGATGGTGGATGGCCTGACGGTGACTTTGCCGCCGTCGGCTGACCATGGTGACATGGTGCAGGTCTTCAGCGTCGATTTCGCGGTGACGGTGGACTATTTCAATCTGTTCACACAGGTCGTGAATGCCCAGACTCTTACTCCGGAGACCTTGGGCACCTTCCGCTACATCGAAGATGTCGACGTTGGTGCTGGCCCCATGTCGGGCTGGTATTTGACGAGGCGGTCGGAGACTCCCGATGTCATGGTGAATCCCCGGTTCGTGCTTCTGAGCGAAACGGAGTGGGGGGCAACGACGCCCGAGGCTGACCGCACTTATCTGGTGTTTGAGGACTGACATGCCGATCATTCGGGATGGTAAGAGCCTGGTTGGTGGGCAGCGGAACGGCAAGGCGCTGAAGGCGGTGTTCTTCGGGGATAAGCAGGTGTGGGGGGCGTTCACTCCGACACTGGTCACGGTTGATGTGCCGGGTCCGTACTCGGTGCCGTGGGTGTCGGGGGCGACGAAATGTGACGTGGTGCTCGCCAGTTGCGGAGGCCCCGGCCAAGGACAGTGGGACCCCATGCCTACCGCCGCGACGACATGCACTGGTGTAGGCAGTGCCACCGCGCCCACCACTGGCACGTATGCGGCGACCACGGGGGCGGGTGAGGACATGCCCGACAAGCATTACAACGGCCAAATCTATCCGGGTGCCGCAGGAGGCGCGCCAGCAACCGGTGGCGGACAGACAGCCGGGGATGGCCAGCAGCCGGGAGCGGGCGGCGGCGGCGACGCCGTGCTCAACAGCCTGCGTGGCGGCAAGTGCGGTCAATGGTTCGCCACCACCATCACCACCCCGCAAACCTTCACTGGAACAATCCCGACGCCCGCCACTCCAGCGTACGGCGGGTTCTTCACTCCCGGCAAGGGCGGCGGCGGCATCGCTCACTTCTACTTCTACGCGGACACATGAAACCCGCACTCGCACTACTGATCCTCGGGCTCGCCATGATGGCGGGCCTTTTGCTTGCGGCCGTCCGCTGCGGTGACTGCGCACTCGCCGACTGGTAACCCATGCGCCGAACCACGGCAATCCTCACCGCCATCTGGCTCACCGTGGCACCGGTCGCACGGGCTGACGGGGATGTTGTGGCAGCAGCACGGACAGCGATCGGACACCCCTACGCATGGGGCGCAACCGGACCCGACCGATTCGACTGCTCAGGACTCGTCGTGTGGAGCTTCGCGCAAATCGGCGTGTGGGTGCCGCGGACGAGCCAAGAGCAAGCAGTCGCAGGACAACCCGTCAACCGCAACGACCTGCACCCCGGCGACATCATCGTCTACTACCCGAACGCCAGCCACGTCGGCATCTACAGCGGCGCAGGCCAAGTCATCCACGCATCCACTGCTGGCCGCCCCGTCGCCGAAGTGCCCATCGACGCAGCAGGGCCATACAGCCGAGCAAGGAGATACCTGTGAGCTATCGAACCGTCTACGGCTATAGCGTTAGCGAAAACGGATGGCGCATGGTCAACCGCGACGCCTGCGACATCGTCCGCATCCCCGAGCTCTACCTGACGAACACTGCACCCCTGCGCAAGGGTGCACCGCTGACCATCCTTGGCGCCTGGTTGTACTGGTACGACCGCAACGTCGAGGAAATCCTGTCACCCGTCTGGGGCTGGTCGGCCACCAACGACGTCGCCAACAGCAATCACCTCGCGGGCACCGCCGTCGACGTGAACGCCCCCAAGTACCCGTGGGGCTCGCGGGTCATGTCAGCCACCTTGAAGGGCCGCGTCCGCGCCGGACTCGCACTGTTCGAGGGCTCTGTGTTCTGGGGAGCCGACTGGTCCCGTGCCGACGAGATGCACTACCAGATGGCCTGGCGGGAGGGCGATCCCCGCAATGAGGCCTTCGCCAAGAAGCTGCTCGACGGCTACCTCGGCATCTACAAGCCCGCACCAACACCGCCCGCCACGACACCAGAGAAAGGCCCCCTCATGGCACTCAACGACGCTGAACAACGCGAACTGCTCGACGGGGTCCGCTACATCCGCGACCAGGTCGGGCCCGGCTTCGACCTCTGGGGCAAGGACGGCGACCTCGGCCACAACGACGACGGCAAGCGCCGGACACTGCGCGCCGGACTCGCCGCGCTGATGCGCAAGGTCGGTGCCTGATGAGCCTGCCCTACCGCCTCGGCGACAACGGCCCCGAAATCGTCGCGTGGCAGAACTGGTTCGACGCCATGTACGCCGCCTACGCCCCACCCATCGACGGCTACTACGGCAACGACGAAGTGGCCGCCGTCAACGAAATGCAGCGCCGCCTCGGCCTGCCCGAGACCGGGGAGTTCGACCAGGCCACCGCCGACAAAGCCGGATACCGGGCCGACGGCAACTACAAGCCACCCACCCCCATCCGGCCCAAGCCTGCCGAGCGCCACCTTGCCCTCGTCTACCGCGGCACGGGCGGCATCATCGGCGAAGACTACGTGTCCCGCGTCTGTCAAGGCGCTGCCGATCTGGTCGAGGAAATCAATCCTGACTGGTCGGCCACCATGGGCGGCATCCCCGTCGGCACCGCCCCCATCGGTGCGGGCCTGTCCATGAACCGCGCAGTCGACGCCGCATTCGAGGCGGGCAAGGCAGAGTTCCTGTCCCGGCACCGCGACAACCCCAACCGCAAAGTCGTCATCGGCGGCTACAGCGCCGGCGCAGTGGTCGCCGCCCGGCTGCGGCAATGGCTACAGACCAACTACCCGAACAACTACCTCTGCTCGTTCAGCTTCGGTGACCCCACCCGCCCCGTCGGCGGCGCCTACTACGGTGGCCTCGCCTGCCCAGGTCGCGGCATCGGCTCCTGGCGCTACGGCGACACCGGCGACTGGCGGCACTGCTGGCTCGCCGACCCCGACGACATGTACACCTCGGTGCCCGACAACAACACCGGCGCCATCATGTCCACCGCCTACGACATCGTCACCGCCGTCCAGCTCACCGACCCGCTGGCCACCGCGCAGTCCATCGCCGAGAAGGTGCCGGTCATCATCGACCAGTTCTTCCAGGATCCGCTGGCCGGCTTCGACGCCATCGGCCGCGCCGGCCGGTTCGTCATCGACGGCACCCGGCCGCACATCGAGTACCACCTGCGCGAGGTGTGGCCCGGGCAGACGTACCTGGGTCTGGCCGTGCAGCACGTCCGGGACTGGGCCAGCCGCGCCGCGCCGGCCGCCGCCGCGGCCTGACCGGCGCCGCCGCTCGCCTTCGCTGACCAGGACATTCGCCTCCACTCGAAAGGAAACCCTCAACGATGAGCACCGAATCCGAGCTGTACACCCTGACTTTCTGGAAGCGATCCTTCGCCATCTCCGTTAGCGCGGCCGCGGTCACCGCAAGCAGCGTCCTCGCCAACGCCCAAGCCGGAAGCCTCCACGACGCCCCCTGGTACGGCACCCTGTCCACCGCCATCCTGTCCGGCCTCATCGTCCTACTCGGCCTGATCGGCGGCGCCGGCATCCGCGACATCGCACCCGGAAGCCCAACCACAACCGCCCAAGCCCTGGCGTCCCTACGATCGACCGGCCGGCACGCCAAGCCCGACACCGACCAGCAGGGCTGACCCATGGTGTCGCGCTGGCTGCCCTACGCGGTCATTACCGAACGCCTGGTGATGATCCTCGCCGCCGGATCACTCACCGCCGCCCTGCTACGCGGCGCCGACTACCTCCTGCTACCCCAGCAAGCCCCCGACCTGTCCGCGGCAGAATCCGCCCTGCCCATCGGCCACTGGGGAGCACTGCTCATCACCGGGGTCACGCTCGCCGTCGTCGGCTACCTCGTGCACCGCTGGCCCGTCACCATCCTCGGCCACGCCCTGCTGGCCGGCATCTTCTGCGCCTTCGGCCTCGGTGAAATCATCACCGGCCTGGGCAACATCGCCGGCGACGAACTGCGCACCGGCGCCGCATTCCTGTGCGTCCAAGCTGTTCTTCACGCCGAGCTGACCGTGGTGGCGTGGCGACGCTGGGACGCCGCACGTGGATGACCCGCTGCCGCACCTCGCCGACAATCTCAACCTGCCCAACAGCCTGTTGTTGCCGGTGGCGTTCGGACTGTCCATCTACAGCGGGTTGCGGATGCTCGCCGAGCAGTTCGCGCCGGTCGCCAAAGCGCTTGGGCCTCTCGGCCGGCGCTGGACGGCCCTGCGTGAGCAACGGGTTGCCCGGGCCGCCAACGTCGCCGAGCTGACCGAGCGGGTTGCGACGCTGACGGCTGAGCTTGCCGAGGAGAAACGCGACAACGCGTGGCTGCGGAAACTCCGCAACGACGACGCCTACACCATCGACCTTCAGCGCCAGGTGCGTGAGCTCGCGGCGATCGCCCGCCGCCGCGCGGACCGCATGGAGATGATCGACGCCTACGTGCTGGCCGACACCGAATGGCACCGCCGCGCCGACCTCGCCTGGAAAGCCGGCGCGGATCCCGAACGCATCGAGGCGACGGTGCCCGAGCACGTGCCGTTCCTGGAGTTCGAACGACGTTGGCGAGCAGCACGGACGAAGCCTGATGAGCCCCGCTGACCGGGCCTGGCTGACGCTCGCGGGCGGTGTACTCGCCTGGGATATGCTCGGCGCCGAAACCCTGTCGGCTGCGGCTGGCCGCTACCACCAACGGCGGCCGTGGCTGACGCGGGTAGTGGTCGCCCATCTGGCCGCGCACCTGCTGGGTGTTGTTCCGCCGGTCGCGGACCCGCCGCACTGGTTGACGCGGCCGAAAAGGTCTATCCGCGCGGTGCTTCCCGCTTTATCAGGTGCGTGATGCCGATCGTGGCGGCGACAATCGACGGAACGATGACCAGCGCGTTGACGCCCGCCGTCGTGATCAGCCAGTAGGAGATCGCGCCAAAGATCAAACCAACCAACGCTAGAAGCAGGCTGGGAACATCAAGCCGACGGCGGGCTGTGCTCCTGTGATTCGTTATCACCGGCCGCCCTCCTGTGCCTCTCGACGCTTACCACAGTCCACTTGGTACGCGTACTGCCGTTTTTCGTGGTCGCGTCACTGCGGATCTTAAGCCAGAAGATGTCTTGTTGGCTGATGGCTAGTCCCTGTGCGACGTGACCGAGGAACTTTTGATCCTCAACCGTGACGGTACGGGTTTCATCCGACGTTTTCACCCGCCATCTGGCGGGATTATCGAAGTCGATAGCCGACATCTGGGCCTCAACCTCGAAGATCTCGGATGTCTCCTTGATCTCGTCCTCTGGCCGGGCGGCGGCGTAATCGGCACGATCAAGGGCGAACACTCGAGGTGCGGCATCCTTCGTGATGGGCAATTCGGGCTGTTGTGTGTCGACGGGCGCGCTCACATCGACCTTGGTCACACGTGAATCCGCCAGCGGGGCCATGATCTGGCGCAACTGACTCTTGCGGCGACGGCCACGCTTCTGCAGTTCCTTCCACGCCGCGAGCGGTACCTCATCTACCGTGTCGTCCTGCCAGTTGATCTTCACCCTCCCGTTGTCGAGGTAGGAGAAGTCCTTCACATCGGCGCGCAGCGATTTGGTTGCCCACCAGACGACGGCCGCGATAGTCGGAGCGCCGAGGGCCGACGCGGTGGCTTGCGCGTTCTCCCAGTTGTCCGTAACGGCATTCGTGACGGCATTCGCGACCACATCCCAGTTCTCGGTCGCCACCCGCACGACCTCAATGAGGAACGAGCCGTCCTGCGCTGGTCGCACCAGAACCTCAGAGTCAGCAGGACCCTCGTCATGGAAGACGCCGGCCTTGTCGAAGTCGCTGGTAAGGCCGACGAGCCCCAGCAGTACATCAGCGACGTGCGCGGCTCGTAGCTCATGCAGATCGGCGCCGTCGCCGTTCTCGCCGGTGAAACGAAGCGTCAGGGAGTCGACGATGACCTTGTTTGGTCGATCCGACTGGCCAGATCCGTTCATGGTGCGTGAGTGTATTGCCACAGCACGATGCCCTTGACGTACGTTGGTCAAACCGTGATCCAGTGCACTCGCGACCGCTTGTGTCCTGGCTGAGTATGTCCGACCGCATGAGCACCATCGGTGATGTGGTTCCGCTCACGGATGGCCGGTGGATGATCCGCCCACCGCAACGCTGCCCGGCCGGTCACCAGCTGGCCGCCGGCACCGTCCTGGCCGGGCCCGCCGGTCCGCGCTGCTCACAAAAATGCCGACGCTCAGTCGAAGCGCCGCGGCCGACCGGCTGATTAGACGACGCGGAGGTGCCGCCGAGGCCCCCGCCCAAGAGAGTGCATCACGGACGTTTCGGTAGTGACTGCGGTCACCGGAGCCAGGCGAAGTTCGGCACCGAAGGTCAGCGCATGCACATCGCTGACGGGGATTCCTAGATCACGTGCGATCGCAGTGGCGCTTGCCGATGGGCTGCTAAATACCGATGGGAATACCCGGGACATCTCGTAATTTGTCATCCCGCCCGGCTCGCTCGATCGAAAACCGTTCTGCGACAGAGTGATACAAGCTTGTCGGTATGTCCAATCACTCATTCTTCCTGCTCGGTGCGCAGCGTACGTCAGCGCCATCGCCGAGACCTTGAAGTACTCTCGGATCTGTAGTAGCTCGGGGACGGTTGCGTTGAACCGTACGTACTCGTCGAGACTGTCCTCAGGCATCAAGAATTCTGACGCGAACGCGTCGGCTTCCCGCTCTTGCGCCGTTGTCTCTCCAGGCTCATTCGAATGCAGAACCAAATGGCCAATTTCGTGCGCTACGTCGAACCTGATGTGTTCCGGTGTCTTTCGGCGCGCAAGAAACACGTACGGCACGTCGTCACGCCAGATCGAGTAAGCGTCCACGACGTCCGCAAATGGCGGCAGGGTGTACACACGCACGCCCCGCGACTCAGCGAGCTGCACCAGGTTCGGCAACGGCCTGGTGCCAAGTCCCCACATCGCACGAAGCGTCGATGCCGCAGTGCGCGGCCCCAGTCCGTCGAATGTGGGGAGGTCGAGCTGTGGGCGATCGAATCTTTGTGAGATCCAGTGGTCAATCTCAACCCCTGCGACGCCAGCGGCAACGGCGGAGTCGCGCTGCCGGGCAGTCGCCCGCCGCGCCGACCTGAACCGCACCTCGTTGGCGCATAACGTCGGCGCGGAATCTCGCTGGAAGTACGACACGGGGAACTCGACTGCCGCCGCGATATCCGCTGCGGCAATGGCGGGGGCTCCGTTCGTCTCGTACTTCGTAATAGTCCGTGGAGTGACGGCGAGACGCTGCGCCAGTTCGACTTTCGTCAACCCTCGGCGCATCCGCGCAATCTGGATCCTTTCAGGGTTCAGGAATGACTCAGCTGGCGACTTCGGAGACTTGGAAGTCGACATCTTGACCCCCCACATCGAGCGGCTTACGAGTTTTGACGCCGTCCGGCGATTGCCACTCGGGAAGTATCACACGCACGATCCAGCCAGTGAACTGCCCACCCTCGAACCCGCGCGGCAGGGAGATTTCCGCGCGCACCCCGTCGGTGTCGCGGTAGTACAGCAAGAACCAGTTACCACTAGGTGGCCCGCCAATGTCGACCACTGGTTCCTGCTGGCGAAGGGTCTCGACCGTAATCCATGGGATGGTCAAGTTGACGGCTTCGGCCGTTCCGATCCCTTTGCGTCGCGCTGCGCGCGGCCCGCTCGGATGGTCGGCGATCCCAGTCGGCTCGGTCGCACCGACCGTTGACAGCCCGTAGGGTAGTTCACGGTGATTGGACACCGGCCTGTTGCGAGGATCAGAGCTAACCCAGGGACCGCGCGCGAGGCGCCCCCGCAGTACGCCCACGGTGTCGATCCAGCGGCTCATGCCGGCAGCGATCACAGGATGATGCGTGGTCTTGTTGCCCGCGGCGATCTCGCCGGCCTCGATGGCCTGTCGCACGTCGGCGATGTCGATGTCCATACGTTTGAGGTAATCGGCAGCATCACCCGTGTTGATAATGATTGTGGCCGTGCTGGCCTCTGGGCTGGTGGTCACATTGTTTCCTCTTCGTGTTCCTGCAGTTGCTCTCGGCGCCCTCATATTTTTGCATGAAACCGGAACATAACGAGGTCAGGCGGCTCCGCGTGTCGATCGCCGGGCCCGCCGGTGGCCGCCGACTGCAATCTGCTGGCCGGGCCCGCCGCGGTGCGCACCCTCTGAACAGCTGCACACATCACCACGCCCTCCCGGGTTACGCTCCGTGGTGAGGGTCCCTCGGCATTCGCCTTGCCGAGGGCACCTCACCACCCCAGCGACGACACCGCCCCTCGACACCACGTCGAGGGGCGGCATTTGTCGTTCCAGGGGTCAGCTCACCCCGCGTTGGGGCAATACACCGACCGCGCAGCCCGCACGAACGCTACGGCCTCGCGGTACGGCATCCCTGCCGCGTTCATCGATAGCACGAAATCATCGGCGGATGACCCATTCTCGATACTGAGGCAGACATTCTTCGCAGTGGCGATTGCACCGCTCGGATGGCTATTGGATACGCCATCACGAGCGAGCAGCTGGATGAATTGTGCGTCGGGCGGTAGTGATTCTGGTGTCGCGGCTGGTGCGGGGCCGGGTGTGGCGGTGACGGTGACCGTCGGCGGCGGGACGGGTGCCGGTGGGATCGGTAGCGCCTCGGCGGTCGGGCTGGGTGCCGGCCGCACGGTTGCGGGCGCCGGCGGGACCGGTGAGGGCGGCGCTTGCTGCGCCACCGGAGTCCGGTCGAGCAGCAAGATCGCCGCGGCGGCACTGCCGGTTACGGTCAGGATGGCGGCGACCAGGGCGGCGACCCGCCACCACGCGCGGGATCTGGGGGGCTGGTAGTCGACGACCGGCATGCTGCTGGTGTGGTCGCTGTAGGCCAGCGGGCGGCCGGCGACGGTGGCGGCCGGGTCCAGCTCGGCAGTGTGCAGCGCCTCACCGGCCGCGACGGCCGTCTCTTCATCAGGCATGCTGACCTCCTGCAACTAGTCGAAGATTCCGGACGGGACGTCGCCGACCCGGATCATCGTCATGGGTGACGACCGCTCATCGCCGAAAATTCCGCAGCCATCGGTCATCACACGCTCATGAAACGTTCCAGTGAGGGTTCCGTCCGCTAGCGGAATCATCTCGGCCCAAACCTCCGAACTGTCGGAGGCTGTGCCGCTCTCATCGCAAGGACTGGAATGAATCGTGCCGCCGTTTGGGCCTTCGTTGTCGCTAACCCATCGAGTTCCGGTCCAGCGGTATGCCGTTCGGATAATGTTCCCGGATTCGTCGCGAGCAGGCAGATGCTCTTGGGCGTCGACGGCAATGCTGATGGATGAACAGTTCCCGACTTCGTTGCATGTGGTGTTTCGAGCTGAATACACAGTCTGTGCGTCGCCGCCGAGCGTTGCCATGTTGATCAGATTGCCGTCCTTGGTGCGTAACACCCCGTTCGGAAAGTCGACGTCAATGCGATAGATGCCATCGAGATGCCAGATCGGCGGAGCGTCCGCGACGGGAGCGGATTCGGCCGGCTCGCCGCGGCCGGCGACGAACGACCAGATGGCGGTCGCTGCAGCGATGCAGGCCACGACAATTGCAGCGACGGTAAGGATGGGCGCGATACGTCCCGGCTTCCGGGACGAGAGAACAGTTGGCGTAACGGGTAGCGGCGGCGCAGCCGGGCCCGATTCGCTCAGCGCTTTGGCTGCCGGGATCTTGAGGAAATAGCCAGCCCCGAAACTGGCGCACATGAGCGCGTACCAGAAGCGTTCGGCGCTGGTCATGGTCGCCAAACCCGCGTCGGCCAGCGCCTTCTTGGTGGGGATCTTGGCGAAGTAGCCGCTTCCGAGGCCGATGTTCATCACGATGTACCAGAAGCGCGCCGCAGAACTCCCCGGGGCGGGCCCGAGGTCGGTGATGGGCGGCGACGCGTCGGCGGGCGCTTCCCGAGTGGCGACGTCGTCGTCGGCCATTGCTGCCCCTCTCCCGGTAAGACCCGGAAATTGTCACGAAGTTGTCACAACTCACGCGGCACAAGCTGATTTGCCACGAGACATGCTGAGAGCATATCCGCAGGTCATCGCTGGGTGGTGCGACATCGAGAGATAGCAAGACACACCATTTAGCGGACTGTAAATCCGTCGGCGCAAGCCTACGCAGGTTCGAATCCTGCACCTGCCACCCAGGTCAGGCCCCCTCCCGAGGGGGCCTGATTGGTTTCCGGGTGTTTGTTGTCCGCGGTGAGTCCGCAGCAGAATCGAAAGCGGTCGCTACGGCGTCCAGATCGTCGGGCACAGCCTTGGCGGCCGCACCTACGTTCGTGGCCCAGCTGGATCTGGGCCACCAGCACCGCGCCGTCCACGCATCCGGTGGCGTTCGATGCAAGGTCCCAGCCGGGTTAGGATCCGAGTCGGTCTACGGGGATGAATGTCGTCTTGGAGTACCTGGCGATCTGGTTGATCGCGACGACATTCACTCCTGCGCCGACCCCGCCCCCGACGAGGGGAATCCCCTTGATGAGGTTGATCGATCCCCTGGTGCCGAACTTCGTGAGTAGGCGATACCCCACTTTCTTGTTGATGTTGATCAGGACACGGCCCGGAAGCCGCCGCAGGCCAGCTAGGGTCGTCTTTTTGCCGACCTCCACGCCTACCCGACCCACCACGGCGCTGGCGTTGGCGCCAAGCAGTGAGATCAGGACCGCGCTGCGCACCTCCTCCGACTGGACGTCGTAACCTCGGAGGATCGCAATTGCCGCTGACATACGTGCGCACAACATGTAGAAGACCGTGACGTCAGTCGTTACTGCAACCGGAAGGGTCGCCAAGCCACCCATCCCCGTAGCAAACCCCGAAGACCCGACCCAACGACGGTGAATTGCGATCAAGCGCTTGATCGCGGCCTCGGTGTCGCCGTGGGTGGTGAGGGCCTCCTCTGCAATCTGGGTAGCCGACTTGTATGGCCCGAGTCCATCAACACCGATGGCGAGAATCTTGTTGGCGAACTTTAATGCCCGACTCGAATCGGCATCGGGGAACAGCGGTGTTGCGCCCTGGTCGCCCCCGTCCTCAGATCCATCGCTACCGGTAGGGACATGAGCGCCGGGGTCCATAATCTTCCTCACTGCCTGGTCGAAGGCCGTCTCAGTCATCGAAAAGACGGCTCCGCAGCCGTCTCCCGGGGTAACACTACTGGCGGTCACCGACTACTTCGCCGCCACTTTTGGCCGGTAGTCGATTCTTGTTGGTGGTGGTGTAAGGCTCGTCGAGTTCCTTGGCCAGGCCGGTGGCGATGACGTCGTCCATCGCTGCGTGAATGCTGTCCTGGATTGCCGACGGTCGTCGGGGCGGTTCGGACATGGCACGCCGTGACCTGTTCCAGGCTCTCGCCAAGGAAGGGCTGTTGTCCGGTCAGCGCATAAAAATATCGACGCGGGCATCGGCTATCTCGGCTCGGAACCGTTCTGGGGCCGTGTACGGCCATGCCCCAGTGTGGCGGTATTGGTCAGTCCGGTTTCCCCGGCGACCCGGGCGATTCCGAAGTCGACCAGGTACGTGAGGTCATCTCTGGGACAAAGACGTTGAGGGTTCGACGTCACGGTGGGCCCGTCGCGTCGACGGCCACGAACGTCAGATCCTTCCCTCACAATCCGGTGACGTCTATTCGGTTATCCATGGCCATTGACACCGCATAGCGCGGTACCGAACGTGGGGCAGAAGCTTCGCTGACCAGTTGATTGCAAGGGCCAAATCCGCCGGCGCAAGCACACACAGGTTCGAATCCTGCACCTGCCACCAGACTTAAGCCACCATTGTTGGGGCTTGACGTGTTTACAGGTCCCCCGAGAAATCCGCGCTGAACCAGCGGTCGGGCCGGATGGTGAACAGCACGCTGGAAGCGCCGTCCATGTTCGCGGCGAATGCGCGCCCGCCTTCCTCGCCGAGGTAGCGGATCGCGATCGCCTCCCGGGGTTCCCGTGGCGCCGGTGTGGTGGTCTCGGTGACGGTGCCTTCGACGATCACGTACTGGTAGGGCAGCTCTTCGCGCTGCACCACCAGCGTCACCGCGCCGGCCTGCTCGATGAGCCGGGCTTTGCGGTTGCCGGCGCCGGTGTTGACCACGATGTCGCCGCCGGGGGTGTAGTCGTACCAGATCGGGACGCTGGCCGGGGGCCGGCCGTTGTCGGCGGCGACGGACAGCACGGCGACGTGCTTGTCGGCGAGGAATTGCTGACGTTCGGTTTCGGTGAAGGGTTTGGGCATGTCGGCTCGAACGGCCACAGCTGCCGGGCTATTCCGGCGTCCGGATCACCAGTCGCCGGGCAGCGGTTTGGTCCGGGCCCACGGGGTGCAGCCGTAGCTGACGAACATGCCGTCCTCGGCGCGCGGGTCGATTTCGACCGTGGGTGTGCCCAGCGTGATCAGCCGCGATCCCGTGTCGACGACCTGACCGTGCCGGTCGAAGACGGTGTAGCTGCACGACCCGCCCGGGCCGAGGCCGGCGCCGTAGGTGCCGTAGGGCATGTAGTCGGGGATGGTGTAGGTGCCGGGAGGGAACACCGGCCCGGTTCGCTCGGGGGATCCGGCGATCTGGGCCGCTGCGGCCACGCAGTCGGCGCGCGGGTAGCGGGCCAGGCAGTCGCTCCAGCCGATCTGGCCGACGATCGCCGAATCGACCCGGGTGACACCGGGATCGGCCTGCCAGGAGTAGCCGGCGAGGCCGCTGACGCAGCGCAACACCGTGCCCGACGTCGACGTCGCGGTGGTGTTGAGCTGGGCATGACTGCACATCGAGTCCAGCAGCGCCGCCGCGCGCGTCGCGGTGGTGGCCGGGGTGCTGGGCGGCGGCGCCGTGGTGGTCGGCGGTTCGACGATCGGTGGGGGAGGCGGCGCGGTCACGGTCGTCGTCGACGTGGTGGTCGTGGGTGGGGCCGGGGCGGCGGCCGGCGCCGCCGGTTCCGGGTGCGAGGTGTTGCCGAGCAGGTACAGCGCCAGCAACGCCGCGGCGGACAGTCCCCAGCCCTTGGAGAACCGGCGCCGGGGCTTCGGTGGTGAGAACGGCCGCGGGGCGGGTGCGGCCGTGTGCAGCGCGGCGGCGAACTCTTCGCAGCTGGCGTACCGTTCGGCCGGGTTCTCGGTCAGCGCCCGGGACAGCGCCGCGTCGAGGCGGGCCGGGTCGGGGTGCACCGGCGGCTTGCCGGTCAGCAGGTGATAGGCGGTGGCGGCCAGCGCGTACTGATCGGCCCGGTGATCGATCGCCTCACCGCGCAACTGTTCGGGAGCGGCGTAGCGCAGTGTGCCGACCGCCATGTTGGTGGCGGTCAGGCCGCTGACCTCGTCGACGCGCAGCCCGATCCCGAAGTCCGCCAAGATGATTCGATCGCCCGACTCGCCCGGCCTGGTCAGCAGGATATTCGCCGGCTTGACGTCGCGGTGCAGCAGACCGCGCCGATGAGCGTAATCGAGCGCCTGCGCGACGGCCGTGACGATCTCGACCACCTGCTCGCGGGGCAGCCCGCCCGGGTGGTGCTGCAACAGCGCGTCGGCGTCGGGTCCGTCGACGTAGTCCATCGCGATCCACAGCTGCCCGTCGTGCTCGCCGCGGTCGTGCACGCCGACGATGTGCGGATGCCACAGCGACGCCGCCAGGTCGGCTTCCCGGTTGAACCGCTCCCGGAAATTCGGGTCGGCCGAGACCTGGCCGGGCAGCACCTTCAGCGCGTCGCGGCGCGGCAACCGCGGGTGTTCGGCCAGGTAGACCTCGCCCATGCCGCCCGAGCCGAGCTGCCGCACGATGCGGTAACCGGCGAACGTCGAGCCTGCGGTGAGCATGGCGTGACCGTAGCGCCGGGGACCGACACCGAGTGCCGGCCAGATCCGCCTGCCCCAGGAATTAAAGGAAAATTAGGGTCTAAAGTCTACTAGCGGATGCAGGGCTGGTAAGGCTAACCTTCGTCGCATGACTCTTCCGATGCCCGATCGCAAAACCGCTGACCTGCCCGGCCACTGGCTCTTCGCCCGGCTCGGCAAACGGGTGCTGCGGCCCGGCGGGCTCGGGCTGACCCACCGGATGCTGGCCGACGCGAAGCTGGCCGGTGCCGACGTCGTCGAACTCGCTCCCGGCATGGGCCGCACCGCACGCGACATCCTGGAGCACTCCCCCGGCACCTACACCGGAGTCGAAGCCGACGACCACGCCGCCGGTGTGGTCCGGTCGGTGGTCGGCGACAACGGCAGGGTGGTGACCGGTGAGGCGTCGCAGACCGGGCTGGCCGCCGACAGTGCCGACGTCGTAATCGGTGAGGCGATGCTGACCATGCAGACCAACGCGCACAAGTCCGAGATCATGCGCGAGGCCTTCCGGGTGCTGCGGCCCGGCGGCCGCTACGCCATCCACGAGATGATGCTGCAGCCCGCCGACGTGCCCGAGGCCGTCAAGGAGGAGGTCCGCACCGCCCTGGCCCGTTCCATCAAAGTCAACGCCCGCCCGTTGACCGCCGCGGAATGGTCCGAGCTGCTCACCGAAGCCGGGTTCGAGGTGGAGAAGATCTCTTATGCGCCGATGGCGCTGCTGGAGCCGCACCGGCTGATCGCCGACGAGGGCCTGTTCGGGGCGCTGCGGTTCGTGTTCAACGTGCTACGTGACTCCGACGCGCGGGCCCGGGTGCTCAACATGCGCGCGACGTTCCGCCGCCACCGCGACAACATGGCCGCCATCGAGGTGATCGCCGCCAAACCGGCCGCGTAACGCACTTGCCATGATGGACGGGTGACTACCCGCGACCGCGACGAGTCGGGCCGGCCCCGCAACGCCCGCCCGCGAGACCGGCTGGGACGGCCGCTGCCGCGCGGCAGCAAGGGCGGCGTGGAGGGCGTGCCCGACGATCTCGACCTGCCGCCGGCGCAGACGCTGGCCTACGCGCAGTTGTTGCTCGACGACGGGCTGGCGTTCAACGCCCACGAGGTGCTCGAAGCCGCCTGGAAACACCGGCCCGACGCCGAACGCGATCTGTGGCAGGGCTTGGCGCAGCTGGCGGTCGGTGTCACCCACGTGCAGCGCGGCAACGTCATCGGCGCGGTGAGCCTGCTGCGCCGCGGCGCCGACCGGCTGGCGACCGTACCCGTCCCGGTGCCGTACGGGATCGACCTCGCCGGGCTGCGCAGCTTCGCCGCCGGGCTGGCCGACGACCTGGCGGCCGGCGTCGAGATCGCCCCGCAGCGGTTGCGTCCTCGGCTGGTCGCGTGAGCGCCCCGACCGGGTGGTCGCTGGCCGACGGCCGCGACCTGTTGTTCTTCGCGCTGCCGGGCCACACCCCGTCGCCGGTGCCCGACCGCCGGCCGCTGCCGCCGCGCGACCCCCAACCTTCTGATCTGAGGTTCGACCGCACCACCGGCCAGTGGGTGATCATCGCCGCGCAGCGCCAGGACCGCACCTATCACCCGCCCGCCGAGGCGTGCCCGCTGTGCCCGGGCCCGAGCGGGCTGACCAGTGAGGTGCCCGCACCCGACTACGACGTGGTGGTGTTCGAGAACCGCTTCCCGGGCCTGGCCGGGACCGGAGCTGCGGTTGCCACGCCGTCTCCCGACGGGGCCGAGTTCGTCGCCGCACCCGGTCATGGCCGCTGCGAGGTGATCTGCTTCTCGGCCGATCACACCGGGTCGTTCGCCGACCTGAAACCGGCGCAGGCCCTGCTGGTGGTGCAGGCCTGGCGGCATCGCACCGCCGACCTGCTGAACCGCCCCGGCATCGAGCAGGTGTTCTGCTTCGAGAACCGCGGCGAAGAAATCGGGGTGACGCTGGGCCACCCGCACGGCCAGATCTACGGCTACCCGTATCTGACCCCGCGCACCGCCGCGATGCTCGCCCAGGCCCGCGAGCACCGAATCGCCCACGGTGGCAACCTGTTCGCCGACCTGCTGGCCGCCGAGCGAGCCGACGGTACCCGCATCGTGGCATCCAGTGAGCATTTCACCGCGTTCGTGCCGTTCGCGGCGCGCTGGCCGGTGGAGGTGCATCTGTATCCGAATCGGCGGCTGCACAACCTGACCGAGCTGACCGATGCCGAGCTGGACGACTTCGCGAGGATCTACCGGGATCTGTTGGGCCGCTTCGACCGTATCTACGACACCCCGCTGCCCTATATGGCCGCGCTGCACCAGTACCGCGCCGCGGGAGTGCAGGCCGACGGCTACTTCCACGTCGAGCTGATGTCGATCCGGCGCAGCGCCACCAAGCTGAAGTATCTGGCGGCATCCGAATCGGCGATGGACGCCTTCATCGCCGACGTCACCCCGGAGTCCGTCGCCGAGCGGCTGCGGGCGCTGTGATCAGCTATTCCGCGCCGGGCCGGGTCAACCTGATCGGTGAACACACCGACTACAACGGCGGTTTCGCGCTGCCGATCGCGCTGCCGCAACGCACCAGCGTCACATTCACCCCGGCGGAGATCGACACACTGACCGTGCTGTCGGATCACGCCGACGCCTCGGTGCGCATCCCGCTGGACACCGTCCCCGGCGGGGTGACCGGCTGGGCCGCGTATGTGGCCGGGGTGATCTGGGCGCTGCGTGACAGTGGTGTCGCGGTGCCCGGCGGCACCATGACCATCAGCAGCGACGTGCCGATCGGTTCGGGCCTGTCGTCGTCGGCGGCGCTGGAGTGCGCGGTGCTCGGCGCGCTGACGACGGCGGCCGGGGTGAGCCTCGACCGGGTCGCGGCGGCCCGCATCGGGCAACGCGCCGAGAACGACTACGTCGGTGCCCCAACGGGATTGCTCGATCAGCTGGCGTCCCTGTCCGGGGAGGTCTCCACCGCGGTGCTCATCGATTTCCGTGACCTCGCGGTGCACCCGGTGCCGTTCGACCCGGATGCCTCCGGGGTGACGCTGCTGCTGTTCGACTCCGGGCAGCGCCACGGCCACGTCGACGGGGAGTACGCCGCCCGCCGGGCGTCCTGCGAGCGGGCCGCCGCGGCGCTGGGGGTGTCGTCGCTGCGGGAGGTACAGCACCGCGGCGTCTCGGTGCTCGACGCCGTCGGCGACCCGGTCGATGCGCGCCGGGCCCGGCATGTGCTGACCGAGAACGAACGCGTGCTGGATTTCGTTGCGGCCGTGTCGGAGTTGGACTTCGCCGCCGCCGGGAAGTTGTTCACCGCATCGCACGTTTCGATGCGCGACGACTTCCAGATCACCACCGCCCACCTTGACCTGATCGCCGATGCCGCGGTCGCCGCCGGCGCGCTGGGCGCCCGGATGACCGGCGGCGGATTCGGCGGCTGCGTGATCGCGTTGGTGCCGACCGAACTCACACTGAAGGTCGGCGACGCGGTGCGGTCCGCGGCGCTGGCCGCCGGTTACGGCGAGCCGGAAGTCAGCCGGGTCTATGCCGCTGCTGGGGCCGGATAGCGAAGAAGGTGTATTGTTGGTGTATGGCACGCACCAATATCGAAATCGATGACGAACTCACCGCTGAGGTGATGCGTCGCTTCGGCGTGACCACCAAGAAGGCGGCTGTTGACCTCGCGTTACGCCGTCTCGTCGGCGCGCCCTTGACCCGGGAGTTTCTGCTGGGCCTCGAGGGCATCGGGTGGGCGGGTGACCTCGATGAGTTGCGCAGCGAACAACCCGGCGAACTCGGATGATTCTGGTCGACACCTCGGTATGGATCGAATACTTCCGGGCAACCGGGTCGGCGGCAGCGCTGGAAGTGCGGCGGCTGCTCTCCGAAGAACCCGATCAAGTAGTGACCTGCGAGCCGATCGCGATGGAGATCTTGGCTGGCGCAAGCAACGAGCAGACCTACCGAATGCTTGAGCGGCTGGTCACCGGGTTGTCTTCGCTGGGGGTCGAGACGGCCACCGATTTTCGGTCGGCCGCGGGCATCTACCGTGCTGCCAGAAGCACCGGCCAGACGATTCGCAGCATCAACGACTGCCTTATCGCCGCGGTCGCGCTGCGCCATCATGCCCGGGTCGTGCACCGCGACGCCGACTTCGAGGTCATCGAGGGGATAACCGGCCTGATGACCACATCGCTGCGCTGACCGGGATCAGATCGGATAGTCGGGCAGGTCGAAGTCGTCGCGCACCGAACCGGCGAGCAGCCGCGTGAGCAGCCGCAGGTTCATCGCCCGGATCGCCAGGTTGCGAAACCACAGCCCGAAACGCGTTCGGGTGGCGAAGAACCCGAGAAACTCCGTCGCGCCGGCCTGTTTGGCCTCGATGAACGGCCGCATCCGATCCTCGTAGGCGGCGAACGCGCGCCGGTGATCGCCGCCGGCCCGGTGCAACTCACCGGCCAGGACGTAGGCCTCGGTGATCGCCAGGCCGGTGCCCTCACCGCCGAGCAGTGAGATGCACCCGGCGGCATCGCCGGCCAACAGCACCCGTCCCCGCGTCCAGCACGGCATCCGGACCTGGCTGACCACGTCGAAGTACAGCTCATCGACGGCGTCGACCGCGGACAGCAGCTGCGGACACTCCCAGCCGGCATCGGCGAACCGTTGGTGCAGTACGGCTTTCGGATCAGCGGGGAGCCCGGGCGACGGGTCCCGGAATACGAACAGCGCCAGGGTCCGGTTGTCGCGCAGCGCGACGCGGGACACCTGCCGGCCCGGCACCGCGTAGCTCACGTACGCCAGTTCGTCACGGGGACGGTAGCCGTCGACGACGGCGGCGGCTACTTTGCAGCCCAGGTAGTGCTCGAACTCGGCGTCCGGGCCGAACACCAGCCGGCGCACATTGGAGTGCAGGCCGTCGGCGCCGATCAGCAGGTCGAACTCGCGTGGAGCGGCGTGGGTGAAGGACACCCGGACGCCGTCGTCGTATTCGTCGACGGCGGTGATGCTTTCGTCGTAGATCATCTCGACGTGATCGGCGATGGTGGCGTGAATGGTAGCGGCCAGGTCGCCGCGGGGCAGGCTGGTGAAGCCGTCGCCAAGCAGATCGCGAAAGGCGTTGGCGTCCAGCGCCGCCACGGTGCGCCCGTCCGCGGCCACCGATCGCACGGACTCGATCTGGTAGCCCTGGTCGAGCAGCTGCGCCTCGATGCCCATGCGCTGGGCGACGGTGTAGCCGACGCCCCAGAAGTCGATCATGTAGCCGCCGGCGCGAAACGCCGGCGCCTGCTCGATCACGGTCGGGGTGTGCCCGGTGCGGTGCAGCCAGTACGCCAGCGCCGTTCCTGCGACGCCCGCACCGCTTATCGCGACCCGCATGCGCTCAGATCATCTCGTTGGCCGTCAGCCAGCGCATCACCGGCCAGCCCACGAACACCGGCAGCCAGCAGGTCAGCACCCGGTAGAGCAGCACCGATGGGACGGCCAGCGCGGCGGGCACCCCGAACGCGGCCAGCCCACCGATCAGGGCGGCTTCCACCGCGCCCACCCCGCCGGGTGTCGGCGCCGCCGAGGCCAGGGTGCCGCCGACCATGGTCACCACCGTGACGGTTACGAACGAGGTGTTGCCGCCGAAGGCTTCCACGCTGGCCCACAAGGCCAGTGCCGCACCGAGAGTGGTGCCGGCGGCGCCCAGCACGATCAACGCCAGCCGCTTGGGTTCGCGGGCCAGCTCCATCAGGTCACTGCTGACCTCGCTGAGGCGCGGGCGCAGCGCCGTCGTCAACCACCGGCGCAGGTTGGGCACCAGCAGGAAGGTGCCGGCCAGGCCCAGTGCCACACCGGCGATCAGGTACAGCATGGTGGCGCTGGGCACGAAGTGGGACAGGTCGGCGCGGGCGCCGGCGGCGGTGGTGAAGACGACCAGCAGGATCACGTGCACGATCACCTGCACCGACTGCTGCAACGCCACCGCGGCGGTGGCGCGCAGCGTACTCAGCCCGCCCTTGACCAGGAACCGGGTGCTCAACGCCAGCCCGCCCACCCCGGCCGGGGTGGTGGTCGCGGCAAACGTGTTGGCCACCTGCATGATCGCCAGATCGCGGAATCGGACCGAGCCGTTGGTACACGCCCACAGCGCGCCCGCCGCGCCGACGTAGGTCAGCGACGACACGATCAGCCCGACGAGCGCCCACGACCAGTTCGCGTTCCGCAGTTGGGAGAAGAACGTCGGGACCTGGCTGATGAACGGGTAGGCGACGTAGACCAGCCCGACCAGCAGCACCAGCTGGATCAGCTGGCTGCGGGTCAAGCGGGTGATCGTCTTGGTTTGGATCTCCTGAGTATTGGTCTGGCGCTTGACCTCTTCGCGGGCGGCGGCCATCACCGCGCCGGCGTCGGGAACCGCCTTGCGGAGCCGGGCCGGCACCGCCGATTTGGTGAGGCGCCGTGAGGCGGCCAGCACCGCGGTGCGGCCGAAATGCTCGATCGCGGCGCCTACCGCCGCGGCCGCGTCGTACAGCGACGACGTGGTCACCAGCAGCTGGGCGATATCGGATTGCAGCTGGGCGTCGGTGGCGCCGTACTCGGCGTTGCCGAAACCGCCGAACAGTACGGTGCCGTGCTCGACCGTCATCTCCTTGCTGCGCAGGTCGCCGTGGGAGATCTGTTGATCATGCAGCCGGCGCAGCGACTCCCAGGCTTTGCCCACCGGGGTCTGGGTGGTGCAGTCGGCCAGCGGAGTGCCGCGCGGCGGGGTGTGCGCATAGAGCGTCCAGCCGCGGTCGAGGGCGGCCAGCGCGACGATGTCGGCGTTGGCGACGCCGGTCTCGCCGATGGCGATCGCCATCAGTGCACGGTGCTCGACGGCGCGATGCAGCGAGGCGTGCAGTGGCGCGGTCTCGGTGGTGCGCAGCCGGAACTTGCGCCACAGTTGGCGCACCGCGCCGCCGCTGCGCTGGTTGGGGCCGTACAACTCGATCAGCGCCGGGTGCTTGCCGGCGGTGGAGAGCACCAGCGGGCCGCGGCCGGCCGGGCGGAGGACCGTCAGTTCGGTGACGGTGCAGCCGCGGCGGGCCAGGCTGCGCACCGCGCCGTCCAGCGGGACCTCGAGTGCGGGAGTGCCGACGATCAGGATCACCAGCGCCCCGACAAACCAACCGACGGCCAGGCCGAGCAGCGAGCGGGCCGGCACGATGGCGCTGACCACCAGGTGGATCGGCACGAACGCCAGCAGCAGCGCCCACCACCAGCGCCGCCAGCGCGCCGGCAGCCACGGCCCGGAGACGGTGAGCATCGCGGCGAGCATGGCGATCCAGCGTGGGTCGTCGAGGAACTGGGCCAGCGTGGTCGCCAGCCGTTCGGACAGGTCGAAGTGCCAACTGGGCGCGGCCAGGCCGGTGCTGCGAATCGACAGCGACGCCACCGCGAGCAGCCCGGCGATCGCATAGGCCGCCAGCAGTTTCCACTGCCGGGAGACGACCAGGCCGATCAGGATGGCAAACGGCAACGCCACGATGGCGATGCCGTAGGCCAGATAGACCTGGTTGGCGTGGGTGGGGGAGAGCACCCCGATGATCTGGGACACCGAGCGTTCCAGCGTCACCCATTCGTAGCGGGTGACCAGCGAGCTGGTGATGACCGTCGCGAGGAACAAGGCCGCCAGCACCAGACGCAGAATGTCGTTGGTGCGTCGGGTCAGCGGCTGCAGCAGGTTGCCGGTGACGGCGACGTCGCGCCCCTCAACTCGCATGATCACTTTCGGTCCGTCTGGTGCCGCAGATTGCGGCTCGCCACAACTTAACCGGTGAGCTGGGGTGGAGGGCTAATTTGTCTGCCGCCTCGCCGCCAGGTGATCGGAGCGGAGTCCCGTGCGTCACTCCCGTCACCGTGGGGAAGTGGCATGAGGTGTGCCCACCTCTGAGCGACAACAGAGATTATGTCGACTCGTGAGCACCGGCGTCGGCACCGCGTTGCCCGACCCGACGCCAGCTGTCGCTCGAAGGCGGGCAACACTCACATACCCCCGGCGCCGTGACGGCTGTTGCTGTTGAGGCGACGATGTGCTGTGCCCCCGGCGGCGACGGGTCCCAGCGGGGCGCGCCGGGTCACACCGGGTAGCTGACCCCGGTCATCTTCTCCGACTCCTCCCACAGCCGCCGCCACAGCTGCTGGTCCTGCGACAGCTTGTTCGACGGGCATGGCCCCATCGGGCCGCGCGACTGGTTGAGCTTCGTCGGCCCCCAGTAGGCGTCCGGGTCGGCGTCGGCGACGGTGGCGGCGAACACGATCGACTCGGCGGCCCGCTCGGGGCGCTGGCCCAGCACCGCCAGACCGTACTTGGTGACCAAGCCGGGCAGCGTCTTGTCGTTGTCGAACAACTCGGTGGCCGACACGCCGGGGTGTACCGCGTAGGAGCGCAGCGGCGAGCCGGCCGCGCGCAGTCGGCGCAGCAGCTCGCGGGCGAACATCAGGTTGGCCAGCTTGGACTGCGCATAGGCCAGGTTGCGCTGGTAGAACCGGTTCTCGTAGTTGAGGTCGTCGATCCAGAACTTCGGGGTCTGCTTGTGCGCGATGCTCGATACCGTCACCACCCGGTCGCCGATGCGGTCCAGCAGCAGGCCGGTCAGCGCGAAGTGCCCGAGGTGATTGACGCCGAACTGCATCTCGAACCCGTCGGCCGTCCGTTTCAGCGGGATGTTCATGATCCCGGCGTTGTTGACCAGCACGTCGAAGCCGCCCTGCTGGGCGGCGAAGTCGCGTACCGACTCCAGGCTGCCCAGATCCAGTGCCGCCACCGTCACGTCGCCGTCGATGCCGTCGGCGATCTGCTGGGCCTTGGCGGTGTTGCGGCAGGCCATCACCACGGTGGCGCCGTTGGCGGCCAGGGTGCGGGTGACGACCTCACCCAGGCCGCCGTTGGCACCGGTGACTACAAAGGTGCGGCCGTGCTGATCCGGGGTGTCCGCGAGTGTGAAAGCCATGGCCGTCACGCTACGCGACGGTCAGGCGATGCCTTCGGTGGTCAGCACCGCACCCCGCTGGGTGATCACCCGCGTCTGCCCGGCGGCCACCGTCTCCAGGTAGCCGCACCGCAGCGTCACCTGGACACCGCCGGGCAGGCCGGGGATCGCACAGTGCAGCGCGGCGGCGGGCGCTTCGTGCAGCACCGCGACCGGCGGATAGCGCAGCGCCCGGCGCAGGTCCTGGTCGGTGTAGCCGTCCAGCAGGCCCGCGGTGCGGATGGTGCCGTCGATCGCCCACTCCAGGTTGGCGTCGAGGGTGCGGATCAGCTCGGCGGTCAGCGGCGACCGCGGCGGGGTGAGCTGGGCGAGCAGTGCCGCTGAGCCCCCGGCATCCTCGGCCACGTCGCGCGCCGTCCAGCCCCGGGCGTCGCGCAGGCCGCGCAGCGCACCGCGCTCCAGCAGTGCGGCAACGACTTCGGTCGGTGCGCCGTGCCGAGCGGCCTGGTGCAGCGGGGTGAGCCAGGCCGCGGTGCCGGGCCGCCACTGGTTGACGCTGAGCGCGGGGATGGCGTCCAGCAGATCGAACAGTGCCGGCCAGTCACCGGCCTCGGCCGCATCGGCCAGCCGGTGCCCGGCGGTGATGGCTTCCTCCGGAAGCAGCGAGAGTTCCAACACGCCGGGCCAATCTAAAGGTGGTTCGTCCATGACTCGAAATTAGCCAAGGGGTCCGACAATAACTGTCGATCGATCGGCAGACGAGAGTTGTCGGTACCCGTCGATAGCCTGACGTCGCTGGATGCCGTCGTCGCCCGCTGGGATGGGTGGGCGCAGACTGCCGAGGACGTCGGCGTGCACCTGATCCAGCTGGTCGACAAGCATCACCGCCCGGAACGGCGCCGCTCCGCGGTACGCACCGAGTTGCGTGCCGTTGCCCGCGAGTGGAACGCCGGGGACCGGGAAGAGTGAGCGGCTACACCCCCGGGTAGCCGGCCGCCAGAACTTGTCGGTGGTCGCCGATAGATTCTTTTCACCAGCACTTCCCCACGGGGGCTTGAGATATCGGGAGGTCAGCAATGTCGCAGTCGGCAGTCGACCGCGTTGTCCTGCTCGGGGACAACGACACCACGGCCCACCGCGCCGAGCTGGCCAGGGACGCCGCCAAACAGCACTGCATCATCGTCGAGGCGTTCGGTTTCGAGGAGGGCGAGGCCGGCGGCACCGATGACCTGACCGAAATCGACGCCGTGGTCGCCGCGCTGGGTCGCGCGATCGCCGGGCGGATGGACGTCTGGGTGCCGTTCCCAGGCCCGGACTTCATTCGGGAACAGCACCTGCGGCGGCTGAGCCTGGTGTTGCAGCGTCACGGCCTGAACGTGCGGTTGACCCGGGGGCTGTACCCGGCGCCGACCGACGGCGGCATGAACGAGATCGACTTCGCGCTGCGGCGCGAGGTTCAAGCCGTCGACAGCCTGGATCAGGCGGCGCTGGCCGCCGAGGGTGCCAAGAGCCTCGGGCGGGAGATCGAGATGGCGCTGGTCAAGGCCGACGGCCGACAGTCGGTGCGGCGCACGACCGACGGGGGCCGGGCGAACATGCACCCGGTGCCGCCGATGCTGCCGTCGCCGGCGGTGCCGTGGCCGGAGCGCAAGCGTCAGGTCAAGCGGTATGCGGGCTGGCTGGTGCACGGCTGCGGTGTCACCCAGGCGGCCACCGCGCGGGTGCTCAACTCCGCGGGGCAGCGTACCCCGACCGGCCGGGAGTGGAAGCCCGGTACGGTGTCGAAGCTGCTGGCCGGCAAGTACGACGACCCGAGGCGGCCCGGTGACTTCAGGCCAGATGCCGTCGCCGGGTGATCATCCGGGATACACGATCGGCACGAAGATCAGGGCGTAGACCAATCCACTGATCAAGACGGCCAGGCCGCACCCGCCGATCGCCAAGCCCATACCGCGGCGACGAGGCGAGTCGGTGCCCAGCAATGTCGCGCCGATCAGCAACGAGGCCACGGTCGTCAGTAGGGCCGCGACCGCTATCAGGATGGGAACCCCGATGTGGTCGACGGCCGGAGTTTGTCCCAGCAGCCAACCGATACCGAACCAGACCGCCAAGATCGGCTGCACGACGACCGGTGATGATCGGGTGGCGATCCGCCAAACATCGCTGTCCTGCACCCGGATTCGACTGAACACCGTGTTGGGCATGCCTGAGTGCCTTTCAGTGCAGTAGCAAGTAGATCAAGCCGGCCGGGATGAGCGTGATCGCGATCGTCAACGGTGTCGCGAGGTAGCCCGCAAGGATCCCCCGGCCGGCCTGCCCGATCTCATCGGGCAGCTGGCTCATGAACAGCCCTATCGGCACCACAACGGCCGTGGCGATTGCGAAGAAGAACAGGTTGGCGATCCACAACGGCAGCCACACCCAGGTGGCGGTCTCGACGATCACGATGGTCGCCAGCGCGGCGACCAAGCTCCGCGGGCCGTAGCGGTCTGTCGGGGTCGGGGCGGTCATGGGTAGAAGTTATCCCTTCGGGAGCGGCTCGAGGCTCAGCCGAGTTGTCCGGATGTCGAGGAGACCGACGGCGGCGCGTACACCGGTCCGAAATCGGTGGCGGCGTCGCCGAACGGGGCGAACGCGGAGCTGCCGACACCGACCTCGTGATGGCCCGGCAGGTTGCCGGCGTCGTACTTGATGCGTACCGAGCCGTCCGGCGCCTGCGCAATACTGCCCTGCGGGACACCGACTTTCACCCTCCCGGGGCCACCGCTGTCGTTGAGCTCGACGGACGGATTCTGGCGCATCACCACGATGCCGTTGTCATAGTCGATGTAGGTGGTGACCTTGGTGTCCTCGGGATCGAAGTTCGGGTTGGGGCCCCGGTCGTTGCCGGCGTCATGTGAGCCCAAGCGGTTGACCCACGGCTGCTCAATCCATTGCGACGCACGCACCACCCCCTGCCCGGCGGGGGTGTCCAACGCCAGGGCTTGCTGATTGGCCAGTGCCTCGCGGATCTCGGCCTCGATGCCGTCGAGTCGTCGGCGCCCGCGCAGCGCCACCTGCGCCGCACCGCGCAGCGTCGCGACGAACGCCCGGTCCAGTTGTGTCGTGGTGTGCAGCCGGGTGGCCAGCGCGGCCTCGCGCTCTCGCGCGGCATCGGCGTGGGCACCGAGTTCCTCGGGCATGTTTTCCGACGCTAGTTCAACCGTGCCGATCGCGGTATTCACCCGGCTGACAGCGGCCGGCCATGGAATCCCGGCACGGCGTCGAAGCTGCTCACCGGACAATACGATGATCCGCGGCGCGCCGGGGACTTCAGGCCAGACGCAGTAGCTGGATGATCACCACCGGCGGGATGACGGCCAGTGCGATGGTCAGCGGGGTGGCGAGATAGCCGATCAGCATGCCGCGGCCGACCTGTGCAGTTTTGATGCCACCGCTCTGGGACATGAAGAAGCCGGTCGGCACCACGATGGCGGTAGCGATGCCGAAAACGTACAAGTCCGCGATCCAGTACGGAAACCATATCCAGGTCGCGGTCTCGACGATCGCAATGGTCGCCAACGCGGCGATGAAACTGTGCGGGCCGTAGCGGACTTCGGTGTCCGGGCTGGTCATGCGCCGCCCTCGAACCACGGCAGGAAAATCAGCACGTAGAACAATCCGCTGATGAAGGTCACTACGGCAGATCCGCAGACAGCCAGACCGACACCGCGTCGATACGGTGACTCCGCGCGCAACAACACCGCCCCGATCACCAGAGCTGCGACGGTCGGCACGATGAAAGCTGCCGTGGCCAGCCAGCGAAACGTTGTGCCATAGGAGAGTGGGCTGCCACTCAGCCACAGCCAGCCGATGCCGATTAGCGCCGCGAGGACGGCTTGGACGACCAGCGGTGCTGACCGGGTGGCGGTGCGCCAGAAGGCGGGGTCGCCATCGCGGACACGGGCCAGAATTGCACTGGG
This sequence comes from Mycolicibacter algericus DSM 45454, assembly GCF_002086455.1. Taxonomy (GTDB): domain Bacteria; phylum Actinomycetota; class Actinomycetes; order Mycobacteriales; family Mycobacteriaceae; genus Mycobacterium; species Mycobacterium algericum. Next base: position 30,244 of record NZ_MVHC01000030.1, read on the forward strand.
CATGCATGGCTCCTTTTGATGATCAGGCGGGGACACCGCCGGGTCTGCCCGACGGTGAAGGTACTGCTGGTGGTGCCACGGTGGGTCCGAAATCCGTGGCAGGCAGGGGAGATCGGACGTCGAATCGTGGATTCCAGTTCCCGCCGTGGTCGAAGGGCGCGAACGCCTTGCCTCCGATGCCGACCTCGTGGTGGAACGGAAGGTTGAACAGGGGCCCGTTGGTGCTTCCGGCTTGAGCCGGGTCGATCAGAACGGTGCGGGTGCTGCCGCCGGGTAGGTCTTGGTAGACCTCCAAAGACGGGTAATCCGTTCGGGTGCCGTCGACATGCACGCCATCTGGACCGGGGGTGAAAACCAGGTCGCCGTTCACGCTCAATCGGTGGCTGCCTAGCGGGCCGCGCGGATCGGCGGAGACGCCCGGTGCGAGTGGGTTCGCGGCGTCGTACTTGATCCGCACCGATCCATCCGGGGCTTGCGTGACGCTGCCCTGGGGGACACCGACTTCCACGCGTACCGGAGCGCCGTCGATGTTGAGTTCGGCGGAGGGGTTCTGCCGCATCACCACGATCCCGTTGTCGTAGTCGATGTAGGTGGTGACCTTGGTGTCCTCGGGATCGAACCGCGGGTTCGGGCCCCGGTCGTTGCCGGCGTCATGTGAGCCCAAGCGGTTGACCCACGGCTGCTCAATCCACTGCGACGCGCGCACCACCCCCTGCCCGGGTACCGGATCGATCCTTGCCACGCGGATCTCGGAGTCCACGCCCTGGAACTTCGGGTCGTAGGTGGTCGGATCGAGGGCGGCAGCCGTCGTCCAATCGGAGGCCGAGACCGGGGCGCGGCCGAAGACCTGCTTGAAGGCGTCGATCTGATTGAGACGACGTTCGTCGGCTGAGGCGGGCGACCGCTTGAAGGTGTGATCGAAGGCCTTGACGCCTGGCGCGCGCGGCCCCTTGACGGTGTAGCCGCCGCCCAGGGACCGCACCGCCGCCGCACGGGCGTGGCTGTCGGCCACGGTGTCGGCGATCACGCGGTGGATGTCGCGGGTCTTGACGGTCAGGAACTGTTGAAACTGGCGGGCGCCGGCGGGGGTATCCAGCGCCAGGGCTTGCTGATTGGCCAGTGCCTCGCGGATCTCGGCCTCGATGCCGTCGAGTCGTCGGCGCCCGCGCAGCGCCACCTGCGCCGCACCGCGCAGCGTCGCGACGAACGCCCGGTCCAGTTGTGTCGTGGTGTGCAGCCGGGTGGCCAGCGCGGCCTCGCGCTCTCGCGCGGCATCGGCGTGGGCACCGAGTTCCTCGGGCATGTTTTCCGACGCTAGTTCAACCGTGCCGATCGCGGTATTCACCCGGCTGACAGCGGCCGGCCATGGAATCCCGGCACGGCGTCGAAGCTGCTCACCGGACAATACGATGATCCGCGGCGCGCCGGGGACTTCAGGCCAGACGCAGTAGCTGGATGATCACCACCGGCGGGATGACGGCCAGTGCGATGGTCAGCGGGGTGGCGAGATAGCCGATCAGCATGCCGCGGCCGACCTGTGCAGTTTTGATGCCACCGCTCTGGGACATGAAGAAGCCGGTCGGCACCACGATGGCGGTAGCGATGCCGAAAACGTACAAGTCCGCGATCCAGTACGGAAACCATATCCAGGTCGCGGTCTCGACGATCGCAATGGTCGCCAACGCGGCGATGAAACTGTGCGGGCCGTAGCGGACTTCGGTGTCCGGGCTGGTCATGCGCCGCCCTCGAACCACGGCAGGAAAATCAGCACGTAGAACAATCCGCTGATGAAGGTCACTACGGCAGATCCGCAGACAGCCAGACCGACACCGCGTCGATACGGTGACTCCGCGCGCAACAACACCGCCCCGATCACCAGAGCTGCGACGGTCGGCACGATGAAAGCTGCCGTGGCCAGCCAGCGAAACGTTGTGCCATAGGAGAGTGGGCTGCCACTCAGCCACAGCCAGCCGATGCCGATTAGCGCCGCGAGGACGGCTTGGACGACCAGCGGTGCTGACCGGGTGGCGGTGCGCCAGAAGGCGGGGTCGCCATCGCGGACACGGGCCAGAATTGCACTGGGCATGCATGGCTCCTTTTGATGATCAGGCGGGGACACCGCCGGGTCTGCCCGACGGTGAAGGTACTGCTGGTGGTGCCACGGTGGGTCCGAAATCCGTGGCAGGCAGGGGAGATCGGACGTCGAATCGTGGATTCCAGTTCCCGCCGTGGTCGAAGGGCGCGAACGCCTTGCCTCCGATGCCGACCTCGTGGTGGAACGGAAGGTTGAACAGGGGCCCGTTGGTGCTTCCGGCTTGAGCCGGGTCGATCAGAACGCTGCGGGTGCTGCCGCCGGGTAGGTCTTGGTAGACCTCCAAAGACGGGTAATCCGTTCGGGTGCCGTGGGTCGTAGGTGTGTGCATCCAAGGCGGCCCCCAGTCGTCCAATCGCTGGCCGAGACGGGGTCGCGGCCAAGGCGGCCTCGCGATCTCGCGCGGCATCGGCATGGGCACCGAGTTCCTCGGGCATACCCGGGGACGCTAGTTCAACCGTGCCGATCGCGGTATTCACCCGGCGACGCTCAGTCCTTGAAATACACCAGCTGATGGCTGCTGGTCAGCAGCACACCGTCGCGGGACCACAGGTGCGCGCTTTGGTCGAAGTAGCCGCGGGAGAAGCCGTTGGCGTGGGCGCTGCCCAGCACGAAATCGCCGCCCACGGTGTCGAGTTGCGCGGCGTCGGCGTGGAAATAGGTGGTCAGCGAGATGGTGCCGGCCGGGATGAAGCCGCCGCGGCGCAGGAACACCCGCGGGTAGAAGATGTCGGAGATCGCGGCCAGCGCGGCGAAGTCCAGCGGGCGTTGATCAACGTCGCGCGCCCACAACGTGGTGGTCGACGATCCGCTGGGCACCCCCTCGTCGGGAATCGGCCCTTCGGTGAAGCGCATGTCGTAGCGCTTGGCCCACACGATCGCCTCGATGAAGTCACCGCGCGGGAGATCCTCGGGCGCAGCGGTTTTCGGTGGACGGGCTTCGATGTCGGCCCAGGTGTCGCGGTGCCGGCCGAACACCGCGGTGGCGGTGGTCATGACCTCATCGCCCTGGCGTAGCTCCATGACCCAGTGCTGGTTGCTGCGGTTGGTGCGCGCAGCGCGCAGCGCGATGTCGAATTCGCCGTCGGCAATCGGCGCAGCGTAGTTGAGCGTCAGCGCCAGCGGGTCACCGATGCGGTCGGGGTGGGATTCGACGGCGCGCAGCAACACCGCCGCGGTGATCCCGCCGAACGGGCCGACCATGTTGGCCCACGCCGGTTCGGTGGCACCGCGCACGACGCCGGTGTCGACGTGGTCCAGGCGCATGGCGCGGTCGAAGGGGTGCGGGGTCACGGCGGTCCTTCCGATGGGACGGAACGATATCGGTCACGCTATCGCGAGCCTGCGGGCACCGCCCGTCGTCTACCGCGAGGAACGGTTAGCATGTGCATGCTAATGTATGTGCATGTCTCCTTTGGAGCATCGACTGCAGATCCTGCTCGACGATGAACGCCATCGCCGACTGACCGCGGCGGCGCGGGAGCGTGGCGTCTCGGTGGCCAGCGTGGTGCGCGAAGCCATCGATCGCGGCCTCGCAGGTCCCGTCGACCGCCGCAAATCCGCCGGTCAGCGCCTTCTCGACGCTCCTGACATGCCGGTTCCCGACCCCGCCGAACTCAAGCAGGAATTGGACGAACTGCGCGGACGCCGCGGATGATCGTGCTGGACACCACGGTGCTCGTCTATGCCAAGGGCGCCGACCACCGGTTCCGGGAGCCGTGCCGTGACTTGATCGCGGCGGTTGCCGCCGACCGCATTGAAGCGACCACTACCCCCGAAGTGATCCAGGAGTTCGTCCATATTCGTGCCCGCCGACGTGGCCGCAACGATGCCGCAACGCTAGGGCGCAGCTACGCCGAGCTGCTCGCGCCCCTGCTGACTGTCGCTGGCGACCACCTCGAGCGAGGATTGACGATGTTCGAGACGACCCCGAGTGTTGGTGCCTTTGATTCCGTGCTGGCTGCGGTCGCCAAATCTGCCGGGGCGGTACTGGTCTCGGCGGACGGTGCGTTCAGCGACCTCCCCGACATCACCCATGTAGTGCCCGACACCGCGGGCGTCGCCGGCCTGCTCGGCGACAATTGATCTCGCCGGGTTTCTCCGATTTTGATCGATGGAGTGACTCGTCCCTGGGTGTAGCACGGCTCTTGCCGTGGAGGTGCTCGCCGAGCCGTATCGGGAACGCGGCGGCCTGGCCGACTACGCCGCTCCGCCGCCGGAATTCGGCGACTACCGGACGTTCTGCGGGGACCTGACGCGCGGTTCACGCTGAGGTCGAGCTGCTCAGCCCGGATTGGTCGCGGTCACCACCCAGGTGTGCCCGGGGAACTTCAGAACCCCGTCGACGCGGTGCCGGCGCAGCTCGTCGCGCAGGTTGTCGACGACGGCGGCCCAGCCGTCCTCGCCGAGCCGGGCGGGCAGTTCGGTGCGGGCCTGCTGCCCGGTGCGGTTGGACAGGATCATCGTCAGGCGTTCCTCGACGCCGTCGCTGCCGTCGATGCTGAAGTCACAAACCCCGTCGAACGCCGCCAGCTCGACGTCGGCCCAGCCGGCGTCGGCCAGGATGGTCCGCACCCGCTCGGCGTTGCCGAAGGCCAGCGGGCCCGGCTCGGTGGGATCGGCCGCGGCGGGCGGTGATTCGAGCTGCGCAGCCAGCATGTCGACGCCGACGGAGAACATCGGATTGTCGCCCTCACGCCAGCACACGAACGCCAGCCGGGCGCCCGGAGCGGCCGCGCGGCGGATATTGATGAACGCCGCCACCGGGTCGTCGAAGAACATCACCCCGAACCGCGAGATGACCCGGTCGAAGACCGGCCCGCCCAGATCCATGATCTGGGCGTCCCCGAGCACCACGGTGGCCTCCGGTACCCGCCGCCGCGCCGCAACCACCATCGGCTGCGAGATATCGACCCCCACGGGCACCGCCCCGATCCCCGCCGCCCGCTGCAGCAACGTGCCTGAGCCACAACCGATGTCGAGCACCCGGGCGTCGGATCCGATATCGGCGGCCTGGAGCACCGCGTCAGCGAACGGCGCCAGCGCCGCTTCGAAGATCGCCGCGTGATCGACCCAGTCCACCCCTTGAGTCGCCCAGGACTGCTGCTGTTCCTCATTGGCCATGGACCTCAGCGTAGGGTGCGGGGCGGTTTAGCCTGATAGCCGTGGATGGCGAGGCGTTTTATACCCAGACCGGCCCCGGACAGTTCGACAGCTCACCGCTGACCGGCGGGCCGTGGAGCGCCGCGAGCCAGCACGGCGGGCCGCCGTCGGCGCTGCTGGCCCGCGAGATGGAGCGCTACCAGCCCCGCGACGGGCACCGGCTGGGGCGAGTCAGTATCGACATCCTGACTCCGGTGCCGGTGGCACCGCTGCGCATCGCGGTGGAGGAGATCCGCACCGGCAAACGGGTGCAGCTGCTGCAAGCGACCGCCCAGGCCGACGGGCGCACGGTGCTGATCGGGCGGGCCTGGCGGATCGCGGCGGCCTCGGCGGACTTTCCGGCCGATGCCCCCGATCCCGCACCGGGCGGGGCCGAGCCCACCGCGCAGACGTTCACCTTTCCCGACGGATGGCATGCCGGCGGATACCTGTCGGCGATCGACTGGTGTTTTCTGGACGGCGGTTTCGCCGGGTACGGCCCGGCCCGGGCCTGGGCGCGCCCGCACGTGGCGCTGGTCGCCGGCGAGGCGATGACGCCCTGGCAGCGGGTGCTGACAGTGGGGGATTCCGGCAGCGGGATCAGCGCCTGCGCACCACCGGCCGAGCACCCGGCGATCAACTGCGACTTCACCGTGGTGTTGCACCGAGATCCGGTGGGGCACTGGGTCGGAATGGACTCGCGCACCCTGGTCACGCCCGGGCAGGGGGCGTTCACCCAGACGACGGTCTTCGATCCCGCCGGGCCGGCGGGCCTGGCGACGCAGACGCTGGTGGTCTGAGCTTTCCGGCACTGATCAGAGCAGGTGGCCGACGATGACGAAGGCCGCCAACCCGAACATCGTCGCGTTGACCAGAACGCTCCACGGCTCATGCAGCCGCGAATGTGCCCAGGCGGCGCCGATCATCACCACGCACAACCCCAGCGCGGCCAGCGGCGTCAACACCGTCCCGATCCCGGTCAGCCCCGGCGCCACGAGTCCGACCGCCGCCAGCAGCTCCATCGCCGCGGTGAAGCGCACCACCGGCATCGGAAACATCGCCACCCCGGTCTGGCCGGTGGCGATCAAGCGATCGCGCGCCATGGTCAGTTTGGCGGCCCCCGACGCGGCGAATACCGCGGCCAAGGTCAGTTGGGCGGCCCACAGTGCAGTGTTCATGGTTTCGGTCCTTCCCGTATGAGGTGTCTCTACGTAGGACGGACGGAGCCTGCCGTGTGTGACGATCCGGCGGTGTCACATTCGGTGCCGCGGGATCGTCTACAAGGCATGAGCGACTACCAGAGCCCGGTTGGGTTGTCCCAGCATCGCCGCGGCGCGCGGACACGCGTATGGCGCGGGCCCGCAGCTCGCGCTGGCCCGCGATTTCCGTATCTTTTCCCGCCACGCCCGGGCCGCGGTGGCCGAGCAGGCCTGCTGTCTGGCATCCGCTGAATTCGGCACACTATATGGAAAGAAGCGGGGGTGACTGAGATGACCGACAACCTGCCCTACATCGACGAGCACACGGTACGGGTGGATGCGCCGCGGCGGGCCGTGTGGCATGGATTGCGGTGGTACGTGGAGTCCCTGCTGCGCGGCGCCGAGCGCAACCCCCTTGTCGCACTGCTCGGCCCGCAACCGCGGGCCGGCTTCGACGTGGCAGAGAGCGTCGAGGAACAGCGGCTGAGTTTGACGGGGCGGCACCGCTTCTCGCGGTATCGGCTGCACTTCGAGCTGAGCGACGCGCCGGGTGGTGGCACCTGCGTGCACGCCCGGTCCTACGCGGCTTTTCCTGGGCTGCACGGGAGTGTGTATCGGGCATTGGTGATCGGGACGCGCTTACACGTTGTCGCGACGAATGACATGCTGCATGGGATACGGGCGGCGGTGGTCGGGAAGTCCCGTTGACCTGGATCGGTCAGTTCACTCCTGACCGACGCCACCGCCGCAGGATCGCCGACGTCGGTGTGCTCCGCTATGCTCGACACAGCTCACGAGTGGACGGCCGTTCGGGTACCTGGCCCGTCGTCCCGGCAACCGCGCCACCACCGCACGGTGCCCCAGGGGAAGAGCCGGCGCGCGATCAGCGCGCAAGGGGTGGATGCCCGGGTGCGGCACCGCCGGGAAGGCGATATGTCCGAACTGGACTGGGATCTGTTGCGAAAGTTGGTGGCCGAGTTCGGAGTCACCTGTCGAAAGCGAGGCGGACGTGAAGTATGTCCGGCCTGCGTACCGTGACCGGCTCGGCCGCCTCAGCGATGCCGAGTTGCTGGCCTACGCCAGGCGCAAGTACGGGAACCCGTACCTGACCCTGGTTGCGGCAAAAGAGATGCACAAGATTCAGCACCAATACCTGCATCTCGGGGTAGCTGCTGCGCAGCGGCAGGTTGAGGTGCGAGCGGAGAGGCGTCGACAACTACGCGCCAGGCTGTGGCCTGCGAATCCGAGTGAGGCCCAATGACCGCCGAGCGGGGCTGGATCGGCGAACCTCAGCCGCAACGGGATTGGAACAGATCGATTGCGTCAGCGCGTGCCGACAAAATCCGTGCGGCGCAAGAGCAGCGGCGGCGCGAGATCTTGCAGCAGGTAGCCGCAGGCGAGGGGCGGCGAAAGCAAGCACTGGCGCGCGAGCCCGCCGGTGAACCGACCGTGTCGGTGCTTCCTGAAAGATCGACCCCGCGAACTACCATCAGCTCGGCGCAGCGCAGCGCGGGTAGCCCACGTCGCGATATCGCCACGGCTATCCGATCCATACCTCACACACCCTGACGGCGCAGGTACGGAAGTGGTGGATGTGGCACGAACCTGGACGGCGACCGATCTCCCCGTAGGCTGGCGGAGTGGCACCCCCGCTCCTGACCGCCGACTTCGCCCGCGAGTTCCCCGAGCTCGCGCAACCCTGGCAGGCCGCCACCCCGGCCGACCCGAAGCTGCTGGTACTCAACGAAAAGCTGGCTGCAGAACTCGGCCTCGACCCCGACTGGCTACGCAGCCCGGACGGCCTGAAGCTGTTGACCGGCACCAGCGTTCCCGACGGCGCCACCCCGGTCGCCCAGGCCTATGCCGGACACCAGTTCGGCAACTACGTCCCCCTGCTCGGCGACGGGCGCGCCCTGCTGCTCGGCGAGCTGGCCGGCGATCACCGCCGCGACATCCATCTCAAAGGCTCCGGGCGCACCCCGTTCGCCCGCGGCGGCGACGGGCTGGCCGTCGTCGGCCCGATGCTGCGCGAGTACCTGATCAGCGAAGCCATGCACGCCCTGGGTATTCCCACCACCCGCTCACTGGCTGTCGTCGCCACCGGGGCCCAAGTGCAACGTGAAACGCAGCTGCCCGGGGCGGTCCTTACCCGCATTGCCGCCAGCCACCTGCGGGTGGGCAGCTTCCAGCTCGTCGCCCAGCAGGCCCGTGCCACCGGTGATCTGGGGCTGCTGCGCCGGCTGGCCGAGCACGCCATCGCCCGGCATCACCCGCAGGTAGCGCAGGCCGAAAACCCTTACCTGGCACTGTTTGAAGCCGTGGTCGAGGCCCAGGCGTCGCTGGTGGCGCAGTGGATGCTGGTCGGTTTCATCCACGGGGTGATGAACACCGACAACATGACGATCTCCGGGGAGACCATCGACTACGGGCCGTGCGCGTTCATGGACGCCTACGACCCGGCGACCGTGTTCAGCTCCATCGACTACGCCGGGCGCTACGCCTACGGCAACCAGCCACTGGTCGCGCAGTGGAACCTGGCCCGCTTCGCCGAGACGCTGCTGCCGCTGCTGGCCGCCACCGAGGAGCTGGCACTGTCGACGGCGGTGGAGACCCTGGAAGGGTTCATGCCGCGCTATCACGGGCACTGGTCGGCCGGGATGCTGGCCAAATTCGGGCTGACCGGCAGCGTGGAAGCGGCCGCGCTGATCGATCAGACGCTGGCACTGATGAAAGACAACGCCGTCGACTACACCTCGTTCTTCCGGAACCTGGCGCGGGCAGGCCGCGGCGACACCGCTGCGCTGCCACCGGTCTTCGATGACTGGCTGGCACGCTGGCAGGCCCTGCAACCTGACGTCGACACGATGGATCGGGTCAACCCGGTCTACATTCCGCGCAATCACCTGGTGGAACAGGCATTGACCGCCGCGATGCGCGATGATCTCGTGCCGGTGCGCAAGCTGCTGGAGGTGCTGGCCGAGCCGTACGACGAGCGCAACGGCCTGGCCGACTACGCCGCCCCAGCACCGCCGGAATTCGGCGACTACCGGACGTTCTGCGGGACGTGAGCACTACGGTTCCGCGGTCACCAGCGTCAGCTCCCACGCGTTCAGCCACGGCTTGATCAGCTGCGCGACGGAGTAGATGTGCGGTCCGTCGCAGGTCGGCTCGGAGTAGTCGCCGTTGGACACCGCGGTGAAGATCCCGACCGCCTCGATCGCGCCGTCGGGCCGGATTCGGTAGACCGGCCCGCCGGAGTCGCCGCACTTGGCGGTCGCAGCGAACCGGATCTTGTTCTCCTCGCCGGCGACCACCGGCCCGCACATCGCGCCGCCGCTGCGGATCCCGAAATGGCAGACGGTTTCCCCGATTTCGACGCGCTCGGCCAGGCCGACCACCGGATGCCCGTCGATCTCGGAGGTCAACGGGATCTTGCCGGGACGGTCCAGGTCGATCAGTCCGATGTCGAAGTCGTTCCAGTCGTTGCCGTCGTAGATGGTTTCGGTGAAGGTGCCGACGACCGGATATTTGTAGAGCCCGCCGTGACGAATCGCCACCGCGGCGGGCCCGCCGGGCTTGTTGCAGTGCCCGGCGGATAGCAGCGCCGGCCGGTTGTCCTTGGTGTGCACCAGAAATCCTGTTGTGCAGCTGATGTTGTCGGAGCCGTCGGTGGGGGTGACGTTGATGCCGATGCCGGGTCCGATCGTTTTGGCCGCCGGTATCGGGATGGGGTTGCGCACCGGGTGGGCACGACTGGCCCAGATGGTGGCCACCAAGATCGCTGCGACGACGACCGCGATGGTCACTCGGGTGATCAGGGCGCTGAGGGGACGTTTGCGGGAGGCGGCCATGTCAGGTGTGCTCCCGGGATGGTGGTTGATGCACCGACTGTACTCAGGCCGCCTATTCGTGCATATACGTGTCTGGACGCATCGAACCGGGTATGCTGAACACTGCTAGCTGAATCGGTCGCATGGCCGGGGTAGGTTAGCCGTCAAGAGCCCCGCAAGGGGCCCCTTTCATTTGTAGGGAAAACGTATAGACCGTCGCCGCGCTGGGAGACTCGCGCGCTCCCGGCGGGCCGTCCAGGTAACCCGTCGGAATCGACGGACAAGCCGCCGGGACATGTCAAGAACATCCACGTCGGTTTGGCCAGGAGGTCTTTGCGGATGACGCTGGCGAAGATCCCGGAGGCGATCTGGGCTGCCGCGCGCATGTGAAGCTGGTAGATGTCCCGGGCGGTACCGACATGCTCGATGGGCTTGCGGTGGCTGTTCAGCGGCGCGCGGGATCGCGGCACAACCGCGATTTAGGGAGGACAATGGCGGTTAAGGGGGACGCTCGGGAAGGACGAAACGATGAGTACCTCGATTCAATCCCAAAACACCACTCGGATGTTCGCCCGGGTGGTCGGCCCGTTCTTGGCCGTTCTCTGCTTGACTGCTGCCGTGCAGGGCTCGGAGCTGTGGACGCGCCTCGCCGAGGTCGGCGACGATTGGCTCTGGTCGTGGGTGGCGGGCGCGTTCACCTTGCTGGCCGGCCTGGTGGTGATCGCCTTGCACCCGTACTGGCGCGGGGTGGCGGCGTTCAGCGTGTCCGCGCTGGGCTGGCTGACTGCGGTGAAGGGGTTCTTGCTGGTGGCGTTTCCGGCGACGGTCCTGTCGGTTCCGGCCGACTGGATGGGCGCGGTGAACCTGTGGCGGGTCGTGTACGTGGCGTTCGCGCTGCTGGGGCTGTATCTGACGTATGTCGGGTGGCGGCCGGTGGCGCGTGGGACGGCGCCGCGGGAGCACAGCGCGGAGCGGGATCTGCCGCGGGTGGCGTGACGCGTCTTGTTTTCCGTGACTCCGGGCGAAAGTGTCAGTGACCGGATCTAAGCTCGTCGATAGCGCCACCGATATCGTCGGTGAGATCTGTCCTCAAGGAGTTCACGGTGACCGATTCGGATCACGACACGCAGGCGAACCATGTGTCCAATGGCAGGCACGCCAGGTTCGAGTTCGCAGATTCCCAACTCTTGGACGAAGCTCCGCAGCCAATCGATCTCGACGCAACCACTAACTCGATTTCCCCGACGACGCAGGGCGGCGGCTTGGCGACTGTCCCCTCCGCGCTGGCACGGCAAGGCGAGGTCTCAGCCGCCCTCAAGTCATGGCGCGACGGACTTGTGGGTCTCACCCGACAAAGTGCGCTGATCAAGTTTCGTGCCTCGAAGACCTCGTCGCTGCTAATTGACGCACCACCTCCAGACCAAGCTCTCAACCTCTTGCAAACGGGGAAAGCGCAGTCAATACGTGGTGATCTTGCCCCGGAGTCCTTGGCTTCACCATCTGGCGAGTTCTACCATTCGCCTCGACCAGATGCTGAAGTCGCCGCGGTGGTCAGAAACCTGATGCGAAAGGCTTCAGCGGAATTCATTGATAGAGGCCTGTCGGTACTTTACCTTGCGTTCGGGATCCTAGATTGGTGCGACGTAGACGGTACGGAGATGGTGTCTCCGCTGCTCCTTGTCCCGGTGAAGTTGCTTCCTAATGGGCCAAAGTCAACGCCACTCATTACGGTCGGTGAAGATGACGCCGTACTGAATCCAGCGCTGGCGCTTCGGTTGAAAGAATTCGGGATTGACCTGCCCGCCATCGAGGAAATCGATAACCTGTCGGTTTCAGAGACGCTTACCGCGATACGGTCTGTGCTCGCAAACCATGACGCTTTCACCGGATGGACGCTACGCGAGACCACATACCTATCGACATTCTCCTTCACGAAGGAGGCCATGTTCAGGGATCTTCTGGATAACGAAGCCAGGATTCTCGAGCACCCCATCGTACGAGCCCTGGCAACATCCGATCCGTCGCAGCAATCGGCAGCATTTCAGTTTGATCGGCTTGAGGACGCCGATATTGACCGGGCTGCTCCTCCTGAACTCACGCCTCTCGTACTTGACGCAGATTCTTCCCAGCGGGCGGCAGTGGCTGCAGCTCTCGCAGGCAAGACGTTCGTCATGGATGGTCCACCAGGCACGGGCAAGTCGCAGACGATCGCGAACATGATTGGCGCACTCCTGCATGCGGGCAAAACCGTGCTATTCGTATCGGAAAAGATGGCGGCCCTTGAGGTCGTGCGAAATCGTCTTGCCTCGGTTGGACTCGGCTCATACTTGTTGGAACTGCACTCGCACAAGGCGAACCGCAAAGAAGTGGCAACCGAGCTACTCAACACACTCGACAACGTCGTGAAACCTCCTGTTGCGATGCCGGGTGCCACTCGGCTGGGCGTGAGGGACCGTCGCGACCAACTCAACCAATATGCGACCGCGATGAATGAGGTTCGCAAACCGCTTAACATGCCGCTACACAAGGTTTTGGGGTTGTGTGCGAATTTGGCTGCAGCGCCGATCGCGCCGGTACCCGAAACAGATCCGACTGGCTTGTCAGAGGCTGACTATGTCGGAATCCAGGAAACGCTCTCTAAACTGGTACGCGCGTGGCGGCCTGCGGTGCAGGGAAACTCCTTCCTTTGGCGTGAAGTCATTGACGACCAGTCTTTGGAAGTGCGCCTGTACCACGCAAAGTCCGCGCTTGAGGAGTTGCGCAGCACGGTTGCGCTCAACACCGAGCTGGTCGATGCTTTTTGTCTCACCAAACCGTCTGATGCGCCGCAGCTGCTGGCTCTTATCCAGCACCAGCATGGCCCGCGCCCCGCCGGGGTGATGGATCAGTGGCTCACCGCCGAAAGCACGGTGCCGCTGGATTCACTGCGGGCCGATCTAGGGCGTCAGCTTGCGCATTTGCGGGTTGCGGAGGAGGCCGTGGTCAAGGTCGGGGGCGTTGCATGGACTGAATCCCCCCGGTGAGTCCGGAGGCTCCACTTCTTGTGAAGGATGGAGTCATGTCAGAAGGTTCTCCGCGTAGGTA
>NZ_MVHC01000031.1 GCF_002086455.1 Mycolicibacter algericus DSM 45454
ACCGACATCGACGACCTCACCCTGCGCTGCGGCCCCCACCACCGACTGCTGTCCAACGGCTGGCGCACCCGCAAACGCGCCGACGGGGTAACCGAGACGCTGCCCCCCGCCCACCTCGACCGCGGCCAACCCCGCACCAACAGCTACCACCACCCCGAGAAACTGCTACGCGACAGCGCCAACGACGACGATGGCCCCTAATCAGCGGATTACAGCGGCGTCACATACGCCGAGCTGATCCCGCCGTCGACCAGAAACGTCGAGCCGGTGATGAACGAGGCGTCGTCGCTGGCCAGGAACGCCACCGCGGCCGCGATCTCCTCCGGCTCGGCGAACCGGCCCACCGGTACGTGCACCAGCCGGCGCGCCGCGCGCTCCGGGTCGGCGGCGAACAACTCCTGCAGCAGTGGAGTGTTCACCGGTCCGGGGCACAGGGCGTTGACCCGGATGCCCTGGCGGGCGTACTGCACGCCGAGCTCCCGCGACATGGCCAGCACGCCGCCCTTGGAAGCCGTGTAGGAGATCTGTGAGGTGGCCGAACCCATCACCGCCACGAACGATGCGGTATTGATGATCGAGCCGCGTCCGGCCGGCGCCATGTGTCGCAGCGCAGCCCGGCAGCACAGGTAGACCGACTTCAGGTTGACGTCCTGAACACGTTGCCAGGCCGGCAATTCGGTGGTTTCGATCAGGTCGTCGTCGGGCGGCGAGATGCCGGCGTTGTTGAAGGCGATGTCGACCGCGCCGAAGGTCTGCGCCGCGGTGTCGAACAGCGCGTCGACCTGCTCCTGGTCGGAGACGTCGACCGGGAGGAACAGACCGTCCAGTTCTTCGGCGACCGCGGCGCCCGCCGAGGGGTCGAGGTCACCGACCACGATGCGGGCACCCTCGGAGCGCATGCGCCGGGCGGCCGCGAGGCCGATTCCGCCACCGGCACCGGTCACCACGGCGACGCGCCCGGCCAGGCGTTGGGTCAGGTCGGTCACTCACTTCTCCTTCACTGCGATGAACACGTTCTTGGTGTCGGTGAAGGCCAGCGGGGCATCCGGCCCCAGCTCACGGCCCAGCCCCGATTGTTTGAAGCCGCCGAACGGTGTGTTGAAGCGCACCGACGAGTGCGAATTCACCGACAGATTGCCGGCTTCCACCGCGCGCGACATCCGCAGCGCCCTCGACAGGTCGTCGGTCCAGATCGAACCCGACAGCCCGTAGACGGTGTCGTTGGCCAGCGCCACCGCGTCGGCCTCATCCTCGAATGGCAGTACCGTCACCACCGGGCCGAAGATCTCCTCGGTGACGCAGCGGTCATCACGTGCCGGGGTCAGCACCGTCGGCGGGAACCAGAATCCCGGGCCGTCGGGCGCCCGGCCGCGGAAGGCGACCGGCGCGTCGTCGGGAACGTAGGAGGCCACCTTCTCCCAGTGCGGTCGTGAGACCAGCGGGCCCATCTCGGTGTCACGCGAGGCGGGGTCGCCAACCACGACACCGGCGACCGCGGGCTCGAGCAGCTCCATGAAACGGTCGTAAACACTTGCCTGCACCAGGATCCGGCTGCGGGCGCAGCAGTCCTGCCCGGCGTTGTCGAACACCCCGTAGGGTGCGGTGGCCGCCGCCTGCTCCAGGTCGCAGTCGGCGAACACGATGTTGGCGCTCTTGCCGCCCAACTCCAGCGTGACCCGTTTGACGCCGGGCGCCGCGGCCGCCAGCACCCGGGTGCCGGTGACGGTGGAACCGGTGAACACGACCTTGGCCACATCCGGGTGGGTGACCAGGCGCTCCCCCACCTCGGCGCCGGGTCCCGGTAGCACCTGCAGCAGATCAGGGTCCAAGCCGGCGTGAACGGCCAACTCCGCCAACCTGATAGTGGTCAGCGGGGTCCACTCGGCGGGCTTGATCAGCACCGCGTTGCCGGCGGCCAGCGCCGGGGCGAACCCCCACGCTGCGATCGGCATCGGAAAGTTCCACGGGGTGATGATGCCGACCACGCCGAGCGGCTCGTGGAAGGTGACGTCCAGCCCGCCGGCCACCGGTATCTGCTGACCGGACAACCGTTCCGGGCTGGCCGCGTAGAACTGCAGCACGTCGCGGACATGCCCGGCCTCCCATTCGGCGGCCGACACCGGATGACCGGCGTTGCTCACCTCGAGGGCGGCCAGCTCGTCGACGTGGGCGTCGACTGCCGCGGCGAAGTCCCGCAACGCCGACGCCCGCGCGGCCGGCGCCGACCGCGCCCACCGCCGCTGCGCGGCCTGCGCGCGGCCCACCGCATCGTCGACCGCGGCGGCGTCGACGTGCTCGACGGAGCCGAACGCCGCCCCGGTGGCCGGGTTGATGAGGTCGTGTGTCGTCATCGGCTCACCCGCGCCGCCGCATAGTCGCGCGCCGCGTCCACGATCGCGGTGAACAGCCGCAGATCGTCCAGCGACGCCTCCGGATGCCACTGGACCGCGAGCACGAAGTCCTCTCCGGGAAGCTCGATCGCCTCGATGACACCGTCGTCATCGCGCGCGCTGACCACCAGCTTGTCCCCCAGCTCGGCGATCGCCTGGTGGTGGTAGCACTGCACCTGGCAGGTCTCGCCCAGCAAGTCGGCCAGTCGGGTGCCCGCCACGGTGCGCGCCGGCATCGGGGTGAACACGCCGTTGCCGGCCCGGTGGCCGCCACTGCCGAGCACGTCGGGTAGATGCTGATGCAACGTCCCGCCGAGTGCGACATTGAGCACCTGGGCGCCGCGGCAGATGCCCAGCACCGGCAGCCGGCGCCGAAGCGCCTCGGCGAGCAGCGCGAACTCCCAGGCGTCACGCGTCGCGTCGGGCTGATCGGTCTCGGCGTGCGGCGGCTGGCCGTAGCCGGCCGGGTCGAGGTCTCGGCCGCCGGTGATCACCAGACCGCAGATGCCGTCGAGCACCCGAGCGGCGATCTGGGGTGTCACCGGCTGCGGCGGCAGCAGCACCGCGATACCACCGGCGGCGGTGACGCCCTCAAGGTAGGCGGCGGGCAACAGCCCCGCCCGCACATCCCACACCCCGAACCGCGCCCGGTCCAGGTAGCTGGTCAGTCCGATCACCGGGCCGACCGGTTCACGCGGTTCAGAACCTCTCAAAGCCCCGAACCCTTTCCCAGTCGGTCACCGCGGTGTTGAAGGCGTCCATCTCCACTCGGGCGCCGTGCAGGTAATGCTCGACCACGTCGTCACCGAACGCCTTGCGCGCCACCGCCGATTCGGCGAACGCCGCGGCTGCCTCGGCGAGCGTGGTGGGCAACTGTGGCAGTCCGGCGCGATAGGCGTCACCATCGACCGGGTCCGGAAGTTCCAGATCGTTGTCGATCCCGTGCAGGCCGGCCGCGATCAGCGCCGCCACCGCCAGGTAGGGGTTGACGTCACCGCCGGGCACCCGGCACTCCACCCGCAGCGAGTCACCGCCGCCGATGACCCGCAGGGCGCAGGTGCGATTGTCCAGGCCCCACCCGATCACGGTCGGCGCGAAGCTGCCGCCGACGAACCGTTTGTAGGAATTGATGTTCGGCGCGTAACACAGCGTCAGCTCAGCCAGGGTGGCGAGCTGGCCGGCCAGGAAGCTGCGAAACAACCCCGACATGCCGTGCGGTGCCGCCGGGTCGGCGAACACCGCCTCGCCGTCGGCGCTGCGCAGCGACAGGTGCACATGGCAGCTGTTGCCTTCGCGTTCGTCGAATTTGGCCATGAACGTCAGGCTCTTGCCGTGTTGGTCGGCGATCTCCTTGGCGCCGCTCTTGTAGACGCTGTGGTTGTCGCAGGCGACCAGCGCCTCCTCGTAGCGGAAGGTGATCTCCTGCTGGCCGGTGTGGCACTCCCCCTTGACGCCCTCGCAACGCATGCCGGCGCCGGCCATGCCCAACCGGATGTCACGCAGCAGCGGTTCCAGCCGGGCACCGGCGACCAGACCGTAGTCCGCGTTGTAGTCGGTCGCCGCTGTCAAGCCGCGATAACCTGCGGCCCATGCCTGCCGGTAGCTGTCGTCGAAGACCAGGAACTCCAGTTCCGTTGCGGCGTAGGCGACCAGCCCGCGTTCGGCCAACCGTGCGAGCTGAGCGGTCAGGATCTGGCGGGGCGACACCGCGACCTGGCTGCCATCGGGCCAGCGGGCATCGGCGAGAACGTGGGCGGTGCCGGGCAGCCACGGGATGCGTCGCAGCGTGGCGAAGTCGGGTCGCAGCACCAGATCGCCGTAGCCGGTTCCCCAGTCGGCGATCGGGTAGCCGGGGACGGTGTTCATCTCGACGTCGACGGCGAGCAGGTAGCTGCAGCATTCCACGCCGTGGCCGGCGACCTCGTCGAGGAAGTGCTGCGCCGCGACCCGCTTCCCGACCAGCCGGCCCTGCATGTCGGTGAATGCCACCACGACGGTGTCGATATCGCCGGACCCGACCAGTTGCTGCAGTTCGATCTGGGACAGCATCGCTGGCCGGGTCATAGTGCTCCTTCGCCGACGACGGTCCCCCTGACAGTTGAGTGCTGCCAGGCTACCCGCCCGCCGTCAGCCGATGGCCTCCAGCCGACGGAATTGCTGGGACCGGTAGCAGTCGGCACAGGTCGACCGGCGGATCTTGCCGCTGGTGGTGATCGGTAACGAGCCGGGCGCCACCAGCACCAGATCGGCCACCCGGACCCCGTGCAATCGCGAAACCTCCGCCGCCACTTCCCGTTTCAGGGTCTGCATCCGCTGAGATTCCTCGTCGGGATTGCCCCGGCTCTTGACTTCGGCGATGACGACCAGCTGCTCGCGGCCGTCCCGGCTGACCGGGACGGCAGCCACCCGGCCGCCGGTGAGCTCCTGCACCGTGGCCTCGATGTCGTCGGGGTAGTGGTTGCGGCCATCAACGATCAACAGATCCTTGATACGGCCGACGACCAACAGCTCACCGTCGTGGATGACGCCCAGATCCCCGGTGCGCAACCAGGGTCCCGTAGGGGTGCCCGGGGTCGGAACGTCGAGCCGCCCCCCGAAGGTGCGTTCGGTCGCCTCCGGGTTGTGCCAGTAGCCGCTGGCGACGTTGGGCCCGTGGATCCAGATCTCGCCCACCTTGCCCGCGGGGTTCTCGGTACGGCTGTCGGGGTCGACGATCCGCACCGTGCAGGCGCGCGGGGCACCGATGCTGACCAGGTCGGCGCCCGCGGGGCTGACCTCGGCGGTGCCGGCCACCAGTTTCTCGTAGTCGAGCCGGACCGTCACCGGCCGATGCGTGCGCGGCGCCGATGCCACGTAGACCATCGCCTCGGCCAGCCCGTAGGAGGGTGCCAGGGCGTTGGCCGGCAGGTTGAAGCGGGCGAATCGCTCGGTGAAGCGGCGGATCGTCGCCGCGTGGATGCGCTCGCTGCCGCTCAAGATGGTGTGCACCCCGCCGAGGTCGAGTCCGGCCATGTCGTCGTCGGTCGTGCGTCGCGAGGCCAGCTCGAACGCGAAGTTCGGCCCGGCGGTGAACGAACAGGGGTTGCCGGCGAGCTGCTGCATCCACCGGGCCGGCTTCTGCAGGAAGGCGATCGGACTCATGATCACCGAGTGGCGGCCCAGCGTGACGGCGCCCATGACGCCGAGCAGCAGCCCCATGTCGTGGTAGAACGGCAGCCACGACACCAGGGTGGTGTCGGCCGGTGCCACTCCCCCGTCGTCGCCGAAGTAGTCGGCCAGGACCTGCTCGATGTTGGCGAACACGTTCCGGTGCGAGACCACCACGCCTCGCGGCGAACCGGTCGAGCCCGAGGTGTACTGCAGCAGCGCGGTCTTGGTGGTGAGCGCGCCGGCACCGTTCCAGCCGGCGGGCGAGTCGAGGTCGAGCAGATCCACCTCGATGATCGCCGGCGGGTTGCCCCCGACGGCGCTCACGCAGGCGTTGATGTCACCGGCCACGGCCGATGTGGTCAGCACCGCGGCTGGGGCGCAGTCCTTCAGCGCCGCGGTGACGCGTTCGTCGCGGCTGCCGAACGCCGGCACCGGTAGCGGGACCACGATGCAGCCGGCCTCCATCGCGCCGAAGAAGGCGGCGATGTATTCCAGGCCCTGCGGCGCCAGTAACGCGACGCGGTCGCCCGGCGAAGCCACCGCGGCCACCTCGACGGCGACCGACTCCGTGCGCCGCAGGATCTGCGGCCACGTCAGGGTCTCTGCGTAGCCCGCTTGATCGACGTCGTAGTCGATGAAGGTGAACGCCGGCCGGTCCGGCCATTGCTGAGCCCGTTCACGCAGCAGTGCCGGTATCGAATGCCCCCACGACAACACTTCTTACCCCCAGATTTGTGCTATTCGATTTTTCCGAACGCGGCGGCCCCCGATGCCGCACGGCGATGCCGAACTTACTCTTGACGCCAGCCTCTACCAGGTACTGGCCCGCAACACGATCTCCATCGCGAGTTGCGCGGTGAACTCACTCGCGCTGCGGCGCCCGGGAAGCATCACCAGCCGGTGTTCGCCGTAGACGAACCGCTGGCTGGCTTCGGCCACCGAAGCGGCGGCGCGGGAACTGACCAGCACGGTGGTGTTGATCTCCACCGGCGGGCAGCGTTCGTCGCGGATCGCCCCGCCCAGATCCGGTGCCCGCGGATGTCCGCGGTCGAGTACCACCAGGCCGGTGAACCGGTCCGGGCGGGTGGCCGCGAGCTCCCAGGCGTTGTCACCACCGCTGCGGTCGCCCACCAGTACCCCGCATTGGACTCCCAGCGAATCCAGGATGCCCACCACGGCCTTGGGTGTCAGTCGCGAGTCGGCGCCGATCACGATGGTTCGCAACGACGCAGTGTGCAGCCGTTGACAGACCGCCTCGTAGGCGGTCAGCGGGTGTTGGGCCGCCGCGAGCATGACCACGACCGGCCCGTTGTGCGGGCCGGCGACATCGATCGGGATCGGAAACCCGTCGATGGTCATCATCGTGCCCGGCATTTTCGCAACGCTACCGCCAGCGGGGCCGCATGGGGCGGTTTTGACAGGCCCTCAGCAGCTCAACAGAAACGGCGGTGACGTCACGGAAGTGTCAGGATCTCGGCCCCGTCATCGGTGACCACCAAGGTGTGCTCGAACTGCGCAGTCCACTGCCCGTCGCTGGTGACGACCGTCCAGTCGTCATCCCAGATCTCGTAGTCCAACGTCCCGAGATTGATCATCGGTTCGATGGTGAACGTCATGCCCGGCTCGATGACGGTGTCCACCTCGGGCTGGTCGTAATGCAGCACCACCAGTCCGTTGTGGAAGGTGGTGCCGATCCCATGGCCGGTGAAGTCGCGGACCACGTTGTAACCGAACCGATTCGCGTACGCCTCGATGACCCGGCCGATCACCGACAGCGCCCGGCCCGGTTTGACCGCCTTGATCGCGCGCATCGTGGCCTCCCGGGTGCGCTCGACCAGCAGGCGGTGCTCCTCGGAGACCTCCCCGGCCAGAAAGGTGGCGTTGGTATCGCCGTGCACACCGTCGATATAAGCGGTGACGTCGATGTTGACGATGTCCCCGTCGGCGATCACCGTCGAGTCCGGGATGCCGTGGCAGATGACCTCGTTGAGCGAGGTGCAGCACGACTTCGGAAAGCCCTTGTAGCCCAGCGTGGAGGGGTAGGCGCCGTGGTCGACCATGTAGTCGTGGGCGATGCGGTCCAGCGCGTCGGTGGTCACCCCGGGGGCGACGGCGCTGCCCGCCGCGGCCAGCGCGCCCGCGGCGATCCGGCCCGCCACCCGCATCTTCTCGATCACCTCGGGTGTCTGCACCCACGGCTCGCTGCCCTCGGCGGCGGTGGATCTGCCGACGTATTCCGGCCGCGGGATCGACTTGGGCACCGGCAGCGTCGGAGACACCACACCGGGGGAAAGCGGGGTACGGACGGCCATCACGCCAGCCTAGCGGTGATCGCAAGGCCCGCGGAGCCGGGCAAATGGGGACACCTCCCGCTTGCGGGGGAGGGTCACCGCCATCGACACCGCGGAGCTGTTCAGCGCCGCCAGCGCAGCTTGCGCTGGGGGCCCTTGATGTCCACTGACCCGCACACCACGCGTCCGGCCAGCACCACATGCGGAGTGCCCTCGGCGCGGGCGTCCCTGCGATGGTCCTTGGCGCTGCCGAAGTAGACCTCGACGTCGTCGATGGAGGCGCTGGCGCCGTCGGGCAACCGGATGGCGACCGAGCCGCACCGCATGTCGAGTTCGATGACGACCACCGGCCCGGCGAACCGCGCCTTGGTGAGATCGAGGTCCACCGAGCCCAGGCGCCGCACCAGGGCCAGCCGAGTCGGCACGATCCACTCCCCGTGCCGCTTGAGCGAGCCGGCCCAGCCGCGCAGTTCGACCCGGTCGGCCGCCGAGCTGACGATCGCCCGCGGCCCCGGCAGGTCTCCGATCAGGGTGTCGAGTTCCGAGCGCATCCGCGCCTGCGACACCTGGGCGGCACGCTCCTCGAATTCGCCGATGTCGATCAGCCCGAGGGAGACGGCGTTGTGCAGGCGACGCAGCGTGCCGTTGCGGTCCGCATCGGAAATACGCAAGGCCACGTCATCGAGACCGGTCATGGCTTCTCAATTTACCGCCGCGGGCCGGCGCGTGCGTCAGAGTGCGGTCAGAGCAGGAAGTTGTCCGGCAGCGAGTCGAACATCACCTTGGTCATCCGCACCGCGTACTCCGAGCTCCCGCCGCCGACGATCAGCGCCGCGAAGGCCATGTCGCCGCGGTAGCCGGCGAACCACGAATGCGACCCGCCGGCGAACTCGGCTTCGCCGGTCTTGCCGAACACCGGTCCGCACCCGGCCAGGGCCCGGGCGGTGCCGTCGGTGACCACCAGCCGCATCATCTGACGCAGGCCGTCGAGCATCTCGTCGCTCACCGGCGGGCCCACCGGGCCGTTGACGGTGGTCGGCCGGCCCTCGATCAGCCGGGGCACCGGAGTCTTGCCGGCGGCCACCGTCGCCGCGGCCAACGCGACGCCGAACGGGCTGGCCAGCACCTTGCCCTGGCCGAATCCGTCCTCGGTCAGTTCGGCCAGATCCACCGTCGGCGGCACCGAACCGGTGACGGTGGTGATGCCGTCCACCAGGTAGTCGACCCCGATCCCATACCGGCTGGCCGCCTGGGAGAGCGCCCGCGGCGGCATCCGGCTGGCCAGTTCGGCGAACGTGGTGTTGCACGAGTTGGCGAAGGCCCGCGACATCGACACCATCCCCAGGTCGAACCCGCCGTAGTTGGGGATGGTGCGCTGGCCGATGTCGAGGCTGCCGGGACAGCCCACCATCGAATTCGGGGAGACCATGTCCCGTTCGATCGCCGCGCCGGCGGTGACCATCTTGAACGTCGAGCCGGGCGGGTACAGACCGGTGGTCGCGACCAGTCCGTCGGCGTCGGCGGCGGCGTTCTGCGCGACCGCGAGCAGCTCGCCGGTCGACGGTTTGATCACCACCATCATCGCCTTGTTGCCACGGGTGTTGACCGCGTTCTGGGCGGCACGCTGAACCGATCGGTCCAGGCTGATCGTCAGCGACGGCGCCGGTGACGGGTCGACCTCGTGCAGCACCGCCACGTCGACACCGTTCTGGTTGACGCTCACGACGCGCCAGCCCGCCTCGCCGTCGAGTCGGTCCGCAACGGCTTTCTTCACCTCACCGACGAGCACCGGCGCGAACCGGTCGTCGGTGGGCAGCAGCTCCGGACGCGGGGTGATCACCACCCCGGGCAGCGCGCCGATCGCCGCCTCGACGCGGTCGTGGTCGTTCTTGCGCAGCGTGATCAGGTCCAGCGGAGTGACCGAGGAACTGGCCTGCTCGGCGAGCCGTTGCGGGTCGCCCAGGGTGTCGTCGAACGGCCGCAGCACCTCGATCACCGCGCCCGCGGTGCGCATCAGATTCCGCCCGGCCCGGCCGGCGTCGAGTTCGTAGTGGTAGACGTAGCCGGGCACCAACACGTCGGTACCGCCGGCCTCGTTGACCGAGGCGCGGCGCGGCGGGTCGGCCCGCAGCGCGAAGGTCTGGTGTTCCCCGAGCTTGGGATGCAGGCCGGTCGCCGTCCAGCGGACCGCCCAGTGCCCTTCGTTGCGCACCATCTTGAGCTGGCCGTCATAGGACCAGGCGCGGTTCTTCGGCAGCTGCCAGGTGTAGCGGTAGGACACCGTGCCGGTGTCGTCGTTGTAGCGCGTGCCGATGACCTGGGCGTCGAGGTGCTCGGCCTGCAATCCTGCCCAGGCGGCGTTGAGGGCGCTACGGGCGGTGGCCGGGTCGTCGCTGAGCTCGGCGGCGGTCGCGGTGTCACCGGTGGCCAGCGCGGCGAAGAATCGCTCGGCGACCGGTGCGGGACCGTCCGGGCGGGGCGTGCACGCCGCCAAGCCGGCCACGGTGAGCAACACCGCGAACATGCCTGTGACTCGTGTGGCTAATGAGCTTGCAGTTGTCATTGAGGCAGATGTTACGAAATGGAAACGGCCGAGGCGCGGAGGCGCACCGAGACAGCGGGCACCTGCCGCTTGCGGGGGAGAGTCAGCGTGTCCGGTACTCGAACTTGTCCGCGCCAACTCCAGCTTCGGCGAGCAACTCGCGGCAGGCACACATCCGATCAGTCCAGCAACACGGTCGCAAAGGTGCCGGTCTGGGTGAACCCGACCCGCTCGTAGGTGGCCCGAGCCACCTCATTGAAATCGTTGACGTACAAGCTGGCGACACGGCCGGTGCCGACGATCACCGCGGCCAGCATCGCGGTGCCCCCGGAGCCCAGCCCTTGTCCCCGTCGTTCGGGGTGCACCCAGACGCCCTGGATCTGCCCCACCGCCGGCGACTGCGAGCCCACCTCGGCCTTGAACACCACCTCGCCACGTTCGAACCGAGCCCACGCCCGGCCGGCCGCGATCAGGTTGGCCACCCGGCGGCGGTAGGCGCGGCCACCGTCACCGAGCCGCGGATCCACCCCGACCTCGCCGATGAACATGTCGACGGCCGCCACCAGGTAGGCGTCGAGTTCGTCCGGGCGCACCTGACGAACCTCCGGGTCCATCGCGCAGTCGGGCATGGTGCGCAACGCCATCAGCGGCTGGCTCTCGCGCACGTCGCGGGCCGGACCCCAGACATCTACCAGGCGCTGCCACATCGGCAACACCAACTCGGCACGGCCGACCAGCGATGAACACCGCCGGATGGCGCTCACCGCCTTGTCGGCGAAGGCCGTCAGGTCGGCCGGCGTCCCGCGCAGCGGTATCAGGTTCGCCCCGGCGTAGCACAGCGATTCGTCCACGCCGCCGCGCGTCCACAGTTCGCCGCCGATGGAACGGGGATCGACACCGTGGTCGGCGACGCGGGCAGCAACCATGCAGGAGCCGACCGGATCGGCGTCGAGCACTCGCCACACCGCGCCGACGTCGCGCGCGACGGACACCCGTCGCTGATCGAGGCGGAAATCCGGCGGAGCCGACATAGTGACTCTTTCTTGCGAACTGACGTGCCGCGCGCGGTCGGCGGATCGGCTGGTTTATGCGGCGGTCCCAGCTTCGCCGCTCCTCCGTCGAGGCTCGCTGAACCGCCGGGTTCAGCTTACGGTGACGGTGGGCGCACCGCCGGGAGTTCCGTCCCCGGCGTCGGCTCCCACCGCCCCCATCTCCGAAGCCAGGCGCAACGCCTCCTCGATCAGGGTCTCGACGATCTGCGCCTCGGGGACGGTCTTGATCACCTGGCCCTTGACGAAGATCTGGCCCTTGCCGTTGCCGGAGGCCACACCCAGATCCGCCTCGCGGGCCTCACCGGGTCCGTTGACCACGCATCCCATCACCGCGACCCGCAGCGGGATGTCGAGCCCCTCCAGCCCGGCGGTGACCTCGTTGGCCAGCTTGTAGACGTCGACCTGCGCGCGACCGCACGACGGGCACGAGACGATCTCCAGCCCCCGCGGACGCAGGTTGAGCGATTCCAGGATCTGGTTGCCGACCTTGACCTCTTCGACCGGCGGCGCGGACAGCGACACCCGGATGGTGTCGCCGATGCCGCGGGACAGCAGCGCGCCGAACGCCACGGCGGACTTGATGGTGCCCTGGAACGCCGGTCCGGCCTCGGTGACGCCCAGGTGCAGCGGGTAGTCGCACTGCTCGGCCAGTTGCTCGTAGGCGGCCACCATCACGACCGGGTCATTGTGCTTGACGCTGATCTTGACGTCGCCGAAGCCGTGCTCCTCGAACAGCGACGCCTCCCACAGCGCCGACTCGACCAGCGCCTCGGGGGTGGCCTTGCCGTACTTGGTCAAAAACCGCTTGTCCAGCGAGCCGGCGTTGACGCCGATCCGGATCGGCACACCGGCCGCGCCGGCAGCCTTGGCGACATCGGCCACCCGGCCGTCGAACTCCTTGATGTTGCCCGGGTTCACCCGCACCGCAGCACAGCCGGCGTCGATCGCGGCGAAGATGTACTTCGGCTGGAAGTGGATGTCGGCGATCACCGGGATCTTGCTCTTGCGCGCGATGGTCGCCAGCGCGTCGGCGTCCTCCTGGCGCGGGCAGGCCACCCGCACGATGTCGCAGCCGGCCGTGGTCAGCGCGGCGATCTGCTGCAGCGTCGCGTCGACGTCGTGGGTCTTGGTGGTGCACATCGACTGCACCGAGATCGGGTGGTCGCTGCCCACCCCGACGCCACCGACCATCAACTGGCGGGTCTTACGGCGCGGCGCCAGTGTCGGCGCCGGCACCGCCGGCATACCTAGGCCGACGGACATGCGGGGTCTCCTGTCAAAACAACCTGATCGGGTTGACCAAGTCGGCGGTCACGGTAAGCAACATGTAACCGACCACCACGATCAACACTACGTAAGTGGCCGGCATCAGCTTGAGATAGTTCACCGGCGCGGCCGCGACCTTCCCGCGTGCCGAACGAACCATGTTGCGGAGCTTTTCGTACAGCGCGATCGCGATGTGCCCGCCGTCGAACGGCAGCAACGGCACCAGGTTGAGCACGCCCAGGATGAAGTTCAGCTGCGCCAGGAAGAACCAGAACGCCACCCACAGCCCGTGGTCGACGGTGTCACCGCCGATGATCGAGGCGCCCACCACGCTGATCGGAGTCTCCGGGTCACGCTCCCCGTTCGGGTTGCCGATGGCGTGCATCAGCGCGCCGACTTTCGACGGGATGTTGGCCAGCGACTTGCCCAGCAGCACCGCCAGGTCACCGCTGAAGGTGAACGTAGCCGGCACCGCGGTGATCGGGTTGTACTGGGTGGGCCCGAACTGGGCGGCCCCCACCCCGATGGCTCCCACGGTGCTGGGAACCGCCTCGCTGTCACGCCCGTCGGCGATCCAACGCTGCGTGGGCGTCACATCGACGTACTTGGTCAACTCGTGGCCGTCGCGTTCGACGACGATCGGGACGGTGCCGTGCTGTTTGCGCACGGCGGCGGCCATCTCCTCGAAAGTCGACACGGGTGTGTCACCGACTTTGACCACCACGTCGCCGGCCCGCACGCCCGCCAGCGCCGCCGGACCGGGACCCGAGCACGTGCCCAGTTCCCCCTTGACGACTTCCGGTGCCACACAAGCTGTTTCGCCGATCACCGCGCTGGTGGGCGCGTGCAGGTTGGGCAGGCCCCAGATGGTGGCGATGGCATACACCAGCACCAGGCCGATGACGAAGTTCATGCCGGGGCCGGCGAACAGCACCGCCACCCGCTTCCAGGTCTGCTGCTTGTACATGGCGCGCTCGACTTCGTCGGGCGCCAGTTCCTCCACCGCCGTCATGCCGGCGATGTCGCAGAAGCCGCCGGCCGGGATCGCTTTGAGGCCGTATTCGGTGTCGCCGCGGCGCGTCGACCACAATGTGGTGCCGAAGCCGACGAAGTAGCGGCGCACCTTCATCCCGGTGGCCCGGGCCACCCACATGTGGCCGCATTCGTGCAGCGCCACCGATACCAGGATGGCCAGCGCGAACAGCGCGATGCCGACCGCAAACATCATCGGGTGCTTCCGACCTTTCTCATAGCTAGCGCCTCGACGGCGCGAGCCGCCCGTTGGCGGGCCCAGCGTTGCGCATCGAGTACCTCATCCACGGTAGCGGGTTGCGCGGCCCACTGGTCGGCGGCGCCCAGCACCTCGGCGATGGTGTCGACGATCGCGGGGAAACCGATCCGGCCCGCCAGGAACGCTTCGGCTGCCTCTTCGTTGGCGGCGTTGTAGACCGCGGTCATGCAGCCACCGGTCTGACCGGCGTGCCGCGCCAGCTGCACCGCCGGGAACACCGCATCGTCCAGCGGCTCGAACTCCCAACTGGAGGCGCTGGTGAAGTCGCATGCCGCCGCCGCGCCGGGCACCCGGGCGGGCCAGCCCAAGGCCAACGCGATCGGCAGCCTCATGTCCGGCGGGCTGGCCTGGGCGATCGTCGAGCCGTCGGTGAAGGTGACCATGGAGTGCACGATCGACTGCGGGTGCACCACGACGTCGATGTGCTCGTAGGCGACGCCGAACAGCAGGTGGGTCTCGATCAGCTCGAGCCCCTTGTTCACCAGCGATGCCGAGTTCAGCGTGTTCATCGGGCCCATCGACCAGGTCGGATGCGCGCCCGCCTGCTCGGGTGTGACGTGCTCCAGCTCGGCGGCGCGGTAGCCGCGGAACGGGCCGCCCGAGGCGGTGAGCACGATCTTGGCGACCTCGTCGGCGGTGCCGGAGCGCAGGCACTGAGCGATCGCCGAATGCTCGGAATCCACCGGCACGATCTGGCCGGGCGCAGCGGCTTGCAGCACCAGCGGCCCGCCGGCGATCAGTGATTCCTTGTTGGCCAGCGCCAGCCGGGCCCCGGTTTGCAGCGCGGCCAGCGTGGGTCGCAGCCCCAATGCGCCGACCAGGGCGTTGAGCACCACATCGGCCTCGGTTTCCTCGACCAGACGGGTGACGCCGTTGGGCCCGAGGTGGGTGGCGTCCAGCGCGTCACCGACCTGCGCGTCGGCCACGGCGATGTTGGTGACGCCGGTCTGGGCGCGCTGAGCGGCCAGCAGCTTCGGGTTGCCGCCGCCGGCCGCCAGCCCGACCACCTCGAAGCGATCCGGGTTGGCGGCGATGACCTGCAGCGCCTGGGTTCCGATCGAGCCGGTCGAGCCCAGCAGCAGAACTCTGGTCCGGCCCGCCGCAGACACACTCACCTGCTCATTGTGCCCGAGATCAGTCGCGTGGTTCCCCGGTGTAGTCGCCGAAGCTCCACAGGTTGCCCTCCGGGTCGCGGACGACGAACTCGCGGGCCCCGTAGTCGGTGCCGGCCAGCGGGCGCACGACATCGGCATCACGGCTCACGACGCGCTGGTAGAGGCCGTCGGGATCGGCGGTGACGACGTAGGCGCCGGTCGTGCCGGGCTCGCGGCACCATTCATTGCCGGGCTTGTGGCTGCCCAGCATGATGCCGCCGCAGCCTTCCGGCCAGATCAGTTCGGCGTGCGCGATGGTGTCGCCGTCCACGCCGCAGCGGGCTGTCTCGACGAAGCCGAAGGTGTCGACGTAGTAGTCGATGAGTTTGATCGGGTTATGCGCTTGCAGGGTCACCCAGACGGTCGGATTGGAAGTGGTCTTGGAAGTGGTCATAGCACCACTGTGATCTGATGCCGTGCCCGCCGTCTTGAATGTTTTGGAACTCTTCGGCCAGCCAGATTCCCGGCGGGACACCGGCGAACCGGACGAAGTCGCGGGTCAGGTGGGCCTGATCGGCGTATCCGGCTTCGGCGGCGACGGCGGCGAGATCGACGCGGTGGTACCGGCGCGCAACGTCGGCGATCCGGGCGGTCGCATACTCGAACCGCATCAGCATGGCCACCGTCTTGGGTGTTCGGCCCACTTCGCGGCGAAAAAGCGTGATCAGGTGCCGCGTGCTCACCCCGACCTGCTCGGCGAGCACGCCAACCGGCGCTGTACCGCGGCTGCGCTCCAGCTGGTGCCAGGCGTACGCCACTTCGGGGCGCACGGTGACGCCCTCACGGCGACGGTGCGCATCCAGCAGGTGATGCGCAACCAGCGCGAAGGCGTCGGGCCACCCGCGCGCTTCGGCGGCCCGTTCATGAAGTTCGGCCGCTGCACGCCCCAGCACCGGTGCCGCATCGAAGTCGGTCACGCTGAGTTCAGCGGCGGGAACCCCGAACAGGGCACGTGACGCCAGCGGGTGCACGGCCAACTGCACTCCGGCCTGCCCGCGGCGCTGCCGTACCTGGCTGGCCTGCGTGTGCAGTCCGCCCAAGATGACCGGACTCGGTTTTGCGGCCGGCAACGCCTCGGCGGTGGCGGCTGCCTGCACCCCGTCGTCGAGGCTGACGATGAATACCAACGTCGACGACGGCATCCCCCGATGAACGGTGCCGGGGATCTCCCGCACGCGGTAGCCCACCATCGACGTCACACCGGGCGCGCTGTGTGGCGGCGCCACGGCGAACTCCGAGATCCGCGGATCTTGGTCGGCTTGGGAGGCCATTGCGCCCACGGTAGACCCTTGACGGCCGTCGCTGCCCGGCGCAGAATCCTACGCACCGTAGGAATTCCTACGGTGCGTAGGAACTGTGAAAGGGGACGAACTTGAACACGCTGCGCGGATGGCTGTCGCTGCCCGACGCCGAGCCCGCCGAGGACTACGGGTTCTTCGGCCCCGACTCAGTGACCTGGAAGGTGTGGAGCTACCCGACCTCGCTGTCGATCGGATTCCAGCGGGCTGTGGTCATCGAGGAACTCGACCCGGGGCTGGTCGCCTCCGTCGATGCCACCCAGGCGATTTACGACCGGCCGCGGACCCGGTACGACCGCACGCTGCGCTACTTCGCGATGGTGGCGTTCGGCGAGAGCCGCACCACCGCCGAGGCCGCCGACATCCTGGTGCGGATCCACTCCAAGGCCATCGGTGTCGACCCGGTCACCGGTAACAATTACGACGCCAACGACCCGGCCGCCCAGCGGTGGATCCACCTGACGGCATGGCATTCCATCCTGTACGCCTACGAGAAGTTCGGGCCCGGGCCGCTGTCGGCCGACGAAGAGGCGTCGTACTGGGCCGATTGCGCCAAGGCGGCTGAGTTGCAGACCCTCGACCCGGCGGACGTGCCGCGCACCCGAGCGGGCGTCCGCGCCTACTTCGAGCAGATGCGCCCGGACTTGGTTGACTCCGACATCGCCCGGCGCGCGATGGCACACCTGTTGCACGCCGAGGTCATCATGCCGCCGTCGCTGCCGCGGGTGCTGTGGCCGGCCACGCTGGTCATCACCGCTTTCCTGCGCCGCGGCACCTTGGCGACCATGCCCCGGTGGATGCGCAAGCTGGGCGGCCTGAAAGCCACTGACACCTCCCGCGTGCTCGACGCGCTGATCGTGCCGCCGCTCAATGCGACATTCACCGTGCTGAGCCTGAGCACTCGCGTGCAGTTGATGCTGCTGCGGCTTATCTCACCCATGACGTTGCCGATCGGCACCCGGGTGCTGCGGTCGATCCGGCCGGTCAACCCCGTGACGACGACGCCGCGCGAGGCCCAGCGGCGTTTCGGTTACGCCGTACCGGCGCAGGCGCACCTCGAGTTCCGGGAGAAACAGGCGAACCGTGTTTTCGGTGAGGGCCGCGCCCCGAGCGACGAGGCGCTTGTCGAGTCCCAGCCGATCCTGGGGAGCATCGGATGAGGCTGGACGGCGTGGCGCAGCTACTCGACCGCCGGCTGAGCATCCGCCAGCTGGTCTATCTCGCCGTCATGGGTTCAGTGGTGCTGGGCGCCTACCTGACGATCGGATTATTCTGGGCCGGCAGTCATTATCAGCACCTGGCCGAGGTCCGCGGCGTGGACAAGGTGTTCTCCGTACTCGGCGAAATCGTCGCCTGGCCGGTACTGATCATTGCCGACATCCAACTACGCTGAGCCGGTGCCGGACCCAGCCCCCAACCGGTCCCGCGCCGAGCATCTCGGGCCGCAACGCCGTCGCCCGCAGGTGCTCGACGCGGCCTTGCAGATCGCCGCCGACCATGGTGTCGCCGGGGTGACCATGGCGGCCATCGCCGAGCGGATCGGCGTGACCCGGCCGGTGGTCTACGCCTGCTACGACGGCCGCGGCGAGGTCCTCGCTGCACTGCTCGACCGGGAGACCGAGTTGATGCTCGCCAGTCTGCTCGCCGCATTGCCGCCGCAGCGGACCGGCAGTGTCGAGGACCGGTTCGTCGCCGGGTTCGGCGCGTTCTTGTCCACCGTGCGTGAGCGTCCGGCGTCATGGCGGATCATCTTCACCGCCGACCAGGATCCCGTGCTGGCCGCCGCAGTCGTCTCGGGCCGCGCCCGGCTCACCGATCGGGTCGCGACGGTGATGCGGCCGCTGCTGGAGCAACGAGCCCAGTCCGAGCGCACCCTGGCGGCGCTCACCGAGGTGTTCCTGGCCATCTGCGAAGCCGCCGCTCGGATGCTGCTCGACGGTGACCGGGAGTGGACACCGGAGGGCCTGGCCGAGGTCGTCGGCCGCGCCGCCTATCGGACGTTCGAGATCGGCGGCTAAACCCCGGTATGCCAGAATGTTGCGCAGGTGACCGAACTGAAGGAGTCGAAGTGGCCAGTACCGAGGTGGAGCGCCGAAGTGTCGACACCGCCGAGGTGCCCTCGGCGGCCTGGGGCTGGAGCGCGATCAACTACCGCACCTGGCACATCTTCGGCCTGGTGATCGTGGGGTTCCTGCTGCTGATGCTGCGCGGCAACCACATCGGTCACGTCGAGGACTACTTCCTGCTGGGATTCGCCGCGCTGTCACTGTTCGTCATTCTGCGCGACATGATCGGCCGCAAACGCGGCTGGCTGCGCTAGGCGCTACCGGCTCTCCGCCGCCAGCTGGCCACAGGCGGCGGCGATCTCACGCCCGCGGGTGTCCCGCACCGTGCACTCCACGCCCTGGGCCCGGACCCGGCGGACGAACTCCCGCTCCACCGGCTTCGGGCTGGCATCCCAGTCGCTGCCCGGCGTCGGATTGAGCGGAATCACGTTGACATGCACCAACTGTCCCAACGCCCGGTGCAGCTTGCGGCCCAGCAGATCGGCCCGCCACGGCTGGTCATTGACGTCGCGGATCAACGCGTACTCGATCGACACCCGCCGGCCGGTCACGTCGGCGTAGTAGCGCGCGGCATCGAGAGCCTCGTCGACCTTCCAGCGGTTGTTGACCGGTACCAGCGTGTCGCGTAGTTCGTCGTCGGGGGTGTGCAGCGACAGCGCCAGCGTCACCCCCAGCCCCTCATCGGCGAGCTTGCGGATCGCCGGCGCAAGTCCGACCGTCGACACCGTCACCGACCGGGCCGAGATGCCGAACCCGTTGGGTGGCGGCTCGGTGATCCGCCGCACGGCGGCCACCACCCGGGCGTAGTTGGCCAGCGGCTCCCCCATGCCCATGAACACGATGTTGGACAGCCGCACCCCAGAAGATCGGGCACCGTCGCGATCTCGTAGTGTCACCGCCGCCGCACGCACCTGCTCGAGGATCTCGGCGGTGGACAGGTTGCGGGTGAGCCCGGCCTGGCCGGTCGCGCAGAACGGGCAGGCCATACCGCAACCGGCCTGCGAGGAGATGCATACCGTGTTGCGCCGGGGGTAGCGCATCAGCACCGACTCGAACTTGGTGTTGTCGTGCGCCCGCCACAGGGTTTTGCGGGTCTCACCGGCGTCGCATTCGATCTCGCTGGCGGCGGTCAGCAGGGCGGGGAACAGTGCCTCGGCCACCGAGGCCCGCACCGTGGCCGGCAGGTCCGTCATCTGCTGCGGATCGGCGACCAGCCGGCCGTAGTACTGGTGGGCCAGCTGGTTGGCCCGGAACGCGGGCAACCCCAGTTCAGCAACGGCGGCGGCACGACCGGCGGCGTCGAGATCGGCCAAGTGCCGCGGCGGCAGGGCCCGTCGCGGTGCGCTGAACACCAACTGTTGCGTCACGATCGGTACCAGTATGCCCGCGACTCACGGCAGAACGGTCAACACGACCCACGTCATCACGGCCGCCGGCAGCAGCGCGTCGAGCCGGTCCATGATCCCGCCGTGTCCGGGAAGCAGCCGGCCCATGTCCTTGATCCCCAGATCGCGTTTGACCTGCGACTCGATGAGGTCGCCGAAGACCCCGGTGAATACGAGCAGCAGCCCCAGCGGCAGGCCCACCCACCACGGCCGGTCGAGGAACACCGTCACCGCGAACACCGCCGCGGCGATACCGAGCACCAGCGATCCGACGAAACCCTCCCAGGACTTCTTCGGGCTGATCGCCGGCGCCATCGGGTGCTTGCCGAACAGCACCCCGACGGCGTACCCGCCGATGTCGGAGAAGACCACCGGGAACAGCAGACACAGCACCCGGCCGGGGCCGTCGTCGCGAAAGACCAGCAGCGCCGCGAAGCTCATGCACAGCGGAACCCAGACCGCGATCAGCACCATCGCGGACATGTCCCGCAGGTAGTTGACCGGGGCGGTGTTCAGCCCGCGGTGTACCAGCCGCCACATCATCGAGATGACCACGGTGGCGCCGAACGCGCCCAGCACCCCCCTGGCCCCGAACGGCAGCGACAGCCAGAGCATCGTCTGGCCGCCGAGCGCCAGCGGGATGAACGGGACGTCGTAGCCGACCTCCCGCAGCCGCCTGGTGATCTCGTGGGTGGCGACCGGGGTGGCCACCGCCAGGATCAGCACCCAGAACCGCGGGGCGAACAACAACGTGTAGACCAGCATCCCGGCGAGGATCGCCCCCACCACGATCGCGGCGGGGAGATTGCGCCCCGCCCGCGACTGCCTCTTACCGGTGTCTGCACCGGTGTCGTTGTCTGCCACGGGGATTGGTTGCCGAGGTCGCTAGACCTCCAGCAACTCGCCTTCTTTGTGTTTGACCAGCTCGTCGATCTGGCTCACATACTGCTGGGTGGAGCGGTCCAAGTCTTTCTCCGCACGGCCGACCTCGTCCTCACCGGCCTCACCGTCCTTGCGGATACGGTGCAGCTCCTCCATCGCCTTGCGACGGATGTTGCGCACCGAGACCTTGGCGTCCTCACCCTTGGACTTGGCCTGCTTGACCAGTTCCTTACGTCGCTCCTCGGTGAGCTGGGGCACCGCCACCCGAATCAGCGAGCCGTCATTGCTGGGGTTCAGGCCCAGATCCGAATTGCGGATCGCCGTCTCGATGGCGCCGAGCTGGGAGGCCTCGTAGGGCTTGATGACCACCAGCCGTGCCTCGGGCACGTTGATGCTGCACAGCTGGGTGATCGGGGTGGGCGACCCGTAGTAGTCGATGACGATCCGGGAGAACATGCCCGGGTTGGCCCGGCCGGTGCGAACGGTCGCCAGATCCTCGCGGGCCACCGCCACGGCCTTCTCCATTTTCTCTTCGGCATCGAAGAGAGCCTCGTCGATCATCTTTGCCGTTCCTCTCCCCCGCAAGGCGGGTGGTGCCCCACCGAACTCTCAGGTGGTGACCAGTGTTCCGATCTTCTCACCTGCGACCGCCCGCGCGATGTTTCCGTCCACCAGCAGGTTGAACACCAGGATCGGCATGCCATTGTCCATGCACAGGCTGAACGCGGTGGCGTCGGCCACCCGCAGCCCGCGGTCGATGACTTCGCGGTGACTTATCGCGGTGAGCAGTTCGGCGTCGGGGTTGACCCGCGGGTCCTCGGTGAACACCCCGTCGACGGCCTTGGCCATCAGCACCACCTCGGCACCGATCTCCAGCGCGCGCTGCGCGGCGGTGGTGTCGGTGGAGAAATACGGCAGCCCCATACCGGCGCCGAAGATCACCACCCGGCCCTTCTCCAGGTGCCGCTGGGCGCGCAGTGGGATGTACGGCTCGGCGACCTGACCCATGGTGATCGCCGTCTGAACCCGGGTGTCGATACCTTCCTTTTCCAGAAAGTCTTGTAGCGCAAGGCTGTTCATCACGGTGCCGAGCATGCCCATGTAGTCCGAACGCATCCGCTCCATGCCGCGCTGCTGCAGCTGCGCACCGCGGAAGAAGTTGCCGCCGCCGATCACGACCGCGACCTGCACACCGTCACGGACCACTTCGGCGATCTGGCGGGCGACCTGGGCGACGACGTCGGGGTCGAGCCCGACCTGGCCGCCGCCGAACATCTCTCCGCCGAGTTTGAGTAACACCCGGGAGTAATGGGGGCGGCCGGTCGGTGAGACACGATCGGTACTCGTCGGCTCCGTCATCAGGCTCCTCGGGGGCTGGCGCGCATGACAGCGCCATCGCGGAGATACGTCCGCGACGGCAGTTGCCATCCTGCCCTACCGGGCCGGTCAGACGGTGCCCGGGGGTACGGACGCAGACGATCGAATGTCACAACAGGTGAAAATATTTTCAATTGATGATTTCGCTGCTATGGTCGGGGCCGTGCCGAACTCGCTGCACCAGGTGAAGGCCGAGTTCTTCAAGACGCTCGGACACCCGGCTCGGATCCGGGTACTGGAACTGTTGGCCGAACGCGACCGAACGGTCGGCGAACTGCTGCCCGAGATCGGACTGGAGGCGTCGAACCTCTCCCAGCAGCTGGGGGTGCTTCGGCGCGCCGGAGTCGTGACGGCGACCAAGGAGGGCAACACAGTGGTCTACTCGATCGCCTCACCGGTGATCACTGAACTGCTCGCGGTGGCCCGCAAGGCATTGACCGGACTGCTCAGCGATCAGGTCGCGATCCTCGACGATCTACGAGCCCGTCGATGAGCTGGCTCAGCAGGATCCTTGCGCTCGGCCGCATCGCCGAACCGGCCGGCGACCGCCCGCCGCAGACCTCCGACCGATCCAGCGGGCTGGCCGGCTCGGTGCAGGTCCGCCATGTCGACGCCGGATCCTGCAACGGTTGCGAGATCGAGATAGCCGGCGCCTTCGGTCCGGTGTACGACGCCGAACGGTTCGGCGCGCGGCTCGTCGCCTCACCTCGGCACGCCGATGCCCTGTTGGTCACCGGGGTGGTCACCCGCAACATGGCCGAGCCACTGCGCAATACCGTCGAGGCGACCCCGCGGCCGCGCCGGGTCATCGCGTGCGGCGACTGCGCGCTCAATCGTGGCGTCTTCGCGCAGGCCTACGGAACCGTGGGCGCCGTGGGCGAAGTCGTGCCGGTCGACGTCGAGATCCCCGGCTGCCCGCCTACCCCGGACCAGATCGTCACCGCGCTACGGTCGGTGACCGAAAGGTGAGCACCGCTGCTCCGCAGTTGTTGCCCCGCGCTGCCTTCGGGCCGCTGATCAGCGGTGCGGCGACGGTCGGTCTGGGCGCCGGGGGGCTCGGCGCCGGAGTGGCCGGCATGTTCGGTGCCCTGCCCACGGTCCGGATCGGCTGGCTGCTGCCGCTGCTGGGCGTACAGCTGCGGGTCGAGCCGCTCGGCGGCTTCTTCATGGTTCTGACCGGCGCGGTGGCGGTGGCCGCCGGCCTGTATTGGATCGGCTACAGCCGACACGAGGGCTTCGGCGCCGTCCCGCTGACGGCGTTGCCGGTGTTCGTCGTCACGCTGCTGGCCGTTCCAGCGGCGGGGTCGGTGACGACCTTCCTGTTCGCCTGGGAGCTGATGGCGCTGACCTCGCTGGTGCTGGTGCTCACCGATCAACAGCGCAGCGAAGTGCGTTCGGCCGCCTTGATCTACGCGGTGATGACGCAGTTGGGCTTCCTGACGTTGTTGCTGGGGATGGTGATACTGGCCGCGACCACCGATGACGTCTTCGCCCGGATCGGCGCGGTACCCGACGGCGTGCGCAACACGGTCTTCGTGTTGACCCTCATCGGTTTCGGCTCCAAGGCCGGCCTGCTGCCGTTACACGCGTGGCTGCCCCGGGCGCATCCCGAAGCACCGAGTCCGGTGTCGGCACTGCTCAGTGCCGCCATGGTCAATCTCGGCGTCTACGGCATCATCCGCATCGACATGCAACTGTTGGGCCCCGGACCGCGATGGTGGGCGTTGACGCTGTTGGCCGTCGGCGGCGTGTCAGCGGTGTACGGGGTGTTGCAGGCCTCGGTCGCGACCGATCTCAAACGGCTGCTTGCTTATTCGACGACGGAGAACATCGGCCTGATCACCCTGGGGCTGGGCGCCGCGATGTTGTTGGCGGGCGCCGGCTCGCAGCCGGCCGCCGCGGTGGCGCTCACCGCGGCGCTGCTGCACCTGATCGCCCACAGCGCGTTCAAGAGCCTCGGGTTCTTCGCGGCCGGATCGGTGCTGGCCGCGACCGGCCTGCGCGATCTGGACCGGCTCGGCGGTTTGGTCCGCCGAATGCCGCTCACCACAGCGCTGTTCGGGGTGGCCGCGCTCGGCGCCGCCGGGTTGCCGCTGGGGGCGGGCTTCGTCAGTGAGTGGCTGCTGATCCAGTCGCTGATCAACGCCCGTCCCGGGGACGACGTCACGATCGCGCTGGTGACACCACTGGCGGTGGCCGCGGTGGCGCTGACCGCCGGGCTTGGGGTGGCCGCGATGGTCAAGGCGTTCGGGTTCGGCTTCCTGGCCCGCCCACGCTCGGATGCCGCTGCGGCGGCGCGGGAATCGCCCGACACGATGATCGCCGCGATGGCGTTGCCCGCTGCGGCGTGCGTGGTGCTGGCCGTCGTCCCCGGCGCGGTGGCCCCGATGCTCAACCGCGTGATCGCCACAGTGCCGGTCTTCGGTGACTCCCCGGCGCTCGGGGTCTTCGTGCGCCTGCCCGGCCTGGATGCGTCCATGGCCCCGGGCCTGCTGGCCGCCGCGCTGGCCGCCGCCGTCCTGCTGGTGGCGATCGGCTCCCGGTGGCGTTCGCGGCGGCGGCCCGCGCCGGCCACGGTGCCGCTGTGGGCCTGTGGCGCCGACGAGCTGACCCCGCGCATGCAGTACACCGCGACGTCGTTCGCCCAACCGCTGCAGCAGGTGTTCGACGACGTGCTGCGGTTCGACACCGGCGTCGAGGTGAGCGGGCAGGCGCCGTCGACCTATGTGGTCGACCGGATCGCTTACCGGGCGCGCATCGCCGACGTCATCGAAGACCGGTGGTACACACCGGTGACGCGGGCTGTCGGCGCCGCCGCGCAGCTGGTGCGGCGCGCCCACACCGGCAGCGTGCACCTGTATCTGGCCTACGGCGCCATCGGCGTGCTGATCGCCCTGCTGGTGGCGCGATGAACACGATGACCTATCTGGCCGGTTTCCTACAGGTCGCCGGTGTCATCGCCGGGGCCCCGCTGGTGATCGGACTGATGCGCCAGGTCCGGGCGCGGGCGGAGGGCCGCACCGGCGCGGGGATCCGGCAGCCCTGGCGGGATATGCGCAAGCTGCTGGGTAAGCAGCTGCTCAATCCGCGGGGAACCACCTGGGCGTTCGCCGCGGCCCCGGCAGCGCTGGCCGCCACCACACTGGTCATCGTCGCCGCCGCACCGCTGGTGGCGACGGGTTCGCCGCTGGACCCGGTCGCCGACCTGATCACCGTTGTCGGCCTGTTGTTCCTGGGTACCGTGGCGCTCGCGCTCGCCGGCATCGACACCGCGACGGCGTTCGGCGGTATGGGCGCCAGCCGGGAGATCACCATCGCCGCGCTGGTCGAACCGACGATCCTGCTGGCGGTGTTCGCGCTGTCGATTCCGGCGGGGTCGGCCAATCTGAGCGCCATCGTCGGTAACACCGTCGACCACCCGGGTCAGGTGGTGTCGTTGGCCAGCGCGCTGGCTTTCGTCGCGCTGGTGATCGTCATCGTGGCCGAGACCGGCCGGCTGCCGGTGGACAATCCGGCCACCCATCTGGAGCTGACGATGGTGCACGAGGCCATGGTCCTGGAGTACGCCGGACCCAAGTTGGCTCTGGTCGAGTGGGCGAGCGGCATGCGGCTGACGGTGCTGCTGGCGCTGCTGGCGAACCTGTTCTTCCCGTGGGGCATCGCCGGGGCGCACCCGAGCCTGCTCGACGTGGTGGTGGGCGTCGGCGCGATCGCGATCAAGGTGGCGCTGCTCGCGACCGCCCTGGCAGCCGTCGAGGTGTTCATCGCCAGGTTGCGGCTGTTCCGGGTGCCCGAACTACTGGCCGGGTCGTTTCTGCTGGCGTTGCTTGCGGTGACCGCGGCGAACTTCTTCAGCGGAGTCGGCGGATGAGCTACAACAACATGCTGGACCTGGCGGCCGGCGGGGTGCTGTTGGCCGCGGTGCTGGCGGTCTGGCGCCGGGACCTGTCGGTGACCGTGCAACGGTTGCTCGTCGCCCAGGGCGCCGCGCTGGCCGCCATCCCGCTGATTCGCGGGGTGCACGACCATGACCGGGCGCTGATCGCGGTGGCGATCGCGGTATTGGCGGTGCGCGCCGTCGCGCTGCCGTGGCTGCTGGCCCGCGCGCTCGGCGCCGAACGACGCGAACGCCGCGAGGCCACTCCCCTGGTCGGCACCGCCGCGTCACTGCTGGTGGTCACCGTCCTGGTGGTAGTGGCGTTCGTGATCGCCCAGCCCGTCATCGACCTGCAGCGCAATTCGGCGACCACCGCGGCCGCGGCGGCCATCGCCACCGTGCTGATCGCGCTTTTCATGATGGCGACTCGCCGCCATGCCATCTCGCAGGCAGCCGGGCTGTTGATGCTGGACAACGGGATCGCCGCCACCGCCTTCCTGCTCACGGCCGGCGTCCCGCTGATCGTCGAACTCGGCGCGTCACTGGACGTGTTGTTCGTGCTGATCGTGCTCGGCGTGCTGACCGGACGACTGCGCAACACCTTCGGCGGAGTGGATCTGGACCTGCTACGGGAGCTGCGCGACTGATGACACCGCTGATGCTGCTACCGCTGCTGACTCCCGTCCTGGCGTCACTGCTCTCGGTCGCCGTGGGCTGGCGCCGGCTCAGCGCTGTGGCGACCCTCGGGTCGGCACTGACGATTCTGGGATGTGGTGTGGTGCTGGGCTTCCGGGTGGACGACCGGGCCCACCTGGCACTCAACGGCCTGCTGCGCGCCGACGCGCTGTCGGCGACCATGCTGATCGTGATCGGGGTCGTCGCCAGCCTGGCCACCTGGGCGAGCATCGGCTACGTCGACGCCGAGTTGGCCCGCGGGGTGACCGATCGGCGTGGGGCACGCATATACGGCGTCCTCACCCCGGCGTTTCTCGCGGCAATGGTTCTGGCGGTGTCGGCCAACAACATCGGCGTGGTGTGGGTCGCCGTCGAGGCCACCACGGTGGTGACCGCGTTTCTGGTCGGGCATCACCGCAGCCGTGCCGCGCTGGAGGCCACCTGGAAATACGTCATGGTGTGTTCGGTGGGGATCACCGTCGCGTTCCTGGGCACCGTGTTACTGCACTTCGCCGCGCGCCACGCCGGCGCCGGCGACGACGCGCTGCACCTCGATGTGCTGGCGGCCCACGCGGCGGCACTGGACCCGGCGGTGACCCGGCTGGCCGGCGCGCTGCTGCTGATCGGCTACGGGGCCAAGATGGGCCTGGCACCGTTTCACACCTGGCTGGCCGACGCGCACAGCCAGGCCCCGGCACCGGTCTCGGCGTTGATGAGCGGGGTGCTGCTGTCGGTCGCGTTCTCGGTGCTGATCCGCCTCAAGCCGATCATCGACGCCGCGACCGGCCCCGCTTTCCTGCGGGCCGCGCTGCTGGCCACCGGCCTGGCGACGTTGCTCATCGCCGCACTGCTGCTGACCGTCACCACCGATCTCAAACGGCTGCTCGCCTATTCGTCGATGGAGACGATGGGCCTGATGGCCGTGGCCGCAGCCGCGGGCACCCGGCTGGCGGTCGCGGCGCTGCTGTTGCACGTGCTGGCGCACGGTGTCGGCAAGACGGTGCTGTTCTTGGCCGGCGGTCAGTTGCAGGCCGCCCACGGCACCACCGCGATCAGCGAGATCACCGGCGTGCTCGGCAGGTCACGGCTGGTCGGCGGTGCGTTCGCGGTGGGGATGGTGGTGCTGCTCGGCCTGCCCCCGTTCGCGATGTTCGCCAGCGAGCTGGCGATCGCGACGGCACTGGCCGACGCCCGGCTGGCGTGGGCGTTGGGGCTGACGCTGGTGGCGCTGCTGGTGGCGTTCGCCGCGCTGATGGCCAAGTCCGGCCGTATCCTGCTGGGCACACCGAGTGCCGACGGCCCGACGATCCTGGTGCCGGCCACCGTCGCTGCCGCACTGGTGACAGGCGTGCTGGTCTCCCTCGCACTGGGCGTGACAGCCGGTCCGCTGACAGGGTTGTTCACCGCCGCGGCAACCCAACTCGGGGCGCTGTGATGGCTCCGATCAACCACTGTCGACCGGTCTCCGATGCGGAGCTGCCCGATGCGGCCGCGGCCCTGCTGGCCGACGGCTTCCGGCTCGCGCTGGTGGCGGCCCACGACGACGACGACAGCTTGCGGGTGGTGTATCTGTTCCTGGCGGGCCGACCCGACCGTCGTTGCGAGCTGACCCTGACCATTCCGGCGCAGCGGCCGTCGATTCCCTCGCTGGCCCGGTTGTCGTTTCAGGCCGGCCGCTTCGAACGCGAGATGCAGGACCTGTACGGGATCACCCCGCTCGACCATCCGCAACCACGCCGGCTGATCCGGCACGCGCACTGGCCGCAGGATTGGCACCCGATGCGCAACGACGCCGGTCCGGCGCCGGACTTCGTTGCGGCGGGCCGTTTTCCGTTCCTCAACGTCGAAGGGGCCGGTGTCTATGAGATTCCGGTCGGCCCGGTGCACGCCGGCCTGATCGAACCGGGCCATTTCCGGTTCTCGGTGGTCGGCGAATCGGTGTTGCGGCTCAAAGCCAGGCTGTGGTTCGTGCACCGCGGAATCGAGCGACTGTTTGCCGGCCGGTCCGCGGTCGGCGCGGTCGAGCTGGCCGAGCGGATCAGCGGTGACACCTCCGCCGGTCACGCGCTGGCGCACAGCCTCGCCGTCGAGGAGGCCCTCGGCGTCGAACTGCCCGATCCGGCACACCGGCTGCGCGCCTTGCTCGTCGAGCTCGAGCGGCTCTACAACCATGTCGCCGACCTGGGTGCCTTGGCCAACGACGTCGGTTTCGGGCTGGCCAACGCCCACGCCCAACGCGCCCGTGAGCAGCTGCTGCGCATCAACGCGCAAACGACCGGAGATCGGCTGCTGCGTAAGGCGATCCGGCCGGGAGGCGTGGTGCTGCAAGCACTGCCTGACCCGAATCGACTGCAGGCGCTGGCCGACGACGTCGCTGAGATCGCGGAGCTGACCCTGGGCCACTCGGTGATCTACGACCGGTTCGCCGGTACCTCGGTGTTGAACCGCACGGATGCGGAGGCGCTCGGCACGCTGGGGTATGTGGCGCGGGCCAGCGGGCTGGTCACCGATGCCCGCCTCGACCATCCGATTACCGACCTGCCGGTGACGGAGGTGACGGCGACAGCCGGCGACGTGCTGGCGCGTTACACCGTCCGCCGCGACGAATTCGCCGCCTCGGTGGCGTTGTGCCGCACCCTGATCGACGGTCACCACGGGCCGATCGATGTTCGGGCGCAGCTTCCCGGGTCGGCTGGGGCCGGCAACGGGGTCGGGATCGTCGAGGGGTGGCGCGGCAGCATCGTGCACCGGGTGGAGACCGGCGCCGACGGAACCATCACCCGCGCCAAGATCGTCGACCCGTCCTGGTTCAACTGGCCCGCACTGCCGCTCGCCATGACCGACACCATCGTCCCGGACTTCCCGCTGACGAATAAAAGCTTCAACCTGTCCTACGCGGGAAACGACTTATAGCGGCTCGGCGCGGACCCGATATATGTCAATATGTTTGATATGGGTGACGTGAACGAGGCTCCGCTGGGTTATCTGCTCTACCGGGTCAGCTCGGCGCTGCGCCCCCAGGTGTCCGCGGTGCTCGGACCGTTGGGGCTGACGTTGCCCGAATTCGTCTGCATGCGAGTACTTTCCGTGCGGCCGGGACTCTCCAGCGCCGAATTGGCTCGTCATACCAGCGTCACACCACAAGCCATGAACACCGTGCTGCACCGGCTGCAGAACCGGGGCGCGGTGAGCCGGCCGCAATCGGTGCCGTCCGGGCGGGCGCTGCCCGCGACACTGACCGACGCCGGCCGGGAGTTGCTGACCCGGGCCGAGGACGCGGTGCGGGTCGCCGACGGCCGGGTGCTGGCCGCGCTGAGCCCGACCGAACAACAGCGGTTCAGGCAGATGCTGGAGCGCATCGGCGCAGAGTGACGCTAGGTTGATGGCGGCGACCCGCTTCGCCCGGCTTCGCCGCGCTCGCGATCGCCGCTATCCCCGGCCGGTGATGGTGGGCCAGGGCTGCGCCGCCTCCAGTTCGTAGGCCAATTCCAGCAACCGGGCGTCCTGGCCGAGGTGGGCGCTGAACATCATGCCCACCGGCAGTCCGGCCGCGGATTCGGCCAGCGGCAACGAGATTGCCGGATCACCGGTGACGTTCTGCAGTGGGGTGAACGCCACCCAGTCCATCAGCCGGTCGATGACCTGCTCGTAGCCGGCGGTGGGGTCCAGGTGGCCGACACGCGGCGTCTCGTGGGCCAGTGTCGGGGTGAGCGCGACGTCGTAGTCGCGGAACATCCGCGCGGTGTGGCGACGCACGCTCGCCAACCGGGCGATCGCCAGCGGCAATTTGTGCAGGCGCCGGGTGGCGTGGCGATCCAGCCCCAGCGTCAGGCTGTCCAGCCGGCTGCGATCGAAGCTCGGCCCGAACATCCGCCGCCCGCCGCGCACCAACGCCGTCGCCAAAAAGGCCCAGTAGAGCAGGAAGTCGTCGGCGAAGTGCGCCGGCACCGGCGGCCGGTCGAGGTAGTCGACGTGATGGCCGAGTTCCTCGAGCAATGCGGCGGTCTTGCACGTCAGCTCACGCATCTCGGTGGAGGTCTCGCGCGCGATCGACTGAGTGATGACCGCGATCCTGAGCCGCTCGGCGCCCGGCGACTTGACGTCACCGACCGGTGGGAGCTTGCGGTTGCGCCAGATCCGTTCGGCTTCGGCATAGAAGGCCGCCGTATCACGCACCGAGCGGGT
The DNA here is from genome assembly GCF_002086455.1 of Mycolicibacter algericus DSM 45454. GTDB lineage: Bacteria > Actinomycetota > Actinomycetes > Mycobacteriales > Mycobacteriaceae > Mycobacterium > Mycobacterium algericum. The sequence continues at coordinate 30,882 of NZ_MVHC01000031.1, forward strand.
GACCACCCCGTTGTAGACGATGCGCAGCGGCATGGCGCGCATATCCCGGTCCAGCGGCAACCGGCCCCGCGATGGTTTGAGGCCGATCAGCCCGTTGCACGCCGCCGGGATCCGGATGGAGCCGCCGCCGTCGTTGGCGTGCGCGATCGGCACGACCCCCGCGGCGACGAACGCCGCCGAGCCCGACGACGACGCCGCCGCGGTGTGATCGGTGTTCCACGGGTTGCGTACCGCACCCAGCCGCGGATGCTCGGCGGCCGCGCTGAACCCGAACTCGGACAGCTGGGTCTTGCCCAGCGCGATGAGGCCGGTGGCCAGGTACAGCCGGGCGAAATCGCCGTCGGCGGTCGCGGCGCGCGGCTGCCATGCGTCGGTGCCCTGCATCGTCGGCATCCCGGCGACGTCGACGTTGTCCTTGACGAACGTCGGCACGCCCGCGAAGTAGCCCCCGCGGGGTGCCGTCGCCTCGGCCCGGGCGCGGTCGAACGCCTGGTAGGCCAGCGCGTTCAGCTGCGGGTTGACCGCCTCGGTGCGCGCAATCGCGGCGTCGACGAGCTCGGCGGGCGACACGTCGCCCGATCGGATCCGCTCAACCAGACCGACCGCGTCACAGTCGCCGAGCGCGTCGTCGCCGAAAGCATGGACGTGTTGCATGTACAGACGCTAGCAAGCGCGGCGATCGCAAGCGCGGCGGAGCCGGGCGCGGCGGGTCGCCGCCGACGGCCCCGCCGCAACCGCCCTAGGCTTGGCCGACCTCGAACCGCGCGAACCGGGTCACGGTCACGCCCGCCTCGTCGAGCAGCGCCTTCACGGTCTTCTTCGAATCCGATACCGACGACTGCTCCAACAGCACGACGTCCTTGAAGAAACCGGTGACCCGGCCCTCGACGATCTTGGGCAGGGCGGCCTCGGGCTTGCCCTCCTCCTTGGCGGTCTCCTCGGCGATGCGCCGCTCGTTGGCCACCAGCTCGGCGGGCACATCGTCGCGGCTCAGGTACTTGGCCTTGAGCGCGGCGATCTGCAGCGCCACCGCGTGGGCCGCGTCTGCGCCATTCGCGTCCGTACCGGACTCGTACTCCACCAGGACACCCACGGCCGGCGGCAGGTCGGAGGCCCGCTTGTGCAGGTAGGTCTCCACGGTGCCGTCGAAGTAGGCGACCCGGCGCAGCTCCAGCTTCTCGCCGATCTTGGCGGACAGCGCCTCGACGGCCTCCCCGACGGTGCGGTCCCCGATCTTGGCGCCCTTGAGCTCCTCGACGTCGGAGGTCTTGGCCGCCGCGGCGGCGGTGACGACCTCGTCGGCGAGCGCCTTGAACTCGTCGTTCTTGGCGACGAAGTCGGTCTCGGAGTTCAGCTCGATCAGCGCGCCGCCCTTGGCGGCGACCAGCCCTTCGGCGGTGGCGCGCTCGGCGCGCTTGCCGACGTCCTTGGCGCCCTTGATCCGCAGCAACTCGACGGACTTGTCGAAGTCGCCGTCACTCTCGGCCAGCGCGTTCTTGCAGTCCATCATGCCTGCGCCGGTGAGTTCCCGAAGCCGCTTGACGTCGGCAGCGGTGTAGTTCGCCACTGTTGTGTGCCTTTCCTACGATGCGTCGGTGGTGGTGGTGTCGGTAGCGGCGGGCGCCTCGGGGGCCGAGGTGGTGGCCGTCGTTGTCGCCGAAGCCAGCAACTCCTGCTCCCACTCGGCCAGCGGCTCGACCGCTTCGGCTTCCGCCTTGCCCTCGCCGTTGCCCTGACCGGCACGGGCCTGCAAGCCCTCGGCCACCGCGGAGGCGATCACCTTGGTCAGCAGCGCCGCCGAGCGGATCGCGTCGTCATTGCCCGGGATCGGGTAGTCGACCAGGTCGGGGTCGCAGTTGGTGTCCAGGATCGCGATGACCGGGATGCCCAGCTTGCGGGCCTCGCCGACGGCGATGTGCTCCTTGTTGGTGTCGACGACCCAGACGGCCGACGGCACCTTGGCCATGTCGCGGATACCGCCGAGGCTGCGCTCCAGCTTGTTCTTCTCGCGGGTCAGCATCAAGATTTCCTTCTTGGTGCGTCCCTCGAAGCCGCCGGTCTGCTCCATGGCCTCGAGCTCCTTGAGGCGCTGCAGCCGCTTGTGCACGGTGGAGAAGTTGGTGAGCATGCCGCCTAGCCAGCGCTGGTTGACATACGGCATCCCGACCCGGGTGGCCTCGGCCGCGACCGACTCCTGCGCCTGCTTCTTGGTTCCGACGAACATGATGGAACCGCCGTGGGCGACGGTCTCCTTGACGAACTCGTACGCCTTGTCGATGAAGGTCAGCGTCTGCTGCAGGTCGATGATGTAGATGCCGTTGCGGTCGGTGAAGATGAACCGCTTCATCTTGGGGTTCCAGCGACGGGTCTGATGCCCGAAGTGGGTGCCGCTGTCGAGCAGCTGCTTCATGGTTACAACAGCCATGGTTGGCCATATCCTTTTTTGTCGGTTGCCGCCCGGCGTCGGGTGAGGCCGGGCCCTGGTGCCTGCTGAGATGCCGAACCCCGCTCGGGGACCGTCGACATCCGGTTGTGCCGCAGACACGCGAAGTCAGCTCGCATACGCGAACTGCGCAAATGAGTTTACACGCTCCCAACAGGTGCTTTGTCCACAGCGGTGACTGGTCGGTTTCGGCTCCGCCAGGGTGAACTGGCCCGGTGCGGTTCACGGCGTTGTTCCTGGTCGCGAGCGTGCTGGCGGCCGCTCCGGCGCACGCCGAGAGGTTCCGGCTGGACTGGCCGCTGCGCCCGCGCCCGGCTGTGGTGCGCGGATTCGACGCGCCGCGCCCCGATTGGCAGCGCGGGCATCGGGGGGTGGATCTGGCCGGTGCCGCGGGCCGGCCGGTGTATGCGGCGGGAGTGGCGACGGTGATCTTCGCCGGGCGGGCCGGCGGGGTCCCGGTGGTATCGCTGGCGCATCCCGGTGGTCTGCGGACCAGCTACGAACCGGTGGCCGCGACGGTGCGCGCCGGGCAGCAGGTGGCCGCGGGTTCGGTGATCGGCACGCTGGAGCCGGGGCATCCGGGGTGTCCGGCGCCGGCGTGCCTGCACTGGGGTGCGATGTGGGGTCCGGCGTCGCGAGCCGACTATGTCGATCCGCTGGGGCTGCTGGTGGGCACGCCAATCCGGCTCAAACCGGTGCGGCCGGGCTGAGCTCACATGCGGGACAGGAACTGTGTCATCGCGGCCAGCACCTCGGCGGGGCGCTCTCGCTGCACCCAGTGGCCTGCACCCGCCAGGACCGACAGCGAGGCGTCCGGGATCAGCTGGGCGGCGGCGCGGGCGCGGGCCACCGGGACCCCGGTGTCCTTGTCGCCGTGAATGATCAGGGCCGGGCACCGCAGCGACGGCAGCCTCGCGGTGTAGTCGGTTTTGAGTCGGTTCCACCGCACCTCGTCGCGCTGCCATTGTTCGAACACGCCGGAGTCCTGCTCGACCGCCGCGGTGATCTCCGCCATCAGTTCGGGGGTGCGGCGGGCGGGGTCGCGGATCAGCGCGGTCTTGACACTCCAGGCCAGCAGGGCGGGGTTGCGGGCCGTCCAACGGCCCACCAGAGCGAGCGCTCCGCTGCGCAGCATCGCCCAGGTCACCGCCTGCCGTAGGCCGGCCAGGGGCCCGTCCGAGGCTCGCGACATCAGGCCGTAGCTGCCCAGCAGCATCACCCCCGCCGTCCGTCCAGGCCGTTGCAGGACATGGCCGAGGGCCATCCCACCGCCCAGCGAAAGCCCCCCGATGACATAGCGGTCGAGGGCCAGCGCGTCGACGAACCGCCCGACGTAGCTGATCAGCCGTTGCTGGGTCAGCGGCCACGGCGCGGGCGGGCTGTGCCCGAAACCGGGATGATCCGGTGCGATGACCCGGTAGCCGGCGGCGGCCAGCCGGGGGCCGATCTCGCCCCAGGACAACGTGGCGCTGTCCACCCCGCCGCCGTGCAGCAGCACCACGGCGCGAACCGCGTCGTCGGGACGAAAGTCGAGGTAGGAGACCGGTCCCGACGGCAGTTCGAGGGTCGCTCGCACCGTCACGCCCGCGGATGGGCCAGATCGTGCACCGCGCGCAGCCGGGCGACCGTGACGTGGGTGTAGAGCTGCGTGGTGGCCAGGCTGGAGTGGCCGAGCAGTTCCTGCACGATGCGCAGATCCGCGCCGCCCTCCAACAGATGGGTGGCCGCGGTGTGGCGCAGTCCGTGCGGCCCCATGTCGGGGGCGCCACCGACCGCGGCGACGGTCTGGTGCACCACGGTGCGGGCCTGCCGCGGGTCCAGCCGACCACCGCGGGCGCCGAGCAGCAAGGCGGGGCCGGACTCCGCCGTCGCCAGCAGTGGGCGCCCCTGGGCCAGCCAGGTCTGCAACGCCTCGGCGGCCGGCTCGCCGAAGGGCACCGTCCGCTGCTTGTTGCCCTTGCCGAGTACCCGCAGCAGCCGCCGAGAGAGGTCCACGTCGTCGACGTCGAGCCCACATAGTTCGCTGACCCGTACCGCGGTGGCGTAAAGCATCTCGGCGATCAGCCGGTCCCGCAACGCAATCGGATCATTTTGCTCTGCACCGGATTTCGCGGCGAGCATGACGTCGTGCGCCTGGTCTTCACGCAGCACCGCGGGCAGCGTCCGGCGGGACTTGGGCAGGGCGAGACGCGCCCCGGGGTCCGATGCCAGCAGGCCACGGCGAGCCGCCCAGGCGGTGAAGGTCTTGACCGTCGAGGTGCGCCGTGCCAACGTGCTGCGGGCCGCGCCGGCGCTGGCCTGTTCGGCCAGCCAGCTGCGCAACACCGGCAGGCTCAGGCCGTCGATGCCGCTGTGCCCCCGCTCGGCGAGAAACGCGAACAGCGACCGCAGGTCGCCCAGATACGCCCGCCGGGTGTGTTCGGACCGCCCTCGTTCCAGCGCCAGATGCTCGTCGAACTCCTCGAGAATCGCGTCCACCGGCTTACGGTCGCAGAGGCCGGTCATCGGCTCAGGTGACGCGCCGCAGCGTGTCCGGGGTGAGATCAAGCCGTGATGGATAGCCGTCGACCGCCATGATCAGGTCGGCTTCGGCCAGCAGCGAACGCAGGACGTGCACGATCCCGTCGACTCCGCCCAGCGCCAGCCCGTAGGCATACGGCCGGCCAATTCCCACCGCGGTCGCGCCCAGCGCCAGGGCCTTGATGATGTCGGCGCCGGTACGGACGCCCGAGTCGAACAGCACCGGCAGCCCGTCGGCGGCCGCCACCACATCGGGCAGGCAGTCCAGCGCCGGCAACCCGCCGTTGGCCTGCCGCCCGCCGTGGGTGGAGCAATAGATGCCGTCGACCCCGCCATCTTTGGCGCGCCGGACGTCGTCGGGATGACAGATCCCCTTGACGATCAGCGGCAGGTCGGTCAGCGACCGCAGCCAGCCCAGGTCGTCCCACGTCAGCGGATTACCGAAGGTTTGCACCCAGGACAGCACTGCGGCCTGCGGGTTCTCCTCGGGCGGCTGGGCCAGCCCGGCCCGGAACACCGGGTCGGAGAAGTAGTTGGACAGGCAGTGCCCACGCAGCTGGGGGAAGTTCGACGTCGCCAGGTCCCGGGGACGCCAGCCCGGAACCCAGGTGTCCAGCGTGACGACGATCGCCCGGTAGCCGGCCGCCTCGGCACGGCGCACCAGGCTGGCGGCCAGTTCCCGGTTCTTGGGCGTGTAGAGCTGGAAGAACCCCGGCGTGTCACCGAACTCGGCGGCGACGTCCTCCAGGGGGTCGGCGGTGAGGGTGGACACCATCAGCGGGACGCCGGTGGCTGCCGCGGCCCGGGCGCTCGCCAGGTCGCCGTGGCCGTCTTGGGCGCAGATCCCGATGACGCCAATGGGGGCCATGAAGACCGGCGAGGGCAGCCGCAACCCGAACAGCTCGATCGACAGGTCACGTTCGGTGGCGCCGACGAACATCCGCGGGATGAGCCCCCAACCGTCGAAGGCCGTGACATTGGCCCGCTGGGTGCGTTCGTCGCCGGCACCGCCGGCCACATAGGACCACACCGACGGCGAAAGCGCGGCAGCGGCTTTGGCCTCCAACTCGCTGTAGGTCATCGGCAGCGCGGGCACCACCCCGGCCAGACCCTGCAGGTAGATCTCGAACTGGTAGTCGCCGAATGCCATGCCGCTAGTCTGCCGCAGCCTCGGCTGCCTCTTTACGTGCGAGCTCTTTCTTCCACTGCCGGAACGTCTCTTCGGTGCGCCCACGCCGCCAGTAGCCCGAGATCGACGCCCACTTGGCCGCCACACCGCGCTCTTTTCTGATGTAGGGCCGCAGGTTGTGCATGACGGCCTGGGCCTCGCCGTGGATGAACACCTGAACCTGGCCCGGCAGCCATAGCGTGGTGGTGACAGCCTCGACCAACGGGGCGTTGTCGCCGGCCCGGTCCTGGCCGACCAGATCGGCGCGGCCACCGCGGTGCAGCCAGTTCAATTGCACCCCTGACGGCGCGGCGAGCGCTATCTCGTCCTCCGGGCCGGCGACCTCGATGAAAGCCTTGCCGACCGCGTCGGCCGGCAGCGCCTCCAGGGCCGCCGAGATCGCCGGCAGCGCGCTCTCGTCACCGGCCAACAGGTGCCAGTCGGCCGAAGGGTCGGGCGCATAGGCGCCGTTGGGCCCCATCAGATAGACCGGTTGACCGGGCTGCGCGGCGGTGGCCCAGGGACCGACGACGCCGTGTTCGCCGTGCACCGAGACATCGATGGTGATCTCGCGGGCGACCGGGTCGGCGCGCCGCACCGTCAGGGTGCGGATCACCGGCCGATCCTCTTCCGGCAGGGCGTCGAAACTGTCCAGCGTCAACGGCTGCGGTAGCGCGGCGACGTCGAGGTCGTAGCGTACAAAGACGACCTTGACGTAGGAGTCGGTGAATTCGCTCGGGCGGAACGTGTCGTATCCGGTACCACCCAAGACCACCCGCGTCATGTGCTCCGAGAGCTGTTCGGTGCGGACCACCGCGAAGGTGTGAACCGGTCGTCCCGCCACGTTGCCTCCCCGTTTCGGCTGTTCCCGCCGACTATACGAGCTACCGGCTGCGCCGCACTATTGCCCAACTGCCGTCGCGACGCTCGACCAGACCCGCCACCTCCAGCATCGCCAACGGCCCGAACACCTGCGCAGGGGCCAGCCCGGATGCGATCGCGACCTGATCGACGGTCGCCACACCGCGGCCCGGCAGGGCTTCGTAGACCTGACGTTCGGCGGCGCTGAGTCCGTCCAGCGGAGTCACCGGATGTGGCGGGACGTCGGCCAGCTCCCCCACCCGCCCGGCCAATTCGACCACCTCGTCGGGTCGGGTGACCAGTTCGGCGCCGGCGCGCAGCAAGACATGACAGCCAGCCGACGCCGCGCTGGTGATCGGCCCGGGAACCGCGGCCACCGGGCGGCCCAGCAGCCGCGCCCACGCCGCGGTGTTGGCCGCGCCGCTGCGAACTCCGGCCTCGACCACGACGGTGGCACCGGCCAGCGCCGCCACCAACCGGTTGCGGGTCAGAAAGCGGTGCCGAACCGGACGGACCCCGGGCGGATATTCGGTGACCAGCAGTCCGTTGCCGCCGATGCGGTGCAGCAGCGCGGAATGGCCTGCCGGATAACTGATGTCGATGCCGCCGGCCAACACCGCCACCGTGGTTCCGTCTGCGGCGAGCGTGGCGCGGTGAGCCGCACCGTCGATCCCGTAGGCGCCGCCGGAGACCACCGCCACGTCACGTTCGACCAGCCCGGCGGCCAAGTCCGCGGCCACCAGCTCGCCGTAGGCGGTCGCGGCCCGGGTGCCGACGATCGCGGTGGCGCGTTCGGCGATCTCATCCAGACGCGCCGGACCTACCGCCCACAACACCAGCGGTACGCGGCAATCCGGCTTTCGCGCGGCCGCGGCGCCGTCGAACGCGGCGAACGCCAGCAGCGGCCATTCGTCGTCATCAGGAGTGACCAGCCGGCCACCGCGGCGTGCCACCAACTCCAGATCCTCAGCGGCAGAGTCGATCTCGCGTCTAGCCTCGGTATACTTTGCCAGTTCCGGTTCGACGTCGCCGGACCGGATGCGTTTCGCCGCCTCGACCGGGCCGGCCCGCGCGACCAATGTGGCCAGCTCCGGGCGCGGCGGTTCGGCGACTCGGGACAGATACGCCCAGGCCCGCAGGGTGGCCTCATCGGCGCTCACCGGGCCGCCCCCGGCTGCCGAAAGCTCAGGGCCGCGGCGACCTCGTCGAGGCCGGGCGAGTTCCGGCCCGCCAGGTCACTCAACGTCCAGGCCACCCGCAGCGTGCGGTTGGCGCCGCGGATCGAGAGCAGGCCGCGGTCCAGCGCGGTGCGCAGCGGGGCCATCGCCGCGCCGGAGAGCCGAAACTTGCGGCGTAGCAACGCGCCGCTGACCTCGGCGTTGGTGTGAAAGCCGTGCGGCCCCCAGCGTGTCGCCGCCGCGGCACGCGCGCCTGCCACCCGTGCACGCACCGCGGCCGTCGATTCGCCGTCGGCGGCGGAGAACGCGCCGGCGCGCACCGGATGCATCTCCACCCGTAGGTCCACCCGGTCCAACAGCGGCCCGGACAGCCGGCCGAGGTAGCGCCGCTTCGCCATCGACTTGCAAGTGCAGTCGCGCGGGTCGGCCGGTGCACACGGGCAGGGGTTGGCCGCCATCACCAGCTGGAAGCGGGCCGGGTAGCAGGCCACCCCATCGCGGCGGGCCAGCCGGATCTCGCCGTCCTCCAACGGTGTGCGTAACGCTTCCAGGGCGCTGACCCGGATCTCGGCGCACTCGTCGAGGAACAACACTCCGCGGTGCGCGCGGCTCACCGCGCCCGGCCGGGCCATTCCGGAGCCGCCGCCGACCAGTGCCGCCACGCTGGAGCTGTGGTGCGGTGCGATGAACGGTGGCCGGGTGATCAACGGCGCGCAACCGGATAACAGTCCCGCGACCGAGTGGATCGCGGTGACCTCCAGCGATTCACTTTCGGTCAGCGGTGGTAACAGGCCCGGAAGACGTTGCGCCAACATGGTTTTGCCAACGCCGGGCGGGCCGGTCAGGATCAGATGGTGCGATCCGGCCGCAGCCACCTCGACGGCGAACCGGGCTTGGGCCTGGCCGACCACCTCGGCCAGGTCCGCGGCCGGCTCGGCTACCGGAGCTACGGTGGTGATCCGTTCCTGCAGCCGTGCCGAGCCCTCCAGCCAGCCGTGCAGTCGGCGCAGCGTCGCCACCCCGAGGACCTCGATGCCGTCCACCAGGCTGGCTTCGGCGAGATTGTCCACCGGGACCACCGCGCGCGCCCAGCCTTCGTTCTTAGCGGCCAGCACCGCCGGCAGCACCCCGTGCACCGGTCGCACCCGCCCGTCCAGCGCCAGCTCGCCCAGCAGCACCGTCTTCTCCAGCCGGGGCCAGGGCGTGCCACGATCCGCCGAAAGCACCGCGGCGGCCAGCGCCAGGTCATAGACCGACCCCATCTTCGGCAGCGTCGCCGGCGACAGTGCCAGCGTCAGACGGGATTTCGGCCAGTTCTGTTCGCTGTTGGTGATCGCCGCCCGCACCCGATCCCGCGACTCCTGTAAGGCGGCGTCGGGCAGGCCCACCAGATGCACGCCGGGCAGCCCCGAGGTGATGTCGGCCTCGATCTCCACGATCAGGCCGTCGAGGCCGCGGACCGCGACCGAGAACGCCCGCCCCAGCGTCATCAGACCACTCCCCGCAAGTGGGTGATCTCCGGCGTGCGGCACCGCCCGATCCGGACCCCGATCACATCCACCCGGACTTCAACCCAGTGCGATTGCTGGCCGGCGAGCCACAATCCGGCCAGCCGGCGCACCCGGCGTATTTTCTCCGGGGGTACCGCATACGCCAGCCCGCCGAACCCGTCACCGGTGCGGGTTTTCACCTCGACGAACACCACGGCTCCTGCGGCCGGATCGTCAGCTATTACGTCCAGTTCGCCGTACCGGCACCGCCAGTTGCGGGCCAGGATCGTCCACCCCTGCCCGAGCAGGTGGTCAACGGCCAGCTGTTCCCCAAGCGCCCCGAGCTCGGCGCGCGTCATGGTTGTCATGCCGGTCAGATTCGGTCATCGCACCGACAGCGTCGAGCCGCGCCGCGCCGAAACCGGCTGCATCACAGTCGGTTATGCACAGTTGCGGCTTCATCCACAGCGGCGACCAAGCCCGAGACAAACCGGCCCGCTTCGGAGCTCACGCCGCACGGAAGGCGCTGCAGATGATTCGTCCGTAGAACTCACCGAGGTCGTCAGCGGTCCAGTCGTTCTCCGGGTCGAGCAGTGACCGCGATGCGGCCTCGCTGGAGGACATGAACAACTCGATGAGAACCGGAAGTTTGCGGTCCAGTTCCGCTGTGCCCCACCAGCTGTTCAGCGCGGGGCCGATCCAGCGCGTCGCACTGGCAGCCATTTCATGACGCGCGGTGGCGATCACGCCGGCCACCGACGGATCGGGGTTGGAGGTGAAGATCAATCGCCACGTGTCAGGGTGCTCCTCGACGGTTCGCAGCAGTGCCCGGTAACCGGCAACGAATGCGGTCTCGGGGTCGTCGCCACGCGCGGCGTGGAGCGCATCGAGCAGACCCTGCACGATCACGTTGCGTTCGCGCTCAACCAATGCCTCGATCAATGTCACCCGATCGGCGAAGCACGCGTACACCACGGGCCGCGTTACGCCGAGCCGCCCGGCGATCGAACCGACGGTCACCGCGGCGGTGCCCGATGAGGCGGCAATCGCCAGCGCGGCGTCAAGCACCTGGGGTCGGCGGCGTTCGGGGCCCAGGTGAGCTGCCCGCTCACGCGCCGGCGCAGGTAGAGGTGCAGCAATCACCACAAGAATGTAGCAAAGATCCTTCAGCTCTGTATAATTTCCCTACATCGATGTAGGATCATGCGCCATGACAGCGCAGTCACGATGGGCCGTCACGCCAAGCGGTTGCAGGAGCCCCGGCCACACCGCCGGAGTCGTCATCGCCGCCTGCATCCTTGCCGCTCCCGCATCGGCGCCACCGGGACCCGACGCCCACCTGCGTGCCGCGCGACCGGACAGCAGCGACGCCGCGGTTTCGTTACGCGGGGACGGCACCGCCCTGATCGTGGGCGCGAGCGGACTACCCACACCACCGCCGGGCTACATGGCCGCCGCCAACGCGTTATATCTGCACCTCGGCGACTCTGCCGATATGCATGCAGTCACCACGCCGCAGTCGTTCTGGCCGTTGACCGGCTGAGGTGAGCCCCTCGTAGTGGTCCAGTTGTTGTGCGACTCTGATGCCCGGTGTTCGGGCAGGAAGAATCAGCAAC
>NZ_MVHC01000032.1 GCF_002086455.1 Mycolicibacter algericus DSM 45454
AACGTTCAGAACAATCCTGAAAACATCAGTTCCGAAAAACCGACAAAAACAACACCACACCCCCAACACGGGGCGCCGAGAGCATGGCAAAAACAACAACAAACAAAAACCACCAAACACACTATTGAGTTCTCAAACAACACGCCCCACCCGGACGCGCAGTCAACCCGCGGCTAAAAGCCGCGCATCGGCAGTGCGGACAGATGAGATGCCCCCGGAATCGCTCGGTGAATCTCGTCGATTCCGTGGGCTTGTCGCGCTGACCGGGTCTGGCCTGGTCGCGGCGACGTGCACTAAGTTACGCGAGGTGAAACTGGGAGTCAAATCCGCTGCTAGCAGGGGTATTTCGGCGCCTTCAAGATCAACTTCGCGCGGCGCCCGCCCCGTCGGGCCGCCCGGGTCGAGTCCTCGCTAACCACCCTGGACGCGTTGGACGCCGGCCACGTTGCGCTTGCCGCGGCGCACCACCAGCCACCGGCCGTGCAGGAAGTCCCCCGGCTGCGGCGACCATTCCTCGCTGTCGACGCGGACGTTGTTCACCGAGACTCCCCCCTCGCCGATGGTGCGGCGGGCCGCGCCGCGACTGGCCGACAGCCCGGTGGCGACCAGCAGATCGACGATGCCGTCCGGGCTGCCCGGCGCCAGCTGGGCCACCGGCGTCTCCTGCAGCGCCGCGGTCAGCGTTGCCTCGTCCAGCCGGGCCAGCTCCCCCCGACCGAAGAGGGCCTGGCTGGCCAGCTCGACGGCTTCGGTGGCCGCCTCGCCATGGACCAGGGTGGTGAATTCGCGGGCTAGCCGGCGCTGCGCGGACCGCTCGTGCGGTCGCTCGGCGGTGGCCTTCTCCAGCTCTTCGAGCTCGTCGGCGGACAGGAAGGTGAACCAGCGCAGGTAGCGGACCACGTCGGCGTCGGCGGTATTGAAGAAGTACTGGTACCAGGCGTACGGGCTGGTCATCTCCGGATCCAGCCAGAGGCTGCCGCCGCCGGTGGACTTGCCGAACTTGGTGCCGTCGGCCGCGGTCACCAGCGGCACGGTCAGCGCGTGCACGGTCGCGCCCAGCTTCTGACGCACCAGCCGGACACCGGCGATGATGTTGCCCCACTGGTCGGAGCCGCCGATCTGCAGTGCGCAGCCGTACCGCCGGTACAGCTCCACATAGTCGTTGGCCTGCAGCAGCATGTAGCTGAACTCGGTGTAGGAGATGCCCTCGGAGTCCAGCCGGCGCCGGATGGTGTCGCGGTCGAGCATCACGTTGACAGAGAAGTGTTTGCCCACGTCACGCAGGAATTCGACCGCCGACAGCGGCGCGGTCCAGTCCAGGTTGTTGACCACCACCGCGCCGGTGGGGCCGTTGTCGAAGTCGACGAAGCGCTCCAGTTGGCCCCGGATCCGCCCGGACCACTCGGCCACGGTGTCGGCGCTGTTCAGGCTGCGTTCGCCGGTGTCGCGGGGATCGCCGATCAGGCCGGTGGCCCCGCCGGCCAGCACGATGGGCCGGTGGCCGGCCCGCTGGAATCGGCGCAACGCCAGTAGCGGCACCAGGTTTCCGGCGTGCAGGCTGGGCGCGGTGGGATCGAATCCGGCATAGACGGTGATCGGCCCGCCGGTCACTTCGGCGGTCAGCGCATCCAGGTCGGTGGATTGGGCGATCAGGCCGCGCCAGCCCAGCTCGTCGAGAATCGTCGTCGGCATGCGTCGATTTTCCCGGATCAGTCGCTGGCGCCGGGCGCCGGTGCCCGCGGGCTTCGTCGGTAGGCCGAAACCTCGGGCTTCCCGGGCGCCCACAATCGCCACGGCCGGTCGGCGGCCTGGCTGACGCCCACCCGTGGCCCTGCCTGCGCCGCCAGCGGCGCACCGAGCCGCAGTTGCACCGGACTGCGTGCGTCAAACAGATCGATTCCGTTGTCCGCCATGGCGATTCCCAGAGCAGAGCAGAGGTTGCCCGGGCCGCGCGCCAAACCGGTGCTCGGCACCGTTTCGCCGCGTCGCGACCGCGCCACCGCCGATCCCTCGTCGATCACCGCCGCCCGCAGCAGCACCGCCGCCGCCGTGCCGTCCGGCCCGCAGGCCACATTGGCGCAGACGTGCATGCCGTAGCTGCGGTAGGTGTACAACCGGCCGGCCGGGCCGAACATCACGGTGTTGCGCCCGGTGGGACCGCGATAAGAATGTGCCGCCGGGTCCGGCCACGGCCCGTCGGGCACGCCGCCATAGGCCTCTACCTCGACGATCGTCGCGCGCACCCCGCGGGCGGTAAGGGTGGCGCCGAGCAGCAGGCGGGCGGCCGCGAGCGGATCGACCGCCAGCTGGGCTGCACTCACCGCCCAGATTCTGCCCGAGCCCCGATTGGGCCTTGACAACGCATCGCAACCGGTCGATATTCATCACATGATGATTTCATCGCGTGATGAATTATCGGGGGCGCGTCCCATCCCGGCCGTCGACATCGAGCACCTGCGGGTGATCCGGGGTAAGCGCCCGGTCCTGCACGATCTGTCGGTGCGGATCGCCCCGGGCACCATCACCGGCCTGCTCGGCCCGTCGGGCTGCGGCAAGACCACGCTGATGCGCTGCATCGTGGGCACCCAGGTCATCACCGGCGGACAGGTCACCGTGCTGGGCGACGCGGCCGGCTCCGCGGCGCTGCGTCGCCGCGTCGGCTACATGCCCCAGCAGGCCACGATCTACGACGACCTGCGGGTCATCGACAACGTCCGCTACTTCGCGTCGCTTGCCGGCGTCGACGCCTCGGCCGCCGACGACGCGGTCGACTCGGTGGATCTGCAGCGGCATCGCGGCGACTACTGCGCGAACCTGTCCGGCGGGCAACGCGCCCGGGTGTCGCTGGCCTGTGCGCTGGTCGGCCGGCCGGACCTGCTGGTGCTCGACGAACCGACGATCGGCCTGGACCCGGTGTTGCGGGCCGAGCTCTGGCACCAGTTCCAGGCGCTGGCCCGGCGCGGCACCACGCTGCTGGTGTCCAGCCATGTCATGGACGAGGCCGACCATTGCGGCGACCTGTTGCTGATGCGCCAGGGCAGGCTGCTGGCGCGCACCACACCGCGACGACTGCGAGAGGAGACCGGATGTACGTCGATGGAGGAAGCGTTCCTGTCCGTCATCCGGCGCAGCACCGCGCCCCGAGCCGGCTGACCCGCACCCTGCAGCTGCGGCCGTTCCTGGCCACCACGCAGCGGATCCTGCGGCAACTGGCCGGTGACCATCGCAGCGTCGCGATGGTCCTGCTGGTGCCCAGCCTGATCATCACGTTGATGTACTTCATGTTCGCCAACGTCCCGCATCCGCCGGGTACCCCATCGCCGTTCAACGCCGCGTGCCTGATTCTGCTCGGCCTGTTCCCGCTGTTTCTGATGTTCGTCATCACCGCGATCACGATGCAGCGCGAACGCGCGTCGGGGACGCTGGAGCGCATCCTGACCAGCCCGCTGCGCAGGCTGGACCTGCTCGCCGCCTACGGCACGGCGTTCTCGGTCGCGGCGGCCGCCCAGGCCAGCCTGGCCTGTGTGGTCGCGTTCTGGCTGCTCGGTTTCGAGACCGCCGGCAGCCCGGCGTGGGTGTTTGTGATCGCGATCGTCAACGCGGTGCTCGGCGTCGGCCTGGGGCTGCTGTGCAGCGCGTTCGCCCGCACCGAATTCCAGGCGGTGCAGTTCATCCCGCTGGTGATGGTGCCGCAACTGCTGCTGGCCGGGATCATCGTGCCCCGCGCCACGATGCCCGAGTGGCTGCAGTGGATCAGCAACGCGTTGCCGGCCAGCTACGCGCTGGAGGCACTGCAGCAAGTGGGCGCACATCCGCAACTGACCGGTATCGCGGTACGCGACATGGTCATCGTGCTGGTATTCGCGGCCGCCGCGCTGGCCCTGGCCGCGGTGACACTGCGACGACAGACGCCGTGATGTCCACTGAGGCCAGCAACCGGCGGCCGGGCCGGCCCTCCGGATCCTCGGACACCAGGGAGCGGATCTTGAGCTCGGCCCGGGAGCTCTTCGCCCACAACGGGTTCCAGAACACCTCGATCCGCGCGGTGGCCGCCGATGCCGGCGTCGACGCGGCGCTGGTGCACCACTATTACGGCACCAAACAACAACTGTTCGCCGCGGCGACCGAGCTGCCGGTGGACCCGATGGTCGTGTTGGGACCGTTGCGGGACGCGCCCGTCGAACAGCTCGGCCGCATCCTGCCCGAACTGCTGCTGCCGCTGTGGGATTCGCAGGCCGGTACCGGGCTGATCGCAGCGATGCGCTCCATGCTCACCGGGACCGAAGTTCCGCTGGCGCGTTCGTTTTTCCGCGATATCGTGGTCGCCGAACTCGCCAGTCGCATCGATGTACCGGCCGGAACCGGCGTGTTGCGCGCCGAGTTCACCGCGAGCCAGTTGATGGGCATCGTGGTCGCCCGCTACATCGTCGGCCTGGAACCGCTCGCGTCGCTGCCCGGCGACCAGGTCGTGGCGATGGTCGCCCCGACGCTGCAGCGTTATCTCACCGGGGATCTGCCGGACCGGCTCGGCCGATGAGTCGGGCATGTTCGTCGTCGCCGACGTCGGTGGCCTCGTCGATCAGCAGCACCGGGATACCGTCCTCGATGCAGTAGGCGCGACGCAGCCGCGGGTTGTAGAGCACCTCATCCGCGGAACGTTTCACCCGCAGCAATGGTCCGCGGTCGGCCGGACAGACCAGGATGGCCAACAGCTCGTCGTCGATCACTGGCGGCCCCCGGCCAATTCGGCGCGTACCGCGGCGGTCAACCGCTTGAACTGTCCACTCGCCGCGTCGAAGTACCAGGCGTTGCGCCCGGCCTTGGGCAGCCCGGCTTCGCGCAGCTCACCCAGCGTCGGGCGGTAGACGGCACTCAGCGGCAGATCCGGCACGACGTGCACGACATCGGGCCCGGCGCCGACGGGCAACTCCGCCACCGCCTCGCTGAGGTCCGCGGCGGTGACGGTCGCCCCCGGCCGCACCGTCACCGCGGACACGACCAGGTCGTCCCCGGAGCCGGCCGTCACCCGATACGTCACCGCCAGATCGACGCCGGTGACGATGCCCAGCGCGTCGGTGATCAGCACCGGATACGCCATGCCGCGGCCGGTGTGGATGCTCGAACCGCGTCCGCCGGCCAGCCAGTAGTCGCCGTCGGCGTCGCGCCGGAAGAGGTACTCGGTGGAGATCCAGGTGTCGGCGGGCGCGAACACGCCGCGCTTGACCGATGCCGACGGGTCGATCGGCCCGCGTGGCTTGGCCAGCAGCACCCCGACTTCGTTGGTCTCGGCTTTCCGCACGAAGCCCCGCTCGTCCTCGAGGATCAGGTCCTGGTCGGGGTCGTAGGCGGCCAGCTCCACCTCCACCGCTCCGGGCAGCGGGCGGCCCTTGCTGCCGACCTTGGCGCCGGAGACGTTGGCCAGCACCGCCTGGCCGTCGGTGGTGGCGAAGAACTCGACGACCTGGGCCGGCGCGAACGCCTCGGTGACCCTGCGCCACAGCCCCACGGGCATGCCGGAACCGATGAACAACCGCACCGGATGGTTGCCCTGCAGCACGAAATTCGGGTCGTCGATGACCTCGCGCAGCATCGCCCAGGTGTAGGACACCACGCTCACCCCGTACTGGCGCACCTCGGCGACGAAGCGATCCGGGTTCAGGCCGCGCGACAGCGCGATGCGGGCCCCACCGACCACGGCGCCGCCGAGGCTGACCAACAGCCCGGACTCGTGGTGCAGCGGCGTCAGGCAGTACAGCGTGTCGGTGGGCCCCAAGGCGGCGGTCGACGCGGTGCCGAACGCCGAGAGCGCCCACCGGTAGTTGGTGATCTGCTTGGCCACCAGTTCGCCGGCCACCGTGCTGAAGGCGACGAACGCCAGATCGCGGGCGAATCCCGGGTTGGGCCGGTACCAGCCCGGCAGGTCGACGGCGTCGGGGTCGATCTGCTCCATGTCGATGACGGCTTCAGCGTCGGCCGGCAAGTCCAGATCACGGGTCTCACCGCCACCGAGGACCAGCACCTGGCAGCCCAGGTCGCGGACGGCGGCCAGCGCCAGGTCGAGGTTGCCGGGGTCGGTGATGATCTCGGAGATGCCACCCAGGCGTGCCGCCGCGCCCAGATCCCCATCCGGCGGCATCAGCACCGCGACCGCGCCCAGGCGCGACAACGCGGCGATCGCGACCATGGCGCTGGGGCGGGTGGCCATCAGCACGCCGACGTGAACACCTTGCCGCACACCGACATCGATCAATCCGCGAACGACGTTGTCGATGCGCTTGTTGACCGCCTCATAGGTGTGCACCCGGCCGTCGAACAGCAGAAATTCGCCGTGGGGCGACTCGGCGGCCTGCTCACCGATGATGCGGCCCAGCGAGATCCGGGTGTGGTCGTTGATCTGTCCGAGCCGGGCCAGCCGGGGCAGGGTGCGTGCGGTCTCGATCGCCATGGTGCGCATCGACTTCTGTGCGGCGACCATGGCGTCGGCGGCGCCGCGGGCCAGCGTCAGCGCGACACCGGAGGCCTCCCCCAGCCCGTGCGCGATCCGCGAGGTCATCGCCACCCCGCCCTTGCTGTCCTCGGGGGCCTGCTCGGCCATCAGCGCCACCCCGGGGGGCTGCGGGCCCTGGCCCTCCTGCCACAGCACCCAGTCGGCGACCGTCGGCCAGGTCAGTTCGGCCGCCTTGGAACCGACCACCAGCCCGAAGTGCCCGGCGCGCAGCAGGTACTCGAAGACCTTGGCGTCGGGCGCCGCGCGCCGGATACCGCGCACCGCGGCCGGCTGGCCGATGTCGTCGACCTCGCCGACGAAGGCCAGCACCGGGCAGGTGATGTCGGTCAGCGTGACGAGTTGGCCGTTGATCGCGAAACCACCGGTCATCATCCGGTTGTGCGCGATGAACTGCTTGAGCAGCTCCGAGATCGCCGGACCCGACCAGGCGATCCAGCCCTCCGACTCCAGGAAACGCCGCTGCGCCTCCCGCGGCAGCAGGGCTTCCCGGTCGTGCAGTTGGCGCAGGAAGTCCATCCGGGCCTTGGCGGTCTTGAGCGGATCCATCATCTGGAAGCCCACGCGCGCCTGCCACCCCGAGATGTCCAGCCGGTTGAAGACGTGGTCGGCCATGAACCCCGCGACGCTGGAGGCGATGTTGGGCGGCACGCCCATCGGTAGCGCGGCCAGGGTGTCGACCGGGGAGCCGAACGCGATGATGGACGCGATGCTCTTCGAATGCCGGTAGGCCCCGGCCTGATAGGCGAACATGCCGCCCTGGGAGTAGCCGGCCAGGTGCACGTCGCGTCCGGCCGTCTGGGCGATGGTGTCGATCGCCTGGCTGAGCCCGACGATGTGGTCGGCCAGGTTGCGTCGCATCCCGCCCTCGACCTCGTCGGGTGAACCGAAGTCGATCACCCAGGGGTCCACTCCCGCCCCGTGCAGGATGCCGACCGCGCCGTCCTCGCGGGTGACGTCCCACATGTTCGCCGACATCATCATCGGGTGCACCAGCAGCACCGGCGGCCCGGGCTGCGGCTGGCCGGGCCGGTTGTCGGGCGGGAAGTAGCGCCGCAGCTTGTACATCGGGGTGCTCTCGACGATCTGGTAGGGCGACGGCACGGTCCCGGTCTCCAGGCCGCCCCAACGCAGCACCTCCAGGCCGTTCTGCGCGGTGGCCATCAGCCACTCGACCGGCCGGGTGATGGCCGACAGATTCAGATCCACGCTGCTCCCCTACGTCGCGTTCGATCGTCAATGACGTGCACATTCTGGCACATCAGCGTGCTTGGTCCGGCTCGTTCAGTCGTCGGCGACCGGCAGGCAGTAGCGTTCTGGCAGTGGCACACCTGCTCGGCGCCGAAGCCCTTCACCTGCGCTATCCCACCGGTGTGGTGCTCGACTCGGTCACCCTCGGGGTGAACGACGGCGCCCGCATCGGCATCGTGGGCCGCAACGGCGACGGCAAATCCTCGCTGCTGCGGCTGCTCACCGGCGCCGCCACACCGGACTCCGGCCGGGTCACCCGCCGCAGCGGCCTGCGGGTCGGTCTGCTCGACCAGGCCGACACCCTCGACCCGGGCCGCACCCTGGGGGCGACGCTGGTCGGCGAGCAGGCCGACCACGAGTGGGCGTCCAACCCGCGGATTCGTGACGTGGTCGACGGACTGGTCGCCGACATCGCCTGGGATGCCACCATCTCGGAATTGTCGGGCGGGCAGCGCCGGCGGGCGCAGCTGGCCGCGCTGCTGATCGGCGAGTGGGACGTGATCGGCCTCGACGAGCCCACCAACCACCTCGATGTGGAGGGAATCACCTGGCTGGCCGGCCACCTGCAGCAGCGCTGGGCCCGCAACACCGGCGGCCTGTTGGTGGTCACCCACGACCGCTGGTTTCTCGACGAGGTGGCCACCACCACCTGGGAGGTGCACGACCGCATCGTGGAGCCCTTCCAGGGCGGCTACGCGGCCTACGTGCTGCAGCGGGTGGAGCGCGACCGGATGGCCGCGGCCAGTGAAGCCAAGCGGCAGAACGTGTTACGCAAGGAGCTGGCCTGGCTGCGCCGCGGCGCCCCGGCCCGCACCTCCAAACCCAAGTTCCGCATCGAAGCGGCCAACGCGCTGATCGCCGACGTCCCGCCGTTGCGCAACGAGGTCGAGCTGGTGAAGCTGGCCACGGCACGACTGGGCAAGGACGTCATCGACCTGCTCGACGTGACGGTGTCTTTTGGGGCGCCCGTGGACGCCCAGCCGGTGCTGCGCGACATCGAGTGGCGGATCGGTCCCGGGGAACGCACCGGGATCCTCGGCGCCAACGGCGCCGGCAAGTCCACGCTGCTGGGGCTGATCGCCGGGACCGTGACGCCCGATGCCGGGCGGGTCAAACGCGGCAAGACGGTTCGGCTGGGCATGCTCGATCAGCAGTCCGGGGAGCTGGCCTCGCTCGCCGAGGACCGGGTCGCCGACGTGCTGGGCCGGCTGCGCAACGACTACCAGGTCGACGGCAAGGAGATGACGCCCGCGCAACTGCTGGAGCGGCTCGGCTTCGGCAGGGCGCAACTGTCGGCCCGGGTCGGCGAGCTGTCCGGCGGGCAGCACCGCCGGCTGCAGTTGATGCTCACCCTGCTGGCCGAACCGAACGTGCTGGTGCTCGACGAGCCGACCAACGACGTCGACACCGACATGCTCACCGCCACCGAGGATCTGCTGGACTCCTGGCCGGGCACGCTGATCGTCGTCTCCCACGACCGGTACCTGCTGGAGCGGGTCACCGATCAGCAGTACGCGATCCTGGACGGTCGGCTGCGGCATCTGCCCGGCGGCGTCGAGGAGTATCTGCAGCTGGCCGCCGAGGCGCGCCGCACGCCGGCCTCGCGCCCGGCGCCGGCTGTTGCCGATTCCGGGACGCTCTCGGGCGCGGAACTGCGTGCGGCACAGAAGGATCTGGCTGCGGTCGAGCGCCGGCTGACGCGGCTCGCCGAACAGATCGAGGCCAAGCATCATGAGCTCGCCGCTCACGACCAGGCCGATCACGTGGGCCTGGCGACACTCACCGGCGAGCTGCGCGCGCTGGAGGACGAGGTGGCCGAGCAGGAGGGCCGCTGGCTGGAGCTGTCGGAGGTCGTCGAATAGCCGGTGCGCCGCCGACTGCCGTCTGCTCAGCGGCGCTCGAAGTGCTGGTAATCCACCGGCGATTTCCAATCGCCGCCCCAGCGCCAGCCGGCGTCGGTGAAGGCGCGCACCGCCGGGTCGCCGGGATGCAGTAACCCCGGCTCGATGCGGTGGCGGTCCAGATAGACCGCCGCGTTCTTCGGTTCGAATCCGTGGCGGGTGACCGACGGGTTCAGCAGCGGGTTGATGTCGATGGCCCGGCCGTAAGCGTGCTGCGCCCAGTTGCCCGATCCCGGGATGCGGCGGCAGTTGAACGCCGAGGTGTTGTTGTCCGCCATCGACAGTTCGTCGTCGCCGCCGCGGTAGTGGGCCGCCGGGCGCATCTTCTCGATCGGGAAATCCAGCCGGTACAGCCGCTCGAAGATCGCGATGACCTGCGGAACCAGTTCTTGGTGCACGATCAGCTCGCCGCGGTGCGGCCGGGCATCGAAACCCAGGTGGGTCAGCGTGACCCGCCGCAGTTGCGCCGGGGCGACCGGGCAGCCGGGACGCCAGGTGGTGCCGAGTTCGGCGGCCGTGACGGGAGCGACGGCGGCCGGTTCGGGTTGGGTGACGGCAGCTGACGACGGTGTTGGCTCGGGGGCGCCCGTGCATTGCGGCAGCAGCCCGCAGACCACGATGGCCGTCAGCAGGCGCCACATCCTCGGGTTGGTCCGGCGGCCGTTGATCTGCTCACGCTAGCGCAGCACGAGATCCGTTCCGCCGAAGCATGGTTAAGGCGTGGCGAACCCGGCTATCCGTCATCTCATCCCCCGAAAGAGAGGAGGACGTCATGAAGGTTCGTGGGATGACGAAGACGGCCCTGGCGGCAATGGCCATGGCGGCGATCCCGATGACGGTCGCGCCGACCGCGACAGCGGCCTACCCGATCGTCGGCAAGCTGGGCAGCACCCTGCAAGCCACCGACACCGTTGGTCAGGTCGTGTACTCCTGGCGGGTGAGCGGCCTGCAGCCGAGCTCCGACACCATGCCGGGCTACCCGGTCGCGGGCAAGGTGTGGGAGTCCACCGCGACGGTGAACGCGATCCGGGGCAGCGTGACTCCGGCGATCTCCCAATTCAACGCCGTCGCCCCGGATCGGGCGGCTTACCGGGTGCTGTGGCAGGTGGCAGCTCCGAAGGCGATCAGCGGGGCGACGATCCCGCAGGGCGCACAGTCCACCGGCAAGATCTACTTCGACGTCACCGGCCCGCCGCCGACCACGGTGACGATGAACAACGGCATGGAGGACCTGATGATCTGGGGGCCGTAGTCCCCCGGGATGCTCAGCCGTCGACCCACCGGCGCTGACGCGCGGCACGCTCGCGCAGGCCCGCCAGCTGCTCGGCGACCCGCGCCGGCGCGGTGCCACCGCGGGCGTCGCGGGAGGCCACCGATCCTTCGACGGTCAGCACGTCGCGCACCTGCGGAATCAGCGCCGGGTCGATCTCGGCCAGCTCGGCGTCGGTGAGCTCGTGCAGGCCGGCGCCGCGCTGCTCGGCGGTCTTCACTGCGACACCCGCCGCCTCATGCGCAGTCCGGAACGGAACACCTTGGCGCACCAGCCATTCGGCGATATCGGTGGCCAGCGTGTAACCGGCCGGCGCCAGCGCGGCCATCCGTTCGGTGTCGAACGCCAGGGTGCCGACCAGCCCGGCCATCGCCGGCAGCAGCAGTTCCAGCTGGGCCGCTGAATCGAACACCGGCTCCTTGTCCTCTTGCAGGTCCCGGTTGTAGGCCAGCGGCTGGGCCTTCAGGGTGGCCAGCAGGCCGGTCAGGTTGCCGATCAGCCGGCCGGACTTGCCGCGGGCCAGCTCGGCGATGTCGGGGTTCTTCTTCTGCGGCATGATCGAGCTGCCGGTCGACCAGGAGTCGTGCAACACCGCGTAGCCGAACTCCGTTGAGCTCCACAAGATGATGTCTTCGGCCAGCCGCGACAGGTCGACGGCGATCATCGCGAACACAAATGCGGCTTCGGCGGCGAAATCGCGTGCCGCGGTGGCGTCGATCGAGTTGTCCGCGGCGGCGTCGAAGCCGAGTTCGGCGGCGATGGCGTCCGGGTTCAGGCCCAGCGACGAACCGGCCAGCGCGCCCGATCCGTACGGCGAGACCGCGGCGCGGGCGTCGAAGTCGACGATGCGCCCCACATCGCGCAGCAGCGGGTGGGCGTGCGCCAGCAGGTGATGTGCCAGCAGCACCGGTTGCGCGGACTGCAGATGCGTCTTGCCGGGCATGACGGCGTCCGGGTGGGCGGCGGCCTGGTGGGCCAGCGCGTCGACCACGTCGAGCACCCCGGCGGCGACGCGGCGCACGGCGTCGCGCAGCCACATCCGAAACAGCGTGGCCACCTGGTCGTTTCGCGACCGCCCGGCCCGCAGCCGGCCACCCAGTTCGGCGCCGACCCGGTCGATCAGGCCGCGTTCCAGCGCGCCGTGGACGTCCTCGTCGGTGACCAGGGGGCCGAAGCTGCCGTCGGCGACGTCCTCGCCGAGACTGTCCAGGCCGGCCAACAGCCCGTCACGCTGCTCATCGGTGAGCAACCCGGCACCGTGCAGCACCTTGGCGTGCGCTTTGGACGCGGCGATGTCGTAGGGGGCCAGCACCCAGTCGAAGTGGGTGGATTTGCTCAGCGCGGCCAGCGCGTCGGACGGACCTTCGGCGAACCGTCCGCCCCACAGTGATCCCTCGTTGGTGCTCATGCGGTCACCTTTCTCCGGCGAGCAGACGCGAAAGCCCCCAAATCCGATCCTCTGAGGGGGCTTTCGCGTCTGCTCGCGGTGGAGAAGCTCACGAGCCCAGGTCCCGGCGGGCGGAGATCTTCGAGCTCAACCCGTGGATCTCGACGAACCCACGCGCGGCGGACTGGTCGAAGGTGTCGCCCTCGTCGTAGGTGGCCAGGTTGAAGTCGTACAGCGACTCACTGCTGCGCCGGCCGTTGACCGCGATGTGGCCGCCGTGCAGCACCAGCCGCACCTCGCCGCTCACGTGCTGCTGGGTGTGGGCGACGAAAGACTCCAGCGCGGCCTTCAGCGGCGAATACCACAGCCCGTCGTAGACCAGCTCGGCCCACTTCTGGTCGGTGTGCCGCTTGAACCGGCCCAGCTCGCGCTCCAGGGTGACGTGCTCGAGTTCGGTGTGGGCGCTGATCAGCACCATCGCGCCGGGGGCCTCGTAGATCTCGCGGCTCTTGATGCCCACCAGCCGGTCCTCGACCACATCGAGGCGTCCCACGCCCTGGGCGCCGGCCCGCCGGTTGAGCTCGACGATGGCCTCCAGCACCGACACGCCCTTGCCGTCGATCGACACCGGGACACCGCGTTCGAAGCCGATGATCACCTCATCGGGGACCCCCCAGTTGACGGTCGGGTCCTCGGTGTAGTCGTAGACGTCCTTGGTCGGCGCGTTCCACAGGTGCTCCAGGAACCCGGTCTCCACCGCCCGGCCCCACACGTTCTGGTCGATGGAGAACGGTGAGCGCTTGGTGACGTTGATCGGGATGTCGTTCTGCTCGGCGAACGCGATCGCCTTCTCCCGGGTCCAGGCGTAGTCGCGGACCGGGGCCAGCACCTTGAGATCCGGTGCCAGCGAGGCGAATCCGACCTCGAAGCGGACCTGGTCGTTGCCCTTGCCGGTGCAGCCGTGTGCGACGGTGCCGCCGCCGTACTCGCGAGCCGCGGCCACCAGGTGTTTGACGATCAGCGGCCGGCTGATCGCCGAGACCAGCGGGTAGCGGTCCATGTAGAGCGCATTGGACTGGATGGTGGGCAGGCAATAACCCTCGGCGAACTCGTCGCGGGCGTCGACCACGACGGATTCGACGGCCCCGCAGTCCAGGGCCCGCTGGCGCACCACGTCCATGTCCTCGCCGCCCTGGCCGAGGTCGATGGCGACGGCCACGACTTCGCGCCCGGTCTCCTTGCCGATCCAGCTGATCGCCACCGAGGTGTCCAGGCCACCGGAATACGCCAGGATGACGCGTTCGGACATCGAGTTCTCCTTGCTGTGTCTTACTGGGTGCTACTGGTCTTACTGCAGGTCGTTGAGGGCGGCGGCGAGCTCGGCGCCGGTCATCGGCTCGCGCGCTGCCACGAAGATGGTGTCATCCCCGGCGATGGTGCCGACGACGTACGGTAGCGCGGCCCGGTCGATGGCACTGGCCAGGTAGTCCGCCGCGCCGGGCGGGGTGCGCAGCACCGCGAGGTTTCCGGTGGCGTCGGTGGACACCAGCAGCTCCCCCAGCAGCCGGCACAGTCGGTCGGTGCCGCCGGACAGTCGCATCGGGTTGCCGTCTTCGGGAATGACGTACCCGCCGACTCCTCCATCGGGGCCCCGCAGTTTCACCGCGCCGAGTTCCTCCAGGTCGCGTGACAGGGTGGCCTGGGTGACCTCGATGCCGTCGGCGGCCAGCAGCGCGGCCAGCTCGGTTTGGCTGCGTACCGGTTCCGCGGACAGCACCTCGACGATGCGGGCCTGGCGGCCCACCCGGGTGATGGGGCTGTCGGCTCGGCTCATCGTGACCGTTCCAGCAACCACACCAGCAGCGCCTTCTGTGCGTGCAGCCGGTTCTCGGCCTCGTCCCAGACCGCGCTGCGCGGCCCGTCGATCACCGAGTCGGTGATCTCGTCGCCGCGGTGCGCCGGAAGGCAGTGCAGCACAGTGACGTCCGGGTCGGCCAGTGCAACCAATTCGTCGTTGATCTGATAGGGCCGAAACGGCGCGACCCGGTCCAGCCCGTCGTCTTCCTGGCCCATCGAAGTCCAGGTGTCGGTGACCAGCACGTCGGCGCCGGTCGCCGCCTTGGCCGGGTCGGCGGTGAGGCTGACCGAGGCACCGGTGTCGGCGGCGCGCTGCTGCGCCGCGGCGACGACGGCGGGATCGGGGGTGAAACCGTCCGGGGCGGCGACGGTGACATGCATGCCGGCGGTGACGCCGCCGAGCATCAGTGAGTGCGCCATGTTGTTGGCGCCATCACCGAGATAGGTCAGCCTGAGCCCTTGGAGTGCGCCTTTGCGTTCGGCGATGGTCTGCAGGTCGGCCAGCACCTGGCAGGGGTGGAAGTCGTCGGAGAGCGCGTTGACGATCGGCACGGTGGCGGTGGCCGCCATCGCGGTCAGTCGGTCCTGGGCGAAGGTGCGCCACACGATGGCGTCGACGTAGCGCGACAGCACCCGCCCGGTGTCCTCCAGGGTTTCGTCACGGCCCAGTTGGGTGGAGCGGCCATCGACGACGACGGCGTGCCCGCCGAGTTGGGCGATGCCGATCTCGAACGAGAACCGGGTGCGGGTGGAGTTCTTGTCGAAGATCACCGCGACCCCGCGCGGGCCCTCCAGCGGCCGGCGGCTGTGCGGTGCGGCCTTGAGTTCGGCTGCCAGCGTGAGGATTTCGGCCTGCTCGGCGGGGGTGATGTCGTCGTCGCGCAGAAAGTTCCTAGGCATGTGCGGCCTCCTGCGCGGTGTCCAGCACGCCGGGCAGCGCCGTGATGAAGTCGTCGAGCTGCGCTTCGGTGATGATCAGTGGTGGCGCCAGCCGGACCACGCCTGGCGCGGCGGCGTTGACCAGGAACCCGGCGTCGCGGGCCGCGGCCTCCACCGCTTTGGCCTTCGGCGCGGTCAGCACCACGCCCTGCAGCAGTCCCTTGCCGCGGACGTGGTCGACCAGCGGGTGGCCCAGTTCCTCGATGCCGTGGCTCAGTGACTTGCCCAGAGTTCCGGCGCGGGTGATCAGGTCGCCGTCGGCCAGCGCTTTGAGTACCGCCAAGGCGGCTGCGGTGCAGACCGGGTTGCCGCCGAAGGTGCTGCCGTGGCTGCCGGGGGTCAACAGGTCAGCGGCCGCGCCGACGGCCAGGCACGCCCCGATCGGCAGGCCGCCGCCGAGTCCCTTGGCCAGCGTGACGATGTCGGGGGTGATGCCGTCGTGCTGGTGGGCGTAGAACGCCCCGGTGCGGCCGACGCCGGTCTGCACCTCGTCGAACACCAGCAGTGCGCCGTAGGCCGCGGTGATGCCGCGAGCCTCGGCCAAATAGCCGGCGGGCGGGACGACGACACCGCCCTCCCCCATGATCGGCTCCAGGAAGACCGCCGCGGTCGCCGAGTCGACAGCCTCGGCAAGCGCTTTGGTGTCTCCGTAGGGCACGTGGGTGATGTCGCCGGGCAGCGGTTCGAACGGCGCGCGCTTATCGGGTTGACCGGTCAACGCCAGCGACCCCATCGTCCGGCCGTGGAACGCGCCGTCGGCCGCTACGATCTTCGTCTTGCCGGTGAGCCGGGTCAGTTTGAACGCCGCCTCGTTGGCCTCGGCCCCGGAGTTGCAGAAGAACACTCGCGCCGGTGCGCCCAGCTGGTCGACGAGGCCTTCGGCCAGCGCGACGCCCGGCTCGGTGGCGTACAGGTTCGAGGTGTGGCCCAGGGTGTTCAACTGGGTGGTGACGGCTTCGATCACCGCGGGGTGGCGGTGGCCGAGCAGGTTGACGGCGATGCCGCCGAGCAGATCGAGATAGTCCTTACCCGCTTCGTCGGTCACCACCGCGCCCTGGCCGCTGACCAAAGCCAGCGGCGGGGTGCCATAGTTGTTCATCATCACCGCGGACCAGCGGTCTTGCAGGCTCATGGGTTCACCACCTTGGTTCCGGTGCCGGCGTCGGTGAACAATTCGACGAGCACGCAGTGCTTGACCCGGCCGTCGATGATGTGGGCGCTGGGCACCCCGCCGCGCACGGCGCGCAGGCAGGCTTCGACTTTGGGGATCATGCCCGATTCCAGCGTCGGCAACAGCTGCGCCAGTGTCGCGGTGTCGATCTCGCTGACCAGCGAATCGGTGTCGGGCCAGTCGGTGTAGAGGCCGTCGACGTCGGTGAGCATCAGCAGTTTCTCGGCTTGCAGGGCTTCGG
The DNA here is from genome assembly GCF_002086455.1 of Mycolicibacter algericus DSM 45454. Lineage (GTDB taxonomy): Bacteria > Actinomycetota > Actinomycetes > Mycobacteriales > Mycobacteriaceae > Mycobacterium > Mycobacterium algericum. The sequence continues at coordinate 16,523 of NZ_MVHC01000032.1, forward strand.
CCAGCGCTGCCGCGGCGGTGTCGGCGTTGATGTTGTGCACCACGCCGTCCGCATCGGGGGCAAGGGTGGAGACCACCGGGATCCGGCCTGCGGCAATGAGATCGCGCACCGCGGCGGTGTTGACCTGGTCGACGTCGCCGACCAGTCCGATGTCGGTGGCGACGCCGTCGACGGTGACACTGCGCCGCACCGCGGTGAACAGCGCGGCGTCCTCACCGGTGATGCCGACGGCATAGGGGCCGTGGGCGTTGATCAGCCCGACGAGTTCGCGGCCGACCTGGCCGAACAGCACCATGCGCGCCACGTCGAGCACTTCCGGTGTGGTGACCCGGAATCCGCCCTTGAAGTCGCCTTCGATCCCGAGCCGGGAGAGCATGGTGCTGATCTGCGGTCCGCCGCCGTGGACCACCACCGGCTGGATACCGCAGTTGCGCAGGAACGCCATGTCGGCGGCGAACGCGTGCTTGAGGGTGTCGTCGGTCATGGCGTTGCCGCCGTATTTGACGACGACGATCTTGCCGTGCAGCTGCTTGAGCCAGGGCAGTGCTTCGGCCAGAACTTGGGCTTTGGTCGCGGTGCTGGTCATGAGCTGTACGCGGAGTTCTCTTCGACGTAGGCGTGGGACAGGTCGGTCGTGCGCACCGTGGCCTGCCCGCTGCCCTGGTTCAGCTCGACGGTGACGTCGATGTCGGGGCCGGACAGGTCGACTTCGCGGGCTCCCGGCATCGGCAGGCCGTCGCTGAATACCGGTGACCCGTTGAATGCCACCGTGATCCGGTCCGGGTCGATGGTGAACGGCACCATCCCGACGGCGGCCAGCACCCGGCCCCAGTTAGGGTCGGAGCCGAACAGCGCGGTCTTGACCAGGCTGTCGCGGGCGACGAGCCGGGCCGCCAGCAGCGCGTCGTCGTCGTTGCCGGCGCCGGTGGCGGTGATCGTGACCCGTTTGGTGACGCCTTCGGCGTCGGCCTGCAGCTGGGCGCACAGGTCCTCGCAGGCGGCCAGCACCGCGGCGTCGAGTTCGTCCTGGCTGGGCGTGATCTCGCTGGCGCCCGAGGACAGCAACAGCACCGTGTCGTTGGTGGAGCAGCTGCCGTCGATGTCGAGGCGGTCGAAGGTCAGGGCGGCGGCGCGGCGCAGCGCGGTGTCGAGTGCGGCCGCGTCGGCTTTGGCGTCGGTGGTGAGCACCACCAGCATGGTGGCCAGCGACGGGGCCAGCATGCCGGCACCTTTGGCCATCCCGCCCAGCGTCCAGTTGTCATCGTGGTGCAGCGCAACCTGTTTGGGCACGGTGTCGGTCGTCATGATCGCCCGGGCGGCCTCGTCGCCACCGACCAGTCCCCCGGCCATCTCCTGCACCACGTCGGTGACTCCGGCCAGCAGCTTGTCCATCGGCAGCCGGTCGCCGATCAGTCCGGTGGAGCAGACCGCCACCTCGACGGCTCCGGTCTCGGTGCCCCACTCCGACAACGCGGCAGCGACGGCCTCGGCGGTGGCGTGGGTGTCTTGGAATCCGCCCGGGCCGGTGCAGGCGTTGGCGCCGCCGGAGTTGAGGATCACCGCCCGCAGCCGGCAGCTTTTGAGCACCTGTTGGCTCCACAGCACCGGGGCCGCCTTGACCTGGTTGCTGGTGAACACTCCGGCGGCCGCGTAGTCGGGCCCCTCGTTGAACACCAGCGCCAGGTCCGGCGCCCCGGAAGCCTTGATGCCGGCGGCGATTCCGGCCGCCCGGAAGCCCGCCGGCGCTGTCACCCCTTGTTCGCGCAGGATCCGTGTCACGGGGCGACACCCACTGTCGAAAGCCCTTCGGACTCCGGCCAGCCCAGTGCCAGGTTCATCGCCTGCACCGCGGCGCCGCCGGTGCCTTTGACCAGGTTGTCGATGGCGGCGATCGCGATGAACGTCGAGGCGTCCTCGTCGACGGCCACCGCCAGGTGCGCGGCGTTACTGCCGATCACCGATCCGGTCTTGGGCAGCTGACCCTCCGGTAGCAGCCGTACGAACGGCTCTGCCTGGTAGGCCTTTTCGTAGGCGGCGCGCAGCTTGGGCAGCGGCGTGGTGGTTTTGGCGGTGCAGGTGGCCAGGATGCCCCGCGACGCCGGGATCAGCACCGGGATGAAGGAGACGGTGACGTCACGGTGGGTGACCGCCCGCAGGCCCTGGCCGATCTCCGGAGTGTGCCGGTGCGCGCCGGCGATGTTGTAGGCCCGCGCCGAGCCGATCACCTCCGAGCCGAGCAGGTCGACCTTGGCGGCCTTGCCGGCGCCGGAGGTGCCGCTGACCGCGACCACGGAGACGTCCGGCTCGATCAGGCCGGCGGCGACGGCCGGGAACAGCGCCAGCAGCGCCGCCGTCGGGTAGCAGCCCGGCACTGCGATCCGGCGGGCGTCCTTGAGCTGTTCGCGCGCCCCGGGCAGTTCCGGCAGGCCGTAGGGCCAGGTGCCCGCGTGCGACGTGCCGTAGAAGCGTTCCCAGTCGGTCGGGTCGTCCAGCCGGAAGTCCGCGCCGCAGTCCACCACCAGGGTGTCGTCGCCGAGCTGTTCGGCCAGTACCGCCGAATGTCCGTGCGGCAGGCCGAGAAACACCACGTCGTGGCCGGCGAGGACGTCGACCTCGGTGGGCTGGAGGACCCGGTCGGCCAGCGGCATGAGATGCGGGTGCTGTTCGCCCATGGTGCTGCCGGCGTTACCGGCGGCGGTCAGCGCCCCGATCGTCAACCGGCCGTCCGCGTAAGCTGGGTGCCCCAGTAACAGCCGCAGAATCTCACCGCCGGCGTACCCACTGGCACCGGCTACCGCCACAGAAACCATGCGACCAGTGTTGCATTGTTATGCATCAATGCGCAAACCCATTACGTTTATTTCCGGCCAGCGTGCGGGTCCCCGGCCGACACGCCGTGGCCAGAACCGTTTTTGCGCACGCCCGCCGACGGTATCTGAGGCTCAGACCGACACTCAGCTCGGCGCTTGGACCGATGCGGAATCGCGGTAGGCCTCCAGCAGCCGCAGCCAGACCTCGCTGATCGTCGGAAAACACGGCACGGCGTGCCAGAGCCGACTCACCGGCACCCGCCCGGCGACGGCGATGGTGGCCGAGTGCAGCAGGTCGGCGACACCGGGGCCGACGAACGTGGCACCGAGCAGGTACTCATGCTCGGCGTCGACCACCATGCGGGCGCGCCCACGGTAGCCGTCGGCGTGCAGTTTGGCCCCGGTCACCGCCTCGCCGATCTCCACATCCACCACCTGCACCCGCTGCCCGGCCTGTTGCGCCTGCTCGGCGGTGAGCCCCACGGCGGCAGCCTCCGGGTCGGTGAAGAACACCTGCGGCACCGCGTGGTGGTCAGCGGTGGCGGCATGGGCGCCCCAGTCCGCGGTGTCCAGCGGGGCGCCGGTGGCTCGCGCGCCGATGGCGTCGCCTGTAATGCGTGCCTGGTATTTGCCCTCGTGGGTCAGCAGCGCCCGGTGATTGACGTCGCCGCACGCGTACAGCCACCCGTCGTCGACGGCCTGCACCCGGCAGGTGTCATCGACCTGCAGCCAGTCCCCGGGATTCAGGCCGACGGTGTCCAGGCCGATGTCGCCGGTAGCCGGGCTGCGGCCCGTCGCGAACAGCACCTCGTCGACTTCGAGTTCGCCGCCGTCGGTCAACTCCAAACGCACCGGCCCATCACCGTCGCGCCCGAGCCGGGCCACCGAAACACCCGTGCGCACATCGACTCCCGCCTCGGCCAACCCGCGCGCGACGTACTCGCCGACGAACGGCTCCATCCGCGCCAATAACCCCGATCCGCGCACCAGCATCGTCACGGCCGAGCCCAAACACTGCCAGGCGGTGGCCATTTCGACGCCCACACCGCCGGCGCCGACGACCGCGATCCGGCCGGGAACCGACATGGCTTCGGTGGCTTCGCGATTGGTCCACGGCCGGGCCTCGGCGATACCGGGCAGTTCCGGGAGTGCCGCGCGGGTTCCGGTGCAGATCACCACCGCATGGCGGGCGGCCAGCTCCACGGTGTCGCCGCCGGGCGTGGTGACCACCGCCCGCCGCGGCCCGTCGAGACGTCCGTGCCCGCGCACCAGCGTCGCGCCGATGCCGTTGATCCAGTCCACCTGGCCGGTGTCGTCCCAGTCGCCCACGAAGTCGTTGCGGCGGCCGAACACTCCGGCGGCGTCGATCGGGGAGCTGACGGCTTCGCGCGCGCCGGCCACGCGGCGGGCGTCGGCCAGCGCGAGCACCGGCCGCAGCAGCGCCTTGCTGGGCACGCAGGCCCAATAGGAGCATTCGCCGCCGGCGAGTTCGCGCTCCACGATCGCCACCGTCAGCCCGGCGGCCCGGGCGCGGTCGGCGACGTTCTCACCGACCGGTCCGGCTCCGAGTACGACGACGTCAAAGGTTTCGGGTTCGTTCATAGCGTTGAACTCCCATCGAGGTTCCCGCTCGGTGACGCGTGGCGCTTCTCAGCATGCCGGAGTACCCGGGGCTCGCGATAGGCCGCGAGAGTGCATAGTTGTACGCCTGACCGCGGCGTGTCGTGTGCAAACACGCCCGCTCGCGCAAAATGAGCAAGGGCCTAGCGCAGGGTGGCGCCGACGCGCTCGGCGGCGCAGGCCACCGCGGCGTCGCGGGCGGCGCTGGCCTCGTCCTCGGTCAGGGTGCGATCGGCCGCGCGGAAGCGCAGCGCGAACGCCAGTGACTTGCGGCCGTCGGCGACCTGCGGACCGGTGTAGACGTCGAACAGGGCGATGTCTTCCAGCAGCGCGCCGGCGCCGGCGCGCACCGCATCGGCCACCGATTGGGCGGTCACCTTCTCATCGACCACCAGCGCGACGTCCTGGAACACCGCCGGGAACGGCGACACCCGCGGCGCGGGCAGCGACGACGCGATGGGCATGGCGTCCAGGTTCAACTCGACCGCGCAGCTGCCCTTGGGCAGCCCGGAGCGTTCGACGACGGCCGGGTGCAGCTGCCCGGCGTAGCCGATCACGGTTTCGCCGACCAGCACCTCGGCGCAGCGGCCCGGATGCCACGGCAGCTGTGCCGCCGAGCGCAACGTGAGCTCCACACCGCCGGCGCGGGCGATCACCCGGGCCGCCTCGATGGCGTCGGCGGCCTCGACGGGCCGGCCCGGCCCCCACGGCCCGCGGGGCTCGGCCAAGCCGGTCAGCGCCACCGCGATGTGCTGCGGCTGGCGGGGCAGAGCCGCGTCGATGCCGGCGATCTGCGCGTCGGTGGGCCGTTGTGCGGGCGTGACAGCCGGGAATTCGGCTGACCCGACCGACTGCACCACCTGGGCGATGGTGAACAGCGCGACATCGTTGATGCCGCGGGACACGTTGCGCCCCAACGCTTCCAATAAGCCGGGCAGCAGTGTGCTGGCCAGCTGCGGCCGGTCGGCCTCCAGCGGGTTGAGCACGGCGACGGTGGCGCGGCGCGGGTCGTCGTCGGCCAGGCCCCAGGCGTCGAACACCCCGGCGGGCAAAAACGGGCTGGTGAGCACCTCGACGTAGCTGGCCAGCGCCAGCGACTTGCCGATCGCGCGCCGGCGCCGCTGGGTGTCGGTCAGGCCTCGCCCGGCCGGCGCCGCGGGCAGCACCGACGGGATGGACTCCAGGCCTTCGAGCCGCAGCACCTCCTCGACCAGGTCGGCGGGCTGGCGCAGGTCCGGCCGCCAGCTCGGCGGGGTGACGGTCAGTGTCACGCCGTGAGCCGCCACGGCGCAGCCGACCTGGGTCAGCCGCCGGGCGGTGGTGCCCTCGGGGTAGCTCACCCCGGCGGTGCGGTCCGGCAGGTCGGCGGCGATCTCGATGGGTGCCGGGTTCCAGTTCTCGACGGGCGGGTCCCCGCGCCAGTCGGTCAGTGTGGGTTCGACGGCTCCCCCGGCGATCTCGGCGAGCAGCGTCGCACACCGGTCCAGCACGGCCACCGAGATGGCCGGGTCCACGGCGCGCTCGTAGCGGCGGGCGGCCTCGCTGGGCAGGTGCAGCCGCCGCGCGGTCCGCGACACCGCTGCGGGATCCCAGATCGCGGCCTCCAACAGCACGTCGGTCGAGTCGTCGCGCATCTCGGTGCTGCCCGAGCCCATCACGCCGCCGATCGCGGCGGTCGCGACGTCGTCGACGATCAGCACATCGGCCGGGTCCAGCTTGCGTTCGATGTCATCGAGGGTGGTGACGGTCTCGCCGGGCGCCGCGAAGCGCACGCCGAATCCGCCGGTGATGCGAGACCGGTCGTGGGCGTGCATCGGGTGGCCGAGTTCGACCATCACGTAGTTGGTGGCGTCGACGGCCGGCGAGATCGCCCGGATACCGCAGAGCAGCAGTCGGCGCTGCAGCCACCACGGCGACACCGCCGCCGGGTCGATGCCGGTGACGCCGCGTAGCGCGAAGCGGCGCACGCCGGTGTCGGGTTGCACGGTCAGCGGCCAGGCCTCGCCGTCGGCGGGCAGCGGCGGTACCGCGGCCGGATCGGCGAAGTTCAGGTCCAGCGCGCACGCCAGATCCCGTGCCAGGCCCCGCACCGACATGCAGTAGCCGCGGTCGGGGGTGATGGCCAGCTCGTAGACCACGTCGTCGAGGCCGAGGACCTCGGCGGCGTCGGCACCGGGATCGGCGGTGCCGGACGGTAGTACCAGGATGCCCGAATGGTCGGTGCTCAGCCGGATTTCGGACGCCGAGCAGATCATCCCATCGCTGGTGCGGCCGTAGGTCTTACGGGTGGCGATCGCGAAGTCACCGGGCAGCACCGCACCGGGCAACGCCACCACCACCAGGTCACCGACCACGAAATTGGTGGCGCCACAGACGATCTCGCGGGGCTGTTCTTCGCCGACGTCGACGCGGCAAGCCCGGATCGGCTTCTTGAACTCGGTGAGTTCCTCGATCTCGACGACCCTGCCGACCTTGAACGGCCCGGTGACCGGGCCCAGGGTGTGCACGTCCTCGACCTCGTGGCCGACGCGCAGCAGCGCCTGCTCCATGTCGTGTGCGGAGATGTCCAAGTCGGGCGCGCCTGCGGTCAGGGCCTCACGCAGCCAGCTGTAGGGAATGCGCATCAGGCACCCACTCCGAACGGCAGCGAGAACCGGACATCGCCCTCGACCATGTCGCGCATGTCGGGAATGCCGTTGCGGAACTGCAGGGTTCGCTCCAGACCCATGCCGAATGCGAAGCCGGAGTACTCGTCGGGGTCGATACCCACGCCGCGCAGCACGTTGGGGTGCACCATGCCGCAGCCGCCCCATTCCACCCAGCCGGGGCCGCCCTTTTTGCCCTCGAACCAGATGTCGACCTCGGCGGAGGGCTCGGTGAAGGGGAAGAAGTGCGGCCGGAACCGGGTGCGCGTCGCCGGCCCGAACTCCGATTGCGCGAACGCGTCCAGGGTGCCGCGCAGGTGTGCCATGGTCAGCCCGCGGTCCACCGCCAGCCCCTCGACCTGGTGGAACACCGGGGTGTGGGTGGCGTCGAGTTCGTCGGTGCGGAAGGTGCGGCCGATCGAGACGACGTAGACGGGCAGGTCGCGGGCCAGCAGGGCGCGGATCTGCACCGGGGAGGTGTGGGTGCGCAGCAGCTGGCGTGAGCCGGCCGGGGCGATGTGAAAGGTGTCCTGGTCGCTGCGCGCCGGGTGGTCGACGGGGAAGTTCAGCGCGTCGAAATTGAAGTGCTCGGCTTCGACCTCGGGGCCTTCGACCACCTCCCAGCCCATCGCGACGAAGGTGTCGGCGACGTGTTCGGCCAGTTGGGTGATGGGGTGGCGGGCCCCGACGGGACGACGTGCCGAGGGCAGCGTGACGTCGATGCTCTCGGCGGCCAGCACGGCGGCGTCGCGTTCGGCGCGCAGTTGCTCGAGCCGCTCGTCGTAGGCCTGTTGGGCTTGGGTGCGGGCGGCGTTGACGCGCTTGCCGGCGTCGGCCCGGTCGGCCTTGTCTAGTTTGGCCAGCGCCTGGCGGGCCAGTGCCAGCGGCGCCTTGTCGCCGAGGTGCTCGGTTTTGGCGTGGGCCAGCGCATCCAGGTCGGCGGCGGCGGTGAAGCCGTGCTGCGCTGCTTGCAGGGCCGCGTTCAGGGTCGCGTCGGCGACGACGGTCGAGTCAACGGGTTGATCGCCCACGCGACGCGATTCTCCTTGCTGGGTGTGATTTTGGCTGAGACGCCAGCGTCGATCTTATCGACCACACGGCGAGAGCCCCGCACGCGGTGTGCGGGGCTCTCGACCGGTGGATCAGCTGTCGTCCTCGTCGGCGGGCTTGGGTGTGGCTCCCTCCGAACCGGCGGTGCCTTCGCCACCGGCGGTTCCAGTCGGCGCAGTCGGCTGGTCGGGGGCGTCGGCCTTCTCCGAGCCGGAGCTGCCGCCGGTACCGCCGGTGCCACCGATGCCACCCTTGGTGCTGCCGACGCCGCTGCCGCCGGCACCGCCATCGCCGCCGTCGCCGCCGTGGCCCTCGGTGTCCGCATCGGTGCTGCTGCCACCGTTACCGCCCGCGCCGCCGGCGCCGACGGTGACCGGCTGGCCATTGGTGGGAGCGGTGCCGCCGCCGGTCAGGGACCCGCCGGCACCGCCGTCGCCACCCTTACCGCCGTTGCCCTCGGTGCTGTTGCCGCCGGCGCCGCCGGCGCCGCCGTTGTGGGCACGCCAGGTCGCATTGCCGCTGTCACCGCCCTTGCCGCCGTCGCCGCCGTCGCCGGTGGTGCCGGTGCCGCCGGCCCCGCCCGCGCCGCCGGCGCCGGCGGAGCTGAACACGTTGCCGCCGGTCAGGCCCTTCGCGCCGTCACCACCGGTGCCGCCGTTGCCACCGGTCTCGCCGTTGCCGCCGGCCCCGCCGGCGCCGCCGCTGCCGCCGAAGTTGAGGATCTGACCCTTGCCGGCCAGATTGCCGTTGGCGTCGTTCCAGCCGGTGCCCCCGGCACCGGTGCCGCCGTTGCCACCCTTGCCACCTTCGCCGTCATCGCTGGCACCGCCGGCACCGCCGGCGCCACCGCTGCCGCCGGTGATGGTCCCTTCACCGCCGTTCCCGCCGTTCCCGCCGTTACCGCCGTTGCCGGATTCGATGGCCGAGGCATCGGTGTCACCGCCCTCGTTCTCGCCGCCGGTGCCGCCGTCGCCGTCGCCGCCGTCACCGCTGCCATCGCCGTCGCCGTCATCGGCCGGGACGGTGGCGGCGCCACCGGCGCCACCCTTACCACCGGCGCCACCCCAGATGACCCGGGTACCGGCGTCGCTGGCGGCGGCACCACCGTCGCCACCGGTGCCGCCGTTGCCGCCGTTACCGGTGATGGCGCTGCCACCCGCGCCGCCGTTGCCGCCGGCGCCGGAGACGCCCAGGATGGTGCCGGAGCCGAACTTGCCGCTGAACCCGTCGATGCCCCAGGTGCCGTCGGACCGCCATCCGCTCGCGGCGGCGCCGTTGCCGCCGTTGCCACCGTCACCGCCGTTGCCGTTCTCAGCGGTGGCGGCGCCGCCCTTGCCGCCGGCTCCGCCGGTGCCGCCGTATTGGCTGCCCACCGCTGCGTTACCGCCGTGGCCGCCGTTGCCGCCGTTGCCGTGCTCGGTGCCGCCGGCGCCGCCGTTACCGCCGGCACCGCCGTTTCCGCCGGTGGTCGCCCTGCTGACGTCGGTGTCCTTGTCATACCAGGCATTGCCGCCGTTGCCGCCGTTGCCGCCGTCGCCGTAGACCCCGCCCGTGCCGCCGTCACCGCCGGCACCGCCGTTCCAGTGCGTCTCATCGCCGTCCGCGCCGGCCCCACCGTGGCCACCCCGCCCGCCAACGGTCGCGTCGGAGCCGTTGTCGCCATCGCCTCCGGCCGTGCCGGCGGTCCCGGCGCCGTCACCGGCGGCGCCACCGGCACCGCCGTTGCCCGCCGAGCCGGCGTCGCCGGCGTTACCGCCCGTGCCGCCGGAGCCATAGCCGTACTGGCCCTTCTCGTTCCAGTCGCCTTGAGCGCCGTCGCCGCCGTCGCCGGCGGCACCGGCGTTGCCGCCCTTACCGCCGCTGCCGCCGTCGCCATTGGCGCCGGACTCGGATGCACCGCCGGCACCGCCGGCGCCGCCGTTGCCGCCGTTGTAGCCGTCGCCGCCGTCGCCGCCATTACCGGTGCCGTTTTCGAAGTCGCCGGCTGCGCCCTCCACGCCGTGGCCGCCGTTGCCGCCATCACCGCCGTCGCCGCCCTTGCCACCGTTCCCGGTGCCGTCGCCCGCGCCGCCGGCACCGCCGTCGCCACCGTGGCCGCCGTCGCTCGTCTTGTGGCCGTTGCCGTCGGCGCCCTTGCCGCCGTTGCCGCCGTCGCCGCCCTTGCCGTTGCTGCCTTCGAATGCGTCGCCGCCGTTGCCGCCGCGGCCGCCGTCGCCGCCGTAGGCACCGTTGCCGCCGTCGCCACCGTTGCCGCCGTCGTGGTGGTCCGCGGTTCCGGCAGCACCGTTACCACCGTTACCGCCCTTGCTGGCCTCGGTGGGATCTATGGCGCCGTCCGCGCCGTCTGCACCCTTGGCATCGGGGTTTTCGCCCTCGCCGCCCCACTCGCCACCAGCGCCGCCGTTGCCGGCGTGCTCGCCGTTGGCACCGGCCTGCCCGCCGTCGCCGCCGTTTCCGTTCCCGGTGCCGTCCCAGGTGCCGTTGGCGCCGTTACCACCGTCGCCGCCCGCGCCGACCGCACCGCCGGCGCCGCCAGCGCCACCGTCACCGTAGGCCCCGTCGGTGCCGGTGTCGGTCTGCGCCTTGCCGCCTACGCCGCCCTTGCCGCCCTGACCACCGTCGAAGCCGTTGCCACCTTGGCCACCATTGCCACCGTTGGCCCCTGCATCCTCAGCGTCATCGCCGGCCTTGCCCTTGAGCCCGTCGTGCCCGGCTCCGCCGACACCGCCGGTGCCGCCGTTGCCGCCATTGCCCGCCTCGGTACCACCGTCACCGCCGGCACCACCGGTACCACCGGTGCCCCCAACCGTGAGCTGATTGTCGTCCTCGTCAACGAGCGGGTTTCCATGCTCGTCGACGGCGGTAGCGCTGACACCACCGGCACCGCCGGTACCGCCCGTACCACCGTTGCCGATCTTGCCGCCGTCACCGCCGGCGCCGCCGTCACCGCCCTTGCCGGCGTCATGCCAGGTAGTGGCGCCCGGACCGACCTCTTCACCGGCACCGCCCGCACCGCCGGTGCCGCCCTGGCCACCGTTGCCGGCGTCGCCGCCGCTGCCGCCGTTGCCACCGACACCGCCGTTGCCGGCCGCGTGGTCGGCGGTGGCGTCCACGCCGGCACCGCCGGTGCCGCCCTTGCCGCCATCACCGTTGACCGTGCTGGCCTCGCCGGCCGCACCCTTGGTGCCAAACATGCCGCCGTTGCCGCCCGTGCCGCCGGAACCGCCCGAGCCGCCTTCACCGCCGTCGCCGCCGGCGCCACCGTCGAGGTTCTCGGCGTCGCCATCGGCGCCGGTACCGCCCTGGCCGCCGGCCCCACCGGCGCCACCGGCGCCGCCCGCGCCACCCGTGCCGAACATTGATTTGGTCGCATTACCGCCGGCGCCACCGGTGCCGCCCGCATGGCCGGCACCACCGACACCGCCGGCACCACCGTCAGCCCACACACCGGCAGCGCCATCCGCACCGGCCGTGCCCGCACCACCGGCGCCCCCGACACCGCCGATCCCGAACAGCCAGCCCATCGCGTCGCCGCCGCTGCCGCCGTTGGCGCCCATGCCGCCGGCGCCACCGGCACCGCCGATGCCCATGATGGTGCCGCCGGCACCACCGGTACCGCCGACCTGGTCGTCCCAGCCGGCGCCGCCGGCACCGCCATTGCCGAACAGCCCGGCGGCACCGCCGTCACCAGGATCGTTGTCTTCCCCGCCGGCGTAGCCGGCACCGCCGGAGCCGAACCACAGTCCGCCATCACCGCCGTCGGGGGTCTCCGCGGTGCCGGCAGCGCCGTCCCCGAGGTAGAACTGGCCGTCGGGAGCCCAGCCGTTGATCATGTCGACGAGCCAGGAGTTGGCCGGGTTCTCGATAAAGGCGTCGATCGACGAATACAGCGGCTGGTAGAAGAACGTGTTGAACAGCGACGTCATGTCGAATGCGCTGGTGTCGACCGCGATGCCCGGGTCCGCCGACGAGGTGAACCAGGAGCTGATGTCCCAGGTGCTGGTGTCCCAGTCGTTGGTGTCCCAACCCCACGCCGAGTCCGACACCGGCGCGAACAGGTCGGTCAGCCAGTCGAAGTCGAGGTCGGCGTGCGCCGTGGGGGCCGCGGCCAGCGGAGCCATACCGAACGCCAGGAACGCCGCCACCGTGCTGCCGGCACCGACCACCCGATGACGAACCCGGCGGTCGTTCCCGCGGCGCTGCTCCCGACCTGACATGATTTCCCCGCTTCTGCGCTGAAGGCGACCTGTGTAGAACTGCACAATTAGATGACTTGTTCACGCAGACTATTCCAAGGAACGGGGTTCCTCCACTCGTGTGCGGGAATTCGACCGGCTCACAAGTAAGTTAACGCCACGCTCAGTCGGAAGCGGGGGGCTCGCGGCGAACCGCCTTGAGCCGATACATCATCAGATCGGCCGGGACACCGCTGGTCTTGGCCGACAGCACCTGTCGGCGGGCCCGCTTGGCCGTCACTCCCAACTCCTCGAGGTCCCCGGGCTCGATGCGCTCCAGCGTCGCCCCGGACACCACGATGCCGCCCTTGACGGCCCGCTCCATCACCCGCGCGGCGATGTTGACGTCCACGCCCAGCCAATCATCGGCCAGCCGCTGCGGCCGCCCGGTGTGGATACCGGCCCGCATCCGCGGCGTGAAGCCGTTGACCTCGACCGTCGCGATCGCATCCTGGGCTTCCAGCACCGCGCCGACCGCGATCAGCGGCTCGCGGAACACCGCCATGATCCCGTCGCCCATCCGTTTGACGATGCGGCCGCCGGCGTCCAGCAGCGGCGGTTCGACCGCCTGCGACACCCGCCGCAGCAGGGTGAGGGTGGCGTCGTCGCCGGACCGCAGCGACCACGTCGAGAAGCCGACCAGGTCGGTGAAGACCAGCGTCGCCTCGGCATTGGTGGGGGCGCGGGAAATCCGCTCGGTCAACGCCTGCCATATCTGCAAGGCCCCCAGACTGACCTCGCGCGACGCCGCGGAGCGGTCACCCATCAGCCGACCGGCCGCCCGGGCCGCGGCCTGCGGTCCCCCGTCGCCCGCGGTCGAGAGCGGATCGCCGAACTCGGGGTCGCCGGGTAGCGCCCGGCGCACCCGCCGGACCAAGTCGACCACCCGCACGTCGTTGGTCGTGCGGTTCAACCAGGCCGCGGCGTCGTCGAGGGAGAACGAACGGCGGCGGCTCGACGGGGCATGCTCCGGTATCTCCACCACCTCCTCGAGCTCGTCAGCCTGCCGACCGACCGGCTCGAGGTCCATGCGCCTCAGCGTAGGTGGCGGTTGCGGCCACCGGCAACGGCAGAGACACGTGGCACACGCCACGGTCGGCGATCCCGTCGCGACTCGCCCCCGATAATGTAGACAACATGTGTTGTCACAATTATGGTTGTGTCAGGTTCGCCAGACAGGAGACGTGATGACCGTTACGCCGACCACGTCCGCCGAGCGGGCAGCTGAGCCCGCGGAGCAGAGTGCCCCCGTACCGACCCCGCCCAAACCCGCGGCGGCCGTGGAGCCATTGAACGCCGAATCGCTGACCTGGAAGTACTTCGGGGATATCCGCACCGGCGTGATGGGCATGTGGATCGGCACCATCGAGAACATGTACCCCGGCCTGGGCGCCGGCGTGGAAGAGCACTCCAGCCTGTGGCGTGAACCGCTGCAGCGGGTGACGCGGTCGGTGTACCCGATCATGGGCGTGGTCTACGACGGCATGCGCTCCCAGGCCACCGGTGCGGCGATCCGCGACTACCACCGCGACATCAAGGGCACCGATGCGCAGGGCCGGCGCTATCACGCGCTGGATCCTGAGACTTTCTATTGGGCGCATGCGACGTTCTTCATGTTGATCATCAAGCTGGCCGAGTACTTCTGCGGCGGGCTGACCGAGGCCGAGAAGCACCAACTCTTCGACGAACACGTGCAGTGGTACCGGATGTACGGCATGAGCATGCGCCCGGTGCCGAAGTCCTGGGACGAGTTCTGTGAGTACTGGGACCGGGTCTGCGAGGAAGAGCTGGAGATGACGCCGGCCGCGCAGGGCATCCTGGACATGCGCATCCCCAAGCCGTGGTTCGTGATGATGCCCACCGGCGTGTGGGATCAGCTGTTCAAGCCGGCACTGGCCGCCCAGCGCTGGGTGGCCGCCGGGCTGTTCGAACCGGTGGTTCGGGAGAAGGCCGGGCTGCGCTGGTCAGAAGGCGACGAGGTGCTGTTCCGGCTGTTGGGCAAGGCCGCCCACCTGGCGTTCAGCGTGGTCCCCGAGGAGATCCGGCTGCATCCGCGTGCGCTGGCCGGCTACAAGCGCGAACAGGGCAAGCTCCCCGCCGACGCACCGCTCATCGAAGCGCCCTGGTTCAGCGGACCGCCCAAGGACCGGCGCGCCAGCGGGATGCACTACGTGCCGCGGGTCAGCCGGGGCATGAAGCTGGTCGAGCGGGCCGGGGCGTTCGTGCACAGCACCTTCTCACTGGCCGCCGGCGGCGGCCTGGCGCCGCGCCCGCCACGCCGTAAGGCCGCCTAGGACCGGGCGCCGCGCTGCGCCCGCGCGCTCTGATACAGGCAGATCGCTGCTGCGGCAGCCACATTCAGGCTCTCCGCGCCGCCGGACATCGGGATGTGCACCCGATGGTCCGCGGCGGCCGCGACGGCAGCCGGCAAGCCGTGGGATTCCGGGCCGAACAGCCACGCGGTAGGCGCGGTCAGCACCGGATCGGCGTCGTCGAGACTCAGGTCGCCGTCCAGCGCCGTGGCCAGCAGCTGCAGCCCCGATTCGCGCAGCGCCGCAAGGACCGCATCGGTGTCGGCGGCCACCACGACCGGGACGTTGAAGACGCTGCCCGCCGAGGCGCGCAGGCACTTGCCGTTGTAGGGGTCGACGCTGTTGCCGGTCAACACCACCAGGGAAGCCCCGGTGGCGTCGGCGATACGGATCAGGGTGCCGGCGTTACCCGGCTCGCCGATGCCCACCGCGACCGCCACCAGGTGCGGCGCGTCGGCTAGCAACCCGCCCAGGTCCGGTTCCGGAACCGTGCATACGGCGACCAATCCGGCCGGGGTGACGGTGTCCGACAAGGCTTTAGCCGCCCGGTCGCTGACCTGGTGCACCGGCGCCCGGACCGACGCCAGCAGCTCGCCGTGCCGTTGCGCCGCCGATTCGGTGGCGAAGACCTCGACGGCCAGCCCGCGACGGATCGCAGCCTCGACCAGATTGGGACCCTCCGCCAGGAAGCGCTGTTCACGCTTCCTGGCGACGTGCCGGTGCAGCTTGACCGCCGCGACCACGCGGGCCGAGCGTTCGGTCAGCATCCCAGAAAGACCCAGCAGGGTCAGGCGGCCTCGCCGGAGGGCGCGTTGACATCCTCGGGCAGCGCGGCCTTGGCGACCTCGACCAGCGCGGTGAACGCTGCCGCGTCGCTGACGGCGATCTCGGCGAGGTTCTTACGGTCCACCTCGACACCGGCCGCCTTGAGACCCTGGATCAGGCGGTTGTAGGTGACGCCGTTGGCGCGGGCCGCCGCGTTGATCCGGGTGATCCACAGCTTGCGGAAGTCGCCCTTGCGGGCGCGACGGTCACGGTAGGCGTAGGTCAGCGAGTGCAGCTGCTGCTCTTTGGCCTTGCGGTAAAGCCGCGACCGCTGGCCACGGTAGCCTTTCGAGGCCTTCAGGATGGTGCGACGCTTCTTCTGGGCGTTGACTGCCCGCTTCACGCGTGCCATGGGGTGTTCCTACTCTCGTTGGGACGTAAGGGATTTGCGTAGCGCGGAGCGGCTGTCAGCCGTTCAGCATCTTGTTGACGCGCTTGGCGTCGGCAGCAGCCACCTCGGTGCGCCCGGCCAGCCGGCGAGTGCGGGTGCTCGGCTTGTGCTCGAGCAGGTGGCGACGGTTGGCCTTCTGCCGCACGATCTTGCCGGTGCCGGTGCGACGGAACCGCTTCGAAGCGCCACTGTGGGTTTTCGCCTTGGGCATGTTTCCTCAGTTCTGGTATTCGGTGTCAGTTTTCGGGTTTGGGCTCGGCCGCCTCGGCCGCGTTGTCCGGCGCCGAGGCGGGGGGCTTTGCGCCCGCACCGGCATCTTCTGCGGCCTTGGCCCGGGTCTTCGCGCCGCGGTGCGGTGCCAGCACCATCGTCATGTTGCGTCCGTCCTGCTTGGCGGAGGTCTCGACGAACCCGTACTCGGCGACATCGGCGCCCAGTCGCTGCAGCAGCCGGTAGCCCAGTTCGGGCCGGGACTGCTCACGTCCGCGGAACATGATCGTCACCTTGACCTTCGCCCCGGCTTCGAGGAAGCGGACCACGTGGCCCTTCTTCGTCTCGTAGTCGTGGGGGTCGATCTTGGGGCGCAGCTTCTGTTCCTTGACGACGGTCTGCTGCTGGTTCTTGCGAGACTCGCGCTCCTTCTGGGCCGCCTCGTACTTGTACTTGCCGTAGTCCATGATCTTGCAGACCGGCGGTTTCGCGGTCGGGGCTACTTCGACAAGGTCGAGATCGGCATCCGCGGCGACGCGAAGCGCATCCTCGATGCGCACGATGCCTACCTGCTCCCCTCCCGGGCCGATCAAACGGACCTCAGGTACGCGAATGCGCTCGTTGACGCGGATCTCAGTGCTGATGGGACCTCCCTGGGTAGTCTTCCGGTCGCGGCCGCCGCAGTGCTCGTCCGGACGCAGCGGCGCTGAAACCACCCACCAGCAAAAAAGCCCTGCACGAAGCAGGGCCCGATGCCGACCGGTCGCGGCCCGATTACCATCGGGGCGCCTGCGCGCGCTGCGCAGAGCAGGCGGTTCGCACCGCCTGCGACCGGACCACTAGACCTACGGATCGCTCCGCGGCTAGAGGTGGGAGGGAACTCCACTTGCAGTCCTGGCGTACGCCGGGACGGTCGCGGCACACAGTCTAGCAGCAGTTCGGCATTCCTCCAGCCCGGACATTTCGTCCCCGGCGGCGCCCAGCTTGACTGCCTATCCTCGCGGGTTATGACTCTCGCCGGTATCCGCCGCGCTGTGTTCGCCCGGCACGCCAACCCGTGGAGCGCCTGGAGTCGCTGGGCGACGACGCCGTTGATCCTGGTGCCGGTGTGGCGGCGCTCCTGGCGGGATGCCGCGTGGGTGTCGGTGTGGTTCGCACTGAACCCGGTGCTCTTCGGCGAGCCCACCGATCATGCGGCCTGGTCGACGCGCGCGATGCTCGGTGAGGAGCAGTGGGTCACCGACCGGCCCCGAGACGCCGCCCTGCTGGTGAACCTCGCCGGTAGCGCCGCGACCGCATGGGCGCTGCTGAGCGCCCGCCGGCGGCGACTGCTGCCGACGGTGGCGGCCACCGCAGCGGCGATGACGCTGACCATGGGCTACTGGGCGCTGATGGTCCGCTACTTCGATCGCCGGCGGTACCGTGGCGAACATGAGTGACGATCCGGGCGACCCGCAGCCCGACACCGGTTACGACGACACCGGCGTGCCGACCTTCGAATCGGTGCGCGAGAAGATCGAGAACCGGTTCGAGACCTCGATCGGTGCGCAGGAACTGGACGCGGAAACCCCGGAGGGCCGCACCGTCGAGAAGCAGTACCAGGACCGGCAGCGCGCCGCCGCCGACCGGTTGGAGCAGATCCGCGCCTCGATGCGCGATGACGAACACTGACAGGTGCGGGCCTTCACCATCGCCGAACGGCGAAACCGCTTGGCACGCCGGCATTTCCTGGCCCCGGAGACCGCGACCGAGCCGATCACGCAGATAGCGGCCACGCTCATCGGCCTGCACGCCACCGATCCGGCCACCCCGTACCTGTCGCTGTGGGCGCGATCATCGCCGTTCAGCGTCGCCGACCTGGACAGTGCGTTGTATGAGAAGCGGTCGCTGATCAAGCAGCTGGCGATGCGCCGCACGCTGTGGGTGGTCGACCCCGCCGAGCTGCCTGCTGTGCAGGCCGCCGCCGGCGACCGGGTGGCCGACACCGAACGCCGCCGACTCATCGCCGACGTGGCCAAAGCCGGTGTCGCCGACGACGGAGCACGCTGGCTGGCCCGGGCCGGCGCGGCGGTGCTGCGACATCTCGAAGAGCACGGCCCGGCCAGCAGCACCGAACTGCGTGCCGCACTACCCGAACTGGCCGGAACCTACGACCCCGCACCCGGCAAGGCCTACGGCGGCCAGACCCACCTCGCCCCGCGCGCCTTGACCGTGCTCGGCGCCCAGGGCGACATCGTGCGCGGACCCAACGACGCCAGCTGGACCTCGTCGCGGCCCCGGTGGGCGGCCGCCGCCGACTGGCTCGGCGAACCGGGCGAACCGATCTCCGCCGAGGAGGCGCAGGCGCGCCTGGTCGCCACTTGGCTGCGGGCCTTCGGCCCGGCCACCGCCGACGACATCAAGTGGTGGTTCGGCACCACCAAGACGGCGGTCCGAAAAGCGTTGAGCGGCATCGGCGCCGTCGACGTCGACCTGCACGGCACCCCCGGGTACGCGCTGCCCGACGACCTGGAGCCCGAGCCCGAACCCGAGCCGTGGGGTGCGCTGCTGCCCGGACTCGACGTCACCACGATGGGCTGGTATCACCGCGACTGGTACCTCGGCGAGCACCGCGGCCAGCTCTTCGACAACTACGGCAACGCCGGACCCACGGTGTGGTGGAACGGCCGGATCGTGGGCGGCTGGTGTCAGAACGCCGCCGCCCAGGTGCAACTGCAGCTGCTGGAGGACCCGGGTCGGCCGGCGCGTCAGGTGTTGGAACGGCGGGCGAAGCAGCTCACCGCCTGGCTGGACGGCACGCGGATAGCGCCGCGGTTCCCGTCGCCGCTGGTCAAGGAAGCGCGCCGCTAAGCGCTGGCTTTGCGCCGCCGCTTCACCGGCTTGGCGGGTTTGACCGGTATGTCCAGGATCTCGGCGAGGAACTTACCGGTGTAGCTTTCCGGCACGGCCACCACGTCCTCGGGTGTGCCGGTGGCCACCACCGTTCCCCCACCGGCCCCGCCTTCGGGGCCCATGTCGATGATCCAGTCCGCGGTCTTGATCACGTCCAGGTTGTGCTCGATGACGATCACCGTGTTGCCCTTGTCGACCAGCCCGTTGATGACGCCCAGCAGTTTGGCGATGTCCTCGAAGTGCAGGCCGGTGGTGGGCTCGTCAAGGATGTAGACGGTGCGGCCGGTGGAGCGCTTCTGCAGCTCCGAGGCCAGCTTCACCCGCTGCGCCTCCCCGCCGGACAGCGTCGGCGCGGGCTGCCCCAGCCGCACATAGCCCAGGCCGACGTCGACCAGGGTGCGCAGGTAGCGGTGGATGGCGGTGATCGGCTCGAAGAACTCCGCCGCCTCCTCGATGGACATGTCGAGCACCTGAGCGATGGTCTTGCCCTTGTAGTGCACCTCCAGGGTCTCCCGGTTGTAGCGGGCGCCGTGGCAGACCTCGCAGGGCACATAGACATCCGGCAGGAAGTTCATCTCGATCTTGATGGTGCCGTCGCCGGTGCACGCCTCACACCGGCCGCCCTTGACGTTGAACGAGAACCGGCCCGGCTGATAGCCGCGCACCTTGGCCTCGGTGGTGGCGGCGAACAGGGTGCGGATCTTGTCGAACACCCCGGTGTAGGTGGCCGGGTTGGACCGCGGGGTGCGCCCGATCGGTGACTGGTCGACCCGCACCAGCTTGTCCAGGTGGTCCAGGCCGGTGATGCGGGTGTGCCGGCCGGGCACCAGCCGGGCGCCGTTGAGCTTGTTGGCCAGCACCGACGCCAGGATGTCGTTGACCAGCGTCGACTTTCCCGAACCGGACACTCCGGTGACGGCGGTCAGCACCCCGAGCGGGAACGCCACGTCGACGCCGCGCAGGTTGTGTTCGCGGGCGCCGACCACGACCAGCTGGCGTTTGGCATCCACCATCCGGCGAAGCTGGGGCACCGCAATGCTTTTCGCGCCGGACAGGTAGGCGCCCGTGATCGAGTCGGTGTTGGCCACCAACTCGGCGTAAGGCCCGCTGTGCACGATCCGCCCGCCGTGCTCCCCGGCCGCCGGACCGATGTCGACGATCCAGTCGGCGTGCGCGATGGTGTCCAGGTCGTGCTCGACGACGATCAAGGTGTTGCCCAGGTCGCGCAGCCGCACCAGGGTTTCGATCAGCCGGCGGTTGTCACGCTGATGCAGCCCGATCGACGGCTCATCGAGCACGTAGAGCACCCCGACCAGACCCGAGCCGATCTGGGTGGCCAGCCGGATACGTTGCGCCTCACCACCGGACAGTGTTCCGGCCGCCCGCGACAGCGTCAGATACTCCAGCCCGACGTCGAGCAGAAAGCTCAGCCGCGACTGGATCTCCTTGAGCACCTGGCCGGCGATGGCCTGCTCCCGCGGGCCCAGCGTCAGCGCGTTGAGGAAGGCGGAGCATTCCGCGATCGACAGATCACTGACCTGCGCAATGGATTTGCTGCCGTAGTCGCCGGCGGTCATGGTCACCGCCAAGATCTCCGGCTTGAGGCGGGTGCCGGCGCACTCCGGGCAGGGCACGTCGCGCATGAAGCCGGCGTAGCGTTCCTTCATCTGTTCGGACTCGGTCTGCTCCATCTTGCGCTGCAGGAACGCCATCACACCTTCGAAATCGGTGTAGTAGGAGCGGGTCCGGCCGTAGCGGTTGCGGTAACGCACATGGACCTGCTCGTCGGAGCCCTCCAGGATCGCCTTGCGGGCCTTGACCGGCAGCTTGCGCCACGGGGTGTCGACGTCGAAACCCATGGCGTCACCGAGACTGGCCATCATCCTGGTGAAGTACTCGCTGGTGGGGCCCATCGACCACGGCGCCACCGCCCCCTCGGCCAGGGTGCGGTCCGGGTCGGGCACCACCAAGTCGGCGTCGACCTCCTTGCGGATGCCCAGCCCGGCGCATTCGGGGCACGCCCCGTAAGGCGAGTTGAACGAGAACGACCGCGGCTCCAGGTCGTCGACCGCCAGCGGGTGACCGTTGGGGCAGGCCAGCTTCTCGGAGAATCGCTGCTCGCGGTGGGGGTGGTCGTCATCGCGGTCGACGAACTCGAGCACCACGATGCCGTCGGCCAACCCCAGCGCCGTCTCGATCGAATCGGTGAGCCGCTGCTTGGCCGTCTCCTTGACCGTCAACCGGTCCACCACGACGTCGACGTCGTGTTTCTCCTGCTTCTTGAGCTTGGGCGGGTCGGTGAGCGGGTGCACCACGCCGTCGACCCGGACCCGGCTGTAGCCCTGGGTGTTGAGCTTCTCGAACAGGTCGGCGAACTCCCCCTTGCGGGTGCGCACCACCGGCGCCAACACCTGAAAGCGCAGCCCCTCATCCATGGCCAGCACCTGATCGACGATCTGCTGCGGGGTCTGGCGGGCGATGCGCTCACCGCAGACCGGGCAGTGCGGGGTGCCGGCGCGGGCGTACAGCAGCCGCAGGTAGTCGTAGACCTCGGTGATGGTGCCGACCGTCGACCGCGGGTTGCGGTTGGTGGACTTCTGGTCGATGGACACCGCCGGCGACAGGCCCTCGATGAAGTCGACATCCGGTTTGTCCATCTGACCCAGGAACTGGCGGGCATACGCCGACAGCGACTCGACGTAACGGCGCTGGCCTTCGGCGAAAATCGTGTCGAAGGCCAGCGAGGACTTGCCGGAGCCGGACAGCCCGGTGAAGACGATCAACGCGTCCCGCGGCAGGTCCAGGTCGACACTGCGCAGGTTGTGTTCACGCGCACCCTTGACGATCAGCCGGTCAGCCACCCGTCCATGCTAGGTGGCGCTACCGACACGCAGCTCACGGCCAGTACGGTGGCGGATATGACCCCGAAGACCTCGGTTGACGACACCTACACCGGCCATGTCGAGCCCGGCACCGCCGCCCGCCGCACCCTGCCCGGGGCCACGATCATCAAGACCTCGGTGGGTCCCATGGATAACAACGCCTACCTGGTGACGTGCACCAACACCGGCAAGACGCTGTTGATCGACGCGGCCAACGACGCCGAGACGCTGCGGGCACTGGTGCGCGACCACGCGCCGGAGGTAGCGCTGATCGTCACCAGTCACCAGCACTTCGATCATTGGCAGGCACTGGCCGAGCTCGTCGCCGCGACCGGGGCGCCGACGGCGGCGCACGCGCTGGACGCCGAGCCGCTTCCGGTGACCCCCGACCGGCTGCTGGCCGATGGCGACACCGTGAAGGTGGGTGACCTGACCTTCGACGTGATCCACCTGCAGGGCCACACCGAGGGCTCGGTGGCACTGGCCCTGGACGGCGCGGCCACCGGAGGAATCACCCAGCTGTTCACCGGCGACTGCCTGTTCCCGGGCGGCGTCGGCAAGACCTGGCAGCCCGGCGATTTCGAGCGGCTGCTCGGCGACGTGAGCGCCAAGGTGTTCGACCGGTTCGGCGACGACACCGTCGTCTACCCCGGACACGGCGACGACACCACCCTCGGGACCGAGCGACCGCATCTGGCGGAGTGGCGCGAACGGGGTTGGTGACGGCGCTACCGGCGTGCGCAACGTGCGGCACCGAACCGCGGGAGGGCGCGCGGTTCTGCGACGGCTGCGGTTCGCTGATCGCGCCGGCCGGCGACCGCGCCCGCCGAGGAGAACCTGGCGATCCGGGATATCTGGCTGTTACGACTGCGGGCCCTGCTGGCCAGGGCACGCGACGACACCGCGCAGCACGCCGACTTCCGCGACCGCTACCGCGACATGGCCGAAACGCTTGGCTTCCAAGGGCATCTGGCCTGGGCCGAAGCGATGCCCTGACGACAGATGCCGGCCCGGTCAGCCGGTGGTGTGCACGATCAGCACGTCGACCTTGGCGCGCCGCGACACGTTGGCCGGCACCGACCCGAGCAGCCGCCCGGCAATCGTGCTCAGCCCCACGTTGCCGACCACCAGCAGGTCGGCGTTGACCGACTCGGCCAACTCCACCAGCGCGTCCACCGGGGCGCCGACGATCGCGCGCTCCTCCACCTCGTAGGCCCCGGCGGCAATGGCCCGCTCCTTGGCTTCCTTGAGGATGGCGTAGATCGGGGCACTGCCGGAGGCCTTGTAGCTCTCGTCTTTCAGAGCGTCGACGGCCCGCGGGTCGTCGGCGTGCGGCAGGTAGGCGGTGGCGATGACGACCTTCGCACCCTCACCCGACGCCAGGTGACCAGCACGGTCGACGGCACGCAACGAAGAATCCGAGCCGTCCGTGCCGACCACCACCGTCTTGTAGCCGCTCATCCGTAACCCTCCCGGTGAAAAGTTGCAATGCTCGCTAGTAAGCCATGGCGACATTAACGCGTCGGAGGCCCCGATGGGGGCGATTGGCGTCACATGTCGCCTGCGGCGCTGCACACACATCGCCGTTGACCGGCACGAAAACCGCATCTCACCGCCGTCGTGACGTGGCTGACACGGCGCGCCGGGCGGTAGCGTGGACTGTCATAACCGTCACCGCTCGCGATAGCAGACGCCGTTGAGCCTGGTACTGGACCGGGCACCGGTGAGCACCGCGGCGGGTTCGCCCCACCGGCGGCGTCGGCCCCCGGACGCGGTCCTGATCGCAGTGGTGGCGACGCTGATCAGCGGCATCGGCGCGAGCCGACCGTCACTGTGGTTCGACGAGTCGGCCACGATCTCGGCGTCGACGCATCGATCGCTGCCGGAACTGTGGCAGTTGCTGACCCACATCGACGCGGTGCACGGCCTGTACTACCTGTTCATGCACGGCTGGTTCGCCGTCTTCCCCGCGACGGAATTCTGGGCGCGGGCGCCGAGCTGTCTGGCGGTCGGCGCCGGCGCCGCCGGGGTGGTGGTGTTGTGCCGCCGGTTCGCCGGCCGGCGCGTGTCGGTCTGCGCCGGCGTGCTGTATGCGGTGCTGCCACGGGTGACGTGGGCGGGAGTGGAAGCGCGCCCCTATGCGTTCGCGGCGGCGTCCGCGGTCTGGCTGACGGTGCTGTGGGTGAGCGCGGCGCGCCGGAACACCCGGGCGCTGTGGCTGGGGTACGGCGCGGCGGTGGTGGCCTCAACGCTGCTGAACACCTTCACCGTGCTCATGGTGGCGGTGCATGCGGTAGGACTGCGGGCGTGCGGGTGCGACCGCTCGGTGCAGCGGCGCTTTGCGGGCGCCGCCGGAATCGCGCTGACCGTGCTGGCCCCGTTCCTGTGGTTCAGCCGGCAGCAGATCTGGCAGGTCGCCTGGCTCCGGCCGGTGAACGCGCACACCGTGATCGAGATCGCGCAGCAGCAGTTCTTCGACAACAGCGTGCCGTTCGCGATCTCGGCCTGGTTGCTGATCGCCTCCGCTGTGGTGGCCGTGCGGGCCGGGATCCGCCCGGCACCCGCCGGCGAGCTACGGCAGCTGGTGTTGCTCTGCATCGCCTGGCTGGGGCGTGTCATTCCATCTGTGTAAGTCCGAGGTGGTCCATCATCGGACCGCCGTTGGGGCGGACAGAAGGAGTGTTTTGTGACCAAGTCCACGAAGGCGCCGGCTCAGGACAAGACGGCGGCCCGACGGTTGGCGGAGGCGTTCAGCGCCGACACACTGGATTCGCTGATCGCCGATGCAGTGAAATCGGGGACCCCGATCGACGGCGCGGACGGTTTGCTCAACGAGCTGACCAAGGCCGTGCTCGAGCGTGCCCTGAATTCGGAGTTGACCCATCACCTGGGTTACG
>NZ_MVHC01000033.1 GCF_002086455.1 Mycolicibacter algericus DSM 45454
GCGCCATCAACGCTGATGGCGTCGTCGACATCCTCGATCAATTGGCTCTGACCTACGGGGCTCCGCACTACGTGCGGTTCGACAACGGCCCGGAGTTCGTCGCCCATGCGGTCAACGACTGGTGCCGGTTCAACGGCACCGGCTCACTGTTCATTGATCCCGGATCACCTTGGCAGAACGCCTGGATCGAGTCATTCAATGGCCGCCTGCGAGATGAGCTGCTCAACTCCTGGCGCTTCGACTCGCTGTTGGAAGCCCGGGTGATCATCGAGGATTGGAGGATCGACTACAACGCCAACAGACCGCATTCGGCCCACCACGGACTCAGCCCTGCCGAGTTCGCCTTACAGTGGACCTCGACCCACCAACCCCAAGCCGCATAGCGACTGGACCACCAAACGGGTCCCCCTCACGGCGTTATGAACCTCACCACCGACGAATCGATTGCCCGCGGCGGTCAGATCCTCGCGGCGAACATCGAGAACCAGATCGCCGCCGGCACCGTGGACGCCGCGAACCCGCTGGTAGTTTTCGGCTACTCGCAAGGCGCCAACGTTGAGACAACCGCCATGCAGCAGATTCACGCGGCCGGCGTTCCTTCCGAGGCGGTCCACTTCGTCATGGTGGGAAATCCCGCGAACCCCGACGGCGGCTTCCTGTCGCGCTTCGCCGTTGATATCGACGGCGCCATGCCCACCTATCCCGCGCTGGGGATCACGTTCAGCGGCGCCACGCCGACGGATTTGTATCCGACCGACATCTACACCTATGAATACGACGGCTTCGCCGACTTTCCGCGCTACCCCATCAACTTGCTCGCCGACCTCAACGCCATCTTGGGTATGGCGTTCAACCACGGCGGTTACCTCAGCCCCGCTGCTGTGGATTCCGCGTTCCTGCTCGGCACCGACGGCCTCACCAGCTACTACATGATTCCGTCTGAGACGCTGCCGCTGCTGGCCCCGCTGCAGTTCATCCCGTTCATCGGGAAGCCGCTGTACAGCCTGTTGGAACCAGCCACCGCGGTGCTGGTCAACCTCGGATACGGCTGCATCGACAACTCCTGGTGTGAGGTCCCACTTCCGGATGGAGAACCCGCCACATTCGCCTCCTATGGCCCGTTCCCGTCACTTGATGTCGACGAGGTACTCAACGCGCTTTGGAACGGTCTGCAGCTGGGCGTCAGCAACGCCATCGCCGACTTGCAGGATCCCAGCTACGGGCCTTCGATCATGGACGTTCCGGTGCTGCGTCCGATGCTCGAGTCGGCGTATAACGTGGTCGGGGCCGATCCCTCCGGCGATCCCGGCGCGATCGGCGATCTCACCGGAGACCAACTGTGGCTTGGCATCGTCAGTCAGCTCGGAGCCGACGGACAAGCCTTCGAACTGCTCCAGGGTGCATTTCCCGGCATGATCCCCGACCCGCCCACCTCGTTGACGGGCATTGTCAACGACATCGCCGTCAACATCGGGAATGACTTCGCGACGCTGATCCCCATCGCCAACACCGTGGCATCCCTGTTCACGACAATCCCCAGTCTTACAATAAGTTTCATCGCGCAAGAAGCGCAGAGCGGCAACCTACTCGAAGGACTCGGGAACGCATTCTCCGCACTCGTGGGACTTGCACCGATAGCCCTCGGAGTCGGTACGGTCGTACCGGTCATTGAGGCATTGGCGATCAACGCGCTCAACTTTGTGGAGTTGTTCGACCCGAACGCGCTGCAAGATTTGGCAGCCCTACTGGTCGACGTCCCCTGACTACCCGGGCCGCCGCCGTACTGAACCGGTTGGCTAGCCGGAGTGTGCGCCCGGCGCCCGCACCACCAGCGGTACGCCGGGGAAGTACGCGGCCATCTCGGTACGCGCACGGCGCAGCGCGGCGGTGCCGTAGCCCTTCTTGCGATGTTCGGGTTGGATCCAGATCCGCACGTTCACCTCGCCGCGGTTGAGGTCGCCGAAGACCATGCCGACCTTCTGCGCACCGTCGATGGCGACGAACAACGCGGCATCCTCGTCATCCACCCGGGACAGCGCGGAGCGGATCTCGTCGTCGAGCCCGCCGGCCGGAGCGCCGGACCCGTCGCCGCTGGCGCCGACGTCGGTGGTCCGCAGCTCGAAAATGTCACGATCCGGTTCGCCGGCGAACGGGCGGAGCAGCAGTGTCTCCCCGGAGCTGGCCGGGCGGTCGCCGAGGGTGAAGGTCAGCTCGTTGTTGAGATCGTCGAGTTCGGCGGCGATCCGGCTCCGGGAGTCCTTGGTCAGCTGATCCAACGACATCCCGATCACCGCTTCGCAGCCTGCCGGTGAGGTGCCGAGCAGGTTCGCGATCGCCTGCACCGCAGACGCGCGGTCGTCCGAGTCGACGATCACGTCGAGCACCTCATGGCGCCGTTCCATGGCTTTGAGCAGGGCATCGGTGATCTCTCGGCGGGAGACGGCACGATCGACAGCGGTCATGGTGTCAGCCTAGACCGAAGCCGGGGCCGCCGCATGAGCCCGGCGATGCTATTCGGGCAGCCGCAGCTCGGGTTTCTCAACCTCTTCGATGTTGACGTCTTTGAAGGTGACCACGCGTACCTGCTTGACGAACCGCGCCGGCCGGTACATGTCCCACACCCAGGCGTCGGCCAGTCGCAGCTCGAAATACACCTCGCCGTCGGCGTTGCGCGGCACCATCTCGACGCTGTTGGCCAGGTAGAACCGCCGCTCGGTCTCCACGACGTAACTGAACTGGCCCACGATGTCCTTGTATTCGCGGTACAGCGAGAGTTCCATCTCGGTTTCGTACTTCTCGAGATCTTCCGCACTCATCGGGCACTCATCTGCTCAGTCGTCCTTCTGCTCGGTCCGTCCCCATTGTCCCTGTCGCGGGGGCTAGCGCCGCCACGTTGCGCACGTTGATGAACGAGTAGCGATGCTGGCCACAGGGCCCCAGGGCCGCCAGTGCCGCAGTGTGCGCAGCGGTGGAGTACCCCTTGTGGTCGGCGAAGCCGTAGCCGGGATCGTCCAGTGTCGCCATGTAGCGGTCGCGGCTGACCTTGGCCAGCACGCTCGCCGCGGCGATGCAGGCGGCCGCGCCGTCACCGCCGATCACCGGCAGCGACGGCATCGGCAATCCCGGCACCCGGAACCCGTCGGAGAGCACGTAACCGGGCCGCAGGGCCAGCCCGGCCACCGCGCGCCGCATGCCCTCGATATTGGCCACGTGCACACCGCGCGCGTCCACGTCGGCCGGCGGGATGAACACCACGTGGTAGGCCAGTGCATGCCGGCGGATCAGCGGGAACAACTGCTCGCGGGCGTTGGCGGTGAGCCTCTTGGAATCGTCGAGCGCCGCCAGCGCGGCGGGTCTGCCCGGCCCGAGCACACAGGCGGCCACCACCAGTGGTCCGGCACAGGCACCGCGGCCCACTTCGTCGACGCCGGCCACCGGCCCCAGCCCACTGCGGTACAGCGCCGACTCCAGGGTCCGCAATCCCGGTGAGCGGCGGATCACTGTGCGCGGCGGCCAGGCCGGGGCCATCGCTACGGGCCCTGCTGCGGGTTGATCGCTTTCACCGGCCCCCACCGCGACGGCGGCCAGGCGATGAACCGGGTCTTGCCGATCACGTTGCTCACCGGCACGGTGCCCGCGTCGAGGTCCTCGCCGGTGCACAGAACCCGGTGCCGCAGATCGGGCTGGACCGCCACGGTGTCGCAGTGCGACCGCGAGTCCGACGAGTGGGTGCGGTTGTCGCCCATCACCCACAGTCGGCCGTCCGGCACGGTCACCGGACCGAACTCATTGCCCAGGCAGGGGTAGACCATCGGGTCGACCATGAGGGTGGCCGGATTCAGGTAGGGCTCGTCGAGCGCCTTGCCGTCGACGGTCAGGCCGGTGTCGTTGCGGCACTGCACCGTCTGACCACCCACCGCAATGACCCGCTTGACCAGATCGTTCTCGTCCGGCGGGACGAATCCGATGAACGACAGCGCGTTCTGCACCCAGCGGATCGCGGTGTTGTCCGACCGGATCGACTTGTATCCCACATTCCACGACGGCGGCCCCTTGAAGACGACGACGTCGCCCGGGCGCGGGGCGCTGAACCGGTAGGTGACCTTGTCGACCATGATCCGATCGCCGACGCAGCCGTGGCAGCCGTGCAGCGTCGGCTCCATCGACTCCGACGGGATGAGGTAGGGACGCGCCACGAACGTCAACACGAGGTAGTACAACACCAGCGCGGTCGCCACCAGGACGACCGATTCGCGCAGCGTGGTGCGCTTGCGATCGTCGGGTGCCGCTGCCTCTGCCGCGTCGGCCTCGACGTGGTCGGCCTCGGGCTGGTCGGCCTCGGGAGTGTTCTCGGGTGACGAGCCCGCGGTTTCGGTCACGAGATCAGGGTAGTGACCGTGTCAGCAGTGCCGGAGACCGACCGCAGGCGGTAGCCCGACCGCAGGCACCGGCACGGACGCGCGAGTCAGCGCTTCTCCTTGATCTTGGCCTTCTTGCCGCGCAGTTCACGCAGGTAGTACAGCTTGGCGCGCCGGACGTCACCGCGGACCACGACGTCGATGTGGTCGACGTTGGGCGAGTGCACCGGGAAGGTGCGCTCGACGCCGACGCCGTAGCTCTCCTTGCGGACGGTGAACGTCTCGCGGACGCCGCCACCCTGCCGCCGCAGCACCACGCCCTTGAACACCTGGATGCGCTCCTTGGTGCCCTCGATCACCTTCACGTGCACGTTGACCGTGTCGCCGGGGCCGAAGGCCGGGATGTCGTCGCGCAGCGACGCCTTGTCGACGATGTCCAGCGTGTTCATTGCGGAAACACTTCCTCGCGGGTCGCGGCTGCCGACCGGTCTGCGCGCACAGTGCGCGTGCAGACGGTAACCGAGCCGATGGGTTCGGGCCTGTTGTCGCATCGTGGGTGACCGGGACGCCGGGGCCCACTGCAGAATCAACTGCCGGGCGACAACTGCTCAATTGTGCCAGACGCGGCGCAACCAGCGAAATCGCGCAAATCGCCGCTGGTAGTTACCGCGGGGGCCACCGGACGCGTGATAAGTCTGGTGAGAGGTGGACTGCACGATCTCGTTGCGCACGCGGTAATCTATCCGGCGGGCCGATGGCAGCAGTGTGGCGAGCCCGTAGATGTCGATTACCCGACTCATGCCTGTTGAGGAGGCCTACCCGCCGTGCGGCCATCGATGCTCCTGCTGACTGTCGTCATGGTGATCTCGACGGTGGTATTCGGCTGCGACGAGAAGGTCTACGGCGCCGCCGCGACACGTCCCCCGCAGTACCGAGCGCCTGAAGTGGCACCGGTAGCCACCGCGATCGAAGCACCCCGAGCCCCCGCGATCCCGCCGGTCGCCGTGGTCGACGGGCTGGCGGCCCGCATGCAGGATGCGACGGAGGAAGCGGCCAAGGCCGGTGCCAACATCTCGGTGGCCGTGCTGGACCGGATCTCACATCAACTGGTCACCAACGGCAACACCCACTCCATCGCCACCGCGTCGGTGGCCAAGCTGTTCATCGCCGACGATCTGCTCCACGACGCCGACGGCGCGTTGTCGGCGGACGATCAGGCCGCCCTGGACGTCATGCTGCGGTCCTCCGACGACGGCGCCGCCGAGACGTTCTGGAACCGGCGCGGCGGCAACGCGATCGTCACCCGGGTGGCCGGCCGCTACGGCCTGGCCGGTACCGGACCGCCATCCAACGGCGCCTGGTGGAACACCATCAGCACCGCACCGGACCTGGCCCGCTACTATGACATGCTGCTCAACGGCTCTGGCGGCCTGCCCGCCGACCGGGCCAACATGATCATCAGCGAGCTGGCACAGTCCACCCCGACCGGCATCGACGGCTATCCGCAACGGTTCGGGATCCCCGAGGGCCTGTACAACGAACCGGTGGCGGTCAAGCAGGGCTGGATGTGCTGCATCGGCAATAACTGGATGCACCTGTCAACCGGCGTGGTCGGCGCGGACCGGCGCTACGTGGTGGTGATCGAGTCGCTGCAGCCCAGCGACGACGCCACGGCGCGGGACACCATCACCCAGGCCGTCAAGACCATCTTCCCCGGCGGCCGGATCTAGTCGAGCAGGTCGGGCCGGCGTTCCCTGGTGCGCTGCAGCGCGGCCTCATGGCGCCAGGCCTCGATGCGCGCGTGATCGCCCGAGAGCAGCACCTCGGGCACCCGCAGGCCACGCCAGTCCGGCGGCCGGGTGTAGCTGGGCCCCTCCAAGAGTCCATCGCGATCCGGCGAATGCGAATCATCGTGCTGCGAAGCAGGATTCCCCAACACGCCGGGCATCAGCCGCAGCACCGCCTCGAGCATCACCAGCACCGCCGACTCGCCGCCGGCCAGCACATAGTCGCCGATCGAGACTTCTTCGACCCGCATCCGCCGAGCGGCGTCGTCGACGACCCGCTGGTCGATGCCCTCGTAGCGCCCGCAGGCGAACACCAGATGCTGTTCCCGGCTCCACCGCTGCGCGGTGGCCTGGTCGAACAGTGTCCCGGCCGGCGTCGGTATGACGAGAACCGTTTGCTCCGAACAGATCTCGTCGAGCGCATCTCCCCAAACCGGGGCCTTCATCACCATCCCCGGCCCCCCGCCATACGGGGTGTCGTCGACCGAGCGGTGCACATCGTGGGTCCAGCGTCGCAGATCGTGAACGGCCAACTCGACCATTCCGGACTCGATCGCCTTGCCCGGCAACGATTGCCGGATCGGGTCCAGATAGGCCGGGAAGATCGTGACGACGTCGACCCTCACGACGACAGCTCCAGCAGCCCGTCGGGCGGATCGATCCACACCAGCTGCTCGGCCAGCGACACCGAGGTGACGATCGCCGAGACGAACGGCACCAACAGCTCTGCGCCGTCGGTGCGGCGGACCGCCAGCAGCTCTCCGGCCCCGGTGTGCAGCACCTCGGTCACCGTGCCGATATCCTCTCCCGCCTCAGTACGCACCCGCAGACCTTCGAGCTGATGGTCGTAGTAGGTGTCGTCCTCATCGATCGGCGGCAGATCCGCCGAGTCGATCACCAGCAGGCTGCCCCGCAGCGCGTCGGCCGCATCGCGGTCCGACACCCCGGCCAGCCGCACCAGCAGCCGCGAGCCGTGCGGGCGCACCGCGTCGACCACCACATCGCGCGGCTGCTCACCACGCTTCCTGGCGCACAGCACGGCGCCGGGAGTGAATCGCTCGTCCGGGTCGTCGGTACGGACATCGACCACGACCTCGCCGGTGATGCCGTGGGCCTTGACGACGCGGCCGACCGTCAGCTCCATGAGCCGGTCGGCTATCGGTCGGTGTCGACCACGTCCACGCGGATGCCGCGTCCACCGATACCGGCGACGAGGGTGCGCAACGCAGTGGCGGTGCGACCACCGCGACCGATCACCTTGCCCAGGTCGTCGGGGTGAACGTGAACCTCGACGGTGCGGCCGCGCCGGTTGGTCACCATGTCTACGCGAACGTCATCCGGGTTGTCGACGATGCCGCGCACCAAGTGCTCGACGGCATCAGCCACCACTGCACTCATCGTCGCGCTCAGCTCTCGGTGGCCGGCTCGGCGGCCTCAGCAGCGGCGGCCTCGGCGGTGGTGTCCTCCGCCGGGGTCTCGGCCTTGGCGTCGTCCTTGGCCTCGCCGGCGTCGTCCTTGGCCTTCTTGCCCTCTGCCGCCTTGGGAGCCTTCTTCTTCTTGGCGGTGGTCGCCTCGGTGGTCGGGCCGCCCTCGGCCTCGGCTAGCGCGGCGTTGAACAGCTCCAGCTTGGACGGCTTAGCCGGCTTGACCTTCAGCTTGCCCTCGGCGCCGGGCAGCCCCTTGAACTTCTGCCAGTCACCGGTGATCTTCAGCAGCTTGAGCACCGGCTCGGTGGGCTGAGCGCCGACCGACAGCCAGTACTGGGCACGCTCCGAGTCGATCTCGATCAGGCTCGGCTCTTCCTTGGGGTGGTAGCGGCCGATGACCTCGATGGAACGGCCGTCCCGGCGAGTCCGCGCGTCGGCGACCGAGATGCGGTACTGCGGATTGCGGATCTTGCCGAGCCGGGTGAGCTTGATCTTGACAGCCATGAGATAACTCCTTGGTAGCACGCTGCAATTCAGCGACGGGGGCGGACTTGCCCCCATCCGGTTTTGCCTCGCGTGTGCGCCGCGTGACCGCACGCCCCTCTCGGGGCACAGTCGCGCGCCGGACAGCCGCCCATTGTGCCAGAACCGGCCCGGTCAGCAGAAATCGCCTCAGGGCAGCTTCTCGAAGCACTTGGTCTCGACCCGGCGGGTCATCCGCCAACCGTCGGGGCTGCGGATGAACTCGTCGTGGTACCACAACCCCAGCAGCATGGTGGCCGGTGTTTCGCCGCCGAAGACCATCGGGTTGAAGCAGAAGGTGCGCGCGGTGGCCGTGTCACCGTCGACCCGGATCGACGGCAGCCCCAACATGTGTGCGTAGCCGGCGAAATTCGGCAACACCTCCGCCAGCCAGGCCTTCACCTGCGGGTAGTTCCCGTCGATCCCGCCCATCGCGCGGTAGTCGATGTAGGCGTCGTCGGTGAATACCGCGTCGAGGTCATCGAAGTTGCGGGTGTCGATGGCGGTGGAGTAGTCGACCAGCAGCTGCTGGATCTGCCACCGGTCCGATATTTCGGCCTGGCTCAGCATTCCTCGATTCAACACTGCTGCGATGGCGGGCGGTAAGGTAACCGGCCATGCGGAAAATTCTGGCCTGCTGGGCCATGGCCGCGACCGTGCTGGCCCTGCTCGCGACCACCGCGGCGCCCGCCTCCGCCGATGTCGCCCAGCCGCTGGGCTCCGCACCGATTCCGGCCGGCCCGGCGCCGAACTGGCTGATCGCCGACCTGGACTCCGGGGAGGTGCTCGCCGAGCAGAACGGCTACGCCGCCACCCCGCCGGCCAGCACGATCAAGGTGCTGCTCGCGCTGGTGGCCCTCGACGAGCTGAACCTCGACGACACCGTGGTCGCCACCCCGGCCGACACCGCAGTCGAGTGCAACTGCCTGGGCATCAAACCCGGGCGCAGCTACACCGCGCGTCAGCTCCTCGAAGGCCTGCTGCTGGTATCGGGCAACGACGCCGCCAACGCACTCGCGGACATGCTCGGCGGGCCGGAGGCGGCGGTGGCGAAGATGAACGCCAAGGCCGCCGCGGTCGGAGCCGCCGCCACCCACGCCACCACGCCGTCCGGGCTGGACGGCCCCGGCGGTTCCGGCGCGACCACTCCGCACGACCTGGCGGTCATCTTCCGGGCGGCGATGGCCAACCCGGTGTTCGCCGAGATCACCGCGCAGCACGCGGCGATGTTCCCCACCGAGTCCGGCGAGCGCCCGATCGTCAACATGAACGAATTGCTGACCCGCTATCCCGGGGCGTTCGGAGGCAAGACCGGATTCACCGACGCCGCCCGCAAGACCTACGTCGGCGCGGCCGCCCGCGACGGCCGACGGCTGGTGGTGGCGATGATGTACGGGCTGATCCGCGAAGGCGGCCCGACCTACTGGGATCAAGCCGGCGCGCTGCTGGATTGGGGCTTCGCGCAGGGCCCGATGTCGGGCGTCGGCAGCTTGTAGGCCGCTAATACACCCGGCCGCCGAGCATCACCAAGTCCGGGCTGCCCAGCACCTCCGGACCGGTGCGCGGGTCCCGGGCGAAGCACAGCAGGTCGGCCGGGGCGCCATGCTCCAGTAGCGGCGCACCCAGCCAGCGCCGGGCGTCCCAGCACGCCGACCCCAGCGCCTCGGTGGGGCTCAACCCGATCCCGGTCAGGGCGTTCACCTCGTCGCTGATGCGGCCGTGGGCGATCATGCCGCCCGCATCGCTGCCGGCGTAAATCGGGATTCCGGCTTCCCGGGCGGCGCTGAGCCGCTTACGGGAGGAGGCGTGCAGCGCGCGCATGTGCGCCGCGTAGGTCGGGTACTTGGCCGCTGAATCGGCGATGCCGGGGAAATTGTCGATGTTGATCAGGGTCGGCACCAGGGCGGTGCCGTGGGCCAGCATCAACCTGATGATGTCGTCGGTGATGCCGGTGCCGTGCTCGATGCAGTCGATGCCGGCGTTGATCAGGCCGGGCAGCGCGTCCTCACCGAACACGTGGGCGGTGACCCGGGCGCCGTGGGTGTGCGCGGCCGCGATCGCCTCGGCGAGCACGTCGTCGGACCACAGCGGCGCCAGATCCCCCACCGACCGGTCGATCCAGTCCCCGATCAGTTTCACCCAGCCATCGCCGGCGCGGGCCTGCTCGGCCACCGCCTCGGGCAGCCCGGCCTCATCGTCCACATCGATTGCCAGGCCAGGGATGTAGCGCTTGGATTTCGCCAGGTGCCGCCCGGCACGGATGATGCGCGGCAGGTCGTCGCGGTCGTCGAGGCTACGGGTGTCGATCGGAACCCCGGGATCACGCAGCAGCAGCACCCCGGCGCGGCGTTCGGTCTCGGCGTAGCCGACCGCCTCGACGATTCCGACCGGTCCGCTCGTCCCGATCCCCAGGTGGCAGTGCGCGTCGACCAGGCCGGGGATGATCCAACCGTCGGAGAACACGGTTTCGGCGCCGTCGACCGGCTCGAGGCTGACGCGGCCATCGACGATCCAGTACTCGACCGGTTGTTCATCGGGCAGCCCGCGGCCGCGAACGTGGTGGACCAATTACTTCTGCCCCGGGAAGTTGAGCTTGGAAAGGTCGAAATCGGCCAGTCCGGGCGGCAACTCGTTGAGCCCCTCGGGCAGTTGCGACAGGTCGGGGAACCCGGCCGGCATGCCACCGGGCCCGCCGGGACCGAAAAGACCCGGCGCCTTCGGTGGGGTCGGGCCCCGCCTCTTGCCCTTCTTGCCGGCTTTGTTCTTGCCGCCCTTCGCTTTACGGGTGGCGCTCTTGCGCCCCAGCCCGGGCAGGCCCATGCCGCCCATCATCGATGACATCATCTTGCGGGCCTCGAAGAACCGGTCGACGAGCTGGTTGACCTCCGAGACGCTCACGCCGGAGCCGTTGGCGATGCGCAGTCGCCGGGAGGCGTTGATGATCTTCGGGTCGGCGCGCTCGGCGGGGGTCATGCCGCGGATGATCGCCTGCAGCCGGTCCAGTTGGCTGTCGTCGACGGCGGCCAGCGCGTCCTTCATCTGGCCCGCGCCCGGCAGCATGCCCAGCAGGTTGCCGATCGGGCCCATCTTGCGGATCGCCAGCATCTGCTCGAGGAAGTCCTCCAAGGTGAGCTCGCCGGTCCCGATCTTGGCGGCGGCCTCCTCGGCCTTCTGGGCGTCGAAGACCTGCTCGGCCTGCTCGATCAGGCTCAGCACGTCACCCATGCCCAGAATGCGGCTGGCCATCCGGTCAGGGTGGAAGACGTCGAAGTCCTCCAGCTTCTCGCCGGTGGAGGCGAACAGGATCGGGACGCCGGTGACTTCCCGCACCGACAGCGCCGCTCCCCCGCGGGCGTCGCCGTCGAGCTTGGTCAGCACGACACCGGTGAAACCCACACCTTCACGGAAGGCATCCGCGGTGGTCACCGCGTCCTGGCCGATCATCGCGTCCAGCACGAACAGCACCTCGTCGGGCTGCACGGCGGCACGGATGGCAGCGGCCTGGGCCATCATCTCCTCGTCGATGCCGAGGCGGCCCGCGGTGTCGACGACGACGACGTCGAAGTGCTTGGACTGGGCTTCGGCCAGACCGGCGGCGGCGACGGCGACCGGGTCCCCCGGCCCGGCGTCCGCGTCACCGACGGCCGAGGTCCCCGGATGCGGCGCGAACACGGCGACCCCGGCGCGTTCGCCGACTACCTGCAGCTGGTTGACCGCCCCCGGACGCTGCAGATCGCAGGCCACCAGCAGCGGGGTGTGGCCCTGGCCCCGCAACCAGGTCGCCAGCTTGCCGGCCAGGGTGGTCTTACCCGCACCCTGCAGACCGGCCAGCATGATGACCGTCGGCGGGGTCTTGGCGAAGGTGAGCGTGCGGGTCTGCCCGCCGAGGATGCCGATGAGCTCCTCGTTGACGATCTTGACGACCTGCTGGGCCGGGTTGAGGGCACCGGAGACCTCCGCGCCCTTGGCCCGGTCCTTGATCCGGCCGATGAACTCCCGCACCACCGGCAGCGATACGTCGGCTTCCAGCAGTGCCAGCCGGATCTCCCGGGCGGTGGCGTCGATGTCGGCGTCGGTGAGACGACCCTTGCTGCGCAGCCCCTGAAGAGCACCGGTCAACCGGTCGGACAGTGATTCGAACACGCAGCCAGCCTAGCTGGCCGGGCTTGAGTCCTTCTGTCACTCCTGCTGCAGGTGGCGCAGGGCCAGGCGCGCCGCGTTGGCGCCGCACATGCCGTGCGCGCCTGGCCCCGGTGGAGTCGCCGCCGAGCAGATATAGGTGCCGGGTATTCCGGTGCTGTACGGCGAGAGTGTGACGCGCGGGCCAAAGGCCAACTGGCGAACGTCTTTTGCGCCGGTCATGATGTCGCCGCCGGCGAAATTCGGGTTGTAGACCGCCATCTCGCTGGTGCTGCGCACGGCCTGACCGACGACGCGGTCACGGAAACCCGGGGCGAACCGCTCGATCTGGGCGATGATCGCCGCGGTGGCGTCCCCGCTGTAGCCGTTGGGCACGTGGGCGTAGGTCCACACCGGGTGCACATTGCCGACAGATCGTTGCGGGTCGGCCAGGTACTGCTGACCGACCAGCACGAACGGCCGCTCGGGCATGCGTCCGGCGTGGACGTCGCGTTCGGTGGCGGCCAGCTCGCGGTGCGTGCCGACCAGGTGCACGGTGCCGGCCAGCCGGGCATCGGCGTTGGTCCAGGGCACCCCGCCCTCGACGGCGAAATCGACTTTGAAGGCACCGGGACCCCGCCGGAACCGCCGGTAGGCGCGAGCCACCCGCCCTGGCAACCGATCGCCGAGGATGTGGGCCACCGCCTCGGGGGCCAGATCGAACAGCGTCACGTCGGCGGGCGGCAGTTGCGATGCCGACTCGACCGGAACCCCGGTTTCGATGATGCCGCCCAGGTCGGTCAGCGCGGCGGCCATCGCATCGGCGATCGCCTGCGATCCCCCCGCGGCCACGGCCCAGCCGTGCCGGTGGCCCGCGGTGAGGATGCCCAGCCCGATCGCCGAGGTCATCGGGTAGTGCAGCGGCCGAAACGCGTGCGCGGCAACACCGATGAACAACGCCCGCGCCTGCGGGGTACGAAACCAGCGGGCCAGCGCCGAGGCGGGCAGTGCCGTGGGGGCACCGAAGCGGGCCAGGGTCAGCGGGTGGTGCGGCAGCCGCAGCAGCGGGCCCATGATGTCCTCGTTGAGCGCATCGAACCGGGCGACCGGACCGTCGAACAGACGTCGCCAGCGGCCGCCGTCTCGGCCCAGGCTGGCCGCGGTCTGCTCGACCGAGCGGTACAGCACTCCGGCGCTGCCGTCGTCGAGAGGATGCGCGCAGTCGATCTGCGGCCAGCGCCACTCCAAGCCGTATCGGGCCGCGTCCAACCCGGACAGAAACGGGGATCCGACCGCCATCGGGTGGATCGCCGAACAATGGTCGTGCAGCAGGCCCGGCATAATCGCCTCGCCGCTGCGGGTGCCCCCGCCGATCTCGTCGGCGGCTTCCACGACGGTGACCGCTACGCCGTGCTGCGCCAGGGTGACGGCGGCGGCCAGTCCGTTGGGTCCGCCGCCCACCACTACTGCCGTGCTCACGCCGAGGCCGCCGACTTCATCACGGTGGCCAACCAGGGTGCGGACATGGTCTCCGGAGCGTACCCAGCGGCGTGCGCCGGAGAACAGGAACGACGGCCGTCGAGGACTTCCGAGGATTCCTCGGTTTAACTAGAATATTTCTCGTGACGGCGTCGGATGCGCGGGGCAAGCTGCTGGCGGCGGCGCGGCGGCGGTTCGCCGCAACCGGGACACTGGCCGCCACGCTGGAGGAAGTCCGGCGGGAGGCCGGTGTCAGCGTCGGCGCGATGTATCACCACTTCGCCGATAAGGCCGCGCTGGCGGCTGCGGTGTACGCCCAGGTGATGACGGAGTACCAGGACGGTTTCGTCACCATGCTGCGCGGGCACGCGACCGCCGAGGGCGGCATTCGCGGGGGCGTCGACCACCACCTGCGATGGGTGGCGGCGCATCGCGGCGAAGCGGCGCTGTTGTTGGGCGATCGACTCGACAGCCCGTCGCTGCGGCAGTCCAATGCGCTGTTCTTCACCGCTGTTCACGATTGGTGGCGCCCACATCAGGGCTACGGCGCACTACGGCCCATCCAGACGCCGATCACGGCCGCATTGTGGTTCGGGCCGGCCCAGGAGTTCAGCCGTTACTGGCTCGCCGGCGGAGCCGCGAAGATGCCGCGCGGTGCCATCAAAACCTTCGCCGATGCGGCGTGGGCAGCGTTACGCGCCAAGGGCACTGAGTGTGAGGAGGAAGGATGACCGAATCGCTGTACCAACGTTTGGTCGCTGAAGGAGATGATCCGGAGGCGCCCGAGCGGGTCCGCGTCGAACACCGCGGCGACCGGGCGGTGGTGACGCTGCACGAGCCCGACCGGCTCAACGTGCTGTCCGCGCCGCTGGTGCGACAGTTGCGGCGCGCGCTGACCACACTCGACGACGACCCGCAGGTACGCGCCGTGGTGGTGACAGGCGCGGATCCCGGCTTCAGCGCCGGGGGCGACCTGAAGATGATGTCCGCCATCACCGAACGGCGAGCTGATCCGGCCCCGGAGGGAGTCGCCGACGTATGGCGCTGGATTCGCCGTGAATTCGGTGGTGTCGCCCGGCTCATCGCCACCTCGGACACGATCTTCATCGCCGCGCTCAATGGCGCCGCCGCGGGTGTCGGCCTGGCGTGGGC
Source organism: Mycolicibacter algericus DSM 45454 (assembly GCF_002086455.1). GTDB lineage: Bacteria > Actinomycetota > Actinomycetes > Mycobacteriales > Mycobacteriaceae > Mycobacterium > Mycobacterium algericum. Next base: position 14,845 of record NZ_MVHC01000033.1, read on the forward strand.
GCTGACCTGCGATCTGGCCATCGCCGGCGACCGGGCGGTGATCGTGCCCGCGTTCGGTCGGCTCGGGTTGCTGCCGGAGGTGGGGACCAGTTGGGCGCTGACCCGCCGGCTCGGCTACCAGGGCGCGTTGGCCTACTACCTGCGTGGCGAGCCCATTGACGCTCACACTGCGCAACGGCTGGGTTTGGTGCACGAGGTCGTCGCTCACGATCAGTTGCTGACCGCGGCCGACGACTGGTGCTCACGGGTGGCGGCAATGCCCGCCCACGCCACAGCGATGGCCAAACCGCTGCTGCGCGCGGCGGCCGATGCCAGCTGGCACGAGGCGATGGCGCTCGAGGAGTTCGCCGAACCGGTCTGTTTCAGCACCGCCGCGTTCGCCGACAACGTGCGCACCATGTTGGCCGGGCACCGAGACCCGCCGCGGCGACCCGACTAGTTCAGCGTGCCGGGCGCGCCGCCCGCGCCGCCGGCGCCACCGGTCCCGCCGTCGTTGGGCTCACCGGGGAGGCCCGGGGCGCCGGGCGCACCGCCGGTGGAGCCGCCGCTGCCGCCGTCACCACCGTCACCGCCGGTGCCGACCGAACCGTTTCCGCCGGCCCCGCCGGCACCGCCTCGCCCACCGGAGCTGTCCACCTGGTCGGCCGCTGCCCCGCCGCTTCCACCGTTTCCGCCGTCGGCGCCGAACCGCCCGCTGCCGCCGGCCCCGCCGACTCCGCCGGCACCACCGTTCCCACCAGTCGAGCCGATGCCGCCGGCCCCGCCCGAGCCACCGTTGCCGCCGAGGCCCCCGGTGCCCATCGGATTGTTCAGACCGGCACCGCCCGCGCCGCCTGCGCCACCGTCGCCGTCATCCCCGGACTGACCGGCCACGCCGATCCAGGCGTTGCTGGCGCCCGCCCGCCCGGCCTGCCCGCCGTCACCGCCGTCGCCGCCGTGGCCGCCGTTGGGCTGGGACGCGGTCCCGGTGGCACCTGCCGCACCGGTGCCGCCCGAACCGCCGGCACCGCCGTCGCCGCTATTGCCCAGGAACCACCCGGCGCTCCCACCGACTCCGCCGTTACCGCCGTTGCCGCCGTTCAACGCCGTTATCACGGTGTTGTTGACCCCGGCCCAACCGGACCCACCGACGCCACCGGCCCCGCCGAAGCCCCAGGCGGCCAGCGCGTCACCGCCCTCGCCGCCGTTGCCACCGTCGTGCGTCACCAACCCGTTGCCGTCGAAGGTGTCGTAGAAGCCGGTGCCGCCCCGGCCGCCGACACCGCCGTCGCCGAGCCACCAGCCACCAGAGCCACCTTGACCACCGTCGCCGGCCTCGATGACAGTGCCGTTGGCGCCGAGGAAGGCGGCCGCACCCTGACCGCCCGCGCCGCCGTTACCGAACATTCCGGCGTCGCCACCCACACCGCCCATACCGTCGTTGATCCCGGCCACCCCCGCCACACCGGTGCCGCCGTCACCGAACAGGAATCCGCCGTCGCCGAGGTCGCCCAGCCCGAGCCAGCCGAACAGCGAGGTGTTGATGCCGGTGAACCCATCTATGCCGTCACCGATCAGGTTCCGGCCGAACATCAGGACCCACGGGGTGTTGATCAGATCGATCGTGAGTTGGTTGCCCGCGTCGTGCATCCAGACCTGAATCGCACTGTGCAGCGGCAAATAGAAGCTCTCGTGGTAGAGCTCGGTCCAGTCACCCGGCGAGAACATGTCGAAGTCGGCCGGCCCGATGTCGATCGGATCGGCGCTGGCCATGCCGACGTCGACCGGATCGAACACCGACGGATCGAACCAGCTACCGGGGTCCAGGAAGTCGAAATCCGCCTGCGCCGAGGGCGCGGTCGCCACCGGTGTCAGCGCAAGGGCCAGGGCCGCTGCGGCGCCACCCACCGTCCGACACAACCGTCCGGTTGCGGTGACCCCACGCTTGCCGATTCCGCGGCCATGACGACGGTTCATTTTCCGAAGACCTTTCTGGGACAAATCCGTGCGGACAAATGCGTGGTGACGGGCCGAATCGACCTCAGGCGGGGCTGATCATGTCCAGGCCGAAGATGTCGGTGATCCAGGACAGGTCGGGATTGCCGTCCACCAGCGAACCGAGGAAGTCGGTGAAGTCCGACGTGCCCGCCGGATCGGTGGCCATCGCCGAACCGCCGAACAGCGAAGTGGGGTCCTGGATGTCGAAGTAGACGCGTTGCGCGGCGTTCCACACCGTCGAGAAGGGCTCCTCCGCCATGAATCCGCCCGGGAAGTAGGTATTCGGATCCTGCAGTTCCTTGATCGCGTCCTGAACTCCTTCAGTCCAGGCGTTGGCCAGTGCGGCGTTGATATCCGTCCAGCTGATGTTGCTCGGCAGCAGGTCCCAGCTGATGGTGGTCGGCACGTTGGCCGGCCCCTGATTCCAGCCTTCGGTGAGACTGCCGTAACCCAGGTTCACCAGGACGCGCATGCTGGGTTCCAACAGGGCCGCCAGCGGGCTGCCCCAGACCGGGTTCAGCCGCAACAGATCCAACAGCGGCAGCGTCTCGGCGGGGATCATGTAGTAGTTGGTCAGGCTGTCGGGGTCGGTGGTTTCCAACGCGATCGCGTTTGCGATGTCATCCTCGCTGAGCCCGAAATATCCGATATGGGTCAAGAACATGCCGGCGATGGCATTGAGCGTTGACAGCAGGTTCAGCGGGTACCGGGGAAAGTCGGCGTAGCCGTCGTATTCCATCGTGTAGACGTCGGTGGTGAAGTAGTCCGGAGTCGGATGACCAAGGGTCATTCCGTTCCAAAAGCTGAGGTTCCCGCCCCAGAAGTTGAGCATTTCGACAATACCGCCGTTGGGGTTGGCGGCGTTTCCGACCAGCACGAAGTGGACGTCCTCGGCCGGCACACCCTGGTGGTAGAGCTGCTCCATCGTCATCGACGACATCGCCGCGCTCTGCGAGTAGCCGAACACGTACACCGGGTTGTCGGGGCCGGCTTGGCCGCTGGCGATTTGCTCGTTGATCGCCGCGGCAAGGATCTGCGCCCCTTGGACTTCCGAGACGTTGCCCGGGAAGTAGAGCTGGGGGGTGAACAACGACTCCGCGGTCCCGGTGAAGCCGTTCGGCCGCAGGTACATGATGTCGGCGGCGTTGACGTATCCCTCCGACGGCAACGGAATACCGCTGCCGCCCATGACGAATGCAGTTCCTCCGCCGGCTGCCGCCGCGACATCGTCGGAGGCGCTCAGCTGGACCTGAAGTGGCACGGCAACGGCCGATGACGCCGCCGCCGACGGCGATGTCGCACCGCTGACACCGACCACAACGCCGAGCACCACGAAAACGCTTATGACAGCGAGGACCGCACGCAGGTGGCGAGACGGCCCTGTGCCCCGCAAGCCCGACATCGCTGTGATATCAGCCATGGAAACTCCCTGAAAGCCCTCGAACATGTCACCAACACGATGCGGAACTGCAACCGAAATTACATCACGCACAACAGTTTTAGTCAGGAGAACCGCAGAAAGCCAGCCAAACTGACATAACTTGCGTTATTGGGACGTGATGATAATTTTCGCTATTTCGCCGTGCCCGAAACTTCGGAGGACTATCGTCCGCGTAAAGTGTCCAGCGTGGATATAACTGGAGCAAGCGCGATCGTTACCGGTGGCGCATCAGGAATCGGCGCGGCTACTGCCCGCCAGTTGGCCGACAAGGGTGCCCGGGTCGTCGTCGCCGACCTGCAGGCCGACAAGGGGGAGGCGCTCGCACACGAGATCGGCGGCGTGTTCGTGTCCGTCGACGTCACCAACACCGAGCAGATCATCGATGCGGTCAACACCGCCGCCGACCTCGGCCCGCTGCGGGCACTGGTGAACTCCGCCGGCATCGGCTGGGCCCAGCGCACCATCGGCAAGGACGGCGAGTTCGAGTCGGCGCACAACCTGGACGCCTACCGGAAGGTACTGGCGATCAACTTGATCGGCACCTTCGACTGCATTCGGATCGCGGCCACCGCGATGAGCCGCAACGAACTCACCACCACCGGGGAGCGGGGCGCGATCGTCAACATGACCAGCGTCGCGGCATTCGACGGTCAGATCGGGCAGGCCGCCTACTCGTCGTCCAAGGGCGGCGTGGTGGGGATGACCCTCCCGGTTGCTCGCGACCTGTCAGCCGTCGGGATCCGCGTCAACACCGTCGCGCCCGGCCTGATCGACACCCCGATCTACGGGGAGGGCGAAGCCTCGGAGGCCTTTAAGGCCAAGCTCGGCGAGTCGGTGCTGTTCCCGCACCGGCTCGGCAAACCCGAGGAGCTGGCGTCGATGGTGATCGAGCTGCTCACCAACTCCTACATGAACGCCGAGGTCGTCCGGGTGGACGGTGGCATCCGGATGCCACCGAAGTAATCGCACCGCTGAACGAGAAGGCCCCCGTTGCGACGGGGGCCTTCGCCGTCGGTCATCGGTCAGCTCAGCCCGCGGCCCCGTTCGTTACCGTGGGACTCGACAGTGACCACGTGCGGTCTGCGGCCGCAGTGAATTCGAGGGGCACGGTGACGACACCAGCGGCCGGGCACCAACCGGCGGAATCCACCGAGGACGCCGGCGCCTTCGCCGATCGGATCACCGATGCGCTCGATGCCGCCAGCCTCACGCTGCTGCTGAGCCTCGGGCATCAAAGCGGCCTGTTCGATGCCATGGCCGGGCTGTCAGCACCGGCGACCAGTGCGCAGATCGCCGATGCCGCCGGCCTCAACGAACGCTACGTCCGGGAATGGCTGGGCGGCGTGACCGTCGCCGGCGTCATCGACTACCACCCCGCGACGGCAACTTATCGATTGCCCGAGCACCGCGCAGCGGTGGTGACCCGCGCCGCCGGTCCCGCCAACCTGGCGCGCGTCGCGCAATACATCGCACTGCTGGGCGAGGTCGAGCAGCGGGTGTTGACCTGTTTCCGTGACGGTGGCGGGCTGGCGTACAGCGAATATCCCCGCTTTCACACCGTGATGGCCGAACGGAGCGGCGAAGTGTTCGACGCCGCACTTGTCGAGGTGGTGTTGCCGCTCGTCGACGGATTGCCCCAACGCCTGCGAGCCGGCGCGGACGTCGCAGATTTCGGCTGCGGCAGCGGCCACGCCGTCAACGTCATGGCGCAGGCGTTCGGCAACAGCCGCTTCACCGGCATCGACTTCTCGGCCGAGGGCATCGCGCGGGCGAGCCGGGAAGCCGAGCAACGGGGCCTGACGAATGCGACGTTCGAGAGCCATGACCTGAGCACGTTCGACCGGTCCGGCGCCTACGATCTCGTCACCGCTTTCGACGCCATCCATGATCAGGCGCAGCCGGCGCGGGTGCTGGAGAACATCCATCGGTCGCTGCGTCCCGGCGGCATCCTGCTGATGGCCGACGCCAAGGCGTCGAGTCACTTGGAGGACAACGTCGGTGTCGCCACGAACACCTACCGGTACACGGTGTCCTTGATGCACTGCATGCCGGTGTCGTTGGGGTTGGACGGCGCGGGTCTGGGCACCATGTGGGGCCGTCAGCTGGCCGTGTCGATGCTGGTCGATGCCGGCTTCGCCGATATCGAATTCACCGAGATCGCCGAGGACCAGTCGAACTACTACTACATCGCGACCAAGAGCTGACGGTGGTGGGCTCCCCTACCGTCAACCGGCCGAGCTGATGTCCGCCGGTATCGGACCCGATCGCCCCGGCCGTCGCGCGGCACCCCAGAGGCCGACGCCGATGCCGACTATCGCACCGCCGAGGCCGATGAGCTGCTGGCCGCGTTTGAGGTCGGCGTGCACGCTCATCCCGCCCAGCAGGTCGGCCGCATCAGCACCACCCGAGGCCAGAAACCAGCCGCGGGTGTCTCGGCCACGCACCCCGGCGTACAGCAAAAGGCCTCCGATCAGGGCGTCGCGGTAACCCATCGACCGCAGCAGCAGGCGGGCCGAAGGCCCCGGGTCGTCCGGCTCCCCCCAGATCCGGTTCGCCCGAAGGGGATCGACCAGGAATGAGACTCCCGAGGCCAGCCGAATGCTGCCGGCGACCAGCGCGGCGCGGTCCATCACCATGGACCGCAGCCTAGGGCGGGCTACGGGCGCCCGCAGCTATTTCCAGGCGAAGACGGGTTGCTCCAGCGCATCGACCGGGTCTCCTCGGCCCTCCAGGCATAACCACCGCAGTTGCAGCAGCACCGCACCCGTCGGCGCGTGGATGAGGTCGTTGCCCAACGGGATCTGCACCACCGGACGCGGACTCTCCGGGATGGAGATGAAGCGCGGGGAATCGTCACGCTGCAATTGGTGCAGCCCGACCCGGTAGACCGCCACCACCTCCTCGGGCGCGGGCCGCGGATCGAGCCGCCCCCCGCCCCAGATCACTACCGGGCTGATGACGTACCCCGAGCGGGTGGGGTAATCGTCGAGGAGACCCAGCACCGCCGAGTCGGGCAGCCGGATGCCGACCTCCTCGTCCAACTCCCGCAGCGCAGCGTCGACCGCGGTCTCGCCGGGATCCAGTCGGCCGCCCGGCAGCGCCCACTGCGCGGCGTGCGACGTGAGGCGAGACGTCCTGCGGCACAACAGGAAAGCAGCACCCCCAGACACGTCGACCATGCGGCCGTCGAGGCCCGCCTCCGGCATGGGCCGCCCGCCGATCCAGTCGTCCACGGGCGCGGGGTCGACCCGGTCCTCGCCGATCTCGGAGTCCACGAGCACCACCGCGACGGCCGCATGCCGCTTCGACGGGTCCGTCACGACGCGGCGGTCGTGCGCCACCAGGCGTGCCCGGATCCGGTCCCGCAGCGCGTCGTCGTAGCCGATGCTCACGGCGTGATCGGTCAGATCGCGTTGCGGGCCAGGCTGATGGCGTACTCGCTGACGAAGTGCCCGGCGGCGGGTTCGCCGGCGCCGCAACTGCCGTCGGACTCCCCGACCCGCTTGACCCACAGGTAGGCGTCGGCGTGCGCGCCGGCGGTGTCGGTGGTCGGCGGCGTGCCGAGGGCGCGTCCACTCGGGTTGCACCAGCCGTACGGATCGCCTTCGGCGGGACCAACCCCGTTGCGGGAGGTGTCGATCACGTAGTGCTTGCCGCCCGTCATGCCGGAGATCTCTTCGCCGTAGCCGATCTGCTCTTCGGTGGTGAAGTAGTTCGTGGAGTTGAGCGCGAAGCCCCGCGCACGTGCCACGCCGGCCTGGTTGAGGCGGTTGGCCATTTCACCGGCGTTGACCCAGCGCGAGTGCCCGGCGTCGACGTAGACGGCGGTGGCGGGGTTGCGTCCCAGCGTGTCGACGGCGTAGCTGATCAGGTCGAAGCGCTCCTGGCGCTGGTCTCCGGAGAGGCAGTCGGCCATGGCCAGCGCGTCCGGTTCCAGGACGATCGCGGCCGGCGAACCACCGATGCCGTCGGCGATGCCGTCGATCCAGGCGCGGTAGGACGCACCGGATGAGAAGCCGCCGGCGGCGTAGCTGCCGCAGTCGCGGTGCGGGATGGCGTAGAGCACCAGCACCGGCATGGCACCGGCCGCAGCCGCCGCCCCGGTGTGCCGGGCCACCGTCGAGCCGACAGATCCCACGCCGAACGCCTGGTCGAGCCAGTACGCCTGCGGCGTGTTGGCGACCAGGGCCAGTTCGGCGCTGTCCGGCTGCGCGTTGGAGGCATGCATCGCCTTCGAGATGGGATCGACATAGAAGGGCATGCCGCCCAGCGGGTTGTCCCCGTCGGCCTGGGCAACGCCCGCGCCGGCCAGGGCCGCAACGGCAAGGAGGGGTGTGAGGCAGCGCGCGACCGCGCCAAATGCTGAGGGGAGCACAGCCAAAAATTACCTTATGGCCGACCCGAGGTCACAAGACGGTCACGATCGCGGCGCGGGAGGCTCAGCCCAGCAGCGCGTCGACGAAGGCAACGGGCTCGAACGGCGCCAGGTCATCCGGCCCCTCGCCCAGGCCCACCAGCTTGACCGGCACACCCAGCTCCTGCTGCACCCGGAACACGATGCCGCCTTTGGCCGTGCCGTCCAGCTTGGTCAGCACCACTCCGGTGATGTCGACGACGTCGGCGAACACCCGGGCCTGCGCCAGGCCGTTCTGCCCGATGGTGGCGTCGAGCACCAGCAGCACCTCGTCAACGGACGCACGGCGTTCCACCACCCGTTTGACCTTGCCGAGTTCGTCCATCAGGCCGGTCTTGGTGTGCAGCCGGCCGGCGGTGTCGACGACCACGACGTCGGCACCGGACGAAACGCCCTTGTCGACGGCGTCGAACGCGACCGAGGCCGGGTCCGCACCCTCGGCGCCGCGCACCACCTCGGCACCCACTCGCGCCGCCCACGTCTGCAGTTGGTCGGCGGCGGCGGCACGGAAGGTGTCGGCGGCGCCCAGCACCACCCGCCGGCCGTCGGCCACCAGCACCCGGGCCAGCTTGCCGACGGTGGTGGTCTTGCCGGTTCCGTTGACGCCGACCACCAGCAGCACCGACGGGTGCTCGTCGTGCGGCAAGGCCTTCACGGAGCGGTCCAGCGCGGGCTGCAGCTCGCCGATCAGCACCTCCCGCAGCACCGTGCGAGCCTGGCCTTCGGTGCGCACCTGACCGCCGGCCAGCTTTTCACGCAGCTGGATGACCACCGCTTCAGTGACCACCGGCCCCAGGTCGGCCACCAGCAGGGTGTCCTCGACGTCCTGCCAGGAGTCCTCATCGAGGTCGCCCCCGCCGAGCAGCCCGAGCATGCTGCGCCCCAGCGCATTCTGCGACTTGGCCAACCGGCCGCGCAGCCGCTGCATCCGGCCTTCAACCGGCTCGATGTCCGGTTCGACGACCGGCTCGACGGCCGGCTGGACGGCTTCGGCGGGCGGTGCTTGGGGTTCGGGGGGCGCTTCGGGCAGGTCGACATCGGTGATGGTGCGCCGGGGGGCGTCCCGCGGCACGGTCGCGTCGTCGCCGATGACGGGGGCTGGTGCCTCCTCGGTCCGGCTGAAAGTGATGCCCGACGAAGCAGCGTAGCCGCCCGAGCGGTCCAGGCTCTCGCGTTGCGGCGCGGACAGGCTGATGCGCCGACGGCGGTGGCGCACCAGGCCGAAGATCAGTGCGGCGATGACGACGAGTGCGGCGGCGACCGCTATGGCGATCCAGAGACCTTCAGACACCCCGCCATTGTTTCAGGACCCTGGCGGGCGGGGCTTGTCGGTGCTGCCCGGCAGACTGCGGTCAACACGCCGTCGGGCGTAACCTGCAACTATTCGAGTTGCCATCGAGAGGGGGCACTGTGTCCGAGCTGCTGGATGGGCCGTTTGACTTGATGACCCTGGAGCAGTGGGACGCGCTTGAGGTCGCCCACACGCGGCGATGGGAGCTCAGTGAGGGAACGATCATCATGTCGCCGCGCCCCCAAATCACCCATCAGCGCATTTCACGAGAGCTCACCCGCCTCCTGCAAGATCACCTACCCGACGGTCTGGAGGCGCTAGCCGAGATCGAGGTGACAACCATCGCCTCGTTTCCACCCAGTGTCCGCGACCCGGATATCGTGGTGATCCACAGCGGCATGGTCGAGGGACGTACGGCCCGCATCCGGGCGACCGATGTGGTGCTCGTCGTCGAGATCGTCTCGCCGGGCTCGCGGCGGATGGACACCGTGATGAAATTGCACGAGTACGCCAAGGCCGGCATCGAGCACTATTGGATCGTCGACGCCGAGGCCCCCGAGTGGTTTCTGGCCTACCGCCTCGATCGCGAGCTCTACCGGCCGGTCCCCGTGGGCGACGGTGACCATGTCCAGGTGCAGGAGCCCGTCGACATGCGGTTCACCCTGGGCGAGCTGACCGGCTAACTCGGGCTGGAGACCAGCTCTTCGCCGCGGATGCGCTGGGAGATCACCGCGGTGATCCCGTCGCCCTGCATGGTCACGCCGTACAGCGCGTCGGCGACCTCCATGGTCGGCTTCTGGTGGGTGATCACGATCAGCTGCGAACGGGCCCGCAGCATCTCGAACAGCGCCAGCAGCCGACGCAGGTTGGTGTCATCCAGGGCGGCCTCGACCTCGTCCATGATGTAGAACGGCGACGGGCGGGCCCGGAAGATCGCGACCAACATGGCGATCGCGGTCAGCGACTTCTCCCCGCCGGACAGCAGTGACAGCCGCTTGACCTTCTTGCCGGGCGGGCGAGCCTCGACGTCGACGCCGGTGGTCAGCATGTCGGTCGGGTCGGTCAGCAACAGCCGGCCCTCGCCGCCCGGGAACAGCGCCGCGAACACCTCGCGGAATTCGCGCTCGACGTCGGCGTAGGCGTCGGTGAACACCTGCAGGATGCGGGCGTCCACGTCGGAGACCACGTCGAGCAGGTCTTTGCGAGCCGCCTTGACGTCTTCGAGTTGGGTGGACAGGAAGTTGTAGCGCTCTTCGAGTGCCGCGAACTCCTCCAGCGCAAGCGGGTTGACCCGGCCCAGTTCCGCCAGTTCACGCTCCGCACGCTTGGCCCGGCGCTCCTGGGTGGGCCGGTCGAAGGGCATGGGGGCCGGGGCCGTGACCTGCTCGCCGCGTTCGCGGGCCTGCTCGAACTCGGCCATCTCGAGTTCGGTCGGCGGCAACGGAACATCGGGACCGTATTCGGCGATCAGATCCTGCGAGCTCATCCCGAACTGTTCGAGCACCGTCTGCTCGAGTTGCTCGATGCGCAGTGCGGCTTGCGCCTTGGCGACCTCGTCGCGGTGCAGCGACTCGGTGAGCGCGGTGATGCGGGTGCTCAGCGAGTTCACCTCGTCGCGGACGGTGGCCATCGCGGCGGCCCGCTGCTGGCGTTCACCGGCCAGCCCGTCTCGGATGCGTGACGCCGCTGCCACCACCAGTTGCAGGCGCCGGGCCAACGCAGACCCGGCGTCGGCCACCGCGGCCGCCGTGGTGGCAGCGAGTGCGCGGGCCGCGCGGGCCTGCTCGGCGCGCACTCGCGCCTCCCGTTCGGCGGCGGCTGCTCGGCGCAGCGAATCCGCCTTGCCACGAACGGCGTTGGCGCGTTCCTCGGCGGTGCGCACCGCCAGCCGCGCCTCCACCTCGACACCGCGCGCCGCCTCGGCGGCAGCCGCGATCTGCTCCCGGTCCACCGGTTGCACGGCGGCGGTCGGCTGGTCCTGCTCGGCGTTGCGCAGCCGGGCCTCCAACTCACCCAGTTCGGTGACCGTCTGCGCCCGGCCGGCCTCCAGTTCTGCGCGCTCCCGCAACTGGCGACGCCATTCGGTCTCAGCGGCGCGGGCCTCGTGACCGAGCCGGCCCAGCTGCTCGTGAGTCGCGGCGATGGCGGCATCGGATTCGTTGAGCGCTGCCAGCGCCTGCTCGGTGGCATCCTGGCGAGCGGACTGCTCGGTCAGCGCGCCGGACAGCGCCGCGCTGAGCTGGCCGACCTGCGTTTCGGCGCCGGCAAGTTCGGTGCGGGCTCTGTCGATCTCGCTGTTGATCTCCAGAGTGGACGGTTTGCGGTCCGAGCCGCCGCTCACCCAGCCCGCACCCACCAGATCGCCATCGAGGGTCACCGCACGCACACCCGGACGGGTCGTCACCAACTCCAGCGCCGCGGGCAGGTCGGCGACCACCGCCACGGCCGACAACATCGCCGTCATCGCACCACGCAGCCGGTCCGGGGCGTCAACCAGGTCCAGCGCCCACTGCGCGCCATCGGGCAGGGCGGCACGCTGTTCCGGCGCCTGCGGCAGCGGCCAGTCCCCCAACACGATCGCGGCTCGTCCGCCGTCGGCGCTCTTCAGCGCGTGCAGCGCCGCACGGGCCGCGCCGGCGTTCTCCGCGGCCAGCGCGTCGGCCGCCGACCCGAGCACCGCGGCCAGCGCCGCCTCATACCCTGAGCGCACTTTGACCAGCTTGGCGATCGACCCGAAAAGTCCGGAACCACTGTGGTTCTGAACCAGCCAGGCCGCGCCGTCGCGGCGTTCCAGCCCCATGGACAAGGCGTCGATGCGGGCGCGCAGCGAGGCCACCTGCCGTTCGGCGGCACGCTCGGCGGCCTGCAGTTCGGCGACCCGCTCGTCGGCCAGCCGCAAGGCGGCCACCGTCCGCTCGTGTTGCTCGTCGAGGCCGACCTCGCCCTGGTCGAGCTCACCCACCCGGCCCTGCACCGTTTCGAACTCCGCCTGCGCGGCCTGGGCCCGCGCGGCGGCCTCTTCGATGCGCCCCGACAACTGCGCCACATGGGCGTCGATCGACTCAACACGCGCCCGGACGGTCTCCACCTGACCGGTCAGCCGGGCCAGGCCCTCGCGACGGTCGGCTTCGGCACGCACCGCGGCCAGATGCGCCTTCTCGGCCTCAGCGCTGCGGCGTTCGCGTTCGGCCAACTCGGCGCGGGCGGCCTCCAGCCGGGTGCCGGCGTCAGCCAGTTCGGCCAGCAACTGCTGCTCGCCGGCGGCCACCTGCTCGGCCTCGGCCTCCAGCGCGTCGGGGTCGACGCCGCCGGTGGTGATCGGCTCCTCGTCGAGGTGCTGAGCGCGCTCGCTGGCGATTCGCACCGTGGCGCTGACCCGCTCGGCCAGCGCCGACAGCGAGAACCAGGTCTGCTGGGCGGCCTCGGCGCGCTGCGTCAAGGTGGCGACCGCGGACTCGTGGGCGGTCAACTCGTCGGCGGCTGCCGTCAGTCGCTCGGTGATCTGGTCGTGTTCGCGGCGCAACGTCGCCTCGGCGTCGCCTGCGCCGGCGAACTCGGTCTGCCGCGTGACCAGGTCGTCGGCGGTCAGCCGCAACCGGGCGTCCCGCAGGTCGGCCTGGATGGTGGCGGCACGGCGCGCCACCTCGGCCTGGCGGCCCAGTGGTTTGAGCTGGCGGCGCAGTTCGGTGGTCAGGTCGGTCAGCCGGGCCAGGTTGGCCGACATCGCGTCGAGTTTGCGGACCGCCTTTTCCTTGCGTTTACGGTGTTTGAGGACACCGGCGGCCTCTTCGATGAACGCCCGGCGGTCTTCGGGTCGCGACTCGAGGATCTGCGCCAGCCGCCCCTGGCCGACGATGACGTGCATCTCGCGCCCGATCCCGGAGTCGCTGAGCAACTCCTGGATGTCCATCAGCCGGCAACTCGAACCGTTGATCTCGTATTCGCTGGCGCCATCGCGGAACATCCGCCGGGTGATCGACACCTCGGCGTACTCGATCGGCAACGCGTTGTCGGAGTTGTCGATGGTGACGGTGACCTCGGCGCGCCCGAGCGGGGCGCGGGAGGACGTGCCGGCGAAGATGACGTCTTCCATCTTGCCGCCGCGCAGCGTTTTGGCGCCCTGCTCGCCCATCACCCAGGCCAGCGCGTCAACCACATTGGATTTGCCCGAGCCGTTGGGCCCGACCACCGCGGTGATACCCGGCTCGAAGCGCAGAGTCGTCGGCGAGGCGAAGGACTTGAAGCCCTTCAGCGTCAAACTCTTGAGGTGCACGGGGTGTGAGACTACCGGTCTAGCGTTCGCTGAATCCGTCGATCGGCGCGCCGGCGGCGCCCCAATCGGTGACGACGGTGTCCACCCGGCCCGGCGGGGCCCCGCTGCGCAACAGGTCCAGCAGCCGCTCGCAGTCCTGCCGGGGCCCCTGGGCGACGACTTGTACCCGGCCGTCGGGGCGGTTGGCGGCGTACCCGGTCAGGCCCAACTCCAGCGCCCGCGAGCGGGTCCACCATCGAAAGCCCACACCCTGGACGTGCCCGTGAACCCAGGCGGTGAGCCGAACGCTCGCGGTCACCGGCCGTCCTGGCCCTTGATCTCGAAGCGCACCTCGGTGCCGGCCCGCAGTGTGCGACCGACCGTGCAGACCTGGTCGACGGCCCGGCGCACCACGGTCAGCAACCGCTGTTTTTCGCTGTCACCGAGGGCCGACAGGTCCACCTCCAGGGTTTCCTCCAGCAGCGGATAGCGTTCCTGCTGGCGATCGGCCGAGCCGCTGACCTGGATGGTTGCCGGGTAGCCGTCGCCGAGCCGACTGGCCAGCGCAGCGTCGCCGGACATTCCGCTGCAGGCCGCCAGCGCGATCTTCAGCAGTTCGCCGGGGGTGAAAACGCCGTCGACCCCTTCGCTGCCGATCAGCACCTGTGCGCCGCGGGAACTGCGGCCGGTGTAGCGCCGGGTTCCGGTTCGTTCCACCCACAACTTCGTCATGGGAACAGTCTGGCAGCAGGCGTAGGGTCGGCGACATCATGCAGGTCACGATTCCGCTGTTCGGCCGGTTCACCGCATTGGATGCGGTGGGGCCGTATGAGGTGCTGCAGCGGATTCCCGACATCGACGTGGTGTTCGTCGGTCACCAGCGCGGTGAGGTTCGCAGCGACAACGGGATGCTCGGATTGAGTTGCGACGCGCGGTTCGACGAGCTGCCCCGCCCGGACATCGTCGTCGTCCCCGGCGGTATCGGGACCCGAGTGCTGCTCGACGACGCGCCCCTGCTCGACTGGCTGCAAAAGGCCCACGCCCACAGCCGGTTCACCACATCGGTGTGCACGGGCTCGCTGCTGCTGGCCGCCGCCGGGCTGTTGGACGGCCTGACCGCCACCACACATTGGAGCGCCGTCGAGCTGCTGGAACACCTGGGCGCCCGCTACGTGGAGCAGCGGGTGGTCGAGCACCTGCCGCAGCGGATTCTGACCTCCGCGGGGGTGTCCAGCGGCATCGACATGGCGCTGCGGCTCGTCGAACTGCTGGTGGACACCGAAGCGGCCCAGGCCGTGCAGCTGATGATCGAATACGACCCGCAGCCGCCCTTTGACTGCGGCTCACTGGCCAAGGCCGGTGAGGCCGTTCGCGACCGCGCCGCGCAGCTGCGGCGCTGAGCTGCCATGGCCACCGTCGTCGCGTTCCACGCGCATCCCGACGACGAGGCGATCCTGACCGGGGGAACCCTGGCGCGGGCGGCCGCCGACGGGCATCGCGTGGTTGTGGTGACGGCGACCGACGGGCGGGTGGACAACGGCGACGCTGATCGGCTCACCGAATTGCGTTTGAGCGCAAAGTGTCTCGGTGTTCATCGGGTCGAATGTCTCGATTACGCCGACAGCGGCTTCGGGGCGGAGTTCTATCCCGACCCGCCGGGACGGATCAGATTCGCCCGCGCCGACGTTGAGGAGGCCGCGCAGCGGCTGGCCGCCATCCTGCGCGACGAGGACGCCGATCTACTGTTGAGCTACCAGGCCAACGGCGGCTACGGCCACCGTGATCACGTGCAGGTCCATCACGTCGGCAAACGGGCCGCCCAGATCGCGGGCACACCGCGTGTGCTGGAGGCGACGATGCCCCGGGAGACGCTGGCCCGGGTCGCCAACGCCGCTGCGCTGCTGCGACTGCCCGCGCCTTACCCGCGCGCCGTGGTGCGCACCGCGTATGCGCCCGGGTCGGCGATCACGCACCGGATCAACGTCTTTCGGTTCGCCCGGCAGAAACGCGACGCCTGTGCCGCGCACCGTTCGCAGATCGGCGCAAACCGCGCGACGGCACGCCTGTTCGCGGTATTGCTGCGGCTTCCCCCGCAGGTTGCCGGCCTGATGTTCGGGCGGGAGTGGTTCGTCGATCCGGCGTTGCCGCGGGGCCGGGTGTACCGCGACATCTTCGAGTGATCGCGATCGGGTGGCCCGGCTCAGTACCGCGCGAGCCGTCTGGGATGCCTCGCGTTCTCACGCGCCCTTCTTGTAGGTCGCCTCGAACACGGCATCTTCAAGCCAGCGTTTGAAACTCTCGTTGTCCTGGAACGCCTTGAAGAGCTGCGTCTCGTCCGAGATCAGACTGAGCATCACCTTGCCGAGCGCCCGGTTCATCTCGACGCGCGCGTTCACCGGATCATCATTGGCCTGCGCGTTGCGGTACGCCTCGTCCTCGGCAACGATCCGCGGAATCTCTTCAGTGATGCGGCGCTGAATGCGGTCGGCATCTTCCCACTCGATGTTGCCGAAGTGGTCGTTGAAGCTCTTCAGAATCTCCGACAGTTTCTCCAGCTCGGGTTCGGCTCTATGGCCGCCGCCGGCGGCAGGAACCGGTTCCAGGGACCCGTCCTCGTCCTCGAGCACGATCTTCATCGCGATCTGCTTCTCAGCACGATATGACTCAAGATCGATGTTCTCGAGAATCCCTGCGGCAAGGTCATCTTCGGCGGGCGCGGGGAGCTTCGGCACAAGGTTGTCGAGGAAGATCGAGCGCTTCTCCCACTCGACGCTGCCGTACGGAAGCACGGCAGACAGGAAGTTGTACGTGCGTAAAAACGCCTTGGCGTCACCCTTGAACTTCACCTGATCGTCTTCGTCGGGCAGCTCGATGTACTCTGCCACGCACGCATCGAGAACGGGATGGAGTTCATCGGGCCCGGCATCAGCCAAGTAGAGCTTGACGAACGCATCGACGTGTTCGGGCGTATAGATGCCAAAGCCGTCTAGGTCGTTGATGAGGTCATGCAGCTTGTTGGCGTCGGTCTCTTCCGAGAGCACGGTGGTCCGGTAGTACGGATCGAAGGCGCGCTTGATGGCCTCTGCGTCGTTCGCGAAGTCGAGCACAAAGGTGTCGTGCTTGGCGGGGTGTGCCCGGTTGAGGCGCGAGAGCGTCTGCACGGCAAGCACTCCCGACAGTGTCTTGTCGACGTACATCGTGTGCATCAACGGCTCGTCGTAGCCGGTCTGGAACTTGTTAGCCACGACGAGGATTCGGTAGGGGTCCTCTTTGATCTTTCCAGCAATAGCCGCTGACGGGAAGCCATTCAGACTGGCCTCGGTGACCGCCTCGCCCAGATAGTCGTGTTCGCCGGAGAACGCGACGATGGCCTGATATGGGCTCTTGCGGGCAGCCAACGCGTCGCGAACGGCGTGGAAGTACTCGATGCAGCGCGGAATCGACGAGGTCACGATCATGGCGCGCGCCTGTCCGCCGATCTTCTGTTTGGCGATCAGTTGGTCGAGGAAGTGCTCAACCATGATCTGCGCCTTCTGCGCGATCGCGTGCTGGTTGCCTTCGACGTACGCACGCAGCTTCTTCGAGGCTCGCTTAGCGTCGAATTCTGGGTCATCGGCGACGGTCTTCATCAGCTTGTAGTAACTGCCGACCGGGGTGTAGCTCGCCAGCACGTCCATGATGAAGCCCTCTTGGATGGCCTGTTTCATCGTGTAAGAGTGGAACGGCTTGTACCCGACTGTGCCGTCAGGATTCGCAACCGGTTCTCCGAACATCTGGAGGGTCTTGTTCTTCGGCGTTGCGGTGAACGCGAAGTAGCTCGCGTTGGGCAACATCTTCTTGCTGTCGATGATCGCGTTGATCTGGTCCTCGAATGTGACCTCTTCCTCCTCGGAAGTCTCTACCCTAGCGAGTGCACGCGAGACCGCCGCCGACGTCTTGGAGCCCTGCGAAGAATGCGCCTCGTCGATCACGATGGCAAAGGTGCGGTCGCGGTGACCCGCCCCGATGTCGTCAAGGATGTAGGGAAACTTCTGCACCGTGGTGATGATGATCTTTTTGCCAGCAGTGATCGCGCGGCGTAGATCACCAGATTTGTCGGCATGCTTCACCGTGGAACCGACCTGCATGAACGCTTTGATCGTCTGGGTGAGCTGGTTGTCCAGGATGATCCGGTCGGTCACGACGATGATGGAATCGAATGCCACTTTGTCGGCGTGGGTGGTTTCGGTGAGCTGGTGGGTGAGCCAGGCGATCGAGTTCGACTTGCCGCTGCCAGCTGAGTGCTGAATCAAATATTTCTGCCCGGCGCCACGTGCGGCGACGTCGGCGAGAAGGTTACGTACGACGTCGAGCTGGTGGAAGCGGGGGAAGATCGCCTTGCACGACTTCCTGCCGGTTTTCGGGTCCTTCTCCTCAACGATGTGGGCGTAATTCTCGATGATCCCGGCGAGGCTGGCCGGTACCAGGATGCGCCGCCACAGGTAGTCGGTCTTGATGCCGTCGGGGTTGGGCGGGTTGCCCGCGCCATCGTCGTAGCCCTGATCGAAGGGGAGGAACCATGACGACTTGCCCTTGAGTTCGGTGCAGAACTTCACTCGCTGGTCATCGACGGCGAAGTGTGCGATGGTTCGCCCGAATCTAAACAGCGGGTCACGCGGGTCACGGTCGCGCTGGTATTGCTCGACAGCATCCTCCACGGTCTGTTTGGTGATGTTGTTCTTCAACTCGAAGGTGAAGATCGGGAGTCCATTGACGAAGGCGACGAGGTCGACCGCGTCGCCAGGCTTGCTGATGCTGTGGTGCACCTGCCGAGTGACTGCGAAGCGGTTGCCCGCGAACAACTCTGCAGCCTTGGCGTTGCCATCGGTCGGCGTCGGGTAATAGAGGTCGAGATGGTGGCCGAGGTGGTCGACACCGTTGCGGAGCAGATGCACGACGCCACGCTTGGTGATCTCGCCTTGGAGCCGGGCAAGGAACTTGTGACGGGCCGGCGAATCCGCAACAAGCCCAAGTGGCTCAACGTGATTCGGCTGGGTTTCTCCGACAAATGCCGCCAGCTCACCGATGTCGAGGGCGTACGAGGCGTTGAAGTCGCCAGGCTTGCCCTCGATCCAGCCGCCATCGGTCATCTGGTCGACGATGAGTGCTTCCAAGCTCTCTTCGTTGAGTCGCCGCACGTCATTCCCCCGTCCCGGCGCCCCACTCCAGGGTGATTCTCAATTCGTGGCCCCACTTGAAATCGCCGGTAAGACGTTGGGCCTGGCCGAGCACGATGCTCGGCGCAATGCCGAGTTCACCGGCAAGTTCGCGTACCGCAGTGATGTTGCGGCCGGTGGGCAGCCGGTCCCGGTAAGCCTGCGGTACGAAAGTTCGTGAAGCGAACTCGTCGGCTTCGCCTTCGGCCGTATCGTGCGTGCCGTCCTTGCCCTGGAAAAAGACTGTCTTGTGGCCGTGCAACAGCACATGACCGAGTTCGTGGAAGATGGTGAACCAGAGCTGATCGTCCTTCTTGCCGCGTACGGAGAGTTGCACGACGGGATGTCCGGCAATCCACCGGGTTGCGCCATGCACGCCAAAACCCGGGATCGGCGGGATCAGGCACAGCGCAACACCGACGTCCCGCAACTTGGCTTCGGCCTCGGCAATCGCCGCAACCGGGTTCGGCTTCGCCGTCAGCGCGCGCAACTGCGGGATCAGTGCTTCGAGTGCGGCCTGGTCGAAGTCGGGCAGATCGTCGATCTTGGCCAGTCGTTCCCCGAGCGCGAGCCACGTCGCGCGCTCGTAGGTTTTGTCGGTTTCGAGCGCGGCCTTGCGGTAGGCGACCTTGGCGTGCACCCAGGTTGCCTCAAACGCGTCGAGGTGGCCGATGCCGAGAATCGGCAGGAGTTCACGGACTGTTCCCGCCTTGTCACGGGTCGGCGCCGTGATGAACTTCCACTTGCGCAGGTATCCGAGCGGAAAGCACTTGGCCTGCTCGTACTGTTCGGTGAGTTCGTCTTCCTCCGCGAGGCGAGCCAGGTCCTCGCGATACCCAGCCTCGAAACGATTCCAGATCCGAGCGGGGATACCCGTGACCCGCTCCAACCCGAGCGCGACGGTCGCCGACAGCGGCGCCTTACCCGACAGCAGCTCCGAGACATGCTTGGGGGTGACGTCGAGGCGGCGCGCCAGCTCGGCGGCGTTGATGCCGTGCTCGTCGAGCCACTCCTGGATGTGCTCTCCGGGAGCAACGGCGTAATTCGGTAGGGTGGTCATGGTTGGCTCCCTTCGTGCGTGGTGGTGGTTGTCAACGTTTGTGGTAGTCGGTGATCTCAACGACGAGAACCGTAGTGGTTCCGCCGTCGTCGGGGCTGACGACGAGCCGCCAGTTCGCGGTCAGCCGGCCCGACCACTGTCCGGCCCGGTCGCCGGTCAGTTCTTCCCATCTGCCCGCAAAAAACAGCAGGTCGGCCATCTCGGACGCCCGACGCAGTTCATCGATACGCAGACGCAGCGCCTTCGATACCTGCGCGCCGAGCTTGCGCTGCATGTAGCGCTTGTCGGTGCATCGGCGTTCCAGCTCGTTGTCCGCATACCGCAACTCCATAATGTTACCTAAATCGTAACACTCTTGGCGTAGTCAGGGAAGGCGTGGCCTCAGTCATCACAGTCCTCCGCGACCTCCTCCAACTCGTCATCGGAGTCCGCAGCAAGATCGGCGACCGCCTCGGGAGCGGCCGGCAGGGTCGCCGCGATCGCCCGGACGTCGACCTGGCCGGTCACCACGTCGGCGACCAGCCGCCTGCGGAATTCTTGGAGGAGGCTAACTTCGCAGCCTGCGCGATCTGCTGCCATCAATATCGGCTTGGCCTGGCGTGCCAACGCATCCACCACTCCGCGTTGAACGTCGAGAGTCGGAACGGGAACACGCAAACCTTTGATATGAGCTTGCGCAAGCTTAGGCATCGTGTCACTTGACCCACGCGCTGACGACTCAATCTGCGACCGCACACGACGGGTTCTCAGCAGGACGGATGCGTACTCAGGACTAAGAAAATCCTCTAACGGAACCAACCGATAGATCAGATCCGACATGAATGTTCTCGGTCTTACGCCACTGACCACCGCCACATCACCGACACGATCGCGAGTGTTCGACCGGGTCATAAGGAGATCCCCGTCACGGAGCTCAAGTCCGGCCGGTACGGCCAGATCAGGGTCAACAGGCTTGAGGGCATCTGCGACGAAAGTCCCACGGTTCACAGCCGACAACGACAACACTGCCCACTGGTTTTTGGCCAAGTCCCCTTCTACAGCCGTCGGACTCATCCCCTGTTCGATACGGCGCAAAGCACGCCCCAGGAGCGGCTCCGCGGTACCTGTCGGCAGGTCACTTATCGCGACATCTGCCTGCGTACGGATCTGCTCTTCGAGAAGTGCGATGAGTCGACGCTTGGCCGTGATGGCCTTGTCGATCCGGGCGTTCGCGTGGGAGAGGTACTTCACGATCGCCGCCTGCTCATCCGCCGGTGGCACCGGGAAGCGGATCATCTTGAAGTGCTCCGGCCGAAGACTCCACTGGTCCGAAGTGATGCCGTATGACCAACGCTCAGCTTCCTTTGCGAACATCGGTGTCCGGACAATGTGGTGGAAATAGTCGGTGAGATCAGACCTCGGTGTCATCACGATGTACGCGGGGCTAACGATCCCCCGATACGCCGACCCACCCGCGGCACCCTGCCATGCGCGCATCTTGTTGTAGACAACGTCACCGGGTTCGACAAGCTTGTACTTGGACTTGTCGAGATTCGATGAGTCCTTCTTTGCGGTTGACGAAAGCAGATCAGCTTGGCGGATGACACCTCGTCCAATCGTCACTGACAGCATCTGCTCATCTACGAAACCAGGTTCCTTCCGCTCGGAAAAGATCGTCCGTGCAGGCTTCCAGCTCCAGCCGGCAGGAACTTCAGCGAGCCAGTCACCAGCGGGCGTGTACGCACCATAGCGCGGCAGATCGTGAAACATCATTCCTCGCCCGCGATCTCGGCGATCAGGTCCTCGGTCTCGGCCTCCAGTGCGCGGATGTCAGCCTGAATCTCGGCGAGTGTCCGCATGGGCGTGGGCCTGTAAAAGTGTCGGGTGAAGGAGATCTCGTAGCCGATCTTCGTCTTCGATTCGTCGATCCACGCATCGGGAGCGTACGGGGTTACCTCACGGCGGAAGAACGCCTCGATGCCGTCCGCGAATTCACCGGGCGGCTCGATGAGCGGCACCTGCTCGGTGTCGCGCAGTTCGGTGTCGGGCTCGTACTCGACTACGCGGTTGCGGCCGTCGATCACGACCTCGTAGCGGCCATGCAGCGGATCGGGTGTAGCAGCGAATGGCAGCGTCTTCTTGATGATCGGCGGCGCGGACTCGTCGCGAATGCCGTCTTCTTTGAGCGCCTTGATCTCCTTGGCGGTGTAGACCTTGTGCCGGTCGACACCTCGGATGCGCAGCGGACGCTCAACGGTGATCTTGGAGTAGCCGAAGTCGATGCCGTCGAACACTTTCGAGTGGTCGGGGTCGCCGTACTCGTCGAAGGCCTTGAACGCGTCGAGCACCTTGTCGGCATCGGAGGTACTGATCTCGACACCCTTTTCGCCGAGGTTCTTGCGCAGCGGGGTGGACCATGCGGTGGCGTCGATGAGCTGCACCTTGCCCTTCCGGCGCTCCTCCTTGCGGTTGGAGAGCACCCAAATGTAGGTGGCGATGCCGGTGTTGTAGAACATCTTCAGCGGCAACGCGACAATCGCTTCCAACCAATCGTTTTCGATGATCCAGCGGCGCATGTTGCTCTCGCCCTGGCCCGCATCGCCGGTGAACAGTGACGAGCCGTTGTGCACCGAAGCGATCCGTGAGCCGCGCGGCGTGTCCCGCTTCATCTTCGAGATCAGATTTGCGAGGAACATCAGCTGACCGTCGCTGCTGCGGGTGACGAGCGAGTATTCGCTGTCGCCGTCGTGGGTGACGACGAAGCGCGGATCGATGATCTTCTTCGCACCACCGAGGCGGTCTTGGTCGGCCTTCCAGCTCTTGCCGTACGGCGGGTTGGAGAGCATGAAGTCGAACTCCTGGCCCGCGAAGGCATCGTTCGACAGCGTCGAATACTCCGGACCGCCTTTGACGTTGTCGGCGGCGGAGCCTTCGCCTTTGAGAATCAGATCTGCTTTGGCGATCGCGTAGGTCTCGGCGTTGATCTCCTGGCCGTAGAGATGCGTGGAGATCTTCTTGCCCGCAGGCTCGGTGAGGTGTTTGAGGGTGTCTTCGGCGACGGTGAGCATGCCGCCGGTTCCCATCGCACCGTCATACAAGCGGTAGGTGCCCGACGGGATCTCATCGGCGATCGGCTCGAAGATCAACCGGGTCATCAGCCGGACTGCGTCGCGAGGAGTCCAGTGCTCGCCTGAATCCCCCCGGTGAGTCCGGAGGCTCCACTTCTTGTGAAGGATGGAGTCATGTCAGAAGGTTCTCCGCGTAGGTA
>NZ_MVHC01000034.1 GCF_002086455.1 Mycolicibacter algericus DSM 45454
CCACTACATCCTGCGATCCCTGATCCACTCCGGCCAACTTCAAGACCGGATCAACGCACTCTGAAACCGGAAGAGCCGACAAACCATCAGTGAGCAGCGACAACACGTCGTCATAGGAGCCCTCGGCATACAAAGCCATCCCGATCGAGAAGTACGCCATCACCCGCGCCGGCAACGCCCGATGACGAGCCTGAGTCCGCCCGACCCCAGCAATCACCTCATCAACCAGATCCGGTGGAAACGTCCGCGTCAACACCCCCACCGACACCAGATCAGACAACCGACGATCAGACTCCGGCTTCACCCATCCCGCACGAGGCATCCCTACAAACTACACGCATGTCACTTAACTTAACGGTATTGATACTAGTCCCGGCTATATGTTGCGCGGCTTATTGCTTCACGGATCATCATGGGATCGTGGGTCGGGTCGAGACTGGCCAAGGTGGTCAATGCTGTGCGCGCAAGGTGAGCGGCGATAAGCCGGCCGCATCTGACGGCGTCGCCCTCCCAGGCGCTTCTCATGATGGAGGCGTGCTCATCATGAGCAATGCTGGCCAGTGCCAATGCGTCACTGGCCGATTGGCGGTAGTAAGCTCGATAACGTTCAGCATGGTCCCACAGCTCCTCGAGTTGTGAACGCATACGTGGACCCACAGCGCTAAACAATGCCGTGTGAAATATCCGGTGAGGCACATGGAACGCGTCATACGATTCCGGGTCCGACAGAGTCCGGTCCATCTGTCTTAACGCCTCGGCGGCGCGGTCGAGGCGTTCGCTGTCGAGTTTTGGAACGCTGGCTTCTACACCGAACGACTCGAGCATGATGCGCATGGCGGCCACCTGCTCGAGGTCGTCAACAGACAATGGCGCAACGCGAAGTCGCCGATTGAAGTCACCCTCCAGCAGGCCCTCACTTTGCAGTCGGCGTAATGCTTCCCGTAGCGGGGTGCGGCTGATATTCAACTGAGCGGCGAGCTGCACCTGTGATACGTAAGTCCCAGGGGAGAGTTCCGCGTTAATGATCGCTCGTCTTACCGTGTCGTAGGCTTGCGCGGTGGTGCTGACAGGCGCTTGCGACGTGGTGCTGACGGGGTCTTCACTCGCCACAGCCCGGTCGGTATCCGTTACCGAGATGATCGGTGTCTTTGTCATGGCTTCGACTCCAATGAGGTTGATCGGTGGGGCCGAACCTTCGGCCGCCGGAGAAATCGTGCCATTACGCTGTCTAGACTAACCCGAACGGTTCATCGTCTGCATATAAAGGGGGTTGCCCAAGGATTTTCGTTCGCGACGTAATGGCACGTCGGTAGACTTCGCCGAGGCCCGGATGGGTGAGCGTGGAATCCTTGAGGATCTGGCCGCGGACCATGACAATCTTGACATCGTGCGGCGTGGCGGCTGCGACGATGGCGCTCACGGCATCGGCGACGGGAGCCAGATTCGGCGAGTTGAGATCGATAATGATCAAATCGGCGTCTTTGCCGACTGTTATAGTGCCGATGCGATCAGCCAAGCCGGCCGCTGCCGCCCCGTCACGAGTAGCAAACGCCAGTAAGTCGTGTGAAGACGGCGGCGCCCCGCCAAGCCGAGGGTGCATGGCTGTATGTGCGACTGATGCTGATTGCGCAGCTCTCATCGCCGTAAACATGTCGCCGGCTACGCATACCTCAGTGTCGACGCTCAGACCGGGGTGACACCCATTGGCCAGCAGTCGATCGGTGGCTGGTAAACCTAGGCCCGGCATGCTTAATTCGATGGTCGAGGCTACCGATGCGCTAGCTCCGGCGTCGGCGAGCATTCGCAGTTCATCGTCGGTGGAGTTGCAGCAGTGGATGAACAACATATCCTCACCCAGTAGCGCCGAGTCGTGAAGTTGGCGGATGCCACCCGGCCGCCAACCGATGTGCATGCTCGAACGCACGCCTAGATCACGAGCCATCGCAAGATCATCTGCGACCACGTCCGGCACACTCATATCAGGCCCGCGCAGCATTGCGTTGAGTGTCACTAGATCGTGGTCGTTGCTGAGGATTTCGCGGCGAATCCGCTCGATATCGGGGAGGTGTCGCAAGGTGCTGCTCAGCATCCAGGCGTCGGAGTCGACCGATGGCCAGCCGTGAGCGAACACGGCGCGAATTCCGGAGTCACGCAAGGCGCAGATAACCGCGTCGGAGTGGGACGGGCTATTCTGAATGTGAGATTCGTCGCGGATGGTGGTGATACCCGAGTTGAGGGCGACCAAAGCACCCACGAGCTCACCGATATAGGCGTCGTTCGGGGTGAACTGTGGGCCCCAGGTGAGCTGGACGTTGCGTCGGTAGGTGGGGAAGTCCCAGCCGTAACCGATCAGCCGAAAAGCGCCTTGCCAGGTGTGGCGATGGGTATCGACGAAGCCAGGCAGAACGGCTTTACCCGTCGCGTCGATGACTCGTGCCCCGGGCTCATCGGCGATATCGCCGACAGCGTCGATGCGACCGTCTACGATTCGGATGTCACCCACGATGGCGCCCGTGCTGGGTTCTTGCGTCAGGAGCAGCCCGTTGCGGATCACCGTAGCTGAATTCAAATTCGAGCCCCTACCGGACACTGCGCTTACCTTCGCGAGCTGTGGCTAGTCGCAAAAGGCATCGCCTTGGTGCTCGACGAGGTGTCGGTAGTCATTTCGCACAGGTGCGTAGACATCAACATTGAGAGCCACCTCGTCTCCGATCAGCCACGCGGTGTGGGGAACATCGGCTGGAATCTGCAACACCTCTCCGGCAGCTACCTCATAGACTTGACCTTCGACCTCGAATCCAATCTTCCCGGAGAAGACAAAGCTGACTTGATCGAACGGGTGAGAATGCGGCGGTGGTGTCTTAACAGTGTGGCCCGGGTGAAACCAATTGATGGTGATCAGTGACTTGTCGCCCCGGACAGCAGTTCGCACAAGAGCGCCTCCGGCCAGGCTCTCCGTTGGGAGGTCTTCAAGGCAGGAATGAATGATACGATTGGGCATTAATAGTTCCCTTCGGGGATTGCTATGGCGCTCGCGTCGCCGCCAATGGGTGAAGAACACGCGTGTTAAATCTCCATATGCCGTGCTGGTCTCGGGCGTAGCGGTCGTGATATTCGCCGATAAAGTCGACGTATGGTGAGTCACCGCCGTCAGAGACATGTAACACGAGCATCACTGTTCCTGAGGCGCCGTCGTCATCGTCGCGCCTCAGGCGGATGTTGGTGCACTGATGATGGGTCCGCCGGGCGGAGTTGGCG
Organism: Mycolicibacter algericus DSM 45454; assembly: GCF_002086455.1. Classification (GTDB taxonomy): domain Bacteria; phylum Actinomycetota; class Actinomycetes; order Mycobacteriales; family Mycobacteriaceae; genus Mycobacterium; species Mycobacterium algericum. The sequence goes on from NZ_MVHC01000034.1 coordinate 3,259, forward strand.
GCCCTTGTATCGGCCCACCGGTGGAACTGGTCGCGCCCGACCAAGGTCTGCGTACCCACAGTGAGAGTGCCGTTCTCGAGATAGAGCTCGGCCACGTCGTGCCACCGGCAATGATCGAGGAGCCAGGCATGCTCGAGGATTAGGTCTTCAATGGCGCGTCGGTCCGTATCGGACAGTGCAGTGTTGACCGAGGTCACGATGTCGCCCCCACTGGCTGGGGAAGGGGCGAAGAGCCGACTGGCTCACCCACCGGGTTTCGCAGCACGCCGACTCCAGCGATGTCGATCTCCACCGTATCGCCGGAGCGAAGGAACGTCATTGGGCCGTGCGCGTGGGCGACCCCCGCAGGTGTTCCTGTGGCAATGATGTCCCCTGGTACCAGGGTCATGATCCGAGACAAGTAGCAGACCAAATCGGCGACGGAGAAGATCATGTTTGCGGTGTTGGAGTCCTGCACGACAACACCGTTGACTCGCGCCTTGATCGCCAGGTTCTGCACATCGTCGATGTCGTGGAGCATTACCAACGCGGGGCCCGCCGGCGCGAACGTATCGATGGCCTTACCCCCCGTCCACAGTTGATTGGCCAGCTGCAGATCGCGTGCACTGACGTCGTTGAGCGCCATCACCCCGGCGACGTGCTGCAATGCCTGGGCAGCCGCGATGTTGTTGCCGCGCTTGCCGATAACGACGGCAAGTTCGGCCTCGTAGTCGACCTGCTTCGTGATGGCTGGCGGGGTGATCGCGGCGCCGTGGCCAATCAGCGAGTTAGCGAACTTGGCGAAAAACATCGGTTCTTTGGGAACTGCCTGACCAGTTTCGGCGGCATGGTCGTGATAGTTCAGGCCGATGCAAATGAACTTTTCGGGCCTGAGTACTGGTGGCAGCAGCGTCACCGACTCCACAGGATGCACGGCGGATGCGGCGCGCAGCTGTGCTTCGTGCTTCTCGTACAGCCCCAGCAGCTCGCCGACCGTCGCCGGCCCGGCCATTAGAACGGGGGTGATGTCTGGGCCGGCACCGACAAGGGCGCCGACTCCACCCAGCTCGGCCAGTGTCGCGATGTCGACCAACTCAGAGCCGGCGTGGCGCTGCACTGCGGGACGGGGACCACGGCCATCATCATAGGTTGCTAAACGCACGTCATATCCTTTTCCGTTTGAGAAATGCGGTGTGTGTTATCGGCCCGCGTTTGCAGACTGAGTTGATTGGCTCGCGCGCAGCCGTGCGAACTGTTCGTACTGTCGAAGAAGGTCGATGTCGTCGACGGAACCCGGGTCGACAGTCTGCACTAGCTGGCTTCCCTGCAGCATTCGCTTGACAGGAACTTCGAGTTTCTTGCCGATCCGGTTGTGCGGAATCCCCGGCATCACGACAATCTCGTCGGGCAGGTGACGTGGTGAGAGATCGGTTCGGATCGCGGTTTCGATACTACGCTTGGCAAACTGAGGGTCGACGCCGGCGCGCAGGTGGACGAATAAGGGAACGTAATACTGGGAGTCCAGTTCGGCCCCGACGATTAGGGCTTCGACTACGTCAGGGAGTTTTTCGACCGCTGAATAGATTTCGGCCGAACCCATCCGGATTCCGTGCCGGTTGAGTGTCGAATCCGAACGGCCGTGGATGATGGAACTTGCATCCGTATCGAATTCAATGAAGTCGCCGTGGCGCCATGTTCCCGGATACATCCGGAAATAGGAGTCGCGGTAACGCTTTCCGTCGGGGTCATCCCAGAAATACAGAGGCATGGATGGCATGGGCTTGGTCACAACGAGCTCTCCGGGTTCGCCGATTACGGGCTTGCCGTCGGGGCTCCACGAGGCCGCGGCCACCCCAAGGCTGGGCGCCTGGATGCGCCCAGCTCGCACCGGGAGCAGCGGGACACCGCCGACAAAAGCTGAGCAGATATCGGTGCCCCCACTACACGAGGCCAGCCATGCATCGGCATTAACGTTGTCGCGCACCCAGAAAAACCCCTCCGATCCCAGCGGGGAGCCGGTCACCGTCAGTGTCCGTAGCCCGGAGAGGTCAAAAGTTTGTCCCGGCCGCCGCCCGGCTGCCATGTAGGATTTGATCAGCCCAGCGCCGAGTCCGAGTACCGCGACCCGTTCCTCGGCCACGAGGCGCCAGATCCGGTCTAGATCCGGATGAACCGGGCTGCCGTCGACAACCACGAGTGTGGCGCCGATCAACAGTCCCGAGACCATCAAGTTCCACACCATCCAACTGGTTGAGCCGACGAAGAGAAGCCGGTCCGCAGCACGCAGATCGCAATGCAGCCGCAATGTTTTAAGGTGTTCTACAACTATACCGCCGTGGCCGTGGACGATGCCTTTCGGCAGCCCGGTGGTGCCTGAGGAGAACAACACCCATAGCGGGTGGTCGAATTCGACTTGTTCGAATTCGATCGGCTCGTCGCCGGAAATCGCCTCCGGCCAGTCTGTTACGGCCCGGTCGAGGTCGTCAACATCAATTCCGCCGACAGCAACAACCCGTTCAACGGTGTTCAGCGACGAGGCGATGTGGCACAATTCCTGGACGCGGTTGCGCGGCTTGCCGCCGTAGCGATACTCCGTCGCTCCAATGAGTACCTTCGGTCGGAGCTGCCCGAACCGGTTCAACACCGCGGCGGTCCCGAACTCCGGTGAGCACACCGACCAAATCGCGCCGATTGATGCACACGCGATGAACGCGACAATCGCCTCGGAAGTATTGGGTAGGTAGCCCGCCACGCAGTCACCTTTGCGGACGCCCCAATTGCGTAACCTGGCGGCAAGCGAGCCGACCCGCCGGCGAAACTCATCCCACGAGATCCGTGTGGTCGAGTCTTCGGATATGCAAATAAACGCGTGTTCTTTGGAATCGGGCGCACGGCGAAAGATCTCCTCGGCGTAGTTGATGCTGGCGCCGGGAAACCACTGTGCCCCCGGCATCGCGGCGGCCGCCAGAGCTGGACGCCCACCCTCGCCCAGGCCCAGTCCTTCGAAGCCGTCGATGGATTTCCAGAACTCATCGAGCTCGTTGACCGACCACTGCCATAGGGCTTGATACGAACTGAAGTGCCTACCAGTTTTTATCCCAAGCCACTCAAGGTAGGCCGTCAGTCCGCAATCACGGCGCACGGCCGCGGACGGCGTCCACACTATGTCGTCGCGACGCGGCAAAGTCGGGCGACTATCATCCACAAGCATTCGTAAGCTCTCCTCCTGCGCTCATTAAACTGTATACAGGAAGGAGCGGCGCTGCAAGCGTGCGGGCGTGAAAAGCTAGGGTCGTGCGATGGCTATGCGTGACGGGCACTGAGTTCCATCCGCATTGCGCAGAGGATGTGTATACATCACGCCGAAATGCGCGTTGCACGTCTATGGCGAAGCTGTGACGCAGTAGGTGGGGTCCATGCAGTCAGTGCACTTCGTCGGACGCCCCTTTCGCAGACGTCTTGCACGCCAAAGCCTCGGCCACGCAGGGGTAAGTCCCCTGGAGTGGGTGGGGTTTCGGGAGGTGGCCCCGCTTGGAGTGAAGGTCTCGGGCGTGTCGGCACCGGGTGCTGGGGTGTTTTGCGTAGTGATCGGTGAGTTACAGACCAAAGTGACCAAAGGGGCTTGTATCTCTTGTAGTGCCCCTTTCACGGGGTGGTGGTCACGTACGGTGGCCTCGGGAGGGGCCGGAGGGTTCGACGTTTTTCGGCTGAGTGTTCGGGCTCGTGAAAGAGATCGTCTCCTGCGGCCTCGTCTCCTGAGCTGACCCGGTTTAGGGAATTGGTGGCCAGGTGGCGAAGGTGCGCAGCATCGACGTTTTCAGGCTCTTCCGAGTTAGCAGGGGTTGAGTTGTCTGGCCCTGGGTGGCACCTGCCGTGATTGGCGGGTGCAGGCCCACCGTACTCGGCGACGCTGATTCGCCGGGTTGCGGAAGCCGAACGCGATGCGCCCGACATGCTTGACGATCCGGTTGTAGCCCTCGCTGCGGGCATTCGAGAGCCCGGTGGTGATCGCCAGAATCATTGGGGCCTGCCAGGTTTCGATAGTCCGAGCCAGCTCGTGGATTTCGGGAACCGTGGTGGCGGTGCAGAATTCGTAGAAGCGGTGCAAGGCCGCGGTGATGTTGTAGCGCATGCCGCCGGTCTCGGTGCACGCCAGAACGTCACGCAGCAGCTCTTTGGCAATCCAGGCGGCGAAGATGTCCCCGGCGGGGTCTGCGACATCCAGGGCGGCAACCAGGCAGGCGCGCTGGTCATCGGTGAGCCGCTCAGCACCACGCAGCAGTCGGCGGCGGTTGATCCACTCGGGGTTAGCTTTGCGGCCGCGCCGGCCGCGGGTCTGCCAGGTGATGCGTCGTCGTACCGACTCGACCATCTGATTTCCTCGTTTGACCAGGTGAAACCGGTCGACGATCAACCTCGCGTGCGGCAGCGCTTCGCGGGTGGCCTTGGCGTAGACATTCGACATATCGATCGCCACATGGGTGATCTGGGCTCGCCAGGCCAGGTCGCGTTGGGCCAGCCAGTCGGTGACCGCCTTGGCGGTGCGACCGTTGACCTGCACCAGCAGTCCGCCGCTACCGGTGATGTTGACCAGTCCGGTGTCGAACCGGTCGATCCAGACGCGCTTGCCAGTGTCCGGGCAGGTCTCGTATTTGGCCTTGCCGCGGCGGGTCTCATCCATGCCGAGCACCCTCACCACCGGTGGGGCGGTGTCGAGGACCTCGTCGGCGGTGACGGCGACCGCGTCGTGGCAGGTGTTCCACGAGCAGCCGTAGGCGGTGGCCACTGCGGTGACCGGGCGCAGGTCATCGAGTACCGCGCGGGCCATCTCCGTCTTGGCGCGGGTGGTGATCCGGGCCCTTGGTGGGACCTCTTCGGTGGCCTCGGTGAACGTCTTCTTCTCACAAGCGGTGTTGGTGCACAACCACTTTCGCTTATGCCAGACGAGCTGCGGCCGGTCGGGTCCGATCGTGATGTCGCGGGGTCGGGTGGTGACCCAACCCAGTGCCGGCTTGCTCGACCGATCCTGGCATTTCGTGCAGCGGCTGACCCATTCGGCGGCGGTGCCGACGGTGACCACACGGGTGCCATCCTCATCGAGGGACACCCCGGTGACGACCATTCCTTTGAGACCGAGCAGCAAGCTACTACCGTTAGACAAGCTCGCGCCTTTCTGTGCGCCGGATGCGTGAAGAACACCCAGTTCACAAGGGCGCGAGCCCCTAATCAGTCACCGACACGCCCGGAATCGGTCACGCCAGACCCCCATCAAGTCGGAAGAGCCCGTTTGTCTGGGCAGGCGCCGAATCATCTACAAGCACGGGAGCCGCGCGTGAACTCCCGCCGCGTTGTGGTCGGGGATCCTGTGGGAGACCGCCGCAGTGCTGGTGCACGAAGGTTCTCCCACCGCAACGAGTTCACGGACGACGGTCGGCTGGGTGGCCCTGAGGTGCGTGGACTCTTCATCAACCCAACATGATTGACGATGAAGGGAAGAACCTCCATGCACGACAACGCTAACCCGCCGGCAGTTGAGAAGCCAGGGCCAGCCGGGCGGACTCTGGTAGGGATCGACGCTGCGATCACGGCTCGCCATCACGTCGCGATCGCCGATAGCGCAGGTGAGATGTCGACTCGATTCAAGGTCGAACCTACGCTGGCAGGCCTGCGCACCCTCACCGACAAGCTCAGCGGCTACGACGATGTCCACGCCACGGTCGAACCGACCTCGATGACATGGCTTCAATTGACGATTGCCGTCGAGAAGGCCGGTGGCACCATGCATATGGTTGGTGCGCGGCATTCTGCGCCGCTGCGGGGTGCGATCGTCGGCAAGAGCAAGTCCGACATTATCGACGCCGACGTGCTGACCCGCGCCGGCCAGGTGTTCGACCTGAAGCCCTTGATCCTGCCGACACCACAACAGCTGGCGCTTCGCCGGTCGGTGATCCGACGTGCTGCCGCGGTGATTGACCCGAACCGGTCGTGGCGTCGGTTGATGTCGTTGGCGCGGTGGGCATTTCCTGACGTTTGGACGGCGTTCGCCGGGTCGTTGCCGACCGCGACTGCCATACTGCAACGCTGGCCCGACATCCGTGCCCTGGCGTCTGCGCGACGAGCTACGTTGACCGCCGTCGTTGCCGCGCACACCCGCGGTGCCGGTGACACCCCCGCCCGCGCCGAGGCCATCAAGGTCGCCGCGGCTGGCTGGGCCGCGTTCTGGGAGGGCTACCTCGACCTGGACGCCACCGAGGCCATCAGCGCCGGCCGCTACGAACGCACCGGCAGCCGTGGCGCGCAGTGCAACGCGCGCCACGCCAAGACGGTGGGCACGACCTCTGGGGCCAAGCTACGGGCCGAGCATGGCCGTGCTCTTGGTGCTGACGTAGTCCCGCGTGCTCGGTGGGTGACTCTGTCGCGTTTGACGCGGTGGGCATGGTCGAAAGACGGGCTCGGCGAGCGGTTTCTCAGTCGGAAGGCGGACCATCAGGATCGGCCTGGCCCGGAGAGCAAGGAGCAAAGATGGACTCGGCGCGTGGCCACCCGGCGAGCGAAGTCCTGCAATTGATGTATAATCGGTATTAATCAATGAGATAATAATATTTCAAAATGATAATCCTGGTCATTACGGTTGAAACCGTGACTATTTCCGGCGACATCGTCATCTGCCAGCCACTGCGTACTCTGGTTGGACGCATGGGTGGTGTTATGGCATTGGTGCCGGTCACCGCCCTGGTGACGACAGTGCTGCGGGAGCTGATCACACGGACCGGACTGGGGAACGGTGACGTCGACGACGTCATTCTCGGCAACGGCTACCCCAATGGTGAAGCGCCGGCCATCGGGCGGGTCGCCGCACTGGACGCGGGGCTGGGCACTGGCGTGCCGGGAGCCCAGGTCGACCGTCGCTGCGGAGCGGGGCTGCAGGCTGTGCTGTATGCCGCCCGGGAGATCGCCACCGGCGCCGCCCGGCTGGTCGTAGCCGGCGGTGCGGAATCGATGTCCAACGTCGAGCATTACGTTGCATCGGTCCAGTTCGCGGCTTCGGTCATTGACGACGCTGACCGCGTCGTCGTCGCGGGCCCAGTCCACACCGGCGGTTACCCCGCCTGGTGGTTCCTCGGGCAACATCGTGGCATCGGTGGGGGTAGTGCCGGCAGACTTCATGTCAGCCTCCTCGCTGCTTGGTCCAGTGGGGAAGCACCCATTTCTTTCGGTGCCGCTGGTGCCGGGACGTGGTTGCCGGTTCGCACACTGATCGGCGCTCGCAGCCAGTCTTGGCGTCGGTGCTCAGCCCTCTCGACGGTCGACACGCCCCGGGCAACCACCAGGCCCTGCAGATCTCATCGTGGACATCAACTGCGTCAAGCGAGCAGGGCAGTGACCCGGTGGCACCGCGGGTGTATCAACGCCTCATCTAGAAGCGATGACCTCAGGAAGGTAGACCAGTGAGCGGCGTCGACGTGCACGCCGTGGTCACCGGTCGCGACATCGCTCCGGTCGTGGTGCTGTCCAACTCGCTGGGCTCCACTCACCGGATGTGGGACGTCCAGATCGGCGCACTCGAAGAGCGGTTCCGGGTGGTGCGCTACGACACCCGCGGCCACGGCCGGTCCCCGGTGCCGGCCGGCCCCTACACGATCGACGACCTGGCCGACGACATCGTGGCGCTGCTGGATCGGCTCGGGGTGCAGCGAGCCCACCTGATCGGATTGTCGTTGGGTGGGATGACCGGGATGCGGGTCGCGGCCCGCAATCCCGAACGGATCGACCGACTGGCCCTACTGTGCACGGCCGCACACATGCCGCCGGCGACGGCATGGCAGCAACGGGCCGCGACGGTTCGTGCCCAGGGCGCTGGGGTGGTCGCCGCCGCCGTCGTCCAACGCTGGTTCACCCCGGACTATCTTGCGGCGCACCCGGATGTGCGCGCCGAGAGCGAGGCGATGGTCGCGGCCACCCCGGCGGAGGGTTACGCCGGATGCTGCGAGGTGATCGCGGACATGGATCTGCGTGCCGACCTGGCCTCGATCACCGCGCCGACGCTGGCGATCGCCGGCGCCGACGACCCAGCCACCCCGCCGGAGAAACTCGATGCGATCGCCACCGGAGTTAAAAGCGGCCGGCTGCTGGTGGTTCCGCACGCCGCGCACCTGGCTAACGCCGAACAACCCGACATCGTCACCCCGGCCCTCATCGAACATCTGGAGCAGTCATGAGCCTCAACAAAGTCGTCGAATCGGCCGCCGCGGCGGTCGCAGATATCGGCGACGGCGCCAGCCTGGCCGTCGGCGGCTTCGGTCTCGCGGGTATCCCGTGGTTCCTGATCGAGGCACTGCTGGAGCAGGGAGCGGACGATCTGACGATCGTCTCCAACAACTGCGGCGTCGACGGCGCCGGGCTGGGGCTGCTGCTCGACGCGCGGCGGATCACCCGGGTGATCGCCTCCTATGTCGGGGAGAACAGGGAATTCGCCCGTCAGTACCTGGCTGGTGAGCTGACCGTCGAACTCACCCCGCAGGGCACCCTCGCCGAGCGGATGCGGGCCGGCGGCAGCGGCATCGGCGCGTTCTTCACGCCCACCGGGGTGGGGACCGCCGTCGCCGACGGTGGCCTGCCTTGGCGCTATCACCCAGACGGCAGCATCGCGATCGCCTCACCGCCCAAGGAGGTTCGCAACTTCCGCGGCAAGGACATGGTGCTCGAGGAGGGGATCGTTACCGACTACGCGCTGGTGCGCGCCGCCGTCGCCGACAAGGCCGGCAACTGCCAGTTCCATGCCGCCGCACGCAACTTCAACCCGCCGGCGGCGATGTCTGGGCGGACAACGATCGTCGAGGCCGAGCGGGTCGTCGAGGTCGGTGAGCTCGATCCCGACGCGATCCAGTTGCCCGGGATCTTCGTCAAACGCATCGTGGAGCTCACCCGGGAGCAGGCCGCCCGCAAAGACATCGAGAAACGCACCACTCGGGCCCGAGGACAGGAGGTCACGCGATGAGTTGGACCCGCGATGAGATGGCCGCCCGCGCGGCGCAGGAGCTGCACGACGGCGACTACGTCAACCTCGGCATCGGGCTGCCGACCCTCATCCCCGGCTACCTGCCGGTGGATTCGTCTATCACGCTGCACGCCGAGAACGGCATCTTGGGGGTGGGGCCGTTCCCGTATGACGACGAGGTGGACCCGGACCTGATCAATGCCGGGAAGCAGACCGTGACCGTGCTGCCCGGGGCGTCGTATTTCGACTCGGCGATCAGCTTCGCGATGATCCGCGGCGGCCACGTCGATGTGGCGGTGCTGGGCGGCATGCAGGTCGCCGCCAACGGCGACCTGGCCAACTGGATGGTGCCCGGAGCCATGGTCAAGGGCATGGGCGGTGCGATGGATCTGGTCAGCGGTGTCGACCGGGTCATCGTGCTGATGGATCACACCAGCAAAACCGGTGCCCCCAAGCTGGTTTCGGCCTGCGACCTGCCACTGACCGGGCGCGGGGTGGTGAGCCGGGTGATCACCGACCTCGGGGTGCTCGACGTGACCGGGGACGGCTTCGATCTGGTAGAGCTGGCTCCCGGAATCAAGTACGACGAGATCGTCGCGAAAACCGCGGCGCCGGTGCGTGACCGCGTCAGTTTCGCCATGCTTCCGGGTTGACCGGATGCGGCGGAACTACGCCCCGGGCCATCGTGATCGCGTTCTCGGCGCATAGCCGCGCCATCTCGGCCCGCACCGAAACCGTGGCGCTGCCGATGTGGGGCAGTAGCACGGTGTTCGGCAGCTCCGCCAGGCCGGCGGCCAGTCGCGGCTCGTTCTCGTAGACGTCCAGGCCGGCGCCGGCAATCTCGTTGGTCTTGAGCGCGGTGATCAGCGCCTGTTCGTCGACGACCGGGCCGCGGGCGGTGTTGATCAGCATAGCGGTCGGTTTCATCGAGCGCAGCACCTCGGCGTTCACCAGGTGGCGGGTCTGTTCCGCCAGCGGAACATGCAGGGACAGATAGTCGCTGGCGGCCACCAGATCCTCCCAGCCGACTTGGCGGACCCGCTCGGCGAACTCGCCCAGTTCGGCATCCGAGACGTGCCGGTCACCCGGCGGGCGGGGACAGAACAGCACCTTCATGTCGAAAGCCAGCGCCCGCCGTGCGGTGGCGCGGCCGATCCGCCCGAACCCGGCCAGCCCCAGGGTGGCACCGGAGATATCCTGCCCCAACAGCAGATCCGGGCGCCAGCCGGTGAACCGACCGGTGCGCAGCAGCGTGTCGGCCTCCACCGCGCGGCGGCCGACGGCCAGGATCAGCAGCATCGCCACGTCGGCGGTGGCGTCGGTGAGCACCCCGGGAGTGTTGCCGATCATCACCGCATGGGCGGTGGCCGCCGCGACGTCGATGTTGTCGTAGCCCACCGCGAAGTTCGAGACACCGCGGATCTTCGCCGCACTCAATAGGTCTGCGTCGAAGTGATCCTTCACCTGGGCGACGATCACGTCGTAGTCGCCCGATTCGCAGGCCTGCCGCAGCGCTGTGGCATCCGGTTGTTCGGTGGGGAGGTGGACGCTGCCGGCCGCGCGCAGCAGGGGTAGTCCGGGGCCGGGAATCGGTGTCGTGACGTAGAAGCGGGGCTCATTCATCGGCGGAGTACCTCCGCATCAGCGAATTCATCGTGTACCGGGTCTGCAGCGTGAAGTATTCGTCGAGGCTGTACAGCTCGCCGAAATGCCATTCTTTCAGCACCAGCCGTGGGCCAGCAGCATGATGTTGAAGATCAGCAGGTCGATGTCGACGTCGTGGAACACCTCGGTGGCGATCCCGTCCTCGATGATGTCGCGCAGTGGTGCGGCGCTGGCGATCTCGAGTTCCTTGTTCTGCGCGCGCCCAGCCGCGTCCAGGGTGCAGCTCTCCCGATAGGTCAGTACCACCGCATCCAGGTTCCCATCGACGATCTCGATGTAGCGCCGGATTCCGGCGGGCGGCCGGGTCGACGCCGGCGTCGGCGATCACCGGGGCCAGTTGGTCGCGGAATGCGTCCTGGATCCGCACGATCGTGGCCAGCAACAGATCCTCCTTGCCACCGAAATACTTGTAGATCAGCCCGACGCTGACATTGGCCTCGGCTGCCAGGTCCTGCATCGACATCTGGTGGAACCCGGTCTTCTGCATGACAGTGACGGCGGCGTCAAGGATCTGGCGACGCCGGGAATCGGTGCGGGCCGCGCGAACCGCCTCCTCGACCGCCAGCCGGCCGTAGTTGATGGTCATGACGTGCTCCTCACAGCCCCAGATCCTTGGCGATGATCGTCTTCATGATCTCCGTCGTGCCACCGTAGATGGTCTGGATGCGGGCGTCGACGAACGCCCGGGGCACCGGATACTCGCGCATGTAACCGTAACCGCCGAACAGTTGCAGGCAGCGGTCCGCGGTACGTAGCTGCAGGTCGGTGGTCCACCACTTCAGTTTGGCGGCGCGCGCCGCGGTCAGTTCACCCGCCAGGTGTTCGGCGATGCAGTAGTCGAGGAAGGTGCGGGCGATGTCCGGGCCCGTTTTTCGCCGACGACTCTGGCCAGAAACGCCGAGCCGAAGCCAGCGTCGAAAGACGCTATCCGCGGGCCGACCTGGCCGAATTTCGCGTTCTCCGAAGCGATCGAGAGGTCGCAGAGCACGTGCAGCACGTGGCTACCGCCGACCGCGACACCGTTGACCGCGGCGATCACCGGCTTCGGGATGTCGCGGATCAGCTTGCGCAGGTAGCCGATCTCGAACATGCCGCTCTCGGCGGGGCCGTAGTTGTCGGTCTCGGCGCGCTGCTTGACGTCGCCGCCGGTGCAGAACGCCTTCCGGGGCCGTCGATCTCGTAGGTGATGTCTTCGTAGCTGGTCACGGGGGTCTCCCTGGGTCGGGTTTCCGGTGGTCGGCGCGGTATCTGAGCTAACATTCAAGTTCCGTGAATCAGTGTTCACTGAAGATGAATGCAGATTTCATCACAGCGTGCGTCAAGAACCGACGGATCGTCTAAAACCATTGGAAAAATCAACGATTGATGATTATGGTCATATGACGGGGTTCCCGCGCCGGAACGGAGGAAGACTTCATGCTCAACCAGGGTGTTGGCTCGTGGCCGTTCCGTCGGGCCCGGCAGACTCCGGACGCCACCGCGATCGTCTTCGGTGAGCACCGCTACACCTACCGTGAGCTGGCCGAGCGGGCCACGCGACTGGCCCACGGGTTGCGTGCGCTCGGCGTCGGACAAGGCGATCGGGTGGCGCTGCTGTGCACCAACCATCCGGCGTATCTGGAGGGGCTGTTCGCCGCCGGACTGCTCGGCGCGGTGCTGGTCCCGCTGAACATTCGGCTGGCGTCCGCGGAAGTCGCCTATGCACTTCGGGATTCGGGCGCACGGGTGTTGATTCACGCCGGTGCGCTGACTGACGTGGCGCTGCCGGCTGCGCAGGCGGCGCAGGTCCCCACACGCGTGGTCCTGGATGACGAACCGGGCCCCGGCGCGGTCGGCTACGAGGAGATCATCGCGGCATCGGGTGCCGAGGCCATCGACATCACGGTGGAGCGCGACGACCCGTGCTTCATCATGTACACCTCCGGAACGACCGGATACCCCAAGGGTGTCGTACTCAGCCATGACACCGTGCTGTTCGCGGTGCTCAACCCGATCATCGACCTGGATCTGTGCAGCGACGAGGTGTCGCTGGTGGCCGCCCCCATGTTCCACACCGGCGCACTCAATTTCGTGGCGCTGCCGACCGTGCTCAAGGGCGGCACTGTGGTGATCGAGGAGAGTTTCGACGCGGGCCGGGCGCTGAGCGTCATCGAACGTGAGCGCGTGACCTACTCGTTCAGCGTGCCGACCATGCTCGACGCGATGAGCGAACACCCGCACTGGGGCGACACCAACCTCGGCTCGATCCGGCGCTGGATCGTTGCCGCCGCACCGGTTCCGCTTCGCACGCTGCGCACCTATGCCACCCGCGGCGTGGCGCTGTGCCAGGCCTACGGACTCACCGAGACCGGTCCCGGGGCGCTGGTACTGCGGCCGGCCGAGGCCGGGCGCAAGCTGGGCAGTGCGGGCGTGCCGCACTTCTTCACCGACGTGCGGGTGGTGACCGCCGACGACACCGAAGCTGCGCCGGGGGAGCGTGGCGAGATCCAGATCAGCGGCCCGAACGTCATGCGCCGGTACTGGAATCGCCCCGAAGCGACCGAATCGGCGTTCGGCGCCGACGGCTGGTTCCGTTCCGGTGATGTGGGTGTGCGCGACGACGAGGGATACATCACCGTGGTCGACCGGATCAAGGACATGATCATCTCCGGTGGGGAGAACATCTACCCGGCCGAGGTCGAGAACGCGATCCTGGAGATGCCCGGCGTGCGGCACTGCGCCGTGTTCGGGGTGCCCGACGACAAGTGGGGCGAGGTGGGCTGTGCCGCGGTCGTGCTCGCCGACGGTTGCGCGGTCGGCAAGCCGGAACTCGATGCGTTCCTCGGCGATCGGCTGGCGCGCTACAAGCTGCCCGCTTCGCTGATGGTGCTCGACGAACTGCCCGTCAACGGAACCGGAAAGATTCTCAAGGGCGAGCTCCGGGCCCGGTTCGCCGGCTGAGGATCAGCCGGCCGCCTCGTCGGATTGGGGAAACACCATCTGGCTCAGCATTTTCCGTACTCGCTCGACCGCCTGCGGTGTGAAGGCTGCGGTGTGGGCCGCGGCGGCCTCGGCGGTGCGCTGCTGCGCCCTGGCACAGAGCTTCTGGCCGTCTTTCGTGGCGACGATCAGCTTGTTGCGCCGGTCGCTGGAATCAACGGTGCGGGTGACCAGGCCCCGGCCCTCCAGCTCGTCGACGAGGGCGACGATCTGGCTCGGGTCCAGGCCCACGTCGTTGGCGAGGGCGCGTTGGGTGACGCCGCCGGGGTCGTCGCAGACCACCGAAAGCACGCTGTACGCCCGCACCTTGAGGCCAAGTGGCGCAAGCGCTTCGTTGCTCGACCTCACCAGCAGCGCGCTCGCCCGGGCCAGCAGGAATCCCAGGTCGTCCTCGATCATTCGTCGACGGCCCATCGCAACTCCTCTCGCCGGCGACACCCTACCGGCTCGTCATTCGAGCATGCGGTAGATGGCCTCGGCCACCACCGCCGGACGCTCGCTGCCCTTGAGTTCGATGATCCCTTCGACGGCGATCTGTACGTCGCCCTTCGGCAGCTCCCGGTACTCCTTGAGCGCCGCGGCCAGCCGGACCCGGCCACCAGCGGGGACCGGGCTGGTGAACCGCACCTTGTTGAGCCCGTAGTTGACGGCGGTGGTGACGCTGTCGACGCGGAGCACCTGCGTCCACAGCGGAATGATCAGCGACAGGGCCAGGTAGCCGTGCGCGACCGGACCGCCGAACGGGCTCTCGGCGTTGGCCCGCTCGACGTCGACGTGGATCCACTGGTGGTCGTCGGTGGCGTCGGCGAAGGTGTTGATCCGGTCCTGCTCGATGCGAAGCCAGGCACTGGTGCCCAGCGGCTGGCCGACGTGGCCGGCGAGATCGGCCAGGGTGGCCAGGTGTGTTGTGTGGTTCTCGTCGGTCATGGGGCCGTCCCTGTCAGTCGGTGATGCCCAGTACCCGAAGGGCATTGGCTTTGAATATGAGCGGGGTGACCTCGGGCTTCATCTCGAGGTCGGCGAAGTCCGCGCGCCAGCGGTCGACCTGGATCACCGGGAAGTCCGAGCCGAACAGCGCCTTGTGGCGCAGCATCCCGTTGACGGCCCTGACCAGCTGGGGCGGAAAGTATTTCGGCGACCACCCGGACAGATCGAGGTAGACATTGGCCTTGTGGGTGGCGATCGAGATCTGCGCATCCACCCACGGCACCGAAGGGTGGGCCAGCACCAGGGTCAGGTCGGGGAAGTCGGCGGCCACGTCGTCGAGCAGCATCGGATCCGAATACCGCAGCTTGATGCCATGACCGCCGGGCAGTCCCGCGCCGATCCCGGTCTGGCCGGTGTGGAACAGCGCGGGAACACCCGCCTCGGTGAGCGCTTCGTAGAGCGGGTAGAACCGGCGGTCGTTGGGCTCGAAGCCCTGCATGCTGGGGTGGAACTTGAAGCCCTTGACTCCGAATTCGTCGACTAGCCGGCGCGCCCGGCGCACCGCGGCCCTGCCCTGCCATGGGTCGACGGAGCCGAACGGGATCAGCACGTCGTTGTGCTGCGCGGCCACCTCGGCGATCTCCTCGACAGAGTTGGGCGCGTGACCGGTGGCGGCGCCGGCGTCGACGGTGAACACTACGGCGGCCATGTTCCGGGCCCGGTAGTGCTCGGCGATTGCCTGGATCGTCGGCGTGCGCTCGGCGCCGGATTTGAAGTACTTCTCCGAGGCGGCCATCAACTCGTCGTCCATCGACCGGTGCCCGCAGCCGTCGATCTCGACGTGGGTGTGGATGTCGATGGCCGCGATCGCATCGAAGTCGATGCCGTAGGTGTAGGCGCTCATTTGCCCACCAGCTCGGCGGGGAATTCCTCGCCGACCGACTCCAGGTGGTCGGCGAACGTGGTGGGCCACTGCGCGGCGATGTCGTCGGCGGAGAACCCGCCGTCTTGGAAGGCGGTGACGGTCAGCGTCGGGTGGGACCACAGGCCCAGCCGGTCGCCGCCGATGGCGATGGCCTGCCCGGTGATCTCGGCGGCTGCGTCGGAGGCCAGGAAGGCGACCAGCCCGGCGACGTCCTCGGGGGCGCCCATCCCGACCTCGCGCCGGATGATCTCCGGCAGTGGCTCGCCGTTTTTCATCGAGGCGATGTAGGGCGCCAGGAATCCGATGGTCTCGGTCATCGCCGTTGCGGCGACCGGGATCACGGCGTTGGCGGTGATCCCGGCGCGCTGCAGCTCCATCGCCCAGGTCCGTACCATGCCCACGATTGCCGCCTTGGCACCGGAGTAGTTGGTCTGGCCGAAGTTGCCGCGCTGCCCGGCGGGGGAGCCGATGCAGATGATCCGTCCGCCGTCGCCCTGCTCGCGGAACCGGTGCACCGCCTCGCGGACACAGGTGAAGGTGCCCTTGACGTGGACGTCGATCACTGCGTCAAAGTCGTGGTCGGTCATCTTCCACAGCACCTTGTCGCGCAGAATCCCGGCGTTGGTGACCATCACGTCGAGACGGCCGAAGTGTTCCACCGCGGCGGCCACCAATTCCCGGGCGCTGGCGCCGTCGCCGACGGGTGCGACGACGTCGGCGGCACGACCGCCCGCTGCGATGACGTCGGTAACGGCCCGGTCCACCGCCTCATGGTTGACGTCATTGATGACGACGGCAGCGCCGTAGCGTGCCAGTTCTTTAGCGTAGGCAAGCCCGAGGCCCTGCCCGCTACCGGTGACGATCGCAACTTTGTCGCTGAGGTCCACCAGATCCTCCATATCAAGACGGCTTCCTTACGGACATGTACGGGCGTAAATGTACCGTACAATAATTGATGATATCAATTATTGAAGGGTTCCAGGTCAGAGCGAAGGTGGTTTCATCGGCGCAGCGCCGCCAATTCGGATCGGGACCGCACTCCGAGCTTGGTATAGATCCGAGTCAGGTGATACTGCACCGTCTTCGGTGAGATATAGAGTTCAGCGGCCACCTCGCGATTCGAGTGGCCTTGGGCCACCAGGGATGCCACTGACTCCTCCTGCGGAGTCAGCTCGGTGTATCTGCGCGGGCCGCGAAGCTGGTGTACCCCGCCGGCTTTGAGCTCACGCTCGCACCGGTCCACGAAAGTGCGCGCCCCCAAAGACAGGTACAACTCCTGCGCGGTGCTGATCACCGTGTCTGCGTCACGCCGCTTCCCGGCGCGGCGCAGCGTCTGCCCGTAGGCGAAGTTGACCCGGGCAAGGTCGTACCGCATCGGCAAGCCGTCCAGCAAGGTGAGGGCTTCGTCGAAGGACCGCCGTGCTGCGGCGAGGTCGCCGGCTGCCCCGAGTAGCCTGCCGCGTGCGCTGCGCAGCCGCGCTTTCGCAGATCGATGCGTTCCGGAAAGCCGTTCGTGCGACCGCAGCAGTGCTTCGGCAGCATCGAGTTGCCCGTCGCTGACCAGCGCACCGGTCAAGATGTCGACCCATGGCCACAACGCCGGCTGGTGCATCGCGGGATCCCACGACGCCCTGGCCAATGGTTCGAGCACTCGCCGCACGGCAGCGTGATCGGCCTCGGCTTCCGCGACCGTGGCCCGTGCGATCAGCGCGGGCAGCCGCATCAGCTCGTAGTCACCGGTGGCCGCGTCCGCCGCCGACACCGCCGCCGTGGCGACCTGCCAGTTCCCCCGCAGCGCATGCACCTGCGCCTCGGTCCACGCCAGCAGCGGTGTGACCAGCACGATGCCCGTGCTCACCGCCAGCTCACGGCCGCGCCGAGCGCTGTGCAACGCCCGGTCCCAGTCGCCGACGGTGAACTGAACCCGCGCCAGCCAGGCGGTCGCCCACAGCGTGATCCGCGCTGAACCGCCCAGCTCGGCCAGCGCCACCGCGCTCTCCAGGTTGCTGCGGGCGCCGTCGACATCGTCCATGCCGAGTTGGAACCAGCCGTGTCCCATTTTGACGCGTTGCGCCTGCGCCCCATACCCGATTCGCGCGCCGAGGTCGTCGTAGGCGGCGGCCGCCTCGCGGGATCGTCCCGACGACGCGAGCCCCAGCCCGCGGATGGCTGCGGCTTCGATTCCGGCTGGCGACTCGTGGCCGGCGAGCGCCAACGCACGATCCGCCCAGCCGACAAGTTCTTCTCCGCGGCAACGCATCAGTGAGTTCAGTACGTAACGCTGGGCGATCAGGGCGGCCGTCGCCGGGTCACGCTCGGCGTTGACGATGTCGGAGGCGCGGCGCAGCCGGACTTCTGCCTCGGCCGCCCGGCCACGAAGTATGGCCAGATAGGCCAGCACAGCATTGCGAAGCGGGGTCTCGCGCAGGCTCTCCACCACCGGAACCAGCGCGGCTGCGCCCGCGCAGTCGCCGGCGGCCACCAGAGCGTCCACCGACCGGGTGAACCGTTCGTCGCGCAGCAGCGGATCGGCGGTGAGCCGGCTGGCGTCACGGAACAGGTGTGCCGCCTCGGCCCATGCTCCGGCCGCGGCCTGGTCGTTCGCCAGTTCTTCGACCCGGTCGGCCAGCTGCGGCGCGGTCGTCGGCGTGGCGGCGACCAGGTGGCGCAGCCGGCGGACCGGATCGACCACGATCTCGGCGGCCCGGCGGTGCGTTGCGGCCACCGCGCGAACACCCATGATCTCGAAGACCGCCGCAGCGGTCAGCGGATCGGTCAGGCGGGGCCGGTGTGGTGCCGTCACGTTGATCAGCCCGGCGGCGACACCGTCATCGATCGCGCTGAGCGGGTCCTCCGATCCAGCCAACTGCGCTGCGGTATCCAGTGATTCCTCCGTCGATAGAACTGCCAGCGCCTCGATGAGGTGGCGGGTATCCCGGCAGCAACGGTCCAGCAGGGCGCGCACCTCGGCGGTGATGTGTCTCGGGGCGGGCAGCGGGGCATCCGGGTGTGTCCATACCGAGGCCGGGAGTTCGTCGAGCAGGGCCAGTGCGTCACGTGGGTTGCCGCTGGTGTGGCGGGTTAACTGTTCGGCCATCACTGGGTGCAGCAACCTGCCGCGCAGTCTGGCCAGTTCGGCCACCGCCGCGGAATTCAGCCCGGCCAGGTGCATCTCGTTGGTGTCGAGCCCGGACAGCAGGGGAGTCGGTGTCGTCACAGCGAGCAGCACCAGCAGCGACACCTCGCGATGGTGCCGAACGGCGGTGCTGAGCGCCTGCAGCGAGGTCGAGTCGGCGTATTCGGCGTCGTCGACCACGATCAGCGCCGGGTCGTCACCGCTGATTCGATCGATCAGCCAAGCCGCGGCGGCGACCGGGTCGATCGGTGCCGAGTCCTGTAGCAGCTGACGCAATATTCCGGCGGGTGTGGAGGTCTCCCACTCCACAGCCTGCGCCCAGTGCACCGGACCGTCGTGCAACTGGGCGAGGCGGCGCAGCAGCGCGGTCTTACCGATTCCGGGCGGGCCGACCATCCGCAGCATTCTGGCGCCGCGGGTGGGGACGGCATCCAAGCGCCCGGCCAGCTCGGCCAGCTCTCGATCACGCCCGATGCACGCCGTGGGGACCATCAACAGAAGTAAAGCAGGTATGGCGCGAAATGACGGCGGGACTGCACCGAGACGCTGCCGGACCGCTCGCTGTCGTCAGCCCTGATCGCCGCCGGCGACCGGAAGTACCGTGCCGGTGATGTAGGACGCCTCATCGGAGGCCAGAAAGCAGATCGCGGCGGCCTGCTCGTCAAGGGTGCCGTAGCGCTTGAGCAGTGAGGAGTCGATGGTCTGGTCGATGTGTGCCTGGAACCACCCCTGCTCGACGTCGTTGCGGAGTTCCGGTGTGCCGCGGGAGATTCGGCGCGGTGGTGCCTGCGTACCGCCTGGCGCGGTGGCGCAGACCCGGATGCCTGTATCGGCGTACTCCATCGCCAGCGACGCGGTGATCGCGTTGATGCCGCCTTTGGCCGCCGAATACGGGATCCGATTGATGCCCCGGGTGGCCGCCGATGAGACGTTGACGATCACGCCGCGTCCGCGGGCCATCATCGACGGCAACACCGCGCGGCAGGCGAACAGCGTGGGGAGCAGCGAGCGGTTCAGTTCGGCGCGGATTTCGGCGCCGCTGAACTCGGTGAACGGTTTGAAGTTGATCGCGCCGCCGACATTGTTGATCAGCACGTCGATGCGGCCGAACCGCGAAAGGGCTTGCCGTGCCAGGGTGTTCGCGTCCTCGGGATGCTCCAGGTCGACGGTGACCGCCAGTGCCTCCGGGGCGCCGGCGACCGGTTGGTCGGTGAGCTCCCGAGCCAACTCGACGACCAGTCCGGAACGGTCGGCAAGCACCAGTGTCCCGCCCTCGGCGTTGATCCGCCGGGCAGTGCGCTCGCCGATACCCTGCGCGGCACCGGTGACCACCACCACCTTGTCGGCAAAGCGCCCGGGGGAGACGAAGCGCGGCTGGCGCTGCGCCAGCGCGTCGGCCATAGCGCGGCGCATGGTCTGCTTGGCCCGGTCGGCGTGCGCCGAGATCAGGGCCCGGGCGCCGGCACGGTCGCCGGCCTCGAACGCCGCCACGATGTCGACGTGGTCTTGCACGCACAGCGGGTGGCACCAGGTCGCGTTGCGCAGCACCTCGCCCATGCGGCCCTTGACACCGAGTGCCCGGTAGGCCTGCAGCAGGTGGTCGTTGCCGGTCAGGGTGAACAGGTACTCGTGGAATGCGGCGTTGGTCTCGGTGTACTGGACTGCGTCGACGAGTCGGTCGCCGTCGACATAGGGCAGGGTCGACTCCGCCAACAGTCGATAGCCGGTCAATTGCTGACTGGTCAGCCGCCCCAAGGTCAGCTCCACGGCACCGAGTTCGAGTGCCTCGCGGGCCTCGAACAGCGCATCGGATTCGTGCACCGCGGGGTGCTCCTCGCCGATCTGGTAGCCGTCGGGGGCGACGGTCGGTGGCGGTGGCGGTGGCGGTCCGGCCGGTGGTGTCGGGCTGGTTTCGGGTGTCGTCGCGGCCCCGAAAAGCTCCTGGCCGATGACCGACCGCGCGCCGCTGGCGATGATCAGGTCGCTGTCTTCGTCGAGCGGCGCTGCTGCCGCGGAATCGGGATTCGCGGGGTGGAGCAACTGGTCGAGGAGCCGACGAGCGGTGTCATCTTCGGCGCTGGTCACCACCGCGTCCGGCCACGGCTCGATGGTGGCTTCCGGCAGCATGACCTGGCCGATGACCGCCCGCGCGTCGGCGGCCGGCAGCAGCTCTTCGGGCGGCGCGGCCGGGCGGCCCGGCGCGGCTGGGGCGCCCGCATCGGGGGTCTTGGCGCCGGGGACGGCCAGGGCGAACTTCTCGTAGTAGAAGCCCCGTAACGGGATGTTTGCGTCGGTGAGGTGTTTGCGCACCGCCTCGACCATCGGCGGGGGACCGCACACGTAGGTGGCGACATCGGCGTCGTAGAGGTGTTCGGGTGCGATCAGGCTCATCACGTGCGCCTTGTCCGGTCCTCGGTGCGGTGCGGTGCTGTTCGGGTCGGCCACGCAGTAGTCCCAGCTGAAACCCTGCAGGCCCGTGGCGAGTTCGGCCAGCGTATCGAGTTCCACCAGGTCCTCGTCGCTGGTGACGCCGTAGATCAGGTGGGCGCGGCGGCGGCTGCCATCGTCGCGGAGCTTGCGCAGAATCGCCAGCAGCGGCGCCAGGCCGGTGCCACCGGCCAGCAACAGCACCGGGCGCTCGGTCTCGCGCAGGAAGAACGACCCGTGCGGACCGGTGAACTCGATGCGGTCGCCCACCGCGGCCCGCTCGGTGAGGTAGGTCGACATCACCCCACCGGGGGTCAGCTTCACCAGGAACGTCAGCCGCTCGTCGTCGGGCGCGTTGCTGAACGAGTACGACCGGGTCACCGTCTCGGTCGCCGACGCACCCGGTACCGCGATGTTGGCGTACTGGCCCGGCAGAAACGTCAACTCCGCCCGGCGCGGGATCTCCAGTGCGATCGCCATGGTGGTCGCCGACAACCGCGTGAGCTCAACCAGGGTCCCCGAATAAGAGGTGGCCTGGGTTTTGGCGACCTCGGAGGTGCTGCGGATCTGCAGGACGACGTCCGAGCGCGGCTTCATGACACACGGCAGGCAGTAACCGGCCGCCGCCTCCTCTTCGGAGAGGGCATCGGGCAGGTAGCTACCGCGGTCGTATGTTCCGGACTCGCAGAACGCTTTGCAGGTGCCGCACACGCCGTCGAGGCAGTCCACCGGGATGTTGACTCGCTGACGGTAGGAGGCACCGGCGATCGTCTGGTCTCCGGCGCAGCTGACGAACCGGGTGACGCCGTCTTCGAACCCGAGGGCGACCTGGTGCAGCGTCCCCTGCTCGGTGGGGTCGGCCGGCGTTTCCGTGCCCGATGTGACGGTCATTTCGGAGTCCTTCAGATGTGGTAGATGTCCACGACGTGGTCGATGTAGTCGTTCTTGAGCACCACGGTCTTTCGTCGGATCAGCGGCTGCTCGCCGGAGAAGTCGATGGTGTAGAACGAGGTCCCGTAGTACCGGTCGACCTGCTCGTAGCGGTAGTACATGGTGTGCCAGTTGAATCGGATGTCGACCACGTCGCCGCGGCGTTCGATAACCTCCACATTGGTGATGTTGTGGCTGGTGCGCGGGTCGGGAAGTGAAGTAGCTGAAGACCGTTCTGTGCGGATGCGAAAGACTCGGTCGTGTAGGCCGCCCTTGTTGGGGTAGTACATCAGCGAGATCTCGGTCTGGGGGTCCTCGGTGAGCCGGTCGTCGACGTCCCATGCCGGCATCCAGAATACGACGTCGTCGGCGTAGCACTCCAGCCATTTTTCGAACTCGCGGTCGTCGAGGTAGCGCGCCTCGCGGTAGAGGAATGCCTCGATGGCGTTCTGGGTGATGAGCTTGGTCCGGGTGGTTTCGGTGGTGGTCATGTTCACTGCTTTCGTTCAGTGCCCGCAGGGAGTCGGGTGGCTTCCATTGGCGACGGCCGAAACGGCCTGCCCCCGGGCCAGTTCCAAGGCTTGCTCTTTCGCCAGGGCGTCGCGCATGGCCTCCAGCCAATACTGGTCCTGCACGACGAACAAGCCTTCGTCCTCTGCCTTGATCCCCGAGGAGATGACGTTGTGCATGCCGAGGGACTCGGCGACGGGGTCCGGTCCGGCGATCCAATGTTCGGCGCCGCGGCTGACGTCGTTCCACGGCGCGCGCTCGGCGTGGAACCCGTGCTGGACGGAGCGGAACTCCTCCAGGTCGTCGGGGGTCGCCATGCCGGTGGCATTGAAGAAGTCCTCGTACTGGCGGATGCGGTTGGCGCGGGCCTCGGGGCTTTCCCCCTTGGGTGCGATGCAGTAGATGGTGATGTCGGTCCGGTCGGCGGAGATCGGCCGGATGCGGCGGATCTGGGTGGAGAACTGGTCCATCAGGTAGACGTTCGGGTATAGGCACAGGTTGCGGGAGCCGGCGACCATGAACTCGCCCTTGGCTTTTCCGTGCTCGGCCCGCAGTCGGTCGATCTCGCCGTACAGTGGCCGGTCCTCCGGGTTGGACGCGTAGGTCCACAGGCACATGTGGCCGTTGGGGAAGGACCAGTAGCCGCCGCCCTCCGCGGCCCACTTGGACGCGTCGAGCACCTTGGTCTCGTAGGCGGAGTCTCCGGTGGTGCGCCGGGAGGTGGTGGCGGCGTAGTTCCAGTGCACCGAGGTCACGTGGTAGCCATCGGCGCCGTTCTCTATCTGGACTTTCCAGTTGGCATGCAGAGTGTAGGTGGAGGTGCCCCGCAGCACCTCCAGGCCTTCGGGAGACTGGTCGACCAGCAGGTCGATGACTTTCGTCGCGTCACCGAGGTATTCGCTCAGCGGTGCCACGTCCGGGTTCAGGCTGCCGAACAGGAAGCCACGGTAGTTCTCGAAGCGCGCGACTTTGGTCATGTCGTGCGAGCTGTCGGTACCGAAGTTCGCCGGGTAGCCGGCGCCTTCGGGCAGTTTCACCTTGAGCAGGCTGCCGTCGTTGCGGAAGGTCCAGCCGTGGAACGGGCAGGTGAACGTCATGCGGTTGTCGGTCTTGCGTCGGCACAGTAGTGCGCCGCGGTGGGCGCAGGCGTTGATCAGGCAGTGCAGTGCGCCGTCCTTGTCGCGGGTGATCACCACCGGGCTGCGGCCGATATCGGTGGTGAAGTAGTCGCCGGGGTTGGGGATCTGGCTCTCGTGGGCCAGGTAGACCCAGTTGCCCTCGAAGATGTAGCGCATCTCCAGCTCGAAGATCTCCGGGTCGGTGAAGACCCGGCGGTTGACCCGGTAGATGCCGGCCTCACGGTCCTCGATAACCGCATCGTCGAGAGCGCCGGCCAGGCGAGCCAGCTTGGTGGTGCTTGGTGCGGTCATGGGTACCTCCAGGAAGTTGGTGCTTCAACCCTCGCACTGGGTGGTGGGCGTCACACCGGCTAAATGCCTAGTCCTGGATCGGGTATAGATTAATCATTTGGGTTTATCAATACAAGGAAAATAGGTTCTTGTCCGCTATGTATGACGGTCATACGCTGAGTGTGACGCCGGCTACGGCCGGATCTGACATTAGAGCGAGTGCGAGAGAACGACCATGGAGCTACGTCACTTACGATATTTCGCCGCGGTGGCCCAGACCTGCCATTTCGGCCAGGCCGCTGAGCTATTGCACGTCGCGCAACCCGCCCTGTCCTACGCGATCCGGCAGCTCGAAGCCGAGTTGAACACCACGCTGTTCAACCGGACCACCCGGCAGGTCTCGCTCACCCCCGCCGGCGAGTATCTGCAAGGTGAGGTGGCCCGGATTCTGGGCGATGTCGACGACGCCGTGCGCGGTGTGCGGCGCGTCGCCGCGGGGCGCAGCGGCCGGATCAGGCTGGGCCTGACCGGCACCGCCGCGCTGTCGCATCTACCGCGCATCGCCCGCATGGTTCAGGCCGAGCTACCCGGCGTTGACCTGGAGATCCAGGCCGACCTGCTCACCCCGGCGCACTGCGACGCACTGCGTTCCGGAGCGCTGGATCTGGGAGTGCTGCGGCCGCCGGCCGTCGGTGAGGGGCTGGAGCTGCGGGCCATCGCGGTCGAATCGCTGGCGCTGGCGATTTCGGTTGACCACCGGCTGGCGGTCGAGCCGGTGGTGTCGTTGGCGGATCTGCGCAACGAGCAGTTCGTGGCCTACCAGAGCCGGGAATCGGCCGTCAACGATGCGGTATTACGAGCCTGCCGAAATGTCGGTTTCGTGCCCCAGCGCGATCACGTGGCCCCGGGTACCGCGGTGTTGTTGGCGCTGGTTGCGGCCGGGCTCGGGGTTGCGGTGGTGCCTGAGTCGGCACGGCGGCTGCCGTTGGAAGGTGTGGTGTTCCGCGACTTGTTGGATGCCGGGACCATCGAATTGGCGCTGGCCTGGCGCAGTGCGGAGGACTCTCCGGTGGTCGAGGCCGTCCGGGACGTGCTCCAGAACGCCTTCCCCGTGCTGGAACCGGAGGTCGTCCGATGAAAATCACTGCGCTGGAAGCGATTCCCTTCGACATTCGTTACGTCAAACCGCTGAAGTTCTCCTCCGGTGAGGTGCATGTCGCGCAACACGTACTGGTGAGGGTGCACACCGACGACGGGATCGTCGGGGTCGCCGAGGCGCCGCCGCGGCCCTTCACCTACGGCGAAACCCAGGCCGGGATCGTCGCGGTGATCGAGCAGATTTTCGCTCCCCAGCTGGTCGGGCTGACGCTGCTGGAGCGCGAGACCGTCGTCGCCCGGTTGGTGCGCACAGTCGGCAACCCGGCCGCCAAGGCCGCGGTGGACATGGCGATTTGGGACGCCCTCGGCCGCACGCTCGGGCTACCGGTCAACGAGCTGCTCGGCGGCTTCACCGATCGGATGCGGGTCAGCCACATGCTCGGCTTCGACGAACCCGCCGCGATGGTCGCCGAAGCTGAACGGATGCGGGACAGATACGGCATCACCACCTTCAAGGTGAAAGTGGGCCGGCGGCCGGTGTCGCTGGACACCGCGGTGGTCCGGGCGCTGCGGGAGCGCTTCAGTGACCGAATTGAGCTCTACGTCGACGGAAACCGCGGCTGGACGCCCGCAGAGGCGCTGCGTGCCATGAAGGAGATGGCCGACCTGGACCTGCTGTTCGCCGAGGAACTGTGCCCGGCCGACGACGTGCTGGGCCGGCGTTGGCTGGTCGGTCACCTCGATGTTCCGTTCATCGCCGACGAGTCGGTGCCCACCCCGGCCGACGTGACGCGGGAGATTCTGGCCGGGTCGGCGACCGCGATCTCCATCAAGACCGCGCGAACCGGCTTCACCGGGTCGCAGCGGGTGCACCACTTGGCCGAGGGACTTGGGCTGGAAGTGGTGTTGGGCAACCAGATCGACGGTCAGCTGGGCACCGCCTGCGCGGTGAACTTCGGCGCGGCGTATCAGCTCACCGCGCGGCGTGCCGGCGAGCTCTCCAACTTCCTGGATATGAGCGACGATCTGTTGACCGAGCCGTTGCAGATCCGCGATGGCGTGCTGCACGTACCGCCCGGAAACGGTCTCGGGGTGGAAGTCGACCCCGACAAGCTCGCGCACTACCGGACCGATTGCTGAGTAACCGAGGAGAAGAAGTGATGACCACAGTGGATGGGCCGCAGCCCACTGCCGCCGCTTCGGGTAAGGCGGCCAGCGATCGGTTCGCCCTCGACAAGGGCGGCTTCGAGGCGGTCAAGGACACTCCGAAGGAACGCGTCGACATGCTGGCGCGCGAGGTGCTCGCCGCGGTGCGCGGGACCATCCACCGGCATCAGGTCACCTACCCGGAGTACAACGCGCTCAAGGCCTGGCTGATCAAGGTCGGCCACGACGGTGAATGGCCGCTGTTCCTGGATGTGTGGGTGGAACATGCGCTCGAGGAGGTGACCACCGCGCACCGCAAGGGCAACAAGGGCACCATCGAGGGGCCCTACTACGTGCCCGACGCCCCCGAGCTCGGCCCCGACGCCGCCATGCCGATGCGCGAGGACGAAAAGGGCGACCGGCTGGTGTGGGAGGGGGCCATCACCTCGCTCGACGGCTCGCCGTTGGCGGCCAAGCTCGAGGTCTGGCACGCCGACGACGACGGGCTGTATTCGCAGTACGCGCCGGGACTTCCGCAGTGGAACCTGCGGGGCAGCTTCTCGACCGGCCCGGACGGCAAGTTCCGGATCGCCACGATCAAACCCAAGCCCTACATGATCCCCACCGACGGCGCCTGCGGCCAACTCATCGCCGCGGCCGGCTGGCACGCCTGGCGCCCGGCCCACATCCACTTCAAGGTGTCGGCGCCCGGCCAAGAGCTGGTCACCGGCCAGTTGTACTTCCCCGGTGATCCGCACAACGCCGACGACGTCGCCTCCGCGGTGAAGCCGGAGCTGATGCTCGACCCCAAGCCGCAGCCGGACGGCAGCTACAAGGTGACTTACGACTTCGTCCTCGACCCGGTGTAGGACTGAGGCCGCCATGTTGTTCCACGTGAGGATGGACGTTCGGATCCCGCACGACCTCGATCCACAGGTTCGTACTGAGATCGTGGCCCGGGAGAAGGCGTACTCGCAGGAGCTGCAGCGGTCGGGCAAATGGCCGCACCTCTGGCGGATCGTCGGGGAGTACTCCAACATCTCGATCTTCGACGTCGCCTCGAATGACGAGCTGCACGAGATTCTTTCCGGCTTACCGTTGTTCGCCTACATGAATATCCAGGTGGTACCACTGGCCGCCCACCCCAGCGATGTCGACGTCGCGGGAGACCGCGGCTGACGTGGGCTGGCTTACGACGTAAACTGACACCTGAACCGCTGCGTCACCCCAAAGATGACGACAAGTCTAAGTTCCCAACGGTCTGCCGCTGCGCCCAGAGCCCTCACCAGTGCGAACCGGCGGTCGTCCGTTCACGCTCGGGTACGGTTCTGAACCCGGACACTGGGAATCTACCTGGCGGCTGCGCCGATCCGACGGGCCTACGTGCAGCAAGCATCAGCAATCCCGGCACCGTGCCCCAGGCCGCCTCAACCAGGGTGTTTTGCGCCTGACTTCGCGATAGAGATCGGCGTGTCGATCAGACAACATCCGACGGGTTCTTCGAACGCTCTCGGAGGATCTGGTCATGTCCGAAACACCCCGTGGGGGCAGGCGCGCGAAGCGGTTCCTGGCCCCGCCGAAGAAGTACGAGATTTGGCTGCAGTTGGTGCGCCAGGAGGTCACCATCGCCGAGGCCGCCGTCGAGCATCAGGTGGACCGCACGACGATCATGCGCATCCGCACCGTCGCCAAGGAGGGGGCGCTGGCCGCACTGGCCGCCTCCAAACCAGGCACGGTCGCCAAACAGCGCGACTACGAACTGGAGGCCGCCAAGGCCGAGAATGCACGGCTGTCCGAGGCGCTCAAGGAGATGGCGGTGCGGCTGACGCTCATCGAGGGAAAAGAGCGCTGGGGCTAAGTGGCCAGGTCCCACGCCGAGTCGATGCGGCCACCAAGACAGCGCTGCTGGGCCTGCTCGACGAGGCGCTCGGCGCCGGCTGGACCCTACGGCGGGCCTGCCATGCACTCGAGCTCGGCGAGGTCCGCGCGCACCGCTGGATCGCCCGCCGTGCCCTGGGGCAGTTGGCCGACAAGGCGCCAGGCGGATCACCCATGCACGGGTTGCTCGACGACGAGGCCGCTGAAATCCTGGCCCTGTTCGACGAGTGGGGCGAGACCGACCGCTCGCATCGCAAGCTGGCCCACCGCGGCTCCTACCTGCACCGGGTGTGGGTGTCGCCATCGAGTGTGCGCCGGGTTCTTTTCCTGGCGGACAAGCACTTCCGGCCATTACCCAAGCCGGGCCACTCAAAGCGTAAGCTGTTTGAATCGCCCTGGGTCTGGTGGCAATGCCGTTAACTTAGGCGTTTCCGCAGTTCAAGGTATTTCTGTGTCGTAATCTACTGTGGCTAAGCGTCTTTGATCGATGTTTATGGCCTGATCCAGTGAAGGTGATGTGGTGGCCGGGGCGGTTCTCGGTGCTGAGAATGTCTTGTAGACGTCTTGTGCTGCAATGTATTTCACGTACGATTAACACTCGTGGCCGACACAAATCGAGGTGGCGCTTGCGGTCGAACGGACCGGATGACCGACCGGATCGGCTTGGGTGTGCTGACCAGGCTGGTGCACCGCGATCTTGTCGATGAGGTACTCGCTGACACCGGCAAGGTCGAGCGCCGCCACCGTCTGCTGCCGGCCCGGGTGGTCGTGTACTTCGTGTTGGCAATGACCTTGTTCTTCGACGATGCCTACGAAGAAGTGATGCGCAAACTCATCGAGGGGCTGCGCTTCCTGCGTTCCTGGGACGATGGCTGGCAGGTCCCCACCTCCTCGGCGCTGTGCCAAGCCCGGGCCCGACTCGGCGCCGGGCCGCTGCGCGAACTCTATGAGCGGGTGGCCCGGCCGCTTGCCGGTGCGGGCAACCCGGGTGCCTGGCTGGCCGATCTGCGGGTGATGGCTATCGACGGTATCCAACTTGACGTTCCCGACACCGCCGACAACGACGAGGAGTTCGGTCGCGGCGCCAGCAAGGGTCTCGATGGTCCCTACCCGAAGGTGAAAGTGCTCGGCTTGGGTGAATGCGGCACCCATGCCGTAATCGACGCCCATCTTGGTGGGGTCCATGTCGATGAGCGTGACCTGGCGCGTCCGCTGCTGGCCAGTTTCGAGCCCGGCATGCTCGTGTTGGCCGACCGTGGGTTCTACAGCCACCAATTCTGGCAAGAGGCCGCCGCCACCGGCGCCGACCTGCTCTGGCGGGTCCAGTCGGGCTTGACACTGCACCCGGTGACCGAACTGGTCGACGGCTCGTATCTGAGCGTGCTGCTGACCACCATCGAACGGCAACGCATCCGCCGCCACCAAGCCCGCGGACTGGCCACCGTCCCACAAGGCCTCACCGTACGGGTCATCGAATACGACATCGCCAACCGCGACAGCGACGACCGATCGCCGATCCGACTGATCACCACCATCCTTGACCCCGAACGCCTCAGCGCCGCCGAACTCGCCGCGGCGTATCACCAACGCTGGGAATTCGAATCCAGCCTCGCCGAAATCGAAACCCGCCAACGCGGCAGCTACCGAGTGCTGCGTTCACACAGCCCCGAGATGGTGCGCCAAGAGATCTGGGCACTGCTGCTCACGCACTACGCGATCCGCGCACTGATGCATGAGGCCACCGACCCCGACGGGCTCGACCCACTACGGATGTCATTCATCCGTACCCTGCGTATCGTCCGCCGCCACATCACCGGGCAGGCGGGATTTTCCCCCTGACCGTCTGGCCATCTGCATGCGCCACGCCCTCGCCGAGATCCTCCAACGGCCTAACCCGCCCAGACGCCACCGCACCTACCCCCGCGTCACCAAACGAGCAGCCAGCACCAAATTCCCGCGAAAAGACCTACACCACAAGAACATCAGACACCGCGGACCACCCGAAATCCGACTCACCCGCACGCAAAGTTAACGGGGGTCCGTCAGATTAACGGTGTAAGTGGCATCTTCGGTTAGTTGGTTTCGCTTCCCGGCATGCGGTCGGCGAAGGTGATCGCGAAGGCGTTCAGTGCTGGTTTCCA
>NZ_MVHC01000035.1 GCF_002086455.1 Mycolicibacter algericus DSM 45454
GGCGGGCCGTAACCCGGGGGCGGGCCGTAGCCCGGCGGTGGTGGGCCGTAACCGGGCTGCGGGCCATACCCGGGCTGCGGGCCGTAGCCGGGCGGGGGAAAGCCAGGGCCCGGATAGCCGGGCGGCGGCGGATTCACCATGTGGCTGAGCGTAGCGTTATGCGGCATGGCGGAACTCAAATCCCGGTTGCGGGCGGACCTGACCGAAGCGATGAAGGCGCAGGACAAGCTGCGTACCGCAACCCTGCGGATGCTGCTTGCCGCGATCCAGTCCGAAGAGGTCTCCGGCAAGCAAGCCCGCGAGCTGACCGACGACGACGTGCTCAAGGTGCTGACCCGCGAGGCCCGCAAGCGGGCGGAGTCCGCCGCCATCTACACCGAGAACGGGCGCGGTGAACTCGCCGCCGAAGAACATGCCGAGGCCCGGATCATCGCCGAGTACCTGCCCGAACCGCTCAATGAGGCCGAACTGGCCGACGTCGTCGACACCGCACTGGCACAGGTGGCTGAGGAGATCGGGGAGCGGCCGCACTCCAAGCACATGGGCCTGGTGATGAAGGCCGCCACTGCGATCGCGGCGGGCAAGGCAGACGGTTCCCGGCTGTCGGCCGCGGTGAAGGAACGCCTCTAGAGGCCGATGGCATCAGCGCTGATCGAGGACTACGCGCTGCTCGGTGACCTGCACACCGCGGCGTTGCTGGCCCGCGACGGCAGC
The DNA here is from genome assembly GCF_002086455.1 of Mycolicibacter algericus DSM 45454. GTDB lineage: Bacteria > Actinomycetota > Actinomycetes > Mycobacteriales > Mycobacteriaceae > Mycobacterium > Mycobacterium algericum. Next base: position 715 of record NZ_MVHC01000035.1, read on the forward strand.
ATCGACTGGCTGTGCCTGCCCCGGTTCGACTCCCCGGCCTGTTTCGCGGCGCTGCTGCATGACGAATCCGCCGGTTACTGGCGCATCGCCCCGGCCGGCGGTGGCCCAGCGACCCGGCGCGGTTACCGCGGCGACACGCTGATCGTCGACAGCGAATGGGACGCCCCGGGCGGCACGGTGCGGGTCACCGACTTCATGCCGCCGCGCGGGAAGAGCGCCGACGTCGTCCGGATCGTCGAAGGCGTGTCCGGACGGGTCTCGATGCGAATGGACCTGGCGATCCGGTTCGACTACGGCAATGTGGTGCCCTGGATGCGCCGCCGTGACGACGGGCTGATCGCGGTCGCCGGCCCCGACACGCTTTGTCTGTCCAGTCCGGTCGGCATGCGGGGCGAGAACATGACCACCGTCGCTGAGTTCGAGGTGGACGCCGGCGAGAAAGTGCCGTTCGTGCTGACCCACACCCCGTCGCACCTGCTGCCGGAGGCCGTGCGGTCCGAGGCGGTGCGGGCACTGGGCAAAACCGAGTCGTTCTGGCAGAACTGGATCGACCAGTGCTCCTACCGCGGCCAGTGGGCCGACGCGGTGCGCCGCGCCGTGATCACCCTCAAAGCGCTCACCTACGCCCCGACCGGCGGGATCGTCGCCGCAGCCACCACGTCGCTACCGGAATGCATTGGCGGCGTGCGCAATTGGGACTACCGATACTGCTGGCTGCGTGACGCCACCTTCACCCTGCAGGCGCTGCTGGGCACCGGCTACGTCGCCGAAGCCAAAGCGTGGCGGGAATGGCTGGTGCGCGCCGTGGCCGGTGATCCGGCCAAGCTGCAGATCATGTACGGCCTGGACGGCACTCGTCGGCTGCCCGAGCAGACCCTGGATTGGCTGTCCGGTTACGAGGGTTCGGCGCCGGTGCGGACCGGCAACGAGGCTGCGGGCCAGTTCCAGCTCGACGTCTGGGGTGAGGTGCTCGACGGCCTGAACCTGGCGCTGGACTCCGGGCTGGAATGCGAGGACACCGCCTGGGACATCCAGCGCGCCCTGCTGGACTTCCTCGAAGGCCACTGGGACTCTCCCGACGCCAGCCTGTGGGAAGTTCGCGGCCCGCAACGGCATTTCGTGCATTCGAAGGTGATGGCGTGGGCCGGGGTGGACCGCGCGGTGCACGCGGTGCGCAACCACGGTCGGGAAGGTCCCGTCGATCGGTGGCGGGCGCTGGCCGATGCCATCCATGCCGACGTCTGCGAGCACGGCTTCGATACCGAGCGTGGCACGTTCACCCAGTACTACGGTTCGGCCGGCCTGGATTCGGCGCTGCTGCTGATTCCCCGGGTGGGGTTCCTGCCGTGGGACGACCCGCGGGTGGTGGGAACCGTCGAGGCGATACAGCGGGAATTGTCCAGCGACGGCTTCCTGCGGCGCTACGACACATCCGACGGATCGGTCGATGGGCTGCCGGGGACCGAGGGGGCGTTTCTGGTGTGCACATTCTGGCTCGCCGACGCACTGCACGGCATCGGCCGGCGCGACGAGGCGCGGGCGCTGTTCGAGCGACTGTTGGGCTTGCGCAACGACGTCGGGTTGCTCGCCGAGGAGTACGACACCGCGTCCGGGCGCCAGGTCGGCAATACGCCGCAGGCGTTTTCGATGGTCGGGCTGGTCAACACCGCGCGTGGGCTCAGCGGGGAATCGACGCGGACGAAGCCCGGTGGGAGTGGTTGACCCGGGCCGGACGACGATGGCCTGCGATTCGGGTCTCGGGCGGTCAGCGCCGGGCTAACATCACCGGGTGGTCCCGGGGTTGCGTGACATGTGGAAGCCGAGCCTGCTCACTGCCGCGCTCGCAGCGAGCGGACTGGTGTTCGCCGGCGGGGCGCCGGCCAACCCGACGGCCGGCATGGAGGTCGGCACCGACGACAGTGTCTGCACCGCCGGCTTCGCCGCCCAGAACCGCTTCGGCGACTACTTCCTGTTCACCAGCGGGCACTGCGATTCCGGCGACGGCTCGGAATGGACCGACGCCGCGGCCGCGCCACTGGGCCCGATCTTCGCCAGCGAGAACAACGGCGACGACCGCGACGCGGCCATCATCCGGCTGCGCCCCGGAACACCTCCGCCCAACGGTGGCGTCGACGGCCGCTACCGGATCCGGGATGTGTTGGGTCCCGGCCAGATCCACGTCGGCATGCCGTTCTGCAAGGTAGGTTCGCGGACCGGTGAGACGTGCGGGGAAGTGACCGAGATCGCGGGCAACGTGGTGGTGACGAACCTGTACAGCAGCGAAGGCGACAGCGGCAGCCCGGGTTTCGTGACGAACCCCGACGGCACCATCAGCGCCGCGGGAATACTGACGGGCGGCCCCGAGGGCGACGACAACACCACCTATTTCGTGATGGTCGAGCCGATATTGCGGGAGTGGCGGTTGCAGATCCTGAAGTGAGCGGCGTGGCGGGTTGTCGTTGCGGTAGTGCGAACCCGGGGGCGTCGACCCGCATCCGTTCATCGGACCCGCCGGACCCGCCGGTGTCGGCGTCGGCGGACCCGTCGGGCCTGGCGGTGTTGTGGGTCCGGTCGGGCCCCGGGCCGATCGGACCCGGCCCAGGCGGCCTCGGCCGGCGTTAGGCACCCTTCGCTGCGTTTACTGCGGCATCACCGGTGGACCGAGACAGCCAAAGGCCCTGACCGGACTTGCTGGTCAGGGCCTGTGATCTGCATCAACGCCAGTCGGGGTGGCGGGATTCGAACCCACGACCTCTTCGTCCCGAACGAAGCACGCTACCAAGCTGCGCCACACCCCGTGTGAAGCCACGACAGCGTATCGCACCGCCCCGGCAGCTACCCAAACGCGCTGCCCAGAAGCCGATTGCGGGACACAGGTCACTCCTCCGGCGCAGCATGAAACGCCCCACAATCCGGCGCGGGAAGCTGCAAACGCCGCCAAAACTAGGCAGACTGGCTAATAACTAAACGCTGTGCAAGGGAGTCAGATCATGACGCTGTTGGGCGGAGCGGTGTATGCGGGTTTCTTCACGCTGGCTGCGCTGTGGCTGGTGGCCACCAACCCCGACAACGTCGAAGAACAGACTCACCCGAACGCTCACCCGAACGCGAAGCGGCAGGACCGCTCGAACTCGGCCAGCACCGCCGCGGCCCCCGTCGGGTCCAGCCCCTGCTGTGCCAGCCAGTCGTCGCTGAAGTAGGTGTCGGCGTAGCGGTCGCCGCTGTCGGCCAGCAAGGTCACCACCGATCCGCTGCGTCCGTCGGCGACCATCTCCGAGAGCAACCCGAACGCCCCCCAGATGTTGGTTCCGGTGGAGGCACCCACCCGCCGGCCCAGGACCGCGCTGACATGACGTGCCGTGGCCACCGAGGCCGCGTCGGGTACCGCGACCATCCGATCCACCACATCCGGCAGGAACGACGGCTCCACCCGTGGCCGACCGATGCCTTCGATACGCGACGACTCCTCGATCTCCAGGTCATACCGGCACTGCTCGTAGGCCGAGTAGAACGCCGAATGCTCCGGGTCGACCACGCAGAGCCGGGTGGCGTGGCGGCGATACCGGATGTAGCGCCCGATCGTGGCACTGGTGCCGCCGGTGCCGGCCCCGACCACGATCCAGTCCGGGATCGGGTGCGCCTCGTCGCGCATCTGCTGAAAGATCGACTCGGCGATGTTGTTGTTGCCGCGCCAGTCGGTGGCCCGTTCGGCGTTGGTGAACTGATCAAGGTAGTGCCCGCCGGCCTCGCGAGCGATCCGTTCCGCCTCGGCGTAGACATCGGCCGCATGTGCCACGAAGTGGCAGCGCCCGCCCTGCGCCTCGATCAGCGCCACCTTGGATGCGCTGGTCGAGGCTGGCATCACCGCGACGAATGGCAGGCCCAGCAGGGCCGCGAAGTAGGCCTCGGACACCGCCGTGGACCCCGAGGAGGCCTCCACCACCGTGGTGCCCTCGGCGATCCGGCCGTTGCACAATCCGTACAGGAACAGCGAGCGCGCCAGCCGATGCTTGAGGCTGCCGGTGATGTGGGTGGTTTCGTCCTTGAGATACAGCGCCACGTCAACGTGGGCGGCCCACGCCGACGGCAGCGGGTAGCGCAGTAGGTGGGTGTCGGCGCTGCGCCGGGCGTCGGCCTCGATCAGCCGGATCGCGTTGTCGGCCCAGCGGCGTGGATGGCCGTGGTCGGCAACCCGCCCGGTCAACGAGCCGACACGGACGGCTCCCAGGAGCCGCGAGTGAGCCGCGAGTCATCGCCGCCGGTCGGCGCGGGCACTAGGGTCAGCAGGGTTGCCTCCGGACGGCACGCGAAGCGCACCGGCGCGAACGGTGAGGTGCCGATGCCGGCCGAGACGTGCAGGCGCATATGGGCACCCCACTGCGACGGTCCCTTGGCCCGGGAGCGATCCAGGCCGCAGTTGGTCACCAGCGCGCCGTAGAACGGCAGGCACAGCTGCCCGCCGTGGGTGTGGCCGGCCATCACCAGTTGGTAGCCGTCGGCGGCGAAGCGGTCGAGCACCCGCGGCTCCGGGGAATGCGTCAGCCCCAGCCGCAGTGCGGCGGTCGGGTCGGCCGGGCCGGCGATGGTGTCGTAGCGGTCCCGTTCGATGTGCGGGTCATCGACACCGGCCGCGGCGATCCGCTGCCCGGCGACGTCGAACTCCCGACGGTTGTGGGTCAGGTCCAACCAGCCCCGCTCGGTGAACGCCGCCCGCAGGTCCTGCCACGGCAGCGGCGTGCCGTAGATGCGATGCGTGGGCTTGGTCAGGTACTTCGCCGGGTTCTTGCACCGCGGCCCGAAGTAGTCGTTGCTGCCGAAGACGAACACGCCGGGCACCGAGAGCAGCTCACCCAGCGCCTGCACCACCGCCGGCACGGCCTTGGGGTGGGCGAGGTTGTCACCGGTGTTGACCACCAGATCCGGTTCCAGCCGGACCAGCTCGCGCAGCCAGGCCTGCTTGCGGCGCTGGCCGGGGCGCATGTGGATGTCGCTGATGTGCAGTACCCGCAGCGGTGACGAACCCGGCGCCAGCACCGGCATCGTCGCCTCACGCACCACGAAGTTGTTGCGTTCGATGATCGCGCCGTAGCCAATGGCCAGGGCCGCCGGCCCGAGCGCCGCCGATGCGGCGACCAGGGACCGGGTCAGGGCAGGTGATGGAGCCATGCGTTTCAGAATACTGCGCCTCGGCAGCGGCTCCGCGGTTACGGCGGCAACGGCTGCCCCGGCGCCGGCGGCGGCAGCAGCGGAATGGTGATCGGCGGCAGCCCGGGGATCTCCACCACGGTCGAGCCCACCGGCCCGAGCGGCGGCCCGCCCTCCGGCGGCGGGGGCGGTGGCGGCGGGATGCCGTTGCTGACCTCGATAGTCACGATCGAGCCGGGAATGGTCTGTCCGCTCGGCGAGGTACCCACCACCGCTCCGGAGCGGGCGCTGCTGTTGACCCAATTCGGTTGGTCGGCGACCTGGAAGCCGACTTCCTTGAGCCGCTGGCGCGCGGCGTCGACGTCCAGGCCGACGACGCTGGGCACCCGCGAGTTGGGGCCGCCGTCGACGTAACGGGGATCGGTCGGCGGCATGATGACCTCACCGAAGTCGGTGGCGATCGGCTTCATCGCTGCGAACCAGGTCCGGGCCGGCTCGTTGCCGCCGAACAGGTCGCCGTCCCCGCAGTGCCGCAGCGGGAACGAGCACAGGTCCGACGGCGAGCTGGAGTCGTCGAAGATGTAGTTGGCCGCCGCGTAGCGGTTGGTGAAGCCCAGAAAGCCCGACGACCGGTGCGCCTCGGTGGTACCGGTCTTGCCGGCCATCGGCAGATCCCAGCCCACCGAACCCGCCGCCGGTGCTGCGGTGCCGCCGCCCTGGATGTCCTTGCCCAACGCATTGGCCAGCGTGTTGGCCAGCCCTTCGGGAACCACCCGCTCACAGATTTCGGTGGTGACGGCCACCTCGTTACCGTTGCGGTCGAAGACCTTGTCGATCGGGTTCGGCGGGCACCAGATGCCGCCGGAGGCCAGCGTGGCGGCGACATTGGACAGCTCCAGCGCGTTGACCTCGATCGGGCCCAGCGTGAACGACCCCAGGTTCTGCCGCTTGACGAAGTCGGCCAGGCTCTCGTTGCTGTCCGGGTCGTAGTCGCGGGCGGTACCGGGATCGGCGTAGGAGCGCAGCCCCAGTTTGATCGCCATGTCGACGGTGCGTCCCACCCCGACCTGCGAGATCAGTTTGGCGAATGCGGTGTTGGGCGAGGTGGCCAGTGCGGTGGAGACGTTCATCGGCGACCGGTAGGGGGCGACGTTCACCACGCACCAGGTCTCCTTGGGGCACCCCTTGGCGCCGCCTGAGCCCATGCCCTTGGTCTGGAATCGGCCCGGCACGTCGAGTTCGGCGCTGATGCCCATGCCCATCTCGAGTGCGGCGGCCACCGTGAACGTCTTGAAGATCGACCCGGCGCCGTCACCGACCAGCGAGAACGGTTGCGGGCGCATGGTTTCGCCGATGTCGCCGTTGAGCCCGTAGGTGCGGTTGCTGGCCATCGCCAGCACCGGGTGCGCATCGGGGCCGGGCTTGATCACGCTCATCACGCTGGCGATGCCCTGCACGTTCGGGTTGGCGAAACTGTCGATCGCCTGCTTGACCGAGCCCTGCACGTCGGGGTCCAGCGTGGTGTGGATGACGTAGCCGCCGCGGGCCACCTGTTCCTTGCTGATGCCGGCGCGCGCCAGGTACTCCTGCACGTAGTCGCAGAAGAATGCCCGGTCGCCGGCCGCGATGCAGCCCCGCGGCAGCTCGTTGGGCTGCGGCAGGATGCCCAGCGGTTCCTCCTTGGCCGCCCGCAGCGCGTCGGCCTGGTCGGGAAGATTCTCGATCATGGTGTCCAGCACCAGGTTCCGCCGCGCCAGCGCGCCCTCCGGATTGGTGTAGGGGTTCAGCGCGCTGGTCGACTGCACCATCCCGGCCAGCATTGCCGACTGCTGCCAGTTCAGCTCCGAGGCGTCGACGCCGAAGTAGGTCTGGGCGGCGTCCTGGATGCCGAAGGAGTTGTTGCCGAACGACACCAGGTTCAGGTAGCGGGTCAGGATCTGCGGTTTGGTGAAGGTGCGGTCCAGCGTGAGCGCCATCCGGATCTCGCGTAGCTTGCGCGCCGGGGTGGTCTCGATCGCGGCGCGCTTCTCGGCGTCGGTCTGGGCCAGCACCAGCAGTTGGTAGTTCTTGATGTACTGCTGCTCGAGGGTGGACCCGCCGCGGGTGTCGAGGTCACCGGAGGCATAGCCGGCCAACCCGGTCAGCGTGCCCTTCCAGTCCACGCCGCTGTGTTCGGCGAACCGCTTGTCCTCGATGGAGACGATCGCCAGTTTCATGGTGTCGGCGATCCTGTCGCTGGGAACCTCGAATCGGCGCTGGGAGTACAACCAGGCGATCGTGTTGCCCTTGGCGTCGACCATCGTCGTCACCGCCGGCACGTCGCCGCCGACCAACTGGGCCGAGCCGTTGGCGACCACGTCGGAGGCGCGGTTGGACATCAGGCCGATACCCCCGGCGACCGGGAACAGCAGCGCCGCGAGCAGCACGGCGGCGAGCAAACAACACCCGGCCAGTTTGAGCACGGTTGGGCCGGTCGGGGGACGCTCCGACATGGCTAACACACTAACGCCGGGAGTCGGGGGCGCTCACCGAAGTCCCCAGCAGACCCCGGCGCCGGGGGTGAGCGCTGGATCCTGGGCCGGTCCGCGCCCCCCGGAAAACGCCGAGTCCAGACCGTTCGCAGCGGCCCGCCACCGTGCAGATCATGATCGGACGGCACGGTTGTCCCAAAAAAGTGGGTATCTACCAGTTGCGCGAAAGCCACCTGACCACCTAACTTGGACATCGAGTGCGATTCAGGTAACACTGATGACACGATGTGGCGTAGATCGCAATGGCTGGGTCGACGCTGATATCGAAGGTACTGAATAGGTGGCTGCTGGGGCGGCCGGGACGGAGGATCGTCAGTGTCTCTTACACGGCCAGCGGTTCAAAAGACCAACCCACCGGCGACACCGGCCTCCCGTACCGTCCTGCGCGGCGTGCAGGACGAGAGCAGGATCGCCTGGGTCTCCAAGGCGCTGTGTCGCGGCGCCGACCCGGATGAGCTCTTCGTACGCGGTGCCGCACAGCGCAAGGCCGCGGTGATCTGCCGGCACTGCCCGGTGGTGCTGGAATGCCTGGCCGACGCCCTGGACAACCGGGTCGAGTTCGGCGTGTGGGGCGGCATGACCGAGCGGCAACGGCGGGCGCTGCTCAAGCAGCACCCCGAGGTGACCTCGTGGCGCGACTACTTCGCCGCCCAGCGCAAACAGCGTGACGCCGGGTAAGCGGCGCCGGCTGAAACGCGACTGAGTCTTCTTTGCGTCTACTTCGCCGTCAGCTGGTCGGCGATGGCGCCGAGTGCTTCCAAGTCGGAGACGTCGAACGGTAGCGACGGCACCCCGACGATGGGAACCCGCGGGTTCGCCCGGGTGAAGCGCGACAGCAGCCGGACCTCACGTTTGGCGGTGGCACCACGTTCGGCGTGAATCCGCAGTGCCGCAGTGGCCAGCGCCTTCGCCCCGTCGGACACCGACTCGCTCGGGGCCTGCTGCAGCGTCTCGATGCCGTCGATGGCGCGCTCGATGGGCAGCTCGCACAGCATCGGATGGGTCCGGTTGAGGACCAGCCCCGCCAGCGGCATGTGTTCGCCGGCGAGCCGGTCGACGAAGAACGACGCCTCGCGCAGCGCGTCGGGCTCGGCCGCTGACACCACCACGAACTGGGTGCCGCGCCGCTTGAGCAGATCGTAGGTGCGGTCGGCCTTCTCCCGGAACCCACCGAACGTGGCGTCGAGGGACTGAACGAAGTTGGCCGCATCCGAGAGCATCTGCGAGCCGAGCACGGTCGACAGCGCTTTCATCGCCAAGCCGAGCGCACCCGCCACCAGCTTGCCGATGCCGCGCCCGGGACCCAGCAACAGCTTCCACAGCCGGCTGTCCATGAAGCTGCCCAGCCGCTTCGGCGCGTCCAGGAAGTCCAGGGCGTTGCGGGACGGCGGGGTGTCGACCACCACCAGATCCCAGCGGTCCTCGGCGAGCAGCTGGCCGAGTTTCTCCATCGCCATGTACTCCTGCGTGCCCGACAGCGAGGTGGCGACGGTTTGGTAGAACTGGTTGCTCAAAATCGCCTCCGCCCGCTCCGGGCCGGAGTACTGGACCACCATCTCGTCGAAGGTGCGCCGCATGTCGAGCATCATCGCGTACAGCTCGCCGGGCACCTCCGGCGCCAACGGCACCCGCTGGGGGCTGTTGCCCAGATCGTCGATGCCCAGCGCCTGCGCCAGCCGCCGGGCCGGGTCGATGGTCAACACCACCACGGTGCGGCCGTATTCGGCGGCCCGTAGCGCCATCGCGGCGGCGGTGGTGGTCTTGCCGACGCCGCCGGCGCCGCAGCACACCACCACGCGGTTGGCGGTGTCGGCCAAGATGGCGGCCATGTCCAGCGCCGCCGGCTTGCCGGTCGTTTCGGGTGTCATCGAACCCCCTGTCGGCCGAGAATCTCGGATAGCTCATACAGACTGCCGAGGTCGACCCCGTCGGTGATCGTCGGCAGGTGCAGCCGCGGCACGTCCAGCTGCTCCAGCTGCTCGGCCGTCTCCGTCCGGGCGTTGATGCGGGTGGCGTGCTGGATGGTCTCGGTCAGCAGGCCCGCGAAGTCGTCGTCGGACAGCGTGATGCCGGCCGCGGTCAGGCCGGCGCGGACCGCGTCGGCGTCGACGACTCCCTCGGCGGCCTTGGCCAGGTCCTCGGGTTCCAGATGCGCGGGGATGTCGCGGTTGACGATCACACTGCCGATGGGCAAGTCCAACTCCCGCAGCTCCTCGATCGCCTCGAGGGTCTCCTGCATCGGCAACGCCTCCAGCAGCGTCACCAGATGGATGGCGGTCTGATCGGAGTGCAGCAGCTTCACCACGCCGTCGGCCTGCGAGTGCACCGGGCCGCCCTTGGCCAGCTGTGACACCGCTTTGGTGACGTCGAGGAACCGGGCGATCCGGCCGGTCGGCGGTGCGTCCACCACGATCGCGTCATAGACCGGCTTGTTGTTCTTGTCGGTCTGGATCACGTGGTACTTGATCTTGCCGGTGAGGATGACGTCGCGCAGGCCCGGGGCGATGGTGGTGGCGAATTCGACCGCCCCGACGCGCTTCATGGCCCGGCCGGCGATGCCCAGGTTGTAGAACAGCTCGAGGTATTCCAGGAACGCGGCCTCGATGTCCATCGCCAGCGCGTCGACCTGCCCGCCGTCTTCGGCGGTCGCGACCTTGAGCGGGTCGATGGGCAGCGGTGGCACGTCGAACAGTTGCGCAATCCCTTGGCGCTCTTCGACTTCCACGAGCAGTACCCGTCGCCCGCCGGCCGCCAGCGACAACGCCAGCGCGGCGGCCACGGTCGATTTGCCGGTACCGCCCTTACCGGTCACGAAATGGAGCCGGGCCCTCGTCAATCGCGAAGGCCAGCCGATGGGACTCGTGCCTGTCGGCGCCTGCGCGCCGTCCTTCCCCGGTGAGGCTGTCACCACTGCATGCTAACCAAGCGCTTGCCCGGGCTAACGATAAGCTCGCTGCTATGAGCGAACGCACCGCGTGGGAGTACGCCAATGTCCCGCTGATCACGCACGCCACCAAGCAGATTCTCGATCAGTGGGGCGAGGACGGCTGGGAACTGGTCTCGGTGCTCCCCGGGCCCTCCGGTGAGCAGCTCATCGCCTTCCTGAAGCGCCCGAAATGAGCTGGCGGGCGCGGCTGAGCGAACTCGGGATCGAACTGCCCGAGACCGCCGCACCGTTGGCGGCCTACGTTCCGGCGGTACGGACCGGCGACCTGGTCTACACCTCCGGTCAACTGCCGATGACCGGCGGCAAGCTGGCCCGCAGTGGCAAGGTCGGCGCCGAGGTCAGTCCCGAAGAGGGGCACGCGCTGGCCCGGATCTGTGCGCTCAACGCGCTGGCCGCCGTGGACGCCCTGGTCGGTATCGACGCGGTGACCCGGGTGGTCAAGGTGGTCGGGTTCGTGGCCTCCGCCCCGACCTTCAACGGCCAGCCCGGCGTGGTCAACGGCGCTTCCGAGTTGCTCGGCGAGGTGTTCGGGGAGGCCGGCGCGCATGCCCGCTCGGCCGTCGGGGTCTCGGCGTTGCCACTGGACGCACCCGTCGAAGTCGAGTTGATCGTGGAGATCGGATAGGTGTGTCACTGAGTCATCCCGCCTACGGTCGGCTGCGACCGGTCACCGAGACCGCGTCGGTGCTGCTGGCCGACAACCCCGGCCTGATGACCTTGGATGGCACCAACACCTGGGTGCTGCGCGGGCCGCGCAGCGACGAGGTGGTGATCGTCGACCCCGGCCCGGACGACGACGAGCACATCGGCCGGCTCGCCGAGCTCGGCAAGGTCGCGCTGGTGTTGATCAGCCACCGCCACTTCGACCACACCGACGGCATCGACAAGCTGGCCGACTCGCTCGACGTACCGGTGTACTCGGCGGGCAGCGGATTCCAGCGCCGGCTCGGCGGCGGCCTGATCGACGGCCAGGTGATTGAGGCGGCGGACCTGCGCATCACGGTGTTGGCCACCCCGGGGCACACCGCGGACTCGCTGTCATTCGTGCTCGACGATGCGGTGCTGACCGCCGACACCGTGCTGGGCCGCGGCACCACCGTCATCGACACCGAGGACGGCGACCTGGCGCACTACCTGGACTCACTGCACCGGCTGCGCGGCCTGGGCGAGCGCACCGTGTTGCCCGGGCACGGGCCGGAGCTGCCGAACATCGATGCGGTGGCCGCCGGATATCTGGCGCACCGCGAGCAGCGACTCGATCAGGTGCGCTCGGCGCTGGCCGAACTGGGCGAGGACGCCGCCACACGCCAGGTCGTCGAACACGTCTACACCGACGTCGACGAGGAGTTGTGGGACGCCGCCGAATGGTCGGTGCAGGCCCAGCTGGACTATTTGCGGGCTACCTAGTCACCGCGAGCAGACGCATAGGCCCCCTTTTCTTGCCGAAATTGGGGGCTTTCGCGTCTGCTCGGCGGGATTACCGCGCCCGGCGGGCCAGCCGCTCGGAGTCGGAGATCAGCACACTCTTGCCCTCCAGCCGGATCCAGCCGCGGTGGGCGAAGTCGGCCAGCGCCTTGTTCACCGTCTCCCGCGAGGCCCCCACCAGCTGGGCGATCTCCTCCTGCGTCAGGTCGTGGGTGACCCGCAGGGCGCCGCCCTCCTGGGTGCCGAACCGCTGCGCCAGCTGCAGCAGTTGCTTGGCAACCCGGCCGGGCACGTCGGTGAAGATCAGGTCGGCGAGGTTGTTGTTGGTGCGGCGCAGCCGGCGCGCCAACACCCGCAGCAGCTGCTCGGCGATCTCGGGCCGGTCGGAGATCCACGACCGCAGCGCGTCGCGGTCCATCGAGACCGCCCGCACCTCGGTAATGGTGGTCGCGCTGGAGGTTCGCGGGCCGGGGTCGAAGATCGACAGCTCGCCGAACATGTCCGACGGTCCCATGATGGTCAGCAGGTTCTCTCGGCCGTCGGGCGACCGCCGGCCGATCTTCACTTTCCCGGAGACGATGATGTACAGCCGATCGCCGGGCTCTCCTTCGGCGAACACCGTGTGTCCGCGCGGAAAGTCCACGGGCTGAAGCTGCTTGGTCAGCGCGGCGACGGCGCTGGGCTCAACTCCCTGGAAGATTCCGGCCCTCGCCAGGATCTCGTCCACGTTGCCCCTTAGATGTTCTTGAATGAAGGTTTGAAACGCGCAAACGCCAGCCTTTACCGGGCTAGCCATCTGAGTCTAGAGCCAGGCGTCAAGCGTCGTGCCAACGCTACACACGATTGGCGCGCCGAGTCCGGGGAAACTGCGGATTCGTCGCCTCGGCCTCGCTCAACCCGGTCTCGATGCGCTCCAGCCCGACCGCTGCCAGCATCAGCAACGCGGGTATGGCGGTGATCAGCAGCCAGGACACAAAGGGACAGTAAACCTGGGCAAGGTCTCATTGCGGTCACAAATTAGTACCCTGTCGGAGGTGACAGTGGACAAAGCCGCCCGCGCGGCGCGGACGGAGACCCGGATCGGGTTGGTGCGGCGTGCTCGCCGAATGAATCGGACTCTGGCGCAGGCCTTTCCGGATGCCCACTGCGAGCTGGACTTCACCACGCCGCTGGAGCTCGCCGTCGCGACGGTGCTGTCGGCCCAATGTACCGACGTGCGGGTGAATCTCACGACGCCGGCGCTGTTCGCCCGCTACCCGGCCGCGCTGGACTACGCGCAGGCCGACCGCACCGAGTTGGAGGAGCTGATCCGGCCCACCGGCTTCTACCGCAACAAGGCCACCTCACTGATCAAGCTGGGGCAGGCGCTGGTCGAACGCTACGACGGGGAACTGCCCGACACCATGGACGAACTGGTGCGGCTGCCCGGGGTGGGCCGCAAGACCGCCAACGTCATCCTGGGCAACGCGTTCGGGGTACCGGGCATCACCGTCGACACCCACTTCGGGCGCCTGGTGCGACGGTGGGACTGGACCGCCGAGGAGGACCCGGTCAAGGTCGAGCACGCGGTCGGCGAACTGATCGAGCGCAAGGAATGGACGCTGCTGTCCCACCGGGTGATCTTCCACGGCCGTCGCGTCTGCCACTCCCGCAAACCGGCTTGCGGCGTGTGCGTGCTGGCCCGCGACTGCCCCTCGTTCGGGCTGGGACCCACCGATCGGCTGGAGGCCGCCGCGCTGGTCCGGGGTCCCGAGACCGAGCATCTGCTGGCTCTGGCCGGGCTGTAGCGGCCTGGTGCGGATGCGGCCGATGAGCAGGTCGACCTGGTGGACCCTGGCGATACTGGCGGTGGCCACCGCGCTGGTCGCCGCACTGGTGATCGAGCTGCGCCGCGAACCGGTCCGGCCGGACCGCGGCGCGCCCGTGCCCGCGGTGGCCCAAGACCTCACCGTCCTGCGGGAGCGAGCCGGCCTGCCGCCGTGCCGGGATGCACCCGACGGGGCCGGCCCGGCGGCGCTGCGCGGCGTCACCGTGGCATGCGCGGCCGACGGTGCGCCCGTCGACGTGGCCGCAATGTTCGCCGGCCGACGGGTGGTGCTGAACCTGTGGGCCTACTGGTGCCGACCGTGCCGCGACGAGTTGCCCGCCTTCGCCGAATACCAGCGTCGCGCCGGGCCGGACGTGACGGTGGCGACGGTGCACCAAGACGACAACCAGGCCGCCGGGTTGGCGCTGCTGGCCGAGCTGGGCGTGCGGCTGCCCACGCTGCAGGACGGCCGGCGCCAGGTGGCGGCGGCGTTGCGGGTGCCCAACGTGATGCCTGCGACCGTGGTGCTCGCCATGGACGGTAGCGTTGCCCGCATCCTGCCGCAGTCCTTCGCCACCGCCGATGAGATCGCCGCCGCCGTCGGAGGCAGTGGGCGTTGAGGTGCGGCGATGGGGAGCGGGCAGAGGGAGACGCGGTGAACGCTGGCGAGTCCCGGTCTCGGGCCCCGTCCTGGCTGCGCCCGCTGGTCGACAACGCCGACAAGATGCCCAACGCCTACCAGCGTCGGCTGCCGGCCGACATCCGCAGAATGGTCACCGCGGCCAACGCCGAAGCCGACATCACCGGACACGGGCGCGACGCGGCGGTGCTGGTGCTGTTCTCCGGTCCGCCGTCGCAGCAGGCTGGTGACATACCAGAATCTGCCGATCTGCTGGTCACGGTGCGGGCCTCGACGCTGCGCCACCACGCCGGCCAGGCCGCGTTCCCGGGCGGGGCGGTCGATCCCGACGATTCCGGGCCGGTGGCCACCGCGCTGCGGGAGGCGAACGAGGAGACCGGAATCGACCCGCGCCGGGTGCACCCGCTGGCGGTGCTGCAAAAGGTCTTCATCGCACCCTCGGGGTTTCAGGTGGTACCGGTGCTGGCCTACTCGGAGGATCCCGGGCCGGTCAGCGTGGTGGATCCGGCCGAGACGGCGGTGGTGGCACGGGTTCCGCTCCGGGCATTCATCAACCCCGCGAACCGGTTGATGGTTTACCGTGATGCCCGCAGCAGGCGTTGGGCCATGCCGGCGTTTCGGCTCAACGAGATGCTGGTCTGGGGGTTCACCGCCCAGGTGATCTCGGCGATGTTGGACGTGGCCGGCTGGGCGCAACCCTGGGACGACACCGAGGTGCGCGGCCTGGACGAGGCGATGGCCCTGGTTGGAGGAGAAGGCGGTATATGACGTCGTCGCAGTGGCTGGACATCGCCGTGCTGGCGATCGCCTTCGTTGCCGCAGTGTCCGGCTGGCGCTCCGGCGCGCTCGGCTCGCTGTTGTCCTTCGTCGGCGTGGCGCTCGGCGCGATGGCCGGGGTGCTGCTGGCCCCTCACCTGATCGAGCACGTCGCCGGTGCCCGGCTCAAGCTGTTCGCCGCGCTGTTCCTCATCCTGGCCATGGTCGTCATCGGCGAGGTCGCCGGCGTGGTGCTGGGGCGGGCGGTGCGCGGAGCGATCCGCAGCCCCGGTGTCCGCGGGGTGGATTCGATCGTCGGGGTGGTGCTGCAGCTGGTCGTGGTGCTGATCGCAGCCTGGCTGCTGGCCACCCCGCTGACCGCGTCCGATCAGCCGAGCCTGGCCGCCGCGGTCAACGACTCGCGAGTGCTGCGCCAGGTCGACGATCTGGCGCCGGGCTGGCTCAAGAACGTGCCGCGACGGTTGTCGGCGGTGCTCAACGACTCCGGGCTGCCCGCCGTACTGGAACCGTTCAACCGCACCCCGATCGCCGCGGTGGACGCGCCCGACCCCGGATTGGCCGCCAGCCCGGTGGTCGAGGCCACCGCGCCGAGTGTGCTGCGGATCCGCGGCGTAGCCCCCAACTGCCAGAAAGTGTTGGAGGGCACCGGTTTCGTGATCTCGCCCAACCGGGTGATGACGAACGCGCACGTGGTGGCCGGGTCGGACAGTGTGTCGGTGGAGAGCGGCACCAAGTCCTACGACGCCACAGTGATCTCCTTCGACCCCAAGGAAGACATCTCGATTCTGGCGGTGCCGGACCTGCCGTTGCCGCCGCTCCCGTTCGCGCCCTCGCCGGCCGAGCCCGACACCGACGCGCTGGTGCTGGGCTATCCCGGCGGTGGGGTCTTTGAGGCCACCCCGGCCCGGGTTCGCGACACGATCAACCTCGAGGGGCCCGACATCTACCGCACCACCACCGTCACCCGCCGGGTATACACGATCAGAGGCACTGTGCAGCAAGGCAATTCCGGTGGGCCCATGATCGACATGGAGGGTCGGGTGCTCGGCGTGGTGTTCGGTGCGGCGGTTGACGACGCCGACACCGGGTTCGTGATGACCGCCGAGGAGGTGTCGAACCAGCTCGCCCGGATCGGCGACACCGCACCCGTGTCGACCCAGACCTGCGTCGGCGGTGAGTGAGTCAGGTCGGATCGCCGCCCGCCTCGCTAGCTCGACGACAGGAACCGCATCAGCTGCTCGTTGACCTGATCCGGCGCCTCCTCATGGGCGAAGTGCCCTACGCCGGGCAGGGATACGTACCGGCCATGGGGTGCGTAACGCCGGGTCTTGGCCACCGGATCCGCCAGCACGTAGGGGTCGTCGTCGCCGCGCAGGTGCAGCAGCGGGATGTTCAGTGTCCGGAGATCGAGCGCCTTCATGAATCGCCGGCCCTCGGAACGGAGTTGGCTGCGCACCGCCCAGCGCTGGTACTCCAGCGCGGAATGTGCTGCCGCCGGGATCTGGATCGCGGTACGCAGGTGACCGATGGTTTCCGAGAAGTCCTCGCCCGCCTGCCAATTCGCGCCGGCCCTACTGCGCACCAGGCGTTCGATCTCGGCGCCGTCGCGGCGGGTCAGGCTGCGCTCCGGCCAGAAGGGCAGCTGGTAGCGCAGCAACCACGGCAGCAGTGCCCGGCCCTGATCGGCGCGGGTCAGCGCCGAGTTGCGCAGTGCCGCCGGATGCGGCGAGCTGACCAGGGCGATGGCGCGGACCAATCGCGGGTGCAGCAGCGCGGTCGCCCAGCACACCAGTCCGCCGTCGGCGTGACCGACCAGGGTCGCCGACGAGTGCCCTAGGGCGCGGATGAGTCCAGCGGTGTCCCCGGCCAGGGTCCAGCCGTCATAGCCGCGGGGCGGTTTGTCGCTGCCCCCGTAGCCGCGCAGGTCGACCGCGACGACCCGGACGCCGGTGAGCCCGCGCAGCTGGTGACGCCAGGTCCACCAGAACGAGCCGAAACCGTGCAGCAGCATCACCAGTGGCCGTGCCATCGGCGGGCCGTCGGCGGCGTCTTCGCCGGCCGGGATCGCCTCGACGACATGAAAGCGGATGCCGTTGGCGTGGATGTCTTGATGCCGCCACGGCCCGTCGATGCGGGTGATCGACGGATCCGGTGGCGGCACTACCAGCCCGAGGGGTCGGTGGCCGGTTTGCCGTCGTGCGCCTTCAGCGACTGCGGGCCCGACGAGTGCAGCCGGTCCGGATCGGGGCGCAGTGCCTCGCGGGTCTCCCGCACCGATTCGATGGTTTGACGCGGTCCCCGGATGCGCCGGACCCGCAGGAAGCCGAACAACGCCAAGCCCGAGGCGACGGTCAGCATGACCCCGAACACGATCAGGTAGGCGGCCCAGTCCTGGAGCCAGATGTTGAGCACCTCGGCCAGGAAGAAGAAGAAAAAGAAGGTGGAGTAGAACAGCACGACCAAGGCCGCGATGAAGAACACGCTGCCGGTCAGGCCCTTCTTGACATCCCGGGTGATCTCGGCGCGGGCGAGCTCGACCTCGGCGCGCACCAGTGTCGACATCTGCGCCGTCGCGTCTTTGACCAGCTCGCCCAGCGACGGGTCGGCCGGCAGCGCGTGGGGATCCGTCAACGGGATGGACGCCAAGGTGTTGGGCACCCCGTTGCGGTCCGCCCTGGCGGATCTGGTCGAGGCGCGTGACGCCTTCCTGCGATCGGCCTTGCTCACTGGCTGTCCTCCCGTTCGCTGTCGTCGCGGCTTAATGTTGCCATGCGGTAGCAGCCCCGACGACCCCGGCAAAGCAGCGGCCGAAATGGGCAGGCCCCACGTTAAGCTGTTTTTATACCCACCGGGGGTGGAGCTGATCGACGGGAGAACCGCTGTGCAGATCGCACACCACTGGTTGCTGCGCACCATCGCGACGGTGCTGACGTTGGCGTCATGCGTTGCGATGGCCGGCCTTGCCGCGCCGGCCGCACGGGTCGCCGCCGACAACAAGGTGGTGATGGGCGGCGGCGCCGGGCTCGTCGTCGACGGCGACACGATGTGCACGCTGACCTCGATCGGCCATGACAACACCGGTGCGCTGATCGGCTTCACCTCCGCACACTGCGGTGGCCCGGGCGCCGAGGTCGCCGCCGAGGGGTCGGAGTCCAACGGCACGATCGGGCTGATGGTGGCCGGAAACGACAACCTGGACTACGCGGTGATCGAGTTCGACCCAGAGAAGGTGACGCCGGTGTCCAACTTCGGCGGCTTCATCATCGGCGGCATCGGGCCGGACCCGTCCTTCGGTCAAATCGCCTGCAAACAGGGCCGCACCACCGGGAACTCCTGCGGCGTCACCTGGGGCCCGGGCCAGGACCCGGGAACCATCGTCATGCAGGTGTGCGGTCGGCCGGGCGATTCCGGCGGCCCCGTCGTGGTGAACAACATGCTGGTCGGCATGATTCACGGCGCGTTCAGCGAGGCGCTGCCCACCTGCGTGGTCAAGTACATCCCGCTGCACACGCCCGCAGTCGTGGTGTCGATCAACGCGGTGCTGGGCGATATCAACGCCAACAACCGGCCCGGCGCCGGCTTCGTCCCGATCGGCTGAGCGTACCGTCAGACGATCGCAGCTCCGGCGGGTCGCCGCCTTCAGTCGGCCGCCCGGATCGCGTCGAACACGCTGGGGTCCACCAGGGTTGAGGTATCACCGAGTTCGCGGCCGTCGGCGACGTCGCGCAGCAGTCGCCGCATGATCTTGCCGCTGCGGGTCTTCGGCAACTCCGGGACAACGTGGACCTTGTGCGGGCGGGCGATCGGCGAGATCTCCACCGTGACACGCTCGCGCAGCTCGTCGACGATCGCGCCACCGGCCGCGCTGTGCGAGGCCGCCAGCACCACGAACGCGCAGATCCGTTGCCCGGTCTGCTCGTCGAGGGCGCCGACCACGGCGGCTTCGGCCACCGCGGCGTGACCGACCAGCGCGGACTCCACCTCGGCGGTGGAGATGCGGTGTCCGGACACGTTCATCACGTCGTCGATACGGCCGAGCACCCAGATGTCACCGTCGGCGTCATAGCGGGCGCCGTCACCGGCGAAGTACCAGCCCTGCTCGGCGAACCGCGACCAGTAAGTCTCGATGAACCGCTGCTCGTCCCCCCAGATTCCGCGGGCCATCGCCGGCCACGGCGCATCGATCACCAGGTATCCCGACACCGGTTCGCCGCCGGGGTCGTTCGGGGACACCAGATCACCGTGGTCGTCCACGATGCGCGCGGAGATCCCGGGCAGCGGGGCCATCGCGGCACCCGGTTTGGTCGCGGCAACGCCGGGCAGCGGGCAGATCATCGTCGCTCCGGTCTCGGTCTGCCACCAGGTGTCGACCACCGGCACCGCGTCCGCGCCGATCACCCGGCGATACCAGCGCCAGGCCTCCGGGTTGATCGGCTCACCGACCGACCCCAGCAGCCGCAGACTCGACAGGTCGTGGGCGTCGGGGATGTCGCGTCCCCACTTCATGAATGTGCGGATCAGCGTCGGCGCGGTGTAATAGATTGTCACGCCGTATTTCTCGATGATCTGAAAGTGCCGGTGCTGATCCGGGAAGTCCGGCGTGCCCTCGTAGATCACCTCGGTGGCGCCGTTGGCCAGCGGCCCGTACACCGCATAGGTGTGGCCGGTGACCCACCCGATGTCTGCGGTGCACCAGAACACGTCGGTGGCCGCCTTCAGGTCGAAAACGCAGTAGTGGGTGTAGGCCGCCTGGGTCAGGTAGCCGCCGCTGGTGTGCACGATGCCCTTCGGCTTGCCCGTCGTCCCCGAGGTGTAGAGCAGGAACAGCGGCTGCTCGGCCTCGAACGCCTCGGGGGAGTGCTGCGGTGACGCGGCGTCGACGACGTCGTGCCACCACAGGTCGCGGTCGGGAGTCCAGGCAACCTCGGCGCCGGTGCGGCGCACCACCAGCACATGCTCGACGGTGCTTGCCGCTTCGGCTGCGCTCAACGCCTCGTCGACCGCGGGCTTGAGCGGGGCGGCCTGGCCGCGGCGGAACTGACCGTCGGAGGTGATCACCAGCTTCGCCTGCGCGTCGTCGATGCGGGAACGCAGCGCGTGCGCGGAGTAGCCGGCGAACACCACGGTGTGCAACACCCCCAGCCGGGCACAGGCCAGCATCGCGATGATCGCCTCGGGGATCATCGGCAGATAGATGGCGACCCGATCACCGGCGACCAGGCCAAGGTCCGTCAGCGCATTGGCCGCCCGGCTCACCTCGGCAAGCAACTCCGCATAGGTGATGCTGCGGGCGTCGTCGACCGGCTCGCCCTCCCAGTGGATCGCCACCCGGTCGCCGTGACCAGCCGCCACGTGGCGGTCCACGCAGTTGTAGGCGACGTTGAGCCTGCCGTCGGCGAACCAGCGGGCGAACGGCGCCCGCGAGTAGTCCAGCACCTCGGTGAACGGCGTCGCCCAGTGCAGCCGGTTGGCCTGCTCGGCCCAGAACGCGAGCCGGTCGTGTTCGGCCGCACGGTAGGCCTCGGCGCCGGTGTTGGCGTGAGCGGTGAACTCGGGGGAGGGTGGGTACGACGACGGCGAGGCTGCGGGGGCGGTGTCAGGGTTCCGGCTCACGGTCAGCAGCCTAACCACCCCGGTTCCTGCGTCGGTCCCGGCTTCGCCTCACCTCCACCGGCCCGGGGGCCGGCTCCGGTGAGCCTCGTCGAACCGCCGCGCCGGTAGTGTCACAGCCCGTGATCACCGACCCATTGGCCCCGCTGCTCGATTTGCCGGGCGTCGCCGAGGCCAGCGAGAAGGTTCGCGATGAACTGGCGCGGGCCCACCGGCACAAGACCAATGTGCGGGGGTGGGCGGTTAGTGCCGCCGAGGCCTCGTTGCGGGCGGCCCGGGCGTCGTCGGTGCTCGACGGTGGCCCCACCACGGTCGACGCGCGCTCGACCGGTGACCCGGTGTTCGCCGGTGCGCTGCGGGTGGCCCAGGCCCTGGAAGGCGGGGAGAACTCGCTGGTCGAGGTATGGCGGCGGGCCCCACTGCAGGCGCTGGCCCGGCTGCATGTGTTGGCCGCCGCCGATCTGGTCGACGAAGATCACCTCGGCCGCCCGGCGGGCGGCGGCGAGGTCGGGCGCCGGCTGGAGCTGCTGGCCGACCTGGCCGCCGGCGGCACCAGGGCGCCGGCGCCGCTGTTCGCCGCGGTGGTGCACGGCGAGCTGTTGACGCTCGCGCCGTTCGGCAGCGCCGACGGCGTGGTCGCTCGGGGTGCGGCCCGGCTGGTGACGATCGCCAGCGGGCTGGACCGGCACGGACTCGGCGTGCCCGAGGTGCACTGGATGCGCAAGGCCGGCGCCTATCGTCGCGCCGCGCAGGCTTTCGCCGGCGGTTCCACCGAGGGTGTGACGGACTGGCTGCTGCTGTGCTGCGGTGCGCTGCACGCCGGCGCGCTGGATGCGCTGGGGATAGCTGAAGCGGGCGCCAAGCGCTGAATCCCGGGCCGTCGGAGCAAAACGAAGCGGGCGGCGCTCCGATGAATCGGCTCGCCGCCCGCTAGTACGGTACACGGTTACCAAGCGTCCAACGTTGGGTTGCGTGGGTGGCCTCGGCGCTCGTGCGGTGCTCCTCGGCTGCAGCCCCACCCAAAGGGCTGTCGGGACCGATTACGTTCCGCAATTACGCAGGCCCGCAACACTTCTGCCATCTTCGCGGCTGTGGCTCCGCGTGGGTACCGCTATCCGTACTGGGAAGTGCGGCTCGGGAGATCGATCCTTCTCTTCCGGGTCGACCCTGGCCTTACCGGCTTCCGTGCCTCCTTTGTACTACGTGACGCACGACACAGCAAGGCCTAATCGCAAACGTCGTCGACGACGTCACCGGATTGTGACCGCACGCGTTTGCTGGAGTGGGTCAGAACACCCGGCGGCGCAGCAGCGAGTAAGTCAGCGCCCCGGCGACGACAGCGCTGATGCCGACCGCGGCGGTGGTGGCCACCGCGGCGCCGGACGGGGCCGGCAGGCGATCACGCAGCGACACCGGCCGCGAGAAGGTCAGCACCGGCCAGCCGTTGGCGACCGCCTCCTTGCGCAGCGCGCGGTCGGGGTTGACCGCCGAGGGGTGACCGACGGCCTGCAGCATCGGTAGGTCGGTGATCGAATCCGAATAGGCGTAGCAGTGCTCCAGCGGGTAGCCCTCCCGGGCGGCCAGCTCCCGGATGGCCTGCACCTTGCCCTCGCCGTAGCAGTAGAACGCGATCTCGCCGGTGTACTTGCCGTCGGCGACGACCATGCGGGTCGCCATGGCGTGGGTGGCGCCCAGGGCCCGGGCGATCGGCGCGACGATCTCCTCGCCGGAGGCCGAGACCACCACCACGTCGCGACCGCAGAGCTTGTGATCGGCGATCAACTCGGCCGCCTCGGCGAACACCAGCGGGCTGACGATGTCGTGCATCGTCTCGTTGACGATCGCCTTGACCTGTTCGACGTTCCAGCCGGTGCACATGTTGGTCAGATGGGTACGCATCCGCTCCATCTGATCGTGGTCGGCCCCGGACAGCAGCATCAGGAACTGGGCGTAACTCGACTTGAGCACGGTGCGACGGTTGATCAGTCCCTGGTCCATAAAAGGTTTGCTGAAGGCCAGCGCGCTGGACTTGGCGATGATGGTGTGGTCGAGGTCCAGGAAGGCGGCGGTGCGGGTCCGGCTGCCGGTGTCCCTCGGCGATCCCTGCGACTGCGGCTGCCGGGTGTCCGGGTCGGAGGCGGTCACCGCTACAGCATAGGTGCGAGGGCCGTCTGAACCGTGGCTATGCCGGAAAGAGCACTTCAGCGGCCGTGCGGTCCCGAGTGTCGCCATTTGGTGACAACACTTGCGCCGGACCGGCATGTCGTGTGTATAGTGTCATCACTCGGCTTATGCTGAGGGTGTATCGGCCCGACCCCCCGGGGTTGATACACGACGACCTCCGCCTCCTCCCCCCCTGGCGGGGGTCGTCTTTTTTAACCGGTCATTCTTCGCTGGAATGAGCTCCAGACCTTCCTGGAAGTATCGAAAACCCGGAATTATGATCCGATTGGTATTGGTATTGGGGTGCCGCATGTCGGGCAGTTCTGCACAGTCGCGGTAGCGCTCCACAACGGGCGCGTAGGGCCTGGCGCGGCAGCGGTCGCACCGCCACGGTGAGGGCGTGAGCACAACCGCCGGCCTGTTGACCCTCGTCGCCCAACCCGCGATGCGCGACGAACTGGCCCGGGTGGCCGCGGCCGTCGGCGTGCGGGTCATCCAGCTCGATGCCACCTCGGTGCCGAGCCGCACGGCCTGGACCGCGGCCGCGGCCATCGTGGTCGATGAGGCGGCCGCCGCCCGGTGTTCGGCGGCCCGGCTACCGCGCCGCGCTCACGTCATCGTCGTCACCGGGGCCCAACCCGGCCCGGCCAGCTGGCAAGGTGCCGTCGCGGTCGGCGCACAGCGCGTCCTGACACTGCCCATCGACGGCGACGAGTTGGTGGCCGAGCTGGCCGAGGCGGCAGCGGCGGTACGTGACGGCGGGCGGCGCGGCGAGGTCATCGCGGTGATCGGCGCGCGCGGCGGAGCCGGCGCATCGCTGCTGGCGACGGCGCTGGCACAGCGCGCCGGTGAGGCGCTGCTGGTCGACCTGGACCCCTGGGGCGGTGGCATCGACCTGCTGGCCGGCACCGAGAACGCCACCGGCCTGCGCTGGTGCGATCTGACCGCGCAGACCGGGCGGCTGACCTGGCCGGCGCTGCGTGACGCGCTGCCGCGCCAGCGCGGCGTCAGTGTGCTGTCGGGCGCCCGGCGCGGCCAGCAGCCCCGCGATGTCGAAGCCGGAACCGTTGACGCTGTGGTCGAGGCCGGCCGCCGCGGCGGGATCACGGTCGTCTGTGATCTGCCGCGGGCCCTGACCGACCCGGTCGAGACCGTCTTGGCCGCTGCCGATCTGGTGGTCGTGGTCAGCCCGTGTGATGTGCGTTCGTGTGCGGCCGGCGCCGCGATCACACCGCGGCTGCGGGCGGCCAATCCCAACGTCGGGCTGGTGGTGCGCGGGCCGGCCCCCGGCGGGCTTCGCGCCGCCGAGGTGGCCGAGATCACCGGGTTGCCGCTGCTGGCGACGCTGCGGGCCGAGCCGCGGCTGGCCGAGCGGCTCGAACACGCGGCGTTGCGCCTGCACCGCCGGTCTGCGCTGGCGGCCGCTGCCGGCCGGGTACTCGATGTGTTGCCCGCCCGAACGGCCCTGGCGGCATGAGGGATTCGCTGATCGACCGGGTCAGGGAAAGGCTGGCCTCGGAGTCGTCGGCATCCTCGGATCTGCGCCCGGAGGCGGTGGCCGCGGCGATCCGGGCGGAATCCGGCGGGGTCCTCGGCGACACCGAGATGCTGTCGAACCTGCGGACGCTCCAAACCGAGTTGACCGGTGCCGGGATCCTGGAGCCGCTGTTGTGCGCGGCGGACACCACCGACGTGCTGGTCACCGCCCCGGACGCGGTATGGGTCGATGACGGAGCCGGCTTGCGGCGCACCGACATCCGGTTCGCCGACGAAGCCGCCGTACGCCGGTTGGCGCAGCGGCTGGCGGCGGCCGCCGGGCGTCGGCTCGACGACGCCCAGCCATGGGTCGACGGCCGGCTCGGTGGGATCGGCACCGGCGAGTTCACCGTGCGCCTGCACGCGATGCTGCCGCCGGTCGCCGCCGACGGGACCTGTTTGTCACTGCGGGTGTTGCGGCCGGCGACCCAGGACATCGCCGCATTGGCCGCGGCGGGCGGTATCGCACGCGCAGCGGTGGCGCTACTGGCCGACATCGTCGACGCGCGACTGGCGTTTCTGGTCTCCGGTGGCACCGGCGCCGGAAAGACCACACTGCTGTCGGCGATGCTGGGGGCGGTGCACCCTCGGGAGCGGCTGGTCTGCGTCGAGGACGCCCCGGAGTTGCAGCCGCGCCACCCTCATCTGGTCCGGCTGGTCGCCCGGGCGGCCAACGTCGAGGGAGCCGGTGAGGTGGGATTACGCGATCTCGTCCGGCAGGCGCTTCGGATGCGGCCGGATCGGCTGGTGGTCGGCGAGGTCAGGGGCGCCGAGGTGGTCGATCTGCTGGCCGCGCTGAACACCGGACACGACGGCGGCGCGGGCACCGTGCACGCCAACAGCCCCGCCGAGGTCCCGGCCCGCCTGGAAGCGCTGGCCGCACTCGGCGGCCTGGACCGCGCCGGGCTGCACAGCCAACTGGCCGCCGCCGTCCAAGTGTTGTTGCACGTCGGACGCGAGCGCGGTGGCAAGCGCCGGCTCACCGACATCTCAGTGCTGCGCCGCACCGACACCGGCCTGGTGCAGGCCGCGCCGGTGTGGCAAGTCGATCGGGGCCTGAGTGAGCACGTCGCCGAATTCCGGGCACTGCTGCGCGAGCGGACGCCAGCGTGACCGGCCCGGGGATCGCGGCACTTGCGCTCGCTGCGGCCGCACTGCTCGGCGGTTCCCCGCGTGGGCGGCTCCGGCCGGTCGATCGCCGCGGCCGGCGGGGCACCCGGTGGGCCGTGCTGGGGTTGCCGGCCGGCTGCGCCGCCGTGCTGGCCGTGGTCGCGCTGCCAGCCAGTGGCTGCCTGGCCGGGGCGCTGGCTGTCGGCACCGCTGCGCTGCGCCATCACCGGCGCCGCCGCGGTCGCCGTGCCGCGGCGGAGTCACGGGCGCTGGAAGCCGCCCTCGATGTGCTGGTCGGTGAGCTGCGTATCGGAGCGCATCCGGTGCGGGCGTTCGCCGCTGCCGCCGCCGAAACCGGCCACGACTCGGTGGCCGCCGGCCTGCGCGGCGTGGTCGCCCGCGCCCGACTGGGCGCCGACGTCGTCACCGGGCTACGTGATGCGGCCGGGTCTTCGGCGATGCCCTCGCACTGGGAGCGGCTCGCGGCCTACTGGCAGCTCGGCGGCGAACAGGGCCTGGCGGTAGCCGCCCTGATGCAGGCCGCCCACAGTGACATCACCGCCCGACAGCGGTTTTCGGCTCAAGCCGAGGCCGGGTTGGCCGGCGCGCGGGCGTCGGCGACGCTCCTGGGCTGCCTGCCGGTGCTCGGTGTGCTGCTGGGCCAAGTGATCGGGGCCCGTCCGGTCGCCTTTCTGCTCGGTGGTCCGGGCGGGGTGCTGTCGGTGGTCGGAGTGAGCCTGATCTGCGCCGGGCTGCTGTGGTCGGATCGGATCACCGGACGTGTGGGCGCCGCCTTATGAGTGCTGCCGCCGTGTTGCTCGCGATGGCCGTGCTGGCCGCCCCGTCGACGGTGCGGACGCGGGCCGGGATGCCGCGGCCGCAACAACCCGTGCGCCACCGGGTGACGCCGGGCGGAGACGCGCTGGCGTTGGCCGCCGGCCTCGAGGTGTTCGCCCTGTGCCTGACCGCCGGAATGCCGGTCTCCGGTGCGGCCGCGGCCACCGCCCGATACGCGCCGCCGCAGTTGGCGGAAGTGCTGCGCCGCGGTGCGGACCTGTTGGCCCTGGGCGCCGAACCGGGCGTCGCGTGGTCGGCGTCGCCGGACCGATCAGCCGGTGCGCTCGACCCCTCGACCACCGCGGTGCTCCGACTGGCCCGGCGATCGGGCGCCTCCGGCGCGGCGCTGGCCACCGGGCTGGTCGCACTGGCCGCCCAATGCCGAGCGGAGGCGGCCCACCAGGCCACGGCCGCCGCGGAGCGGGCCGGGGTGCTGATCGCCGGGCCGCTCGGGCTGTGCTTCCTACCGGCCTTCGTGTGCCTGGGCATCCTGCCGGTGGTGGCCGGCCTGGCCGGTGACGTACTGCGGTCGGGCCTGCTGTGAGCGGCTTCGCGGAGGTGCTGCGGAAACCCGCCGGAGAAAATGATGGAGGAGGAGATCTGGTGAAAACACCGATACAACAGGCGCGCAACGCGTTTCGGATCGTCCAGCTCAAGCTGATGTTGCTGGCTTCCGACGAGTCGGGGATGTCCACGGTCGAGTACGCGATCGGCACCATCGCGGCCGCCGCCTTCGGGGCGATCCTTTACACCGTCGTCACCGGGGATTCGATCGTCGCCGCGCTGAACCGGGTCATCGGGCGCGCGCTGAACACCAAGGTCTGACGGGCGTTGACCGGTCGTGGCCGATTCACCGACGATGCCGGCGCCAGCACGGTCGAGGCGGCGTTCGCGTTGGCGGCCCTGGTTGCGGTGCTGGTGCTGTGCCTGGCGGGGATCAGCGCGGTGGCGGCACAGCTCCGCTGCCTCGACGCCGCCCGGGAGGCGGCCAGGTTGGCGGCGCGCGGTGATGCGCCGGCGGCGACGGCGGTGGTGCGGCGGATCGCTCCCGCCGGCGCGGCGGTCCGGTTGCGTTCCGATGGCGGCTTCATGGTCGCGACGGTCACCGTCCGCCCGGCGCTGCTACCGGGCCTGGTGGTCAGCGCCGAGGCGGTGTCGGCCGCCGAGCAGTCCCGGTGAGGCCGGCGCGGCCACCGTAGCCGCCGCCGCGATGGTCGCGGTGTTGCTGACGGTCACCGGCGGGGGCTTCCTGCTGGGCGCGACGGTCATTGCTCGGCACCGGGCGCAGTCGGTCGCCGACTTGGCCGCCCTGGCCGGTGCGGCCCGCATTCCCGTCGGGCCGGATGCGGCGTGCGCGGCGGCGCAACGACTGGCCCGAAAGATGGCTGTTCGCGAAATCGCTTGTGCCGTCGATGGGCTCGACCTGACGGTCACCGTCGCGGTCGCAGTGCCCGGCTGGCGGATCGGTCCGGCCAGGGCGAGTGCTCGCGCCGGGCCCGTCGGCGAGGCGGCGCGAGCGATCGGCTAAGAGGCGTCGGCCGGCGGGTCCAGCCCGGCCTCGGCCAGTTCGCCGTCGGTGGGCAGCCGCAGCGCGATCAGGCCGGCGTAGGTGCCCGCTTCGAGCTCGATCCGGTTCACCGTCACATGCACCGGCGCCCAGCCCCCGTCCGACTGGCGCAGTCGCAACACTCCGGTCGCCGGCCCGGCGCTGAAATCGGTCGTCATGCGGGCGACCCGGGCCTGGTCGTCGGGATGCACCCGGGGGGCGTCGACCGTACCGCGCCAGTCGTAGAACGGGCACGGGTCGTCCAGCCACTTCAGCAGCCGCCAGTCGATCAGGTCGACCATGGCCCGGTGCACACCGGGCTGCGCCAGCCCGTGCAAAATCTGCTGCGCTAGGAAGTCGGGGCGGTGCACGGTGCCGTCGAGTTGGCCGCGCCAATTCATGCCCCGCGCGACCAGATGCTCACGCCCGCCGAGACCGGACTCCCAGCCGGTGCGCGCCACGAAACCCACCCGGATGGTGTCGCCGCGAAAATCGGTGACATCCCAACTGCTACAGATGGTCTTGTCGGGTTCGGCCCGAATCGCCAGTGCCAGCACCTTGTTCTCGTTGGGGTTGAAGTCGCGAGTGGGCAGTTCCTCGGCGAAGGCCCGGCCGTGGGTGGCCTCCACTGTGGGGTCCTTGCCGCTGTTGGCCAGGGATTCCTCGGTGTCGGTGGCGACGCCGAGGGTCAGGTCCCACTTCAGCGGGCCAGGGGTGGGACGCTCCGGTGGTTCGACATCGGCGGGGCCACTCCAGACATGCACGCCGTGCACGCGGCCGTCGGACATCACCACCGGTTCGGTCCGGATCACCCGATCATGCTTGGGGGTGATGCTGACCAGGCTCTGCCCGGTGCGCATCGTCTCGGCGATCGCGGTCCGGATCGCGGCCAGATGGGGGCTGCGACGCAGGAACTGGGTGATCGGCACCAGATTCTTCACCTGGCGTCCCTGGGCGACGACTGCCGGTTCACCGCCGAGCGTCTCCACCAGCAACCAGTCGTGTGCCATAACCGGGAATTTTACGGCCAACGGTTCGCTACCAGCACCAACAGCGGCCGTTTCCCAGTTTTGTCCGGCGACTGGAGGTAACCTGGTTGGTTTTCGAGTTGCGTTGGTCCCGTACAGCCGGTAACTTACGGCCGCGTCCGGCTCTGTACCGGGTCTTGGGGAACGGTTCGTTCTCGACCGTTCGTCTCGCTGCTCCGTCGGCGTCTCCGGTGGCACGTTTGCCACGGGAGTCCGCGGGGTATCGGTTCGGGGAGTCGGCCGTTCGGGGGGTCGGCCGACTCCCGCAACCGTGCTTCCCGGCTAGGAGGCCGCTGAATAAGGCGGTGTTGGGGGCTGGTTGCTGGGTGTTGGTTCGAGGGCTGGTGAGCGGACGGCGG
>NZ_MVHC01000036.1 GCF_002086455.1 Mycolicibacter algericus DSM 45454
AGTGCCCAACCAGAGCCTCCGCGTCCAGCAATTCCCGATCCGGCCCCTCCACACCCTGCACCAGGCCATTCTCCCAGCTCAGAACAGACCACCACCGAGGCGCGCCGATTATTCAGCGGCCTCCTAGTGCCGGCCCGTGCCGTTGAGCCTGTCGAGCACCAATCGCAGCACCCGCACCGCACCATCCTTGTCCAACGGGTCGTTGCCGTTGCCACACTTGGGCGACTGCACGCATGACGGGCAGCCGTGCGGGCATTCACAGCCTTCGATCGTCTCGAGGGTGGCGGCCAGCCAGGTGGCCGCCGAGCGGAACCCCCGCTGGGCGAACCCCGCGCCGCCCGGGTAGCCGTCGTAGACGAACACGCTGGGCAGCGCGCCCAGTGAGCCCGGGCCCAGCGCCATGGACAGTCCGCCGATGTCGCCGCGGTCGCAGCTGGCGACCAGCGGTAGCAACCCGATCGCCGCGTGCTCGGCGGCGTGCAACGCCCCCGGTATCCGCGCTTCGGTGATGCCACAGTCGGCCAACGCCTCGGCGGTTACGGTGTAGACCACCGCGGTGGTCGGCAGCGTCGCCGGTGGCAGCTCCAGCTCGACGAAGTCCAGCACCTCTCCGGTCGGTAGCCGCCGCAGGTAGCCGACGATCTGGCGGGTCACCGTGACCGGCATCAGTCCGAGGCTGACCGGCCCGAACCACGCGCGTTCGCCGTCACCGGTCACCGCTATGTCGGTGATCTCCCGGGCGAACGTCGCGTAACCGGGATCCTCGGCGTGCACGAAGGCGATCCGACGTTCGGTGTCCAGCGAATCGACCAGGTAACTCTCGCCCTGATGCAGATACACCGCCCCGGTGTGCACGGTGGCCGGCGCCCGCCCGGCATCGACGTTGCCCAGTAACCGGCCGGTGTCGGCTTCCACGATCACCACCTGCCCGCCGGCAGCGCCCCGGATGTCGACCTCATGATGCGGGTCGAGCCCGGGCGCGGGGAAATACTTCTCAGAGCGCCGGCGCAGCAGGCCGTTGTCGACCAGGTTCTCGGCGACCCGCTCGGCGCCCAGTTGCGCCACCTCGGCCACCGTCAGCGGCAGCTCAGTGGCCGCGCACAGCAGCTGCGGCCCCAGCACATACGGGTTGGCTGGGTCGATCACGACCTGTTCGATCGGTTTGTCGAGCAGCGCCGCGGGGTGATGCACCAGGTAACTGTCCAGCGGGTCGTCGCGGGCGATCAGCACGATCAACGCGGTCTGACCGCGCCGGCCGGATCGGCCGGCCTGCTGCCAGAACGACGTCACGGTGCCGGGAAAACCGGCGATCACCACCGCGTCCAGCCCGGCGATGTCCACCCCGAGCTCCAGCGCGTTGGTGGTGGCCAGCCCGTACAGCTCGCCGTCGGCCAGCGCACGTTCCAGCCCCCGGCGGTCCTCGGCCAGATAACCCGCCCGGTAGGAGGCGACCTTGTCGGCCAGCGCCGGGGCGACCGATTCCAGCCGGGTGCGGGCGGCCAGCGCGGTCAGTTCGGCGCCGCGGCGCGAGCGGACGAAGGTCAGCGTGCGCGCGCCCTCGGCGATCAGGTCGGCCATCACCCGGGCCGCCTCGGTGCCCGCAGCACGGCGCACCGGCGCGCCGTTCTCCCCGGTCATGTCGCCGCGCAGCGCGGGTTCCCACAGCGCCACCGTGCGGGCGCCGTGCGGCGAGCCGTCCTGGGTGACCTCGGCGACGGGCTGCCCGATCAGAGCCGACGCGCTGGCCCCCGGTGCCGCCGTGGTGGCGCTGGCGAAGATCACCGTCGGCCCCGGCGCACCGGGCGCTGTGTAGCGGGCGCACAACCGCAGCAGCCGCCGCAGCACCATCGCCACATGTGAGCCGAAGACGCCCCGGTAGTAGTGGCATTCGTCGACGATCACGAAGCGCAGCCCGCGCAGGAACACCGCCCAGCGGGCATGGTTGCGCAGCAGTGACAGATGGATCATGTCCGGGTTGGAGAACACCCAGCGGGACCGTTCCCGGGCGAACCGGCGCAGCTCGGCGGGGCTGTCGCCGTCGTAGGCGATCGGCGCCACGGCAGCGGCTGCCTCGCTCAACCGCGGCACCGCCGCGGTCAGCGTGTGCGCGGTGCGCAGCTGGTCGTGGCCCAGCGCCTTGGTCGGCGACAGGTACAGCGCCCGGGCACGCGGGTCGGCCGCCAGCGCCGCCATGACCGGAAGTTGATAGGCCAGCGACTTTCCCGACGCCGTACCGGTGCCGATCACCACATGACGCCCGGTGTGTGCCAGTTCGGCGGCGGCCAGCTGATGCGACCACGGCGTCTCGATCCCGCGCCCGGTGAAGGCGCCGACGACGTCGTCGCCGGCCCAGTCCGGCCAGGCGCCCGCTTGCCCCGGCGACGCCGGCAGGTCGGCTACGTGGCGCAGCGGATCTTCGCCCGGTTCGATGCCGGCGAGCGCGGCGGCCAGCAATTCACCGCCGAAATTCACCGTCATTCATCCTGTCCTCAGTCCTGCACAGAAAGTCCGCCGCCGTATTGTTCACCCTCCGACCGGCATTTTGGGCACCGCAGTCTGTCCTCGGCGCGACGAACGTGGTTGACTGATGGGCGGTCGTAGCTTCTGTGTTCGTGTCAAGCCTTCGCAGGATCTGTGGTTGCGGCCGCAGTGCCCGCGGGGGATGGGTCGGTGGCAGCATCGACCGACCGCCAGGGTACGGCGGCCGGAACAGGCCCGGGGCAGCGAAAGGCGGTGCCCCGAACAACGGTGCTATGCACCGGGCAAGAAGAGTAAGGAAAGATCGACAGATGCCACAGGGAACTGTGAAGTGGTTCAACGCGGAGAAGGGCTTCGGCTTTATCGCGCCTGAAGACGGGTCAGCGGACGTGTTTGTCCACTACACGGAGATCCAAGGGTCCGGCTTTCGCACCCTCGAGGAGAATCAGCGAGTGGAGTTCGAGGTCGGGCAGAGCCCCAAGGGCCCGCAGGCCACCGGCGTCCGCGCCGTCTAAGCAACGGGATTCGGCGACACCCCCCGGGCAGCTCCCACCAACGGAGCAAAGCCGGGGGGTTTCGTTAATGGGCGGGTCGGGCAGGATGAGCCGACCCGGACGCCGCTGGGGATGCTGGACCGGCTTACTGTCGGTTACGTGAGCCAGCTTTCCTTTTTTTCGGCAGAGTCGGTGCCGCCCAGCGTCGCCGACCTCGCCGGGGTGCTGGCCGGCCCGGGACAGATCGTCGTCATGGGCGCCGAGGCGCGGCTGTCGGTCGTGGTCGATGCGCAGTGGCGGGCGGTGGCGCTGGCCGAGCTGATCACCGAGGCCGGGTTGCTGCCGGAGATCACCCGCACCGAGGAGGACACCCCGCTGGTGCGGACGGCAGTGGATTCGCGGCTGCGCGCGCTGGCGCAGGCCTGGACGCGAGGAGCGGTGAAGACCGTGCCGCCGCAATGGGTTCCGGGCCCGCGGGAACTGCGGGCGTGGACGCTGGCGGCCGGCGCCGCAGAAGCCGACCGGTATCTGCTCGGTCTGGATCCGCACGCGCCCGACACCTTCGCGCCGCTGGCCTCGGCCCTGATGCGGGTCGGGATAGCGCCCACCTTGATCGGCACCCGCGGCAGCCACCCGGCGTTGCGGATCACCGGCCGCCGCAGGCTTGCACGCCTGGTGGAAAATGTCGGGGAATCACCGCCCGTTCCCGAGGCGTTGACCCAATGGCCGCGTGTCGAGGCACCGATCCCGGGCCATCGAGGCCAGCTTTGAGAGAATTCCGTGCTGGACGTCGGTTTGCGTCGGCACGGCTGTGAGTGTGAGATTGTCAGTTGTCCACCGGCGGCGCGGCGTGCAGGTGCGGACAAGAAGTGGAGCGTAAGCGCAGTTGGCTGACTCTAAGACGGTGAGCGCCTGCAACGGCGATAAGACACCCGTGCGGCGACTCGTCATAGTCGAGTCGCCCACCAAGGCGCGGAAAATCGCCGGTTACCTGGGCAGTGGCTACGTCGTCGAGTCCTCCCGAGGCCATATCCGGGACCTGCCGCGCAACGCCGGCGACGTGCCGGCGAAGTACAAGACCGAGCCGTGGGCGCGCCTCGGAGTGAACGTCGATGCTGAGTTCGAGCCGCTCTACATCGTCAGCCCCGACAAGAAGAGCACCGTCACCGAACTCAAGGGCCTGCTCAAAGACGTCGACGAGCTCTATCTGGCCACCGATGGTGACCGGGAGGGCGAGGCGATCGCCTGGCACCTGCTGGAGACCCTCAAGCCGCGCGTGCCGGTCAAGCGGATGGTGTTCCACGAGATCACCGAACCGGCGATCCGCAACGCCGCCGAGAACCCCCGCGACCTGGACATCGACCTGGTCGACGCGCAAGAAACCCGGCGCGTCCTGGACCGGCTCTACGGCTACGAGGTCAGCCCCGTGCTGTGGAAGAAGGTCGCACCGAAGCTGTCGGCGGGCCGTGTCCAGTCGGTGGCCACCCGCATCATCGTGCAGCGCGAACGCGAGCGGATGGCGTTCCGCAGTGCCTCCTACTGGGACGTGGTGGCCCAGCTGGACGCCAGCGTCTCCGACCCGGGCGCCGCCCCGCCCACCTTCACCGCCCGACTGGTCGCCGTCGACGAGCTGCGGGTGGCCAGCGGACGCGACTTCGACTCGCTGGGCACGCTGCGCAAACCCGACGAGGTGCGGGTGCTCGACGAGGCGGCGGCCACCGCGCTGGCGGCCGGGCTGGCGGGCGCGTCGCTGTCGGTGACCTCGGTGGAGGAGAAGCCCTACACCCGGCGGCCCTACGCGCCGTTCATGACCTCGACGTTGCAGCAGGAAGCGGGCCGCAAGCTGCGGTTCTCCGCCGAACGGACGATGAGCATCGCCCAGCGGCTCTACGAGAACGGCTACATCACCTACATGCGTACCGACTCGACGACGCTGTCGGCCAGCGCCATCGATGCCGCGCGCACCCAGGCGCGTCAGCTCTACGGCGAGGAATACGTCTCGCCGACGCCGCGGCAGTACACCCGCAAGGTCAAGAACGCCCAGGAGGCCCACGAGGCGATCCGGCCGGCCGGTGAGACGTTCGCCACCCCCGACGCGGTGCGCAACGAGCTGGGCAGCGACGAGTTCCGGCTCTACGAGTTGATCTGGCAGCGCACGGTGGCCTCGCAGATGGCCGACGCCCGCGGCACCACGCTGAGCCTGCGTATCGGTGGCCGCTCGGGTTCGCAGCAGGTCACCTTCGCCGCCAGCGGGCGCACCATCACCTTCGCCGGGTTCCTCAAGGCCTACGTCGAGACCGTCGACGAGTTGGCCGGCGGTGAAGCCGACGACGCCGAGCGCCGGCTGCCGCAGCTGACCCAGGGCCAGCGGGTGGATGCCGCCGAGGCCACCCCGGACGGGCACTCCACCAACCCGCCGGCCCGTTACACCGAGGCCTCGCTGGTCAAGTCGCTCGAGGAGTTGGGCATCGGACGGCCCTCGACCTACTCGTCGATCATCAAGACCATCCAGGACCGCGGCTACGTCTACAAGAAGGGCAGCGCGCTGGTCCCGACCTGGGTGGCGTTCGCCGTCATCGGTCTGCTCGAACAGCACTTCGGCCGGCTGGTCGACTACGACTTCACCGCGGCGATGGAGGACGAACTCGACGGCATCGCCGCCGGGCGGCAGCGCCGCACCGACTGGCTGCACAACTTCTACTTCGGCGGCGACTACGGCGTGGAGGGTTCGATAGCCCGGGCCGGGGGCCTCAAGAAGCTGGTCGGGGTCAACCTGGAGGGCATCGACGCCCGCGAGATCAACTCGATCAAGTTGTTCGACGACGAGCAGGGCCGGCCGGTGTATGTCCGGGTCGGCAAGAACGGCCCGTACCTGGAGCGCATGGTCGCCGGCGACGACGGCGAGCCGACGCCGCAGCGCGCCAATCTCGACGATTCGCTGCCGCCCGATGAACTGACCCTGGCGCTGGCCGAGGAACGCTTCGCCACCCCGCAGGAGGGCCGGCCGCTGGGCATCGACCCGGAGACCGGGCACGAGATCGTCGCCAAGGACGGCCGCTACGGCCCCTACGTCACCGAGATCCTGCCGCCGCCGGACGACGAGTCGGGCACCACCGCCAAGAAGGGCAAGAAGCCGACCGGGCCCAAGCCGCGCACCGGATCATTGCTGCGCAGCATGGATCTGCAGACGGTGACCCTCGAGGACGCACTCAAGCTGCTGTCGTTGCCGCGGGTGGTCGGCGTCGACCCCGGCTCCGGCGACGAGATCACCGCCCAGAACGGCCGCTACGGCCCGTATCTGAAGCGCGGCACCGACTCTCGGTCACTGGCCAGCGAGGAGCAGATCTTCGAGATCACCCTCGAAGAGGCGCTCAAGATCTACGCCGAGCCGAAACGCCGTGGCCGCCAAGCGGCTGCCGCGCCGCCGCTGCGTGAACTGGGCGCCGACCCGGCGACCGGCAAGCCGATGGTGATCAAGGACGGCCGGTTCGGGCCGTACGTCACCGACGGCGAGACCAACGCCAGCCTGCGCAAGGGCGACGAGGTGGCGTCGATCACCGACGAGCGGGCCGCGGAACTGCTCGCCGATCGGCGGGCCAAGGGGCCGGTGAAAAAAAAGGCTGCCAAGAAGACCACCCGCAAGGCACCGGCCAAGAAAGCCACCAAGCGCTGAGTCAGTCCGCCGCGGCCGGGGTCCCGGCGTTCTCGGACGAGACCGCATCGGTGCCCGCAATCTTCAACGGCCGCGCTAACTGAGTGGAGCCGGCGCGCCCGCGCAACTCGACGATCTCGCCGACCTCCCAGCACAACGCCTCCGAGTCGACCGCGCCGCTGACCGCTACTGCCGAAGCCAGCACGTGGCCCTCCTCCAGCTTGGCCAGCTCGGTCAGCCGGGCGGCCTCGTTGACCGGGTCGCCGATCACGGTGTACTCGAAGCGGGCGCGGGCGCCGATGTGGCCGGCGATGGCCCGCCCGGCGGAGACGCCGATGCCGAACTCCTCCGAACCCAGCACCGGCAGCAGCCCGTCGTGCAGTTCGCGGGCCGCCGCCAACGCGGCGCTGCAGGCATCGGGGTGCTCGATCGGGGCGCCGAAGATCGCCAGCGCCGCGTCACCCTGGAACTTGTTGACGAAACCACCGTGCCGTCCGACGGCCTCGACCACCACCCGGAAGAACTCGTTGAGTAGGTTGACGACTTCACTGGGCGGCCGGGTCGATGCGAGCTCGGTGGATCCCACCAGGTCGACGAAGAGCACCGCGACGTCGCGCTCCTGGCCGCCCAGTTCGGTGCCGCGTTCCAGGGCGCGGCGCGCCACGTCCTCGCCGACGTAGCGCCCGAACAGGTCCCGCAGCCGTTGCCGCTCAGCCAGATCGCGCACCATGTCGTTGAAGCCGGCCTGCAGCAGCCCGAGCTCGCTGGCGTCGTAGATCTGCATGTGGGCGTTGTAGTTACCGCGCTGCACTTCCCCGAGCGCCCAGCGCAGCTGGCGCAGCGGATCGGCGATCGACATCGACACCAGCGCGGTGCCGGCCAGCCCGATGAGCAGTGCGGCCAGCGCCATGAACAGGATCGGGGTGAACAGTTTGTCGGCCGAGGCGTCGAGCAACGACGTCTTGGCGGCCACCACCGACAGCACGATCGCCAGCAGCGGCACGCCGGTCGACAGCAGCCAGGTCAGCAGCTGACGCAGCAGCACCCCGGGCGCCCGCAGGTTCTCCGGCACCCCACCGCGCAGCGCGGCGACCGCTACCGGCCGCAGCACCCGCTCGGACTGCAGGTAGCCGATGATCGCGGTGGCGGCAGCCCCCAGCGCGGTGGCGGTGACCACCACCGGCAGCACATCGTGGGTCACCGGCCAGCTGGCGGCGATGAACACCACCCCGCCCACCGTCCAGTAGCTGATGCTGATCAGCGAGCGGTAGAACGGCATCCGCAGCGCCCGGGACCGGGCCAGTTCGGTGTCGGCGGGGTCGGCCTCGGTGTCGGGCTCGGCCAGCATCGCCTCGCGGCGTTGCCAGCGGAACACCGGCATCAGCAACGAGGTGCTGATCGTGAAGCCGAGGACGAACAGGCACCACAAGGTGACGGCGAAGACCACCAGGTTGACGCGCGGCAGATCCTGCAGGTTGATCCGGTCCTCGATCGGCAGACCGAACCGCAGGAAGCCGAACACGAACAGCGAGCCGATGATGTCGGCCTGCAACATGCTCAGCGTGAACACCGGCCACGGCGTGCGCA
Organism: Mycolicibacter algericus DSM 45454; assembly: GCF_002086455.1. GTDB lineage: Bacteria > Actinomycetota > Actinomycetes > Mycobacteriales > Mycobacteriaceae > Mycobacterium > Mycobacterium algericum. Next base: position 8,212 of record NZ_MVHC01000036.1, read on the forward strand.
CCACCCAGCGGACGAATCGGCTGATCCGCCCGCCCAAGCTCGTGGTACTCACCAGGACACCGTATCCGGCGGGATGGGCAAAGCCAGAGTCCCAATGTCTTGCCCGACCGCTACTGTGACCGATGATGTCCGGGGTTTTCGCACGTTTGGTGGGCCAACAGCCGGTGGAGGCCGAGTTGCTGGCGGCAGCCCGCGCGTCGCGCTATGACGCTGCTCACAGCGCGCGTACCGCCGGAGGTATGTCACACGCCTGGCTGATCACCGGGCCGCCGGGATCGGGCCGCTCGATCGCGGCGGTGTGCTTCGCGGCGGCGCTGCAGTGCACCGCCGACGACGCCGACGGCGGTCCCGGTTGCGGGAACTGCCGGGCCTGCACCACCACGATGGCCGGCACCCATGCCGATGTCCGACGAGTGGTGCCCGAGGGGTTGTCCATCGGCGTCGACGAGATGCGGGCCATCGTGCAGGTCGCGTCCCGGCGTCCCGGAACCGGCCGGTGGCAGATCGTGGTGATCGAGGACGCCGACCGGCTCACCGAGGGCGCGGCGAACGCGCTGCTCAAGGTCGTCGAGGAGCCGCCGCCGTCGACGGTGTTCCTGCTGTGCGCCCCGTCGGTCGACCCGGAGGACATCGCGATCACTTTGCGGTCCCGGTGCCGGCATGTGGCGCTGGTGACGCCGCCGCCTGCGGCGATCGCCCAGGTGCTGATCGACACCGACGGGCTCGACGACGAGACGGCCGCCTGGGCGGCGGCGGTCAGCGGCGGCCACGTCGGCCGGGCCCGGCGGCTGGCCACCGACGCGGAGGCCCGTCAGCGGCGGCAGCGAGCGCTGGCGCTGGCCCGCGACTCGGCCACCCCGTCCCGGGCGTTCAGCGCGGTCGACGAACTGGTGGCCGCGGCCGAGTCCGAGGCCCGTGACCTGACCGCCGATCGGGCCGAGGCCGAGACCGAGGAACTGCGCACCGCGCTGGGGGCCGGCGGCACCGGCAAGGGCACCGCCGGGACACTGCGGGGCACCGCCGGGGTGATCAAAGACCTGGAGCGCCGGCAGAATTCCCGTCACAAGCGGGCCTCGCGCGACGCGCTGGACCGGGCCCTGATCGACCTGGCCAGCTATTTCCGCGACGCCCTGCTGGTCGCCACCGCGTCGGCCGGCGCCGCGCGGCCCTACCATCCCGACATGGCCGATGCCGCCGCGGCGATGGCCGACCACGCGCCGGCGGATGCGCTGTTGCGCTGCATCGAAGCGGTGCTGGAATGCCGCGACGCGCTGGGGACCAATGTCAAACCCCGGTTCGCCGTCGGGGCCATGGTCGCCACCATCGGTCAGGCGCTGCGGGCCGGCCTGTAAACTCGGCTGGTCCCGGTCTCGGTCGGGGCACGCCGCCTTAGCTCAGTCGGTAGAGCGATTCACTCGTAATGAATAGGTCAGGAGTTCGATTCTCCTAGGCGGCTCCAAACATGCAGGTCAGGCGGGGTAATCACCCCGCCTGTTGCTCTTTAGCGGCCTGTAGGGCGCGGATAGGGCGCGAATACTCGTCCAGGGCGGCGGTGTAGTCGGGCACCGTCACGGACCGCTCCACGTAGTGGCGCCGGGTGATCTCGCTGCTGCTGTGTCCGGCCTGCCGGGCTGCGGCTTCCAGCCCCATCGACCGTTCCACCGCGGTGACGACGGACTTGCGGATTGAGTGCGGGACAACCCACTTGAAGTCTTCGCCGCGGATCGCCCGCCAGTGGGTGCGGACGTTGGCCTCCGACTGGTGGGTGCCGCGGCGGGTCGGGAACACTGGAGTGAAGGGGATTCCCAGGGCCCGTTGCTCGCGGAGTGCCGCCGCTCCGAATTCCGGGATGGTGACGGTGTACGAGTCGCCGCCGGCCTTTCGTCCGTCCACCCGGTGGGACTTCTTGTCGAGCCGGTGGCCGATGTACACAGTGACGGGACCGTCACCATCGAGACCGTGGATGTCCTCCCAGGTCAGTGCGAGCACTTCGCCGATGCGGGCGCCGGTGGCCAGCAGCACGTCGAAGATGCGCAGCCGGTCATAGCCGCGGGCCGGTCCCAGCTTCGATCCACCGCCCTGCCACTTCACGATCCTGCGCCGCATCTCCACGGCGTCGTCGGGGGTGAGGGCGCGCGGCTTGGGCGCCGATCGCGGCGGGGTGTAGGCGGCGGCGACGGGGGAGTAGTCCAGCGCTCCGTAGGCGACGGCCATCTTGCACGCCTGGGACAGCACGGTGCGGGCGTCGCGGGCGGCGCTGACGGGCGTGCAGGAACGCAGGTACCGGTCGACGCGCTGCGTGGTCAGTTCGCGCAGTCGGACGGCCCGCAGCGCGGGGATCAGAATCTTGTCGATCACGCGCTCGTAGCCGTCCAGCGTGTCCTCGGTTTTGCGCGGCCTGGCGCCGTTGGTGCGGGCCAGGGCGGTGTCGGCCCGGCAGGTGGCGATCCAGTGGGTGAGCAGATCCGCGACGGTGGATTCCGGGGTCAGTTCGTCGTCGGTGCCGGCGGGGCCGCGGCGACGGTCCTTCAACGCGCCGCGCAGCTTGGCCTTGGCCTTCGCTTCGGTGGCGGCCACGGCCTTGACCTCGCGGGTCACGCCGTCGCGGTCGCGAAAACGGGCGCGGGCTTTCCACCGTCCGTTGGCCAGCAGTTGCGTGTTGATGTCGCCGAACGTCCCGATCTCCAGCCGCGGCCTACCCATCGCCATCCCCCTGCGTGGCGGACTCGACCATTTCATGCTGCGTCGCGGCGAGCAGTTCGGCGATGACGTGGCGGGCCTCCCGGCCGCGCTTTTGCGGCGTCGCTCCGGCACCGGCACGGGCATCGCGTTCTTCACTGCCCATGCGCCCGTACAGATTTCGCGCGGTCGTGACGATGTGTGTCTCCGACCCGGGCCCGAGTTCGGCTGCGACCCGGTCCTCGACTTGCCCCCAGCCGGGCTCGTCCCGTGGGTCGGGGAGCGGTGCGGCGGAGCGAGGGCCTTGTACCGGCTGCCCGGACAGCGCGGAGCGCAGCAGCTTGATGCCGCGATCCTTCGATGCTTCCGGCAGTAGGTCGGCGAGCCGAACCGGGTGCCCGGACAGCTGGTGCAAGGCCAACGCCACGGCATACATCGACGCCAGATCCGGTGTGCCATCGCCGGATTCGACCTGACCGAGCCGGGCGCGCGTCCACCGCACACCGGTGGCCGTGCGAGAGATAGCGCGGGCCAGCTGGTCCTGGGTGGCGCCCGCTACCTCGCGCAACACCCGGACTTGTGCCCCAAACGCCCGGCCGAAACCATCGAACATACCACAGATGTTAACACTACTTGCATCCGACGCGTACCTGTGGCATTCTTTCAGTAGATAGCAATACTTGCATCTGTTGCAGAAAGGTCCCTCGATGTACATTCCGACCCCGGCGCAAGCGGCCGAGCAGATCCGAAGTAAGACAGCGGTCAACCTGACCGTGGCGGCCGTGGCGCTCGACGTATCCCACTCCACGGCCAGCCGCCGCGTCGCCGACGGCACATTTCCGGTGCCGTTCATCCGGATGGGCGCGCGGGTGATCGTGCCCACTCCACCTTTGCGAAAACTACTCCGTATCGTCGCCGAGACCGATGCCGCTTGACTCTATGGGCGACCCAGGCGTCGATGATTAGGTCTGCATTCCGGCGGTTACGATCCGGGGATCGTCAGCCGAGTTGGCTGCTACCCACCCCAAGGGCCGACAGTGATCAGCGAGTCCGAATCGACATCGATGACGTCGAAAACGACGCTATGACGCAGGTCGGTGTCGCGGTCGAAGGGGTCAGCGATACCAAGCACGAGCGGGGACGCTCTATACAGCACCTTGTTTGTCGGGGGAACGAGCTTCGCGTCCTCGGGGTGTACACGCCCCTTGATGATGCATACCCCCGCCAGTTGCACGCCTCCGCTGCCGAACTCGCCATACGCGGTGCCGGTCGTAACCCAGCGGGGATTCAGGGGCATGATGATCCGCACCCGTTGGCGCTGGATGTAGACATGCGGATCCTTGTTCAAGTCACCGGTCAACGGCACGGGGTTCTGGGGCGCGGGTCCATTGCGCGTGCGAAACCAGGTGTCGAAAACGAACAGGTCGCCGGTGTCGAGCGAACGGAGGGAAAAGTCTCGTGTGAAGCGCTTACATGGCAAGTTCAGCGCGGAAAAGCCGCGAAGAAGCGCCTGGCGCTTCTCGACCGCGCCAATCGCGCCGTAGGTGCTCGAGGCTGGTAGCACGGGGAGATCACCTGTCGCGGTCCGGCTGAGCATGAGTTCGGCAATGCGTTCCAGGTTGGCGTAATGCACCTCGACGAGCCGGGGAAGCCAGGGACCGCTGCGTGACTGTGGCGTGGTTTCGACTGGATGGGCGTTCTGAGAGTGCTGCCTCTTCCTGGTTTCCTGCCAGGCGTCGCGGTGAAGTCGCTTCAGCTGCTCATTCGGGGGGAGGTTGGTGAGCAGCTGAACGAGCACCGCGAAGTGTCTGTAGTCGTGGGGGACCGCCCGGCCACGGAACCATTCGCTCAGCGCCGAGTCGGACAGCTCGACTTTGTACTTCTTACTGGCCTGCGCTACGAGCGACTTCAGGGTTGGTTTGCCCTTGGCCTGCCGCATGGCCGCCAACTCTTCTCCCAGCCGTTGGCGGGCCGTTGACGGCGTCTTCATGTAACCCTCCTTGACCACGTGAGGCGGCCAGCCAGACAGATGTTCCGCCCGCCGGAATTCCGGCGCACCTCGCCTGACCTGCTGGAATCTCCAGTTTACCGCTGCTGTGGGTACCGGATTGGCTTGCGGTCAGCGAGAACGGTTATCGGCGTGCTCTACGCGCGCTTCGTCCGGATGAGAGGGAAGTGATGGCTGCGCCTGATCAACACCAAACGCCAATTGAGCTGATCCGGGTTGTCCTGCTCGGTGACCACCGGACCGCGGAGCGGATCGAGATGCTCGAGGACATTGCTGCACAACACGATGTGGACATCGCCGCCGTCTACTCGTTCGAGCCAGGAGAGGCAGCTGGCTGCCACGAGCTGGCCGAAATCGATGCACTTGTGTCTGCACTCGGGAGTGCGATCACGATCAGGCTGCCCATCTGGATGCCTTACCCGTGCGAGGACCTCGGACTCGAGCAGCACTTCCGCCGGCTCGGCCTCGTGCTCCAGCGTCACGGCCTGAACTTGCTCACCGGTGCCGACCTGACGCCGTGCCCGACCGGAGGTGGCATGTCGGAGATCGACTTCGCCCTGCGTGCCGAAGTGTGGGCCGTCGACAACCTCGACGGCGCAGCGCTCGCTGTGGCCGGGGCGCAAACCCTCGGGCGTGCGATTGAAGACGCCTTGGCCGCCGCCGCGCCGCGCGGTAACCAGGACGACTCCGAAGCGCCAGCGAAAGAAGCACGCCGACGGCCGGTCTGGCCCAACGAGGAAGCGGTGAAAGTGGTGGCCACGGAAACCGGAATGGAAATCGAGGTCAGTCCGCTACCTACTCTCCCAGCGCCGCACGCGCCGTGGGCGCAACGCGAACCGGTGCTGAGGCGCTACGCCATGTGGCTGACCCGCAACTGCGGGCTCACCCAGGCCGCTGCCGCGCAGTGCCTCAATCCCACGGGACACCGCACCCCACAGGGCTGCCTGTGGCGACAGGCGACCGTGTCTGCGCTGCTTAACGGTCGATACGGCCGCGCACCCGGGAGCGCCCCTCGTTGAGGCCTGAGGCGGATCTAGTGATCGGCACGGCGTCTTCGCCCGGCGTCCGTCCTCAAGTTTTCGTTAGTGATTGCTTGACAACTAGTTTTCAGGCTGTGATGATCGACATCATGATTTGGCAAGGAATTCGGATGACAACTGGAAGTGGCTCAAATGCGTACTAAGGGGCTTAAGGCTCGAACGGTTCACCTTGTCGACCTCGAAAACGTGGTCGGGAGCGGCCACGTAACGGAGCTAGCTGCTCGGCGTGTCCGTGCTGTCTACATGGGCACCGGTGTCGTGGCACCCGACGACCATGTGATCGTGGGCGTCAGCCACCACAATCTGTTGGCAGCGGGGTACGGCTGGCCTGATGCCGGGCTTCGGGTTCGGTCGGGCGCAGATGGTGCCGACCTTGTCTTGCAGGAGGTTATGACGACCGAGAACCTCGAGGGGCGGTTCGGTGCTGCGATACTCGTGACGGGTGACGGCGGGTTTGCACATTCGGTGGCGGCGTTGACCGGCCGCGGCCTGCCTCTGGGTGTGATCGCACCAAAGGGCCGTCTGTCTGCCGCTCTGAGACTTGCCGCTTCTGCCGCCCGCGAGATCGCCTTCACTCCCGGCGTCAACACATCGTGGAGTGCATGATGGCGACGCCTAGCACCCGAATGACAGTCAGCGACATCGCCGAGTTGGCCGGCGTCCAGCGGTCCACGGTGAGCAACTGGCAGCGGCGCCATGATGAGTTCCCCAAACCCCTACCAGATTCACCGCCCGGGCGCCCACAGTTCGACGCCTCGACCGTGCAGGCATGGCTGACAAGCAGAGGATTCGAGCCGGCAGGCGACGACCGCGCATCTGAGCTGGTACGCACCTGGCGGTACATGGTCAACCACGTGGATTATGCGGCAGGGGACGAGCCCTTGGTCATTTTCATTGCGGCCATCACGGGGCTTCTCCCCGAATACGGGGCGAGCTCAGACGAGCGTTACCCCGTAGCCATCAGCGTCCCCGATCTCGACACCACCGTCTACGCCACCCGGTCGCAAGCAGACGCCATCCAGCACTTCCTAGCGACTGAACTCGCCGGTGTCGATAAAGCGGAACTCATCGAAGCTGCTTCCCGAGACTTTGACGAACAGATCAGGTGGCGACGCGGTCCTGAAACCGCTGAAGCCGAGCGGAATTTACACAATCTGTTGGCCGAGCTTGTGCACGACGAAACGAGGGCAGTCCTTGACTTCGCCTGCGGTACAGGGGCTCTGCTGACCGCAACCGCGAGGAAACGCCCCCAGTCGAAGTATGTCGGTGTGACACCCGGCCTTGTGGAACACTTTATTGCACAGGCCCGCTTAGAGTGCTATGCGGATGCCGGTGTAGAGCACTCCGACATCCTCGAGGTTGATGCGCTCGCCGGTCGCACATTCGACGCCGTCGTGAGCATTCCACCGTTCGGGATCAGGATTGATAGCAAGAACGACCGCCTGCGTCGCCTGCCCTTTGGCCCCGTCCGCGGTACGGCCGACGCTGCTTGGCCGCAACTCGCTGTTCAAGCTCTTGGAGCGGACGGCGAAGCATTTCTTGTCCTTCCGCACAACCTTGCCACCTCCGACCGCGCTGATCGGATGCGACGGGGACTAATTCAGCTAGGAGCGCTCGCAGCGATCGTTACTTTGCCACCGAACGCGAACCCCGACAGTAAGACCTTGTGCGATTTGTGGATCCTGTCAAAACGTCAGGCATCCGGCGCCGACATCTTGTTCGTGGATTACTCCGCGGGCGACGCCACAGACGTCAAGGACTACGCACTCTTGGCAAGTGCGTTGTGCGACTGGATCGATGACGGTCCGCTCGAATCGTCAGAACGTCTCCCAGAAGGCGATCCCCGGTTCGTGCCGATAAGCCCGATCAAGCTACTCGGTCAGACGGTCACGCTGGATCCTCTGTTTTGGTGCGCACGTGCCGCATCGCCCACATCAGCACCCGAACTCATTGATGCGGTCGAGCAAGCCGCCGCCGCGCTAGACGGCGCTCGCCACACCCTGATCGCCGCCGATACGCCACCTTGCCTGCTGGTACCCGACCAACAGGCCCTGATAACGATTCGCGCGGCCCGCGGCGATGGCCTGCTCGACATCGTTCGCCGTGGCATTCCCCCCCAAGGAGGCCGGGACGCATCCGATAACCGGATTGAACGTCCGATACTTCGGGTGGCCGACGTCGAAGCGATGTGGCGTGGCGAACCAGTTGAATACGACGTCGACTCGAAGTTCGGCAGAGATCCGTTTACGCATCTCCAATTTGTTCGACACGGTGACGTACTCGTGTGGGTGACACCGGATCGCCAGATCCGCGCAACAGTGTGCACGGTGTCCGGCCTTGCTCCGTCGGGCTCCATCACCGCCTTGCGTTGCAATCCGGAGGAGCTAGATCCTGTCTACCTTGCCTTGACCCTGGCTGCCGGCCACAACGCCATGCACATCACCGGCTCAAACCTCCCTGGCCTACGCGGGCTCGATCTGTCCTTTCCGTTGATTTCGATCGACCGCCAGCGGCAACTAGCCCACTACGCACAAACCGCACAACAGGTCATGACCGCGGCGCGGAATGTTGCCGCCGCCGCGGAAGCATTTCAGCAAGCACTCGCCGATGCTGCAGGTTCTGGTTCAGTCGCGATCGCCACGGAAGCTGGCGATCAATGACGGGTTCTAGAATCGGTGCGCTCGGCGGGCGCACGCGGCGGATCGCCCCGGATCACCCGAGGCTGCGACCGCTGGGTAGCGGTCTGCAAACAACGGTCAGTGTCACACCGCCTGGGTACGGTCATTACATGGTGGCGTCGGCAACTGACGGCTCGATTGTCGGGCTAAGGCGCTGCACAAATGCGACCGCTGGGCCCAACAATCCCCCTAGGTTTCGGTTGACGATGGTGTGCCGGATACAGGTTCCCTGCCGGGGTGTGGACACGTGACCCAGGTGGCGGCCAACCGTATTCCACTCACCAGCTTGCTGCTTCCCGAAACATCCGACGCAGGGTTGGACGGCCTGGCGTTCAGCACATTCATCGACGGAGCGGTTTCGGTGCCGGTATCTTCGGTCGACCAACTGCTGGTCGCATTCAGTCGGCATCTGATTTGCAAGTTCCCCGCGGGCGGTATGGCCGTCGTGCAGCTTCCGCGTGCCCGCCACCGGATCGCGGTCACGCTGGCCATCTGCATGCACCTCCTGCGGCTGAAAGAGGGGCTGCTCGCCGGGCCCGTCGTGCTCGCCGCGCTCGACGTCGACATGACCGAGCAGCTCCGGACGCTGCGGATGCGCAACTACAGCAGTATCGCCCTTAGTCGGGACAACCCGCTGTCGGCGCAACGGCTCACTCGCAGCGGAGAGCTCGCTCCACTGGTCGGCTCTACACCCGGAACCACCAATAGCTCTTTTATCTACTTCAGCACCCGCGTCGGCAACCCGCAGCTGCGATGCAACCCGCCGCTGGTCGTCATCGACGCGACCTCGATCACCAACCCGAACAGCCGCGCACGCATGCTGGCCTGGGCATCGAACCACTCAGCCGCCGCGACGGTCGTCGTCGGCGACATCGGCGACGAGTCCATCGTGCAGACCGTGACCGCTGCCGGTCACGCACCGCTCATACTGCCGGTGACCAATGCCGAAGTGGCCGCTCTCGTCTACGACCGTGGTCGCCAGGACCCTGCGTCGAGCCCACTGTCGAGCATGTGGCTGTTGTGGCAGGAGGGGTTTCCGCCGCTCAGCATTCACCGGGCCGGCGACGCTGAGCTGAACGCCGCGATCGCCGCCGCGTTCGCCTGCCTGGCGACGCGGCCTGACGGGTCTATGCCACCGGCGCTTGACTACCCGTCCAAGCTGCTCAATGCTGGCACCCGCTTGGCCGCCAGGGTGCTCGACTACCGCAGAGCCTGCGCGATGGCGAACCGGCCCGGGGAGGGACCAGAGCCCCTCCGGCGAATGCTCAAGCGCCTGGACTTCAGCGGGCCCGGGCACTGGAGAGCATGGGGCGTCGCCCGCTGGGGTGAGCTCAAGGTCGCGGTCGAGACTTTGTGGCGCCAACTCGACGAGTGCAATCCGAAGCTCTCCTTGCTGTGGGACATGCTCGACCGTGCCGACCGCAGTGGCGTCGGTCAGATTCTGATCCGATGTCATAGCAAGGCCGCAGCGGTCGCTACGAAGGCTTCCCTCATTGGTGAGGGACGGACCGAGGCGCAGATCGCGCTGTGGGAGCGGGTCGATGCACGAGTCGAAGTCACCACGTTCGCGACGCGGTACCCGCCGGGCTACGCCGAGATACAGATTCTCACGGGCAATCCGCCGCCATGGCACTTTTCGCTGCTGTTTAGCGCCGAGGCGTCTGCGACCTGGCTGCTGGCCTACGACGCAGAACGCGCGACCCTCCGTCGTCAGCTACGCCGATGGCAAGACAACATCGGTGCGTGGCGGCGGACCACGTTCCAAGCGCTCGGTGCGTCGGAGCCCGCAAGTGTCGCTAGTCCGCTACGCGAAGAGGAGCCTGAATCCGCGACCAGTGATCCACCCGAGTTGCGCCTGCCCGGTCTGTCGATTCTTGATGTGATTAACCGTGCCGGCGCGGCAATGGATTCGCCGTCGATCATCGGCGCAGCACCGTGCAGCTGGCAAAGCTCTGGGACCACCCGCACTTGTGTCCCCGTCAAGGTCGACGACGGCCGGACCTGGTGGGTACCCGACGAGGAGGACGGCGACGGCGGTCTGGCGACACCCGTACTCGTCGTCACCGCCGCCGGCCAGAAGTACCTACCCCTGCGCGAGGTCTCCGTTGGTGACGTGATTATTGTCCCGGCTGGCGAGGGCACGGAATCCGTGCACGCACGCTTGGTTGCAGTCAGCCATACCAACGACGAAGTTGCTTCGCTTGACGCGATCCTCGAGCAGTTTCGCAACGCCGCCCGCAAGGTACTGCGGGCGAGCCAGACGCAGCGGGCGGCGATAGCGGCGGTCCACGATGCTGGCGCGCGCGCGGCGGGTCAACTCAGTCTTTGGGCGAGCGGCCGGACGATCGCCCCACGGTCACCCGGCGACATCGCTGCAGTCTTCCGCGCGGCGCAGCAGCCGGTCCCGGACCTCGAGCTGCTAAACAGTGTCGCTGGAACGCTGCGAAATCTGCACCGTTCGCTGGGGCGCTTCGTGACAGCGCTCGCGTCCGGCCGCCCTGACGCCGTGGAACAGCTCCGCCGCCTCGTAGGCGACAGTGCACAGGAACTCCTAGACGAGTTCGTTGCCGCCACGGTCACTGAAGTCGGCTCTCCCACAAAGGTGTCCGCCAATCTCGTAGGGCGGCTTCGATGATCCAGGTGCGTGTACTCGTCGACGAGGAGGCGTACGCTTTCTTGCAATCGCCACGACGCGGCGCACAACTGAATAGTCCTTGCATGACCCCCTTGGGGTTGGGCCGGCTCGCTTGCGATGCCGGTGTCCAACCAGATCTCACCCTTACTCAGAGGACGAAATGACAGCGACCGCCCCCCGTGGCTCAACCATCCCTATCCCGACTGCCGGTGATGAGCAGCGCCCGGCCAACCGGGCTGAGCAGATCTTGGTCCACCATGTCCTTGACGATTTGGTCGAGGCACTGACCGATCGCGCTGGCGGCGACCATCCTTTCCCGTGGTCCCCCGAGCAGAATGTCCGCGTCGGCGTGCTGGGCGTCACGATCGTCACGCCGCCACCGGCGGCGTCCACAGGAAGCGGACCATCCGCAGGTGGCGACGGTGGGGACGATAGCGCTGGCGCCGCGCCGACCGTCACCGCGGCCCCGGTCGAAAACCGCGGAGTGATCGGCTTGGACTTCGTAGTCAACGGCACCCCGGCAACCGTCGACCTCACCGTCGACGTCGACTACGCCATCTACCACCAGCTGCTGCCCGCCTTCGCCGAGGTATCTGCGGAGGCTGCCCGCCGAGCGGCTGCCACTGCCGGGAACCGCCGCCGTCGACCTACCGTGCCGCTCAACCCGACCTGGCGCCGCGACCAGCGGCACGTCACTGTGACCTTGTCGGTGCCGGTGACCGGCGACGAGCACACCGTCACGAGCGGCGAATTGGCCGGCGGATGCCCCCTGGCCATCGACGCGGCCACAGCTGTTGACGACCACTACGCCGGCCCAGCCGCGCTGCGGAAGCTCACCAACAACCAGACCCTCCCGGTAACTGCGGCGACCGGCACCGAGGCCGCGTTCCACCAAGCAGTCGCCGCCCGCCGCGATGCATCCTGGTCGCCAATCGCCCCCTTGCCCTCCCTGACTGTCTCGACTCTGCCAACCGTCGACGGGAACACCGCCGTGTCGGTGTCGATCACCAACGCGCTCAGGCTTGCGACACGCGATCTGCAAGATCTGTCTCTTTACGACACGAGGATGTCGGTGACCGTCAACGCGCCTGCGTTGCTGCCGCGGCAGCTCGGCTTCGCCAACGACGACTGTCGCTACGCGACGCTCGCTACCGTCCGTGGTCGGGGACGCGGCTGCGCCGCCCGTGCCGGGGGCGCCCCCAACGTCATCTTCGCCGAGACCCTCCCGATCCACACCCAATACCACGCCGGCTCCGCTGAGCCGATTGACATCTCCTTCGGCAACCTTGCCGGCAATTGGGCCGCCACGCTGCCCGCGCTGGGCTCAGAGATGCGAGCCTTCCACCGCGGCTGGGATTTCAGTGCTGCCCGCAACGCCGAGGAACGGCGCCAGCTCGATGATCTCCGCAATCAGTTCGAAGCCGAGGTGAAGCGCTTCGAACTTGGGCTCGACCTGCTGCGCGCCGATGTGAACTTGGCCCGTGCGTTCGTGCTCGCAAACACCGCCTTCGCTGGGTCGCGCGGCCCAAGCGCACGATGGCGACTCTTCCAGCTGGTCTTCATCGTCTCCGAGCTCGCGGCTCTGGCTGGCCGTGAGAATCCAACCGACCCCGTCCTGCGTGGCGAGCTCGACGCCGTCGACGTGCTTTGGTTTCCCACTGGCGGAGGAAAAACCGAGGCCTACCTCGGGTTAATCGCCGTCGCCCTCTTCTACGACCGACTGCGTGGCAAGGAGCGCGGGACGAGCGCATGGCTGCTCTTCCCGCTGCGGATGCTCTCCGTGCAACAGCTGTCGCGTGTCAACGAGATCCTGCACCACGCCGAAGCGGCCCGTGCCACGGAGAACATTCAGGGGGATCCGTTCACTCTCGGCTACTTCGTTGGCGCAGGCAATACCCCGAATCGCCTCGCCTACCCCGACGCCCACGGCTGGTGGCCGGGTTTGATTGAATTCGCCGGGAAGTCTGAGCCGGAGCGGGACGCCAAGCGTCTCGTCGGTACCTGTCCGGCCTGCGGCCAGATGAACAGCATCGGCTTGAACTGCGACCTTGCCGATCAGCGGCTCCTGCACATCTGCCGTGCGTGCGGTCACACGCTGCCAATCCACGCCAGCGACGACGAAGTCACCCGCTACCAATCGTCGGTCATTGTGTCAACCGTCGACAAGATCTGCGCGTTCTCCCGCAACGGCCAACTCACCGCGATCAACCGCGGGCCCCGGATGAAGTGTCCTCAGCACGGCTGGTACACGCATAAGGGCTGCATCGCCAAGGACTGCTCGACAGACCCGGCGACGCACACGACGCCGATCGGTTTCAAGGATCCGACGCCCGCGCTATGGGTGCAAGACGAGCTTCACTTGGTTCGCGAAGAGCTCGGGGTGTTTGCCGCCCACTACCACACCTTGCTTGCTGAGCTCGCCCGCGGCGCCGGTAACGAACCCTCCAAGATCATCGCTGCCACCGCCACCATCGAGCAGTTTGAGGACCAGCTCTCCCAGGTCTACGGTCGCCGACCCCGTGTGTTCCCCACCGGCGGCGGCACACTGGAACGTTCCTTCTACACCACGCTCACCGACGACGTGCGACGCATCTATCTGGGTGTGCTCCCCGCCGGTAGCGGTACGGTCAAGGTCGACCTCGCCGGTGTCGTTACCGCCCACATCATCGAGCACATCCACCGCCTCACTGATGACCCTGCTCCGCTGCTCGCCACGATGGCCGCCGATGGTCTCACGCTCACAACCGCCGACGCGCAGTCGATGCTCTTCAACTACGAGTTGGCCCTTGCCTATGTCAACTCCAAAGCGCACGGCGTCGCCATCCTTGATGACCTGAACCGCTTGTCTGAGCGTCTCATCAGCTCCGGCACCGACCGGGTGAAGTCCGAGTACCTCACCGGCGAGACGTCGCTCGGGGAGCTCGCCGCCATCATCGCCGCGATCCAGGACTCCACAATCACGACCAGCCGACCGGACCGCATCCGCGGCATGGTAGGTACCTCGGTCGTGTCCCACGGCGTGGACCTCGACCGCCTCAACTTCGAGATCATCGCAGGCATGCCGCCCTCCTACGCCCAATACATTCAGGCAACTGCACGGGCTGGCCGTAGCCATGTCGGGTTAGTCGTCGACATCTTCGACAGGGCCAACCGCCGCGAGACATCGATGTATCAGAGCTTTTTCACCACCCACGCCGCCTTGGAGCGCATGGTCGAGCCGGTGCCGGTGAACCGGTTCGCGAGCCGTGCCGTCGAGCGGACCCTGCCCGGCATCGTCTGTGCGCTGCTGTGGGATGAGACGCGCAATGCCAGCTGGGGGACCGTCGAGGACATCGGCACAACCCGCCGGTTCCGGACCTGGTGGAACGCTCGAGCCGCCAACTTCTTGCCCCAGTTGACCGAACGCATCACTCGGGCGTACCGATGCCCAGTCGCGGATCCTGCCATGACAGCCGACGAGCAGCGGCTCGTCGATGACGCCCTACGTCGCTGGGATCAGATCGAACGGCCCCGCGTTCAGCAATGGCAGTCCGACTATCTGACCGATCTGTTCACCAGCCCCGCGATGACCAGCCTTCGCGACGTGGATCCCCCGGTCGAGTTCCGAGGCGGGAACCGCGCCGAGCAGATCATCTCCCGGCTCTACGCTTGAGAGGACTCCGACCATGCAGCGCTCCACCACCCAGGTCTTGTACCGGTACCTCCCGGATGCAGTTTTCACCCATGAGGAAGGCTTTTACGCCCAGGTCCACCGCATCGGTGGATCCCGGGTCAGCGACATCAACCAGATGGTGCTGCTCGACGAGGTCGCGGAGGCGAGGAGTCACTGGCGCCCTGACCAGGTCGGCATCCCCGACCCGCGGACCAACCCAGACGAATTCGTGATCCTCAGGCCTGAGGAGGTCGTATGGGACGTCTTCCCTTTGACCTTCGAGTGCACCGACTCCGGCTGCGGCCGCATCTCACGGTGGTGGCGCCAGGACAGGCTGATCAACGACACTAACTCCACCGGGCAACTTCGCTGCCCGCACTGCTCCTCGAAGCTGCGCCAGCTGCGATACCTGACTGCCCACAATTGCGGAGCAATGGGGCCCCTCCACACCCCGCGCTGCCCATCCTGCAACGACGCCTCCAACATGTACCTTGAGGACCGCGGTTCGTTTCGTTCATCATCGTGGCGGTGCCGTACCTGTGGCAGCGCTCTGAGCACCCGCTTCACGCCGTGTGACTGTGGGCAGTACGCAAGAGGGGGCGGCCAGCCCTACCGCCAGGGGTACACCGCCCGGGACCAGAGACTGTGGTACCCCCAGACCCTAACTATCTTGAACATCTCCAACCAGACTTACGACAACCTCCAACGCCACAACGACCGTGGCGTCGCCGCGCTGGCATCCTGGCTCGGGGACGAGCAGAACCTCGCCGTGTCGCTCACTGAGCTCGACCGGCCCACGACCAGCACACGTATGTCGGCCGAAAAGTGGGCCGAGACCGAAGCGCAGCTGCGGGCAAGTGGCATCGCCGAGGACGTCATCGACAACGTCCGCTCGATGCAGGGGCCAGCAACCGCCGGACCGGCGGCGATCGTGGCGGGCGTCAGCGCCGAGGTTATCGACATGGCTCGATCGCTGCGGATGGTCGAACGTGCCGGGCTGTTCGACCGCAACGTGATCGGTGATCGCCGCAGCTTCGAAGACATCGCGGCGAGCGCATCTGGGGCCGCGGCGGTCGCCGGCGTCTCTGCTGCTTCGGAAACCATGGCAGCCCTAGGTATCAACGACATCTCCGTAACACAACGCTTCCCGATTGTGGTCGCTAGCTACGGCTATACGCGAGTGGCGCGCGAAGCTGGTCAGGCGCATCTACGCACGTACGCGGCCCCACGCCAGTACGGCAACAGAACCCCAATCTTCGCCGTGCCTGCCAATACTGAGGCGCTCTTGATCACCTTCGATGCAGCGGTGATCCTCGGCTTCCTGCGGCACCACGGCCTGTGGGCGGGCCCGGTTACGGCGACGGCCCGCGACGCCAAGATAGCGGTCGCCGAGATCCTGGCAGCTGACCTCGATGTCGGTGGAGACGGGGCCGCGGGGGTTGTTCGTCGCCTGATCCACTCTGCATCACACGCTTTGCTGCGCGCTCTTGACGATGGGCAAAGCGGGTTCGGTGAGTCCAGCCTCGCGGAGTGGATCGTGCCCAACGCGCTGACTTCCGCAGTCTATGTCGCGTCCTACGCTGATTTCACGCTCGGAGCGTTCGACACTGTTCAGCGGCGTCGAATCGGACCGTGGCTCCATCGCGCGGCGGATTCGGTCGACCGTTGCGACAATGACCCGCTGTGCTCCCAGACCTCGACGCACCGGCCACATGCCGCCTGCGATCGCTGCCTGCACCTCTCCTTTGGATGTGGAACCTGGAACGCCGACCTCGACCGCAAGCTGTTGCGCCGCTTCTGGCTGTGGACGCGGCAGCGAGCCGCCACACCGTGAGCGGCCTTGTCGGGCTCGTACCCCTCGCCGAACTGCTCGCCGGTACCGTCGGCAGCCGTCAGGGCGCCGTCCGTCTCGCGGCGCAGATCTTCGATCGGGGAGCAGCGGCGCTACCGCGGGGCAGCGACAACGTGATCTACGCTGCCCGGAGGCAACTGGTTGCTGCCGGGGTAGTCACCGACAGCGGTGTACCGGTATCGCACAGGGCAGCGGAACTAGTGGTCGTTTGCGAGGTGCTGGCTGCCAGTACGCTGCCGAGCTGCGCGCCTCCCCCTCAGCCGCGACTGGTGCTCTCCGCCCCGGCCGGTACCGCACCAATCGCGGACGTGGAACGTCTCGATGGCCTTGTTCTCGACGTTATTCGCCGAGCCACTGACACGCTCCATGTTGGAGGGGCTTTCTGGAACGACCAAGGGTTCGAACTCCTTGAGGAACTCCTGCTCCCAGCGCTCACAGTTCGTTCCGTAACCGCAGTGATCTATGCGAACAGCCCGGCGGAGGAGCGCTTTCGCGGACCCCTTGAGGAACGCCTCGATCGACTTGTTGGCACTGGCCGGGTTGTTTTGCGCTGGTTCAGCGGTCCGCGGCCAACGATGCTCCACGCCAAGTTTGTGATTGCCGACCGTGGGCTGGGCTATCTCGGCACCGCGAACCTCACGTCTTGGGGACTCCAGGGCCACATCGAGGCGGGCGTCGAGCTGACCGTAGGCCAAGCTGAGCGGTTCGTCGTGTTCCTCGAGCAACTCGAGGCTGCTGGCCTGTTCGTGTCCGTGCCGCCCGTGTAGCAGGTCCTGTCATGTCGAGTAATCATTGTCCGCCACCTCAGGCATAGTGAAGCGGATGACCTTTCCAGTTGGCCCCCAACGCAGCGTGCTGCGGCACCTCGATGTGGCCAGAGTCAATGCCGGGGCACGTGCGGAAGCTCGGTCAAGGCAAACGGTCCTGCCGCCGATCACCACTTACCGGTGGTGGGCTCGACGCACAGAGGCCGTGACCGGCGCTCTTATCGACGCGGCCAACGTCGACCAACCAGGTCGGCTCGTTGTAGCCGATCCCTTCACCGGTGGCGGCGTGATCGCTTTGTCCGCGCTCCTCCGCGGCCACCAGGTCTATGCCCAAGACATCAATCTCTGGGCAGCCCAAAACCTCACCACGATGTTGTCGCTTCCGACGGCGGACCGCCTGGAGCCTGCGGCGGACCGCCTGCGCGTACTGGTATCGGACCTTCTCAACAGCGCATACGCCACGTTCTTCGAGGACGGCACCCCGGCGACAGTCGCGCACACCCTCCGCGTTGCGGTGGTCGCCTGCCCACGCTGCTCCGACGACGTGCGCCTCTTTCCGTCCGGGATTGTCAGTCTCACCGAACGCGTAGACGCCGGCGGAAGTACCGGATGGCTTGCCTGCCCATCAGGGCACCTCCAGCACGGAACAGCGGTTCGGCGCACGCGGTGCCGGACATGCAACCGACTCATTGACCCGACAGCGCGCTACACACTCCAGCGTCGGTTCCGTTGCCGGTGTGGCCATATTGGCCGGATCTGCGGTGCTGGGCCGATCCGCTGGGAGCCAGTTCTCGTCGAACGCACCGCCGCAGGCCGTCGCGAAATTGGCCCGCCATCGGATGCAGAGCTCGTCGCTGCTGCCGATGCTTCATGGCAGACACAACCTCACCTGCCCGCAATCCGCAACGGCACGGAGACCGCCGTGCTCCGCCGCTATGGGATGACACGCTGGGACCACATCATGCCGCGCCGCCAGCATGCAGTTCTGAATGCGCTGGTCGGCGCAATTGACTCCGCTGCCGCCGGGGACAGGACCATCGCGTCGGTGCTTTACGCGGCAGTGCTGAGCTCCGTCGAAATGGCCGGCTACCTGTCTCGGTGGGATCCGCGATATCTCAAGCCCTACGAGGCGATGGCCAACCACCACTACAACGTCACGACCCTCTCCGCCGAGCCAAATGTGTGGGGCGCCCCGCAGTCAGGGCGCGGCACCGTTGGACGGCGACTTGACCACCTCGCTAAGGCGGGAAACTGGTATGCCGAACGCCTCGGCCGCAGTCCCACGATCGTTGGGCCTCTGCCGGTGGGGCAGCGGCGCTCGGCCGGACCCGGCACGGATGACGTTCGAATCGTCGTGGGGTCAAGCACCCGGCTTCTCGCTTGCGACGACTCAATCGACCTAGTGTGCACGGACCCGCCCTATCACGACGACGTCAAGTACGGCGAACTCTCCGAGATCTTCCGGGCGTGGGCCGGGCTGGACCCCGCACGTCTCGACGGCGAGGCCGTCGTTTGCAACGACATCATCGACACAGCCGCCTACGAGGCGACGCTCGAACGGGCCTTCTGTGAGATGCGGCGTGCGTTGAAGTCCGGCGGCCACCTCGTCTTGTCCTACGCAAACCGGGAGCATGGAGCGTGGGCGGCGTTGTTCGGCGCCCTGCAGGGGGCCGGGTTCACAACGATCGGCTACCAGGTGGTCCTCGCCGAGAGCGATGTCAGCTACGCAAAGGCAAACCGTCGTGCGTGCAACCTCGACGTGATCCTCGACCTCGTGGTCGCGGATGGCCGCACACTCAAGCGGTTCAATCCATCTGCGGCGACGAACGTAACAGAGGAGGAGTCGTTCTGTCGCATGCTGGGGACGTTCGCCTTGCGGGTCGGCAGCCTCGAAGGTTCCTGGCGTCAGGAGCTAGAACGCGCTGTTACTACGCACCCTTTCGTGGCTAAGAAGAGGCTTTCCGGTCCTGACCGGCGAGAGGTCTGACCCGTAGCGAGTTTCACACTTTCCCGCCCCGGGCCATCCCGGGTTCCGGTCCCGATGCCGCTCAGGTCGGGCCCGCCGGGCACCCTGGCAGGTGATGCAAGCCGCGTTGGTCCCAGCCGAAACACGGCCTACGCCGCTCCCGCCGTTCGACCGGCTCGCATCCGACGGCCTTGCAGGCCGCGGACGCTCGCGGTCTCCCGGCGTCCGCGGCTCCAGCCGTGTTCCGCCTGGCCGTTCCGGTGGGGTTGCGTCGAGTGGGTGGGTTCTGCTTCGTGGTGAGTGTCATCGCGCTGCGGTCGGTTTGATGGAGCCGGGCATTGGGGCGCATGCTGCCGGGCAGTGCGGATCGGCGTGGGGTAGGTCGGTCGGTCTTCCTGTGACCTGGACTTTTCAGTATCGCCGGTGCCGCAAAGGACCAGAAAAGAAGTTCCACCTTCGGTTACAGTTTTGGTTATCATGTCGGTATGTCCACCCGCCCCGTGTACCCCAACGATGCCCTCGCATTGGTGCTGGTAGAGCTGCGTCATCCACCAACCGAACCGCCCGCTCGCCCTGAACTGGCGGTGCTCAAGGAGATGTTGTCGCAATGGGTGCCGATCCTAGAACGCGAGGAGGGAAGGCAGTTCAACATCGGCACCGGGGAGCAGGTCGCGTTCAGCATGCCCAAGCTGGTCGCGCGCGATCGCCACATCGCGATCACGTTCCGACCCGATGCAATGACGTTGGAGATGACCGACTACCCCGGCTGGGAAGTGTTCAACAAGATCATCACCGCGATGGTGGTGGCGCGTCAGGACGTGGCGCCTGTGGATGGCTGCGTCAGGGTTGGGTTACGTTACATCAACGAAGTGCGTGCTCCCCTCGGCGGGCACGGATGGTCTGAGTGGGTCGTCGACAGCCTGCTTGGACCGCAGGATCAGCTCGCTGAACTCAAGCTCACCCCTACCGCTCAGCAACATGTCGTGCAATGCGAAGCCACGGGCGCTGGTGACACCCTCACACTGCGGTATGGAGCGGCGAAGGGGGTGGTCATTCCGTCGACACTGACGCTTCAAAGACTCAAGGAGCCGAAAACGCAAGAGGAGGACTTCTTTCTCATCGACATAGACAGCGCCTGGGCCGATCCCCACAACCGCGTCCCACCGCTTGACTCCGAGCTTGTCGACGCTACGGCGCAACGCTTGCACGAACCGATCGGACCGCTGTTTGAATCCTTGATTAAGCCGGATCTTCGGACCAAAGTGCTCCAACAGCCAGGAGAGGAGTGAACATGTCTACCTCATTTGTCGGTGGGAACCTGCAGGATGACACCACCTCTGGGACAGATGATTACCGTCTTCGCAAGCTGCCAGAAAGCACGCCTTCGTCTCTATGCGACACAGCCGATGTAATCTACCGCCGCGCGTCCGACCTCAAGGATGAGATGCGCGGCGTGCGCCAGAGGACGCACAAGGTCCGCTTGGATGAGAAAACCGTCGAACGCTCCCACATCGGGTCGACTCAGGCCCTCGAACAACTTGCGGATTACGGCTTTGCCTGGCGCGACATCGCTCGACTAGTCGGTGTGAGCGTTCCCGCACTGGCCAAGTGGCGCAAGGGTGCTGGCGTGAGCGGAGAGAACAGGCTCAAGCTCGTCCGTCTCCTGGCGCTCGTCGACATGTTGGCGGATCGCTTCATCGACGAACCCGCGTCGTGGCTTGAAATGCCGATCACTGCGGAAGTCGGGGTGACGCGGATGGACCTACTTGAGCGTGGCAGGTTCGATCTCGTGCTTGACCTGGCCAGCCCGCACACGGCGGACGGCATCACCGAATACGTTCTCGGCGAGGTCGACCCAGATTGGCGAAATAGTCATCTCGACAGCGCCTTTGAGTCCTATGTCGCAGATGATGGGGCGGTTTCCATTCGGTTCAAAGGGTGACGCATGACGGAGCTGGAGACCCCGGACGACCCCGAGTCGATCTATCTTGCGCGCGAAGGGGAGATTGGCACGTACCGTCTGAATCCCCCCGGTGAGTCCGGAGGCTCCACTTCTTGTGAAGGATGGAGTCATGTCAGAAGGTTCTCCGCGTAGGTA
>NZ_MVHC01000037.1 GCF_002086455.1 Mycolicibacter algericus DSM 45454
CCACTACATCCTGCGATCCCTGATCCACTCCGGCCAACTTCAAGACCGGATCAACGCACTCTGAAACCGGAAGAGCCTCGAAACCGACAACCGGGTCGCCGAAATCTCCAAATTGGAGGGGTCCGCGCCGCTCTTGTCTTTGAGCATCTTGCTGATTTCGTCGTCCTGCTTCTTCTCATCCTGCTCGATGAAATCCTTGCACCGGGTGTCGCCGCCGGTATTCATCACCTTCGACGCCGAGCACCCACTGGACAACAGCACACCCACGGCCATGGCCGCAACCGCAACGTATTTCATCATTTTTTCTCGCCCCTTACGCCTCGCGGCCGAACAGGCGCAGCAGCCACAGCAGGATGATTGCGCCCAGGATTGCAGTGAACAATGTGAACCACCAACCTCCGCTCGCCGTGTCGACGACGAAGCTGAGCAGAAAACCGCCGATCAGAGCGCCGACAACACCCACGACAATGTCGGTGAGCAGGCCATACTTCGACTTCATGACGATGCCCGCGATCCAGCCGGCAATAGCACCGATAATGATGTAGCCGATCCATCCGACACTGGTCAATGTTGTAGAGCGGGCCAGGAACTCGGTTGCCGCCACTGGGTCCATGGTGATCTCCTTTACAGCGCCCTCAACACGCCGTCTTACTCGACCGCGCGGAGAATCAATACCCGTTCTGAACGGTTATAAACGGCCGTCTCCCACGCTTGATCAACTGGCGCCCGCTGCGATCACCTCATTGACCTCGGCCGCCCGGTCGGCCATCTCGGCCTGCGCCTTATCCAGGGCCTCGGCCTGATCCTCGTCGGCCCTCATCAACGCCTCGATGTCGAAGGCGGCCATGTCGAGCACCCCCATGTCCCGGAAGGCCTTCTGCACCTTGGTGCCCCACAACCCGATGTCTTTGACGATCGGCACAATACGGCTGAACAGATGTGAACGGAACTGGATCATCAACGGGGATGCGTCGACCCATGCGGCGCACGCCTCGACGTCCATACCGAGGGTCTCGAAGACTTCCTCGCCGCGGAATCGGTCCCGCATCAGGTAGCAGGCATCCACCACGAACTCTTCACGGTCGTCCCGCTCGGACTCAGTCAGCTGTGAGTAGTAGTCCTTCAGCGAGATTCGGCCGAAAGCGACGTGCCTGGCCTCATCCTGCATGACGTAGGCCAGCACCTGCTTGGCCAGCGAACCCGGCGCTGACATGTCCCGCAACACTCCGAAGGCGGCCAGAGCGAGTCCTTCGATGAGTACCTGCATGCCCAGATAGGGCATGTCCCAACGGGAGTCACGCAGGGTGTCGTCAAGCAGTGCGGTCAGGTGCTTGTTGATCGGATAGACCATGTCGACCTTCTCCTGCAGGAACCTCGAGAATGCCTCGACGTGCCGAGCCTCGTCCATGGTCTGCGTCGCCGCGTAGAACTTCGCGTCCAGGTCCGGGACGACGTCGACGATCTTGGCCGCGCACACCATCGCGCCCTGCTCCCCGTGCAGGAACTGTGAGAGCTGCCAGGCTTGGAAATGCTGGCGCATCTCGGCGCGGCGTGCGTCGTCCGCGGCGTCCCACATCGGGCTGCCGAACAGTGGGTGGAAATCGTCGGGTAGCCCAACCGGGTTCAACGGGTCGACGTCTTGGGTCCAGTCGATACGCGACTGAGCGTCCCACTGCTTGTCCTTGCCCTTCTGGTACAGGGACAGCAGGCGGGCCCTGCCGTCGTCGTACTCCCATGTGAAGCGCGCGTCGCCGGCGTTAGGAACCTGCCACGCGTACGGTACGGGCACCTCGGTGTACTTGTCCTTGGTGGTCATGAGCTGCCGCCTTCTTCCCCGGTGCGACCGGTGGACTATGACGTGTATCACACTGCGCCGCGTCTGGCGGCGCGTCAAGCCTTGGGGCGGGGCGGGCTCGCTCAGGGAGAAGATTCGCACTCACGGGTCCGCTTCGCAACGTTTCTTGTGCCCGGACACGCTGCACTGATCGAGGCGACGAAAACGCCCCCGGCCCATCAGGACCGGGGGCGCCTTCGTCGGAACCACCTAGTGGGCGTGCCCGTGATGCCCGTGAGCGTCGGCGGCCTCCTCGACCGGCTTGTCCACGACGGCCGTCTCAGTGGTCAGCACCATGCGTGCCACCGAGGCGGCGTTGAGCACCGCCGACCGGGTCACCTTGACCGGGTCGACGATCCCGTCGGCAGCCAGGTCGCCGTAGGTCAGCGTCGCGGCGTTGAAACCCTGACCGGCCGGCAGCTCGGCGACCTTGCTGGCCACCACCGCGCCGTCGACGCCGGCGTTGCTGGCGATCCAGTACAGCGGTGCGCTCAGCGCGGCCGCGAACACCTCCACGCCCAGCTTCTCGTCACCGCTGAGCGAGGACGCCAGCTTCGACAGCGCCCCGCGGGCCTGGATCAGCGCGGTACCGCCGCCGGTGATGATGCCCTCCTCGACGGCGGCCTTGGCCGCCGCCACCGCGTCCTCGACCCGGTGCTTGCGCTCCTTGAGGGCCGTCTCGGTGGCCGCGCCGACCTTGATCACCGCCACGCCGCCGGCCAGCTTGGCCAGCCGCTCCTCGAGCTTCTCGCGGTCCCAGTCGGAGTCGGTCGCCTCGATCTCGGCGCGCAGCTGCTTGACGCGAGCGGCGATCGCCTCGGCGGTACCGGCGCCGTCAACGATCACGGTGTCATCCTTGGACACCACCACCCGGCGCGCCGTACCCAGCACGTCCAGGCCGGCCTCCCGCAGCGTCAGGCCGACGTCGGGGTTGATCACCTGGGCGCCGGTGACGATCGCGAGGTCCTCCAGGAACGCGTTGCGCCGGTCGCCGAAGTACGGCGCCTTGACCGCCACGGCCTTCAGCGTCTTGCGGATCGCGTTGACCACCAACGTCGACAGCGGCTCGCCCTCGACGTCCTCGGCGATGATCACCAGCGGCTTGCCCGCCTCGACGACCTTCTCCAGCAGCGGCAGCAGGTCGGGCAGCGAGCTGACCTTGTCGCGGTGCAGCAGGATCAGCGCATCCTCCAGGACGGCCTCCTGCGAGTCGAAATCGGTGACGAAGTAGGCCGACAGGAAACCCTTGTCGAAGCCGACGCCGTCGGTGATCTGCAGTTCGGTGGACAGCGTCGAGGACTCCTCCACGCTGACCACGCCGTCACTGCCGACCTTGGTCATCGCCTCGCCGACCATTTCACCGATCTCCTCGTCGCGCGAGGAGACGTTGGCCACCTGCGCGATCGACTCCTTGCCGGCGACCGGGGTCGCCGCGGCCAGCAGCGCCTCGGATACCGCGTCGGCGGCCTTGGCGATACCGGCGCCCAGCGCGATCGGGTTGGCGCCGGCCGCGACGTTGCGCAGCCCGCCGGAGATGATGGCCTGGGCCAGCACAGTGGCGGTGGTGGTGCCGTCGCCGGCCACGTCGTTGGTCTTGGTGGCCACCGACTTCACCAACTGGGCGCCGAGGTTCTCGAACGGGTCCTCCAGGTCGACCTCACGGGCCACCGTGACGCCGTCCATGGTCACCGTCGGGCCGCCGAACGACTTGGCCAGCACCACGGCGCGGCCGCGCGGGCCCAGCGTGACCCGGACCGCGTCGGCCAGTTTGTCGACGCCGGTCTCCAAGGCCCGGCGGGCGGCCTCGTCGAACTCAATCTGCTTGCTCACGAATGTCAACCCTTTCCCGTCACGCGTGCCGCCCCGGACATCACCCGTACTACGGGGACCTCCGGGGCGGGCACGGTGTCTGCTTTGGCTACTTGCCGACGATGGCCAGCACGTCGCGCGCGGACAGGATCAGGTACTCCTCGCCGGCGTACTTGATCTCGGTGCCGCCGTACTTGCTGTAGATGACGACGTCGCCTTCCTTGACGTCCAGCGGAATCCGCTTGTCGCCGTCCTCATCCCACCGGCCGGGGCCGACGGCGACGACGGTGCCTTCCTGCGGCTTCTCCTTGGCAGTGTCCGGAATGACCAGACCGGAAGCGGTCGTGGTCTCGGCCTCGTTGGCCTGAACGAGGATCTTGTCCTCGAGTGGCTTGATGTTCACGCTCGCCACGATTGGAGCCCTCCACATTGTCTGGATGCGACCCGGCTCGCTGCCCGGTCGCATCGGAACGTACTTACTTAAGGTGTTCGGCATTCGTGCGAGCCCTCGCGTCGTCGTCGCGGGTGCCGAGCCAGGATTCGTCCGACTGCCACCTAGCACTCTATACACGAGAGTGCTAGCACTCAAGGTGGGGGCGGTGCTTCCTCGGTATCCGGCCTGCTCACCCGCGAACGTGCGCAGAAACGGCAGCTCACCCGGCGTGTCGACCGGGGACGCGCACGCTGGCGCAAACGACCGGCAGGCCCGGATCGGTGGCGACATCGAGCGGCGAGGGCGGCACCCCGGCCGCGATCAGCTGCGCCGCGAACGCCGCGATCATCGCCCCGTTGTCGGTACACAACCGCAGCGGCGGGATCCGCAGCGTCAGGCCCGCCGCCGCGCAGCGCTGCTCGGCCAGCTCCCGCAACCGGGAGTTGGCCGCCACCCCGCCGGCGATCAGCAGCGTCGACACCCCCAGCTCAGTGGCCGCCCGCACCGCCTTGGCCGTCAAGACGTCGGCCACCGACTCCTGGAAGCCGGCCGCCACATCGGCGGGAACGAAGTCGGGATTGGCCTCCACGTAGCGGGCCACCGCGGTTTTCAAGCCCGAGAAGCTGAACGCATACGGGGCGTCGCGCGCACCGGTCATCCCACGCGGGAACACTGGGATCTCCGCGGCCTCCCGGTCGCAAGTGCGGGCCAGCTCGTCGAGCACCCGCCCGCCGGGGTAACCCAGCCCGAGCAGCCGGGCCACCTTGTCGTAGGCCTCCCCCGCGGCGTCGTCGACGGTGCTGCCCAGCTCGACGATCGGCTCCCCCAGCGACCGCACGTGCAGCAGGTGGGTGTGGCCGCCGGAGACCAGCAGGGCCACGCATTCGGGCAACGGCCCGTGGGCATAGACATCGGCCGCCAGATGCCCGCCCAGGTGGTTGACCGCGTAGAACGGCACCCCCCAGGCGGCCGCATAGGCCTTGGCCGCGGCCACGCCCACCAGCAGCGCTCCGGCCAGACCGGGCCCGATGGTGGCAGCCACCGCATCGGGACGCGCCACCCCGGCCGTCTCGAGTGCCCGGCGCATCGTCGGGCCCAGCGCCTCCAGGTGGGCACGTGAGGCGATCTCGGGCACCACCCCGCCGAACCGGGTGTGCTCTTCGACGCTGGAGGCCACCTCGTCGGCCAACAGCGTCAGCGTGCCGTCGGCGGCCAGCCGGGTGATCCCGACACCTGTTTCATCGCAGGAGGACTCGATGGCCAGCACTATTGTCATGAACGGGCCTCCCGCCGCATCATGTAGGCGTCCGCGCCGTTGCGGTAGTAGCGCTTGCGCACACCGGTCTCGACGAAACCGACGTCGCGGTAGAGCCCGATCGCCGCGGTGTTGTCGGTGCGGACCTCCAGGTGCACGACGCCGCCGTCGGCGTAATCCAGTAGGTCGGCCAGCAGCCGCCGTCCGATGCCACGGCCCTGATGAGCCGGGTCCACCCCGATGGTGTGCACCTCGAACTCGAACGGCGGGGTGCGCCCCAGCCGGGCGATCCCGCCGTAGCCGACCAGCCGGTCGCCGAGCCGGGCCGCAACATAGTGGTGGTCGGCCGCGCCGATCGCCCGGCTGAACGCCGCGGGCGGCCATGGGTCGTCGCCGCCGAACAGCTGGGTCTCCAGTTCGGCGCAGCGCGCCGCATCGCTGTCGAGCAGCGCACCGACCACCACCGGCGGCGCCGCAGCATCCCGCGGCTTGGCATCAGGGCGGCGCAGGTACAACGGCACCAGCGGCGCCGGCTCACTGCCCCAATCGCGCACCGCGGCAACCAGTCCCGACGGAGTGGGACAGGCCAGGTCGATCACCGGCAGCCCGAACAGGCCGGCGTGCGCGGGCGAGCCGGCCACCGCCGCGGCGTCGCCGACGTCGACGTCGGCCGGGGCGCTGACTGCCGGGCCGGCTACCCGGACCCCGTCGCGGTAGCGCGCCCAATAAACCTCGCGGCGCCGGGCATCGGTCACCACCAAGGTCGCTCCGGTGGTGCAGACCCCGATCGCGTCGAGGCTGCAGACCCCGTGGACAGCGATCCCCAACGCATGCCCGTAGGCGGCGGCGCTGGCCATCCCGACCCGCAGCCCGGTGAACGGCCCCGGCCCGCAGCCCACCACCACCGCAGTCAGGTCCGTCATGCCCAGCCCCGCATCGGCCAGTGCGGCAAGCACATTGGGGGTGAGCCGCTCGGCGTGCGCGCGCGCATCCAGGGTGACGCGCTCGGCGAGCACGGTGCGCCGCTCCGTCTCATCTAGGGCCACCAAGCCCGCGGTGACCGCTGGTGTGGCGGTGTCGATGGTCAGGATCGCCCCGGTCACGGCGTGTGCCATCGCCAGGTCGCGGTACGGGTGTCGGATTCCGCTGCGCGGTCCAGCCGAACGTCCAGGTGCCGCTCCGAGAGTCGCTCGGCCAGTCCCTCGCCCCACTCCACCACGACGACGGCGTCGTCGAGTTCGGTATCCAGATCCAGCGAGTCCAATTCAGCCAGCAGGTCCAGTCCCGATTCGTCGAGCAGTCGGTAGAGGTCGACGTGGATCATCGCCGGGTCACCGGGCCGGCGGGCCCGATGTTCGCGGGCCAGCACGTATGTCGGCGAGGTGACCGGACCCTCGACGTCCATTGCCGCGGCGATCCCCTTGGCCAGCACCGTCTTTCCGGCGCCGAGCGGACCGGAGAGCACCACGACATCGCCGGCGCGCAACTGCCCACCGAGGCGCGTTCCCAGCGCCACGGTGTCTTCGGCCGTCGCCAGGTGCTGCGTGTCAGCCACTGCGCCCGGCCTTCCGGCGCAGCCGGCGGGTCAGTGTGACCCGGCGGGGGGTGGCGCGCTCCACCAACCGCACCAACGCGTCGTCGATGATGTCGGGTTCCTCCAGCTGCACCAGGTGCCCCGCTCCGGGAACGATCACCAGCTCGCAGTCCCACAGCGCGGCCGCCATGGCCCGTGAGTAGCCGTCCGGGGTGAGCAGATCGCGGTCGCCGCAGGCGACCAGGGTCGGGATCTTGGCCAACGTCTCCAGTGCGGCACT
The DNA here is from genome assembly GCF_002086455.1 of Mycolicibacter algericus DSM 45454. Classification (GTDB taxonomy): domain Bacteria; phylum Actinomycetota; class Actinomycetes; order Mycobacteriales; family Mycobacteriaceae; genus Mycobacterium; species Mycobacterium algericum. The sequence goes on from NZ_MVHC01000037.1 coordinate 7,146, forward strand.
CTCGTCGTGAACCTCCAGTGCGTGCAGGAATCCGACCATGGTGGCCACCGGGGTGGTGTGCATCATCTCCTCGGAGAACGCCACCACGCTCGGGCTGATCTGGTCGGTGCCGTAGGAGGCGGCGCGCAGGATCGGCGCGATCACCCGGCGGGCCGCGCCGCGGCCGCGGTGCACCAGGCCCGGGACGTAGCGCACGGTGAACTGGACCGCCTCCAGGGCCGGGTTGCGCAGGATCTCGCCCAACGGTGATCGGGAAACACCTTTGGCCGCCGAGGAGATCAGTGCCGCGCCCGCTATCCGGTTGCGGTAGCGCTGCGGAAACTGCCGGGCATGCGACAACACGGTCATGCCGCCCATCGAATGCCCAACCAAGACCACCGGTCCGCGCGGCACCGTCGCGGCCAGCACCGCCTCCAGATCCTGACCGAGCCGCGGAACGGTGTAGGTATCCGGCGGGGCGACCGTGGAATCACCGTGGCCGCGTTGGTCGTAGAAGACCATCCGGACCTGGCGGCCCCATTCGGCGGTCAGCCGCGCCCGCTGAAAGTGGAACGAGCCCATCCGCAGGCAGAAACCGTGCGCGAACACCACGGTCAGCGGCGCGTTGCGGGGGCCCACGTCGCGGACCGCCAGTTCGACGCCGTCGTCGGTGACCACCACCGAACTGTGGTCGTGCGCCAGGATCTCGAAATCCTCGGCGGCGTAGGGATCGTCGGCGGTGGTGCGGCGGGTCAGCGAGCGCGCGATGGTGGATCCGGCGATGGTGCCGACGGCGGTCACCCCGGCCGCCCCGGCCAGCCAGCGGCCGGTTCGCAGCCTGGCGCGCCGCCGCTTAACGGCCATCGGACCCGGCCCCCCGGTAGGTTCTGGCGACCCGTCCGCGCGGTGAGTTCACCACCTCGTAGTGGATGGTGCCCAGGGCGTCGGCCCAGTCCTGGGCGATCGGCTCGCCGCCCGTTCCGGGTCCGAACAGGATGACCTCGTCACCCTCGGTCACGTCGACCGGCCCGGGGCCGAGGTCGACGACGAACTGGTCCATGCAGACCCGTCCGACGCTGGGCCGGCGCCGGCCGTTGATCAGCACGTCGAACCGGCCGCTCAGCGGGCGGAACACGCCGTCGGCGTAGCCCATCGGGACCAGCGCCAGCGTGGTGTCTGCCGCGGCGGTCCAGGTATGCCCGTAAGAGACCGCCTCGCCGGCCTTGATCGAGCGGACCAGCACCACAATGGATTTCAGCGTCATGGCGGGGACCAGGCCCATGTCGCCACGCTCGGGCAGCGGACTGAGCCCGTAGACGGCGATACCGGGCCGCACCATGTCGAAGGCCAGGTCCGGCCGGGTCATCACCCCGGCAGAATTCGCGAGGTGGGCCACCTCGAACGTCAGGCCCTTATCGCGGGCCAGCGCGAGCATATCGGAGAACCGTTGCGCTTGAACGTTGTTCACCGGGTTGTCGGCTTCATCAGCGCAGGCCAGGTGCGACATCAGCCCCCGCACCCGGATCGCGTCGTCGGCGACAGCGCGGCGCAGCGCACCCAGCAGCTCGGGGTAGCCGGCGGCGCCGATGCCGTTGCGGTTCATACCGGTGTCGGCCTTGACCGTCACCGTGGCGGTGCGCCCGGTGCGGGCCACGGCGTCGAGCAACTCCTCGAGCTGCCGCACCGAGGAGACCGCGATCTGCACGTCGGCGGTCAGGGCGGGCGCGAAGTCGGTGTCGGGGCCCTGCAGCCACGCCAGGACCGGGGCGGCGATGCCGGCCGCCCGCAACGCCAGCGCCTCGTCGACGGTGGCGACCCCGAGTTCGGCTGCTCCGGCCGCTAATGCCGCTCTCGCCACCTGGGCGGCGCCGTGGCCGTAGCCGTCGGCTTTGACCACGGCCATCACCTCGGCGGCGCCGGCCTGGTCAGACAGCACCCGCACGTTGTGCGCGATGGCATCCAGGTCCACCAGGGCTTCGCCGAGCAGGCCGGCTGTTCGGGATGTGGCAGTCATGTCGGTCTCGATTGTCCCAGAACCCACCGGATGCCCCGGTGACCGCGCCGAGTGAGCGGTTTGGTCGCGAAAACGACCGATTCCGGTGCCAAAACGCTCACTCGACCGACGGCGGCCTGTGAATGGACGTCGACACCGGACCGGCGACGGATGCCACGCTGCGGTGATGCAAGCACCACGCGGGCCGATCCTGGCGTCCGAGGCGCTGGCTCGCCGCGCGGTGACCCGCGCCGAACTGCGCCGCGACTACGTCGGCATCTATCCGGGCGTGTGGGTGCCACGCGAGATGCAACTCACGGCGCGCGACCGGGCCTACGCCGCGTGGCTGTGGTCGCGCCGCCGAGGTGTGCTCGCCGGGCTGTCGGCGTCGGCGGTGCTCGGCGCGAAGTGGATCGATGGCGACGCGCCCGCCGAGCTGGTGCACAGCAATCGACGAGCACCGCCGCTGCTGACGGTGCACACCGACACTCTGCTGCCCGGCGAGGTGCAGATGGTTCGCGGCCTACCGGTGACGACGGCCGCCCGCACCGCCTTCGACCTGGGCAGACGTTTGCTGACCACCGAGGGCGTGCAGCGCGTCGACGCGCTCATGAACGCCACCGATCTCAAGGTGGTGGACATCGCGGCGGTGGCCGACGCGCACCGGGGCGCCCGAGGCCTGCAGCAGCTGAATACCACGCTGCGCCATGTCGACGGCGGGTCCGAATCGCCGTATGAGTCGCTTACCCGGCTGCGCCTCGTACAAGCCGGTTTCCCGCCACCACAGACTCAAGTACCGGTGCACGACGCCCATGGCAACGTCGGCGCTCGCATCGACATGGGTTGGGAGGAATACCTCGTCGGCGCCGACTTCGAGGGCGCCCACCATTGGCTTGACCCCAAGCAGCGGGAACGTGATGCCGAGCGTTACAACTTCATCGCCGAGGCCGGCTGGATCGACATCCGGTTGACGTCCCGCACGCTGCACCTACGCCCCGAAACCTTCCTGGCGCGGGTCGCGGCGGCGTTGATCAGCCGGGGCTGCCCGACCACCTGGTGACCGGCCCGCCGAGTGTGCGGTATGGGCGCCGAATTCGCGATTTTGCGACCTAAAACGCACACTCGGCGGTGCGGACGACCGGTCAGTGGGCGAAGTGCTGCTGGTCGTCGAAATGCCCGCCCGGTTTGACCCGGTCCAGGGCGGTCACCGCCTTGAGGGTGTCGTCGAAGAGGGCCCGGGCGAGATCCGCCGAGAGCCCCTCACGCACCACCACGCGCAGCACGGCGACGTCCTCGGCGCCCTCGGGCATGGTGTAGGCCGGCACCTGCCAGCCGAAGGTGCGCAGCTCGTGGGAGACGTCGAACTCGGTGTAGCCGCGATCACCGGCGAGGCGGCACGACACCACCGGGATCGCTGACCCGTCCGAGATCACCTCGAAGTGCTCCGAAGCGGCCAGCTGATGCGACAGCCAGCGGGCGGTGTCGGACAGCGTGCGCATCACCTCGGTGTAGCCGTTGCGGCCGAGCCGCAGGAAGTTGTAGTACTGGCCGACGACCTGGTTGCCCGGCCGGGAGAAGTTCAGCGTGAAGGTGGGCATATCCCCACCGAGGTAGTTCACCCGGAACACCAGTTCCTCGGGCAGATACTCGGCACTGCGCCACACCACGAACCCGATACCGGGGTAGGTGAGGCCATACTTGTGGCCACTGACGTTGATCGACACCACCCGCGGCAGCCGGAAGTCCCACTTGAGGTCCGGGTGCAGAAACGGCACCACGAATCCGCCACTCGCCGCGTCGACGTGCACCGGCACGTCGGGACCGCCGCCGGCGGCCAGCTTGTCGAGCGCGGCACAGATCGCCTCGACGGGTTCCAGTTCGCCGGTGTAGGTGGTGCCCAGGATCGCCACCACCCCGATGGTGTTCTCGTCGACGGCATCGACGACCTGCTCCGGGGTGATCACGTAGCGACCCTGCGCCATCGGCAGGTAGCGGGGCTCGACGTCGAAGTAGCGGCAGAACTTCTCCCACACCACCTGGACGTTGGAGCCCATCACCAGGTTGGGCGTGCGCCCCTGCCAATCGCCGACCTTGGCGCGCCAGCGCCACTTGAGCGCCAGCCCGCCGAGCATCACCGCCTCGGACGAGCCGACGGTGGACACCCCGATGGCGCTGGCCGGGTCGTCGTCGCGCAGGTTCTCGGCGTGGAACAGGTCGGCGACCATGGACACGCAGCGCTGCTCGATGGCCGCGGTGGCCGGATACTCGTCCTTGTCGATCATGTTCTTGTCGAACGACTCCGCCATCAGCGCCGACGCCTCAGGGTCCATCCAGGTGGTGACGAAGGTGGCCAGGTTCAGCCGCGAACTACCGTCGAGCATCAGCTCGTCGTGGATGAAGCGGTAGGCGGCCTGCGGCTCCATCGATTCGTCGGGCATCCGCAACGCCGGGACCGGTGAGGTGAACAATCGCCCGGTATAGGCCGGGGCGATGGTGTGTGCGGGGACGGACGGGTGGGAATGGGTCACAGCGACTCCTCTTCTCATAGCTCGGCCAGAGCGGTGCGGATGTGGGCCAAGATGCGCGACGCCGACGTGGGGGTGTCGCCGGGTCCGGGGTCGGCGGCCGAGGCCGCGGCCGCCCGGGTGTGCACGAACGCGGCGGCCGCGGCGGCCTGGGCAGCGGGCAGGCCCGAGGCCAGCAGTGCGCCGATCATCCCGGACAACACGTCCCCGGAGCCGGCGGTGGCCGCCCAGGATCCGCCCGACGGGTTGAGATAGACCGGGCCGCGCCCATACGGCGGTCCCGGTGTCGGCTCTCCTCCGTCGAGCCTCGCCGAACCGCCGGCCGGATCGGCGACGACGGTGACGTTGCCCTTCAGCAGCACGGTGGCCCCGAACTTCTCGGCGAGGGCCCGGGCCGCGCCGACCCGGTCGTCGCCGGGCGGGTGCCCGGCCAGCCGGGCGAACTCCCCGGCGTGCGGGGTGAGCACGGTGGGTGCGGCTCGGTCGGCCACCAGCGACGGGTGGGCGGCCAGGATGGTCAGCGCGTCGGCGTCGACGATCACCGGCACGTCGGTGCCGAGCGCGAACCACAGCGCGGCGGCGCCGGCCTCGTCGGTACCCAGGCCCGGTCCCACCACCCAGGCCTGCACCCGGCCGGCGGCGGCGGGGCTGGGCGCGGCCACCACCTCGGGCCAGTGCGAAACCACTTCGGCGGCAGCACTTCCGGCGTAGCGCACCATGCCGGAGGTGGCGGCCACCGCCGCGCCGGCACACAGGATCGCCGCGCCCGGGTAGGTCGCCGAGCCGGCCAGGACTCCCGTGACGCCCTGGGTGTACTTGTCGTCGCGCGGCCCGGGCGCCGGCCAGCACGCCTCGACGTCCGCGGCTTCCAGCGAGCGGGTGTCGGTGGCCGGCAATTCCAGGCCGATGTCGATGAGCTCGACCCGCCCGCACTGTCCCAGCGCGTGTACGGGTTTGAGGCCGCCGAAGGTGACGGTAAGCGCGGCGCGCACCGCGGGGCCCTCGGCAGCCCCGGTGTGCGGGTCCAGGCCACTGGGAATGTCGACGGCCACCACCGGGATGCCCGCGTCCTGCACCGCGGCGAAAACTTCGGCGGCATTCGGGCGAAGCGCACCCCGTCCGGAGATCCCGACCACCCCGTCGATCACCAGATCCGTTGCGGGCGGCACCGTATCGACGATCCGGCCACCGGCCCGCCTGAATGCCGCCAGACCCTTGGCGTGCGCGCGCTCCGGGTTGAGCAGGATCGCACTGGCCGCCGCGCCGCGCCGGCGCAGCAGCGTGGCGGCCCACAGCGCGTCACCCCCGTTGTCTCCGGAGCCGACTACCGCGCACAGGCTGCGGCCGGCCACCCCGCCGGTGCGACCGGTCAGTTCCCGGGCGATCGCGGTGGCGAGGCCGAATGCGGCCCGGCGCATCAAGACCCCGTCGGGCAGGGTCGCCAGCAGCGGCGCTTCGGCGGCGCGGATCACCTCGACGGTGTAATAGTGCCGCACGGCCCCGTCCTCGCCCTTCCTCGTCCGTCCTGGTCCGTTCTCGTCTGTCCTCGTCCTGGCCAGGCTAGTTGCCCGGGCCGGACGGGGCGGGTCAATGGGTAACAGGCCCCCGGTGCCGACTCTTGATCAGCCACGATGGCTCAAGTATCGTCCGAATCAATTTCGCGACGCACAGTAGCGGATCGATGCAGTCTGTTGGAAAGGGTCCGAGTTGCCGCGCAACCGCTACGCCGGGGAACCGTTCACCACCACCGACGCCGATATCGCCGCCGCCTTGGAGCAGGTCTCCATTCCGACCTTGCTGCTGTCGTGCGTGCACATCACCGGCGACCCCCGTTTCATCCGGGAGTTCAAGCAGAACGGGATCTTCCTCAACGAGATTCAGGGGTTCATGTCCGAAGCGGACAAGGCCCGCGCCCGCGCCGAAGCGCTGCCGGTGATCATCGACTACCGCGACCGCGGCTGCCCGCAACCCGCACCGCTGCCCGCCGAGCTGATCAAGGAGATGATGGACTGGGCGGCGTGCGAGACCGTCCCGGACGACTACCTGGGCCTGCTCGCCGAGGAACTCGACCTCGCCGGCGTCGACCCCCGCCGCCCCGCACCGCTGCAACCTGAGCGGGCAGCGGAGCTTCCGGTGGTGGTGATCGGCTGCGGCGAATCGGGAGTGTTGGCCGGAATCCGGCTGGCGCAGGCCGGTATTCCCTTCACCATCGTCGAGAAGAATGCCGGCCCGGGCGGCACCTGGTGGGAGAACGATTATCCGGGAGCCCGGGTGGACGTCGCCAACCACTTCTACTGCTTCAGCTTCGAACCCAACAACGATTGGGGCCACTACTTCGCCGAACAGCCGGAACTGCAAGCCTATTTCACCGATGTGATCGCCAAACACGGTCTCGGCGACCATATCCGGTGGAATACCGAGGTCACCGACGCCGCCTGGGATGAGGCCACCGGGACCTGGACGCTGACCACGCGCACCGACGACGGGGCGGTGTCGGCCATGTCGGCGCGCGCGGTGATCACGGCGGTCGGCCAGCTCAACCGCCCGAACCTGCCGGATCTCGACGGCGCGGACAGCTTCACCGGGCCGTCGTTTCACTCCGCGGCCTGGGACCACAGCATCGATCTGACCGGCAAGCGGGTGGCGCTGATCGGGGCGGGCGCCAGCGGATTCCAGATCGCGCCGGCGATCGCCGGAAAGGTGGAGCACCTCACGGTGTTTCAGCGCACCGCACAGTGGATGTTCCCCAACCCGATGTATCACGACGCGGTCGGCGACGGGGTGCGCTGGGCGCTGCGGCATCTGCCGTTCTACGGCCGCTGGTACCGGTTTCTGCTGCTGTGGCCCGGCGCCGACAAAGGCCTGGAGGCCGCCCGGGTGGACCCGGACTATCCTGACCAGGACTACGCCGTCAGCGAGGTCAACGCGCTGGCCCGGCAGATGTTCACCGGCTGGATCACCGATCAGGTCGGCGACGACGAGGAGCTGCTGGCCAAGGTGCTGCCGGACTATCCGGCCACCGGCAAACGCACCCTGCAGGACAACGGCACCTGGCTCAAAACGCTGCAACGCGACAACGTCGACCTGGTCCGCACCCCGATACGCACGCTCACGCCGAGCGGCGTCCAGACCGACGACGGCGTCCACCACGCGGTCGACGTCATCGTCTACGCCACCGGGTTTCGGCACACCGACGTGCTGTGGCCGATGCGCATCACCGGCCGTGACGGCACCGATCTGCATGCGCTGTGGGGCCGCCGGCCGTATGCGTACCTGGGCATCACCGTGCCCGGATTCCCGAACTTCTTCCTGCTCTACGGCCCCGGCGCTCATCTGGCGCACGGCGGCAGCCTGATCTTCAACTCGGAGTTGGAGATGCGCTACATCGACGCCTGCCTGGCCAAACTCGTCGAGGAGCAGCTGCACTGCATCGAGCCGACCACGCAGGCGGCCGCCGAATGGCATCGGGCCACCCAGGAAGGCATCAAGAACACGGTGTGGGCACATCCGGCGGTCAAGCACTCCTACTTCAAGAACGCCGACGGCGAGATCCACACCGTGAGCCCATGGCGGCTCGACGAGTACTGGGCGATGGTGCGAGAACCGGACTGGTCACAGTTCGTCATCTGCAAAGGAGCGGTGAAGTGAGCGGAGTCGTCATCACCGGTGCCGCATCGGGAATCGGCCGGGCGTGCGCCGAGGCACTGATCGCTGACGGACGCCGGGTTGCGTTGTGGGACATCGCATCCACCGTCGAGGATGTGGCCAGCGGTTTGGGGGTACCCGGCGCGGTGGTCGACGTCTGCGACGACGCCGCACTGCCCGTCGCGGTCGCGGCCGCGGCCGAGGCGCTCGACGGCATCGACGGGCTGGTGCATGCTGCCGGGCGGGTGCTGCCCGAACCAGTGGGCGCCTACACCGGCGAATCCTGGGATGCCGTCATGGATGTCAACCTGCGCGCCCAGGCGATGCTGGTGCAGCTGATGCTGCCGCATCTAGCGGCCGTCGCCGGTGCCGGCGGCAGCCCGGCGGTGGTGGGCATCTCCAGCATCGAGGGCCTGACCGCCAACCCCTTCATCCCGGCCTACTGCGCCTCCAAGGCCGGCCTGCTGGGGCTGACCAGGTCGATGGCCGCCCAGCTGGGCCCGGCCGGGATCCGGGTCAACGCGGTCTGCCCCGGCTTCATCGAGACCCCGATGCTGCAGATCGCCCTGGACGTCGAGGAGGTTGCGGCCGGGTTCGTCGCCGCTGCCCCGCTCGGCCGCATCGGCCAACCGGCCGAGGTCGCCGCGGCGGTGGCGTTCTTGATGTCGCCGCGGGCATCGTTTATCACCGGCACCCAGCTGGTCGTCGACGGTGGGGTCACCGCCCGGCACCCGTAGCGTCTGGCCAGCAACCGGCGCAGGTGCGCCGCCTACTCGACGGTGACCGACTTGGCCAGGTTGCGCGGCTTGTCGACGTCGTAGCCGCGCGCCTGGGCCACCCCGGCGGCGAACACCTGCAGCGGAATGGTCGACAGCAGCGGCTGGTACAGCGTGGGCACGACCGGGATCTCGATCAGATGGTCGGCGTAAGGCCGCACCGTCTCGTCGCCCTCTTCGGCGATCACGATGGTGACCGCGCCGCGGGCCTGGATCTCGCGGATGTTGGAGAGCAGCTTGGAGTGCAGCATCGCCGCGTTCTTGGGCGACGGCATCACCACGATCACCGGCAGATCGTCCTCGATCAGCGCGATCGGGCCGTGCTTGAGCTCGCCGGCGGCGAAACCCTCGGCGTGCATGTACGCCAGCTCTTTGAGCTTCAAGGCGCCTTCCAGCGCCACCGGGTAGCCGACGTGACGGCCGAGAAAGAGCACCGCACTCGATGTCGCGAACTGCCGCGCCAACTCGGCCACCGAGTCGATGCCCTCCAGCACCCGCGACACCAGTTCGGGCATCGCCTCCAACTGCAGGTACTCGCGCTCGACCTCGTCGGGATACTTGGTGCCGCGAGCTTGTGCCAGCGCCAGACCGACCAGATAGTTCGCGGTGATCTGCGCCAAGAACGTCTTCGTCGAGGCGACACCGATCTCCGGGCCGGCGCGGGTGTAGATCACCGCGTCGCACTCACGCGGGATCTGCGAGCCGTTGGTGTTACAGACCGCCAGCACCTTGGCCTTCTGATCCTTGGCGTGCCGGACGGCTTCCAGGGTGTCAGCGGTCTCACCGGACTGGCTGATCGCCACCACCAGGGTGCTGCGGTCTAAAACCGGGTCCCGGTAACGGAATTCGCTGGCAAGTTCCACCTCCACCGGCAGCCGCGTCCAGTGCTCGATCGCGTACTTGGCCAGCAGCCCGGAGTGATAGGCGGTGCCGCAGGCCACCACGAACACCTTGTCGATCTCACGCAACTCGTGATCGCTCAAGCGCTGCTCGTCGAGCACGATGCGGCCGTCCTCGAAGTGCCCGAGCAGCGTCTCGGCCACCGCGGTGGGCTGCTCGGCGATCTCCTTGAGCATGAAGTACTCGTAGCCGCCCTTCTCAGCGGCTGACAGGTCCCAATCGATATGAAATGGGCGGGCAGTGCCGGTCATGTCCTGGCCGGCGAAGTCGGTGATGCGGTAGCTGTCCGCGGTGATCACCACCGCCTGGTCCTGGCCGAGCTCGATCGCGTTCCGGGTGTAGGGGATGAACGCCGCCACGTCCGAGCCGAGGAACATCTCACCGTCGCCGATCCCGACCACCAGCGGGGTGGACCGGCGCGCCGCCACGATGGTGCCGGGCTCGTCGGCGTGGGCGAACACCACCGTGTAGTGGCCTTCCAGCCGGCGCACCACGGCCAGCGCCGACGCCACGAAGTCTCCCGCGGTGTCGCCGTGACGGTACGCGCGGGCCAGCAGGTGGACGGTCGCCTCGGTGTCGGTTTCGCTCGTGAACTCCACTCCCTCGCGCTCCAACTCGTCGCGCAGCGCAGTGAAGTTCTCGATGATGCCGTTGTGGACCACGGCGAACTTGGAGGCCGCATCGCGGTGCGGGTGGGCGTTGCGGTCGGTCGGCCGGCCGTGGGTGGCCCAGCGGGTGTGACCCAGCCCGGTGCCGCCGACCAGCAGGGCCGGATCGGTGTTGGCCAGTTCGGCTTCCAGGTTGGCCAGCCGGCCGGCGCGTCGCCGAATGGTCAGCTGCCCGACCCCATCGACGACCGCGATCCCGGCGGAGTCGTAGCCGCGGTATTCCATGCGGCGCAGCGCCTCGACGACGACCTCGCGCGCGGGCCGTTGCCCGACGTAGCCGACGATTCCGCACATAGCTGTTCAGGGTAGTGCAACAGCGGGCGGCCCTTAGCAATCGCGCAGGTCAGGCGGCGGCCCGTCCGTCAACGAGGCTTCAGACCGTCGAGGCAGCCGTGCCGATACCGGACCGCCTCGCCTGGTTGACTCGGTGGCTACAGTCCGCCGCCGAACAGGTCGGCCAGTAGACCAGCCAATCCGTCAGTGGCCAACGCCGGATCCGGGATGACGTCGTCGGGCGGGTCGAAGACCAGGTTGCCGCTGAGGAACTCCGCGATCGCCTGCTCCAAGCCGGCTATCGCGCCACCCAGCCCGACCCCGTGGGGCAGCACGGGCAGGTCGAGGGGCAATGGATCGGTGATGCTCAGGCCAAGACCCAGCGAGTTGAAGATCGAACCGCCACCCGGGACAGCATCACCGAAGTAAGTGATGTCGCCCGGATCGGCGCCCACGAGCCCCGGTGTCAACAACCCGCCGAAGGCGAAGCTCAAAGAGCTGATCTCGGCACCCTCCGGCAAGGGCAACAGGTCGCCTTCGGTGAGGGCCGGGATCAGAGCGTCAAGGTTGAGCGTGGCGCCGTTGAGCAACCCGTTGAACATGTTCGCCGGGATGTTGACCAGCTCCTGCAGCGCCGCGTCGGTGTCCGGGGTGTCCCCGGTCAGAGCGGCGCTGATGGCTTCAACGCTGTTGAACAACGCCACCCACGGCGCGATGGACGGCCCCAGGGCACCGATCAGCACACCCGCCAACGGCGACGACAAGAAGTTGATGATGTCCGGAACCGGTTCCGGAATCGTTGGGAACAGATCGGGCGCGACGGCGCCGCCCTGGTTGGTCAGGATCGCATACAGCAACGCGTGGGTGGCATCCACCGTTGCATCCCCGTCCGGGCCGGCGCCGTTCAGCGTCCACTCGGTGAGCGGATTGAGGAACGTCTTCTGGTCCCCGTCCAGGAAGGTCAGGGCAGCACCCAGTTCCTGGAAGTTCAGCTCACTCAGATCGGCGTTGCTCAACGCCTCACTGAGTGCCGTGTTGGCGTCCTGCATCGCGGTCTGCAGGTCCGCGAAGTTGGCTTCCGCGGTGTTGAAGGCGTCAGTCCACGCCCCGGTGAAATCGATATCGGCGGTCAGCGCCACGTCGTGCACCACCGAGGCTTCAAGCAGCGGAGTGGCCACCGGGGTAACGGTGATCATCCCGGCCCCTACCAAGGCGACACCGGCTGTGACAAAAGGACGCAGTGCAGGATTCATGAGAGCAACTCCTCATAATCTGGTCCGCAGAGGAGCGGGCACTTCTAAATATGACTGCCACCTTACCTGATAGCAATCTGTGGAACAAGCAATTTTACGCTCGGATTTGACCCTGTACCAAAGCGGAGATTTGGGCATTGACATACACTTTTCGGCCCTTTTTACGAAATATTGTTCACAGAAATTTCTTGGGTACCGCCCGACCGCGTGAGACCAACCGGGCTCCGCGTCGACCCCCCAGCGGTTATGTTGGAGTTGCCCCACGACATTCCGCGGGGCAACCAGCAAACAGCCTCAGAGACGATATGCCACAGCACAATCCAGCCACCGCGCGAACCCTGGTGGATCTGCTGCGCCACCAAGCGGAGCGCCACCGGGACAAGGCCGCGTTCGTGTTCGCGCCCGACGGCGCCGAGGAACAGGGCCGGCTGACCTACGCCGAACTCGACCGCAGGGCACGGGCGATCGCGGTCGGCCTGCAACAGCAGGGCGCCGCGGGCCGCCGGGTGCTCGTCGTCTGCCGACCGGGTCTGGACAGTGCCGCCGCCTACTTCGGCTGCCTGTACGCCGGCGCGGTTGCCGTGCCGGTACAGGATCGGCTTGCCCGGTTGATGCTCATCGCCCCCGATGCACGGGCCGGCTTCGCCCTGGCGGACGCCGAGACCCAGGACAAGCTCCGGACGCGGGTCGACGGATTCATGAAGCGGCCACTGCGGTGGCTGGCTCCGGAGGCCCCCGGTACGGACCCGGAATCCTGGACGTCACCAGACATCGACGGCGACAGCACCGCCACCCTGCAATACACCTCGGGTTCGACCCGGGCGCCCAAGGGAGTAGTCCTGACGCACGCCAACCTGCTGGCCAACCTGGCTGCGATCCACGAGGCGTGGGGCGGCGACGAGCGGGCAGTCACCGTGTACTGGCTACCGCAGCACCATGACATGGGGCTCATCGGCGGCATTCTGGAAATGGTCTACGTGGGCTGCACGACCGTGCTGATGTCACCGGCGGCATTCATCATGCGTCCGATGCGGTGGCTGGAGGCCATGTCCCGGTACCGCGCCACGGGGACCACCGCACCCAACTTCGCCTACCAGCTGTGTGTGGAACGCAGCACTGCCGAGGAGCGCGCGGCGCTGGATCTGTCGCAGTGGTCGACCGCGATGAACGGTGCCGAACCGGTGCAGGCCAGCACTTTGCGCGATTTCGCGCAGGCCTTCGCGCCGGCGGGTTTCCGGCCCGAGGCGTTTCTGCCGGTGTATGGCTTGGCGGAGGCCACTCTGCTGGTCTCGGGCGGGTCGGATGCCGACGCGCCGGTGGTCTGCCATATCGACCGCACCGCACTGGGCGAAGACCGGGTCGTCGAGATCACCGACGCGGCCGACGACGATCCCGGCCTCGTGGAACTGGTCGGTTGTGGTAGACCCCGTGGCGGTCAACAGATTGTGATCGCCGATCCGGAGACCCGCCGGCGCCGCGACGCAGACCAGGTCGGCGAGATCTGGATTTCCGGGCCGACCGTCGCACGCGGCTACCGCGGAAAACCGGAAGATACCGAGCAGACGTTCGGCGCTTACCTGGCCGATACCGGAGAAGGGCCGTACCTGCGCACCGGTGATCTCGGGTTCCTGCGAGCCGGCGAAATCTTCATCACCGGACGTTGCAAAGACCTGATCATCATCCGCGGCAACAACTACTACCCCAACGACATCGAGAAAACGGTGCAGGGCAGCCACCCGGCGTTGTTGTCCGGCCGCGGTGCGGCGTTCTCGATCGCGCCGAGGCCGGGCGACGGCGAGGAACTCGTGGTGGTGCAGGAGGTGAGCCCGGCGGCCGACGCGGCCCGATTCGACACCGTGTTAGAAGCGATCAAGGCAGTCATCATTCGCCGCCACGGGATCGGAGTTCACGCCGTGGTCCTGGTCGAACCGGGCTCGATACCGACGACCTCGAGCGGGAAAATCCAGCGACAGGCCGCCCGCCAGCGGTTCGTCGACGGCGGGTTCACCGTGCTGGCGGAATGGCGCGCGGCGCAACGCGCCGGCAGCGGGACCGGTGAACCGATGGCGGCGGTGCGGGCCGCCGCGGCAGCGCAGCGGGCAGTGGCGCAGCAGTATTGGAAGTCACGACCGGGCTGACCGCTCATTCTCGGCTGCCCGGTGCGTTAACGTCATCGGGTGGCCAGCATCAAGCGTCTGTACACCGCACTGACCCGACCCGGTCCACACCGCGTCCTGCGCGGCGACCTGGCCTATGCCGGGCTGGCCGGTGTGGTGTACACCCCGGCATCCGGTTACCGGCTTCCCGCGGTGGCGTTCGGCCACGACTGGCTGACCGGAGCGGACCGCTATGCCGGACTGCTTGAGCACCTGGCCTCGTGGGGCATCGTGGCCGCGGCGCCCGACACCGGCCGCGGTCTGGCGCCGTCGGTGCTGGACTCGGCCGCCGACTTGGGCCGGGCGCTGGAGATCGCCACCGAGATCCGGTTGGGGCCGGGGCGGATCAGCGTCGACCGCGCCCGGCTGGCGGTGGCCGGCCACGGCTTCGGCGGTTCGGCCGCGGTGTTCGCCGCCGCCGGATCTGCGGTGCAGCCCAAAGCGGTAGCGGCGATCTTCCCGACCGTCACCACCCCGCCCGCCGAGCAGCCGGCGGCGACGCTGGCGGTGCCCGGCGTGGTGTTCGCCAGCCCCGGCGATGCGAAAGCGCTGCGCTCCAATGCTGTCGAGCTGGCCCACGCCTGGCCTTCGGCGACGCTGCGGGTGATCGCCAAGACTTCCGCTGCCGGACTGCCGCAGGGCCGTCGGCTGACCGGGTTCTTCGGGTTGCCGACCTCGGATCGGCGCACCCAGCGGCGGGTGCGCGCTCTGTTGACCGGATATCTGTTGGCGCAGCTGGTCGGCGACAAGACCTATCGGCAGTTCGCCGACCCGCACGTGCCGCTGCCGCGCACCGAGGAGCTCGAGGCGCTGCCGGAGCCGGTGAGCCCCGAGGAGAAATTCGTCGCGCTGCTCAAATAGAGCCCGTAGAAAGGACGTTCGCGGCCGCCAGGTCGCCGAGAAGCGATGTGACGCCGGCACCGGCGTCGTCCGCCACGATCGGGTCGAGCCCGTTGAAGTCCCGCGGGGGATGACGGACGCTGAAACGACCACGGTCGCCGAGTCCGTGTGGACCCGGCGACCGTGGTCGCTGGCAACTGTCGGCTAGGCGCCCGGCTGGCCGTTCGCGCCGTCGTTGCCTGCGCTGCCAGCCGTGCCGTCCTCGCCGGGGGTGCCGGTGCCGGTAGCCGCACCGCCCGGGCCCGCAGCACCGGCCGCGCCGCCGGTACCACCCGAGCCTGCGGCCCCGCCGGTGCCGTTGCCCGCGCCGCCGGCACCGTGGGCGCCGCCGTTACCGCCGGCACCGCCGTCAGCGCCGTCACCGCCGTTGCCGCCGTCGTAGCCGTCGCCGGTGTCGGGGTTGGTGCCGCCGGGCCCGCCGGCACCACCTGAGCCGCCGGCACCACCGTTGCCGCCTGCACCACCGTTGCCACCGGTCCCGCTGGTAGAGCCGCCACCGACTCCACCGTTACCACCGGTGCCGCCGGCCGCGCCGTCGCCGCCGTCACCGCCCGGCGCGTTGTCCCCGCCGAGGAGCGGGTTGGGAATGCCGCTGGAGCCGTCGGCACCGCT
This sequence comes from Mycolicibacter algericus DSM 45454, assembly GCF_002086455.1. Classification (GTDB taxonomy): domain Bacteria; phylum Actinomycetota; class Actinomycetes; order Mycobacteriales; family Mycobacteriaceae; genus Mycobacterium; species Mycobacterium algericum. The sequence goes on from NZ_MVHC01000037.1 coordinate 22,826, forward strand.
GACACCGTTGCCGCCACGACCGCCGTTGCCGCCATTGCCGCCATTGCCGGCCGCCGCGGTCCCACCGGCGCCGCCGTCGCCGCCGGCGCCCTCGGCACCACCGTTGCCGCCGTTGCCGCCGCTGCCGCCGTTGCCGGCGTCCACGTCGCCTGCAGCGCCACCACCGCTTCCGCCGGTGCCGCCTTGGCCGCCGGCAGCGCCTCCGTAAGAGTGGCCGCCGCTGCCGCCCCCGCCGCCGTTGCCGGCATGGCTTGCAGCTCCGAAGCCGGTCGGCGGGGTCGCATCACCCGGTACTTCGACGCCGCCGCTGGCGCCGCCGGCGCCGCCGTTGCCTCCTGCGCCGCCGGCACTGTTGGTTCCCAGGCCCTGGAAGCCGTCACCTCCGGAACCGCCGCTACCGCCGTTGCCACCGGACGCGGTGCCATCGCCGCCCGCACCACCGTCGCCGCCGACCCCGGTCGTTCCGCCGCTGCTGGTGCCGCCGGCGCCACCGGCACCGCCGTTACCGCCCAAGCTGAGCACACCGGTGCCGGTCGCACCGTCAGCACCGGCAGAGCCCGCACCGCCGTTGCCGCCAGCGCCGCTGGTGGAACTGCCGCCGGCGCCGCCGGAGCCGCCGTTGCCGCCGATGCTCCAGGTGTGGGTACCGTCGTTCCAGCCCAGGCCCTCGCCGGCGACGCCACCGTCGGCGCCGTCGGCGCCGCTACCGGTCTCGCTACTGCCGCCGCGGCCACCAAACCCGGCGTTGCCGCCGCGGAGGGTTCCGTCGCCGCCGTTACCGGCGGTGCCGGCGGCACCGCCGCTGCCGCTGTTACTAGCGCCGCCCGCGCCGCCGCTGCCGCCGTTGCCGCCGATGGTAGCCACCGTGTTGTCTGCGGTACCACCGGCACCACCGTGGCCACCGCTGCCACCGCTGCCACCGGTGCCGCTTTCGCTTTCCCCTCCGGTACCGCCGACGCCGCCCGTGCCGCCGCGACCCAGCACGCCCAGGCCGCCGGTACCGCCATCACCGCCGTTGCCGCCGGCATTGGCGCCCAGCGAGTCCCCGCCAGCACCGCCTCTGCCTGCCGCCCCACCGGTTCCAAAGCTGGCGTTCGGGTTGGTCGGGTTCACACCGGTGCCGTCTCCGCCGTTACCGCCTGCGCCGCCGTTGCCGCCGGTGTCGCCGTCACCGGCATCGCCGCCGATGCCGCCGTTGCCGCCGATGCCGAGGTAGTCACCGTCGCCGTCGGTGGCCGCGTCGGCGCCGTTGCCGCCGGCTCCGCCGTCTGCGCCGTCACCGGCCTGCCCGGCGCTGCCGTAGAACGCGCCGGCGTAGTAGTCGGAGGCGCGGGCGCCGCCGGCGCCACCGTTGCCACCGTGGCCGCCGCCTCCGCCGTTCGCACCGTTGGCATCGCCAGTGACGCCGTCGCCACCGTTGCCGGCCGCGCCGCCGGCGCCGCCCTTGCCGCCGTCGCCGAACATGTAGCCACTTCGGCCGCCGGTGCCACCGTTGCCACCGGCGCCGCCGACGCCACCGACCCCGTTGGCCGCAGCACCCGCCGCGCCGTCCATACCGGCGCCGCCGACACCACCGGCGCCGCCGTTGCCGAAGAACCAGGCCGCGGCCGCGCCACCGTTACCGCCGGCACCGCCGGCACCACCGTCAACGGTCGCGGCGCCGCCGGCACCACCGTCACCGCCGTGGCCCATCAGCCAGCCACCGGCACCGCCGTCACCGCCGGCCGCGCCGGCACCACCGGCGCCGCCGTCACCGCCGTTGCCCAGCCAGCCGAGCGCCGAGCCGCCGTCACCGCCGGCCACCCCCGCCTCGTCGCTGCTCCAGCCGGCGCCACCATCTCCGAACCACAGCCCGCCGTCACCGCCATCGGGCGAGTCCTCGGTGCCAGCAACACCGTTGCCGATCAGGTACATCCCGGACCAGTCGTTGATCATCCCGTTGATCGACTCACCGAACGGGCTGGTGATCCAGAGCTGGGTCATGGCGTGCAGCGGCTCGTAGAACCACTGGTCCATGATCCCGGTCCACGAGAACATGTCCGCTGCGCTGCCCGGGTCTGCTGCACCGAACAGCGCGTCGAAGTCCCAGGTCGCGGCGGCGTCACCGACGTCGGCCGTGGACCAGGAGGTCACCAGGTCACCGAAGAGGTCACCGAAGAAATCGACATCGGCGTGCGCCGCCGGTGCTGCGGCTAACGGGGCCATCCCGAAAGCGAGGAACGCGCCCACCGAACTGGTGGCACCTGCCACCCGCTTGCGGTACCGCGATCCGGTGTTGCCAGGCTGGCTGGTGCTGTCACGACGACTCATTTGCGAACACCTCTCCTGTGAAGCGGCTCTGTTAAGCAATGTTTTTGAAGGTCGGTTGGGAAATCGGTTTGGCGGGCGGGGCGGCTCAGAGGCTGCCCAGGGCCGCGATGAGATCGTCCAGTGTCATGCCGCCCAGCAGGTCGGCCACGCCCGCGCCTGGATCCACATCCGGGGTCACGCCACCGTCGTCGAACCAGCTGTCCGGGATGATCGGGAAACCGATACCGGCGCCGGGCGGGGTGACCACGATCGGGTCCTTCCCGTCCCAACCGGATCCCAGCAGTGCTCCGGCGGTCTGCGCCCACGCCTCCCAGGCAGCGATCGGGCCGATCCCGTGGCTGTCGATGCTGATCTGTAGGGGCAGGCCGATCGCCGAGGCATCCAGACCGATGCCCAGACTGTTGAAGATCGACCCGCCGACGGCAGGCACCGAGGCCACGATGTCGGTGCCGTCGGACACCTCATACGGGCCGGAGGCCACGTCGCCGCCGGTGAGCAGACCACCGAAGGTGAAGTCCAGGTGGGTGATGGTGCCCTCCGGCATCGGCAGCAGCCCGGAGTCCTCGATGATCGGTATCAAGAAGTCGAGGTCGAGGGTGGCGCCGTTGAGGTAGCCGTCCATCCAGCTGGCCATGATCTGGGTGAAGCCTTCACCGTCTTGGATGCTGTTCATCATCGCGACCCAGGGAGCGATCGCCGGCCCGATCGAGCCCATGATGATGCCGCTGAGCGGCGACGCCAGGAAGTTGATGATGGGCGTCATGAACTCGGCTTGGTCGGCCGGCAGGAACTGCGGAAGCAGCGCGAAAAGCAGGTCATGGCCGAAGGCGGGTGTCTCACTGGCAAGATCCGTCCCGCTCAGGGTGTGCGCGATGACTTGGCCCACGGTGCCGATGAAGCCCTCGTTGATGTCGACGCCTCCGCTGGCGTTGAACAACGAAAAGCCGGTCAGCACCGCATCGAGGTTGTGCTGCATCTGCTGCATCACGGCCGGGATCGTCGACGGGTCGTCGAGGACCGACTGCCAGTACTCCGCCTGGTTGGCCAACATCTGCTGGAAGGCAATGCCGGGGGCGATGTAGTAGTTGTTGAGCAGTTGGCTGACGTTGCGCGACGCCTCGTTGAACACTTCCGTCCAGGGCGCCGCCAGGTCGGGCAGGCCGCCCGCGGTGAGTGTGACGTCCCGGATGGTGGGGACATTCGCCATCGGGGTAGCCACCGGCGTGGCCGCGATGAGGCCGGAGCCGACGATCGCGATACCGGCGGTGACGTAGGGGCGAAGGGTTTGCTGCACAGCCGTCTCCTTTTGTGAGGTGCCGCCCTCGGCGAGCGCCTCAAGGGGCTGCGACGCTGCCGTGTTGCTCCTGGATTCACACTTATTCACTGATGTGAAATAGAACACTAGCCGTGAAAAAACTAAGACACAAGTATCTCAGTCGAATATTTCTCCGGCATTGTCCAAGGTGGCGACCCAGGGGGCGCAGCTGCTCAATAGGGATTCTATGTGAACAGTAAGAAAGTTTCGGAAAACTGTACATGTTAGCGCACTGAGAACTTGTCGGGGCGGAAATTCTGGACCGTTTTGAATCCACCTCAGACGCGGCGCGAACAAGCACTCGGCCCCCGCGCCCGGGGGTCCCGGCCGCCCACGGGGCGCGAGTTCACGTCCCCGGCGGTGGTGTAAGTAGGGGCGGCGTGTCGGTCCTGATGTAGGGGGCCATCGCGGGAGTCTCTGTGGTGAAACGACCAAGGATCACTACCGAGAGGAACATCGCGATGGCCCTGGATCAGTCTGCCTTGCTGGAGGTGCTCGATGCACTGCGCACCGCCGATGCCGGTGAGCGGAGCCTGTCACGAATTCTGTGTAAGTCAGAGGTGATTTGACTACGAGTTGTACTCTAGCACAACGGTATTCGACCAGGGAACAATCTGGCGAGTGTGTTGAGTGCCACGGTCCAGTTGTGGGTTCCGGTCCCCGAATAGCCTCCTCTCTCGCTGGAGATGTTGCGCAGCCCGAGGTACAGCAACTTCATCGCGGCGTCCTTGTCCGGGAA
>NZ_MVHC01000038.1 GCF_002086455.1 Mycolicibacter algericus DSM 45454
CCGGTCGAATACCGTTGTGCTAGAGTATAACTCGTAGTCAAATCATCTCTGACTTACACAGAATTCGTGACAGGCTCCGAAGGCCACATACACCCACCCCGGCCATGTTGATACATAGGTAAAGTCCGCTACCCACAACATATTTGGCGCCTGTGGACTGAACCGGCGCCCGACCAGGTCATCAGGGCGAGCCGCTTGCGGATCAGCCACCGTGGTGCGTTTGACCTTCCCGCGCTGCGCCCCACACAGGCCCAGTTCGCCCATCAACCGTTCCACCGTGCAGCGGGCCACCTCGATGCCCTCACGGTGGCATTGCAGCCAGACCTTGCGCGCCCCGTAGACCGCATAGTTCTCCCGGTGCACACGGGCGATCTCGACCTTGAGTTCCTCATCGCGCGCCTGCCGCTTGGAGGGCTGGCGCCGCCGGGCACACACGTCGTAGTAGGTGGACGGCGCGATCTTGGCACCGTGCTCGGTGAGCACGCGGCAGATCGGCTCGACGCCGTACTCCTGTTTGTGGGTGTCGATGTAGTCGATGATCACCGATTGCAGCGGTCGAGCTCCGCCGCGAAGAAAGTCGATGCAGATTTCAAAATGTCGTTGGCCCGCTTGAGCTCTCGGTTCTCAGCCCGCAGCTTGCGGAGCTCTTCGGCCATCTCGCTGGTTACCCCGGGACGGGTTCCCGAATCGATCTGATCGCGCCGCACCCAGCTCAACAGCGTCTGTGGGGTGCCGATACCCAGCTTGGCCGCTACCGACACGATCGCCGCCCACTCGGACGCATACTCGCCGCGTACCTCAGCGACCATCCGCACCGCACGCGCACGCAGCTCGGCCGGGTACTTCCTCGAACCTGACATGACTCCATCCTTCACAAGAGATGAAGTCTCCGGACTCACCGGGGCGATTCAGTTCGCCCTTGACCCTGCGTTACAGCCCGGAGGGTACGGCCTTCCCGTTGACCGTCACCTCGACCTGGCCGGTCTTCGTGTCGTAGGCGATCTTTCCGTGCTCGAACGTCGACACCAGCTGATCGCCCACGGCGGTCTGGTCACTCGTTGGGATGCCTAGCGGCCCCGCCGAACCGTTGTTCCCGGGAACTGCAGGCACGCCATCCTGGTCGCGTTCGACATTCCAGGCGTCCCGGATCTTGCCCTCGGTGATGTATGCCGGCGTGCCCGCTTCGCCGTTCTTGGCGACGATCGCGCCGCCTTGGAATTGCTGAAACACCACGCCGCTCTCTCGTGTGCCTGCGTTGTGGTCGCCAGTCAGCGGCTTGCCGAGAGACTCCTTCTGACTCTCAGTTGCCGACGAGTACTTAGCAGCGATCGGCCCTGTCAGGGTTACCTCGACGCCTCGCTCCCCGATGAGCTTCACATCGGCAGGTGGCGCCGGGACTCCAGCCGTGGTGGTGGCGATCAGCAAGACCTGAGGTGGCGCCGATGCGTCGGAAGTTTCTCGATGGCTGCACCCCACCGCGGTCACTGTGACGGCGATCAGGCCGATGGCTGCGGCGTGGCGGTGTGTGATCGTCCTCATGGACTTCCTCTCGCGCTTTGCTGTTCACCAAATCAGGCTGATCTCCTCGCCCGAACAGGACTATAGCCAAACCAGTAGCGTGGCGCAGGCGTGCCGCCTTTTCCGCGGCATCCCAGCGATCCTCGGCCCGGCGCGAATGGATGAAGTGTAGACATAACGCGATCATGACCAGGCTTCGAATTTCTGCGTCCGAACTCGATTCTGCAGCAGCACATTTAAGTGTCGTAATGATTCCCGTCACTGCGGGGTCGGCTTGGGCCTTGCTGGGATATCTGTGGGGTTGGCGAAGCCGCCAGCGACACGGTGTCGGTGTAGAACCGCATGCGTTCGCGCAGAGCCTGCGGGGCGATTCCGAAGTCGGTGGCCACGTACCGGTGTTGGCCCTTTCCGTGGCGGGGTTGGGCACTGTGGTGCTCAGCGATCATCGCCGTGGAGTCCCCGGCGTCCAGGTCGGCGGCGGCGTAGACCCGCCGCAGGGTCGCGTCCGGATCGGAGACCAGGTCGCGGTAGTGGATGTCCAGCCATTTAACGGTCTGTGCCGCTGAGGATTTGCGAGCTGTGACCGCGCGCCGCAGCCACAGCTCGGTCTGCTCGGTCTGGAACCGGCCGACATCGTGACCGTCGACATGATCGCTGTAGGTGGATCGGTAGGTGGCGAACAGGCTGGCCCCGGAGACCACCGTCTCGACGATGTCACGGTGCAACCAGATCACGCAGGCACCGGGATAGGTCGCGATCAGATGTTCGAGCTCAGCGGTGTGTGCCGGCGCCTTGAGGACCCATCGCCGTCCGTCGTCGGCATCGAGGATCTGCAAGATGCGCCGGTGTTGAAAGTATTCCGCGGCGAACGACTCGCCTGCCAGCCAGCGGGCATACCCGTCCAGCCGGGTGGTGGCGGTGAAGCCCCAGTTACGCAACGTGGTGCCCATCGCCAGGACGCATTCCTCGGCCAGGTCCGGGCCGGAATCGTGGACGGCCGCCATGGTCGGGTTCAGGATGTGCAGCATCTGATGGCCGGATGCGCCGGCAGCCAACCGTTCTGCTCGCTGCTGGGGCTTCAGATCGCCGGCCATCAGCCAGGGCGCGCCGAGTTCCGCGGGCAGCGGTACCCGCAGTCGGGAGTCGCGACCCAGCAGCCGGAACAAGAAGGTGGTCCCGGTACGCCAGCCGCCGGTGATGATGATCGGTGCGGTCAGCGGCCGCTGCTCCAGGTCGGGATGCTCGCGCAGGTACGTGTCGATCGCCGCTCGGGCACGCAGCCGTCCCACCGCGGTGCTGTGCGCATTCTTGGCACCCAGGGCGTTGAGCCGGCCGTCCTCGGCCGCCGACCCCAGATAGTGCTCCAGGCCGGGCTTCCAGTCCGCCACCTCGCCGAACATGGCATCGCCACGTCCACGCGAGGCCCGGTCGATCACCGGGTCTATGGCGTCGACACCGAGCCGATACCTCTCGGGCCGCACGCCCCGGTCCTCTTCGGCCGACCGGTAGATCTGCTGTGCCGCGGCAGTCCGCTGCGGCGCATGCCACCGGGTCATCCTTGCGCCCGGATGTCACTGCGCCGCACACGCGTGACCGTGGGAAGCTGCGGTGTGCGGACAGGCTGCAAGAACCGGATCACCACGATGCCCTCCGGTCGGCCCTCGGTGTCGATCCAGTCGGCGTCACTCGCTCCGGGGTCCTCGGCAGCCAGCACGAACCGATACCGGTTGCCGACGACGGTGGCGGTGGCTCCGGTGTAAGAGACGCGGCGATGACGGTGGTCGAGGGAATTGAGAAATCGGCTGTAGGCCAGAATGTTCCAGTAGCGGCAGTCCACCGTCTCCCCCTCGATCAACAGTGCCTCGTCTGGTGCCAGTTGCCACCCCCCGCGCAGGTAATGAATGCCGGGCTCGGTGTACACCGCCCCGCCGGTCATCTCCTCCCAGTGCCGCATCTGGTTGGGTTGGGCAAGGTCTGCCGCGGTGGCGGCGGCCCAGATCTGCGGCAGATAGGTTGTCGCCGTTGCGAATTTGGTCAGCTGGCGGGAGAACCTCTCCGGGTCGATCGGCGCCGGTATCGGAGGCTGGGCGGCCGGGTCGATGGCACACCATCCGATGGCGTCCTGGTGGACGTCATTGTGGAAGTGCCGGACCCACACCACGGTCACGCCCGCGGGGAGATCCAGCCAGTCTCCCGTCGTCGGCCGCTGACCGCCGAGACTGACCTGGTAGCCGCCGGATTCGTCAAAAGTTAAGGCGTCACTGTCTATCCGCGTGGTGGCCCGGGCATCGGTACCGCCGGCACCGGCATAGACCGTGATCGAAACATAGGCGGCATCGCCACGGTTCCCACGAATCCGGTATCTCCCACCGGCGCGGATGTCGGCGACCCAGTAGCGAAAATCCGGGTTGTCCATCAAGAACTTCTGCCGCCACCCGTTGAACGGGACCAACTCGGGTCTGTCCCGGTCGACCTCGAAGCGGCCCAACTGATTCGCGAACGACCGCAGCAGCGCCCGGAGTCCGTCGGCGCGCTCTACCCGAGACAGCCCCGCGGTATCGGTGACCACCCGCTCCCCCGCAACACGCATGGCGTCGACCAGGCGGCGCCAGGCGTCGGCCTCGGGGCCTGGCGGCTCTGCAAGTCCGGAATTCGCTGTCGCACTCATACGTGATTCACTCGCGGATCGTGCCGGCATTGGGTGAAGGGTCTTCAATGCGGATGCCCGCCTCAGCAGCACACACCGCGGACCCCTTCCTGGCAGCGGGCTTCATCGCCCTGAACCGTGAAACACTATCGTGCGGTGTGTCCGCAGGAGCCCGATCACTGCGGCTGACGTGTCAGCACCAGTACCGCCTCGTTGTACGGGAACAGCAGGTATAGCGGCCGCGAAAGCGGTTTGACGGTGTGAGCGGCTTGGCTCTTGCTGAGCAGGCGCGGCTTGGCGACCTGGTGGGTGCGGCCGTGCTTCCGGATGGCGGCCGAGCCATGGACGAGAACGTTGCGGACCCAGTGCGTCGTAGGCCCGTAGCCGATGAGCAGGGCGTAGCCGTCGGCGGTATCGAAAACGAGCAACGGTGTACGGTAACGGTTTCCGGTTCGGTGTCCGGTATGTTCCAGTATTCCCAAGGCGGGCAGGCGTCCTACGACCCGCAGCGCCGCCCGGTTGGTGAAGCGGCTATTGAATCGAGCAACCGAGCGCCCAACGCGCATTGTCGCCTCCTTGTTCGGCGGGTCAGCGTGCGCCAAGCGGTACCGCTGCCGCGGGGATGGCCTTGTCGATGAGGACGGCGGCGATGGCGGCTGCGGTGGCGAAGCTCTCGGAGTTGAGGACGCGGTTGCGTGCCGAGGCGCCGTCGAGCAGCAGAGCCAGTTGTTCGCCGAGCTGGTCGGGGTCGGTGGCGCCGGCCTCGCGTGCGGTCGCGCTGAGCCGCGCGGCAAAGGCTTTCTTGTAGTCGCGGGCGTGCAGGCGGGCCGGGTGGTCCGGATCGTTGATCTCGACGGCCGCGGCGATGAACGGGCACAGCGGGCCGTGGATGTCGAAGGCGGCAAGCAGCCGTTCGCGCGGGCTGAGGTCGCTGCGGTCGAACACCTCGGGCAGCACGTCAGGATCGAATCGGCGTAGGTGCTCAGCGATCAGCTCATCCTTGCCGCTGAAGTGCTGGTAGAAGGTCCGTTTGGACACCTGGGCCACCGCGCAGAGCTGATCCATGCCGGTGCTGTTGATGCCTTGATCGCGGAACAGCTGTTGGGAAGCGCGCAGGATGCGTTCTCGTGCACCCCTGCCGCGGCGCAGCCCCTGCGGCCCCTTCTCCACCTCCGTCATCGGCCCAGCATAGCCCAGTTGGGTACCGATCGGTGTGCATAGCTTGTCATCGCTGCCATCTTCCGATACGGTACATACACCGATCGGTATACATAGTCTCAATGAAGTGAGCGGAGCGGATCATGGGAAAGCTCGATGGCAAGGTCGCGGTGATCACCGGCGGGACGAGCGGTATGGCGCTGGCCGGTGCCAAGTTGTTCGTTGACGAAGGGGCGCAGGTCTTCATCTCGGGCCGGCGCAAGGATGCGCTGGACGAGGCCGTCGAACTGATCGGCCGGAACGTGACCGGCGTGCCGGGCGATTCAGCCGACCTCGACGATCTGGACCGGTTGTTCGACACAGTCAAACGGGAAAAAGGCGCGATCGATGTGTTGTGGGCCAGTGCCGGGACGGGCGAGCAGGCCACACTCGGCGAGATCACCGAGGAGCAGTTCGATGCCACTTTCGGGCTAAACGCGCGCGGCACGCTGTTCACCGTTCAGAAGGCGCTCCCGCTGTTCAACGATGGCGGCTCGATCTTCATGACCGGGTCGAACGCATCGCTGCGGGGCTACCCCAACTGGAGCGTCTACGCAGCGAGCAAGGCCGCGCTATCTGCCTACGCACGGGTGTGGGTGTCGGAGTTGCGGGACCGCAGGATCCGGGTGAACGTGCTGATCCCCGGGCAGGTCTCCTCGCCGATGCTGGCGAAGGTGATGGACGAGGAAATGAAGGCGCAGTTCGAGTCGGTGATCCCGCGCCGCGAGATGGGCAAACCCGAGGAGATCGCTTCGGCCGCATTGTTCCTCGCCTCCGATGACTCGAGCTACGTCAACGGCATGGAGTTGGTGGTCGACGGCGGCACCACGGTCATCTGACACGGAGAGACAAGGACACAAGGAGTAGCCATGACCACATTCGCCCCGCACCGCGAGACGGTAGAGGCCTTTGTCGACTGCATGAACGGCGGTGCAGACAAAGACGCCCTTTCCGGCATTCTTGCCGAGGACGTGGTCCTGTACAGCCCACTCGACGACGAACCGGTCACCGGCCGTGAGGCGGTGCTGGAAGCCATCCGGACCGTCAGCGTGATGGCGGCCGACCTCCGCTATGGGGAGGTTCTCACCGGCGAGACGCACCACGCCGCGCACTTCCGATTGGAGATCAACGACACCGGGGTCAATGGAATGGACAACATCCGCCTCGACGCGGACGGCCAGATCGCCGAGGTGACGATCTGGTGGCGCCCGCTGCCGACCGGCGTCGAGATGCAGGGACATCTTGCCGGTCTGCTCGGCATGAAGCCCTGGGAACTCCTCACCCACACGGGGTAACGGCCAAGCCCACCCCGACCTCACCCACCCAGACCGTCGGCCTGCACCCGAACGAGACCACAACCGGAAGAGAGCACATCATGAACAGCATCAGCATCATCGGCTCGGGCAACATGGCCAGCGCCATCGGCACTCTCGCCGTCAAGGGCGGCAACGCCGTCGAAATCATCGGTCGCGATGCGGCCAAGGCCGCAGCCCTGGCCGGGACGCTCGGCAACGGCGCGACGGCCGGAACGGGGGGCGCCACCCCAACCGGCGACATCGTCATCCTCGCAGTGCTTTTCGACAGCGCCGTACCGATCGCCAGCCAGTTCGGGGACGCGCTGGCCGAAAGACCATCGTCGACATCACCAACCCCTTCAACCCCAGCGCGACCGGACTGGCTGTCCCCGACGACACCTCCGTCGCGACAATGATCGCCGAGGCCGCCCCGGTCAGCGCCCACGTCGTCAAGGCGTTCAACACACTCTTTCGCGACGTACTGGCCGCCGGTGGTCCGCTGGATGTGTTCATCGCCGGCGATGACGCTCAGGCCAAAGCGCGCGTGTCTACGTTCATCAGGAGCCTCGGCATGCGCCCGCAGGACACCGGCGATCTGGGCATGGCGCACTGGCTGGAGGGCGCCGGCCTGCTGTCAGTAGGCCTGGCCGGCAACGGCGTGGGGAACTTGAACTTCTCTCTCGGCGTGAACCTCGGCTGAGACGCCGGTGCGGGCCAAGCCGGAGGAGGTTTCGCTATGTCAGAAGTCAGCTCAGGCCGACAATTGTGCGCCTGGAGAGGATTCACGCGATGAAGCTCGGTTCCGTCATTCCCATTGTCGAGCCTGCCGTTACCAGCGCTGTTGGCCTGAGCGCATTCTGCCGAGGTGCACATGCGGGCCATCTATCCGGGCAAAGAGCAGCCGTACCCGCCGCAGATGACCCGCTACCTCGATCCGGTGCTGCTGTGGACGGTCGCCGCCACGGCGACCAACCGAGTGCGACTGAACGCCAGCACGCTTAGCACGTTCTACTACGAGCCAACGCATTTGGCCCGGCAGCTGACAACGCTCGACGTGCTCAGCGACGGCCGCCTCGACATCCGTGTGGGAGTCGGCTGGATGAAGGACGAACATGACACCGCCCGGGGCGCCGACTGGCGCCGCTACTCGACTTCGCCGGCCACGCAATCACCACGTGGGGCAATCGTCGGACGGTCTGACGGGCTTGGTGGTCACTCCCCGGTCGTGCGTAACTCCCAGGGCTGCATACCGATTGCATCCGCCAGGTTTCGTTGCAGCGCAACGCCATCTGGCAGGGTGCGGTAGAAGATGCTCACCTCGGCGATCTAGCCGTCCGCGTCGGGCAGGACGAAGAATATGCCGTTGACCGCCGCATCTCCGACTTGCAGCCGGAAGTGTGCGGCGTGGTGGGTCTCGCCGCTGAGCACCTCCAGGTAACTGTCGTCGGATGCGAGTCCGTTCACGGTCTTTATGGTCTCCACCGCGACCTCGCGGCCGGTGACCGGCTCACCGCCGAACGGGCTGTAGATCACCACCTCCTCGGCGAGCAGATTGGCGAGGGTGTCTTTGTCGGCGCCGCCATGAATGCAGTCGACGAAGTACTCCAAGGTTTCGCGGTGCGGGGCGAACGTGGTCATGAACCCTCCTGGAACTAGGTGTGGTCGGGCGCGCGGCTAGGCCGTCAACCGGCCGGGGAAGTAGTTCCCGTTGTCCAGATCGGCGAGCAGGCTGGGTTGAGTGGGTTCCCAGCCGAGGGTTCGGCGCGTAATGAGGTTGGAGGCCGGAAGGTTCAGTGTGACCAGATTCGTGAACATGCCGAAGTATCCCGGCAGCATCAGTTCATCCACCGGAATGCTCACGACGGGCAGGCCCAGACGGCCGCCGATGGCCTCAGCAATCTCCCGGAACGGGATACCCCCGTCTTCCACCGCGTGCCAGTAGCTGCCGACCGGGCCCTTTTCCAGCGCCAAGCGGAACAGGCTGGCGTCGTCGCGGATATGCACTGCGCCCCAGAGGTTCTCGCCGTCGCCGGGGTAGCCGACGATGCCCTTCTCTTTCGCAAGCGCGATCACCCCCGGCAGGAAGCCGGCACGATCGGTCGTGCTGTGCGCGACTGTGGGCAATCGCACGATCGAAGACCGCACTCCCCGCTCGGCGAGGCCGATTACGGCGAGTTCCACAGCATTGCGGAAACGCAGGGTGCCCCCGTACTCGTTCCCACTGGGCCGGGCCGGGTCCGCCTCGGTGACCGGACGCCCCAGGTTCCCGGGCGAGGCCATGCTGCCCGCCGCGACCAGTGGCTTCCCGGTTCCCGCGAGTGCCTCGCCGTAAGCGAGCATGACCGGTACTTCCGCGGCGGTCACGGCGTCGATCCCGCCGGACGGAAGCAGGTCTTGGCGGTGCGCGACGTGGATCACCCCGTCGGAGCTCGCGGCCGCCTCCTTGAGCCCGTCGAGATCTTCAAGGCTGCCGCGGTGCACTTTCGCGCCGAGCGCGGTCAGGGCCGCGGCTGCCGTGTCCGACCGGGCCAGGCCGGTGACCTCGTGCCCGGCGGCGACGAGTTCGGGGATGATGTACGAACCGGAGTGGCCGGTCCCGCCGGCGACGAAAATGCGCATGTGACTGTCCTTTTCAATGGAGGTGCAAGGGGTGGTTGTTCTCGGGTTGTCGCTCAGCTGAGAACGTTGGCGCCGACGAAGAAGTCGGTGTGCTTGATGGAGTGGTTGAGAAGCCTTAGCTCCAGCAGGCCGACATTCTCAAGTGCCCGCGCCATCGACAGCGGCCCGGCGTCCAGCGGACGCAGCCCCAGGCTCTCGATGAAGTCCGACACGCGCGCCTTGGCCGACGCGTCGTCGCCGGCGATGAACACGTCTGCCGGGCGGCCCTGGGCCGGGCTGTCCGCCACAACGTTGGCGAACAAGGTGTTGAATCCCTTGACGACATGCGCGCCGGCGGGGGCGGCCTCGGCGATCTCCTGCGCGCCGGAACTGCCTTCGGGGGTGACAAAACCCGTCAAATCGGGGGTGACGGGGTTGGTGATGTCAACGACGACCTTGCCGCGCAAAGCATCCCCGTACTCGCTGACCACCGCTGCTGCGCTGGCGTACGGCACGGCCAGGATGACGATATCGCCGGCCGGAGCGGTCCCGGCCGTCCCGGCGGTGGCGCCGAGCGCGGCGGCCAATTCCTTGGTTTGGACCGGGTCGCGGCCGATGATCTCGACTTCGTTGCCGCCGGCGAGCGCCCGACCGGCCAGCGCGCCGGCCATGTTGCCCAGGCCGATGATGCTGATGCTGTTCATGAGATATCCCGTCTTGGTCGACGAATCAAAAGGTTGACCCCTCAACCTTAATCCCGATTTGGATGATGCGTCAACCAATTTGGGGTAGCATCTGTGGATGGAACCGAACTGGCTGAACCCTCGTGAAAGCCGCGCCTGGCGAGCCTTCATAGACGCCAACCAACAGATCGAAGCCCACTTGGGCCGGCGCTTGCTGGAGGCCGGCCTGTCCGGGGCCGACTACTCGGTCCTGGCGGCGCTCTCGGCTCTCGACGGAGACCGCATGTCCGCCCGCCAGTTGAGCCAGACACTGGGCTGGGAGAAGAGCCGCCTCTCCCATCAGGTGCGGCGCATGCAGAAAGACGGGCTGATCGGCCGCGAGCCCAACCCCAACGACGCCCGCAGCACCATGGTCTGTCTGCTGCCGGCCGGCCGCGCCGCGATCGAGAAGGCCGCACCCGGACACGTCCAGGACGTCCGCCGGAACTTCGTCGACCTGTTCACCCCGGCTGAGATGGACACGCTCGCCACCCTCAACGAACGAATCCTGCACCACCTGGCCACACACCGCGACTCCGCCATCGACGCGGAGCCTTGATGACTCCTGCCGATGGCGGCCGGCACTTCGGCGCGAGCCGGCGAACCCGGTTCGCAGCCGACGTGCCGGATCGGCTTTCCCCCATTGGACGTTTGCTCGCCGAACTTGTCGGACACTCCTGCAATGCTGATGTCATGTCCTCGACCGCACCTGCCGGCAGCGCCAAGTTGGGTCCGTGCCAGCGCATTGATGTGCTGTTCGATGAGTTGGCGGAGTTGGCCGGGCAACGCAATGCCATCGACGGGCGCATTGTGGAGATCGTCGCCGAGATCGAACGTGACCAACTGTGGGGGGCCACTGGGGCGCGCTCGATCCCGGCACTGGTGGCCTGGAAGACCGGAGTGTCCCCGAGTAACGCGCACACCATCAGCACCGTGGCGCACCGGCTCGACGAGTTTCCACGCTGCGCACAGGGGATGCGGGAAGGCCGGGTGTCGCTGGACCAGATCGGGGTGATCGCCCAGCGCGGCGGCGACGGCTCCGATGAGCACTACGCGGAGCTGGCCGGGATGGCCACCGTCAGCCAGCTGCGCACCGCGGTCAAACTCGAACCACGCCCGCAACCCGACCCCCGGCCAGAACCGGCACGCTCGATCACCAAGACCAGCGACGAACACGGCAGCTGCTGGCGCATCAAACTCGACCACCACGACGCGGCGAAATTCGACGCCGCCCTGCAGTCGCATCTGGATGCGCTGATTACCGCGTGGAAACACGACCATGACAATGATGACCGCGCATCAGGGCAGCAGCTGCCGTTGCCGACTACCGCCGATGCGTTCATGCGCCTGATCGAAACCGGCTGGGACAGCGAAGCCGCCCGCCGACCCCACGGCCAACACACCACCGTGGTGGTGCACCTCGACGTCGAACACAAGGCCGCCGCACTGCACCTGGGCCCAGTGCTCTCCGAGGCTGAGCGCCGCTACCTGCTCTGCGACGCCACCTTTGAGGCCTGGTTCGAGCGCAACTGCGAACCCATCGGCGCCGGGCGCACCACCCGCGGAATCAGCCGCCGGTTGCGCCGCGCCCTCGAGCATCGCGACCGGACCTGTGTGGTTCCCGGCTGCGGCGCCACCCGCGGGCTGCACGCCCACCACATCGTGCACTGGGAAAACGGCGGGGAAACCGAACTGAGCAACCTGGTGCTGGTGTGCCCGTATCACCACCGCCAGCATCATCGAGGCATCATCACCATCGCCGGTCCACCCGAGCACCTGGTGGTGACCGATAGCGGCGGTACGGAACTCCATTCAGGGTCGCTGGCGCGCCCGCCCAGCGGCCCGCCGCCCGAGGTTGCGCCCTACCCGGGGCCGACCGGTGAGCGTGCCGATTGGTGGTGGTACCAGCCGTACCAACCGCAGGCGCCACCGACGGTCAACTGACGCCCGCCGGCTACGAGCCGGTCGGTCCCTGGGCCCCGCAGCAGCCGAACAACGGCGCTGATCCGACTGCCAGGCGCGACATCAGTTGCACAGATACTGCCTGTTGAGCACACAGTTCACTGGTGGCGAATACGTCCCGGTCAGCACGCCCCGGAAACCACCGGTGGCCGAACCACCCGGCGCGATGATGCGATTCCAATTGGCGGGACCGAGAACATGGTGCGTACCCGATCTCGCAAAGGTGCTGCTCCAACTGTGCGAGATGGACTGTCCCGCCGGCATGTCGAATTCGAGCCGCCAATCGGTGAGCGGCGCCGCGCTCCTGTTCGTGACGACGAAGCGCGCGATGAAGCCGGTCTGCCACGTCGATGTCACCGACAGCGTCGCGCTGGCCGCAGCCGCATGAGCCACGGCGGTGGTGGCCAGTCCCAGGATGACAACCATCAATGCCGCCACGCCGACGTGAAGCGCAGTACGTAAGCGCTTCGCGCACCTGTCCAGCCGGCCCATAGCAGCAGACCGTAGATCCGGACAGCTGATTTCGGTCCTAGGGCACGGCAGAAGCTGCCATACGTTGCCTCAACCGACATCGTCGTGAAATCTTCACCTCGACATTCAAGAACTGGTCTGACCACTTGACCTCTGGCCACGAATCGGGAAAGTTGGCAGTATGGCTCTGCGGCAGGTGACTCGACGCTCGGTACCCGAACACGTCTTCGAGCAGATCATGTCCGAGGTGCTCAGCGGCGAGATGGCACCCGGCGAGGTGCTGCCGAACGAGCGCCGGCTCGCCGAAGTGCTCGGCGTGTCCCGACCGGCGGTTCGGGAGGCACTCACTCGGCTCAACGCTGCCGGCCTGATCGAAGTCCGGCACGGCGACGCCACCACCGTGCGGGACTATCGCCGTCACGCGGGCCTGGACCTGCTGCCCCGCCTGCTGGTACGCGGTGAGGAGTTGGACCTCGAGGTCGTGCGCAGCATCTTGGAGGCCCGGCTGCACAACGGGCCCAAAGTCGCCGAGCTGGCGGCCCAGCGCAGCGGCCCGCAGGCGGCCGCGGTGCTCGACGGCGCCGTGGACGCCCTTGTCGCCGAAGCGGACCCGGTGCAGCGTCAGCGCGCGGCACTGACGTTCTGGGACCACGTCGTCGATGCCGCCGACTCCATCGTCTTCCGGCTGATGTTCAACACGCTGCGTGTCACCTACGAACCGGCCCTGGAAGCCCTTGCGACCGTGATGGCCGTCGAGGTCAGCCATCCGCAGCCGTACCAGCGGGTGGCACAGGCGATCGCCGCCAGCGACCCGGCGGGCGCCCGCCGCACCGCCGTCGAACTGCTCGCACCGGCCACCGACGCCCTGCTCACCGCCCTGTCCGGCTTGGACCAACAGCAATGACCACCCGTGCGCGAAGCCGCCTCACGCTGTCCGATGCGGGCCGGGAGTTTTGGCGCCATCCCTCCCCCTGGTGCCTGGCGCTGACGTTCATCGCGGCGCTGACCGCCCGGATCGCCGTCGGCGACTGGCAACTCACCGATGCTGTGCTGCCGGCGCTCATGATCGTCGCTTTTCCAGTGTTCGAGTGGGTCATCCATGTCGGCATCCTGCATTGGCGGCCCCGCTCGGCCGGCCGCTTCACCCTGGATCCGTTGCTGGCGCGCAAACACCGCGAGCATCACCGTGACCCGCGGCAGGTCGAGCTGATCTTCATACCCCGACAGACCCTGCTCTGGTTGATCCCGACTGCCGTCGCGGTGCCGTTGCTCGTCTCCAACCGGCTCGGCCTGGGACTAACATCGGTGGTCGTGTTGACCGGCCTCGGGTTGGTCTACGAGTGGACCCATTACCTCATCCACACCGACTACAAGCCGAAAACCAGTGCCTACCGGTCGATTTGGCGCAATCACCGCCAGCACCACTTCAAGAACGAGAACTACTGGTTCACGATCACCACCACCGGCACCGCCGATCGGCTGCTCGGTACACACCCGGATCAGTCGACGGTACCGACATCCCCGACCGCCAGGAATCTGCACGGCGCGACCCGCTGATCCGCGAGTCACACCGCACAACCCACGAAACCGGGCACCGCGGGAACGCTACGGTTGCCTCACATCGAAATCGCCCCGGCCGCGAAGGAGCACCGACATGCTGAAGTACGAGGTCCACGGCACCGGTGCGCCGCTGGTGCTCGTCCACGGGATCACCCACCGCAGGCAGGCGTGGTATCCGGTGCTTGAGCACCTCACCGACCACCGCACCGTGGTGCTCTTCGACCTTCCCGGGCACGGCGAGTCCCACGACCTGGTGGTCCGCGACGGCGATGTGCAAGGAACCTTGCGTACCGAGCTGGTCGCGATGCTGGACCAGTTGGGTCTGGAGCGCCCGCACATCGCCGGAAATTCGCTCGGCGGACGGATCGCGCTGGAGGCCGCCGCAGATGATCTGGTAGCCAGCGCGACCGTGCTGTCCCCCGCCGCGTACTGGCACAACGCCCTCGATTTCGCCTACATCCGGTTCGTCTTCTGGTGTCTGACCACTAGCGCCCGCGCACTGGCGCCCGTGGTCCCGACGCTCGCGCGGTCGGCGTGGGCCAGGCGGATGATGGGCGTGGTGGTGTCGGCCCACCCCGACCGGATCCCGGCCGACGAGTTCGTGGCCGACCTCAACGGCATGCGGCGGGCCGTCCCCGCGATGAAGAAGATCTTCCCGGCCGCCGAAGTGTTCCACCGCGAGATCCCGGCCGACATCCCGGTGACCGTCGCCTGGGCCGCGCGTGACCGGATCCTGCTGCCCTATCAGGCACGGATCGCCGAGCGACGACTCCCCCAAGCCCGCCACATCCGACTGTCGGGGTGCGGCCATGTGCCGATGGCCGACAACCCCGAACTCGTCGCACGCGTACTACTCGAGGGCAGCGCCCCCGACCGGCGGGCCGAGGCCTCGTAGCACGTGCGGTGAATTGGGGCCTCGCTTGGCGGCTTCACAGCGCACCGCGAGTGCTTGAATGAGCTGTGGCCAACCGCATTCAGGCGCTGCTCGGGGTCGACTGCGCCACGGCCTCGATCTGCCCGCGGGCCCCCAGCTGGGTCGCCAGGCTGGGCGAGGCACGACCTCGGGTTGGACCGTGACCTCGCCGGTTCCGCGGCGCGGTTCCGCAAACTCACCGGCTCAGTTGTTCGCGGCGCTCGGAGTGATCGCCGTACCGGCCTTCGGCTGGTTCGGTCAGCATTGGTCCGGCGCAACGACGCTGGTGGTGTACTGGTTCGAGAACGTCGCGATGTGCCTGTTGATGATGGCGCGCATCGCCGTGCACCAACGCCTCTCACCAAAATCCGGTCATTTCCGCTATCGCGGCCCGGGAACCGGCGGCCCGGCGACCTCTTCCTTCTTGTCGGGCTTCACTCTGGTCAGTCTGGCTTTCTGTGCTGCCCACGGGGTCTTCCTCGGGGCAATTCTCGCGCTGCTGACTCACAACCGGGCGCCGCAGCTTCAGCTGATCGACCTCGACTGGCGCAGCGTCGGATGGGGATGTCTGTCCGTATTGCTGTTTCTGGCGGTGGGTTTCCTGCTGGATCTGGTCCAACTGCGCCGCTGGTCCTTCCGCGACCTCGAACGCGCCGCCGACGTCGGACTGGGCCGAGTGATGGTCGTGCAGCTGACGTTGCTGCTCGGCTTCGCCGGGATCGCCGCCACGGACGCGCCGGGCACGCTGTTCGGGATTTTCGTCATCCTCAAGACGCTGGCCGCGCTCAGCGCCGTGGTTCCCCAATGGGAGCCGGACCGCCCGCCGCGCTGGCTGAGCAACCTGATGAACCGAATGCCCAATGTGCATCCGGGAGAACGCTTCGAGGACTTCTGGGCGCAGGATCAAGACCGCGAGCGGGATCGGCAGCGACGCAACGAGCAGCCCTGGCGGACGGCCCCGTAGCGCTAACCGCCGGAGATCCGGCGCGCGATCTGGCCGTACCGCTCAAAGCGTTCGGGATCGCCGAGAGCGTTGTACAAGACCAGCCGAGTCGCCACTGCGCCATATTTGTCGAGCAGCTTGTCGGCCAATTCATCCCAGGTCGACTCGGTCGCAACGGTAGCCAAGTGCTCATCGGTGATCTGTGCCGCCATGCCCGCGAAGTCGCCCGCCTTCTGCTTTTCGCGGAGTCGGGCGGTGGTGCCTTCGAAGCCGGCCTCATCCCAGATGAACGCATAGTTCGGGGTGCTGCCGTAGAAGCTCATGCTGGCGCGCACCAACTCTCGTTCCCGGTGTCGCTCTTCATCGCTGTCGCCGACGATCGTCATCGCGGGCACGATGATGGCGATGTCCGACGGTGCGCGGCCCGCCTTCCGGGCGCCTTCGGCCACCATGGGCACCACGTGACGTGTGAGGTAGCCGGGTTCGCCGAGCGGATGGACGTGCACACCGTCGGCCACTTCGCCTGCCATCCGCAGCATCCACGGATTCACCGCCGCGACATCGACTTTGGGGTCGGGCGCCTCGATGGGTCCGGGACTCCACTGCGGAGTGATGAAATCGAGGTCGTAGAACTCTCCGTGATGGTTCAACGTCCCCGTCCGGAACGCGTCGAAACACGCCTTCACGGCGAGCACGTAGTCACGCAGCCGAGGGCCGGGGCGGTCGAACGCCGCACCGTAGCGCCGCACGACGTGGGTACGAACCTGGGTTCCCAGACCCAGTCGAAACTTCCCGGCGGTCGCCTCCTGCAACTCCCAGGCCGTCGCCGCCGTGACGAACGGGCTACGCGGAAAGGCAACCGCAACTCCGGTCGAAAGCTCCAGTCCGGGAGCGGCCTGAGATGCCGTGGCGGCGTTGAGATATGCGGTACGACCGGCTTCGGTGAACAGCAGGCCCGAGAAGCCCGCGGCCTGGGTGCGCCGGGCCAATGCGCCGACCTTTCCCAAGGGCTGCGGAACGGTCATCACGTCAGTCTGCACGGTGCGATCTTACGTGCTGGGCCTGCCGGAAGACGGTCTCAGCCCGAGCGTCTAACCGGCGACGGCGACCACCACGGCCGCGGCCAGGAACACGATCTCCTCGGCGGTGCGCACCGACAGTCGCGTCGTCATCGACTTGGGCGGAGCCGGCATCCGGGCTGCGTAGATGTTGGCCGGGAACATCGCCAGCATCAACAGCACGAGACCGACGGCCGCCACGCCGCGGGTGGCGGGCATCAGCAGACCGACCGCCCCGGCGAGTTCCAGCACACCCGTCACGCTGACCAGCAAGCCCGGAGCGGGCAGCGCCGGCGGAACGATCGCGATCAGATCGCGTCGCAGCGGCGGTGCGAAATGCGCCGCCCCGGTGACCACGAACATCGCGGCCAGGCCGACGGCGATCGCGCGGACCCAGCCGTCGACGTAGTCGATACCGCACCAGCCGGCGATCCGGGCGACGACGCTGCCGACCAGCAGTGCGATCAGTGGCACCACGGCCATCCTCCAATCTAGACGTTGCCAAGTTACCGCCGCCGAGATTACGAGTCGTATCTAGTCGCTGTCAAGACTCGGGGTATGCTGCTCGTCATGGCTCGCTCGACGTACCACCACGGCGATCTACGCGCGGCGATCCTGTCCGAGGCCGCCCGCATGGTGGCCGAACAGGGTGCGGACCGGATGTCGCTGCGGGAGCTGGCGCGCGCCGCCGGGGTGTCACATGCGGCCCCGGCGCATCACTTCACCGACCGGCGCGGCCTGTTCACCGCATTGGCCGCCGAAGGTTTTCGGCTGCTGGCCGAGGCACTCACCGCGGCTCGGCCACGGTTCATCGACGCCGCCCTGGCCTACGTACGGTTCGCCCTCGCCCATCCGGGCCACTACCAGGTGATGTTCGACAAGTCGCTGCTTGACGCCGCAGATCCTGGCCTGGGTGCGGCAGAGGCGGCGGCCGCCGCGGAGTTGTCCCGCGGCGTGGCCGGGCTGGCCGACCCGCACGCCCGTGACGACCCGACCGGCGCCGAGCTGGCGGCCTGGTCGCTGGTGCACGGCTTCGTCACGTTGTGGCTCAACGACGCCGTCGACGCGGCGGTGAAGGCCACAGATCCCATGCGCACCGTCGAACGCATCGCCCGCATGCTGTTCGACGGCTAGTTTCATTGTCGCTGCCGGGTGCCCGAAGGCGTATCCCCGCCCATCGGTGCGCAATCCGGTCCAGACTGTAGGTCGTGACGATCACCGCCGACATCGCGGCCGAACGGGCAGCACTTGCGGCGTCGTTGCTCGCCGCCGGCGCCTCGGCGCCGACCGGTTGCGGTGACTGGACCGCGCTGGATCTCGCATCGCATTTGGTGGCCGAGGAGCGCCCCGGCGGCCTGACCACGTTCATCGCACGGTCGCTGGCGGTGCGCGGCGTGGCGGTGGCGGGCCCGCCGACCTTGGTCGACAACGCCATTCGCCTTGAGCGCCGACAAGGTTTCGCAGCCCTGGTCAACCGATTGCGGCTCCCGGTGCCACGATTGCTGCTGCGGCCGCGGGTGGCGCCGCTGGCATTGTTCGAGTACTGGACCCACCACGACGACCTCACCCGCGCCACCGGGAGCGCCCATGCGGTGCCGGCGACCCTGAGCACGGTCGTCCCGTTACTGCTGCACCATCAACGCAACAAGCTGCCGGCCGCTGTGCGGGTCACCGTCGCCACTGCCGACAACACCATTCGGTGCTCCGCCGGGCCTCTGTCGGCTGCTGAGGTCACCGTCTGCGGGAGCACCGAGAACCTGGTGCGCTGGCTCGCCGGACGCCGACCGCCGACCGGCATCACCATGACCGGCGCCGGACCCCCGGTGCAGATGCTTCGGGCGTTCCGGGCTCAGGTCTGACATCACCGGTCTCCGCCCCGCGGCGTTGTCGCGCTACCACTGGTCAAGCGCATTTCACCCGGGCGCCAAGACGGCGGCTGACGGCTGCGAAAGAATCCTCCGATCAGCGTTTGGGGCGCCTTTCGCGAGGGAAACCTGCGCGGCAGCGCGCCTCGGTTCTCAATAGGCAATCCCGCCGAGCTGAGACCGCTGACCGTTGTGCAGCGGGTACGAGTGGGTTCAGCGTTGCGCCCACGATTCGGTGCGTGGCGGCCTGGCCGCGGCTAACCACCTAGCGGGAGAAAGCTGATGACCGACACCGAACTCAAGCCGGACGTTGCGCACGTCCAATCGCACTACGACCGGTCCAACGAGTTCTTTCGGCTGTGGCTGGATCCGACGATGACCTACAGCTGCGCCTACTTCGAGCGCGACGACATGACGCTGGAACAGGCACAGCTGGCGAAAGTGGACCTGGCGCTGGGAAAGCTGGGACTGCAGCCCGGGATGACACTGCTCGACATCGGCTCGGGATGGGGGTCCACGATGCGGCGCGCCATCGAGAAGTACGACGTCAACGTGATCGGGCTGACACTGAGCGAAAACCAGGTGGCCCATTGCGAACGCAAGTTCGCCGAGATGGACAGCCCGCGATCCAGGCAGGTGCGGTTGCAAGGTTGGGAGCAGTTCGACGAACCGGTGGACCGCATCGTGTCACTGGGCGCCTTCGAGCATTTCGCTGACGGCGTGGGCACCTACGAGCGCTACGACGACTTCTTCAAGATGTGTTATCAGGTCCTGCCCGACGACGGGGTCATGCTGCTGCATTCGATCGTGGTGCCTTCCGAAGCGGAAGCCGAGCAGATGGGGCTCAAGCGCACGATGTCGCTGATGCGCTTCATCAGCTTCATCCGCAAGGAGATCTATCCGGGCGGCCGGCTGCCGATGATATCCGTGGTCGACGAACACGCCAGCCGATGTGGCTTCGAGATCACCCGACACCACATGATCGGCTCGAATTACGTTCGCACGCTGGACACTTGGGCCAGGGCCTTAGAGGCCCACCGGGATGAAGCGATCGAGCTCAACGGTGAGCAGATGTACGACACCTTCCTGAAATACCTGACCGGCTGCCGGGAGCTTTTCCGCGACGGCTACACCGACGTCTGCCAATTCACGATGGAGAAGCCGACCAGGTAAGGACACACCGGAGGTGACGACGATGACCGATCTGAAGCCGTTCTACGAAGAATCCCAGGCGGCTTACGACATCTCGGACGAGTTCTTCTCGCTGTTCTTGGACCCCAGCATGGCCTATACCTGTGCGTACTTCGAGCGCGGGGACATGACCCTGGAAGAGGCCCAGAACGCCAAATACGATCTGGCATTGCGCAAATTGAACCTGGAGCCCGGCATGACCGTACTCGACATCGGCTGCGGCTGGGGCGCGGGGCTGGTCCGAGCCGTGACCATGTTCGACGTCAACGTCATCGGCATCACGCTCAGCCGCAACCACTGCGCCTACAGCGCCGCCACCTTGGCGAGGTTGCCGACCGACCGTCACGTCGAGGCTCGTCTACAGGGCTGGGAGGAGTTCGACGAACACGTCGACCGTATCTTCACCGTGGAGGCGTTCGACGCGTTCAAGAAGTCTCGCTACGCCGCATTCTTCGAGCGCGCCTACGATCTGTTGCCGCGCGACGGCCGGCTGTTGCTGCACAGCATCTTCACCCATCCACAGACCTACTGGCGCGAGCACGGCATCCGAATCACCATGGATGATCTGCGGTTCGTCCGGTTCCTTGGCAAGGAGATCTTTCCCGGCGGCCAGATGGCGGGCCTCGACGACATCTATGACTACTCGAAGGCCGCCGGTTTCCGCCTCGAGCACGCCGAGTTCCTGCCCGAGCACTACGTGCGGACGCTGGAGATCTGGGCGGCCAACCTGTCGGCCAACCGCGAACGAGCGATCACGCTGCAGTCCGAAGGGGTTTACCAGCGCTACATGCGTTACCTCACCGGCTGCGCGGATCTGTTCCGCCGCGGCATCAGCAACGTCGGCCAGTTCACCCTCAGCAAGTGATTCGCCGCCAGGAAACCGGATAAACGACCATGACCAGGTTCTCGACGGGCAACGGATTTCCCGATGTGGTTGTCACCGGCGTCGCCATGACGACGGCGCTCGCCGCCACCGTGGACGACACCTGGAAGAAGTTGCTGGACGGTCAGAGCGGCATCCGCCACCTCGACGACCCGTTCGTCGAGCAGTACAACCTGCCGGTGCGCATCGGCGGACACCTACTCGAAGAGTTCGACCACGAGCTGACCCGCAAGGAACTGCACCGGTTGTCGTATCTGCAGAAGATGTCCACCGTGTTGGGCCGACGGGTCTGGGCCAACGCCGGATCCCCCGAGGTCGACACCCGCCGCCTGATGGTGTCGATCGGTACCGGCCTGGGCTCCCCGGAAGAACTGGTCTGGGGCTATCAGGGCATGGTCGAGCGCGGCATGAAAGGCGTGTCGCCGTTGGGAGTTCAGAAGTACATGCCCAACGCGGCGGCCGCCGCGGTCGGCCTGGAACGCGGCGCCAAGGCCGGGGTGCTGACGCCGGTCTCCGCGTGCGCCTCCGGCGCCGAGGCCATCGCCCAGGCCTGGCGTGACATCGTCTACGACGAAGCCGACATCGCCATCTGCGGCGGCGTGGAGACCAAGATCGAGGCGGTACCGATCGCCGGCTTCGCCGCAATGCGCATCGTGTTGTCGACGACCAACGACGACCCGGCCGGCGCCTGCCGCCCGTTCGACCGGGACCGCAACGGGTTCGTGTTCGGTGAAGGCGCCGCGATGCTGGTCATCGAAACCGAACAGCACGCCAAAGCGCGCGGCGCCACCATCCTGGCCCGGCTGATGGGCGCGGCGATCACCTCCGACGGTTACCACATCGTGGCGCCCGACCCGTCCGGGGAACGGGCCGGCTACGCCATGACCCGGGCCATCGAACTCGCCGGGCTGGCACCGTCTGACATCGACCACATCAACGCCCACGCGACCGGCACCCGCATCGGTGATCTGGCCGAGGCGCAGGCCATCCACAACGCGATGGGCAGCCACCAACCAGCCGTCTACGCACCGAAATCCGCGCTGGGCCATTCGGTCGGCGCGGTCGGCGCCGTCGAGGCGATCCTGACCGTTCTGGCGCTACGCGACGGGGCGATCCCGCCCACGCTCAACCTGCACCACCTCGACCCGGAAATCGATCTGGACGTGGTTGCCGGCCAGCCGCGGCTGGGCGACTACCACTACGCCATCAGCAATTCGTTCGGGTTCGGCGGTCACAACGTGGCCCTGGCCTTCGGAACCTACTAGTACCAGAAAGCAGCTGCCTTATGCCCAAAGATCTCGAACCGCATTTCGACGACGTACAGGCCCACTACGACTTGTCCGATGAGTTCTTCCGGCTGTTCCTCGATCCCAGCCAGACCTACAGCTGCGCCTACTTCGAACGCGACGACATGACGCTCGAGCAGGCCCAGCTCGCCAAGATCGATCTGTCGCTGGGCAAACTGGGCCTGCAACCGGGGATGACGCTGCTCGACATCGGCTGCGGTTGGGGCGCGACCATGCGGCGCGCCATCGAGAAATATGACGTCAACGTGATCGGCCTGACCCTGAGCAAGAACCAGGCCGTCCACGCCCAGGCGTCACTCGACGCGATGGACACCTCCCGTAGCCGCCAGGTCCTGCTGGAGGGCTGGGAGTGCTTTGACGAACCGGTCGACCGGATCGTCTCCATCGGCGCATTCGAGCACTTCGGTCATGACCGCTACGACGACTTCTTCGCCATGGCCTACAAGATTCTGCCGCCGCAGGGTGTCATGCTGCTGCACACCATCTCCGGCCTGACGATTCCGCAGATGAGGGAGCTCGGTCTGCCGTTGACGTTCGCGATGGCCCGCTTCATCAAGTTCATCGCCACCGAGATCTTCCCGGGCGGGCGGTTGCCCACCGTCGAGATGGTCGAAGACCACTCCGCGGCCGCCGGCTTCGCGTTGACGCGCCGCCAATCCCTGCAACAGCACTACGTCCGAACCCTCCAATGCTGGTCGGGTTCGTTGGAAGCCCACCGCGAGGAGGCCATCGCGGTCCAGTCCCAGGAGGTCTACGACCGCTACATGCATTACCTGACCGGCTGCGCTAACGGATTCCGCGACGGCTACATCGATGTCAACCAGTTCACTCTGCAGAAATAGGACCGATATGACCGACGCATCCACCGGCGCCGACCAAATGCGGCCTCATTTCGAGGACGTCCAGGCCCACTACGACCTTTCCGACGACTTCTTCGGCCTGTTCCAGGACCCCACCCGTACCTACAGCTGCGCCTATTTCGAAGATCCGGGTTTCACGCTGGAGGAGGCACAGTTGGCCAAAGTCGACCTCAACCTCGACAAACTGAACCTGTTGCCCGGCATGACGTTGCTCGACATCGGTTGCGGCTGGGGCACCACGATGAAGCGCGCCCTGGAGAAATACGACGTCAACGTCATCGGTCTGACGCTGTCGAAGAACCAGCGTGCCTACGCGCAGCAGCTGATCGACGGCGCGGACTCCGGTCGCGACCGTCAGGTCCTGCTGCACGGCTGGGAGGAATTCACCACGCCGGTCGACCGCATCGTCTCCATCGAGGCATTCGAGCACTTCGGGCATGACCGCTACAACGAGTTCTTCGCCCGGTGTTACGACATCCTGCCCGACGACGGCCGAATGGCGATCCAGAGCAGCGTCAGTTACCACCCCTACGACCTCAACGCCCGCGGCAAGAAGCTCACCTTCGAAACCGCGCGCTTCATCAAGTTCATGGTCACCGAGATCTTCCCCGGCGGTCGGCTGCCCACCACCGAGATGATGGTTCAGCACGGCGAGAAGGCCGGATTCGTGGTCCCGGAAGCCCTCTCCCTGCGGCCGCACTACATCAAGACTTTGCAGATCTGGGGTGACGCACTCGAAGCCCACAAGGACGAGGCCGTCGCGATCCAATCCGAGCAGGTCTACCAGCGCTACATGAAGTACCTGCGCGGATGCCAGCATTACTTCACCGACGAGATGCTCGATGTCAGCCTGGTCAGCTACCTCAAACCTGAGGCCGAATCGATCACGACGCGGTGAACCAAGCCCCGCCCCGGGTGGTGATCAGGGGGGTGGGGCCGATCAGCCCAGTGCTGCGATGGCCGCGTCGTAGTCGGGCTCGCTGGCGATCTCCGGTACCAGCTCGGTGTAGGCAACCTTGCCGTCCGCGTCAATGACCACCACGGCACGCGCAAGCAGGCCAGCCATCGGACCGTCGGCGATGGTCACCCCGTAGTCACCGCCGAAGCCCGAGCGGAAGGCCGAGGCCGTCGTCACGTTCTCGATGCCCTCCGCACCGCAGAAGCGCTTCTGCGCGAACGGCAGATCGTTCGACACGCACACCACGGTAAGACCGCTGGCGGCGGCGCGCTCGTTGAACGTCCGCACGCTCGTCGCACACACCGGGGTGTCGATGGACGGGAAGATGTTCAGCAATAGCGGCTTGCCGCCGAACTGAGCACTCTCGACCGCACCGAGGTCCGTTCCGGTCAGCGAGAACGCGGGCGCCGCATCCCCAACCGCGGGTAGTTCTCCGGCCGTCGTCACTGGATTTCCACGCAAAGTTATCTGTGCCACGCCAGTAGTCTGCCAGTTGCCGCCCACCCTGCGGAAGGCAGCTGCCGGACACTCTCGGATTGCCGATTCGGGCACTGTCCAAAACCGTTGTCCGCCAGCTATTTTAACGACCATTGCCAGTCGCAAGCCCATCCGGTACCGTGCGCTCATGGCCGATCGAAACCGTCGCTTCCTGCTCCGCGAGCGCCCCACCGGCCGCATCGGCCCGGACACCTTCGAATTCAGCGAACAGGCGGTGCCGGCGATCGGCGACGGCGAGGCGTTGGTGCGCGTCGAATGGATCTCGCTGGACCCCACCAACCGCATGTGGATCAACGACACGCCGTCGTACCTACCGCCGGTCGCCATCGGCGAGGTCATGCGCGCGGCCGGACTCGGTGAAGTCGTCGCGTCGAACAACCCGAATTATCCGGTCGGCCAGGTCGTGCAAGGTCTGACCGGTTGGCAGGACTATGTGGTCGTCTCGGACGCCATGCCGCTGTTCCCCGTCGACGTCGCGCAAGGTGTCTCACCGAGCACGTACCTCGGTGCACTCGGGATGACCGGCCTCACCGCGTGGATCGGAATCCGCGACATCGGCAAACCCAAGCCCGGCGAGACCGTCGTCGTCTCGGCCGCGGCAGGCGCGGTCGGTTCGGTCGCCGGTCAGCTCGCCAAGGCCGACGGCGCGCGTGTCGTCGGGATCGCCGGCGGCCCGGAGAAGTGCGCGCTGCTGACCGACCAGCTCGGTTTCGACGCGGCCGTGGACTACCGCGCCGACGACTGGGGCGCCCGGCTTGCCGCCGAGACCCCCGACGGCATCGACGTGGACTTCGAGAACGTCGGCGGCGACATCATGGATGCGATCTTTGCGCGCGTCAACGTCGGCGCCCGGATTGCACTCTGCGGGCTGATCTCCGGTTACAACGCGACCGACCCGCCGCCCGGGCCGCGCGCGTTCGGAAACCTGCTCATCCAGCGGGCAACCCTGCAGGGCTTTATCGTGCTCGACCACTTCCTGCGCGCACCGGAGGCCAACAGCGAGATCGCCGAGCTGATCGCCGCCGGAAAGCTCACTCCGCTCGAGACCGTCGTCGAGGGCTTCGAGCAGCTACCGACGGCCATCAATATGCTGTTCGACGGCAAGAACGTCGGCAAGCTCGTGGTGAAGACCGCCGGCTAGTGTCCTGAGTCATTAATTCGTACGCTCTTGTTAGCATGGGTGATGCCATCGCCGCATGCCGCCAAGATCGTCCTGA
>NZ_MVHC01000039.1 GCF_002086455.1 Mycolicibacter algericus DSM 45454
AGTTCGCCTTACAGTGGACCTCGACCCACCAACCCCAAGCCGCATAGCGACTGGACCACCAAACGGGTCCCCCTCACCGGGCATTGACGAGCATCGGTCTTGACCCGATCTCCCGACGGACGCTGCAACGGTTTCTGATAATCCGGAGTCAACCGGCGCTCGAAGACCGCGCCGGTATCACCGTCCAACCCGCACGCGACGACCGATCGTGCGTATACATCCAACTCAACACCCGTACGCTGAACCTTCACTGGGGCCTCTCACATCTTGTGGCTCTACCGGCCAGGACCCATTTCCTGTCGGCAACCCACGTACACATGTGAGCGAGGCCCCAGCCCCACAGCGTCTAGTTAATGACACGCAGCACTAGATTGTGGGCAACGGACCCGCCAAGCCGCGCGGCAGTGCCCCCCACAACCAGCTGACTGCTTGCCCGAGCTCCGAGAATTGCAAGCTGACGCCGTCTTTGGCGTGATAGCAGGCCGCGGCTTCGGTGAATCCGGTGATACGGCTGAGCCGGTCGCCGTTGATGCGCAGGATCTGGCCGGTCAACCACGACGATTCGGGGGACTGCAGCCAGGCGACCACTGCCGAGCTTCGTCCCGGGTCCAAGGCGGGGTCCTCGGCGGCGGCCCCGCCGAAGAAGTCCTCGCTGATCCGGGTCACCGCCAACGGTGAGATCGCGTTCACCGCAACACCGTAGCGGCGCATCTCCATTGCAGTTACCACGGTCAGGTTCGCGATCGCTGCCTTGGCGGCACCGTAGGCGCTTTGACTAATGTTGCCCCACAACCCGGCACCGGACACGGTATTGACGATCCGCGCGTCGACTTGGTTGCCCTGCTTGGCTTGTGACCGCCAATAGTCGCATGCGTGTTTAGTGACGGCGAAGGTGCCCTTCAAGTGCACGGCAATCACCGCGTCCCAATCGGCCTCCGTCGCACTGGTGATCATCGCGTCGCGCACGATTCCGGCGTTATTGACCACTCCGGTGAGCGTGCCAAACGTCGAGACCGCGGTAGCCACCATGTCGGCCACGTCGTCCCATAAGGCCACCGAGCCGGTGTGGGCGATGGCCTTGCCCCCGGCGCGTTCAATCTCGGTAACCACCTCCGCGGCCGGGCCCTCGCCGCCGCCTGTGCCGTCGCGGCCCACGCCCGGGTCGTTCACCACCACGGCAGCCCCTAACGCGGCTAGCTCAAGGCAGTGGGACCGGCCGATGCCGCGACCGCCGCCGGTTACGAGGACGACGCATCCGTCGAGTGGTTTCATGCGATTGCTCTCTTTCACTGGTCGAAAAGTTGGGCGATGAGCTCGCGGCGCTGCGACCAGTCGGCGCCGCGCAGGTCGGCGTGGCCTGATTCGGTGACAATCAGGTCGATGTGATGAGCCGGCGTGGACGCCGGGCGGCTCAGGCAGGCAACCAGCGGCGACCGCCCGTGGACCGTCGTGGGCACTGCGATGATGGACAGACCGCCGCGGCTGATCCGGGCCGCCGCACAGTAGTCGGGGTGTCCGCCGATGCCGCCGACCACCTTGTCACCACGGCCTTCGACGTTGACTTGACCCACCGGGTCGATCTCGATGGCGGTATTGACCGCGACGAACGGCTCCCCGCGCGATAGCCGGGTTAGGTTGTGACTGTGGTCAATACCGCGCAGGATCGGCCGGGCCTCAGCCCACTCGTAGAGTAGGTCGCTGCCGTGCAGGTACGTCGCCGATGGAACACCGATTAGCCGACCTCGGCGGTCGAGGTCAACGACCGCGTCGGTCAGCAGCCCGGTGTCGATACGCAGCGGCTGGTCCGCACGCCGTAACAGCGCCGTGCCCAACTGGCCGGGCCCGTACTGCAGCCGGGAGCCCTCGGGCACAAAACGCAACACAGCATCAGCAAGGGCCTGGTGAATCGGTTCGGGCTCTCGGCTCGGCACCCGAACCGGTCCATCGTCGCTGTGGCCGACGACGCGCACCTGCGACGGGTCCAGCGGGGGCTCAGCACTCGCGGCCGGCGCGGCGACGTCAACGACACCCAGCACGGGTACGCCATGGCCGATGAGCTGTCGTTGCCAGGACACCTCGGTGCCGAAATGCAATTGTCCGCTTCGTTCCACCAGCTTGGTGATCAGCAGGTCGGGGCGGAGGGTGCTGCCAAGCATCGCGTCGATCCCGGCCAGGCTGGTCGGCAGGAACCGCGCTGACGGGCTCTGCAGCACGTCACGTACGCCCCAGCCCGGCATCAGCGCAACGACGTCGGCGAAAGCAGTCGGGTCCAGACCGTCCAGCGCGGCTGGCAGCCAGCCCAGCACCAGCCGCAGCGAACCGACGTCACCTGCCACCGCGCTCAGCACGGCGGGTACAGAGGTCCCGTCATCGAGGCAGCGCAGTTCCCCGACACCGTCGCCGAGCGCTATGGTCATGCCTGGGCGCACGGCGGCGCGAAGTGCGGCGGCAAAGCCCGCTCCGGTGAAAGGCGTTGTCACCGCGGCTCTTTGGGGAGTCCGAGCACCCGCTCGCCAAGAATGTTGCGCTGGATCTCACTGGTTCCGCCCAAAATGGTCTGCGCTCGGCCGACCAACATCTGGTGCACCAACTCGTTGTCAGCGGGGTCGGTGCATGCATCGGTCCCGAGCGCCTCGGTGGCCAGATCGCCTAGGTCGCGGTCGGTCTCCGACGTCATCAGCTTGAGCACCGAGAACTCGGGCGAAGTCAGGTCACCGGACTCGATGGCCCGTTGCCACGTGAACCGCAGCAGCCACATCCGGGCCCACAACTTAGTCATGGCTCGGGCCAGCACCGGATCCAACAGGTCGTGATCGCGTGCCGCAGCGAGCATCCGCTCGCGCAGCCGGAACATCGAGACTGCCTGCGAGCCCAGCGTGAGTCGCTCACGTCCGAGGGTGACCAGCGCAATCGTCCAGCCCTGCCCCACCTCGCCGATCAAAGCGTCGTCAGCAAGTTCGGCGCCGTCGAAGAACACCTCATTGAACTTACTTTCGGAGTCCATTTGGACCAGTGGGCGCACGCTGACGCCGGGCGTATCCATCGGGACGACAAACATCGACAACCCGCGGTGTTTGTCCGGCCCAGTCCGCGCCAACAACAGACCGTAGTCAGCCGACGCCGCGGCGGAACTCCAGACCTTCTGTCCGTCGATGCGCCAGCCGTTCGCGGTGCGCTCGGCACGAGTGCGCACCGCGGCAAGGTCGGACCCCGCACCGGGTTCGGAGAACAGCTGGCACCAGATCTCATCGCCGACTCGGATCGGCTTGAGAAATCGCATCTTCTGTTCGTCGGTACCGAACTTGATCAACACAGGGCCGACCAAGTCCGCCCCGGTGATGCCCAGTTGTCGGGGCACTCCGGCTCGTGCGCATTCCTCGGCGAATACGGCTTGGAATGCGACGGTCGCGTCGGCACCGCCGAATTCACGGGGCCAGTGCAGGCAGGTGTAGCCATGGTCGGCAAGATAGCGGTGCCATTGCCGTCCTGGGTTGACATCTGTGGCCGTCGGGGTGGGCCCGTAGTTACGCAGTCCGGAGGGCTTGGGTGCGCTCTCCAGAAACGCGCGCACCCGGGCGCGCAACGCGTCGATATCTTCGGTCTGGTCCGGCACCATCGCTCCTTTGATTGGTTGAGGACTTGGCGGGCTTTTCACAGCAGCTCGACCTGCGCGGTAAGCCGGTCCCAGTGCTGCCCGGGGCCGCCGAATAACACCTCGTCCGTGCGCGCTCGACGCAGGTAGAGGTGGGCGGAGTCCTCCCAGGTGAACCCGATGCCGCCGTGGATTTGGATATTCGCATGGACCGCATTGCGCAGCGACTCCGAACACACCGCCTTAGCCATACTGGCGCGCCACTTCGCTTCGGTGGCTACTCCGCCCGCGTCGCCGTTTACCGCCTGCAGGGCCGCCTGCGACGCCGAACGGGCCCACTCAAGGTCGACCAGCATGTCGGCGCACTTGTGCTTGATGGCCTGAAAGCTGCCGATCGGGCGACCGAACTGTTCACGGGTCCGCGCGTAATCGGTGGCGATCTCCAGCACCCGTTCACATGCACCCACCTGCTCGGCAGACAGCACTGCCAACGTCGCATCGACATTACGCTCGATCAGGTCATCGACCGGTCCTTCCGCTGTCAACCGGAACGCCGGAGCGTCGGCGAAGGTGATGGTGGCCATCGGACGGGTGCCGTCCAGCACTCGCTCCGCCTCGACGGTGACGCCCTCGGCAGTCGAGTCCAGCAGGAAGACCGCAAGATCGTTGTCGACGGTGGCGACGACAACCAAATCGTCGGCGGCTGTGCCGTTGAGAACATGGCGGACCGCGCCGTCGATGCCCCAACCCTCGCTCCGGCGGCTCGCGGTGAGGGTGACCGCCTCGCGTCGCCACAGCCCGCCGTCTCCGGTGATCGCGGCCGCCGCGGTGCGATAGCCGTCGAGCAGCCCGGACAAGCACTTCTCCGCCCTGGGATCGTGGGCGCAGGTGTCGAGCAGCAGCCCAGTCGCCAATACCGTCGACGCGAGGAACGGCACCGGTGCCAGCGCACGGCCGAGCTCGTGAGCGACGACGCCCAGCGCGGACGCGCCCTGACCCGTCCCACCTAGATCCTCCGGTACGGCGATCGCCGCGACTCCTACCTGAGCGCAAAGCACGGTCCACAGCTCGCTATCGATGCCACCGCAGCTTCCGTCGCCGTCATAGGCCACGGCCCGGACCCGCTCTTCCGACGCGAACTTCTCGCAGACGGCGCGAACGGACGAGGCGAGCTCCCGGCGCTCGTCGGTGGACAACGCCGTCATCGGCTTCCTCCTGCAATACGTTGGGCCAGTTCCGTCTTCGCTACTTTGCCCAGCCCCGTCAACGGGAACTCGTCGACGATGACGAGCCTCTCGGGCCACTTCTGCTTCATCAGTCCACGCTTGTCGAGGAAGGCGCACAGCTCGTCGAGTGTGACGTCGCGGTGTCGAGCGGAGCGGCGCACCACCGCGCAGACCATTTCTCCGCGCAGCACGTCGGGTTGCCCTAGCACCGCGACCTCGTCGACCAGCGGGTGCGCCAGCAGCTCATTCTCGATCTCCTCCGGTGCAATGTTCTCGCCTTTGCGGATGATCAGATCTTTGCTCCGGCCGGTGATTACAAGACGCCCGTCGGACCGCAGGTAGCCCCGGTCCCCTGTGCGAAACCAACCGTCCGGCGTTGTCGCGCGCGACCACTCTTCGGGGTCGACATAGCCGGGTGTCAGATTGTCGCCACGAAGCTCGATCTCGTCGGCTGAACTGATCCGGACCGCCGCTCCGGGAATCGGCAGGCCCGAGCTGTTGCTCTGTTGTTCATCGGTGTCGGCGGCTTGGCTGACGCACACCATCGCCGCCTCGGTCATTCCGTAAGCGTGCACGATTGGGATTCCCATCTCTTTGCGCACCTGCTTGTGTAGTTCGGGCGGGCAGGGCGCGCCGCCGCCGATCAACATGCGCAGCGACGGAATCAACGGCCGGCGGCTGCCCGTCGCCAGCTGGGCCGACAGCAACATCTGATAGAAGACGGTGCTCCCCCCCGTCACGGTCACGCGATGGCTGGCCAGCAGGCCGGGGAGATCGTCGGCCGTGACCTTGGGGAGCATCAGCAGCGGAACGTCCGTCAGCAACGCGGCCCCCAGGTAGACCACCCCGCCGATGTGTGCGATCGGAAAGGCCACCGTTCCGACCTCGTCTGGATAGTCGCCCATGCCGAGATGCTGGGCGTAACCGCGGGCGGCCGCCAACAGCGTCGCGTCCGAGTGCCGCACGGCCTTGGGCCGCCCGGTGGTGCCGGAGGTGAAGTACAGCCATCGGGCGTCCGTCGGTGAACGGATGTAGTCGAGTTCCGGAGGACGCCATCTTGGCGTCGCGCGCAACAGCTCGATGAAATCGGTCGGCAGCACCATCACTCGGGCTTCATTCGGCGCGTTGGCGGCCGTCGACTCGTCGACGAGCAGCATGTCTGCGCCGGCAACGTGGTAGGCCGCGGCCACCTCCCGTTCGCGGTAGAGGTGCAGCACTGGCGCCTGAATGACGTCCATGCGAGCCAGCGATAGCATCACCAGCGCCGCAGACACATTCGACGGAAACTGCCAGGCCACTGTCATGCCAGGACGGACACCTGCCTCCCATAGCCAGTGCGTACCCGCGGTGGTCAATGCGGCGACCTCGGCCACGGTCAGCGTCTGACCGGCGATGTCGCGCAACAGCGGGCGGCCCGGTCGCGCTGAGGCGAACTCATCGAGGAGTCCGGCGATGGTCCCAACCGTCACCGCTGCGCCTCCTCGCCTTATGCTTTAACTATTTAACCAATTAAGATGGCGCAACTCCAACTTTTGCGACCACCGGTGGCCTCGGGGATCGATGAAGTCGCGGACCGCACACTACTTCGCGACGCCGATGCGGTTGCCGGGGGTGAACTTGACCGGCAGCTTGCACACGGCGTAGACCTCACCAGCATCCTCGAACCGCTGCGGCTGCCCAGCGAGTTCGAAGTCAGGTAGGCGCGCAAGGATTTGGCCCAACATGACCTGGAACATCATCTTGGCGTAGTGGGAGCCCAGGCACCGATGCACACCCACCCCGAAGGCCATCTGCTTTTTCGCGTTCGGTCGGGATAGGTCCAGCGTCTCGGGGTTCTCGAACATCGCTGGGTCGCGGTTGGCTGCCGCCCACATGAGGATTGCTCGGTCGCCCGCGCACAGTGACTGCCCGTGGAAGTCGGTGTCGCGGGAGACGGTCCGGGCCAAGCCGAGTGTCGGCGTGTACAGCCGTAGCAGCTCGTCGGTGCCCTTCTTGATCATCTCCGGATCGTTGATCAACTGTTGGCGGAGCTCGCTGTCTTCACACAGCCGCAGCAGCACGTTTCCCGTGAATCCGCTGGTGGTGTCCATGCCGCCCAGCATCATCAGGAACGTATACATGGCGATCTGGGTGTCGTCGAGGGGTTCGCCGTTCAAGGTCCCGCGCAGGATGTCGCTGAACAGGTCGTCGCCGAGGCCTTCGGCACGCCGCTGTTGCATGTGCTTGTTGATCTCGGCGAACAGTTCCATGCCCGCCGTAGCGGACTTCTCCGGGTCGTGGGCGCGGTAATGCACCAGGGTATGCACCCAGTCCACCCACTCCATGCACCGGGATTCGTCGAATTTGAGCAGTCGCAGGATCAGGCGCGCCGGCAGCGGCGTGGTCAACTCGGTGACCAGATCGCATTCTCCCCGCTCGATGAAGGCATCGATGGCCTCGTCGATCATCTCCAGTGCAGCGGGTAGGGCCCTCTCGGCCGACCCCGGGGAGAATTGGCGCAGTGTGATGTCACGGAGTTCAATGGTCTGCGGCGGGTCGGATTCGATCGGCAGGATGGGAAACGGCATCCCGCTGGCGGGTACACCGACCGACGGATAGGAGTTGAACAGCGCGTCGTCACGCGCTGCGTCGAAGACCGACGCGTAATCCGTCAACGCCCAGAAGCCATCGTAGTGATGCGAATACGCGACCGGACAGCCTGATTCCCGCATCTGGCGGAATGTTGCGTGTGGGGCCTCACGGAATTCGGGCGAATGGTGGTCGAGATCGACCTCTGCTCGTTGCTGCTCGACGGTCCGGGTATCGGTCATCGGCTGCTCCCTTCGGTGGGTTACTTGCTCAGGATTGCGACTGCGGCGGTTCCAGGTGCCCCGTAGAGCTGGGCGAGCGCCACCTGCGGGTCGTTGGGCACCTGCCGGTCGCCGGCGGTGCCGCGCAGTTGGTGGACGAGTTCGTAGACCTGCCGCAGGCCGGATGCGCCGACGGGCTCTCCGTTGGCCAACAGACCGCCGTCGGTGTTGATCGGCAGGCGGCCGCCGATTTCGGTGGCGCCGTCGGCGAGCAGCGCTTCCTGTTCGCCGTCCTTGCACAGACCAGTCTCGGCCATGTGGATGAGCTCCGAGCCGGAGTCGGTGTCCTGCAGCTGGGCGATGTCAATGTCCTCGGGCCCGACGCCGGCCAGCTCGTAGGCGGCATGGGCGGCCTCCGCGGTGGTCCCGGGCGCCAACGGCAGCTCGATCGAGGTCCGCAACAGTTCGTAGGCGCCGTCACGGCGGCTGCGCAACGCGGTGGACCGCAGATAGATCGGCGTGTCGGTGTACTGCTTGGCTACCTCTGCGCGGCACACCACCACGGCGGCGGCGCCTTCGTTGGGGTTGCAGTACATGTATTGCCGCAGTGGCGCATTGACGACCGGCGAGGCGAGGATGGCCTCGGCACTCATCGGCTTGCGGCGCCATGCGTGCGGGGTCAGGGCGCCGTTGGCGAAGTTCTTGGCGGCGACGCGGGCGAGCGTCTGCTCGGTGACACCGTGGTCATGCATGTACCGCATGATTTTGGTGCCGAAGTAATGCGTGGTCAGGAACATCCCCTGGTCGCCATACCACTGCGGCAGGCCGGAGACCGACGGGTCGGCGCCGAACGCCCCGCGCGGATGTTTGTCCAGCCCGACGCCCACGGCGATGTCCGCCTCACCCAGCTGGACGTCGCGGGCGGCCAGGGTCAACAACGAGTTGCCGGTGGCGCAGCCGCTCAGCGTCGCGCGAGCCGGCAACCCCGTCATTCCCACTAGCCCGGTGACCGCCTCCGGGTTGGACACCTCTAGGCTTCCGGCGTAGAGGCTGCCCACATCGGTCCAGTCCACCCCGGCGTCCCGCAGCGCTCGGTTGATGGCCACTGCCCCCATTTCCAGCGCCGATCGGTCTTCGTAACGCCCGAACGGATGGAGTCCGACCCCGATGACGGCGATTTCGGGCTTGCTGCTCATTAGGGCTCCTTCCGGGCGATCGGGCTAGGGCTGTGGGACTCCCCGCCGCGCCGCCGCTATGATGTCGGTACCGCGAACTCTATAACTATATATCTGATTCGATTGCAACGGGCTGGAGAATCGCCGCGCCGACCCGTCAACGGGGCGGTGCGGCGCATAGCGAGTGAAGGCTGAGGCGTTGAGTATTTCGCTGTTGTTGGACATGGCGGTTTCGGGTGACCCCGACCGCGAGGCAGTGGTGGACGGTGAGGTCCGCTTGACCACCGCCGAGCTCAGTCAACTGGCCGATGGCGGTGCCGGGGTGATCGCGGCGTCGGGCGCGCGACACGTGGTTTATGTAGGTACCGGCGGTGCCCTGCTGCCACTGCTGATCTTCTCGTCAGCCCGGGCGGCTACACCATTCACGCCGCTGAACTACAGATTGAGTGACGACGGGCTGCGGCAACTGATCGATCGCCTGCCGGACCCGCTGATCGTGACCGACAGCGAGTACCGCGACGCAGTTATCGACGCCAGCGAGCGCGTGATGACTTCCGACGAGTTCATCGCGGCCGCGCGCACCGCCGACCCCGTATCGGAGTTTGCCGATCCCGACGACGTGGCGATCGTGTTGTTCACCTCCGGTACGACTTCTCGGCCCAAAGCCGTTGAACTGTCACATAACAACCTCACCAGCTACATAACCGGCACGGTGGACTTCGGTTCCGCGGCCTGCGACGACGCGGCGTTGGTGTGCGTTCCGCCGTACCACATCGCGGGGGTAGGCGCGGCGTTGTCGAACGTGTATGCAGGCCGAAAGATCGTGTATCTGTCTAGATTTGATCCGCGGCAATGGGTGCACCTGGTCCGCCATGAGCGGGTAACCACTGCGACCGTGGTGCCGACGATGTTGGACCGCATCGTGTCCGTGTTGGAAAGCGACCCGACTGGGCTACCGACGCTGCGCAATCTCGCTTACGGCGGGTCCAAAGTGGGGCTGCCGCTGGTTCGTAAGGCCATGAATCTGCTTCCGGATGTCGGATTCGTCAACGCCTACGGACTGACAGAGACCAGTTCAACCATCGCAGTGCTTACTCCGGAAGACCACCGCGCGGCACACGGTGCATCCGAGGACGCCATCGCTCGGCGGCTGGGTTCGGTCGGGCGGCCGGTGCCCGGCATCGAGGTACAGATCCGCGCTGAAGACGGAACGGTGCTGGGTCCCGGCGAAACCGGCGAGTTGTACGTGCGGGGCCCGCAGGTCTCCGGCAAGTACGCCGAGATCGGATCGGTGCTGGATGCGGAGGGCTGGTTCCCGACGAAAGACGTCGCCACGGCCGATGCGGCGGGCTACCTGTTCATCGGTGGGCGCTCCGATGACACCATAATTCGAGGCGGCGAGAATATCGCCCCCTCTGAAGTGGAAGATGTGCTGATCGAGCATCCCGACGTTCACGACGTCGCGGTCGTCGGCCTTGACGACCCCCAGTGGGGCCAGATCATCGTCGCGGCGGTGGTGCCCGAGCCCGGTAGCGACCCCAACGCTGATGTGCTACGCGAGTACGCACGCAAGGTGCTGCGGGGCTCACGCACCCCGGATCGCATCGTTTTTCGCGACCACCTGCCGGCCACTGCGACCGGGAAGGTAGTGCGCCGCGAAATTATCGAGGATCTCAAGTGCGCCATCGCAGATCTGTAAGTGTCCAAACGAGAACAACAAGGAGCCAACCATGATTAAGAACGGCAGCCGGTTGCAGAGCCAGGTCTGCAACACCCAGGTCATCGTGGTCAAGACCGCAGAGAGCCTGGACGATCTGCGCTGCGGCGGGCAGCCGATGCTGCCGATCGGTGCCGAGACGTCGGCCCATTCGTTGGATCCCGCATTCGCCGACGGCAGCGCAATGGGTAAGCGCTACGTCGACGACGCCGGGGCCGAGGTACTGGTCACCAAGGCGGGCGCCGGCACGCTCAGCGTCGGCACGACGACTCTGGCGCTCAAAGAGGCCAAACCGCTGCCAGCCAGCGACTGACGGCCGCCGGCGTATCTCGTCCCGCTAGGTCATCGATCCGAGCGCGCCAGCCATAGGGTGAGCAGTTGACGAAGGGGGCCTTCGCCGTGTGTGCGCCAGTGTCGGAGGCTCTTGATGTGGAAGCACGGTTCGGCATTTCGCCACGCCTGCGTCCAGCGCCTGGATGACAACATGCGGCGAGGTCTGCGTCCCGGTTCAGCGGACTCCTCGCCGACACGCCCCCGATCGCGAGCCGGCGTCGACCTCGGCCTGGCGTGCCAGTCTCGACGTACTCACGGACACGACTCCATCCTTCCCAAGAAGTGAAGTCTCCTGACGCCGGGGCGATTCGTACCTCGATTCCACTCGTCGAATCAGGCGGGCGATCCCGGTCGCTTGCCGTCGACGGAAACCAGTCGATGCGAAAAAAGCCACCGCTCTCCGACCGGAACGAGTACGTCCCGGTAGCGGCCCCAGTGGTCGGCCGCATCCACCTGGAAGACCACGAAATAGGCTTGGGTTTCGATGCGTTCAGGGCGAACGGATGTGAAGAGCAGGTTGGCAACGTAGTGCCGCACTATGTGGCGGGTGCCGAGCGGTGGGGCGTCGGCGCGGGCGATCCGTGGCGCGATGTCGGTGAGCGCGGCGACAATCTCGCGTCGACCGTGCGCGGTGAAACCATCTTTGACCTCGAGAATGCCGTCCTCGCTGAAACAGGCCGACAGCCGCTCCAACTGCCCGCGATCACCGGCGTGGTTGTAGCGAGCGTACGTGTCGCGAACGTTTTCCCGCGCGATAAGTTCGTCGAGGGTCAACCGGGTCAGCCTTGCTTGCTGAAGTACTTTGCCGGTCGTTCGACGAACTCGAAGACGACACCGTCGGGCGAGCGCAGAAACGCGATGTACAGGCCCTCGATCTTGGTACCCGGTAGCGGGCACCACACCGGTTCACCCTGCGATTCAATGGATTCCGGCAACAACGATAAAGCCTTCTCGACATTTTCGACCCGAAGTGCGCAGCGGTAGAGACCCTGACGATTGCCACCCCAGGGCACCGGGTTCGGCTTGGTGTCGGGGTGCGCAACGACGGTCAGGCCGAACTGATGCGCGTCCTCGGGAAGCGCGTACCGAGCGACCACGCAGCCCGTTGCCTCGGCGGATCCACCGGGCACCAAGCGCTCCGCGGCCACGGGCCGCCTTACCGGCGCCTCGACCTCCACGAAGCCGATCGCGGTGAGGAAGTCTCCAGTGGCGACCGCATCGATCGCCGCAACCCTGATACCCGCGAACAGCGCTCCCTTCGACGCATCGACATCGGGAGAAGCCTGGCTCAGTTCGACTACCGCACCATCGGGGTCCAGCGCAAGCACCGACTTCGTACCGCTGATCAATCCGTCCACCGGATCACCGACAACCATCCCGGCATCACGCAGCGACCCCGCCGTGCCCTCCAGATCGTCCACGACGAACAGCGTCGAGCGAATGCCCGGGCGAACCGGATCGGTGCTCGGATCGTGCTTCATCGCCGGCGTGTGGTACTCGATGGCCTCCAGCGCACACCCGGAGCGGCCGCCCCTGGCGTCATAGAGAAACGATGTGGCGCAGTACGTTTGGCCGTCGAGGCCGAGGATAGTACCATCCGTGGCGATCTGCGGGTCGGTTCGCATCCGCGCTGATAAGCCCAGGTGCTCGGCATAGAGTTGCTCGGTTGCGTCCAGCGATCCACAGTTGAGGTTGACGTGGAGAAAGCGGCGGGCGAGATCCTCAGATGCCACTACAGCACGACCGAGTTGATCTTGAAGTCGATAATCTGATCCTCGCTGTAACCCAGTTCGGCCAGCAGCGCGTCGGTGTGTTCGCCGTGTCCGGGCGCACCGGTCAACTCCAGCGGAGTTTCGTTGAACTGCACCGGACTCGCGGCGAGCGCGAACTCGTTGTTGTTCGCGTCGGTCGCGCGTGGCAGGTAGCCGTTGACGATCGCCTGCGGGTCGCTGTGCACCTCGTGGGCGGTGCGCATGATGTCCCAAACCCCGTCGAACCCCGCGAATGCCTTCTCCCAATATGCCAGGTCTTCCAATCCGAAAGCCTTGCGCAGTTCGGCGATACACTCTTTGCGGTTCTGGAAACGCAGCGCTGCGTTGCTGTACCGCGGGTCATCGATGAGATCGGACCGCCCGAGCCGGGTGCAGAAATCGGACCAGAACCGGTCGGCCTGCAACAGTACGAAGGCGATGAAGCGGTTGTCGCGCGTCTTGTAGATGCTGGCAACCGGGTTAGGCATGTCCTCGAGCTGGAACTTCGGGATGCCCTGGCCGGTGACGCCGGCACCGACGATATCGGGCCCGAGTTGCCAGATCGCCGCATTGAGCAGTGACACGTCAACGACCGACGGCTCTCCGGTGCGCTCACGTTTGAGCAGTGCACCCGCGATACCCGCGGCGAGGGCCAGTCCACCGTAGGAGTCACCAAACGCAGGCCGCTGAATCGGCGGGTAGGAGCCGTCCCCGGCGCTATAGGCTTCTCCGATTCCGCCCCGAGCCCAGTAGGCGGCCAGATCGAACCCGCCCTGCGAAGCGAGGTCTCCCTTGGTGCCGTAGCCGTGACCGCGAGCATAGATGATCTTCGGGTTTCGGACCCGCACCTGTTCGACGTCGACTCCCATCCGCTGGCGGGAATCCGGCAGCAGGTTGGTGACAAACACGTCCGCGGTTTCGATCAACTTCATCAGCAGCTCGAGCCCCTCGGCGCTGGAGGTGTCCAAACCGATGCTGCGCTTGCCCCGGTTCGGCTGTTCGATGAAGTGGTTTACTCCCCCCGCGCCCGTGACGACGCCGGAACTGATCAGGCCGCGTTGCGGATCGCCGGTCTCGGGATGCTCGACTTTGATGACGTCGGCGCCCCAATCAGCCAGCACCGCACCTGCCGCCGGAACGAATGTCCATGCGGCCAGTTCAACAACGCGGATCCCACTAAGAATGTTGCTCATGTGTTCCTTCAGTCCGAGTAGGCGATGGTTTTGGTCTCGGTGTAGGTTTCGAAACCCTCGAGGCCGTTCTGCCGGCCCACGCCGGACATCTTGTAGCCGCCGAACGGGGCGTCTGCCCCGTAATACATGCCGCTGTTGATCATCACCGCGCCGGTGCGCAGCCGTCTCGCCACTGCCATCGCCCGGTCATTGGACCCATGCACGGCGCCGGCCAACCCGTAGGTGGTGGCATTGGCCAGCTCCACGGCCTCATCGTCGCCGTCGTATGGCGTGATGGTGATGACCGGGCCGAAGATCTCCTCCTGGAAGATCCGCATGTCGGGGGTGACGTCGGCGAACACTGTCGGCGCGACGAAGTAGCCCCGGTCCAGTCCCTTCGGTGCGGCGCCCCCGGTGGTGAGCCGCGCACCCTCGCTCTTGCCGATCTCGATGTACTCCATCACGCGGCCACGCTGTTTGGCTGACACCAGCGGACCGCAGAAGTTCACGGGATCGGCGGGGTCCCCGCAGCCGACGGCGCCGAAGGTGGCGGTGGCAACCTCGACGGCCTGCTCGTAGTGCGAACGTGGCACCAGCACCCGGGTGGCGAGGGCACAGCCCTGGCCGGAATGGATCAGCGCCCCCATGCAGCCGGGCAGCGCGACCGACATATCGGCATCGTCGAGCACGATGTATGCCGATTTTCCGCCGAGTTCGAGCAGCGTTCGTTTCATGGTCTTGGCCGACTTCTCGCGGATCAACTCACCGACCATGGTCGAACCGGTGAACGACACCATGTCGACCCGCGGGTCCGCGAGCAGCCGACTCGACACCTCCAGGTCTGTGGCCGGCACGATATTGACTACCCCGGCGGGAATGTCAGTCTCCTGGGCGATCAATCGGCCCCAACGCAACGCGCCCCACGGCGTCTCCATCGCGGGCTTGAGCACCACGGTGTTCCCGGTGGCCAGGATCTGCGACAGCTTGTTGCTGATGATCTCGAACGGAAAGTTCCAGGGCGTGATCGCCGCGATGACGCCGACCGGTTCCTTCACCACGACGCGGTTGTAGGGAATACCCAGTTTGGCATCCTGCGGCAAC
Organism: Mycolicibacter algericus DSM 45454; assembly: GCF_002086455.1. Taxonomy (GTDB): domain Bacteria; phylum Actinomycetota; class Actinomycetes; order Mycobacteriales; family Mycobacteriaceae; genus Mycobacterium; species Mycobacterium algericum. Next base: position 14,857 of record NZ_MVHC01000039.1, read on the forward strand.
GGCCGCTCCCATTGGAACTCGGAGATAAACTCGGCCGGCCAGCGGATGGCGTCGGCGGCCGGCCAGTCCAGCTGGGCGATGTAGGTCGACGATAGCGGGGCGCCGGCCTCGGCTACCAGTTCCGCGCGGAAGTTCTCCTTATCCTTCTGGACCGCCTCATGAAGCTGCCGCAAGCAGTGCTGGCGGAAGTCCCGGTTGGTCGCCCAGTCCGTGGTATCGAACGCTCGCCGCGCCGCGGCGATCGCCTTCTCCATATCTTCGCCACTCGCATCCGTGGCAACGCCGAGTATCTCTTCAGTCGCCGGATTGACGTTGTCAACGGTGGCACCCGACGTAGATTCGCGTAGCTCGCCGTCGATGTAGAGCCGGGACTCCGGGTTGAACTGGACGGCTGGCGCGGCGACCGGTACAGCGGTCATTTGATGCTCCCTCTCGCAGAAGTGTCAGCGTGGGTTATCGTACCCCTTATAGATAATTGTTTAGCTGATTCGATCCAACCCGGACGAATCGCCCGACACGACGAAGGGGGTGCGGATGTCCGCCCCTACAGGCGACAGCGCCCTGCGCACCAGCCGCGATTACGTGTCGCAGGTCGCGCTGTATCGCCAGGATTTCCGGCACTACCTGCGCAACCTGGACTGGGCCGACGATTGGCGTTCCGCGGCCTTCACCACTGCGGAGGACGGCCTGGCCCACGACGCGGGGGTGCTGGCACGGCTGTATGAGGCCGGCTGGAACCGCTATGGCTGGCCGGAGAGCGCCGGCGGCCTGGGCGGTGACGAGATTCACCGAGCCGTCTACTACGAGGAACTGGGCTATGCGATGCTGCCGGTGCCGGCTCAGCACTGGACGTTGGAGACGCTCGGCCCGGCCCTGCTGAAGTTCGCGCCGGACCTGGCGGCCAAGCATGTGCCGGGTTACCTCAGCGGCGCCGAATGGTGGGGCCAGAGCTTCTCAGAGCCGGAGTCCGGCAGCGACCTCGCCACACTGCGTACCCGCGCCGTCGAGGACGGCGACAATGCCTTCATCGTCAACGGCCAAAAAATCTGGACCAGCCAAGGCCCCACGGCGACCCGGCTACTGGCGCTGGTGCGGACCGGCGCGCCGGAGACCCGGCACCGTGGACTGACCATGATGATGGTCGACGCTGACGCGCCCGGTGTCACGATCCGCCCCATCGCGTTGGCCAGCGGTCGGCGCGAACTCGCCGAGGTGTTCTTCGACGACGTCCGGGTACCACGCGAGCGCCTGATCGGCGACGTGGGCGAAGGTTGGGCCGTCGCGATGCACTTGATGCAGTACGAGCGCGGTATGTACGGCTACGCGGTGCTGACGAAGGTATTCACCGAATTGAGCCGGTTGCGCGAGGAGATGGTCATCCACGGCGCCACGTCGGAGCAGCGGGAAAAGTTCGCCCGCGTCTACGTCGACGTGGTGTCAGCCCAGGCACGCACCGCTACGACAGTACGCAGGCTCGCCCGGGGCGAGTCCGTGGGCGCCGACAGCAGCATCGACAAGCTGCTGTTCGGCCGCGCCGAAAAGGAAGTCAACGACTTGATCCTCGACATACAGCGCGACCAGATAATCGCCGGGAAGGGCAGCGCAAAACTGGACACGCTGCGCGCGGAGTGGTGGTATTCACGCGCCGCCACGATCATGGGCGGTACGGCTGAGGTGCAGCGCGGCATTATCGCCGATCATCTGCTCGGACTGCCGAAGGAGAGGCGGGGCCAATGACCGACGAATCATGGCCGATGGTCGAGGACGCGGTGTTCCGGCTGTTCAACGAGGTGGCCGCCAAGAATTCCGGTGAGCACGTCGCGGTCGGCCCGCAACTGGCCGAGCTCGGTTGGTCAGACATCGAGGTCGAATATCCGATCGAGGCATGCGAGCTGCTGTTCCGCGCCCAAGGCAGATCGCTGGCCAACACCGACTGCCTGGATCGGGTGATGTTGGCCGAACTGGCGGCGCTGCTCGACGAGCCGGTTGACGGCATTGTGCTGCCGGACCTCGTAGCGGGTTATTCACCGGGTTCCGACGGCGACCGGGTGGCCGGGATCGTGTTGGGTCCGCTGCAGGGACGCCTGGTCGTCCCGGTGTGCGGCGCGATGGGAACGGTTTCGGTCGGTGTCGTCGATGCCGGACAACTGACCGGTCAGCGGCTGGACACCTTCGACCCGTCCGTGTACTGGACACAGGTGAGTGGGCCGCTGGACGCCGTACTGGTCGAGGCGTCGACTGAGTGGAATCGTGCGATCGCCGCCGCACACCGGGCGCTGGCCACCGAGTTGGTGGCACTGGCAGCCGAGGCGCTGCGGATCGCGGTCGAGCATGTGAAGGTCCGCGTCCAGTTCGGAGTCCAGATCGGATCCTTCCAGTCGCCGAGACATGCCCTGGCCGACGCGTCCGCTGTTCTGGAGGGGGCACGCGCGCTGCTTGGCGAGTCCTGGCGCTACGGCGGCAGACTGTCGGCGCAAACCGCCAAAGTGGCGGCCGGGCGGGCACACCGCGCAGTCAGCGATGCCGCCCTTCAGGTGTGTGGGGCGATCGGCCTGACCGCCGAGCACGACTTGCACCGCTACGTCGAGCGAGGATTTCAGGTCGACTCACTGTGTGGCTCCGCCGACCAGCTAGAAGCGCTACTGGCTGGGCGCTTGTTTGATATTTACGCCCCGGGACGTGCGCTACCGGCGATCGTGACATGGGCCGAGGACTAAGGACAGTACATGCGCCGCAACATATTCGACGAGGTTCATGATGACTTCCGTGCTACCGCACGGGCGTTCTTCGAACGCGACTGCGCCCCTCACACCGAAAAGTGGGAGCGCGACGGCAAAGTGAGCCGGGAGGCGTGGCTCTCCGCGGGCGAGCACGGGCTGATCGGTTGGGCGCTACCCGAGCGCTACGGCGGCCTGGGCGTCACTGATTTCCGTTTCAACCAGATCGTGTCTGAGGAGATGTTCGGCACCGGCTCGGTCGGCATCGGCCTGGGCGTCCAAAACGACATCCTGGTGCCCTATCTCAACGATCTGACTACTGAGGAACAGAAGGAGCGCTGGCTGCCGAAATTCATCACCGGTGAGTACATCGGATCGATCGCGATGTCCGAGCCGGCCGCGGGCTCGGATCTGGCGGGTATCAAGACCACGGCCCGCGATGACGGCGACGCGTGGATCGTCAACGGCCAGAAGACGTTCATCAGCAACGGCCTGCTATCCAAACTGGTGCTGACCGCCGTCAAGACCGATCCGTCGGCCCGGCACAAGGGCATCAGCCTGCTGATGGTCGAGGACGGCATGGAAGGCTTCACCCGCGGCCGCAAGCTCGATAAGATCGGGCAGTATTCCGCCGACACCGCGGAGCTGTATTTCGACAATGTGCGGGTACCGAAAGAGAACCTGGTCGGCGAGCTCAATCGTGGTTTTTACCACCTAGTTTCGCATCTGCCCAGCGAGCGGGTGGGTATCGCGTGCTATGCGCTACCAGCCGCACGACGTGCCCTGGAGCTGACCAAGGCCTACGCGCTGGAGCGAACCGCCTTTGGCCAGCCGATCGGCAAGTTTCAGGTGAACCGGCATTTCCTCGCCGAGATGCAGACCAAGCTCGATGCCGCCCAGACCTACTTGGACCAGTGCATTCTGGCGCTCAACGACGGCGAGCTCTCCGACCAGGATGCCGCCGGACTTAAATGGTGGACCTCGGAGATTCAGTGGGAGATCATGGACCGCTGCCTGCAGATCTACGGCGGCTACGGCTACATCAACGAATACGAGGTGGCCCGACTCTGGCGGGATTCTCGGGTACAGCGGCTATACGGCGGCACCACCGAGATCATGAAGGATCTGATGGGCCGGTCGATGGGGTATTAGGCATGAGGTTGCTCACGTGCCCCCGCGAAAACCCGGTCGACCGCAAGAAGTCCGCTAACCTTCCAAATAGTTAATCAATATGAGGTACTTACCGACGGAGGATCGACATGGAGGTCACCAGTCTTCGGGAGCCGAAGATGGCCGATCGGGTGGCCACTGCGTTACGTCGGATGTTCATTCGCGGCGAGATCACCGAAGGCACCATACTGCCACCGGAATCAGAGCTCATGCAAAGGTTCGGGGTTTCCCGGCCGACACTGCGCGAGGCATTCCGGGTGCTGGAATCGGAGTCCCTGATCGAGGTGCAGCGCGGTGTACGCGGCGGTGCTCGGGTAACCCGGCCGCGTCGCGAGACACTCGCCCGCTACGCCGGCCTGATCCTCGAGTACGAGGGCGTGACGCTGAAGGACGTTTACCATGCCCGCGTCAATCTGGAAACACCGATGGTGGTGCAGATCGCGAAAGATCGCAATCCGGCCGTGATCGCCGAACTTGAGGAGATCGTCGAACGCGAGTCACAGCTGAAGCCGGGCAGCGACGCCGTCGACCAGTTGACCGACTTCCATGCTGCTATCGCGCGTCTGTCGGGCGGCAAAACCCTGCAGATCGTCAGCGACATGCTGCATCACATCATCGAGAAGGCGAACCGCTCGCTGCAGCCGACCAAGGGAGCACGTGCCGAGCAGGCGGTGCGCCGCTCGGCGAAGACCCACCGGATGGTCCTAGATTTGATCAAGGCGGGTGACAGCGAAAAAGCCGGCGAGCTGTGGTGCAAGCATCTACAGAAGGCGGAGGAGTTCGTCCTGACCGGATCCGAATTGTCGACCGTTGTCGATCTTCTCGAATGATCGGTCCGGACCAACGAGCAGCCGCGCACGACACCGAGACGCCCGACACCGTCCAGGTCCGGTTTGGGATCGAATTTCACGACAAGAACCCGGCCGATGGGACTGCCGTGATGTCCATGCCAATGTCGGGGTTGCGCAATCCTTTCACCGATGCGCCGAGCATCGGCCCACTGGCGATTTTGGTCGACGCGGCTGGCGGCATGGTCAATCACTATCGCCGGCGCGCAGATCAGTGGACCGTGTCGAGCGAGCTGACGGTGGAGCTGAGCGTCGGCAACATTGATGTCCCTGGCGAACTGGTGGCCAGCGCCCGCCCAGTGGGTCCCGTCAGCGCCACGTCGCTGTCGATTTGCACCCTCGCGCGCGGAGGCACGGTCATCGGATACGCAACGGTGCGCTCCTTCTACATTCCCGCGGGCGGTTTCATCGGCGAGCGGTCACCGGACCCATTAGTACGCACCCCCCAGACGACACTCACAGACCTGATGGCGGTCCGACCCCGGCCCGTCGACGAGGATCTCCGCGTGCTGGAGCAGCGCCCAGACCCCACCCTCTACAACGACATCGGCATCGTGCACGGCGGTGTGGCGGCAGCCGGGTTGGAGTTGTCCGCTTCGGCGGCCATCAATCAGCAGCGCAGCAACGGCTTGCTACAGACGGCATCGCTTCGAGTGAACTTCCTGCGCCCGTTCATTGCCGGCCGGAATTCCCGTTACATCGGCACCCCGATGCGGATCGGCCACCGGACCGCGGTTGGCGACGCGCAGGCCGTCGGCGACGACGGGAAGGTGGCGGTCACCGCCCGGGTCACCGCCTACCGCTGAATCGAGATTCCCAGTGTCCCCCTCCGCAAAAGTACCGACCTGTTTCTTCGTTGCTGACGACGACGTCTATCACCCCACCCGGCTAGCGCGGGGGCCGTGGGGCCCACATCTGAGCGGCAACTACGTTGGCGGATTGCTCGGTCGCGCGGTCGAGCGGCAGGTCAGCGATCCCGATCTGCAGCCTGTCAGGTTGACGGTGGACCTGCTCCGGCCGGTGGCGCCTCAACCTCTGCGAGTCGATGCCTACGGGGTCCGTCAGGGACGTCGCATTCAGCTCGTCGACGCGGTCATGCGCCAGGAGGACACCATGGTGGCGCGCGCCAGCGCGCTGTTTCTGCGCCGCAGCGAGCACCCGACAGCTACGGCGTGGACGTTACCGATCACTATGCCCGACATACCACCCGAGCCCGACGTGATCCCCGACGACCTTCCTATGCTCCTTCAGTCCTACGGCCGCGACCCGGTCCACGGCAGTCCCGGTGTGGGAGTGGACCAATGGCGACACGACGGCCAAAAGTTCGTCTGGATGCGGGAAACCAAGTTTCTCGTCGACGACGAGCCGCTCAGTCCGTTCACGCGCGCGGCGATGGCCGCCGATGTAACCAGCTCGCTGACCCACTGGAGCACGGCAGGGCTGCAATTCGTCAACGCCGACTACACGCTCACCCTCAGCCGACTGCCGAGGGGCGTGCACCTCGGCCTCGCGTCGGTCACGCACTATAGCCAGTCGGGGGTCGCCACCGGCGTCGCCACAATTTTCGACCGTGAGGGCCCCATCGGTAGTGGGATGGCGACCGCACTGGCCAACTCTGGATTCACGCCGCCACCCTCGATCATGCCCGGGTAACGTCGCTACTTCTTCGAGCGAGCCCGGAACGCGGCAACTCGCTCTTTGAATTCCGGCGTCGTGAACGAGGTGTACTCCTCGGCGAGCGCGTACTCGAGTACGCCGAGAGCAGCGCGTGACAGATGCATGTTCAGCGCGACCTTGCTGGACCGCAAGGCCTGGGACGGCAACGCGGCCAGCCTCTCGCCCAGCGCCAGCGCCTCGTCGAGGACGGTGTCGTCGCTGGCCACCTTCGTGACCAGATTCAGCTTCTCGGCGATCGTCGGAGTGATCTTGTCGCCCAGCAGCACGTACTCCTTGGCTTTCATCATTCCGATCAGCAGGGGCAGCATCGCCGCGCCGCCATCTCCGGCGACCAGGCCGACCGCGACGTGCGGGTCAGCCAGGTAGCTGCTCTCCCCCATTACCAGAAAGTCACTCAGCAGCGCGATGGAGCAACCCAGCCCGACAGCCGGACCGTTGACCGCCGACACCAGCGGCTTAGGAAAGTTGATTACCTCAAGGAACACAGTGCGCGCCTCAGCGATCTGAAACTGGCGAGCCACCGGATCATCGATCAGACGGCCGAACATCACCATGTCGCCGCCGGCCGAGAACGCCTTGCCGACACCGGTCGTCACCACAGCACGCACGTCATCGTCGGCGGTCAGCACCCGCCAGATGGTGGCAAACGCATGGTGGACCTCTTCGTTGACCGCGTTGAACGCCTCGGGTCGGTTAATGCTCACCACGTGGACTTGCCCACGCTTCTCCACCAGCAGCCATGGAGCGAATTCTTCATAGCCGGGCAACGTGCTGACTTCTGGGGTGGTCATGGCGCTCCTGTCAGTTCTTCTCGGTGGAGAGGATGGTGATCGCCGAGACCGCGGTCGGACCACCGATATTGTGTGCCAAGGCGACTCGTGCGCCGTCAACCTGATTTTCGGCCTCGCCTCGCAGTTGGTTGAACAGTTCATAGCACTGCGCCACCCCGGTAGCCCCCGGCGGGTGGCCCTTGGCCTTCAACCCGCCGCTCGGGTTGATCGGGATCGAGCCGCCAACATAATGCTCGCGCCCCTCGACCAGTTTGTAGGCCTCGAAGCGGTCGGCGAAACCGAGATCCTCGTAGCTGATCAACTCGACACCGGTAAAGCAGTCGTGTACCTCGGCGACGTCGACGTCTCCCGGCGTCAGCCCGGCCATCTTCATCGCCGCCTTGGCAGCCCGCACCGTCGGCGGGAAGGTCGTCATATCGCTCTTGTGCTGGTGCATGACCCGGTCCATACCGATCCCCACGCCACGCACCCACACCGGCCGATCGGTGTAGCGGTCGACGACATCCTCGGCGGCCAGGATGACCGCGGCCGCGCCGTCGCTCTGCGGTGTGCAGTCATAAAGCCCGAAGGGGTCAACGATCATCGGCGCGGCCAGCGCTTGTTCGACGGTAATCTCATAGCGCAGTTGCGCTTTCGGATTCTTGAGCGCGTGGAAATGGTTCTTGACCGCGATCATTGCCATGTGTTCCTTGGTCGCCGGCGACTCGTGCAGATAGCGGATGACGTGCAGGGCGAAGTTTGCCGGCGCGACCAGGCCCAGCGGATAATCCCACGCGTTGTCGCGGGTCATCGCGGCCCATTCCCAAAATGTCGTGTTGGTTGCGGTCTCACGCACCTTGTCGGCGCCAACGACCAGCACTACGTCGTAGAGACCGGAGGCGATCGCCAGTGTGCCGTTACGAATGGCGTCATTGCCGGTGGCACAAGCGTTTTCGACACGTGTGACCGGAATCTCAGTGAGATCGAGGGTGTCGGCCAGGATTCCGGACGGGAAGCCATCTGTGGTGGACAGCTCACCGAACCAGGCAGCCTCGATCTCCGACTTGTCAATGCCTTTGTCGACGTGCCCGACGGCTTCGGAGTATGCCATCGGCACCAGATCTTTAATACCAAGCTCGAAATGCTCAGCGAACGGGGTCATCCCGGCGCCGACGATCGCCACGTTCCTCATGATTGCTCTCCTTGGGGGGTGCGGCCCGGCCAGAAGGCATAGCCGTAATCGGGAATGCCGGACCGGTTGGCGATCTTGCGTAGCACCACCGAGCCGGGCTGCCCGATCGTCGTCTCACCGGCTGGTACACCAGTGACTTTGAGCAACACTCGCACTGGGCTGTCCTCAAGCTGGACGAGGGCCAGCGAGTAGGGGCTGGGCAGGTCGGGCACTGGAATGCGGACCGTCGTGTGGGTGTAGACGGTGCCGGTGCGGGGCAGCGGCGCGAACCGGTAGTCCCGCGCCAGCGCGCCGGCGTCATCGACGCGGAGCCGCGGCGGGAACTGCGGCGCGGTGTCGATACCAGGACGCTCGTCGAACACCGCTGCCTCCCAACGCAGTTTCGGTTCAAATGCGCGGGCGTATGCAGCCAGCGAGATCGGGATGCCGACGCCTTCGGTGACGCGCGCGTTGGGCAATTCCCGCGTCGGCGCCTCGTCGCGGAGAATCCGCGGCGTACGTTCGGTGAATGTCAGTTCGGCCACGTTGATCGTGGCTTGCTCGATGGCGAGCACCAGACCGGCATTGCCTTTCTCGATCGCATCGGCCAGCAGCCTGATCACCGCGGCGCCCGACACACTCGCGTCCTCGACCGCGGTGGATGCGTCGAAGTCGCGGCCCAATTGGGTGGCCTTGATTCCGCTGACGGCGGCCACCGTGGATTTGCCGGTCAGGCCCAGCCGCGCCAGGGTCGCACGCACCCCGACCTCTCGCTGCAGGCGGGGGTCGACGTAGGCGTGCCGTGTTCCGTCGTCGGCACGCGCCAGCAGGGGCAGGCTGCGGGTCTGCCGGGCCGCCGGAGTCAATGTCGCGCCCGAATCGCCGGTCAGTAACGCGGCCGCACCGGCGGCGGCGTCGTTGTCGTCGGCGGCGATCAGCAGCGTGCCCGGTTCGGCTCTGGTCGCTTGGTCGAGCACAGCGGGCGCACCGCCGAGGACCTCGGTCACCGCGATGTCCGCGGCCAACGACAAGCCGGCCAGCAGTACCGCACCGTTGCCGCCCTCCAACAACGGGAAGTTGCGCGACACCATGACCACCCGTTGCGCCGTGGCGCTGGGATCGGCGGCCCGCCCGGCCGCAACCGCCATGGTCAGTGCGTCCTCGTCGGGCCCTTTGATCCTGCGGGAACCGTTGGTCCACGGCGGCAGGTAGCTGCCTATCGAGATGACGTGACTCATACCTGCCTCGTTTCAGGACCCGGCAACCAAGCCAGGAAAGACTAATACGATATATAGTTATACCATTAGGTGAACCGGGTCGGTCCAGCTGTCCGCCTTGGAGGTGCTGTCCGATCAACTCTGGATCGGGTCTGCTGCATGAATTTAGGTGACATCTGAGTTGGCTTACCCTCTGGGGTGGGCTGGAAGGATGTCCTTGTGCCCAGGCCTTATCCGAAAGAGTCCCGTGGTGACGTCCTGCGGGTTGCGCGCAACCGGGAGCCGGGTGACCATCGAGGCGGTCGCCACAGATTTCGGGGTGCACCCGATGACGTTGACCAAGGGGCTGCGTCAGGCCGACATCGATGACGGCGTCAGGATCGAGGCCTACCGCACCAACGCCCTGGTCGATGCTCATCGTGATGATCCGGAATTCGGTTACCGGTTCCTGGTCGATGAGGCCCGCGCTGCCGGGGAGCCGATGGCCGAGCGGACCGCCTGGCAGATCTGCTCGCACAACGGGCTGTGGAGCGCCTTCGGCAGGGACGCAACGGCAAGAAGCCCGGTCCGCCGGTCCACGATGACCTGGTCGGCCGGGACTTCACCGCCGATGACCCCAACCAGCTGTGGCTGGCCGATATCACCGCGCACCGCACCGATGAGGGCGAGCTCTACTGCTGCGCGAACAAGGATGTGTTTTCCAACCCGATCGTTGGTTACAGCATCCCTGACCGGATGAAATCGGCTCTTCCCGATCGGGAGTGCGTGGGCGGGCGCGGCTGACCGGGTGAGGTTGGGGATGTAGGCGGGTCCTGGGGTG
>NZ_MVHC01000004.1 GCF_002086455.1 Mycolicibacter algericus DSM 45454
CGCCGCTGCTGCACCGCCACCCGCCGCCCGGGCGTGCGGCACCCCAGCGCCCGCCGCCCCAGCGTCCGGCACCGGCCCAGCGTCCGGTGTCGCTTCCGGCGCCTCCGGTGACGCGGCAGCCGCCGGCACCACCCCGGCCGGCACGCCGACGACGGCGGTCCCGGCTGCGGCGGCTGGTTGTGCTCGCGATGCTGATAGTGCTGCTCGGCATGGCCGGGCTGGTCGGCGGCGCCGCCTGGCTCGACACCGCGCTGCACCGTGCCGCGGTGTTCACCGGCTACCCCGACCGTCCGTCGCAAGGCCGCGGTACGACCTGGCTGCTGGTCGGTTCCGACAGTCGCGCAGAACTCAGCGCCGCACAGCAGCAGCACCTGACCACCGGCGGCGACGTCGGCAACGGCCGCACCGACACGATGCTGCTCATCCACCTGCCGGCGACGGGTTCCGGCATGCCCACCACGGTGGTGTCCATCCCGCGCGACTCGTATGTGCCCATCCCCGGCTATGGCCACGACAAGATCAACGCGGCGTTCGCGCTGGGTGGAGCACCGCTGCTGACCCGCACCGTCGAGCAGGCCACCGGCCTGCGGCTGGACCACTACATCGAGATCGGGTTCGGCGGCTTCGCCACGCTCGTCGACGCCCTGGGCGGGGTCGTGCTGTGCCCGGACGAGCCGATCGAGGACCCGCTGGCCGGGCTGAACCTACCTGCCGGCTGCCAGAAGCTGGCCGGCCAGGCCGCCTTGGGCTACGTGCGCAGCCGCGCCACACCCCGCGCCGATCTGGACCGGATGGAACACCAGCGTCTATTTCTGTCCGCGCTGCTGGCCCGCGTCGCCGACCCGACCGTCTGGCTCAACCCGCTGCGCTGGTACCGCGTGCCGACCGCCGCCGCGCACGCGATGACGGTGGACGCCGGCGCGGGCGTCCTGGACCTGGCCGCACTCGGCTGGGCGTTGCGCGGTGCCACCACGATGCTGACCGTCCCGGTCGGGGAGTTCACCTACACCGAGGCCGGCGAGGCGGTGGTGTGGGACCACCAGCAGGCCGCGCGGTTATTCGACGAGTTGAGCCGTGACGCGCCGCCGACAATGGCAACGGACAATTAACGTATATTGGAAATTCTCGGCGGGCGCCAGAACAATATCAGCCAACCCTATCTTTACTTAGGCAAAGCTGCCCTGACTAAGGCGCACCTTGGATGCAAACCGGGTCTGACCTCGGTAGTATCGGATTCATGTCCGAGATTGATAACCACACGTCAAAATTCCACGCGCTGCTCCAGGAGCAGATCTACCACGAATTCACCGCCGCGCAGCAATACGTCGCCGTCGCCGTATATTTTGACGGCGGAGATTTCCCCCAATTGGCGAAGTTCTTTTATGCCCAGGCCGTCGAGGAACGCCGTCACGCGATGATGATGGTGCAGTACCTGCTCGACCGCGCCGTCGACGTCGAGATCCCCGGCACGGGCGCGGTGCGCAACCGCTTCGATGCCCCGCGCGACGCGCTCACCCTCGTGCTCGACCAAGAGCGCACCGTCACCGAACAGATCAGCGGGCTGACCAGTGCCGCCCGTGACGAAGGTGACCACCTCGGCGAGCAGTTCATGCAGTGGTTCCTGCGTGAGCAGGTCGAGGAGGTCGCCGTGATGACCCGGTTGCTGCGGGTGGCCGACCGCGCCGGGCACAATCTGTTCGACCTGGAGAACTTCATCGCCCGCGAGCTCGGCACCGTGACGCCGGAGGCCGGCGCGCCGCGGGCCGCCGGCGGGTAACCGCCTTCCGCCCTCCGCTGATCAGCCCGCCCGCAACCGCGCCTTGGTTCGGGCGGGCTGATTCGTGGCGATCCACGCGACGCCGACATCCCGGCAGAAATCGACGTCCTCGTCGCGGTCGACGGTCCAGCAGTACAGCGAACGACCACGTGCCGCCGCATGGTCCACCAACTCCGGGTACTCACGCAGCGTCGCGATGGACGGGCCGATGGCGGTGGCCCCGACCGTGGTCGCGGCGCTGCCGCGCAGGTACCGGGCCGCCGAACCCAGCAGCACCGTCGGCAGCATCGGCGCCGCCCGCCGAACCCGCCATACCGCCGCCGCCGAGAACGACATGACCACCGCGCGGGAACGGGTCGCCGAGGCCGGCGAGGCGATCCCGAATCGGTCCAGCAGGACCAGGAGCTTGCGTTCGACCAACGCCCCGTAACGCACCGGATGCTTGGTCTCGATGAAGATCTTCACCGGCCGGTGCCAGTCCAGGACCATCGCCACCAGCGCATCGAGAGTGAGCAGACCGGTGCCCCCGGGGTTCGCGGCCTCGGGTGCCCCGTCCGGGCGGCCGTTGTGCCAGGCCCCGTAGTCGAAGTTCTGCAACTGCGCCAGCGTCATCTCACTGACCAAGCCGGCCCCGGTGGACGTCCGATCCACCCGGCGGTCGTGCACGCAGACCAGATGACCGTCGCTGGTCAGCCGCACATCGCATTCGACGCCGTCGGCTCCCTCCTGCAGCGCCAGATCGTATGCGGCCAGCGTGTGTTCCGGACGATCGAACGAGGCGCCCCGATGCGCGACCACGAAGGGGTGCTCCGCCACCACATCGTCGGCCGCTGCCATGGGTTTATGCTGCCGGTTCCCGCCCGCCGGACCCGACAGCGACGGTCGGTGCCGCAGCGGCTTCCGACTCCGCCGGCGGGCCGCCCTGCGCCGCGGGTCCCGACGGCGCCGGATCCTGGCCGCCGGGCACCACCACCCAGTGGTGGGCGGGCCGGCCCATCGACCGCTGCTCGAATCCCTCAACCACCCGGGCCGCCGCCACCACCGCGGCCAGGCCGAGCAGATAGGCGACCACCGTGGCCACCATGTTGTCGGCGATGCCCTGCGCGTCGTCGGCCCAGCTGGTGGCCGTGGCGAACAGCGCCGCGGCGGTGGCCACCGCCCACACCACCCACCAGATCACGACCGGTTTGCGCAGCCGGGCCAGCCGGTCCTCTCGCCCGGCCAGCTCCAGCACGTAGACCGGGGCCCAGGCCAGGTTGACCAGCGGCACCAGGCAGCCGGTCCACAGCGCCCAGGCCGGGCGCGACTCGGGCAGCTGCAGCCGGGCGAACGCCGCCTCCCGGCGCGCCAGCAGCCAGCGGGTCAGCACCAGAGCGCAGTGGACGACCGCCGCGATCGCGGCGAGACCGGCCAGCCTGCCCAACCACACCGCGCCCTCGGCGATCAGCGGGTGCAGCAACCTGGTGCGGTTGACGATCATCAGCACGTAGATCAGCGCATGCACCAGCGCGGCGATGCCCAGCGCGGCGATCGCGCCACCCAGCGCCTTCTCCAACGATCGCGTCGGCGGTGCCGCCCTCCCCTTCGGTTTGGGCTGTGCCACAGTCGGATTCGGCGCACCCATCAGAGTCCAGCGCGGCATCACCGTGTAGCGCGGGGTGGGGCCCAGCGGTCGCCGACGACGACGCTGCGGGGGCGGCGGCCCCGGCCGCACCGCGATCCAGCGGTAGCCCGGCCCCAGCCGGAGCGGCGACTCGGAAGGCGCCACGGACTGCTCGGACGGCGCCGGGGGGCCGGGCTGGACCCACTGCAACTCCGCTTCCTGCGCGGGTGTCAGCGGCGCCCACAGCGCGCCGTTGCAGCGCGGGCACCACGCCCGCCGCCGATCGCGCACGTTCCACCGCGTGCCGCAGCGGGAGCACACCTGGATCACCGCACCAGCGTAGCGGCGATCGCAAGGCCGGCGGTGGGGGTACCTTCCGCTTGCGGGGACCGACCGCCGCGGGTCGCCCAGCCCGGCCGTGAACCGCTCTCAGCTACACCGAGCTATCCACAGTTTCCACAGGTTTATCCACACGCGAGCCGGGGGTGGACACGCCCCATGAGGTGCTTTTTGCGCCTCGGCGAACGGCTGGCTGTGGATAATACGGAGCCGTTGATGTGAGCTGGTTAACAGCTCTGAGCGAAATCTCTCGATTAACTAACCAGCTGCTGCCGGCCCCGGCCGTTCCCCGCCTTGCGGCCATCGCTGCAGGCAAAGCGGGTTGTAACGGGCAGATTTTCCACTGGGGCAACCAGACGCTATGATCGCCGTCACAGGACAGTTGTGATGCGTCTCACGGGGGTGAGGCGCACGGTGAGCATGGGGGCAAGGGATGTCGAGGGCAGGGGAATGACGGCACGTCCGGTCGGACCCGGGCCGGTCGCCACGGCGACCGGCTGGCACGCTGGATCGTCCACCTACAAGCGCAGCTATCTATTGGCGTCGCTGCGCGCCGGCGTGATCGCACTGGTGTTGTTGACGGTCCTACTGGCGATCGTTCTGATCTGAGCGCTGTTCACGGCATCGCCGCGCGGCCCATTGTTGCAGTACTCCCGCTGTTGGAGCAGTGTTGATCGAGGTGGTCTCACCACACCGCGGCCGCAGTGGGCGGTGGGGTGCCGCCACAGCGTCAACGCATGTCGACAATGATCAACGGTGATCGACACCGGATCAGTACTGATCGAAGGAAGGAACCCCGTGGCCGACTACACCTTGCCGGACTTGGACTGGGATTACGGAGCCCTTGAGCCGCACATCTCGGGCCAGATCAACGAATTGCACCACAGCAAGCACCACGCCGCCTACGTTTCCGGCGCCAACAGCGCCCTGGAGAAGCTAGCCGAGGCACGCGCCAATGACGACCACGGCGCAATCTTCTTGAACGAGAAGAACCTGGCGTTCCACCTCGGCGGGCACGTCAACCACTCGATCTGGTGGAAGAACCTGTCCCCCAACGGTGGTGACAAGCCCACCGGTGACTTGGCCGCTGCCATCGATGACGCATTCGGGTCGTTCGACAAGTTCCGCGCACAGTTCACCGCGGCCGCCAACGGGCTGCAGGGTTCGGGCTGGGCGGTGTTCGGCTATGACACCCTGGGCGGCAAACTGCTGACCTTCCAGCTCTACGACCAGCAGGCCAACGTGCCGTTGGGCATCATCCCGCTGCTGCAGGTCGACATGTGGGAGCACGCTTTCTACCTGCAGTACAAGAACGTCAAGGCGGACTACGTCAAGGCGTTCTGGAACGTCGTCAACTGGGCCGACGTACAGTCCCGGTTCGCGGCCGCAACCTCCAAGACCTCGGGTCTGATCTTCTAGTCGCACCGCAGCTGGGGGCGTCGCGCCGTTGGTGCGGCGCCCCCGCTTCGTTTTGTTCATCGATTCGTTATCGCCCGCGCCGTCGTGTCCGCTTGCACGCGTTCGTCGGCTGTCGCATGCTGCCAGGCAACCCACCCGCTGAAATGCGAGCAGACGAGCCAAATGTCGCGGAGGGTGTGCGATGGAGACGACAGGGTCCGGCCGGGCGATCGAAGTCGCCCCGTTCCATTCCCACGGCGAACTGCACGGATTCGTGGTTTTCGGCCGCTGGCCGGATTCGACCAAGGAATGGGCGCAGTTGCTCAGCATCGCGGTCCGGGTGGCTTCGATGCCCGGACTGCTGCCCACCACAACAGTGTTCGGCACGCGAGAGGAACTCCCCGACAATCCGGGTCCGGGCACCGTCGGGTTGCTGCTGGCCGAAGGCACCGTGGCCGGCGAATCCGCGATCGCGCCGGGATATTTCGCCGGCCGCCAGCCCTCGGCGCTCCTGATGTTGCACCCGCCTTCAGAGACCATTCCCTCGCTACCGGAATGCCGGGGAGCGGCATCGGGATGCGTGCTGCTGCCAGGTCTGCCCTATCTGGGTCTGGAACACCGGGCGGCCTGGGTCGAAGCCGAATCCGACGGCACGGTGACGTCCATGGTGAGCCGGGTCGGAGTCGACCCGGTCAGCCACCCCGATACCGCGATTCTGGCCATGCTCCTTGCCGCATAAGACATTTCGAATCGGCGGATCCAGGTCGCCGAAACCCCGGGCCACGGTAGCGGCCGGATCGGTAAGTCACTAGCCTCGCAGCTGACGAAAGGCCGTCTCGCATGCTCGCTGCCATGCTGATCAGCCTGGGCGTGGTGTTCCTGGCCGAACTCGGCGACAAGTCGCAGCTGATCACCATGACCTACGCGCTCCGCCACCGGTGGTGGGTGGTGCTGAGCGGTGTGGCCATCGCCGCGTTCGCGGTCCACGGCATCTCGGTGACGGTGGGGCACTTCCTGGGGCTGACATTGCCGACGCGACCCATCGCCGCCGTGGCCGGGGTGGCGTTCATCGGCTTCGGGGTATGGACCTGGCGGGAGGGCACCAGCGCCGCTTCCGGGCACACCACGGTCCGCGAGCCGCGGTTCGTGCTGTTCGCGGTGGTGTCCTCGGTGCTGCTGGCAGAACTCGGCGACAAGACGATGTTGGCGACGGTCGCCCTGGCCAGTGACCGCAACTGGCTGGGGGTGTGGCTCGGCGCGACGGCGGGCATGGTGCTGGCCGACGCCGTCGCGATCGCCGTCGGAACGGTGTTGCACCGTCAGCTGCCCGAGCAGCTGCTGCACGGCGCGGCCGGCCTGCTGTTCGGCGTGTTCGGCCTGTGGATGCTCCTCGACGAGGCGCTGGGGTGGCGTCCGGTGGCCGTCGGCGCGGTGGCCGGCTTGATGTCGGTGGCCTCCGCGGGGGCGCTTCGACGGGTCGTCATGCGGCGACGCGAACCCGCCGCCGGCGACCAACGCACGGTCCGGTAGCAAATCCCGCCAACCAGTCAGCGCGTGGTGCTGACTTCACTTCGCCGGACGGGCGTCCGAGGCCGAGGAACGTCGACCGATCCTCTACCGAGCCGGGACAGCCGGTCTCCACGGCGCAATTGTGCTTGGTACGGCACGAAAATCCGACCGCGGCCAGCGGTGCCGTCGGCGAACGCACCACGCGACGGCGCGCTGAATATCAAGATCGGATTCGCTGCGGAATCACCCTTGGTTGTGTGGGTATCTATGGCTACGATGATCAGCAAATCATTAGACGTGACGGCTCCCCCCTCGCCGACCGCCTGTCGACCACTTGCCGCCCCTTGGAGGTCCTATAGATGAGCGCGACTTTCGCTGTCCGCTTGAACCGCCTTTTCGATGTGGTCTATCCCCCCGGCCGGGGACCGCACACGTCCGCCGAGGTGATCGCGGCGCTCAAGGCGGAAGGCATCACCATGTCGGCTCCCTACCTGTCCCAGCTGCGCTCGGGAAACCGGACGAACCCGTCGGTGGCCACCATGGCCGCGCTGGCCAACTTCTTCCGGATCAAACCCGCGTTCTTCACCGACGACGACTACTACGCCAAGCTGGACGCCGAATTGACGTGGCTGGACAGCCTCCGTGATGACGGGGTGCGACGAATCGCCACCCATGCCGTCGGGCTCTCGCCGGAGGCCCAGGAGGACGTCCTGGCCCGCATCGACGAGCTGCGCCGCAAGGAGCACCTCAGCGCCTGAGGCGCCGGCACCGTGATTAGGGTGGCTTGATCGGTTCCAGCGAGACACCGGGAGGCGGCCGCGATGGGCCTGTTCAGAAAACGTAAGAGCCGCGCGACCCGGCGCGCCGAGGCACGCGCCCTGAAGGCCGGGGCCAAACTCGAGGCGCGACTGGCGGCCAAGGGTGAGGCCAAGCGCTTCAAGGCCACCCAGCGCGCGGAGGCCCGCACGCTCAAAGCGCAGCTCAAGTCCGAACGGGACCGGGACCGCGCCGCACTCAAGGCGGCCGAGAGTCAACTCAAGGCGGCCCGCGAGGGCAAGCTGCTGTCGCCGGCCCGGATTCGCCGGACTCTGACGGTGACCCGGATGCTGGCGCCTATCGTGGTCCCGCTGGTATACCGGGCCGCCATGGCGGTCCGCGGCTTGATCGATGAGCAACGGGCCGAGCGGCTCGGGGTGCCGCTGGCCCGCATCGGGGAGTTCTCCGGATCAGGAAAGAACGACGCCCGGTTGTCGGCGCGGATCGCCGGAGCGGAAAGGACGCTGCGCATGGTTGCCGACCGCAAGCCCAAGGACTCCGAGACCCGGCAGTTCGTCACGGCGATCACCGAACGGTTGAGCGATCTCGCCACGGCGGTGACCGCCATCGAGACCATGCCGGTCGATCGGCGTCGGGCCGCCTCGGCGTCGATCAGCGGGCAGCTCGACGGCATCGACGCCGATCTGATGGCCCGGCTGGGGCTGCCGTCATGAGCCGCACAAACACCGGGGTGCGCGCGTGGGCGCTGTCGGCGGCGATCGCCGTGGTCTCCTTCGCCGGCGCCGCGCCGGCGTGGGCGCATGTGCACGCCAGCAGCCCTGGCGCCGTGCGCGGCGGTGTCGCGATGGTGACCTTCGAGGTCCCCAATGAGTCACCCACCGGTTCTGCCACCACCGAACTCACCGTGACGCTGCCCGACGTGGCCTCGGCGCGCACCGAGACCCAACCGGGCTGGACGGCCCGGTTGGACCGCGACGCCGAGACCGGAGCGGTGCGATCCGTCACCTGGACGGCCACCGCCGGTGGAATCGGCGCCGATCAGTTCGGCCTGTTCCGGATCGCGATGAAGCTGCCCGACGCCGACTCGGTGGACTTCCCCTCCGCGCAGCGTTACGCCGACGGCACCGTGGTGCGCTGGGATCAGCCGCCCCCGCCCGGCGGCGGCGAGGCGGAGCGCCCGGTGCCCACCTTGCAGTTGGCGGCCGGTCCGGCGTCCGCACCCGAGCACCACGCGCAGCACCCGCCACCGGCCGTCTCGGCCGGGCCGGCGCAGACCCTCCAATCCGAGGACGATGCGGCCGGCCGCGCGGACAACCCGGCCCGACTGCTAGGTGGCGCGGCACTGCTGGTCGCCGCGGTGGCCGCGACCCTCGCACTGGGCCGGCGCCGGGCATGAGGAGGGTCCGGCGCGTCACGCTGGCGGGGATGTTCGCGCTGACCATGCTGTTTCCGCTGCTGGCGGTCCCCGGGGTGGCTGCCGCGCATGCGGTGCTGGTCGCGGCCGACCCGGCCGGGGGTGCCGAGCTGACGCGCGGGCCGGAACGCGTCAGCGCCACCTTCAACGAGCAACTGCAGACCGCCTTCGCCGCCATGACCGTGGTCGGGCCCGACGGGCGCCTGTGGTCGACCGGCGAAACGCAGGTTCGCGGTGCGGTCGCCAGCGTCGCGGTCCGTCCCCTCGGTCCGGCCGGCACCTACACCGTCAACTACCGCGTCACCTCCGCCGACGGTCATGTGGTGTCCGGCTCGTGGCCGTTCCGGCTGACGGTGGCCGGCACCGGCGAACCCGGTCCGGCCGTCACCGACCACGCCGATGCGCCGACGCCGGTCCCCCGGCGCGACGCGGACTCGGGGGATGACCTGCCGATTTGGCCGTTCGTGGCCGGGGCGGTGGCGCTCGTCGCGGCTGGTCTGTGGCTGAATCGGCCGCGGTCCTGACCGCTGTCCGTCGGTGAACCACCGCTGGATACTGGCATGATGGGCGAAGTTGCCGGTGTCGCCGAGTTGATCTGAGACGAGAAAACCCGCGAGAGGAGCTGCCGTATGACCGACCCGCAGGGCCAGCCCGACCACGAATCCGCCGCTGCACCCGAACCCGCCGCGCCGACGGAGCCGGCACGGCCGGCCGAGCCGGTAGAGCCACCCGCAGCCGAACCCGCCGCACCGGCCACGCCGCCTGAGCCTGCGCAGCCCGCCGGAGCCGACCGGCCCGCCGAGCCGCCAGCCAAGAAAGCACCCGCCAAGGCCGCCAAGAAGACGCCGGGCAAGGCCGCCAAGAAAGCCCCGGCAAAGGCGGCCAAGAAGGCCCCGGCAAAGAAAGCCCCCGCCAAGAAGGCACCCGGCGCGGTTCCCGCACCGGCGGCCCGGCCCGCCGACACCAACGGTTCTGGCCGGCTGGCCGACGGCGCCAAGGAAACGGCCGCCCAGGCGAAGTCGACGGTCGATGCCGCGCGTAACCCGCTCACCCCGTCGGTGCCGTCGCCGAGTCGGTCACCCGGTGCGGTACTGGCCGCCGGCGTCCTCGGTCTGCTCGGGCTCCTGCTGATCCGCCGGCTGCTGCACGCGCGCCGCGGCTGAGCTCCCCGGTGAGCGCAGCCTTCCGGCCGACCGCCGACCTCGTCGACGACATCGGCGCCGACGTGCGCAGTTGCGACCTGCAATTCCGCCAGCTCGGCGGCCGGACCGAGTTCGCCGGCCGGATCAGCACCGTGCGCTGCTTCGAGGACAACGCACTGCTCAAGTCGGTGCTGTCAGAACCGGGCGATGGCGGGGTGCTGGTGATCGACGGCGCCGGTTCGCTGCACACCGCGCTGGTCGGTGACCTCATCGCCGAGTTGGCCCGCAGCAACGGGTGGGCGGGCCTGATCGTGCACGGCGCGGTGCGTGACGCCGCGATGCTGCGCACGCTCGACATCGGGGTCAAGGCGTTGGGCACCAATCCCCGCAAGAGCACCAAGACCGGGGCCGGGGAACGCGACGTCGTCGTCGAGCTAGGCGGTATCGCATTCGTACCGGGCGAGATCGCCTACAGCGACGATGACGGCATCGTCGTCGTCTAGATCCGGCGCCACGATGGACGACAGCCTGCGGTCACGGTGGGAACGGCTCCGGGAGCGGGTCGACGAGGCCTGCCGCGACGCCGGGCGTGATCCGAGCGATGTCGACGTGCTGCCGGTGAGCAAGACCTTCGGCCCGGAGCTGATCCGGGAAGCCGTCGGTCTGGGCCTGCGGCGGTTCGGTGAGAACAAGGTTCAGGAGATCCGGGACAAGTACGAGCCGCTGGCCGACTGCGGGATCGACTGGGTGATGATCGGGCATCTGCAAACCAACAAGGCCGGGATGGTGGCGCGGTTGGCCACCGAGGTGCAGTCACTGGACCGGTCCAGGCTGGCCGCGGCGTTGGACCGGCAGTTGCGCGCCGCGAACCGTGCCATCGACGCGCTGGTGCAGGTCAAAACCTCCGACGAGCCCAGCAAGTACGGCCTGGATCCGGCGCAGCTGCTGCCGTTCCTCGATGAGCTGGCCGACTACCCCACGCTGCGGGTGCGGGGTTTGATGACCCTGGCGATCAACACCCCCGACCCCGACGAGGTTCGCCGCTGTTTCCGCCGGCTGCGCGAGCTCCGCGATGCCGCCGCCGCGCGCGGCCACGACCTGCCGCGGCTGTCGATGGGGATGAGCGGCGACTTCCCGCTGGCGATCGCCGAGGGCGCCACCGAGGTGCGGATCGGGACGGCACTGTTCGGCGCCCGCCCCTACCCCGACTCCTACTACTGGCCCGAGGCAGGGCGGGCACCGTAAGCGATCAAACCGCGACGGCGGCCTTGTGCTTGGTGAAGCGCAGCACCTCGTCGTCGACCTTGCCGCGCCGGATCAGTTGCAGATCCAGCAGATAGTTCTGCTTGAGCCGCCACGGCGCGCGCGAACCGGCCTGGGGCAGATACTCCAGCGCCCGCAGCACGTAGCCGGGGGTGAAGTCCATCAGCGGCCGGCCCTCGATGTCGGTGCCGGGCTGTCCCGGCACCACCGTGTCGAATCCGTGCGCATCCATGTGGTTGAGCACCCGACAGACGAACTCCGACACCAGGTCGGCCTTCAGCGTCCAGGACGCGTTGGTGTAACCGATGGTGAACGCCATGTTCGGGATGCCGGTGAGCATCAGGCCCTTGTAGGCCATGGTGTCGTGCAGCGCCACCGGTTCGCCGTTGCGCCGCACCTCGGCCCCGCCGAACAACTGCAGGTTCAGCCCGGTGGCAGTGATGATGATGTCCGCCGGCAGTTCCTGGCCCGAGCTGAGCTTGATGCCGGTCTTGGTGAACCGCTCGATGGTGTCGGTGACCACGTCGGCCTTGCCGCTGCGGATGGTCTTGAACAGATCACCGTTGGGCGCCAGACACAGCCGCTGGTCCCACGGGTTGTAGCTGGGCCCGAAGTGCTTCTCGACGTCATAGCCTTCGGGCAGCCGGCGCTTGGCCATGGTCAGCAGTGTTTTGCGCATGAAGGCCGGGAACTTGCGGGACAGTTGGTACTGGAAGGTGGCGAAGCCGATCGCCTTCCAGCGGTTGGCGACGTGGGCGGCGGCCGCCGGCAGCAGTTTGTTGGCCCGTTCGGCGAACGGGTCGACCAGCGGCAGCGAACCGATGTAGGTCGGTGAGCGCTGCAGCATGGTGACGTGACCGGCGCCGGCGTTGACCAAGCTCGGGATCAGGGTGACCGCGGTGGCGCCGGAGCCGATCACCACGATGCGCTTGCCGGCGTAGTCCAGGTCCTCGGGCCAGTGCTGCGGGTGCACGATGGTGCCATCGAAGTCTTCCGCGCCTTCGAACTGGGGCGAGTAGCCCTCGTCGTAGTTGTAGTAGCCGCTGCAGGCGAACAGGAACGAGCAGGTCAGCTGAGTCTGCTTGCCGTCGCTCTCCACGGTGACGGTCCAGCGGTTGTCGGCGTCGGACCAGTCGACGGCGACCACGTGCTGGCGGTAGCGGATGTGGGAGTCGATGCCGTTCTCGGCGGCCGCCTCCTTGATGTAGTCCTTGATCGAGGCGCCGTCGGCGATCGAGTGCGCCGAGCGCCACGGCTTGAACCGGAAGCCCAGGGTGAACATGTCCGAGTCCGAACGGATGCCCGGGTATTTGAACAGGTCCCAGGTGCCGCCGAGGTCGTCGCGGCGCTCCAGGATCGCGTAGCTCTTGCTCGGACAGCGGTCCTGCAGGTGCCAGGCCGCGCTGATACCGGAGATGCCGGCGCCGACGATCACAACATCGAGGTGTTCAGTCATGGCGACAGACTATCAACGTGGTGTCGAGTTAGTCAACGATGCGTTGACTAACTCAACGGGGTGTAAATGACACCGGCTCTGCAGACGGGGAAAGCCCCACCGCCGAAGCGTGTGGGGCTTTCCCGGTTGCCGTGACCTACGGGGTGGTGCCGTCCTGGCCCGCCGCGCCGTCGGTCGCGCCGGTACCCCCGGTAGCGCCGGCGCCACCGTTGATCTCACCATCGTTGATGCCGATGGATCCCGGCCCGGTGGGCAGGTCCGGCGTGACCACGGTGCCGCCGGCACCGCCGTCACCACCGGTGCCGTTGCCCGCGTCACCCACGCCGCCGTTACCGCCGTTGCCGCCGGCGCCGCCGGAGACGTTGTCGACCGGACCCGACGTGCTCGGAGTGCCGTTGCTGATGCTCGCCGGCGGAGCTCCCGGGCCGGTCCAGCCCCAGCGGATGTCGCTGCCGTCCCCACCGTTGCCGCCGGCACCGCCGTCACCGCCGGTGCTGCCTGCGCCGACACCGGCGCCGCCGTTACCGCCGGCGCCGCCCTGGCCACCGTTGGAGCCGGCCGCGAAGTCGTCGCTGCCGCCGTTGCCACCGGCGCCACCGTTACCGGCGACGTAGCCGTCACCGCCGTCGCCGCCGGCGCCGCCGGCACCGGTGATGTTGGCCGGGTTGCCCAGGCTGGTGTTTCCGGCGCTGTCGATGTAACCGGTCTCGGTGAGGTCGCCCCCGCTGCCACCGTTACCAGCCGCGCCGCCGGCGCCACCGTTACCGGCGTTGCCACCGGCACCGTTGGTCGTACCGGCACCGGCCGCGCCGCCGTCACCGCCGTCACCGCCGTCGCCGCCCTGGCCGCCGACACCGATGTTGTGCACCTGCTCCGGGTGCCCCAGGTCGTCGGTGTGCGTGGTGTAGCCACCGACACCGCCGTCGGCGCCGGTGCCACCGGCCGCACCGTTACCGCCGTCGGTGCCGACGCCGTTCTCGCCGCCACCGGCGCCGCCGGCGCCACCGTCGCCACCCTGGCCACCGCTGCCGCCGGCCTGGCCGTTGGAGGCGCCGTCGAAGGGGGCCGTCGTCGGGGCACCGTCGGTGCCGGCCGCGCCGTTGCCGCCGATGGCGCCGTTGCCGGCGAGGCCGCCGTCGCTGTCGGTGCCCGCGGTGCCGTTGGCCGACGAACCGCCGGCACCACCGTTACCGGCGTTACCACCGGAACCGCCGTTACCGCCGTTGCCGCCCGGATCGACGGCGTTGGCGCCGGAGCCACCGTCGGCACCGGCACCTGCCGTGCCGGCGTTGCCGGCGGTGTTCTCCGCCAGCTCACCGGAGTCACCGCCGTTACCGGCGTTTCCACCGTTACCGCCGGAGGTGCCATTGCCGTTGCCGCCGCCGGTGAAGCTGCCTGCGGCACCGTCCACGCCGCTACCGCCGGCCCCGCCGTCGCCGCCGTTGCCCCACTTGCCGCCGTTGCCACCGCTGCCGGCGTTACCGCCGCTGGTACCGGCCGCCGCACCGGTGTCGGCCGCCGCGTTGTAGCCGGCGCCACCGACGCCACCGTTACCCGAGACGATCGGGGTGATGGTGCCATCGGCACCGGCCTGGCCATCCGCGCTGCCGCCGTTGCCCTGACCACCCGCGCCACCGAGGCCCGCGGTGTCGCCGGGGTCGCCACCGTTGCCGGCGTCACCACCATTGGGGTTGTCCGCGGTACCGGCCGCACCGTTGCCACCGTCACCACCGAGGCCGACATCGCCACCGGCACCGCCGTTGCCGCCGACACCCCCGGCACCGTCGGCGCCGCTGCCCTCATGGTGCGCGGTACCGGCCGCACCACCGTTGCCGCCCACGCCGCCGTTGCCGCCGTTGCCGCCGTCGCCGCCGTCGGTTCCGTTGCCGTTGTTGACCGCCCAGTCGCCGTCGACACCGTTGGCGCCGGTACCACCGGTGCCGCCCTGACCGCCCTGGCCACCGGCGCCGCCGTTGCCGCCGTTGCCGAAGACCTCGCCGCCGCCACCGCCGACGCCGCCGTTGCCGCCAGCAGCACCCTCGCTGCCGGCCGTACCGTTGCCGTTGGCGTCGGTAACGCCCTGCAAGCCCTGACCACCGACGCCGCCGGCGCCACCGTTACCACCGTTACCGGTGTGCGGCCCGGCGTTACCGCCGTTGCCACCCAGACCACCGGCAGTCGCCGCGTAGCCATCGGTCGCGTCCAGGCCCTGCCCACCGACACCGCCGTCACCGCCGTTGCCGATGCCCATCAGGCCCATGCCGTCGCCACCGTTACCACCGGTCCCGGCCAGCACCACGCCGCCGTCGCCGTCGACGAACGCGGCCCCGCCGTTACCACCGGTGCCGCCGTAACCCATCCAAGTACCACCGGCCCCGCCGTCACCACCGGTGCCCGCGTAGTTGATTCCCTCGATCGTGATGATCGATCCAGCAGCCGCATCGCCGCCGACGCCGCCATTGCCGAAGAAGCCGGCAGCGCCACCATCAGAACCATCGATGCCATTGCCGCCGTCACCGAACCACAAGCCACCGTCTTGGGCCGCGACCAGGTCACCGTCGCCGTCGAGGTAGGCGTCCGCGCCGTTGCACAGCACGCCACAGGAGTCGCCCGTGGCGAACATCTCGTTCAGCGGATCCAGCCACCAGTCATTGGCCGAGTTGCCGATCATTGCCGACATCGGGTCATAGATCGCCATGTACACCTGCTCATCGAAGGCCAGCCACGCCCCCGGCTCGCCCATGAACAAGCCACCCCAGTCAGCGAACGTAAAGTCGGCCGCCCCGGGCACCTCGGCCACCGTGTCCACCCCGGCCGTGTCGAACCACGCGAACGGGTCCAACCAGTCAAAGTCAGCCTGCGCCGGAGCTGCGGCCAACGGTGTCATCCCGAACGCCAAAAACGCCCCCACCGACGTCGCCGCACCAACCACCCGACGACGCCTCTGGGGCCCCCCACCGCGATTACGTTCCGACACAAGAAGCCCCTCTCCAGCTGTGAAAGCGCCACGTAAGAACGCGCCGCCGCTAATCAAACCCTAAGTCATCCTGTAGTCAACAACACATCCGGCTCGAATGTCCATTTTTGGCCTAAAGTGCCTGGTTTTGGCCCGCCGTGCCCGATTGTGAACCGTTGGGGCGAAACGGGCGGACCGGTGGTCCACCGAGGGCTTAGCCGGCCGGGATCGGACACGCGCTACGGGCGGCGACCACCGGAAGAGTCGGGTGACGGAAGCCTGCCAGGCGCACCCGAAACCAAGAAAACCCCATGCGCGAGCGTGGCTTTGCTGGTCGTGCCACAGGCGGGTCGATGACGCGCTGGAATCCCGCGGAGTTCTCCGACATGACGTCCCGCTCCGCTGCGATTGCGGTGCCCCCCGCGGACGCTTCTAACCGTGGCGCCAATACTTCAGTCCGCAATCTAAGACATTATTCCGCAACCGTAGGCGAACAGCGGGTGAATAGCAGATGCCCGTCATCGACTTTGGCGTGCCTGAGCAGTGCTGAGTCCAGCAGATAGTTGTCGTGCAGCCGCCACGGACGGTGCGAGCCGGCCCGCGGCAGTTGGCTCAACGCGCGCAGTACATAACCGGAGATCTGCGTCACCAGCGGACGGTCCTGCACGTGCGGGTCGGGTTCGCCCGGGATGACGGTGTCGAAACCCTGTGAGTCCATGTAGTTGAGCACCCGGCAGACCGACGCCGACACCAAGTCGGCCTTCAAGGTCCACGACGCGTTGCTGTACCCGACGGTGAAGGCCAGGTTGGGCACGCCGCTGAGCATCATGCCCCGGTAGGCAACCGTGTCGCGCGGGCTGATCGGTTTGCCGGCGCGGCTGATCTCGGCACCGCCGAACAATCGCAGGTTCAGCCCGGTCGCGGTGACGATGAGTTCCGCCGGCAACTCCTCGCCGGAACCCAACCGAATCCCGGACGGGGTGAACGTCTCGATCTCGTCGGTGACAACATCGGCGCGCCCGGCGCTGATCGCGGCGAAGAAGTCGCCGTCGGGAGCCAGACACAACCGTTGATCCCACGGCTGATAGCTCGGGCCGAAATGCTTGGCGACGTCGAACCCTGCGGGCAGGCGTCGCCGGGCCATCGCCATCAACGTCTTGCGCATGAAGTTCGGGAAGCGCCGACTCACCTGGTAGACACCGACCTGGCCCACGATGTAGCCCCAACGGTTGGCCCCAGCGGCGACCCGACCCGGCAGCAGCCGGTTCGCCCAGCGCGCCACCGGATCAACCGAGCGCAGCAGCCCGATATAGCCCGGGGACCGCTGGACCATGGTGACGTGACCCGCCCCGGAGGCGACCAGCGCCGGCACCAGCGTCACCGCGGTCGCGCCGGAGCCGATCACCGCGATCTTCTTCCCGGCGTAGTCCAGTTCCGTCGGCCAGTGTTGCGGGTGGACGATTGGTCCGGTGAAGCTCTCGGTGCCCGGGAACTCCGGCGCGTAGGCGTCGTCGTAGTCGTAGTAGCCGCTACAGGCGATCAGGAAGCCGCAGCGCATCTCGATCGTCTCGCCGTCACGCTCGATGGTCAGCCGCCACGCGGCGTCGGCTTCGCTCCAGTCGGCGGCGACCAGCCGGTGGCCATAGCGGATGCGTTCTGCGATGCCGCTCTCGGCGACGGTCTCCCGCAAGTAGTTCTTGATCGTTGCGCCATCGGCGATGGTGGTGTCGGCGGTCCACGGTTTGAACCGAAAGGCGAAGGTGAACATGTCGGAGTCCGAACGGACCCCCGGGTAGCGGAACAGATCCCAGGTGCCGCCCAGATCGGCGCGGCGTTCCAGGATGGCGTAGCTCTTCGCCGGGCAGTGCCGCTGCAGATGCCACGCCGCGCTGATCCCGGAGATCCCCGCGCCGACGACCGCGACGTCGAGGTATTCGGCCACGGGCGATTAGCGTAGTCAACGGACCGGCCGCAAGCTCTCGACAGAGTGTCGATTTTCTCGACACCGTGTAGACTATCGGTCGTGACCCCGCTTGGCTCCACGCGATCCCGCAGCCGCCGTTCGACCCGGCCGTCCGGCGACGACCGGGAGCGGGCGATCCTGACCACGGCCGAACGACTCCTCGAGCAACGGCCGCTGGCCGAGATCTCCGTGGACGACCTGGCCAAGGGTGCCGGCATCTCGCGGCCCACGTTCTACTTCTATTTCAAATCCAAGGACGCCGTGCTGCTCTCGTTGCTGGAGCCACTCATCGCGGCCGCCGACGAGAACTTCGTCGGGGCGGTGCAGCGGCTGCCCAGCGACCCGCGACGGATCTGGCGCAGTGGCATCAAGGCGTTCTTCATCGCGTTCAGCTCGCATCGCGCGATCGCCCGCGCCGGCACCGAAGCGCTGGCCACCAGTCCCGAGTTCAAGGCGATGTGGAATGGGTTCATGCAGCGATGGATTCAACAGACCGCGGCGATGATCACCGCCGAGCGCGATCGCGGCGCGGCGCCACACACCATCCCCGCGCTGGACCTGGCGACGTCGCTGAATCAGATGAACGAGCGCACGATGATGGCCGCCCTGATCGCCGAAGAACCGTCGGTCGCCCATGATCGGGTGGTCGACACGCTGACACACATCTGGGTCAGCAGCATCTACGGCGAAGCGCTGTAACGACTTTCCTCCTCAGAACTCGCCGACACCGAAACCGGCCAGCAGCACCGCGAAACCGCCGATCTCACCGATGATGAGCAAGACCATGCCCACCTTCAGCAGCGGGCCGGCCTTCTCGAACTGGTTGGTGGTGTCACGCAAGGCGCCGTGCAGCATGTAGCTGGCGATCGCGGTGACGAAGAAGTACACCATCACCATCGACGCGGTCATGTTCACCCAGGTGGGCCAGCCGCTGAGCTCGACGAACACCGCGACCAGCAGCGTAGCGAAGGAGTACAGCAGCGCCGCCCGGTGGGCGATGTCGACGTAGATGTGCGCCTGGTGATTCTCCGAGGTGACGATCTGTTGGTACTTCCAGACCCCCAGCAGCAGCGCCAGCAGGAAGATCAGGCCGGCCGCCAGCAGGGTCACCTTGGTGTCGATACCCAGCGTCACCACATCCACAGTGGCGAGCCTATCGGGCGCCGCGTTTCATCCGCCGACCAGACGTGAAAGCCCCCAAGTCGGGCCGTCGGTGGGCGCTTTCGTGTCTGGTCGCCGAGTAGGCACTAACGTCGGCGGGATGCGCTTCGCGTTCAAGACCTCCCCGCAGAACACCAGCTGGGCCGACATGCTGGCGGTCTGGCAGGCCGCCGACGACATCGACGTCTACGAGTCAGGCTGGACCTTCGACCATTTCTACCCGATCTTCACCGATTCGACCGGGCCGTGCCTGGAGGGCTGGACGACGCTGACCGCGCTGGCGCAGGCCACCACCCGGCTGCGGCTGGGCACCTTGGTCACCGGCATCCACTATCGCCATCCCGCCGTATTGGCCAATATGGCCGCCGCGCTCGACATCATCTCCGGGGGCCGGCTGGAGTTGGGCATCGGCGCCGGCTGGAACGAGGAGGAGTCCGGCGCCTACGGGATCGAGCTGGGCACCATCCGCGAGCGCTTCGATCGCTTCGAGGAGGCGTGTGAAGTCCTGGTCAGCCTGCTGAGCAAGGAGACGACGGACTTCCAGGGCGACTACTACCAGCTGGCCGCGGCCCGCAACGAGCCGAAGGGCCCGCAGCGTCCACACCCGCCGATCTGTATCGGCGGCAGCGGCGAGAAGCGCACCCTGAAGATCACTGCGCGCTACGCCCAACACTGGAACTTCGTCGGCGGCACGCCGGCCGAATTCGCCCGCAAACGTGACGTCTTGGCCGGCCACTGCGCTGACATCGGCCGCGACGCAGCCGAGATCACGCTGTCGGCGCACGTGCGCCTGGACCCCGGTCATGACTACCGCAAAGTCATCGATGACGCCGCGGCACTCGGCGCCGAAGGGCTGGATCTGGCGATCGTCTATCTGCCGGTGCCCTACGACCCGGCGGTGCTGGAACCCCTCGCCGAGGCGGTCCGCGATTCGGGCCTCTGGGCCCCGATCACGTCGGGCTAACGACCAGCAAACTTTCTGGGGCCCAGTACACCCGGCTCAGCCCGGACGCCTACGTCGCGTAGCGCAGCAACTCGTCGGCGGTGATGAGACGCTCGTGCTTGGCCGGGAACTCCCGGCTCCTGCGCGGATAGCGCAGCAGTGACCAGGCCATTCGGCCCATCCGGTATCGATATATCGGGTTAATGTACACGGTGATGAACCCCCGCCCCGGCTTGGACCAGATTGGAATAACGCGGACCATGTTAACACAGCGGTTAACGCGATGCCCATTGCCGACCATTAGACACCGGGGCCATGGCAAACACGACGCGACGCGCCGAATTGTGTTGCATTTGTTGTAATCGGGGCGCAAGTTGCTAAAGGGGTAGAAATCAGTGTGCCGGCGCCGGTCGCACGGCCCTACCGGATCGGCGCCATCGTCGGCGTGACCGGGGCCGGCAAGGCGGTCTTGCCCATCAGATACCGGTCCGCGCCGGCGGCGGCGGCCCGGCCCTCGGCGATCGCCCAGACGATCAGCGACTGGCCGCGTCCCATGTCCCCGGCGACGTAGACCCCCGGCACGCCGGTCGCGAAGTCCGCATCGCGGGCCACGGTTCCGCGGCCGGTGAACTCCACGCCCAGGTCGGTCAGCAACGCCGACCGTTCCGGGCCGACGAACCCCATCGCCAGCAGCACCAGGTCGGCCTCGAGTTCGAAGTCGGTGCCGTCCACCTTCTCGAAACCCCCGTTGCGCCGCCGCACCTCGTGGGCCCGCAGCCCGG
Source organism: Mycolicibacter algericus DSM 45454 (assembly GCF_002086455.1). GTDB lineage: Bacteria > Actinomycetota > Actinomycetes > Mycobacteriales > Mycobacteriaceae > Mycobacterium > Mycobacterium algericum. Next base: position 20,484 of record NZ_MVHC01000004.1, read on the forward strand.
TGACGTGCCCGTCTCGGCCGATGAACTCCTCGGTGTTGACCGAGAACACCCGGTCACCGCCCTCCTCGTGCGCCGCCGAGGTCCGCATGATCAGCGGGTACATCGGCCACGGCGTGGACGGGTCCCGAGTCTCCGGCGGGCGCGGCATGATCTCGAACTGGTGCACGCAAGTGCCGCCCTGGCGGTGCACGGTGCCCAGGCAGTCGGCGCCGGTGTCGCCACCGCCGATGATGACCACCTTCTTGCCGTGCGCTGTGATCGGCGGCTCGGACAGATCACCGGCCTGTACCCGGTTCGCCCACGGCAAGTACTCCATCGCCTGGTGGATCCCGTCGAGTTCCCGGCCGGGGATCGGCAGATCGCGCCACGCGGTGGCCCCACCGGCCAGCACGACGGCGTCGAAGTCGCTGCGTAGTTGATCGGCCGTGACATCCACGCCGACGTTCACGCCCGCCCGGAACACCGTGCCCTCGGCGGCCATCTGAGCCAGCCGCCGGTCGACGATGCGCTTCTCCATCTTGAATTCCGGTATGCCGTAACGCAGCAGTCCTCCGATGCGGTCATCACGCTCGTAGACTGTCACCGCGTGCCCGGCCCGGGTGAGTTGCTGGGCGGCGGCCAGCCCGGCCGGCCCGGAGCCCACCACCGCCACCGACTTGCCGGTCATCTTCGACGGCCGGATCGGCTCCGCCCAGCCTTGCATGAAGCCACGCTCGACGATCTCGTACTCGACCTGCTTGATCGTCACGGGCGGCTGGTTGATGCCCAGCACGCAGGCCGGCTCACACGGCGCGGGACAGAGCCGCCCGGTGAAGTCGGGGAAGTTGTTGGTGGCGTGCAGCCGGTCGAACGCCTCGCGCCAGCGCCCGGTGCGGACCAAGTCGTTCCATTCCGGGATCAGGTTGCCCAGCGGACATCCGGTGTGACAGAACGGGACTCCGCAGTCCATGCAGCGGCCCGCCTGTTCGCGCAGCGTGTCCTCGGCGAACTCCTGATACACCTCGTTCCAGTCGCCCACCCGCTCGGAGACCGGCCGGCGCAACGGCAGGATGCGCTGGGTGTGGGTGAGAAATCCCTTCGGGTCAGCCATGTGCTGCCGCCATGATCGCCTCATTCGGGTCGGTGCCGCTCGCCTTCGCCTCGGCCACCGCTGCAAGCACCCTTCGGTAATCGCGCGGCATCACCTTGACGAAGTGGCGACGGTGGTTCGGCCAGTCGGCCAGGATGGCCCGTGCGGGCGCGGAGTCGGTTGCCTCGGCGTGGGCGGCCAGGATCCCGCGCAGCCAGCTGACGTCGTCGGCGTCGAAGTCACCGAAGGCGTCCAATTCGACCATCTCGGTGTTGAGCCTGCCCGGCAGTTGTGCATCCGGGTCGTAGACGTAGGCGACGCCGCCGGACATCCCGGCGGCGAAGTTGCGTCCGGTGCTGCCCAGCACCACCACCTTCCCGCCGGTCATGTATTCGCAGCCGTGGTCGCCGACACCCTCGACAACGGCATGTGCCCCGGAGTTGCGGACCGCGAACCGTTCACCGACCACTCCCCGCAAAAACACCTCACCGCTGGTGGCGCCGAACAGGATCACGTTGCCGCCGATGATGTTGTCCTCCGCGACGTACCCGTCGGGCGCGTCGGTCGGCGGCCGGACCACGATCCGGCCACCGGAGAGGCCCTTGCCGACATAGTCGTTGGCGTCGCCGAAGACCCGCAGCGTGATCCCGGGCGGCAGGAAGGCACCGAAGCTGTTGCCGGCAGATCCGGTGAAGGTGATGTCGATGGTGTCCGCGGGCAGGCCTTTGGCGCCATAGGCTTTGGTGACCTGGTTCCCGAGCATGGTGCCGACGGTCCGGTTGACGTTGGAGATCTTGCTGGTGAACCGGACCGGGGTGCCGGAGTCGAGTGCTTCGCGGCTCATCACGATCAACTGCTGATCCAGCGCCTTCTCCAGGCCGTGATCCTGGCCGGAGCTGCAGTACAGGTCCTGGTTCATGAAGGCCGACTCCGGCTCGTGCAGCACCGGTGTGAGGTCGAGCTTGTGGGCCTTCCAGTGCGCCCGCGCCAACGTGGTGTCCAGGGCGTTGACCTGCCCGACCGCTTCATTGATGGTGCGGAACCCCAGCGCCGCAAGGTATTCGCGGACCTCTTCGGCGATGAACCAGAAGAAGTTCTCGACGAATTCCGGCCGCCCGGTGAAGCGGCTGCGCAGCTCCGGGTTCTGAGTGGCCACCCCGACCGGGCAGGTGTCCAGGTGGCAGACCCGCATCATGATGCAGCCCGAGACCACCAATGGCGCGGTGGCGAAACCGAACTCCTCGGCGCCCAGCAGCGCGGCGATGACCACGTCGCGGCCGGTCTTGAGCTGTCCGTCCACCTGCACCACGATCCGGTCCCGAAGACCGTTGAGCAGCAACGTCTGCTGAGTCTCGGCCAGGCCCAACTCCCACGGCGCCCCCGCGTGCTTGAGCGAGGTGAGCGGCGCCGCGCCGGTGCCGCCGTCGTGGCCGGAGATCAGCACCACGTCGGCGTGCGCCTTGGACACCCCGGCCGCCACCGTCCCGACGCCGTTCTCCGCGACCAGTTTGACGTGGATACGGGCCTCCGGGTTGGCGTTCTTCAGATCGTGGATCAGCTGCTTGAGGTCTTCAATGGAGTAGATGTCGTGGTGCGGTGGTGGCGAGATCAACCCGACGCCGGGGGTGGCGTGGCGGACCTCGGCGATCCACGGATACACCTTGTTGCCCGGAAGCTGGCCGCCCTCACCGGGTTTGGCCCCTTGCGCGATCTTGATCTGCAGATCGGTGCAGTTGACCAGGTAGTCGCTGGTGACGCCGAACCGGCCGGAGGCGACCTGCTTGATCGCGCTGCGCCGCCAGTCGCCATTCTCGTCTGGCAGGTAGCGCCCGGCGTGTTCGCCGCCCTCGCCGCAGTTCGACCTGCCGCCGATCCGGTTCATCGCGATCGCCAGCGTCTCGTGGGCTTCGGCGGAGATCGAACCGTAGCTCATCGCCCCGGTTGAAAACCGTTTGACGATCTCGGTGGCCGGCTCGACCTCCTCGATCGGAACCGGTGGCCGATCCCCGATTTTGAACTTCAGCAGGCCCCGCAGGGTGGCCAGCCGCTCACTCTGATCATCGACCAGCGCGGTGTACTCCTTGAATACCTCGTACTGGCCGGTGCGGGTGGAGTGCTGCAGCTTGAACACCGTTTCGGGGTTGAACAGGTGGTACTCCCCCTCCCGGCGCCACTGGTACTCACCACCAACCGGCAACTCGCGGTGGGCACGCTCCTCGGGACGGTCCAGGTAGGCCAGCGCGTGGCGGCTGGCCACGTCGGCGGCGACGTCGTCGAGCGTGATGCCGCCGATCGGGCAGTACAGACCGGCGAAGTACTCGTCGAGGATGTCTTGGGAGATGCCGACGGGCTGGAACAGTTGTGCGCCGGTGTAGGACGCCCGCGTGGAGATACCCATCTTGGACATCACCTTCAGCACACCCTTGCCGGCCGCCTTGGCGTAGTTGGCCAATGCCTTGCCCCGCTCGATACCGTCGATCAGTCCCCGGTCGAGCATGTCCTCGACGGACTCGAAGGCCAGGTAGGGGTTGACGGCGGCGGCGCCGAAGCCGATCAGCGCCGCGATGTGGTGCACCTCGCGGGCGTCGCCGGACTCCACCACCAGGCCCACCTTGGTGCGGGTGCGTTCGGCGACCAGATGGTGGTGCACCGCGGCGGTGGCCAGCAACGACGGGATGGGCGCCAGCGTCTCGTCGGACTCCCGATCGGAGATCACCAGGAAGCTGGCGCCGTCGTCGATCGCCGCCGACGCCCGGGCGCATACCTGCTGCAGCGCTGCGCGCAGCCCGGCCCCGCCCTCGGCCACCGGGTACAGGCAACTGATCACCGCCGCCGACAGGCCGTGCGGGCCGCGGTTCCCGATCCGCTGATCCGGGTCCAGTTTCAGCAGCTTCGCGAGGTCCTGGTTGCTCAGAATCGGCTGGGGCAGCACGATCTGGTGCCAGGTGGGCGCTTCGGTGTTGAGCAGATCACCCTCCGGTCCGAGGGCGCCCTGCAGGCTGGTGATCACCTCTTCGCGGATGGCGTCCAACGGTGGATTGGTGACCTGGGCGAACAACTGCTGAAAGTAGTCGTAGAGCAACCGGGGCCGCGCCGAGAGCACCGCCACCGGGGTGTCGGTGCCCATCGACCCGATCGGCTCGGCGCCGGAGCGGGCCATCGGGGCGAGCAGCAGGTTGAGTTCTTCGTAGGTGTATCCGAATACCAGCTGGCGCAACAGCACCCGGTGGTGCTCCATGCGGGGCGCGTCACCGGGCGGCAGTTCGTCGATGCCGATCAGCGCCTCGTCGATCCACTGCCGGTAGGGGCGCTCGGCCGCCAGCGTCGATTTGATCTCCTGATCGGAGATGATCCGTCCGGCGGCGGTGTCCACCAAGAACATCCGGCCGGGCTGCAGCCGTTGCCGGTGCACCACGGTGGCGGGATCCAGGTCGAGCACTCCGGCCTCGGACGCCATCACCACCAGCCCGTCGTCGGTGACCCAGATCCTCGACGGCCGCAGCCCGTTGCGGTCCAGCACCGCACCCACCAGGGTCCCGTCGGTGAAGGTCATCGAGGCCGGGCCGTCCCAGGGCTCCATGAGCGAATCGTGGTATTCGTAGAACGCGCGGGTGGCGGCGTCCATGCTCTCGTGCCGCTCCCAGGCCTCCGGGATCATCATCAGCACCGCATGCGGCAGGCTGCGGCCCCCCAGGTGCAGCAGTTCGAGCACCTCGTCGAACCGGGCGGTATCGGAGGCACCCGGAGTGCAGACCGGGAACAGCTTGGTGGCGCTGTTGTGGGCTCCGCCAGCGCCTTCCGCTCCCGCAGCGCCGAAGACCTCGGTCCGGATCAGCGCCTCCCGGGCCCGCATCCAGTTCTCGTTGCCGGTGACGGTGTTGATCTCGCCGTTGTGCGCGATGCGCCGGAACGGGTGCGCCAGCGGCCACGACGGAAACGTGTTGGTGGAAAACCGGGAGTGCACGATACCCAGCGCACTGTGCAGCCGCCCGTCGGCCAGGTCGGGATAGAAGGCCTTGAGCTGCGGCGTGGTCAACATGCCCTTGTAAACCATCGTCCGGCCGGAAAGGCTTGGGAAATAGATGGTCTCGCGCCCCGGGCCGTCCTGTCCGGGCCCCTTGTTACCCAACTCGTGCTCGGCGCGTTTGCGCACCACGTAGGCGCGTCGCTCCAGCTCCATGCCGGAGGCCCCGGCGATGAACAGCTGGCGGAAGGTGGGCATCGCGTCACGAGCCAACGCGCCCAGCGACGAGTCGTCGGTCGGCACGTCGCGCCAGCCAAGTACCTGCAACCCTTCGGCTTCGACGATCTTCTCCAGGCCGGCGCAGGCGGCCGCCGCGTCTTTGGCCGACTGCGGCAGGAAAGCGATGCCGGTGGCGTAGTCGCCTTCGGCCGGCAGGTCGAAATCGGTGACCGCACGCAGGAACTGGTCGGGAACCTGGATCAGGATGCCGGCGCCGTCACCGCTGTGCGGTTCGGCTCCGGCGGCGCCGCGGTGCTCGAGGTTGAGCAGCGCGGTGATCGCCTTGTCGACGATGTCGCGACTACGTCGGCCGTGAATGTCGACGACCATGGCCACACCGCACGCGTCGTGTTCGAACGCGGGGTTGTAGAGCCCGGCCCGGGAGGGTGTCATCACCACCTGATCCTTCGCACTTTCCGGAGTCGACTCGTCTGACATCGACGAGCGCTCGAGAGGATTGGTCCGTGCGACATTGAACGGCGGTCCGCCTGAAATTCTTCACAGGCAACGTCACGATATACCCCGACCAGCGTCGCGTGCCACCTGCTGGACAAATGATCGACCGGCAGCGTTGTGTTACCTGGACGCAATATCCGGATGATGTCCAGGAAATGTGGGCTGCCTATCGTCTGGCTGGCCGCACGCAAAGGAGATCCGGGATGGACGTCGATATTTTCAAGCTGCTCGCCGACGAGTCAGTGGAGTACGTCGACGTTCGGTTCTGTGATCTACCGGGCGTGATGCAACATTTCTCCATCCCTGCCTCAGCGGTGGATGCGAGCGTGTTCGAGGACGGGTTGGCCTTCGACGGTTCGTCGATCCGGGGCTTCCAGTCCATCCACGAGTCGGACATGCTGCTGCTGCCCGACCTGCACACCGCATGGATCGATCCGTTCCGGGCGGCCAAGACGCTGAACCTGAACTTCTTCGTCCACGACCCGTTCACCCGTGAGCCCTACTCCCGCGACCCGCGCAACGTGGCGCGCAAGGCGGAGAACTACCTGACGAGCACCGGCATCGCCGACACCGCCTACTTCGGCGCCGAAGCCGAGTTCTACATCTTCGACTCGGTGAGCTTCGACTCGCAGATGAACGGCTCGTTCTACCAGGTGGATTCGGTTGCGGGGTGGTGGAACACCGGCAAGACCACCGAACCGGACGGCAGCCCCAACCGCGGCTACAAGGTCCGGCCCAAGGGCGGCTACTTCCCGGTGGCGCCCAACGACCAGTTCGTCGACCTGCGCGACGCGATGGCCACCAACCTGACCAACGCCGGTTTCGCGGTGGAGCGCGGTCACCACGAGGTCGGCACCGCCGGCCAGACCGAGATCAACTACCGGTTCAACACGCTGCTGCACGCCGCCGACGATTTGATGCTGTTCAAATACATCATCAAGAACACCGCCTGGGCGCACGGCAAGACCGTCACCTTCATGCCCAAGCCACTGTTCGGCGACAACGGCTCGGGCATGCACGTGCACCAGTCGGTCTGGCAGGACGGCGAACCGCTGTTCTACGACGAGGCCGGCTACGCCGGACTGTCGGACACCGCCCGGCATTACATCGGCGGCATCCTGCACCACGCCCCGTCACTGCTGGCGTTCACCAACCCGACCATCAACTCCTACAAGCGCCTGGTGCCGCACTACGAGGCGCCGATCAACCTGGTCTACAGCCAGCGCAACCGCTCGGCCTGTGTGCGCATCCCGATCACCGGCACCAACCCCAAGGCCAAGCGGCTGGAGTTCCGCTGCCCGGACTCCTCGGGCAACCCGTACCTGGCGTTCGCCGCGATGCTGATGGCCGGCGTCGACGGCGTCAAGAACAAGATCGAGCCGCCCGACCCGGTCGACAAGGACCTCTACGAGCTGCCGCCCGACGAGGCGGCCGCCATCCCGCAGGCACCCACCCAGTTGTCCCAGGTGATCGACAATCTGGAAGCCGACCACGAATACCTCACCGAAGGCGGGGTTTTCACTCCCGACCTCATCAACACTTGGATCAGCTACAAGCGGGAGCACGAGATCAACCCGATCAACCTGCGCCCGCACCCCTACGAGTTCGCGCTGTACTACGACTGCTGACCGGGGCTGACGCGGTATCGACGCCGCCGCGATTAAGCTGCAGGGTTGTCGGGCCACCCGGCCGTGCCGCTTCTGTATGCCCCGAGGAGCCTATGAACGCCCAGGACGACTTCCTGCGGGGCCGGGTGCCGCCGTCGCAACAGCATCCACAACAGCATCGGCAACAGCAGCCCCAGCAACCGGCACAACAACGGCCCTGGCAACCGCCGCCGCAACCGCAGCCGCAGCCGCCACTGCAGCACGCGCCCTATCCGGCGCCGGCCCCGCTGCCGCCGCTCCGGCCCCGCCCGACCCGCGGCTGGCGGCGTGTCGTGCTCTCGGCGACGTTCGGGCTGGTCAACCTGGGTCCCTCACCGGCCGAACGGGAGGAGACCGCCTACGAGGCGGCCATCCGATCGATGCCGAACGGCAGTTACAAGGTGGGCGTGTTGGGCAAGGGCGGTGTCGGCAAGACCACGGTGGCGGCCAGCGTGGGTTCGGTGTTCGCCGCACTGCGCCGGGCCGATCACGTGGTGGCCGTCGACGCCGACACCGCGTTCGGCCGGCTCGGCAGCCGTATCGACCCGCGCGCCACCAGTTCCTACTGGGATCTGGCAGCCGATGCGGGCATGCAGTCGTTCGCCGACATCAGCAGCCGGGTGGGCGCCAACGCCGCGGGACTCTACGTGCTGGTCGGCGAGCCGGCCGCCGGTCGGCGCCGGATCCTCGACGCCGCGCTGTACCGGGAGGCGGCGCTGCGCCTGGACCGGCACTTCACCATCTCGATCATCGACTGCGGTTCGACGATGGACTCACCGGTGACCCAGGAGGCCCTGCGCGACCTCGACGCGCTGATCGTGGTGTCCTCGCCCTGGGCGGACGGCGCCGGCGCGGCCGCCAAGACCATGGAGTGGCTCGCAGACCGCGGCCAGGGCGGTCTGCTGCAGCGCACCGTCGTGGTGCTCAACGACTCCGACGGCCACGCCGACCAGCGCACCCGCTCCGCGCTCACCGCGCAGTTCCTGCGGCACGGCCAAGCGGTGGTCGAGGTACCGTTCGACCCGCACCTGCGGCCCGGCGGGGTGATCGACATCATGCAGGAGATGGCACCGGCCACCCGCCGGCGCTTCCTGCAGATCGCGGCGATCATCGCGCATTACTTCTCGTCGCGCCCCGGCGGCCGGGACGCCAAGACCAGGCCGAATCAGAGCAGGTAGCGCACGACGCTCTCGGCGACGCAGGCCGGCTTGGCCCTTCCGTCGATGGACACCGTGGTCGAGTAGGTCACCTGCTGGGCGCCGCCGCCGACATCGGTGACCTCGACCACGGAGGTCTCCGCCCGGATTTTGGAGCCGACCGGAACGGGCGCCGGGAAGCGCACCTTGTTCAGCCCGTAGTTGATCGCCAGCTTCACTCCCTCAAGGCGGCTGATCTGCGCCATCAGTTTCGGCAGCATGGCCAGCGTCAGGTAGCCGTGAGCGATCGTGGTCCCGAACGGCCCGTCGGCGGCCCGCTCCGGGTCGACATGGATCCACTGGTGATCACCGGTGGCGTCGGCGAACAGATTGACCGCTTCCTGGGTGATGGTCACCCATTCGCTGTGGCCGATCGGCTCGCCCTGGCAGGCGGCGAGTTCCTCGATCGATTCGAAAGTGCGCATACGCTCCCGCTTCCCCTATCTGATTCGTTGCATCTAATCCGTTGCCACCGTGCCATTTCGGCGCAGCAGCTCGATATCGTCGATTGTCATCCCCAGTTCGGTCAACAACTGTTCGGTGTCGGCGCCCAAGGCCGGTGCCGCGACGGCAGGCGGGTGTACACCGTCGAGGGACGCCGGCAGCCCGGCCGCCAGATAGTCGCCGATCCGGGGCTGGTGCAGCGACCGGAACATCGCGTTATCGCCCAGCCGCTCGTCTGCGGCCACGTCGGCGAAGCTGCGGTAGCGGTCCCACAGCAGCGAAGTGCCGGCAAGGGCCGCCTCGATCTGGGCTCCCGTCCGCTCAGCGAACCAGCCGTTGAACAGGCCGGTGAGCACGTCGCGGTGACGGTAGCGCTGCCCTTCGTCGCCAAAGTCAATATCGCGCGCATCGGCCAGTGCGGCAATGACTTTCGTCGTTCCGGTCAATTCTGTCAGGTCGCGGAAGTGCCGGTTGGTCAGCGTGACGATCATGAACGACACACCGTCACTGCCGGTGAAAGTCTGGCCGTAGCTGCCGTAGAGCGCGTTGCCGATGCGTTCCCGCCGCGCACCGTTGACCATCGCCTCGGTGAGGAAGCCGAGTGCGCTGGCGGTTCCCAGCGCGACGTCCTCCAACGCCAGCCGGATCCGGCAGGGCTCACCCGTGCGGTCCCGGCGATGCAGCGCGGCGACCACTGCCAGTGCGCCGTGCAGCCCACACGCGATGTCCCAGGCCGGCAGCACGTGGTTGATCGGTGCGCCGTAGTCCGCGTGCCCGGTCACCAGCGGAAAGCCGGTGGCCGCGTTGACCGTGTAGTCCACGGCGGTGGAGCCGTCGGCGCGGCCGAGCACCTCGAGATGGATCAGGTCGGCACGCTCGGCGACCAGTGTGTCGAAGGAAAGCCATTGCCGACCGGCCATATTCGTCAGCACCACACCGCTTTCGGCGATCAGGCGCTGCACCAGTCGCTGCCCTTCCGGTGCCCGCAGATCGGCGGCCATCGAACGCTTGCCCTTGTTCAGCCCGGTCCAGTAGATCGACGTGCCGTCTTCGGTGACCGGCCAGCGACGGTAGTCGGCCGCCCCGCCGACCGGGTCGATCCGCACCACGTCAGCGCCGAGTTGAGCCAGCGTCATCCCGGCAAGCGGCACCGCCACGAAGCTGGCGATCTCGATGACGCGCACCCCGGCCAGCGGTCGCGGCGCCTCCGCGGCAGTCGGGACCATTCCCTGCTCCTTGCGTCGATGATTACGTCGACTATATGCCTACCCCGGCCGCGACCCCGGCCGCGAGCGAGTCCGCGCCGAATCTCAATCGTTGCCGAACCGCGATATGAAATCCCGTGGCGGCGAACAGGACACGACGACGCATCGTGTTTGACTTCGTGCAGGAGGACAAAGCCACAAGCCTTCCGCAGCTTGCGGAACGACCATTGGGATGGGAATCAGCTTATGAAGAGCGTTGAGAAGTTGCGTCACGCGGCGGGCCGGGTGTCACGCCGGCTGTCGGTCGCGGCAGTGGGGGCCGCACTGCTGGGCGGACTCGTCGGGGTCGTCGGCGGTTCGGGCGACGCGTCCGCGTTCTCCCGGCCGGGCCTGCCGGTGGAGTACCTGCAGGTGCCGTCGGCGTCGATGGGCCGTGACATCAAGGTGCAGTTCCAGCCGGGTGGCGCCCACGCGGTGTACCTGCTGGACGGGCTGCGAGCCCAGGACGACTACAACGGCTGGGACATCAACACCCCGGCGTTCGAGGAGTACTACGGCTCGGGCCTGTCGGTGATCATGCCGGTCGGCGGGCAGTCCAGCTTCTACTCCGACTGGTATCAGCCGTCGCAGGGCAACGGGCAGAACTACACCTACAAGTGGGAGACCTTCCTGACCCGGGAGATGCCCGCCTGGATGCAGGCCAACAAGAGCGTGTCGCCCAACGGCAACGCGGTGGTGGGACTGTCGATGGCGGGCGGTTCGGCGCTGATCCTGGCCGCGTACTACCCGCAGCAATTCCCCTACGCCGCCGCCCTTTCGGGCTTCCTCAACCCGTCTGAGGGCTGGTGGCCCACGTTGATCGGGTTGGCGATGAACGACGCCGGCGGTTACAACGCCAACAGCATGTGGGGTCCCTCGTCCGACCCGGCCTGGCGGCGGAACGACGCGATGGTGCAGATCCCGCGGCTGGTGGCCAACCGCACCCGCATCTGGGTCTACTGCGGCAACGGCACGCCGAGCGACCTGGGCGGCAACAACCTGCCCGCCAAGTTCCTGGAGAGCCTGACGCTGCGCACCAACCAGACGTTCCAGCAGAACTATCTGGCCGCCGGCGGCAACAACGGGGTGTTCAACTTCCCGGCCAACGGCACGCACGACTGGCCGTACTGGAACGAGCAGCTGGTCGCGATGAAGCCCGACATCCAGCGGGTGCTGGGAGTGGGAATCGACCCGACCTGATCGACCCATCCCGGGTACGCGAGACCGACGTTTTGCAGGTGAACCGCGAGAGCGGCCCTGCGAAACGTCGGTTTCGTGCGACGACGCGGGCCGGGTGTCACCGCCACACGTCGCGGCGGTCGACGTAGCGGTGGGTGTACCACATGGCCAGCACGCAGACCGCCGTGGCGATGCCCAGCATCCAGGTGCCGCCGGCCGCCAGGCTGATGCAGCCACCGACGGCCGCGCCGGAGGTGTAGCCGGCGAGCAGCATGAAGTGGCCCAGCCAGTCCGCAATGCTGCCGCCGTTGAAATGGCGCTCGATGCCCTGGCCCAGTTTCACCACCGTGCCGGTGACATAGCTCAACGGGATCGACACCTCGCCGTCGCGGACGAAGGTGGTGTTGAGCGCGCCGACCCCGTACGCGACCAACAGGATCGGCAGCAGCGGCAGCGGCAGCGACGGCCCGCCCGCCACGGTCCAGTCCAGCAGGGTCGCGGCCAGCAGGGCGACGGCGGTCAGCAGCAGCGCGCCGTGCGGCTGGTGGCGCCAGACCCGGCGCCGGAAGACCGAGGCGGTCAGCACGCCGCCCAGAAAGGAGAACAGCAGGGCCGCCGCAGAGATCGACAGCCACTCGTTGCCGTCGAACACCCCCAGCACCGCACGCCCGGCGTTGCCGGTCATGAAGGTGACGAAGTAGCCCTCCGAATGGGTGTACGCCGTCGCCGCCAGCACCCCGGCCAGGGCGGCGAGCACCCAGGACAGCTTGGTTTCACTGTCGTAGTGCCGGCGTATCACGCGAGCCTGGAACTGATGAGTTCTACCTCAGCCGACCGGGCCCGGCACCAGGGTGATGGTGGCGCTGTGTTCGCTGCCCGTCGGGGTGCGCCAGCTCAAGGTGATGGTGTCGCCGGGGTGGCGCTGGTCGAGTACGTCGGTCAGGTCGGTGGGCGAGTTGACCGGCCGGCCGTTGACCGAGGTGATGATGTCGTCCCTGGCGATACCGCTCTCGGCAGCCGGGGTGCCCTCGAGCACCTGGGCGACCCGCGCCGCACCGTTGTTGTCCACCACGCCGACACCCATGAACGCGGTCTCACCGATGTGGACGGTGGGTGACGAGATGCCGGCGCGAATCTGTCCGGCGATGGCCATCGCCTGGTTGATCGGGATCGCGTAGCCTTCGCCGCCGGGCTGGGCGAACTTGTAGTTGTCCGACGCCGCGGTGTTCATCCCGATCACCTGGCCGGCCGCGTTCACCATCGGGCCGCCGGAATCCCCGGGGCGGATCGCGGTGTCGGCCTTGATCATGTTCGTCAGCGTCTCGGTGTTGCCGGTGAGTTCGTCGGCGGCCGAGACGGTCTGGTTCAAGCCGATGACCTTGCCGGGCACCGCGCTCGGCGTGCCACCCTGGCCGCCGGCGTTGCCCATCGCGACCACCGGGTCGCCGATCGCGACCTTGGACGAGTCGCCGATGTTGGCAGTCGGCAGGCCGGAGGCGCCGCGCAGCTGCAGCACCGCCACGTCATGGCTGCGGTCGAAGCCGAGCACGTCGACGTCGTAGCTCTGCCCGTTGCCGACCGAGACCACGGTGAGGCTGGTGGCCCCGGCGATGACGTGGTTGTTGGTGAGCACGATGCCGTTGGGATCCAGCACGATCCCGGTTCCGGCGCCGACCGCGCTCTGATACCCCATCTGCGCATCGATGTTGACCACCGCGGGACCGACCTGCGCGACCATCGCCGACGGGTCGAGCGGGGGTGCGGGCAGCGTCGGTGCCGCCTGGACCGGCACTGCACCAAGGCCCAGACCGGCTGTGCTGATCACAGCCGCTGTGACGCTGAGCAGCCACCACCTGCGAGGGCGATGCGGTCCGCTCATCGGCGTTACCTCCTGCGGTCGGTCACGATACGAGTGCCGAAATCCGGCACATCCCAGCACCTCTTACGACGTGGATCCGTGAGAGAAACACCGCAAGCTTACCGGAACCGTCGGTACGGACCGCAAAAGGTGGCTGCCAGCTGGCCAAACACCGAGCTGCCGGAGGGGTTGTGCTCAGCCTCCGTTGCAGGAAGGCTGAGCGTGCAGGAGGACGCCATGGCAGACAAGACCGGGACCTCAAGGGGCGCTGCTGCAGCCCCCACCGCGGCCAGTCCGGCCGCCATCCGCAATGTCGTGCTGGTCGGTCCGCCCGGCTCCGGCAAGACCACCCTCGTGGAGGCGATGCTGGTCGCGGCCGGGGTGTTGCCGCGAGCCGGTTCCGTCGGCGACGGCAGCACGGTCTGCGACTACGACGACGCCGAGATCCGCCAGCAGCGTTCGGTCGGGGTGGCGTGCGCATCGCTGTCGCACGACGGGGTCAAGGTCAACCTGATCGACACGCCCGGTTACGCCGATTTCCTCGGGGAACTACGGGCGGGGTTGCGGGCCGCCGATGCTGCGCTGTTCGTGGTGGCGGCCAATGAGGACATCGATGAGGCCGCCCATGTGTTGTGGCAGGAATGCCACCAGCTCGCCATGCCGCGGGCGGTGGTGGTGACCAAGCTGGACCATGCCCGGGCGGACTACCCGGGCACCGTGGCGGCCGCCCGGACGGCCTTCGGTGAGCAGGTGCTGCCGCTGTACCTGCCGGCTCCCACCGCCCCCGGCGCCGGCCTGACCGCGCTGCTGGCGGCGGAGCGCTGCGAGGCGCCCGACACCGAGCGACAACGCGGCGAACTGATCGAGGCGATCATCGAGGAGTCCGAGGACGAGTCGCTGCTGGACCGCTACCTGGGAGGGGAGCCGACCGACGGGGCGGTGCTCACCAAAGACCTGGAGCGGGCCCTGGAACAGGTGCTGGCGCGCGGTTCGTTGTTTCCGGTCATCCCGGTCTGCAGCACCACCGGCGTCGGCGTTGCCGAACTGCTCGAGGTCATCACCGCTGAATTCCCCGGGCCGCCCGAGCATCTGCTCCCGGAGGTGTTCACCCCCGACGGTGCGGCGCGCCCCGGGCTGAGCTGTGACCCGGCCGGGCCACTGCTGGCCGAGGTGGTCCGCACGACGTCGGATCCCTACGTCGGGCGGGTCAGCCTGGTGCGGGTGTTCTCCGGAACCATCAAGCCCGACAGCGGGATCCATGTCAGCGGACACTGCACCGGGTTCTTCGGCGACGGCAGCGGCCATGCCGACCACGACGAGGACGACCGGATCGGGGCGCTGGCGTTTCCACTCGGCAGACAACAGCGGCCGGCCACCGCGGTCATGGCCGGCGACATCTGCACGGTGGGGCGGCTCAGCCACGCCGAGACCGGGGACACGCTGTCGGACAAGGCCGAACCGTTGGTCTGCAAACCCTGGTCGATGCCCGACCCACTGCTGCCGGTCGCGGTCGTCCCGCACGCCAAGACCGACGAGGACAAGCTGGCGGTCGGGCTGGCGCGGCTGGCGGCCGAGGACCCCGGGCTGCGGATCGAGCGGAACCCGGAAACCCATCAGACCGTGCTGTGGTGCCTGGGCGAGGCGCACTCGGGCATCGTGCTCGACGCCCTGACCCACTGGGTGTCGGTGGACACCGTCGCGCTGCGGATCGCGCTACGGGAGACGTTCGTCAGCAGGGCCAACGGGCACGGCCGCCATGTTAAGCAGTCCGGCGGGCACGGCCAGTACGCGGTCTGCGACATCGAAGTCGAGCCGCTGGCCCAAGGTTCCGGTTTCGAGTTCGTCGACCGGGTGGTGGGCGGGGCGGTGCCCCGCCAGTTCATCCCCAGCGTGGAGAAGGGCGTCCGCGCGCAGCTGGAGCGGGGGCTCACCGGTGGAGCCGGCGCCGGCTACCCGGTGGTCGACATCCGGGTGACCTTGCTCGACGGCAAAGCGCACAGCGTCGACTCGTCCGACTTCGCGTTCCAGATGGCGGGCGCGGCCGCACTACGCGACGCCGCGGCCGCAGGCCGGGTGCGGTTGCTCGAGCCGATCGACGACGTCACGGTGCTGGTTCCCGACGAACTGGTCGGTGCGGTGATGGGCGATCTGTCGGCTCGCCGCGCCCGGGTGGTCGGCACCGATAAAGTCGGTGCCGACCGCACGCTGGTGAAAGCCGAAGTACCACAAACCGAGCTGATCCGGTACGTGGTCGATCTGCGTTCGCTCACGCACGGCACCGGTTCGTTCACCCGCCGCTTCGCCCGATATGAGCCGCTGCCGGAGTCCTCGGCGTCCCCGGGATCCAGAGCCGCGCACGCCGGCAGCAGCGCGTAACCCGCACCGACACCGAAAGGACTCCTTATGACGACGATCGCCGGGCTGCCCGCGCACATCCTGCTGCTGCATTTCGTGGTGGCGCTGGTTCCGCTGACCGCGGTCCTGCTCATCCTGTGCGCACTGTGGCCGGCGGCGCGCCGGCGGCTGGTCTGGCTGGTGGCGGTGCTGGCCGCCCTCACGCTGCTGGTCACCCCGGCGACGGTCACCGCCGGCGAGTGGCTGGCGGACACCGGCAAGATCGGCGAATCGCCCGACCTCGACCGCCACATGACCGCCGGCGGGTACGGCCTCTACATGGCGCTCGGCCTGGCCCTCGCGGCCGCCCTGCTGGCCGGCCTGCACGTGGCGCTGTCACGTGGCGGCACGGTGACGCCGGTGGTGCGGTTGACGATCGTCGCGGTGGTGATCGGCCTGGCCGGCGGGTCGATGTTCGCGATCCACACCATCGGCGAATCCGGGAGCAAGGCGGCCTGGGGCAGCCTTTTGGCGCCGGCGGAAGACGGCTAAATCTGCGCTACACCCGCTGCGCTTGGCACAATGGAAGCCATGTACAGGGTGAGGCGGGGAATTTTGGCGATGGCGGGGTCGGTGGCCCTGGTGATGGGGGCGTCCACCGGCATCGGTCAGGCGGCGCAGGCAGTGCAGCCGGCGCCGGGGTTCGCCGTCGCGGCGATCGAACCGGCGGCCGGTTCGGTAGTGGGGGTGGCCTACCCGGTGATCGTGACGTTCACCGGGCCGGTGAGCGACCGGGTGGGCGCCGAGCGCGGCATCCACATCGCGGTGACCGGAAAGACGGCATCGGGCATGCCTTCCGGGCATTTCGAATGGGTCAGCGACGATGTCGTGCACTGGGTTCCGGACGGGTACTGGTCGCCGCACAGCACGATCGAGGTCGACGCCCACGGCATGTCGACGGGCTTCGAGACCGGTGACGCGGTGCTGGGGCTCGCCGACATCTCCGATCACACCTTCACCGTCAGCGTCAACGGCGACACGCTGCGGGTGATGGCGGCATCGATGGGTAAACCCAAGCGCCCCACCCCGATCGGATCGTTCACCGCACTGTCCAAAGAGCGCACCGTCAAATTCGACTCGCGCACCATCGGCATCCCGCTCAACGATCCGGAGGGCTACCTGATCAATGGCGAGTACGGCGTGCGGGTCACCTGGTCCGGCGTCTACGTCCACTCCGCGCCGTGGTCGGTCGGCTCGCAGGGCTACTCCAACGTCAGCCACGGCTGCATCAATCTGAGTCCCGACGACGCGGCGTGGTACTTCAACACGGTGCGATTGGGCGACCCGATCGTGGTGCAGGCCTAGCGGTCAGCAGGCGCCCAGGACCGCAGTCGGCATGTGCGCCACGTACCGCTCGGCGCGCTGCTGCGGGCCCACCTCCGACGGCGCGCCCAGGTGGCGCAGCCGACCGATCATGCGGCGGCCCGCCCGGCGCACGCCGGAGTCGTTGTTCGTCGAGATACGCTGTGTGACAACAAAGCTCATGATTATTCTCCTGCCGTGATGCCCGCCGAATCCAGTCAGCGGAACTCGCGGATCAGGCCGCGGCAAAAACGCCGGGGCCGGTGAGGGACAGATCGGTCATCGAACTCGGATACGGTCCGTCACTGGGACTCATTTCGCCCCTCACCTCCTTCCGGCCGAGACACGCGGGGATGTCGTTGGGCTCCATGGTCCCATCGAAACACCTGGTCGTCAAACGACGCGGCGGCCATCGAGCCGCGCACATAAGCGCGGTGGCGGACCGCAATTGGCCCGCCACCGCGTTGATGTCGAACTGAGTCAGAGCAGCCCGAGCAGCTCCAGGTCGGTGATGTACTTGACGATCACCACGGGTGTCACATGCGGGATATCCTGCGTTGCACCGATTTTCGCCTCCTGCACCGCGGCCCGGAACTTATCGGTGGGTGCGATCGACCCGCAGATGGCAGGCTGCGGCTTCTGGTAATTGTGCAGCAGCGGCAACAGCGACGCCTGACGTTGCCGCTCGGGTAGCGCACGCAGGGTGGTCTCGAACCGCTGCAGCCAGTCGCCGTAGTCGTCAATCCGTTCGATCGGGTGGCCGGCCTCGATCAGCCAATCGACGAACTCGTCCATGCCGAGGCCGTCGTCGTAGGGGTTCATCACGTGATAGGTGGCGAACCCGGCGTCGGCCATGCCCGCGGAGCCGGCCCCCAGCGTGGTGGACGCCTCGGCGATGAACTCCACCGGCAGCCCGTCGTAGTGGGCGCGCTGCCGGTTGCCGGCGGCGTCGAGCTCGTAGAACGATGCGGGCGCCACCCCGGCGGCGACCAGGCTGAACATCATCCGGGTGAACATGTCCGGCAGGTTGAGCTGGCCGGCGTAGCTGGTGTCGGCCAGGATCATGTCGCAGCGGAACACCGCGACCGGCAGACCGCACCGGTCGTGGGCTTCGCGCAGCAACACCTCGCCGGCCCATTTGCTGTTGCCGTAGCCGTTGGCGTAGCCGTCGTTGATCGCCCGCAGCGGGCTCATCTCCCGCACGTCGGCGTCCTCGGTGAAGCGGTCCAACGGGATCTGGTCGCCGACACCGATGGTGGAGAAGTAGGTGAACGGCTTGATCTTTCCGGTGAGCGCAACCCGGATCAGCTCGGCGGTGCCGACCACGTTCGGGCCGAACAGCTCGCTGTAGGGCAGCACGTGGTTGACCAGCGCGGCCGGGTCGACGATCACATCGACGGTGTCCGCCAAGCGCTGCCAGACTTGTTGGTCCAGCCCGAGATTCGCCTCGCCCTTGTCGCCGGCGATGACCTCGAGGTGCTCGGCGGCCAACTCGGTGTAGCGGGCCAACAGTTTCGCGTCCCCGCTGTCGAAGGTGGCGTCGAGCCGGGCCCGGGCATCGGCGTCGGAACGCGCCCGCACCAGGCAGATCAGCTTGCCGTCCACCGGGGCCAGTCGTTCCAGCCACTCCAGCGCCAGGTAGCGGCCCAGGAAGCCGGTCGCGCCGGTGAGCAGCACGGTGCGCACCTGCCCGGATGGAGCGGGCAGTGTTGGCGCCGCCGCCAGGGTGGCCTCGTCGAGGAACTTGTCCAGGGTCAGGTCGGCAGCGGCCACCTCGACGGCGTCCCGGCCGTGCACGGAGGCGAAACCGGGCCGCCTGGATCCGGTTTGGGCGGCCCGGCGCTCGGTCTCCACATAGTCGGCGATGGCCGCGAGATCGGTTGCCGGGCTGACGATCACGCCGACCGGCACATCGACGTCGAAGATGTCGCGCAGCAGGTTGCCGAAGGTCAGCGCCGACAGCGAGTCCCCACCCAGGTCGGTGAAATGGGCGTCGGGGTGCAGGTCGGCGGCCGATGCGCCCAGCAGGGCGGCCGCGGCGCGGCTGACGGTCTCCAGCGCGGGGCGCTGCGCGCCGTGCCGGAGCAGCTCGCTCAGTTCGTTGGCCTGTCCCTCGGCGAGCTCGGCGTAGCGCTGTTCGAGACGATCGCCGTAGTGCGCCTTGAGTTTCGGCCAGGCCAGCTTGCGGATACCCGTCAGCAGCCCGTTCTCGAGACTGAATGGTTCGGTCTCGACGATGAAGTCGCGCGGCACCTCGTAGGACTGCAGGTCGGCATCGCGGGCCACCTGCTGCAGCGACTCGGCGATCGCCGACTTCAGTTCGGCGGTATCGCCCAATGCAGCCAGCGCCTCCGGGGTCGGCACCACGACGGCCAGCAGGTAGGGCTGCGCACTGTTGCCGTAGACGTAGATCTGGCGCACCAGCGGGCTGTTGCCGAACTCCGCCTCCAGCTTCGCCAGCGTGACGAACTCACCCTGGGCGAGCTTGAGGACATTGTTGCGCCGGTCGACGTAGACCAGTTGGTCCGGGCCGATCTCGGCGACGACATCGCCGGTGCGGTAGTAGCCGTCGGCGTCGAACACCTCGGCGGTGATCTCGGGGCGCTGGTAGTAGCCGGGGAACAGGTTCTCGGTCTTGAGCAGCAGTTCGCCGCGGGGATGCGGCTTGTCGGTGCCGAAGTAGCCCAGTTCGGGCACGTCGACCAGCTTGTAGTCGAGCACCGGTGGCCGTTGCACGACGCCGTCGAAGAGCACCATGCCCGCCTCGGTCGACCCGTAGCCGTTGAGCACGTGCAGCCCGGTGAGTTCGGAGACCCAGGAACGCAATTCGTCGGAGATCGGCGCCGAGCCGGTCATCGCGAAGATGCACCGCCCGCCGAGCAGGTCGCGGCGCATCTCGGCGAGCACCTGCGCTTCGGCGGCGGCGCGCTCGGCGCCGGTAATCCCGTTGACCTCACTTTGGAAGTGCTGGTAGAGCATCTCCCAGATCCGGGGGACGAAGTTGAGTTCGGTGGGCCGAACCAGCGCGAGGTCCTCGAGGAAGGTGGACAGGTCGCTGCGGGCACTGAAGTAGGCGGTGCCGCCGTTGCCGAGCGTGCCGTAGAGGATGCCGCGGCCCATGATGTGGCTCATCGGCATGAAGTTCAGCGTGATCGAGGCGGCGGTCGGGCCGAACCAGTTCTTGGCCGAGCGCACCCACATCCGAGCGACGTTGCTCTGCGGGTACATCGCACCCTTGGGGGCGCCGGTGCTGCCGGAGGTGTAGACCAGCAGGGCCAGCGGGTCGGTGTCCTGGCCGGCGTCGTGGGCCGGCAGGCCCGCCGGGGACAGCGTCCGGCCGCGGGTCAGCAGCTCGCCCAGCGGCTCGACGACAACCTCGGCTCCGGCCAGCTTTGCCCGGGCGTCGGCCAGCGCGTCGCGGTGGTCATCGACCTGCTCGTGGTAGTCGAATACCACCAAGCGGGTGGGGGCCGGGCCGGTGCGCACCAGCTCGACCGCCTCGGCCAGCGAGTCGATGCTGGCGGCGATCACGCGGGGTTCGGTCTCGGTCACGATGGGGGCCAGGGTGCTCACCGCCGCGGAGGTCTGCAGCGGCACGGCGACCGCGTCGATCTGGCCCAAGGCCATGTCGATGACGGTGTAGTCGACGCTGGTGAAACCCAGCACCGCGACCCGGTCGCCGGGGCGGACGGCGGCGGCGATCAGGGCGGTGCTCAGGGCGCGGATCCGTTCGGCCAGCTCGCCGTAGCTGATGGTGTCGTAGTGGGGCTGCAGTTGTGCGACGGTGCGGCCGGTGCCGGGGTCGGTGACGAAAGCGACGGCACGCTGGCCCAGCGCGGGCCGGTCGGCATAGCCGGCCAGCGCGTCCCGCACGAGCTGCGGCAGTGCCAGGCCGGGCTGGGCGATGGCGTCGGCGACGGCCGGGTCGGGTCGGGCGGCGGCGAACTGGGGGTCGACGGCGGCCAGCTCGGCGGCCAGGCGGGCCTGCCGATCCTCGTTAACGGACAGATCAGTAAGCATCATGTGGAACCTCTAATGGGATATCTCGGGAAGTGTTTTTCGAAGGCGCAACGCTGCGCTGATAGATACAATGTTAGCAAAACTAATTTAATTCTGGACCGGGCGGCCGTGTGAGACCTCCCTCAGCACCGGGTTCCGAGTGGTCCGGAACACGATCAGCTGATCGACTCCTCCAGCCACGGCAGCAGCCACTTCACCCCTTCGGGGGTCAGGTGAATCCCGTCGCTGCGCACCTTGATGCCGTCCACCTTGGCGGTGTAGGTGCCGCCCGGCCCCAGTTTCTTGTTCAGGTCGACCACCGTCACGGCGTCACGCCCGGCGACCACCCGCCGCAACAGGGCGTTCCAGCGGTCGACCCGCTTCGGGTCGTCCTCCGGCCACAGGCTGCCGTCGGCCCGCTCGCCGTAGCGGCTGTAGGGCACGGTCGTCACCACCACCCGGCTGCCGGCGGACTCCAGCACGTCGAGCGCGCGGCGCCATTCCGCGGTCAGGTAGGCGTCGAATGTCGGGTCACCGATGTGGGTCCACTGCCCCTCGTTGACGCGGTCGACCGTCTCCCAGCGGCCCGCGATCAGCAACACCACGTCGGGGCGGTCGGCCTTGACCTGCCGCGCCCACCGGGCCGGCCAGCCGTCACAGTCCGGGCCCTGCTCGATGGTCTTGCCGGCCCAGCGATAGGGCCCGGCGCGCACGATGCTGCAGCCGACGACGGTGTGGTCGATGAAGTCATAGCCCGGCGTGGCCGGCAGGTAGTGCATCAGCGTCCAACCGATCGAGTCCCCGAACACCGAGACGGTGCGCGGCCGGTTGGGGTCGTGGCGCAGCGGCTGCGGCCGGGGCTTTGCGGACTCCGAACGCGGGCTCGGCGGCGACGGCGACACCGCGGCGGCCGCCGCCACATCGGGGGTCAGTCCGGTCTGAGCGGCGGGCCGCTCGACGACCGGGACCACGAACACCGTCACCGCCACCGCGGTGGCGCTGACCGCCGCCCCGAGCGGCAGCATCGACACCTGCGCCGGGCGCCAGCGGCGAATCGGTTCCTCGATGGCCCACCACGACACCGCGGCCAGCAGCAGCGTGGCGGCGCACCGCACGGCGAACAGCGCCCAACCCGACCAGCCGGTGCGCTCGCCGTTGAGCACCAGAAAGACCGGCCAGTGCCACAGGTACACGCCGTAGGAGATGGTTCCCAGCCACACCAGCGGAGCCCAAGCCAGCGCGCGGCCCACCAGCCCGTTCTGGTGCAGCGCGACCGGGGCGATCACCGCGATCGCCGCCACGGCCACCAGGGTCAGCAGGCCGCCCTGAAACTCCGCGGCGCTGCCGGTGGCGCGGTGCGCCGCCGTCGCCAGCACGGCCAGCCCGGCCAACGGGAGCAGCCGGGCGGCCCAGCGTGCCCGGCGGGTACGCACCACCGACCAGCCCGCCGTCAGCGCGGGCCAGTCCCCCACCAGCAGCGCCGCCGCCGCAGCGCCGATCAGCAGCGCCTGCGCGCGGGTGTCGGTACCGAAGTAGACGCGGTCACGGGTGGCGGCGAACCGGTCGGAGGCCAGCATCTCGGCCGCCGCCGCCGAGACCGCCGCGCCGGCGCTGGCCAGCAGAAAGACGGTCAGCCGCACCCCGCCGACGGTGGGCAGCCGACCGCGGCGCCGGGCGCGTAGGCCCAGCAGCAGGGCGACCGCGATCAGCAGCAGCGGCCAGAGGAAGTAGTACTGCTCCTCGACGCCCAGCGACCAGGTGTGCTGCAGCGGCGACGGGGTGCCCGCCTCGGTGAAGTAGTCGGTCTGCTGGGCGACGAACCGCCAGTTGGCCACCCAGAAGAACGCGGCGATCGCGTCCTCCCGTAGGCCCACCACCGCGTCGGACGGCAGCAGTTCGTGCGCGATCGCCACGGTCAGCACCATCAGCACCAGGGCGGGCAGCAACCGGCGGCCGCGGCGGATCCAGAAGCCGGTGAGGTCGATGCGCCCGGTCCGGTGAAGCTCGTCGATCAGCAGCGCGGTGATCAGGAATCCGCTCAGCACGAAGAACAGGTCGACACCGATGAATCCGCCCGACACTCCCGGGATGCCGCCGTGGTCGGCCAGCACCAACGCGACGGCGATCGCGCGCAGGCCGTCGAGGGCGTGAATCCCCGGTCGTCGCCGCTCCCGCCGCACCCGGTCCGCGGCGCGACCCGTGGTCAGCCGGGCGGCACGCGGGGCCGGCGCGACCCAGCGGGTTCTGCCCGAGGTGCGCACGGAGGTGGCCCGGCGAGTCCGGCTCCCGACCGGTCGACTTATCTCCTGTTGGTCGCTGGTGGCGACGATTGGTCGATCCTCTCGCTGGTGGACCACCGAAAGCTTAGGGGGCGGCGCACCCTCCTACGCCGACGACACGCTCGGTGTCAGGAGACCAATTCGGCAGTGCGCCACCAGATCAACGCAACGAACAGCACCAGTAGCGCGACACTGACCGCGAGTTGGATCTGGTTGCGGCGCGGCGCGGCGGGATAGACGTAGGCAGCCGCGACCAGCAGTCCGGTGACCAGACCGCCGACATGGCCCTGCCAGCTGATCTGCGGGATGGTGAACGTGAAGACCAGGTTGATCACGATGATCGCCGCCACCCAGCCGATGTCCATCTGCAGTCGCCGGCCGACGATCAGCGTCGCCCCGAACAAGCCGAAGATGGCGCCCGAGGCCCCGGCGGTGGCGGTGTTCAGCGGCGCCAGCAGATAGACCGTGACCGAACCACCCAGCGCGCTGAGCAGGTACAGCGCACTGAATCGGGACCGGCCGAGCAGGCCTTCCAGCGGCGGGCCCACCACATACAGCGCCCACATGTTCAGCAACAGGTGCATCGCCCCGTAGTGCAGGAATGCCGACGTCAGCAGCCGGTAGAGCTGCCCGTCGGCCACGGCCGGCGACCAGAGCACCAATTCGGAGTCCAGCTGGTGCGACGACATCTGCCCGACGAACGCCAGCACGTTCAACGCGATCAGCCCGTAGCTGATCACCGGGGTCGTCGAGGCGGCCCGCACCATCGGGCGCGACCGGCGTGGCGCGGCACCCTGCTGCGCGCAGTCCACGCAGTGCTGCCCCACGGCGGCGCCCCGCATGCAGTCACCGCAGATGTAGCGCCCACAGCGCGTGCAGCGCAGTGCGGTGGCCCGGTCGGGGTGCCGGTAGCAGACGGTCATGGATACACCTTCTCAAAGCCCCGGCGGTAGATTTCATGCCGTGGCACCTTCCGCTCCGCGCCGAGCATTCAATGACGTCGTCACCCGGTTCTGGAGCTTTGCCGCTCCGGCCTATGACACCCGCTTCCTGCAACGCTGGGTCTATCGTCCGGCCCAGGACGAGCTGATCGCCGCGCTGCGGTCTCATCAGCCCGCCCGGGTCGCCGACGTCGCCTGCGGCACCGGCATCCTGGCCGACCGCATCGAACGCGAGCTGCAACCCGATGCCGTATACGGGGTGGATATGTCCGACGGGATGCTCAACGAGGCCCGGACGCGGTCACCGCGGGTGCAGTGGCTGACCGGCCCCGCCGAACAGTTGCCGTTCGAGGACGGGACGCTCGACGCGGTGGTCACCAGCTCGGCGTTTCACTTCTTCAACCAGCCGGCCGCGGTGCGGGAGTTCCACCGGGTACTGGCGCCGGGCGGAATGGCAGCGGTCACGGCGATGAGCCCCCGGCTGCCCGACCCGCTCCAGCTGGCCGGGATCCGGTGGAACCCGTCACGCCAGCCCACGCCCGGTGAGATGCGCACGCTGTTCACCGATGCCGGATTCTCCGTGGCCGACCAGCATCGGGTGGCGCGACCGGCCTGGACGCTGCTGGTGTCGGACCTGATCACGGTCGGCGTCAAGCCGTAACACCAGCGACATCAGGCCGGACACGCCGGTACCCTCGCCTGGTATGAGACCGATGAAGCTGGCAGCGGCGGCGGTCATGCTGGCGGCGTCCGGCGCAGCCACGGGTGTCGCCGGGGCCGAGCCGACTCCGGCGCCCGCCCCCACACCCGCGCCGAAACAGGTGATCGACACCGACGGCACCTTCACCGTCGGAAAGGACATTGCGCCGGGCACCTACCGCTCGGACGGGCCGCGCGAGGGAAACGCCTGCTACTGGCGCCGAAACAGCGGCGACAAGATCGTCGACAGCGCGATGACCAAGAAACCGCAGGTGGTGCTGATCGAGCCCAGCGACACCACCTTCCGGACCGACCGCTGCGCGCCTTGGCAACTGACCGAATGCCCGCCCACCTGTGCGCCGGTGCCGCAGCAGTCGGCGGGACTGCCCGACGTGCTGAAGGGCTTTGTGCCGCAGCAACGGCCGGCCGCCCCCTCGCCCGCTCCCAGCGGGGGCTAGCCGCGGGCCTCGCGGCCCTCACTTCGTGACGAGCTGGTGCGGGCAGTAGGTGTTCGCCGCAATGGCAGCAAACTGCGCCGCGCCGTCGGTGGTGAACCCGGGATTGGTGGCCTTCAGGTCGGAGATCACCTGCAGGCCGGGTTCGCCGCGGTCCACCAGCCCGCAGACCGCGCGGGCGGCCTCGATGGCCTGACCGGGGCTGCTGTAGGTGATACCGGCCGCCCGCAGCGACTCCAGAAAGGCCGCGTTGTGGGCGGCGCCGACCGCGACGTCGGGGTCGAGCTGGGCACCCGGTCCGGGGTCGGGGACTGCCGGAGCCGCGCCGGCCACGGCGAGGCCGACGGCAACGCCCAGCGCCGGCAGCGGCTTCACGGCATCGCCGTCGCCGGGGCGGATCCGGCGGCGCCGGCGTCCCGGACGGTCTTTCTCAGGTGCACCGCGTGGAAGCCGGGCTTCTTCGCCAGTTCCTCGAGCAGGTCGTCCAAGCCCGCCTCGTCGATCTGCCAGTGCTGCACCGCATCCTTCTGTTTCTGCAACTGGGCCAGGACACGGTCGAGTTGAACCGGGGCGGTGCCCTTGCCGCCCTTGCCGCCCTTGCCGCCCTTTCCGCCGCTGCCGGACCCGCCGCGGATGTTGGCGCCGTTGATCAGCTGCGAGCCCGGAGCCCCCAGCGCGCCGCCGGTCAGGGCACCCAACGCCGCCGGGTTGAGCAGGCCGGCCGCCGGCGCCGCGACGGCGCCGGCAGGCGTGGGCAGTGAGGCCGGCAGTGCGGTGGCGGCCAGCCGGATCGCCGGGGTCGCGGTCGCCCAGCCCGGCGGCACCGATAACGCCCCGACCGTAGGCGCCGCGCCCACTCCGGCCGTCACCGCGCGGGCCATCCCGGCGCGCGCCGCCGACGCCGGCCCGCCGCTCAAACCGGCGCCCAGCCCGGCACCGAGCGCGGACCTCGGGATCTCCGGCAGCAGTGCCTGCGGCTTGTAGAACGACTTGAACTGGACCATGCCGAAGTTGGGCCCGCTCAACACGACATTGCCCAGCCCACCGAATTTCATGACCCCGCCGAGCGTGCTGAACAGTCCCTCGTAGATGCCCGAGATCTCGGAGGCATCCCCGGCCGCGGCGATGCCCGGTCCGGCTTGGCCGGCCGGGTTGGCGGATTGCAACGGCGAGGCGAACGGGGTGAGCCGGGTGGCCGACGCGGCGGCGGCCTCGTATTGGACCATCGCGGCGGCGTCCTGCGCCCACATCTGCGCGTACTGGGCGTCAGCGGCCGCGATCGCCGCGGTGTTCTGCCCGAGGGTGTTGGTCGCCAGCAGCGCTTCTCGCAGGCTGCGGTTGGCCGCGATCACCGGCGGTGGCACCACCGCGGCCAGCGCCACCTCGAAGGCGCTCGCCGCGGCACCGGCCTGCGCCGACGCCTGAGTGGCCTGCGCGGCCGCACCCGACACCCAGTCCACGAAGGGCGTTGCGGCGGCGACCATCGCCGCCGACGATGGACCGATCCAGTCGACCGTCAACGTCGACAGCACGGCGCGATAGGAGGCCGTGACGGCCTGCAGTTCGGTGGCCAATCCCTGCCAGGCGGTGGCCGCGGCCAGCAGTGATTCGGCACCCGGGCCGGCGTAGAGCAAGCCCGAGGTGACCTCCGGAGGAATAGCGGCGAAGTCGATCACGAGCCACCGCCCTCCTCGGGCACCGGGATGACCAGGATGGTCGCGGTGGTCAGCGCCTCGGTGTCGGGCGCTTTGTCGATCACCCGCGCGGCACCGCCCGCGACGGACTGCACCGCGGTGCCGCCGAGGGCGCGGCCGGCCAGGCTCGACAGCGCCATCTCGTTGAACATCGCAGTCGATGAGCCCTCGACGGCGAACGCCGCGGCGCCGGCGCTGGCCGGGCTGCCCGACAGTGCCGCCGGCAGCGCCTTTCCGGCCGGTGCGGCGGTGGCCCAGCTCGCCGGCACGGACAGCGATCCGACCATGCTCGCCTGTCCGGCGCTCGCCGCCACCGTGGCTCCCGTCGAGCCCACCGCCGACAGTGGCAGCTGGGAGGAGATGTACCCACCCGTCAGCGGGCCCAGTGCACCGGTGACCGGTGCCGGACCGCTGAGCACGCCGGCCACGCCGGGCGGGTTCTGGGCCAAGCCGACGAGCTGCCCGGCGATCAGCCACCCGCTGCCGAGGTTGGAGAGGTGACCGAGCGGCGAATACGGCCCCACCAGGTCGCCCAGCAGCTTGCCGATGTCCCCGATCCCCGAACCGACGTCACCGAGCGACGGCGCCGCCTGCGCCGGGGACGGATTGAGGTTCTGCAGCGCTCGGGGCACCGCAGACATCAGCTGCGAAACCCGCGACGGGGCGGCCGAGGCGGTCCTGACCCCGGCATTCTCCGCTGCCGTGACCGCCCGGGTCACGGCGGCTAGATCGGCGGCCTCCGGGGCCGGGTCGAACACGCTGACCTGGGTGGCAGCCGCCGCCGAGCCGGCGTAGGCGTACATGGCCGCAGCGTCCTGCGCCCACATCTCGGCGTAGAGCGCATCGGTAGCCGCGATCGCCGGGGTGTTCTGTCCCAGCAGGTTCGTCGCAACCAGCGTCATGTGCAGGCTGCGGTTGGCCGCGATCACCGGCGGCGGGACGTGCGCCGCAAATGCGGCCTCGTAGGCTGCGGCCGCCGCGGCGACCTGGGCGGCCACGTGCTCGACCCGCAGCGCCGTCGCACCGATCCACTCCGCGTAGGGCGTGGCCGCTACCGCCATCGACATCGCGGACGGCCCGTGCCAGGACCCGGCCAGATCGGCGATCACCGAACGGTAGGCCGCGGCCGCGGCGTGCAATTCGCCGGCCAGCCCGGCCCACGCGGCGGCCGCGGCCAGCAGCGGCCCGGGCCCCGCTCCGGAATACATCAAGCCGGAGTGGACTTCTGGGGGCGTCGCTGCGAATTCCATCTCACCTGACCTCCGGACGTGGGGACTCCGACGGCCACCCAAGGTGGCCAGGAAGCGAATCTAAAGTGACTCTCTGGTAGATCGCCAGGAGGCACCTGTCCGACATCCTGGAGAAGGCTGCGCCCGCGATCACATGCCGGTGGGCGGCCCCGACCGCAGCTGTCTTACTGTTACGCCAAGATGCCCTTAAGTTTCTTAATTTCTGTGTATCGTGGGCCCCTGGTGTCGGGAAGGGGATTGCAGTGGGCGAATCGGGAACGTCTGCGGTCGTGCTGGGAGCCGGGATGGCCGGACTGCTGGCGGCTCGGGTGGTGTCGGAGTTCTACGACTCCGTCACCGTGGTGGACCGCGATCGGCTGCCCGATCACCCGGTCCACCGCAAGGGGGTACCGCAGGGCCGCCAACTGCACAGCTTCCTCACCGGCGGCACGAACATCCTCGGCGAACTGTTCCCCGGCATCCTCGACGAGCTCGCCGCCGCCGGCGCGGTGGTGATCGACAACCCCGACCTGTCCGGGCGGTACGCCCAGGTGCGAGGCCGTGTCGACCGGATCGGCAACGTCGCATTTCTTGACGGCCACGACGCGATCGAGCCGGTGCACCACCGGGGCGCGGTCACCGGTGTCCGCGTCAGGAATCAACGCAACCGCCTCACGCAGGTGCTGCACGCCGACCTGGTGGTCGATGCGACGGGACGCGCTTCACACACCGCCGAGTTCCTGGCCGAGCACGGCTTCGGCAGCGTGCCCGAACAGCGCCGCAACGCGAACTGGGGCTACTCCAGTCAGTTGCTGCGCATCCCGCCGGACCGGGTCACCGACCGGCTGGTCTTCGTCAACCGGGGCCGGCCCGCCCCGGTGCTGTTGCTGGTGCCCTACGAACGCGACACCTGGATGCTGGTCATCGCCCGCAGCGACGAGCACAGCGCTCCCCCATCCGATTTCACCGCCCTGCTGGCCGCGGCCAAGCAAGTCCTGCCCGCCGACATCATGGCTGGGTTACGCGATGCCGCGCCGATGGGCGAGCTCACGGTGTCCCGCGACACCGGCGCGTTATGGCACCGCTACGACCGAATGCCGCGGTTGCCCGCCGGGTTGGTGGTGATCGGCGACGGGCTGTGCCGGCTCAATCCGCTGCACGGGCAGGGCATGACGATGGCGGCACTCGAGGCGGTCGCGCTGCGCGACTGCCTGCGCGAGCGCGGACCGGAGCTGCCGCAGCGGTTCTTTCGCGCCGCGGCCGACCGGATCGCACCGATCTGGGCCGCGAACGCCGCCGCGGACCAGCCATCCTCGCCGGATCACCCGCAACCGCTCCGCCGCCGGCTCGACCGCTGGTTCGCCGAGGCGGCCAACCTGCGCGGCAGCCGACATCTCACCCGCCCGCTGATTCCCGAAAGCCCTACGGGCACCCTGCTTTCGCGACGCCCCAGCGCAGGGGGCTCCCATGCTTGACGCAACCTACCGCGCCGCTCGCGGCCGGATCGGGGCGCTGGCCGCCGGGCTCGGCGACCACCAACTGCGCACGCCCGTCCCGGCCACGCCCGGCTGGACGGTGCACGACGTGCTGGCCCACCTCGTCGGCGGTGCCGCCGACGTGTTGGCCGGGCGCCTCGACGGTGCGCCGGGCGACTCCTGGACCGGGCGGCACGTCGCTGAACGGCGACTGCGGCCGATCGAGGAGTTGCTCGACGAATGGCAGCGCGCCGCCCCGGCGGTCGAATCGAGTCTGCCGCAGCAGCACACCGGTCCGAATCTGGCCGCGGACGCCATCTGCCACGAAGCGGACCTGCACGAGGCGCTGGGCCTGCCCCGCACCGACCGCGAGCACTGGCAGCCGTTCCTGGACGTGATGGGCTACTTTCCCGGCCGCCGGCTGCGCGACACCGCCACGCTGGTGATCACCGACGAGCTGGGACAGGAATGGCGTTGCGGCTCAGGGGCGTCGGTGACGGTGCTGCGCGCCGACGGCTATGAACTGCTGCGCGGCGTGTTCAGCCGGCGGTCGCGCCGGCAGATCGCCGCCTGGGACTGGTCGCCCGAGCCACTCGGTCAGCTCGTCGACGGGTTCGGCGCGTTCGGTCCCCGCGACGACGACCAGCCGATCCCGGCCGGCTAAGCGCAGGAGGTGAGCCGCGGCGGGGAGAACGTCACCGAGCCGACTCCTCCCACGATCAGTCCGTTGTCGGCCAGCGTCATCGCGGTCACATACGAGCAGGTCTGAATTTCGGTCAGCCCGTTGAGGTAGACCACGTCGAAGGCGTAGGCGAAGTTGCGGACCAACTGTCCCGCCGTCCAGGGCACGTCGACGACGAAGCCCAACGACGATCCCGACGGCGCGCCGAGCACCCGGGGACCGCGCTCACCGATGTGCGGTGTGATCGAGAACGCCACGCCGTCGCGTTTGGTGCCGGTCAGACCGGTGCTGTTGATCCGGTAGCCGGTGGCCGCGGCCGGCACCAACGGTCCGGGGCGGATGTTGGTGCTGAACAACACGGAGTAGTTCGTGCCGCCGGCAACGGCGGTGGTGCTGAAGCTGGTCGAGGTGAACTCTTCGGGCAGTTGCACCACGCAGTTCTCGATCAGTTCGTTGGGATCGCCGCACTCCTGCGAACCGGGCGGCTGCGCCCCGGCGCGGGGTGCGGTGAGCACGATACCCAGGGCCGGCAGCGACCACGCGGCGCCGCGCACGAAGGTGCGCCGGGAGATGGCCTTGTTCGGAATGTCTGTCACGAGTGACCCTTTCTTCCGCGACGCCCTCACTCCCCCAGTGCAGAAACTACCCGCTTTCCGAACTCGGCGATCGTTTCCGGTGCAGCGAAATCGGAGAACCACACATAGAAGCGTTGTGCGCCGTGGTCGCGCAGGCCGGTGAAGTAGGCGACCAGTTCGTCGGCGCCGCCGCAGACCAGCCCGGGTCCCAGCTGACTGAACCGGCGGCGGGCCGTGCCGATCACCGCCTCGGCGTCAGCACCGTCGCCGACGAAACCGACCATCTGCTGCACCGAGGCCCGCGCCGAACCGATCTTGCCCACCAGTTGCGGCAGTTCGTTGACGTGGGTGGCCGGTAGATTCCACCAATCCGCATGCTGAGCAACCAGTTTCAGCATCCTCGGGCCACGTCCGGCCAGCAGCAGCGGGATCGGGCTGCTCGGTGTCGGCAGCTGGGTGTCCTCACCGCCGGACCAGTAGCGTTTCAGGGCGGTCACTGTCTGTTCCAGGGCGGTGACACGTGCGCCCGCGGTGGGTTCACCAAGGCCGAACCGGGCCAACTCGTCGGGCATCGACCCCGATCCCAGCCCCAGCTCGAACCGCCCGCCGGTGGCCTCGGCCAGGGTCACCGCCTGCTTGGCCAGCACCGCCGCGTGCCGGAACGCATCGCAGAGCACCAGGTGGCCGATCCGCAGCCGCTCGGTGTGCGCGGCGACCCAGGTGGCGATCGTCATCGCCTCCCACAGCGGCGCGTCGGGCGCCATCGGTGTCTCGAGGTGGTCGAGGAACGCCAGGCCGTCGAAACCGCTGGCCTCGGCGGTGCGTGCCCGCAGCACGATGTCGGTGATGCTCAGCCTGCTCTGCGGCAGGAACAAAAACCATTCGGCCATCAGCAGCCCCCGGTGCTACAGCGCCGCCCAGATCGACTTGGTCTTCAGATAGGCGTCGATGCCCTCGTAGCCGAATTCCTTGCCGACACCGGACTGCTGGTAGCCGCCGAACGGCACGTTGTGGTCGAAGGTCAGCTGGCAGTTCAAGCCCACCATGCCGGCGTTGAGCCGCTTGCCCAGGTCGTGGGCGCGGGCCAGATTCGTGGTCCAAGCGGTGGCGGCCAGGCCGTAGCTGGTGTCGTTGGCCATCGCCACGGCTTCGTCGTCGTCGTCGAACGGCAGGATCGTGACAACCGGGCCGAAGATCTCCTCGCGGTACAGCCGGCTGGTCGCCGGGTCGACGCCGGTGACCACGGTCGGCTTGACGAAGTACCCCTTGCGATCCAACCGGTAACCGCCACTGACGATTTCGACGCCGTCCTTCTTACCCTGGTCGATGTAACCCAGCACCCGATCGAGTTGCTTCTGGCTGACCAGCGGGCTGATCATGGCGCCCTCGTCCTTCGGGCCGCCCAACACCAGGTTGTCCCCGATCATCGCGATGCCGGCCACCACTCGCTCGTAGACGCTGCGCTGCACGAAGATTCGTGAACCGCACACGCAGCCCTGACCCGAGTGCACGAAGATGCCCATCGAGGCCATCATGATCGCCATGTCCAGGTCGGCGTCGGAATAGATGAGCACCGGGGACTTGCCGCCCAGCTCGAGGGTGACCTTCTTCAGATTGTCCGCCGAGTCACGCATGATCTGCTTGCCCACCTCGGTGGAGCCGGTGAAGGCCACCTTCTCCACGTCGGGGTGCGCGGTGATCGCGGCCCCGGCGGTGGCGCCGTAGCCGATCACGAAGTTGGTGACGCCGTCGGGCACACCGGCTTGCGCGATCAGCTTCTCCAGCAGCACCGCCGACAGCGGGGTCTCCTCGGCCGGTTTGACCACGCTGCTGCAGCCGGCGGCCAGCGCGGGCGCGACCTTGGCGCAGGCGTTGAACAGCGGGCCGTTCCAGGGGTAGATCAGCCCGACGACGCCGTAGGGCTCCTTGTGGGTGTAGGCGTGGAAATTGGCGTGGGTGCTGTTGACACCGCCCTCCATCTGCACCTGGTAGCTGGCGCCGTTGAGCTTGGTGCACCAGCCGGCGTAGTAGCGGAAGAACTCCGCGCAGGTGGACACGATCATCTCGGCCTGGGCCGGCGGCATGCCGGCGTCCAGCGACTCCAGTTCGGTGAACTCCTTGGCATGCTCGTCGATGAGGTCACCGAGGCGCCACAGCACCTTGGCGCGCTCGCGAGCCGCGATGTCGGTCCAGACGCCCGACTGGTAGGCCGCCTTGGCGCGGGCGACGGCCTCGTCGACGGCTTCAGGGCCGGCGTCGCGGAACTCGGTGATCTGCTCCTCGGTGGCCGGGTCGATCACCGCGATCAGCTCGCCGGTTCCGGGACGCTTCGCCAGATCATCGATAACCGACTGCACTGCCATAACTGGACCCTTCCCGTCGCGGAGATGCTGGGCACTTGCTTAGCACCCGGCGGGCGGCGCGGTCAACAGTGAGACAGTTTATTCATCATCTGTAAAGGTGTGTTGAGTGCGGGCGCTGGTCGGCGGCGCGCACGACGACCAGAAAGGCACGGCGTTGGGCATCGTCACCACCACCTCGGAAACCGCGTTCAGCCACGCCGCTGAGACGATCTACGACTTCGTCACGGATCCGGCCAACTGGACGAAGACCTATCCCGGCAGTGCCCACATCGAGAACCTGCCCGACCGACTGCCGCTGCAGGTGGGCGACACCTGGACCGAGGCCGGCCCGGATGGGGAACGCATCTTCAGCTGGCAGCTGGCGATCGCCACCCGCCCCCGACTCTGGGTCTTCAGTTCGGTCGGACGCCTCGGCCATGACCGCGCCGGCAACGGGGGGATGGAAGGCCGCATCACGGTGCAGTACCACTTCACCCAGCCCGCCGACGCCACCACGTTGTTCACCCGCACCATGGCCATCGAGGCCTACAAGCACGCGCCGCTGCCCGACGGCTTCTTCCGCGCGGTCAATCCCGCCAAGATCGACGACTACCACGCCGCCATCGCACGGGAGTTGGCGAACTGACCGTGGTCGGCCCTGCGGATGCCGGCTGATCAGTATGCGGTGTCGCGTCGATTACCGTTCCGGCTATGACGCGACGCCGGCTCGGGAAGTTCTGATGCGCACCCGCGGCTGGGGCGGCGATGTGCCCGCCAGCGACGACGAGGCGGTGGCGCGGATCCTGGCAGCGACCCGGCGCACCATCGACGAACGCGGCGAACAGACCAGCATCGCCGACGTGGCCCGCACCCTCGGGGTGACCCGCCAGACCGTCTACCGCTACTTCCCCAGCACCGAGGAGTTACTGTCGGCGACCGCGATCGACGGCGTCGGGGATTTTCTGGACCAACTCGCCGCGGCACTGGCCGGCATCACCGATCCCGGGGAGGCGGTCGCCGAAGGTGTCGCACTGACCCTGGAACGCCTCCCCGACGACCCCTATGTCGGACTGCTGTTGCGCGCCCAACAGCCCAGCGCCTTTGCCGTCACGGTGACCACAGACACCGGCCGCACTTTCGGGCACTCGATTCTCGAGCGGCTGGATGTCGACTGGTCCGGTTTCGACGCGCAGGCCATCGACGACATCATCGAGATGGTGCTGCGCACCCTGCAGTCGTTCATCCTGGCGCCGCTGCCCGCCCCGGGTGCCGAGTTGCGGCGACTGCTGCGCCGGTGGATCGCCCCGGCGGTGACCGCGGCGCGGGGCGCTACGAAGGTTCGCGGGTCAGTGGGTAGCTCACGCCGGTGAGATCCTCGGCGATCTGCCAGAGCCGCTGCTGCGCCTCGACGTCGTGGGCGCGCCCGGCGGCCCGGACCAGCACCGGCGGGCCGATCTGCTCGAAACGCCCACCCGGCCCGTAGAACTGGCCGCCCGCCGCGGCCGGATCGGTCGCCGCCCGCAGCATCGGCAGTGCCCCGTCGGCCGGGGCCTGGGTGAACCAGCCGGTCAGGTGGCGGAAGCGCCGGTTGAACACCCAGCGCACCGCTCGGGATTGCTCACGCAGGATCCCGGTGCGGGTCCCGCCGGGGTGTGCTGCCAGCGAGATCACTTGGCTGCCCAGCGATTCCAGTCGCCGCTGCAGTTCGAACACCGCCATCAGTTGGGCGAGCTTGGACTGGGTGTAGGCCGCCGCCGGGGTGAACGAGGACTCCAGCTGCAGATCGTCGAACGAAATCCGGCCGCCCCGACTGGTTTTGCTGTTCACCGCGACGATCCGCCCCGACCCGGAGGCAAGCACCCGGTCGAGCAACAGTCCGGTCAGGGCGAATGGCCCGAGGAAGTTGGTGCCGAGGTCGCCCTCAAAGCCATCGACGGTCAGCTGCCGCGTCTGGTGCATGACCCCGGCGTTGTTGACCAGGATGTCGATGACCGGGTATGACGCCCGCAGCTGCTCGGCGCAGCCGCGCACCGACGCCAGGTCGCTGACATCCAGGTGAATCACGTCGATTCGCGTGGACGGGGCCGTCCGCAGGATGTCGCGGCGGGCCGTGTCGGCAGCCTCGAGGTTGCGGCAGGCCAGTACGACGTCGGCGCCGAGGCTGGCCAGTCCCCGGGCGACCTCGAGACCGACACCGGTGTTGGCTCCGGTCACGACGGCGGTCCGCCCGTGCTGGGGTGACGCCTGCGCCAAGGTCCAGTCCGTCGCACTCACACGCCGAACTATAGACGGGACACCACGATCAATGTGTATGGTCCTGTCTTGATGCACGACGACGTCGACCTCACCGACCTGGACCGGTTCACGTCCGGCTTCCCGTATCACGTCTTCGATGTGTTACGCCGCGAATCGCCGGTTTGGTTCCATCCGGCCACCGCCCACTCCCCGGGCGGCGAAGGGTTCTGGGTACTCAGCCGCTACGCCGACATCGTCGCCGCGGCCACCGACAGCGAGACTTTCTCCTCGGAGACCGGCGGCGGGCGCGACGGCGGCGGCACCACCCTGGAGGACATGCCGCTCGGGTTCGCCGTCGGTGCACTGCTGAACATGATGGACGACCCGCGGCATGCCAAGTTCCGGAAGTTGCTGATGCCCAGCATGACTCCGCGGGCGCTGCGCGGCATCGAGCAGGATCTGCGCCGGCGCGCGGTGACGATCGTCGACGCCGCGCTGGCCAAGCGGGATTGCGACTTTCTGGTAGATGTCGCCGCGGAGCTGCCGCTGCAGGCCGTCGCGGAGCTGGTGGGCGTGCCGCAGCAGGATCGCCACGAGCTGATGGACTGGGCCAACGTCACCTTGGACTACGAGGACCGCGAGGTCGGCGAGGTCAGCGACCGGTTGGTGCAGGCCCATGCTCGGATGCACGCCTACGGGGCCGAGCTGCTGGAATACAAGCGCGCCCACCCGGCCGATGACCTGCTGTCGGTGGTGACGCACGCGGAGATCGACGGCGGGCCGCTCACCGCCAACGAGCAGCAGATGTTCTTGAGCCTGATCATGGCCGCGGGCAGCGAGACGACACGCAATTCGATTGCGATCGGCATGTCGGCACTCAGCGAGCATCCCGAGGCCTGGGAGCGGTTGCGCCGGGACCGGGAGCTGCTGCCGGTGGCCGTCGAGGAGCTGCTGCGCTGGGCGTCGTCGACGCCGTACAACCGGCGCACCGCCACCCGCGACGTCAAACTGCACGGGCAGCGGATCCGGGCCGGTGACAAGGTGAGCCTGTGGTGGGCGTCGGCGAACCGCGACGAGTCGGTGTTCGCCGAGCCCTACATTTTCGACATTCTGCGGAACCCCAACCCGCACCTGACATTCGGGCGCGGCGTGCACTTCTGCCTCGGCTCCACGCTGGCGCGCCTGGAGATGCGGGTGATCCTCGACGTGCTGCTCGATCGGGTGGGCACCGTGACCTTGACCGGCCCGATCGAGTACGTCCGCAGCAACAAGCACGCCGGGGTCCGGCACATGCCGGTCACCATCGAGCCGCGCTGAGGCCGGCCCTCGGCCCAGCATACCAATTTTTGGTATCGTGGCAGACATGGGCAAGAACACGTCCTTCGTGCTCGACGATCATTACCAGGCCTTCATCGACCAGGAGATCGCAGCCGGACGCTACCGATCGGTCAGCGAGGTTATCCGCTCGGCATTGCGGCTGCTGGAGGATCGCGAAGCACAACTGCGGGCCCTGCGCACCGCCCTCGAGGACGGTGAACGTAGCGGCGAGTCGACGCCGTTTGACTTCGATGCCTTCCTCGACCGCAAGCGGACGGATGCGTCGCGTATCCGGTGACTGTTCGATACCTGCTCTCACCTGCCGCGCGAGCAGATCTGGAACAGATCTGGGATTACACCGCGGACCGCTGGGGCGTCGACCAGGCCGAAGAGTACCTGCGCGAGCTCCAGTACGCGATCGAACGTCTTGCCGCGAATCCACGGATCGGCCGAACCTGTGACGAGATCCGACCCGGCTATCGCAAACTATCGGCCGGATCCCACACGCTGTTCTATCGACTGACTGCCGACGCCGTCGTCGACGTAGTTCGGGTCTTGCACCAACGGATGGACACCGAGCGGCATCTCTGAAGCTCGCAGTCTCCGCACCCCTACCCGCGCTGCACCGTCGCAAACCGCTGGTCGGTGTAGCGGCGGAGATTCGACAGGAACCGGCGAAACGCCAGGTTCATCAACGGGCCGCTCACCGGGGAGAACAGCTTCGCCGGGCCGGTGAGCCGATTGGCCAGGGTCCAGGTCAGCCGGCAGCCCTGTGGAGTCGGTTCGATGCGGTAGTCCTCGACGAAGACCGCCAGCGCCGATGTCGAGCTGGCGTTGAACCGAAACGCCATGTGCCGGCAGGGTTCCCAGGCGAGGAATTCCTCGTCGCCGACGATGCCGCCGCGCATGTCAACCAGGCGGGTGGTCCCGACACCGTGCGGCTCGGGGCTGGTCCAGGTCACGTTGGTGATCACCGACGCCCAGCGCGGCCAGGCGTCGGCGTCGGCGAGCACCTCCCACACCTGCTCGGGGGTCACGGCCAGCTCGACGCTGTTGCTGAACCGCTGCGGCGCCTGGTCGATGAAGCCGAGATCGACTTGCTCGCAGGGATACATCCGGGCCAAGGGATTTCCTTTCCGTGCTTCGTGATTCAGCGTGCGCCGCGCACCAGCCGGCCCGGGCGGGCGCCGGTGTCGGTGCCGTTGCGTCGGGTGACGGTACCGTTGACGATCGTGGCGTCATAACCGCTGGCGCCCTGCAGCAGCCGGCGGCCACCGGCCGGCAGGTCATAGGCCATCCGGGCCGGGTGCAGGGTCAGCGCCGCCATGTCGATCACGTTGATATCGGCCTTCTTGCCCAGCTCGATGACGCCGCGATCGGTCAGGCCGAACAGCTGTGCGGTGTCTCGGCACTGCTTGCGCACCACGTACTCCAACGGCAGTTTGTCCCCGCGGTGCCGGTCACGGGCCCAGTGCGTCAGCAGATACGTGGGATAGGAGGCGTCGCAGATCATTCCGCAGTGCGCGCCGCCGTCGGACAGGCCCAGCACGCCGGCCGGGTGGGTGAGCATCTCGCGGATCGCGTCGTGGTTGCCGTCGGCGTAATTGAAGAACGGCAGCATCAGCATCGCGCCGGCGTCGTCGCGCAGCATCAGGTCATACAGCGTCGACAGCGGGTCCTCGCCGCGCGCCGCCGCGATCGCGGCCACCGAACGGTCCGGGGTCGGCTCGTAGTCCGGCGGGTCTCCCAGGTCGTAGATGCGGTGCAGCGAGTGCTGCACCAGCGCGAACATCCCGTCGAACTGCAGCGAGGTGTCGACGGGCAAGTCGTCTTCGGCCAGGATCGCGGCCTTGACCGCCGGCTCGGCGAGCCGCTGCGCCAGTTCCTCGCGACTGCACTGTTCTTTGAGCCGGCGGTAGGTCGGGCGGTGGGTGAACCCGTGGTGCCCGGGGAAGCCGAGCAGCATGCCGAAGGGCCGGGCGGCGATCTGCGGATACAGCGCACTGCCCGCCTGGTGGGCGGCGGCGGAGACGTCGAGCTGTTCGCGCCACAGGTTCGGGTCGGCATCGACCTGAATCAGCGCGAACGACAACGGGCGGTCGATCTCGGCGCTGAGGCGCTGCATCCATTCGAGCTCTTTTTTCGGTGCGACGATGTCCTCACCGGCCGCACCCTGCGGCGCGAGTTCGAACACCGCCTGACCGCCGGCGGCCATCGCGCGGCCCAGCCCGAACAGTTCGTCTTCAGCGGCGAAGGTGCCCGGCACCGGTTCGCCGTCCATCGCGCGGTGCGCCAGCGTGCGTGAGGTCGAAAAGCCCAGCGCCCCAGCCTCGATCGCCTCTTGCACCAGCCTGCTCATCACGGCGATGTCGTCGGAGGTGGCCGGCTCGTTGCGGGCGCCGCGCTCACCCATGGCATACGCGCGGATCGCCCCGTGCGCCACCTGACTGCCGACGTCGACGGCCAGGTTCTGCCGATCGAGTGCGTCGAGGTATTCCGGGTAGCTCTCCCATCCCCAGGTGATGCCTTCGGTCAGCGCGGTGCCCGGAATGTCCTCGACGCCCTCCATCAGCTTGATCAGCCATTCCTCGCGGCCCGGCTTCACCGGGGCGAAGCCCACGCCGCAGTTGCCGGTGACCACCGTCGTCACGCCGTGCCCGCTGGATGGTTCCAGCAGGCTGTCCCAGCTGACCTGCCCGTCGTAGTGGGTGTGGATGTCGACGAATCCGGGGGCGACGATGCGGTCGGTGGCGTCGATCGTCTCCGCTGCCGCACCGGTCAAACCGGGATCATCGGCTCCGGTGCGGCGGTGGACCGCCACGATCTTGCCGTCCCGGATACCGATGTCGCCCGGATAGCGGTCGGCCCCGGTCCCGTCGACGACGGTGCCACCGGTGATCACGAGGTCATACACGGCCGTCTCCTTCGAAGTACCGAGCGCGGCGAAGAAAGATGTTGATCAATTTGTACACATTTCGTTAATGTGTGCAAGTGCCCGTCGCTGCAGGATCTCGAACGCTGCCATCGCCGCTGCTCACCGCGGCGACAGACACCCTGCGACAGCTCGGGCCTCGCCGCTTCAGCCTCACCGCCGTCGCCGAGGCGGCCGGCGTCTCACGCGGCACGGTGCACAACATCCTGGGGACTCGCGACGACGCCATCGCCGCCGCGCTGGAACAGCTGTCCTCGGTGTTCATCGAGACCATGGCCGCCGAGGTGAGCCGGCAGCAGAGCCTGGCCGAGCAGGTCGCGGCCGCGGCGGTGCTGATCTCGGCGCATCGCCGCAGATCGACCGCCGAGCCCCGCGCGATCAACCAGAGTGTGCTGGTGCTGCTGCTCGAACACGGCGGCGATGAGTTGATGCGCCGCTCGGTGCAGTTGTGGACGCCGCTGGTGCGCGCCGCCCAATGCAGCGGCGAAGTCAGCGAGGCCCTCGACGCGAGCCGCGCCGGCGAATGGATCGTGCGGCTGCTGTTCAGCTTCGAGTTGCTGCCGCCCATGCGGGTGAACCTGGACAGTCCCCGCGCTGTGCGCCGCTTCGTGTGCGACCACATCGTCGCCGGGCTGAGCGGGGCCCGGCGGTGATCGGTCCCGAACCGCTGGTGCTCCAGGTGGCGGAGCGCGACCTCGACGACCTTCGTCATCGGTTGGCCAACACCCGCTGGCCGGCCGAGATCGAGGGCGCGGGTTGGGAGTACGGCACCGACCAGACCTTCCTCAAGGCCGTGGTGGAGCACTGGCTGCACCGCTACGACTGGCGCCGCGTCGAAGCCGAAGTCAATGCCATCGGCTCGTTCGTCACCGAGGCCGCCGGGCAGCGGGTGCACTTCTTGCATGCCCGAGCGACCGGCCCGAATGCCATTCCGCTGGTGATCACCCACGGCTGGCCCGGATCGATCGTCGAATTCCTCGACGCAATACCGTTGCTGCGTCCCCGTTTCCACGTCGTGGTCATCTCGATGCCCGGGTACGGCTTCTCCGGGCCCACCCGGCAGCGCGGTGTCGATTCCGCGGCGGTGGCGGCCGCGGTCGCCGACGTGATGGCACAACTGGGCTACCACCGGTACGTCGCGCAGGGCGGCGACTGGGGTGCCATCGTCACCCGCCACCTCGGCAAACACTACGCAGATCGGGTCGCTGCCATCCACACCAACATGTGCTTCGCACCGCCCGACCGGGACGACCCGGAGTTGCTGGCCGCCGTGACCGAGACCGAGCAGGCCGCGGTCGCCGCCGCGGCCCAACGGATGACCGACGGCATGGCCTATTTGAATCAGCAAGCCACCCGGCCGCATTCGCTGGGCTTCGGTCTGGACGACTCGCCGGTGGGGCTGGCCGGCTGGATTCTGGAGAAGTTCCACGCCTGGTGCGACACCCGCGACGGTATGCCGATCAGCGCCGATCGGCTCATCGACAACCTGATGTTCTACTGGCTGACGGCGACGGCGACCTCGGCGGCCCGGCTGTACTGCGAATCCACCCAGGCGGGAACGGGCCCGCTCGGCAAGTGGACCGGCCGGGTCGACGTGCCCACCGGGTACGCGGTGTACCCCTACGAGATGCTGCAGACCCCGCGGGCGTGGGCCGCGCATCGCTACAATCTCGTTCACTACTCCGTCGCAGACCGCGGCGGGCATTTCGCCGCGTTCGAGCAGCCCGCGCTCTTCGTCGCCGACCTGGCGGCCTTCGCAGATGTCCTCAGCGAACAGCGGGTGTTCTAGGGGGCGTTCGCCCGCTGCCGCAGCGGTCGCTGCCGCACGATCGTCGGCCACCAGAACCACGGGCCGTAGATCCGCACCAGGCACGGCACGATGAACGACCGCACGATCAAGGTGTCCAGCAGCAGGCCGATGCACACCGTCGAACCCAGCTGGCCGATGGTACG
The DNA here is from genome assembly GCF_002086455.1 of Mycolicibacter algericus DSM 45454. Classification (GTDB taxonomy): domain Bacteria; phylum Actinomycetota; class Actinomycetes; order Mycobacteriales; family Mycobacteriaceae; genus Mycobacterium; species Mycobacterium algericum. The sequence goes on from NZ_MVHC01000004.1 coordinate 62,322, forward strand.
CAGATCGCTGGCCAGCATCGCAAGCATGGTGAACGCGAACACCAGGCCCGCCGACGTCACCACACCGCCGGTACTGCCCAGCGCCCGGATCAGGCCGGTGTTGAGCCCGGCCCCAAGCTCCTCTTTGAGCCGGGCGATCAGCAGCAGGTTGTAGTCCGAGCCGACCGCCACCAGGATGATGAACGTCAGCGGCAGGATCAGCCAGTGCAGGTGCAGTCCGATCAGATGCTGCCAGATCAACACTGACAGCCCGAACGCCCCGGCATAGGAGAACGCCACGGTGCCGGGAATCACCATGGCCGCCACCAGGCTTCGGGTGATGACCAGCATGATCAGGAAGATCAGCACGAAAGCTGCAATCGCAGCGATCAACAGATCCGACCGCGAATACTGTTGGATATCTTTGTTGTTCGAACCCGAGCCGCCGATGTAGATCTTCGCGCCGGCCAATGAGGTCTCCTTCAGCGCGATCTTGATGGCGTCGGGGAACTTCTCCACATGGGCAATGCCCTCGGGGCCCATGGCGTTGCCCTCGTGGGTGACGATGAATCGGGCCGCCTTGCCGTCCGGGGACATCATCAACTGCATCCCGGTCTTGATGTCTTCGTTGTCGAACGCCGGCCGGGGGATATAGAAGAAATCGTCACTGCCGGAGGCGTCGAAGTCGTTGCCGACGTTGATCATGTCGTCGAATGTCTCATCGGTGTTGCGGGCTTGGATGTCCGAGCTGCCGTAGGTGTTGACGATCAGCGACCGCAACGCGATCTGGTCGTCGGCCATGATGTTGAGTTGGGTGACCAACTGCGGCAGCAGCGAATCGACGACCTCCAGCGACGACACCGCGTTCTTGATGTTCTCGGCCAGCTTGTCGACGCTGTCCATCATGTCCCACAGCGACCGGAACGCCCAGCAGACCGGAATGTCGTAACAGTGCGGTTCCCAATAGAAATAGCTGCGGATCGGGCGCATGAAGTCGTCCAGATTGGCGATCTCCTCATCCATCTGTTCGGTCAGCGCCTGCATCTCCGCCATGGTGAGCACGGTGGAATGCATCTCCTCGGCCAGCTTCTGGGTCAGCGCGATCGTGGTCTGCAGCACCTCGACGGTGTGGCCCATGATTTGCGCCTGTTTGTCGGTGTTGGCGTTCTGCTCGCGGGTGAACGGCAGTTGCTGGCCGTTGGCGCTGCCCTGCATGGTGAACAGGTAGGGCAGCGACGCGTGTTCGAGTGCGCGCCCCATCGGCCTGGTGATGCTCTGCACCATGGCCACCCCGGGCAGCCGGATCAGCGCCTTGGCCACCCGGTCCAGCGAGATGAAGTCCGCGGAGTTGCGCATGTCGTGATCCGACTCGATCATCAGCATCTCGGAGAACAGCTTGCTCTGCGGGAAATGCCGGTCCGCGGCCGCGAAACCCAGGTTGGCGGCGGAGTCATGCGGCTGGTAGGTGCGGTCGTCGAAGCTGACCTGGTAGGTCGGCACGAAGACCGCCCCCACCGTGACCAGCGCGGCGCTGGCGGTCAGGATCGGTTTGGGCCAGCGCACCACCGATGTGGCGATGCGGCGATACAGCCGTGCCTTGACCTGCTGGCGGGGATCGAACAACCCGAGCAGGCTGCCCACGCTCAGCACCGCCGGCCCGAGCGTCAACGCTCCGGTCACCGTCAACACCATGCTGATCGCCACCGCCGGCCCCATGGTGTTGAAGTAGTTCAGCCGCGCGAAACTCAGGCAGAACGCCGCACCGGCGATGGTGAGCCCGGAACCCAGGATCACGTGCGACACGCCGCGGTAGGCGGTGTAGAACGCGTCCTCGCGGCTTTCGCCGTTCAGGCGTGCCTCGTGATAGCGGCCCATCAGGAAGATGCCGTAATCGGTTCCGGCGCCCAGGGTCAACGCCACCACCAGGTTCACCGCGAACGACGACAGTTCGATGTAGCCGAAGTGACCGAGTGTCGCGATGACACCCTTGGCGGCCAGCATCAAGATGAGCACCCCGAAAAGCGGCACCAGCATGGTGATGTAGGAGCGGTAGACCACCAACAGCATGAAGATGATCAGAAAGATCGTCGCGATGGTGATGTTGTTCAGGCTCCGGTTGGCGGTCGCCACGGTGTCGGCCGCCAGCGGTGCCGCGCCACTGACGTAAACCGTCAGGCCCGGCGGCGGGTCCGAGGCCGCGACGGTCTGCCGCACCGCGGCGACGGACTCGTTGGCCTCCAGCTGACCGATATCTCCGGCCAGCCGCAGCAACACATAGGCGGCCTTGCCGTCGAGGCTCTGGGCACCGGCGGCGGTGATCGGTTTGCCCCAGGTGTCCATGACGTACTGGACGTGGTCGGTGTCGGACTGCAGGGTGCGCACCAGCGCGTCGTAGTAGTGGTGGTCGGCGTCCCCGAGCGGGCGATCGGCCTCCAGTACCAGCATCGTCATGCTGGTCGAGTCGGACTCCTGGAACTTCTCACCGATCGCCAGCATCGCGGCCTGCGAGGGCGCATAGGTCGGGACCATCGGCCCGGCGAGTTCCTCGGCCACCCGCTCCACCTGCGGCACAAAGGTATTGGTCACCACCGCCAGCAGCGCCCAGAAGATGATGATGGGTACCGACAACGCGCGGACCACCCGGGCCGGCAGCGAGCGTGGCTGACTCATGCGGACTTGACCCGGCAGGTGATGTCGGCGTTCGCCCTCGTGTTGGTGTGCTCGTCGCGGACCACGTCGTCGACGAGGATCCGGCAGCCCACGTGGTCGCCGCGCACCTGCGCCGAGATGCTGCCGGAAACCACCGTGAGCATCGTGGTCTCCTGGTGGCGCCACGGCAGCGCGTCCACCTCGACGGTGTGGGGGTGACCGTCGATGTCGAGGTAGGACACCAAGGCGCCGTCGGCCTCCGAACCGAACACCTCATAGCTGAGCTTCTTGGGGGTGAACTGTTCGGGAGCCTGGGGCGGATTGACCGTCAAAACCGGCCCGGGAGCGGATATCTGGTGAACCTTCCACATGCCCAGCGCGCCGATGCTGACCGCGATCACCGCGACCAGTGGCAGCCAGGCGCGCGCCAGCAGCGACCCGCGCGGCGAACGGGCACTCACTCGCCGACCCGCTGCTGTGCTGCCGCCGGCAGGCGCTTCTTCAGCTTCACCACCCGCACCAACTGCGCAGTCACGTTGAACGACCCGAGCATCGGGATCACCCCGAGGAAAGTACGCTCGGACGGCGTGGCGCCGTGTAGTTGCTCCAGGCTGCCCAGCACATAAAAGCAGCCCAGCGAGAAGATCGCGGCGGGGATGCAGAACGCCAGCGGCGTTCGTTGATCGGCGATGACCCGGCCCGCGAACTCCAGTTCCTGCGATGACAACGGCTCGCGCTTGCGCACCTTGACCAGCACGGCTTTGCGGGCTCCGATTCCTTCGCTGATCGGCGGCGGTGTCCGGTCCTGCAATCGGCGGACATAGCAGAACGCCCCGGTCGCAAAGCACAACATCGCCGCGAAGGCCACCGCCGCCAGATCACCGAACAGCCGCCAGTTCGTGCCGAACATGTCCCAGCTCATCGCGCCACCCGCCCCGTCCTCGCCCAGCAGCCATAGAGTTGATCGTCCGACTTCAAAGAATATATTTCTATTAATCGGACGTCAACGTCTCATAAACAGACGGAGCTGTGCGTATGCTGGGTGGCATGGATCCGATGCTCACTGGTTCGCAATCACGCACACGGGCGGCAATCCTGGAGGCGACGGCGGCGGTGCTGGCCCGAGATCGCACCGCCACGCTGCCCGAGATCGCCGCGGCCGCCCGGGTCGCACGCTCGACGCTGCACCGCTATTTCGCCGACCGGGACCGGCTGATCCACGAGGCCACCCTGGATTCGATCCGCGTCATTCGCGGCATCATCGGGGCCGCGGCCACCGCTGAAGGCCCGGCTCTCGACGCGATGCGGCGGGTGATCACCACGCTGGCGCCCGAGAGCGATCGGATCGTGTTCCTGTTCGCCGATCCCGCCGTGCTGCGGGACATCCCTGCCGAACAGCTGCCCGATTCCGCGCCGATCCTCGAACTCATCATCCGCGGTCAGCGGGAAGGTGTCTTCGACCCGGAGTTGTCCCCGGAATGGATTCGGATCGCGCTGTTCGGCCTGCTGGTCAAGGCCTGTAGTGAAGCGGCACACGGCACGGTGCCGCGCCACAGCATCGTGCCGTCGCTCATTCGGATATTCGAGCGCGGTGTGGCGATCGGCTGAACTCACTGCCGTTTTCTCCGGACACCAGCCGTTTTCTCCGGACACCAATCGCCAACGGTGACATCATCATCTGCAGCGGACCATCGTTTTTGAAGTCCCCGACGTAAGGGTCAGACCATGGGCGAGCGGGTGATCGACCGGCTGATGGGAATCGCCGACCAGTTGCGAGAGCAGGCCGGCGATGCGGAGAAGATCGGCCGGCTGACCGATCAGACGGTCAAGGCCATGAAGAGCGCGGGGTCGATCCGGTTGTTGCAGTCCGCCAAACACGGCGGATACGAAGCGCATCCCCGCGAGTGGGCCGAGACCGTGATGGCTACCGCGGCACTGGATCCGTCGGCCGGGTGGGTTGCGGGCGTGGTCGGCGTGCATCCCTACCAGCTGGCCTACGCGGATCCGCGGGTCGGCGACGAGGTGTGGGCCGAGGACATCGATACCTGGATGGCCTCGCCGTATGCTCCGCAGGGCGTGGCCAAACCGGTCGACGGGGGCTACCTGTTCAACGGTCACTGGCAGTTCAGTTCTGGCACCGACCACTGCGACTGGATCATTCTCGGTGCCATAGTCGCCGACGCCGACGGTGTGCCGGTCATGCCACCGGCCATCCTGCACATGATCCTGCCCCGCGCCGACTACGAGATCGTCGACGACTCCTGGGATGTGGTGGGGCTGCGCGGGACCGGCTCCAAGGACGTGATCGTGCAGGACGCGTTCGTCCCCGGCTACCGCACCATGGACGGTCTCAAGGTGATGGACGGCAGCGCTCAGCGTGAAGCCGGCATGACCAACCCGCTGTATCTGATGCCATGGTCGACGATGTTTCCGCTCGGCATCTCCTCGGCGGTCATCGGCATCGCCGAGGGCGCACTGGCCGCCCATCTGGATTACCAGCGGGAACGGGTGAGCGCCACCGGGACTGCTATCAAAGACGACCCGTACGTCATGTACGCGATCGGCGAGGCGGCCGCCGATATCAACGCGGCCCGCCAGGAACTACTGGCCAACGCCGACCGGATCTACGACATGGTGGCCGACGGCAAGGAGATCAGCTTCGCCGACCGCGCCGCGGGACGCCGCACCCAGGTTCGCGCGGTGTGGCGCGCCGTGATGGCGGTCGATCAGATTTTCGCCCGTTCCGGTGGCAACGCGCTGCGGATGGACAAACCGCTGCAACGGTATTGGCGTGACGCACATGCTGGGCTCAATCACGCGATCCATGTGCCGGGCACCACGTTCCACGCCTCGGCACTGAGCTCGCTGGGCGTCGAGCCGGAAGGCCTGCTACGGGCGATGATCTGACGCGGAAGCTAATCGCGTGCCGGGGCCAACCGCTTCAGGGCCAGCCCGCCCTCGAACGGCCGATAGCCGAAGGCCGCCGGGGCGCGATAGCCGGTGTCACCCAGCGGTGTCGCCACTTCGGTGACCGTGGGTCCGATCTTGGCGGCCACCGGGGCCAGCGCGTCGAGGTCGAAGCGGTACAGGCGAGCCGCATTTCCGGCCAGGATCTTTCGGCACTCTTCTTCGGACCGGTCATGCAGCGCCCAGCGGATGGCCAGCTTGGAATGCGGCGAGAAGCCCTCCTCGTGCGGATAGTCGCTGCCCCACATGATGTGATCGGCACCCAGGAAGTCGATCGTCGTCGCGTCATAGGGCATCAGCTCGCTGGCCAGATAGCAGTTCCGGCGGGCGTACTCGCTGGGCAGCATGGTCATCTCGTCCACGGACGACCCGCCGAACATCCCGTAGGTACGGTTGTGCGCATCGGTCTTCATCGTGGGCACCATGGCGTCGAGCATCATCAATTGTTGCTGCACCCATAGCGTGCCCTGCTCGGTCGGCACGAACCGCAGCGCCGGGTGCCGCTCGAAGACCCCGGCGAGGATCAGGTGGCTCAGGGTGCGCTGGGCCCACAGCGCCATCTCGGTGATCAGCACGGCGTTGGAGGCCGGCTGATCCATCGGCATCTCGGGACTGCCGGCCCCGGCGTGCTGCACCACTGTCAGGTCCAGCTCCGCGCACAGCGCCCAGATCGGTTCATAGCGGGTGTGAAACAGCGGGGCCACCTGCGGGTCGCCCGCCGAGACCGCCGGGATAAGCACCCCACCGAAGCACCCCAGCTCGGCGCCCCAGCGAATTTCCTTGAGCGCCAGCTCGACATCGTTGGGGAAGATCTGAATCAATCCGCGGCGCCGGGTCGGTGCCATCGCACAGAAGTCGATCTGCCACCGGTTGTGGGCCTGCACCCCGGCCCAGCGTTTCTCGAATTCGTCGCGCGTCCGCGGCAGGCTGATCGTGATGTTGGGTGTGGTCGGGAAGAACGGCGGAACGGTATTGGGCAGCAATACCTCCGCGGCGACGCCGTCGGCGTCCATCTCGGTGATGCGTAGGTCGTGGTCCCAGTTGCGGTTGGCAGTGGCGACGATCAAGTCGTCGAACGGGCTGCTGTACACCTTGGCCCAGGCGTCGAACTCGTCGTGCAGCGCGGCCGGGAGATACGGCTTGTAATCGTAGAGATCGGCTCCGGCGTGGGTGTCGGTCGAGATGACGACGTAGCGGTCGATGCTGTTCCAGGTGTCAGCCATGTTGTCCTCAGTTCTCCACCAGATCGGGTATCGGCTCGGCGTAGCTCAGCCCGGAACGGCGGCCTGCAACACGGCGAGCGCGGCGGTGCTCAACCGGGCCAGTTCCGCGGCCTCGTCCGGCGCCAGGGCGGCGGCGAACAGTTCCGTCATCCGCCGGTTGGTGAGCTGTTCGATCTGGTCGTAGCGGTCCTTCTTGTCGGCGCCGTCGGTGAACGGCTCTGGCCAACCGAACATCGTGGCGTACTGCGGCCCCTTGTTGAGCATGTGCGCCTCGACCGGGGTGATGCCGGAGATGGTCAGCGCGTTGAAGTGCACACCGGCGCGCAGTTCTCGCAGCACGAACATCACCTGCAGCGCCCGCGCGGCGGCGTCGTCGGCCAACGGCATCGCCCGCCAGCCGGCGAACAATGGCAGGCCCGCCGGCGGTGTCGCCGCGATGACCTTCTCCCCGAGTGCGGCGATCCGATCCAGGCCCTGGGCGCCGGAGAGGTACTTGCGCCCGAACTCGGCCGTTTGGCTCCAATATTGTTGCGCCGCAGCGGCAGCGCCGCGCACCGCGATGCCCTCGTCCCACATCGAGCTCAGTCCGGTCGGTTCGAACACCGCGAACACCGCACCGACGGCGTCACCGGTGGCCTCGCCCAGCACGCCGCCGCGCCCGGCGACGTAGCCGGCCAGCGGATTCTGATAGCCGGCGGCGATGCTGCCCGCGAAGGTCTCCGGGTGCAGCATGAACACCGCGACGGCCTGCTCCATCGCCGCCCCGGTGGCTGCGGCCGACTTCTCGATGTCGCTCATGGTTCGGCTCCTTCTAACGCAATTGGCAGAGTATCCCCCGGCTCGTGCGGCTCTGGCTAGGCTGACAGCAGATGAGCACAGTCACCCTCAGCACTGAACTACCGATTCCGGCGCAACGCGCCGCCGCTCTGGCGCGAAAGCCCGAATTGATGCAATTCGTCCTCGCACCGGCTCTCACCATGCCTTCGCTGGCAGCGCCCGATCGCATCGAGGTGGGGACCCGCGCATCGGCGCGGCTGTGGTGGTTCGGCGTCATCCCGTCCTGGACGCATCACCTCGAGGTCAAAGAACTCGAGGATCTGATGATCTACACCAACGAGCACGGCGGCCCGGTGCGGACCTGGAACCATCGCCTCACCTTCACGCCCATTGACGAGCAGCGCTGTAGCTACACCGATGAGATCGAAACCGACGACGGCTTCAAGGGGTTGGGCACTCGGCTGTTCATCCGGCTGATGTTCGCCCATCGGCACCGCCGCTGGCGCATGCTGGCGCCGCTGCTCACCTAATCGGCTCGGGCCGGCCGGGGACACGGGATCTCCGGTCGCCGAGTCCGCGCGCTAGGGTGCTTGGGTCGGGCGCAGCAAACACACCGACAGAACGGTTGAGTCCATTCATGACCGCAGCACAGGCATCGCCGATGGAAGCACGCGTCGGCCACTACTACCAGATGGACGGCACCTACCTGGTCGGCCGCGAGAAGGTCCGCGAGTACGCCCGCGCGGTGCAGGACTATCACCCGGCCCACTGGGACGTCGCGGCGGCCGCGGAGATGGGCTACCCCGAGGTGGTGGCGCCGCTGACGTTCACCTCGACCCCCGGCATGAGCTGTAACCGCGAGATGTTCGAGTCGGTGGTCGTCGGTTATGACACCTACATGCAGACCGAAGAGGTCTTCGAGCAGCACCGGCCGATCGTCGCCGGAGACGAGCTGAAGATCGACGTCGAGCTGACGTCGGTGCGCCGGATCGCCGGCCGAGACCTGATCACCGTCACCAACACCTTCACCGACGCCGCCGGCGAGCGGGTGCACACCCTGCACACCACCGTCGTCGGGGTGACCGCCGAGGACATCGACCCGGCCATCAAGACGGCCGTGCACAACGCGATGATGCACGACGTCAACATCCTGGGCATCGGTGAATCCGAGGCCGCCTACGAAAAGACGGTGCGGCCCGAAGGTGAGATCCGCATCGCCGACGGCGGCCTGACCCGCACCCCGGCCACACCGTCGTTCGACGGTTTGAAGGTCGGCGACCCGCTGCCGGTGCGCCACACCCGGCTGTCGCGCGGCGACCTGGTGAACTACGCCGGGGTGGCCGGGGACGCCAACCCGATCCACTGGGACGAGGAGATCGCCAAGCTGGCCGGGCTGCCCGACGTGATCGCCCACGGCATGCTGACCATGGGGCTGGGAGCCGGTTTCGCCTCCGCCTGGACCGGCGATCCCGGCGCGGTCACCCGCTACGCGGTGCGGCTGTCGGCGCCGGCGGTCGTGTCGGCCAAGGAGGGCGCTGACATCGAGTTCAGCGGCAAGATCAAGTCGCTGGATCCCGAGACCCGCACCGGCGTCATCCTGGTCGGCGCGAAATCCGGTGACAAGAAGATCTTCGGCCTGGCGACGCTGAACGTCCGCTTCCGCTAATCGAGCAGCCTGCGGGCCACGTCGGCGGCCGGGAACCGGGCCAGGAAGGCGCCCAGCGCTTCGGCGGTGCGCCGGTCCAGTGTGTCGGCCTCGGCCAATACCGCCGGTGAACAGTCGGGGCCGACGAAGTCGGGAGCGCGATGCGAGTCAACAATGTGCACAGCCGGGTGCACCGTCGATAGCCTCGAGCAGGTGGGCGCACTGATAGCCGGCCTCGCCGGCTACGAGCTGCGCCACCCCTTGGTCGCCGTTACCGCCGGATGGACCGTGCTGAGCTGGCCGTTGATCTTTCGTCCGCTACACGACGCGCCCATCGAGGATGCACTGGACACGGCGGCAACAGCGCTGAATTCACGCGGTCCACACAGTTCATGGTCGATCTATGTGCGGATGTTGCGGCGGGCCGCCGGCGGGCGGAGACCACCGTGACCGACCTGTTCGACAACCACACCGACCTGACGGTGTGCGGCGGCCCGGTGCGGGTCTACCGCGCCGGCGATACCGGGCCGCCCCTGCTGCTGCTGCACGGTGCGATGCTCGATACCGCCCACGGGGTGTGGCGACGTGTCGCGCCGGCGCTGGCCGCCGACTTCCGGGTGTATCTGATCGATCTGCCCCGCCACGGGGCCAGCAGGCCCTGGCGCGGCGTGCTCGACGACGCGTTCTTCCGCCGCTTCCTGCACGAGTTGCTCGACGCATTGGGGCTACCGCAGGTGGCGCTGATCGGGCTGTCACTGGGCGCCGGGATCGCCACCGGCTTCGCCCTCGAGCATTCAGAGCGCGTCAGCTCCCTGGTCGCGATCGGGCCCGGCGGACTCGACGCCAAACGCCCGGCGCAGTTGCTGACCTGGCTGGTCATGCGGACCCCCGGCCTGCTGCGCGCCGGCACCTGGTGCCTGGCCCGTTTTCCCGGCGCCATCCGCCGGTCCATGGTCGCCAATCTGACTGCCGGAGAACAGACCCCGGATTTCGAGGAGATCATGGCCGCGGCGGTGGGTGAGGCCCGCGCCAAGCACCGATACGGCGAGAAGGCCTTGGACGACTGGCAGATCGAGTCCTACGGCCCGCGCTCGATGCGACTGAATCTGCTGCCCGAGTTGCCGCGACTGGCCGTGCCGACCCTGTGGGTCCGCGGCGCCGACGATCCGCTGGTCGGTGCGGGAGCACTGGCGAAAGCCCATGCTGCCACCCCGGATTCCCGCCTCGCCACCATCGCCGGTGCCGGGCACATCGTCACCTACGACCGGCCCGACGAGCTCGTCAACCTGGTGCGCGAGTTTCTCGAATCCGTCCCATAACTCCGTCCGCCAATAGGGCGCGGCTTTCGGCGCTGCCGTCGAGGCGCCGGGTGATCCGCTTGACGATCTGCCAGGACGCTTCGGACTCGCGCCTGAGGTGGAAATAGTTGGCGCCCCCGCGCGCCACCTGATAGCCGGTCTCGCGTTTGACCAACAGCGTCGACGCGCATACCGCGACCGCGTCGTCGCCGTGGACGGTGACCACAGCCGGGCCGAGGAAATGCACGCAGCCGCGGTTGATCAGATTCTGGTGTCCCGACGAGCGAACCATCGCGGCGACGTCGCTGCGACCCTGCATGAGCCAGTCCTCGACGTCATAGACGCCGTCGTCGGACCACAGGGCGGCGGTGGCGCCGGCATCGCCGGCATCCACCAGGGGGCCGTAGGAGGCGATCATTCGCTCGATCGCGCGTTCGTCTTCGATGCGCTGCAGCCGACGTTCGAGGTCGGCGAGCCGTTGGTCGGTCACGATCCTTCCCCGGCCAGGTTCGTCAGCTGCGCGAGTGCTGCGAGCTGGTTGCAGAAGTGCCCCGCGGATTGCGCCGAGATCACACAGCTGACATCCGTCGCCCCCGCTTCGGCCAGCCGCTCGATCTGGTCCGTGGCGTGTTGCGGGGCGCCGATCGGGTCCAGCGGCGGTGTCGCCAGCACGACGGCGAAGTCATCGGGAACATCGACGGAGCCGAGCATTTTCGCGATCTCGTCCACCGTCAGGCCGAACGGCGTCCAGCCGTCGCCCAGTTCGACCGCGCGCCGCAGCGAGCGCCTGGTTCGGCCACCCACCCAGATCGGCACCCGCGGCTGCACCGCGCACGGCTCCACGATCAGCGAGTCGTATCGGTAGTAGTCGCCGTGGTATGCGGGCCGGCTGGTCGACAACGACGCGCGCAGTGCCTTCATCGCGTCGTCGGCGCGGGCGCCGCGATCCTCCCAGGCGCAGCCGAGCAGGTCGAACTCCTCCCGCAGTGAACCGACGCCCACCCCGAGCGTCAGCCGACCGGCGCTGACCCGGTCGAGGGTGCCGTAGCGCTTGGCGATCTCCAGCGGGTGGTGGTAGCCGAGCACCAGCACAGAGGTGACCAGCCTGATCCGTCGGGTGCGTGCGGCGAGAAACGACAAGGTGGCCAACGGGTCCCAGTACGTCGCGCCGCGTACAGCCGCCACTTCGACGGGCACCGCGACGTGTTCCGAGCAGGTGAGGTGGGCGAATCCCAGGTCGTCGGCGGTCGCTCCGATCTCGGCGACGTCGTCGATTCCGCCGTCGGCTTCCCACTCGGACGCGGTACCGGGGATCTGGATCACCACCGGCGTGAACAGGCCGAGTCTCATCGACAGGCCCTGGCTTGGTCGTACCGCAATGGCTTCCTGCACTTTCGTTGCGCCTGATGGCTGAGGTAGTCTTCAGAAAAACTGGAATCAATTTTAGTTATGGAGGCGGCGCGTGTCCAGCGGTGAGTGGCGGGGCCAGTACGGGCCCTGGGCCGTGATCGCGGGCGGTTCGGAGGGCGTCGGCGCGGAGTTCGCCCTACTGCTGGCCCGGGCCGGGGTCAACCTGGTCCTGATCGCCCGCAAATCGGGGCCACTGCACGACACCGCCGAACGCTGCCGCGAGTTGGGCGGGCAGGTCCACGAGTTGGCCGTGGACCTGACCGATCCGGATGGCCGCGCGCAGATCTTCGCTGCCACAACCGATCTCGAGATCGGTCTGCTGATCTACAACGCGGGGGCCAACACCCACAGCGCAGAGTTCCTCGACGGCGACCTGGCGGCCTTCCAGCAGGTGATCGACCTGAACGTGACGGCTCCGCTGGCATTGATCCATCACTTCGCCGGCCCGATGCGTGCTCGCCGGCGCGGCGGCGTGCTGCTGGTCGGCTCGCTCACCGGCTACCAGGGCTCGGCGCGACACAGCGTGTACGGCGGCGTGAAGGCGTTCACCCGGATCTACGCCGAAGGCCTGTGGCTGGAGTTGCGCGAACACAACGTGCATGTGCTCGAACTGGTGCTCGGCGTCACCAGGACACCGGCCATGCAGCGGGTGGGGCTCAACTTCGATATCGCCGGGATGCCGGTGTCCGATCCGGCCGATGTCGCCCGCGAGGGACTGGCCCAGCTCCCCCACGGCCCGGTGCACGTCGTCTCGGCTCATGCCGGGAATCCCGCGCTGCGCGCCACGCCCGACCGGGCCGCAGCCGTGCTCGCGTCCCATCGGATGATGCAGAAGCTGCTCGGTGGCGCGCCCATCCCGGACCCCGATGCCCCGCCCACCGGTTGATCGCGAGCCGGCGACTCCCAGGACGGCCGCCCAACGACGGCGCTGCGAACGGATTCTCGCCACCGCCGCCCGACTGGGCGCCCGCGACGGGCTGGAGGCGGTCCGGATGCAGGCTGTGGCGGATCAATCCGGCGTTTCAATCACCACTGTCTATCGCTACTACCCGACGAAACATCACCTGTTCAGCGCGCTGCTGTTGCACTACACCCGATCCGTCACCCCGCCGGAGCCGGCGACCGGATGTCCGGCAGCCGATATCAGCGAACTCATGGCCGGCATCTGCCGGTCCATGCTCGCCCGCCCCCGGCTGGCCCGCGCGATGATCACTTCGGTCAATGCCCGGCGAGCCGAGTCCGGAGCGGCCGGCGACTTCAATCTGCGCGAGATCATCCTGTCGGTCGCCGGGATCACCCGCCCCGCATCGCAGGACGCCCAGCTCGCGCTGCTGGTCGAGCAGTGCGCCTACGGCGTCTTGTCGTGGGCGGTGATGGGTGAGACCACACCGGCGCAAGCCGAAACCGACATGCGCCGCGCGTGCCAACTGCTGCTGGCGCCCTGGCGCAAAACCTAGCTTGGTGCTACCGATGCATAGCGCACTTTCACACCGCGCACAGCGAGTTCTACGCGGACTCAACGGGGGCGCCTCTCCGCTCCGAGAGTCCGGCTCTTGCGAACAAGACTGATATCCAACGTATTTCGGCAAGCACTCCATGGGGCCAACGTCGGATTCGGCGAGGCACATCATTTTCATTACGAAATCCGGTGCCTTCCAGCGGGTTTCCATGCCCAGATTGGTCCGGCGCGACAGTCACGCCACGCCGGTCGAGTTGACTCCGCGCACTGTTGCTGCCAACATGGCGGCGAACGCACCTCGCTAGGTGAGGCGTCTGTACGGATACAGGCCACTGACCTCCAACGTCGAGAGACGCCCAGGGTCAGGACAGCTCTTCCCGGCTTAAGGGTTGAGCCCAAGTGGCTTCCGGCTTCTGGCCGGATACGGCGTGCAGTGCCGAAACTCTGACGAGAGGGGTGCCGGCCGGCGGTGTCGTCGGCCCGGCTCTCCCTGATGTGCATGCTGCGCCGGCATCCCCGTGTGCCCTGGCCGTGAGGAGGTGAGAGTGACATTGAGTCCGGACGATAGTCCTTATCCGAGTTCGACGACCAGTTCGCTCGAACCCGTTCGCGGCGCCGCTTTCACTTTCTGACTCGGCTCGCGCCATACCGTACCCGCGCTCCCCGGCCACTGACCCGAGCGCGGTTTCCAGCGTGCGAATTTTGTTCCCTCGCAACGTTATTCGCTATTTCATAAGGAGTTTCGATGTCTTTTGTGTCTGCACTTCCCGAAGAACTCACCGCGACAGCGGCTGAACTGAGCAGCATCGGCAACGCGGTGGCTGCGCAGAACACGGCCGCCGCCGGGCCGACAACCGGGGTGGTTCCGGCGGCCGCCGACGAGGTCTCTGCACTGACCGCCGCTCAGTTTGCCAGGCATGCCCAGATGTACCAGGCGATCAGCAAGCGCGCCGCTGTGGTGCACGAGAGGTTCGTGATCATGCTGCAGCGCAACGCGCAGTCCTACGCAGCGACCGACGCCGCCAACGCCATCTCGATCTAGCGAAAGGGTTTACTGATAATGGATTACGGAGCAGTTCCCCCGGAAGTCAATTCCGCACGCATGTACGCCGGTCCGGGTGTCGATCCGATGCTGTCCGCTGCGGCGGCATGGAACCTGTTGGCGGCAGAATTACGTTCTGCAGCAATATCTTTCGAATGGTCTGTGGCGGGCCTGGTCAGCCAAGGTTGGTGGGGTCCCTCGGCGTCGGCGATGACCGCGGCCGCCGAGCCCTACATCAGCTGGATGAGCGTCACCGCCGAACAGGCGGAGCAGACCGCAGCGCAGGCCTACGCCGCCGCCGATGCCTACGCGTCGGCCTACGCCATGACGGTGCCGCCGCCGGCGATCGCAGCCAATCGAGTGATGTTGGCGGCATTGGTCAAGACCAACGCTCTGGGATTGAATACACCGGAGATTGCGGCGACCGAAGCCCGCTACGCGCAGATGTGGGCGCAGGACGCCGTTGCGATGTACAGCTACGCCGCCGCTGCCGCATCCGCCACCGAACTGGTTCCGTTCGCGGTAGCACCGGAGACCACCAGTTCAGACGACGAGAGCAGTTCTGGCGCCCTCCCAGCCGACACCGGAGATGCGCACTCCCAGGTGCCCAGCGCATTGCGGAGCATGGCGTCGCCGGCAGAGGGCACGAGGCCGACGGACCCAGATTGGCATTGGACGAAGTTCTTCGACGGCCTCTTCGACGGAACCTGGGGCCACGACGACGGCTCGGGCCTGAACATCAACGCGCAGCTGTGGAACACGATCGCCGCAACCGGGATCTTCGACCCGGGCGGGAACCTCGAGGGCTTCGCGGGTCTGGCTACGCTCGGGTTTCTGGCCCGCGGCATGGAGGGCGGCACGGCCGCCCTCACCGGTGGCGGGCTCAGCTCCGCGCCAGGTATGACACTGGCGTCGGCCGAGACCGCCGGCCGCGCTGCCGGAGCTGCGGTCGGGGGCGCAGGCTCCCCGGTGTCGGCCGGAGTGGGCAGAGCGACCCTGGTCGGATCCTTGTCCGCGCCACCGAGCTGGGGAACGGCCGTCCCGGCGGCTGCGCCGAGTGCCGGAACAGCCAGCGGCTGGACGGTCGCCCCGGACAGCAGGTCGGTGACCGCCATGCCGCCTCCGATGCTCCCGAACGGTGGCGGACGTAGCGGCAGCTTCGGCCTCGGCACGCCGCGCTATGGCACCAAGCTCACCGTGATGCCGCGTCCAGTGGTGGTCGGGTAGGTACAGCGGCGCGGCTTGGGCGAGCCGAGGAGCCGACAGCTACGGCCTGCGTGGCATCCCCAGCGCGGTTCCCAGGATCCAGGCGAACAAGAACGCCGGCATGGCGGTGATCGAAAGCCCTTCCAGCGACAGCGGTCCGGTGCCGACGATGAACGCCAGCAGCAACAGCGGATGTACCGCGGCAGCGGCGACCGCGAGGTGGGCGGTGTATCGCGGCAGCACCCCGTGGACGTACACCGCGACCGCGAACGCCCCCAGTGCCACCACGGTGGGCAGACCGGACATGGCCAGCAGACCGAACGCCAGGTCGTAGAGCAGCGCGGCCGCTTCGGGGCTGTGGTATCGGTACAGCAGAATGTCGAACGCGGTGAACCCACTGAGCAGCAGGGTCACGCAGCCGATGAAGCCGGCGGCGAAGCACGGCGCAAGAACCGATCTCACCGGCAGCCGATCTCGCAGCAGTGTCCACACCGCCCCGCCGAACACCAGCCACAGCGTCACACCGACCGTGTTGAGCAGCATCGTCACGACCAGTCGATCGTGATGCTGGGTCGCCCACCAGGCCACCTCGGTGGCCAGCTTCTGGGTGCCGGGGAACGACCAGATCGGATACACCGCGAGCGTCACAACCGGGAGCGCGAAGCCGAGCATGCCGGACCATCGCGCCACCCGCGCCGCGTCCCATTCCATCAGCGCACCAGCTCCCACTGGCCGAAATCGGCCGCCAACACGTCGTCCACGTCGACGTGAATGTCGTCGATCAGGAAACCCGGGTCGGTTGCGGTGACCATCTCCCGCTGGAAGAGCACGGCAGCCGGTTCGCGTTCGCCGCCCGACCACGCCCGGGTCTGCCACGCCCACCGGTGGCCCGCACTGGTCGAGTGCCCGATGACATCGTCGGCGATCGCCCAGGAACACTGCCGAGCACCGCCGTAGATCCCGGTGCGCGCTGCCCCCAGCACCGAGTTGATGCCGCGAAACCACTGGACCGCGAGCTTCTTCCAGGTCTTGGCGTCGATGTCCTCATCGACGCTGAAGAAGATCGGCGCGCTCGGTGGACCCCCGGCGGCGGTGTGCAGCCGCAGCGCCGTGCGGGCGTCCGCGGCGCCCCCGTCGTAGCCGCCGGTGAAATCCGACGGCGAATCCGGCCAGCCCGGCTTGCCGAACTGGTAGCAGCTGACGATCTGCAGGCCCGCGGCGCGGAGCCGGTCGGCGTAGTCACGGGTGACGGGCTTGAAGTCGAAGGTGGCGCCGGGCCGCAGCTCCGAAACGTAGACCAGCGCCCCGGCGAAGCCGGCCGCCTTGATCCGCTCGGGCTCGACCAGCCGGTGGGCGAAATCGATGAGCTGCAGCCCCTCGGCCGCAGCCTTCGGCGCAACGGCTGTTGCCGCGAAGAAACCGGGGACCGCCAATGCCGGTGCCAGCAGCGCGCCGTACCGCAGGGCTTCGCGGCGGGAAACCGATCGCGTCACACCGGAAGGGTAGCCGCCGTCGGCGTCCGGCGCGCCACCAGCAGGCCGGCGCATCGCTAAACATGGTTGATCACCGCTTCCCCGAACTGCGCTATCGCCTCGATCGCGCGCCCAAGACTGTCGCCGGGAAGCGCGACCTGCACCCAGCTGACCCCGACGTCAGCGAGCCGGCCCAGGCCTTCCAGGTAGGCGCCCGCGTCGAAGTCGTCGTAGCCGAGCCGCCCGCCGGCGAGATTGGAGAAGCAGATGTCGATGGCCGACCAGTCCCGGCCCGCGTGGTCGCAGCGGCGCTTCAGGTCATCGACTCCCGCCGCCAGCGCTTCGATGGAATCCATCGCGGCGGTGCGAGCCGTGCTGGCCAGGCCCGGCGGCGCAGCGAACGGCGCCCACCCGTCGCCCCGGGTGGCGACCCGCTGCCGCGCCTTCCCGGTGTTGCCGCCGATCCAGATCGGCGGATGCGGGCTGCTGACCGGGCGCGGATGCGCGGTGACGCCCCTGGCATTGAAGTGACGGCCCTGAAACGACACGTCGTCACCGGTCCAGATCGCCCGGATGACGTCCAGGCTCTCCTCCACCAGGGCGGAGCGCTCCTCGAAATCCACGCCCAGCGCGGCGAATTCACCCTTGAGGTAGCCCACACCCACCGCCAGGGTGAACCTGCCCCCGGAAAGCAGATCCAGCGTCGCACCCGATTTGGCGACCACGAACGGATTGCGGTAGGGCAGGACGACGACGTTCGGGATGAAGCGCAGCGTTCGGGTGTGTGCGGCGGCGAACCCCATCGCCACGAAGGGATCCAGGCTGTCGTGTCCGCCTGCATCGAGCCAGCGCTGAGTCGGAGCGGGATGATCAGTGAAGCCCATCGCGCCGAAGCCGGCGGCTTCTGCGGCCCGCGCCACAGCGGTCACTCCTTGCGGGGAGACCAGTTCCGGGTCACACGGATGCGTGATGATCGGGTAGGTGAACGCGAACCGCATGCGGGTTCCTCTCATTGTGGTTTGGGCCGCGGCGGACCGAGGAGGTATTCGCCGGTGCCCGGGTGGTGATACCAGCCGCCTGCCGCGTGCGTCCCACCGTCGACGTGCAGCGTCTGGCCGGTGACGTAGGTACTCAGATCGCCGGCCAGAAACACCGCCGCACCCGCCATCTCATCGACATGCCCGGGCCGTCCCATCGGGATCATGTAGCCGGCGTGAGCGAGCATCTCGGCCGAGCCGACACGCTCGATGCCTTCGGTGAGCGTGAGGTCCGGGGCCAGGCAGTTGACCCGGATGCCGTGGGGAGCCAACTCCAAAGCCGCCGTCTTGGTGAAGTTGACGACACCCGCCTTGGCCGCCGCGTAGGCGGCGTAGCCGGGTGCGGCGCGGGTGCCCTCGATGCTGGCGATGTTGATGATGCTCCCGGGCTCGCCCCGGCGCACCAGAGCCTGCGCGACGCGCTGCGTGCACAACAGAACATGGGTGAGATTGGAGCGGATCAGCGTCTCCCACCCCTTGGCGGCGGTTTCCAGCAGCGGGGAGGCGAACACCCCGCCGGCGTTGTTGACCAGGACCGTCGGCACACCCGCCTCGGCGATGGTGGTGGCCAGCGCGGCATCGACCTGATCGGCGTCGCGGACATCGATCGCACACGCCAGGCCGCCGGCCGCGGCCGCAGCGAGCTCGGCGGTCTCGGGGTCTTTCTCCCAGATCACCACCCGGGCACCGAATTCCGCGAACGTCTCGGCGATCCCGCGGCCGATACCGGAACCGCCGCCGGTGATGACGGCCACGCGGCCGTCAAGGGCCGACGCGTCCTTGCGCAGTACCACTAGCCACCTCCCGGTGGGCTCACCGTCACGGTCGGTCAGAGACTGATGTAGACCGATTTGGTGTTGAAATAGGCCTCGATCCCCTTACGGCCGCGTTCGCCGCCCCAACCGGACTGCTTGTGCCCGCAGATCGGCATGGACGGGTCGGCTGCCAATGCGCAGTTCACCCAGATCTGGCCGCCCCGAAGCTGATTCGCGACACGGTGAGCGCGGCCAAGGTTCTCGGTCCAGATCGCCCCGGCCAGCCCGTACTCGGTGTCGTTGGCAGCAGCGATCGCCTCTTCCTCTTCGTCGAACGGAATCACCGAGCCGACCGGGCCGAAGATCTCTTCGCGGATTAGCCGCATATCCGGTGTGGTGTTGGTGATGATCGTGGCCTCGTAGAAGTAGCCGCGGCGATCCATCGGCTTGCCGCCGGTGATCACCTCGGCGCCGGCGGCCACGCCGTCGTTGACGATGCCCGCCACGCGCTGGCGCTGCTTCTCACTGATCAGCGGACCGAGGACCGAGTTGGGGTCGTCGCTGCCGCCCATGGGCAACATCTGGGCGAAGTTGGCCAGGCCCTCGACGACCTGGTCGTAGATTCCACGCTGGACATAGATCCGCGAGGTGCACGAGCAGTTCTGGCCCGAGCCGGCCAGCAGACCCATGCCGGCCATCATGATGGCCTTGTCGAGGTTGGCGTCGTCGAACATGATCAGCGGCGACTTGCCGCCGAGTTCCAGGGTGAGGCGCTTGAGGTTGCCGGCGGCCGCCTTGACGATCAGCCGTCCCACCTCAGTGGATCCGGTGAACGAGATCTTGTCGACGTCCGGGTGCGCGGTCAGCGCCGCACCGGTGGTCTCGCCGTAGCCGGTCACGACATTGAGGACGCCGTCGGGCAGGCCGGCCTCGCGGAAGATCTCTTCCAGCTTCAGCGCGGTCAGCGGTGTCTCCTCGGCGGGCTTGAGCACACAGCTGCACCCCGCCGCCAACGCCGGCGCCACCTTGAGCATCGCGACGAAGAACGGTCCGTTCCAGGGGATGATCAGGCCGACGACGCCGACCGGCTCGAGCTGGGTAAAGGTGTGATACTCCTCGAAGTGGCCGAGCAGACCGTCGGAGACCAGGTTGGCCGACTCACCGTGGATCTTTCCGACCCAGCCCGCGTAGTAGGTCAGCATCTCCTGGGACACCTTGATGATCTGGCTGGCGCCCATGGCGGTCATGCCGTTGTCACGGGACTCGATCTCGGCGAGCTCGGCGGTGCGCTCCTTGATGATCTCCGCCGCGCGGAACATGATCTCGGCGCGCCGGGCGGCCGGCAGCTTGCGCCACACCCCGGATTCGAAGCTCTCCCGCGCCCGGGCCACCGCCGCGTCGACGGCGGCCTGGTCGGAATCGGGGACCTCGGCGATCTGCTCTTCGGTCGACGGGTTGAAGACCGGGATGATCCCGCCGCCGGCCACCACTGGTTCGGTCTCGATGGTGCTGCTCACTGGTTTTCGTCCTTCCATGGTTCATCTGGTGTGCGATAGCCGTCGCGGGTCAGCAGCCGGATCGGATCCGTGCCGTCCCAGGTCTCACAGGTGCGCGCGATAGTGGCGAGGTTGATTCGAAAACTGGGCTTGTCCTCGACGATCTCGGTGAAGAAGCCGAATTCGGCAAAGGTGTCGATGAACGCCACCCGCTGACCGGGATTGGTGAACTCGCACGCCAGTTCGTAGCCCTGATCGAGGTAGTGGGCGAGCTTGGCGTCGTAGTCGCGGGTGAGCGTGGACACCTGATGGAAGCCGAACTGGTTGTCGCCGTGCAGCGAGGCCATCTCGGCGAACACCGAGTGGTTCGCGGTGTGGTCGCGGATGAGTTCGACCTGCACGGGTCCGGCCTGAGCGACACCGATGTGGACATCGACGCTGGCATCGGTGCCGCGGTACCGGCAGCGGCTCTGCGCTCGCGGCATGATGTGAAACGGCCCCACGCCGAAGACCTTCACCCACCGGGCCGCCGCACTCAATAGATCAGGGACAACGAAGCCCAGTTGGAAGAGCCGGAATTCTCCTTCGGGCCAACGGTGTTCGAACAACGGATGCGGGTCGGCCGTCACGCGGTGTCGCCTTGTTCGGGCAACTCGGCGATCGGCCGGACCAGGACTTCCTGAGCGGTGCTGGCGACATGTCGGCCCGCGGCGTCGATGATGGTTCCGTTCACCACCGCGCGGTGGCCGGCGGCGGCGACGATCTGCTGGGTGTAGCGATGCCACTGATCGAATCGCACCGGACGGTGCAGCCAGATCGTGTGATCGAGGGTCAGGCCACGATGCGTGCGGTAACCGACAGGTTCGGGATGGGCGCGAAACGCCGTGTCCACCAGCAGATAGTCGCTTGCGTAGGCCAGCATCGCCGCATGAGCCCCTGGCCCGCCGTCGATCGGCCGTGGCAGCCGCATCCACAACGAGCGCGCGCCGCCGGCCTGGGTGCCGCCGAGGAATATCGGCGCGTCGGCGATGCGCATCTCCAGCGGCGGCGGCGTGTCGACCCACGTGCTTGCCGATCCGGCGAGCTCCCGCGGCGCCTGCTGCGCCCAGTGCTGCAGCAGCGGAAGAGCTTCCGGTGCCGTCACCGACCCCTCGACGGTGACGGCCTCGGAGCACTCGGGGTTCGTGTCGAAGGACACCATCGCGGTCACCAACACCCGTCCTGCTTGCCGGATGACCACCTGTCGTGCCGACATCGTCCGCCCGTCGCGGGTGCGGTCGACGGCGATGTCCAGCGGCGCGGCCGAGTCCCCGGGCCGCAGGAACATCGCATGGATCGAGTGCGGGGCCAGTTCGGCGACGGTGGCCGCGGCCGCGGTCAGCGCCTGGGCGACCAGTTGGCCGCCGAAGATTCGGCCGAACCTGCCGGGTTCGCTGTCCGCGCGAAAGCGATCCGCGCCCGCCGGCTGCAGCGTCAGCACCTGCTGGAGATGGTCGAGCGCACCGAGCGTGGCGGCTTCCAACGGGCTGCCGGACCCGAGCAGCGGCGCGTCGTGATCCGGGCGGGCGGCAGCTTCGGGCGTCGGCGTCGGCCTCAACGCATCCTCCTCACCGCGCGCAGCCGGTACATGAGCTCTGGGCCCCACGGGCGAACCGGCCTGTGACTGTCGGTCCATTTAAGTAAAACGTTTGACTTAGGTCAAGGGGGCGATGTTGACTGAACTCATGCCCCCACCCGTGCGCAGCCCGCGGTCCACCCGCGCCGACAGCACCCGGGAGGCGCTGTTATCCGCGGCAGAGCGGCTCATCGCCGAGCGCGGTGTGGAAGCTGTTACCCATCGGCAGATCGTCGAGGCCGCCGGCCAAGGCAACAACGCCGCGGTGGCCTACCACTTCGGCACCAAGAAAGAGCTGGTGCGCGCCATCGAGGCCAGCCACGCCGGGCACATCGAGGAGTTGCGCACCGCCCAGGTCGCCGACACCGACGATTCGGCCGGACTGCGCGACTGGGTGGGGTGCCTGGTGCAGCCGCTGACCGACCATCTGGCGTCGCTGCCCGCGCCCACCTGGTACGCGCGATTCGCCGCTCAGGTGATGACCGATCCGACATATCGGCGCGTGGTCACCAAGAGCGCCCTGGAATCCGAGTCACTGCGACACGTCATCGACCGCATCGGCCACGGCATTCCCGAATTACCCAGACACGTCCGATCCGAACGCAACATCATGATGCGGACCGTGCTGATGTACACGTGCGCGGAGATCGAACGTGGATTCGCCGACGACGGCAACGGGCCGCGTCCGGACTGGCCGCGCGCCGGCCGCAGCCTCGTCGACGCGATCGCCGGCCTGTGGCAGGCGCCGGTGTCGGACCGGTAATGGTGAGCGCACTGCTGACTTATCGCATGCCGCGTACCACCGTGATCGGTTAGTCCGTCCTGCTTTGGCATAGCCGTACTGCCGCGATGGCGACCACCAGCACCATCGTGAACCATGTTGTCGCAACGCAGGTCGCATAGATGTCGGAGAAGGGAACGGACCGGCCGCCCTGGATCGTCGCCGAGCCGTCACCGACACGCAGCATCTCCAGGTTCACCTGCAGGGCCAGTCCGAGCCAGACCACGATCGGCATCACCAGCGTCGAGCGAACGCGTGCGGGTGCCGAGTCCCGGCGCCACCGCCGTTCGACCAACGCGAACAGCTGGAACAGCACCCACCCGGTGAGCACCCAGCCGAAGTAGTTGCTCAGCGGCACGCCCAGCGCGCCGTTGGGTGACCCGTAGGAGAACAGGCCGCGCACGTAGGCCCCGATCGGATCGATCACCAGGTCGTATCCGCCCAGGATCAGGGTGGCGACGACGGGCGTCGCCACCACCGACAGCCGACGATTCTGGTCGTCCCCCACGATCACGCGGGCCAGGTTCCAGGCCAACCAGGCCAGGATCACCCAGGCGACGACCACGGTGAACGGCACCCCCAGCGCGCGGGGACCTTCCATGTGATGGATATAGAAGCCGAACGGGAAACCGGTCGCCACACTGCACGCCTCGAGACCGAACGACACGGCGACGGCAAGGACGAAGTACGCGGCGGCGCCGGCGGGCCGGTACAGCGTCAGCGTGTGCAACACCACGAACAGCGCCAGCGCGCCACCGTAGATCGCCTGGGCGACGGCCTCTATCGGCGACCCGGTGCCCAACGCGCCCGTCACCGTCGCGGCGAGCCAGATCGCGACCAGACACCAGCCGGCCGGCACCAGCCATCGGGTCCGCGAAGACGTCTGTTCGCCCGGAATCGTCGTGCCGTCGGTCATCGTGGTCTCCCTCAACTGTCTGGCCCCACCTGCAGCGGAGATGAGTTTGGCACGGCTCGCGAGGGCCGGGTGGGGATCCCGGATACCCGTCGCGAGCCGGCTGCGTCGGCGTCGAACCTGCACGGCACCTCGGTGCGGCTACCGTGGGCACCGCAACAGCAAGAAGCGAGGTATTCCAGCCATGCGCAGGCCGGCCCATCACGACGGCGAGCAGCAGCGCCGCATCCCGACGTGGCAGCGCAACTGATGGCGCTGCCGCGCCTGGTTCCCCCGGCCGCCGGCGATCCGGCCGACACTGCGGTCCTGCGAGCCGAGGTCCGCGCCTTCCTGGCCGAGCAGCTGGCGGCCGGCGCTTTCACCCCGTCGGTGGACGCCTGGTTGTGCGGCTGGAGTGAAACCTTCACCGGCGCCTTGGCGGCTCGCGGCTGGTTGGGCATGACCGTGCCGAAAGAATATGACGGACAGGGCCGCTCGTTCCTCGAACGGTTCGTGGTCACCGAGGAGCTGCTTGCCGGCGGCGCTCCGGTGGCCGCGCACTGGATCGCTGACCGGCAGATCGTGCCGGCCTTGCTGAAGCACGGGACCGAGGCACAGAAGCGCGAATTCCTCCCGGCGATCGCCGCCGGCGAGTGCTTCTTCGGTATCGGGATGAGCGAGCCCGACTCCGGCTCGGATCTGGCCAGCGTGCGGACCCGTGCCGAGCAGGTCGACGGCGGCTGGAGGTTGACCGGCACCAAGGTCTGGACGTCCGGCGCGCACCGCGCTCACGCGTTCATCGTGCTGGCACGCACCGCACCGGTCGACCCGCAGCATCGCCACGCCGGGCTGAGCCAGTTCATCGTGCGCCTCGACGGCCCCGGCGTCGAGGTGCGGCCCATCGTCTCGATGAACGGCGGTCACCACTTCAACGAGGTCGTCCTCGACGGCGCCTTCGTGCCCGACGCCATGGTGTTCGGCGAGATCGGCGACGGCTGGCGTCAAGTCACTTCGGAACTCAGTTTCGAACGAAGCGGACCCGAGCGGCTGCTCTCCACGTTCACGCTGCTGGCCGCGGTGACCGACGACATGGCCAACGATCGGCTGTCCCATGACGCTGGGCTGGGCCGGCTGCTGGCTCGGATCGCCGGGCTGCACCAGATGTCCACCGCCGTGGCAGGCGCGCTGGAACGCAAGGAGCCCGCCGAGGTTGCGGCCGCGGTGGTCAAGGTGCTCGGCACCACCACCGAGGGCGATGTCGCCGATTTCGCAGACCTGCGCGCCGGCGACCGCACCGGCGAGGCATCCCATCAGCTGATCACGGAAGCGGTCGACCAGCGGCCCGGCTTCACCCTGCGTGGCGGCACCAACGAGGTGCTGCGCGGTGTGATCGCGCGCGGATTGGGGCTGCGATGAACGCCTCCCGCCCCGATCGTGCAGCAGAGCTCGATGCCGATCTGGTCGACATGATGAACGCGGTGTTCGCCGACTACCGCGCGGCGCATCCGCCGACCGCGCCGATCCGGCGCGACACCGACTTGTGGGCCGGCCTCGATCGACTGGGTTTGGTGCGATTGACCGGCTCCGAACAATCCGGGGGAAGCGGGGCCAGCTGGTACGCGGCCGCCGAACTCATCGCCGCGGCAGCGCGAAACGCCGTTCGCGTCCCGCTTGCCGAACACGATCTGTTGGCCTGCTGGCTGCTCGAGAAGGTCGGTGCGCCCATCGCGCTGACCGCACGTACCGTCTGTGTCTTCGATGAGACCGGTACCGCAACGGCGGTGCCGTGGGCGTCGACAGCCGAGCGGATCGTGGTCATCTGGCGACACGACGACACCCAGCTGCTTGCCGACGTGGATTGCGCCGATCTGCGAATCATTCCGGGCAGCAATCTGATCGGTGAGCCCCGCGACACCGTCTCCGCCGACACCGCGGCACTGGCGGGAACACCCGTACGCGCGGAACTGGTTGCGCAACTACACCTGAAGGCCGCATTGGTGCGGTCGATCCAGGTCTGCGCCGCGCTCGACAAGATCCTGGAGTTGGCAGTCGAGCACGCCTCCGCACGTACCCAGTTCGGCCGCCCACTGTCGAGATTTCAAGCCGTCCAGCAGCTGATCGCCGACATCGCCGCCGAGGCTGCGTTGGCCCGGGCGGCCACCGAGGCCGCGCTGTCAGCGGCGGTCCGCAGCGACTGGGCGGGGCCCAATGTCACATTCGCCGTTGCGGTGGCGCGCTCGTGTGCCGGGCACGCGGCGTCGGTCGCCGTCCGCAATGCCCACCAGGTGCTCGGTGCCATCGGCACCACTGTCGAACACCGACTGCACGAGTACACCCGTGCCGCGCTGGCGTGGCGGTCGGAGTTCGGATCCGTCCACCACTGGGATGAGCAGGTCACCCGTGCCGCCCTGGCCGCCGGCGCCGACGGGCTGTGGCGCCTGATCGCCGATTGACCGCCGCGATCGCCCCGGCGTCGGCCTCGCCGCGGCGAGGCTCCATCGTTAACACCAGCAACATTGTTAACATCGCCCGGTGCCGGATTTCCCGAGGATCGACCCGACTCGGCGCCCCGTGTCCCGCCGTGATGCGCTGCGGTACGGCTCCGCGGCGTCGCTCGCCGGGTTCGGCGCGGCGGCCGCCGGCGCCGGCGCGCCCCGGGCCTCGGCCGCCGCTCCCACGCTGATCGACTACGCGATGCGCCAGATTCCGGCGCAGGATATCCGGGCCGCCGGCCATGCCGGGGTGATCAACTACGTGTCGACGTCGCGGCCCGGCTCCAACTTCGGCGCCAAGCCGATCACCCGGCCCTACGCCGAGTCGCTGACCGCTGCCGGGCTGGTGATCGTCAGCAACTTCCAGTACGGCAAGCCCGGCGGGACGGCACCGTCGGACTTCACCCGCGGCTACGCCGGCGGCGTCGCCGACGCCCAGACCGCCTGGAACATCCACACCGCGGCCGGCGGTGGTCGCAGTGCACCGATCTTCTTCAGCGTCGACGACGACATCAACCGCGATACCTGGAATAACGTTGCGCTGCAGTGGTTCCGGGGAATCAACTCGGTACTGGGGGTACAGCGCACCGGGATCTACGGCGGCGTCAACGCCTGCCAGTGGGCGGCAGCCGACGGTGTCATCGGAAACTCGCGCACCCCGGGCCACCGCTGGGCGTGGCAGACCCGATCCTGGTCGCGCGGCCAACGATTCCCGGGGGCGGTGCTCTTCCAGCGCATCGTGAGCACCGCGTCAACCCCGGGCCCGATAGTGGGCGGGATCGAGGTCGACGTCAACGACGTGTTGGCCCAGGACTGCGGGCAGTGGAACCTGCACCCGTGACTTAGTCGGTCGGTAGACGCTGCCGCCGGCTCGGCTACTGGTTGGTCGTCAAGAAGAGGCCCAGGGTGAGCAGCACCACGCACGCAATGGACGTCCAGACGCCCAGGCTCGCTGACGCCATGAGTCGGCTCCTGTCTTGTAGTCGGTCGACGGCCAATCTACCGCAGCCCCCTCGACGCCCCGCCCGCCGCGGGCTGGACTACGCGATTTCAAGGGCTCGAGATGCGCCCTCCGGTTGGGATGCTCGTCGGGTGCGATCCCGACGACCGAGGAGGCAAGGATGAGCTTGGACAACGCCCTACGAACTGAGCCCGAGCTGGTTCCGTCGCGCTACGCGGTGCAGGTCGGCGACATAGAAGTCCTGGTGATCAGCGACGGGGTGCTACCGATCACCGCCTCGACGATGGCCACCAACGTCGACCCGGCCGACCTGGCGCATTGGCTCAGCGACATGTTCCTGCCGCCCGAGGTGATCGACTGGCCCCTGAACGTCGTCGTGGTGCGCAGCGGGGAGCAGACCATCCTCGTCGACGCCGGGCTCGGAATGGAGTTCCCGGACTTCCCGCGGGCAGGGCAGACCGTAGCGCGCCTGGAGGCCGCCGGCATCGACCCGGCGGCCGTGACCGACGTGGTGCTGACCCACCTGCACATGGACCACATCGGCGGACTGCTCGCCGACGGGCTCAAGGCGCGGCTGCGGCCGGACCTGCGGATTCATGTGGCAGCCGCCGAGGCCGAATTCTGGGAGGCGCCCGATTTCTCGGGCACCCGGATGCCCGCCCCGGTGCCGGCCGCGCTGCAATCAATCGCGACCCGATTCCTCGACGACTACCGCTCCCGGCTGGTCCCGTTCGAATCTGAGTACGAGGTGGCGCCCGGCGTGCTGGTCTGCCGCACCGGCGGCCACACCCCCGGGCACAGCGTGGTCCGGCTGGCATCCGGTGGCGACCGGCTGACCTTTGCCGGCGACGCGGTGTTTCAGGTCGGCTTTGAGAACCCGGAGTGGCACAACGGATTCGAACACGACCCCGAGGAGGCCGCTCGCGTCCGGATCCGGCTGCTGCGCGAATTGGCGTCGACGGGCGAGTCCCTGGTGGCCACCCACCTGCCGTTCCCGTCGGTGTGCCGGGTGGGGGTCGCCGGCAACGCCTTCCGGTGCGTACCGGCCGTCTGGGATTACTGACCGCACCTGGCCCGACTCGGCGCGCTCCGGGCTGCTATGAATTGATTAAGGTCCGCGGCAAATAAGCTGAGGATTTCCTGGGTTTCTGTTAGTCTCTCGCCCAACTGGCCTGCCGGCCCGCGCAACTTCGACGAGGGACACGATCGTGACGACAATCAAGAAGTTCCTGTGTGGTGCGACCGTCGCCGGCATGGTCGCCGGGACCGGGGCGGCCGTCGGGGTGCCGTCGGGACTGTCGGCGCTGACCGCAGACTGGCTGCTCGCCGCCGAGCACGTGCTGCTGATCGGCACCGACGGCACCAACCTCTCAAAGATCCTGGAATACGCCTACGGCGACGACAGCGGCTTCAAGACGGCGATGGACCAGGGCATCACCGGAGCCACTAGCGAGGTCAACCACACCACGATCTCCGGCCCGTCATGGTCGACGATCCTCACCGGCGTGTGGGACGACAAACACGGGGTGGTCAACAACCTGTTCCGGCCCGAGCCGTATGACCAGTGGCCGACGGTGTTCAACCTGCTCGAATACCACAACCCGGATATCGAGACCTCGGTGATCGCGGACTGGGACTACATCAACGACATCGGCGCGGCGGGCGGCTACGGCGCCGACAACAACCTGTTCATCCCGTTCCAGGACAGCTGGGCCGACACCGACGCCGCGGTCACCGCGGCGACCATCTCCCAGATCCTGGCGACCACCACCAACCCGGACATCGACACCTTCCTGTTCTCCTATCAGGTGCAGGTCGACGAGGCCGGACACTCGTTCGGCGGCGGGTCGCAAGAGTATGCGCAGGCCGTCATGAACGTCGGGGCCAACATCCAGCAGATCCTGGCCGCGGTCGAGCAGGCCAGGCAGGAGACCGGCGACAACTGGTCGATCATCATCACCACCGACCACGGTCACCAGCAGTCGCTGGGCTTCGGGCACGGCTTTCAGTCGCCCAACGAGACATCGCAGTTCGTCATCTTCGATCAAGCGGGCCACGACGCGACCGACGGCAGCCAGAACCTGAATTACTCCATCGCCGACATCACCCCCACGATCCTGCAACTCCTCGGCGTGCCGCTGCGCTCCGACTTCGACGGCTCCCCGATGAGCACCGACCCGGCCATCCTGGACAGCATCGTCACGCCCACCGATCTCAAGCAGTCGCTGTCCGACGCGATCGCGATGTACGGCTACCCGAACATCGGCAACGACATCATGCTGGGCATCCGCACGGTGGTGACGAGCATCCCCTACGGGATCAACCTGGCCGTCACCGAGATCGACAAATTCCTGCAGTCGATCGTCGACCAGGACATCTTCCTGATCAGCGGTCTGGCCGAGTTCCTCCAGCAGGTCAACAACTTCGTCGGCGGTGCGGTAGTGGACGTGACCGACACGTTGGCACGCGGAGTCGCCTACCTGACCGGCTCGGGAGTCATCGCGCCGACCGACCCGCCACTGCCGCCACCGCCGGGCGGTTCCGAGGCCTCGCTGTTCGACACCCTGTTGTCCGAC
Source organism: Mycolicibacter algericus DSM 45454 (assembly GCF_002086455.1). Taxonomy (GTDB): domain Bacteria; phylum Actinomycetota; class Actinomycetes; order Mycobacteriales; family Mycobacteriaceae; genus Mycobacterium; species Mycobacterium algericum. The sequence continues at coordinate 92,054 of NZ_MVHC01000004.1, forward strand.
CACAGCTGGCTCAGCCCCGACGAGGGCAGCTTCGACCTGGCGTCGCTACTCGACTTCAGCGCACTGCTGGACTGATTTCTCACCACGCTCTCGCGGCGGCCGGATGGTGCGTTTCGCCATCGCCAAACGGGTATAGGGCTGCGGTACGGCGCCCGCAGCGGCGCCGGTGGACGGAGGAATCACTGCCGTGGTCGACGACCGATGATGCCGCTTCGACGGCGACGTTCCGGGCTTCACCGGATCACCGAAGGCCTCGGCGAACTCGACGCCGAGGTGTTCGAGGCGATCGCGCACTCGCCGAGCCGGCTCCTGGACGCCACTATGCCGGCGCTGACCCGCGCCGCCGACCACTCGAAACTGTGGCTGGCGCTCGCCGCGGTCATGTCGGCGACCGGCCGGCCGACTGTCCGGCGCGCCGCCGCGCGCGGGGTGGCCAGCCTGGCGATCACCAGTCTGGTGACCAACCAGCTGGTCAAGCGGATCCGGCCCCGCGCGCGCCCCAACGTGATGCTGGTCCCGCTGCTGCGCCGCGCCCATCGGCTGCCGCGGTCGAACTCGCTGCCGTCAGGCCACGCCGCGAGTGCGGCGGCGTTCGCCACCGGGGTCGGGCTGGAGAGTCCGCTGCTGGGTCTGCCCATCGCCGGGTTGGCCGGCCTGGTCGGCCTGTCCCGGATCGCCACCGGCGCCCACTATCCCGGTGACGTGCTCGCCGGCCTGGGCATCGGCGCGGCGATCTCGGTGCTCGGCGCGCAACTGGTGCCGCCGATCACGTCGCCGCCCCCGCCACACGCCGACGCGCTGCGGGTGCGCTGTCCCGCGCGTCCCGACGGCGCCGGCGTGACCTTGGTGGTCAACCCCCGCTCCGGCGGCGGACGGGCGGGCGAGGTCGCCGAGCAGGTGCGCGGGGCGCTGCCGGCGGTCACGGTGATCGAACTCGGCCCGGACGACGACGTGACCGAGGCGTTACGGCGCGCGGCCGATTCCGCCGAGGTGCTGGCGATCGCCGGCGGCGACGGGTCGGTGGCCGCGGCGGCCGGGGTGGCGGTGGAACGCGACCTGCCGCTGGCGGTCTTCCCGGGCGGCACGTTGAACCACTTCGCCAAGGACATCGGCTGCGACACCACCGCCAAAACCGTTGCGGCCGTGGCCGACGGCGACCTGTCTCGCGTCGACGTGGTGCGGTTCAACGATGCGGCGACCGTGGTCAACACCGCCAGCATCGGCGCCTATCCGGCGTTCGTGCGCCGGCGAGAACGGTTGCAGCACAAGGTCGGCAAACCATTGGCTAGTGCTTACGCGATGCTGTTGACATTGCGTCGCGAACAGCCGGTGCGCATCGCCTACGACGACAAGACGCTGCAGACGTCGCTGTTCTTCCTCGGCAACTCGGTGTATCTGCCGGCCGGCTTCGCTCCGGCCGTCCGGCACCGGATGGACGACGGGCTGTTGGACGTGCGGATCCTCGAGGTCGGTCGGCCGTGGTCCACGCTGCGGATCGTCGCGGCCCTGCTGACCGGGCGGCTGCAGCGCAGCCGGCTCTACCACGAGCTGCGGGTTCCCCGCTTCCGGTTCACCGCCCCCGACGGCCCGGTGCCGATCGCCCGCGACGGCGAAGTCGACAGCCCTTGTTCAGAAGCCGAATTCAGTGTTTGCTACCGCGCGCTGCAGGTTTTTCGGCCGCTGCCGCCGAGCCCGCGGTGAGCAGGCGGCCGGCCAATCCGTGAACGGTTGATCAGACCATCGGGAACCAGGCGTCGAGGGTGTCCTCGACGCCGGCCCAGTCGATGCCCATCCAGTCGGTGAAGAAACCCTCGATGTTGCCGAAGGCGTTGTAGACCAAGGCCACCAGCGAATTGAAGAAGGCTTCCAACGAGGCGCTGTCGAGCAGGCCGTTGCCGAACGCGGCGAGCCAGGCGCTGAACTGGTCGATGTCACCGGATATGTCGATGTTGGTGATCAGACCGTCGGCGATGGCCGTGTGGTCGGCGACCTGCTCCGGGGTGAGCCCCAGGTACATGACGTGCTCGTAGAACAAGCCGAGTATCGAACTGGAACTCGCGTCGGCGACCGGGTCACCCGGGAAGGTGTAGATGGTTGCCGCGAACGCGTCGTTCGGGGTCTGGTTGCCGTTCAGGATCGGCATGTCGAAAAGCCGGTCCCACAGCGTGTCGCTCTCGTTGCCCGGCCAGGTGCCGCTCGCATCGGAGGGGTCACCGATGAATACGAAGTGCAGCAACTGCGGGTCGATGCCGTCGTGGGCCAGCTGCGTCATGGCGATCGAGGCGGCCGTGGCGCCCTGCGAGTAGCCGAACACCCACAGCGGGTTGTCGGCGTCGTAGGCGTCCGGGTTGGCGTCGAGCTCGGCGTGCACCGCGCGAACGATCTCGGCGGCCCCGACGAAGCTGCTGTGGCCCTGCAGGATGAGTTGCGGGGTGGTCAGCACCTGCAGCGGCGCATCACAGCCGCCGGCACCGATGACGCACACCGTCGGATCGTCGCCGGCGTCGAAGCCCAGCGGCTGCAGGAACAGATCCGCCGCGGTCTGGGCGAACGTCGCCGACGGGGTGGACAACATGGTGCCGCCGACGAAAATGGCGGTGTCGGACAGCAGCGTCACCCGCGCGAGCGTCGTCTGGACGACCGGGGTTCCCACCACGCCGGCGGCGATCGCGCTCGCGACGGCGATCGGAGCGAAAGCTTTGGTTACGTTCATTGCGACACACCTAAGGTTTATGTAGCGGCCGGCCAAAGAGCATGAAGCGCTGATAATCGCATTCTTGTCTCACGAGAGTCAACGACGACGCGACCGGTTCGGCGCCCGGTGACCGGCACATCCGTGGCAACACCGCATTGACTTCGCTGCGGCGCCCTTGCCATGATCGCCCTCAGCCGACGCTTTTCGTTTACTCGTGGGATTTTCAGTTCTCGCGGCAGCGGCGGCGCGAAGCGTGACTCCGATGACGAGCGAACGGGAGCGACCAGTGATGCTGACCAAGGCCTTCGCGCCGATCGCGATCGCCGGCACCGTGGCAGGCGGGTTGCTCGCCGGCCCGCCGGCCTACGCCGCGCATGCCGACATCAACCTGCTGGCCGGCACCGCGTTCTTCGTCGGCCCCACCACCTTGTCCACCCCGTCGCCGACATTCACCCAGACCGCGGCGGATCTGTTCCTGCAGCCGCTGGGGTTCGACGCCGGTGATGATCCGACCTCGTGTGTGGTCGGCATCGGCGACTGTGACGCGCCGCTACGGGTCCTGTCCACCCCTGCCCTCATCCAGCAGGGCCACAGCAGCTTCGTCGGGGCCGCCGAGATCGTTCGGGCGGTGCACGCCGAGCTCGACGCGAATCCGGACGCCTACGACGCCGACAACCCGCTGTGGGTGTTCGGCTGGTCGCAGGGCGCCACGGCCGGTTCGATCGCGATGGCGCAGCTGGCCCACGACGGCATCGACCCGGAGCTGGTGCACTTCGTGTTCATCGGCAACCCGGTCGGTGCGGACACCGCGTCGACGGATATGGGCGGGGCCTCCTCGTCCGACCTTTTCGACACGGGTCTGCTGTCTGGCGTGCAGACCCCGAACGACTGGTTCACGGTCACCGACTACACGATCCCCGGCGATCCGGTCACCGACCCAGCCTCCACCTCGGCGTTGGGGTTGTTCTACGAACACATGATGTACCTGGGGCTCACCCCCGACCAGGTGGCCAACCACATCGCCACCACCGACGGCATGATCACCGACATCGACATCTCCGGCGATTTCGACCAGTTCGACGCCTGGCTCAACGCCTGGAGCCACGGCCTGATCGACAGCGGCTGGTGGGAAGGCATCTTCTACTCGGTCGTGGCGTTCTTCTACAGCGCGTTCGGCAACATCGAGGACTTCTTCGGCGACTGGCTGGGCATCGACTGGGGTGGGGTCGAGGACACCCTCGACTTCTGGTTCCCAGTAGAGCCGTAACGCGTCTCGGTCGACGGGCTACTGTGCGTAGGCCGGAGTCTTCGTGTCACTGCCCAGACCGGAATCGCCGTTCCGGACACTTGCCGGCGGTTGCTCGACGCGCCAGCGCGGCAAAGCCTCGGGGTACGTGCGTTGCAGCCACTCGACCATCCCCTCACGAACCGCGCATCTGAGGTTGAACAGCGCACCGGAATCGGCCGCGCTCACCGTGATCCGCACGCGCAGGTAGCCGTCGACGGCGTCGGTGACCACCAGCCCGCTGGATCGACCATCCCACAAGTCGCTCGCTGCGAGCAGTCGGTTCAACTCGGCGCGCATCGCATCGACCGGTGCCGTGAGGTCGACGTCGAGTTGCACGGTGCCGAGCAACTCCGTCGTTCGGCGGGTCCAGTTCTCGAAGGGAGTCTTGGTGAAGTACGTGGTGGGAAGGATCATGCGTCGCTCATCCCAGATCTGGACCACGACATAGGTCAACGTGATCTCCTCGATGCGGCCCCACTCGCCTTCGAGCACGACGACGTCGCCGACCCGGACGGCGTCGGAAAACGAGATCTGCATGCCGGCGAACACCGAGCCCAGTGAGGTCTGCGCGGCCAGGCCGGCGACCACCGAGAGGATCCCGGCCGACGCGAACATCGTCGTGCCGATCTGGGTGAAGGACGGAAAGGTCATCAGCGCCGCGGCCGCGCCGAGCACGACGACGACGGCGACCGCGAGCCGCCGCAGCGTGGTGATCTGCGTCTTGACCCGCCGCTGCAGCCGATCGGCGTCGCTTACCTGCAATCCACCGCCCACGAAGCGGGCGATGGCGCGCCGCTCCGCCAGCAGCGTCAACGCGGCAAACAGCCACGTCATGGCGGCAATCATCAAGATGCGGAACAGGTGATCGATCCAGCCACGGGCCGGTACCGATGCCGGGACGGTGGCCTCGAAGGCGATGCGCGCGGCGATCACCATCAGGATCACCCGAACCGGCATTCGGGTCAAAGCCGCGAAGTCGGTGACGAGGCCGCTACGCCGGCTGACGCGCTGCAGCAGCCAATACAGCGCCCAACCCAGCGCCCAGGCCCCGGCTACCGCACCCGCCAGCCACGCCGCGGTGGCAGCAAGGTGGATCGCGGAACCTCGATCGAGTTCGTCTGGCATAGCCATATCACCTCTTTCGGTCGGATTCGGATCGGCCGCGAGTCCAGGCGTGATCGCCGTTGCTGCGCCGATGCTGCTTAAGCGGTTGAGGCTCTCCCCAGGCCCAAGACGCAGTCGCCTCCTCGTTCCCTATGGCTAGACCTGTTAAACACTTGCAGAGCCGATGAATTCGACGCCCGCGCGAATCGCGGGGCGATGCCGCAGGATCCGGAAATGCGCCAGCCGGCCGAGCCCCTGCGTCGTCATCAACCGTGCCCCCGGCCAGGACGCGACGATCTTTTCACTCGTCACATAGGGCGTCTCGGGGTCGTCGGGGTCATGGATCAGTAGCAGCGGCGGGTAGTCGGTCTTCTCGGCGATCCGGACCATGTTGGTGTCCTCCAGCGACATGCCGATACGGCGTTCCAGACGCCGGTGCAGGCCGGCGCGTATCCGCCGGCCGAAGCCGTGGCGCGCGGCGAACAGATCCAGGTAGATCGGGAACTCGCCCATCGGCGCGAGGAACACCAACCGCCCGACCGTCGTGCCCCATGACGCCGCGAAGGCGGTCGCATTGGACCCCAGCGAGTGGGCGACGACCGCGCGGGCCGGCCCGTGCGTTCGGATCATGGCGGCGACCGCTTCGGCGCACTCGATGGCGGTAGTGCGGCCGGGGGCGAGGACGCCCGGATCGGACTCGTTGTGGCTGGGCAGGTCGAACGCGATCACGCGGTGCCCGGACTCGACCAGCGGTTTGATGAACATGCCGAGGTGCGGGCGCCGCCCGCCCCAGCCGTGCACCAGGTAGACCGGTGGCCCCTCGCCCCAGGCCTCGCCGACGATCCGGTGCCCGTTCCAGTACGCCTCCAGTGGCTCGCCGGGCTTGACGCCGGGCGGCATCCGCAGGCTGGACTCGATGATCGGGGGGGTGCACCACAGTTCGACCGCCCACCGCGACCCGATACCGGGCGCGAGTCGCTCCAGTAGCCAGAACGCCCGACGCACCTTGGTGGCCACCGGGGGCTGCACACCGGAGCCCTCGACATCGAGAACGATGGGGTTTGGCGGACTGGCGTCACTTCGAGCGGGCGGGGTGTTCGTTGGCTCCGGCACATATCGAGGGTAACGAGAGGATCCGGTATGCAGCCATCCTCCAGCTGGTGCTGGTTCACGTCGCTACCGTCGATGCTGTGACCGTGTCGCCATCGCATATCAGGCGGGCTTGCGCGGTGGCAAGCATCGCGCTCGCGCTTGCCGCGACCCCGTCCTGCGGTCACGCGGTGCGTCAACCGCCGCTGGCCAGTACTCCGTCGACCACCGTGCCGGTCATCCCTCGTGACGACGCCCCCTACACACCTCGCGATGAGTTGGTCGCTTCGGTCTCCCAGCTGATGAACGAAGCAATTGCGGTACCCCGGCTGCCGGGTGCGGTGGTCCGGATCGGGCACGCCGGCACGACCGTCTTCAGTCAGGCGTTCGGGGCGCGCAAACTCACGGACGAACCCGGTCTCGACGGCGCCCCCTCCCCCGCCGAGCCGATGACCGAGGACACGATCTTCGACATCGCGTCGTTGACGAAGTGCCTCGCCACGGCCGTCGCCGTCCTGCAGCTCTACGAACAGGGCCGGGTCCGGATCGACGAACCCGTCCAGACGTACCTGCCCGAGTTCTACGAGACCAACGACCCCCGGCGCGCCCAGGTGACGCTACGGATGCTGCTCACCCACACCTCGGGCATCGGAGGCGACTTAAGCCACCAGGGCCCGTGGGGCCTGACCGATCCCGACAAATCCGGTGGCGTGCATCGGGCACTGACCGCACCGCTGGAATTCGGGCCCGGCGAGATGTTCCACTACTCGGACATCGGTTTCATCATTCTGGGCGCGCTGGTCGAGACGATGAGCGGCCAATCGTTGGACACCTACGTACAGGACAACATCTTTGCGCCGCTGGGCATGACCGACACCCGCTATCTGCCCGCTTCCACAGCCTGTGGTCCACATCAGATCCGCGGTACGGCCATCGTTTTCGACGCGAGCGCATCTCACGGCGGCGACTGCTCAGCGGGTAGCTGGAGCACCGGCCTGTTGGCGCGCATCGCGCCGACGGCGCATGACGAAGACACGCCAGGGATCAACCCCGCCTACGACCAACTGCTACGTGGCACCGTGCAGGACCCGACGGCCCGCCGCATGGGCGGGGTGGCCGGCAGCGCCGGAGTGTTCTCCACCGCCGGGGACATCGGCAGGTACGACCAGGCGCTACTCGATCGGCTCGCCGGGCGCTCGAGCCCGTTTCCGCTACAGAAATCGACCCTGGAAGTGATGACCACACCCCAGCAACCCGGGCACGACGCCACCCAGCTGGTGGCCGCGAACGCCGCGGCGCAACAGGCGAATGCAATGTCGACCAATAGCGCCGATCCCCTGCTCGCCGTGAACTATCCGGCGATCAGCGGTCAGGAGCTGCGTGGTCTCGGCTGGGACATCGATACGCCGCACTCCCGGCCGCGCGGCATGCTCTTTCCGATCGGCAGCTTCGGGCACACCGGATTCACCGGCGTGACGCTGTGGATCGACCCCGGGTCGGACACTTACGTGCTAGTGCTCGCCAACGTGATCCATCAGCGCGGCGGTCCGCCGATCGCAGGGCTCAGCGGCGACGTGGCCACCGTGACCGCCCGGGCGCTGCATCTGTACGGCAGCTGACGGGCCGGCTGCCACCCCGTGGCGGCGCCACCGATAATGGCCGGGTGGCTGACCGCAACCTGCCTGCTATCCCCGTCATCGCGCTGACCGGTTATCTCGGGGCGGGCAAGACCACGCTGCTCAACCATGTGCTGCGAGCGCCGGGTGCACGAATCGGCGTCGTTATCAACGACTTCGGCGAACTCAATGTCGACGCCGGCCTAGTCACCGGCCAGGTCGACGAACCGGTATCCATCGCCGGCGGGTGCATCTGCCATCTGCCCGATGAGGGCGGGCTGGACGACGCGCTGGAGAAGCTGGCCGACCCGAAGCTCGCGCTCGACGCGATCATCATCGAGGCCAGTGGGGTTGCCGAACCCGCGGACGTCTCGCGGGTGATTCGGTTCAGTGGAGTGGAGCGGATACGCCACGGCGGTGTTGTCGACGTCATCGATGCAGCGGAACACTTCGACACCGTCGATACCCGGTCGGCCCCGCCGCAGCGCTACGGGGTGGCCTCCCTGGTCGTGGTCAACAAGTTGGATCGGATCGCCGAGGAGTCCCGCGTCGAGGCCCTTGGTCGGGTTGAAGCCCGGGTACGCGAACTTAATCCCCACGCTCACGTGGTGGGTGCGGTGGCCGGGCGTGTGGATCCCCGGCTGCTCTACGACGTCAGCGACGGCGATGCGTCCGGACAGATGTCGTTTCGGGAGCTGCTCCTCGACGAGGCCCTCGGCGCCCACGATGAGCACCACGACCACATGCACGCGACGTCGGTCACCGTCGTCGGCGACGGCGCCGTTGACCCGGGACCACTCATCGACCTGCTCGAGCAGCCACCTCGTGGCGTCTACCGGATGAAGGGCACCGTCGCGATCGGCAAGCGCCACTATCTCTTTAATGTGGTCGGGACGTCTGTGCACGTGATGACCGCCCCGGTGGCCGCCGGAGCCAGCCACCTCGTCGCGATTGGCACACACCTCGACACCGAGGATGTCCGCGCGCGGATGGCGGAGGCTTTACGCCCGTGTTCGGGGAAAGTGGCCGCTTCCGGGATGCGGCGGTTACAGCGGCTGCGGCGCTACAGCATCTAGGTCTCACGCTCCGACGTGGGCTGCTGTGCTGTGCGACCGACGCCCATCGGCAACGTGTGCCCTGATCGCGCCAGTACCCTGGGGAAGTCCGCTATTTTGGTTCCCGGAAATAGGGTTCAACCGTGCCGTTGAGCTTGACGATCATAGGATTTCCGCGGCGATCCTTCGCGGTTGGGACTTCGAGGCGCACCCAGCCCTCGGCCACGTTGTACTCGTGAATATTGGTCTTCTCGACCCCATTGAAGCGAATACCCACGTCGCGGCGCAGCACCTCTTCGTCATAGAAGGCGCTGCGCGGATCGATGGAGAGCTGGTTGGGTGGAACGTCTGTGCTTTGGTCCTCGGGCATGGTGACTTCCGTTGAATGCTGCGTTAGCTGATTGGGTTTGATTCTCAAAGAATCTACGCGACTCAGCAGTAGCAGGGGTGCGCGCGGGCCGGTGGCGGCCGCGCATCGGGCCCATTCGCGACATAACACCAAGATAGCTAGTCGGCTGTCACTTCGCCTCCGTATACCCCGCCGCGGGCACCCCTCGTCCCAACCGGTGAGCACGCCCACACGGCGGCCCGGACCAGCGGCGCGGATACTGCGGCGGTGATCCTCGCAACGTCGGACCCTGCCGCTCCTAAGCAAATTGACTGTGCCGCAACATAACTGGAGCAATGGTCACCACCTACTTTCCACCGAACGGTGTGCCAGCAGCCGGGCACCCGACCAAAACAGGATCGTTCGTGGGTCTATCCGTCTCGCGGGTGAGGCTGCGCTCACAAAACGGGAAATCCCTTAGGCCGGCGGTTAGGGTTAGCCACGTCTTACGCGTTCACCACGAGCGTCGGGTCCGCCTGCGAGTCGATCGACCACGCCACGATCCTGCGGCTGAACGCATCGAGCACCGTGCAGCACCACATTCACCCCTCTCGGGTGCGGTATTGGGTGATGTCGGGGAACCGCAGCGGGTTTGGACGAGTTCCGTGGAACTTGCAGTCTCTCAAGACTTGGGCGGCATGAAGGAGCGCTTCGGATGCCGCTGATCCTCCCCGTTCTGATTGGCCGACATCCGCAAGCCCGCCTACCGTGGCCTCGTTGATTACGCGCTCGTTGCGGCTGGAGGTGGGCATTGTTCGGCTCGGCTGACGGTGGCTTCAAGAACGCAGCTGCACGGCGGCACTATCTGGCAACTTATGACGGGGTGCGGACACTGAGCCCCCTACCTGACGTCGTTCACGATGTCCCAACGGAGTTCGGTGTCGTTCGGGTGTACCAGCATGGACCCGACCGGGGCGTCCCCGTCGTCCTGATACACGGCTTCTTCCTCACCTCGTCCATGTGGTGGGCGCAGATAGGCGGCTTGGCAGACAGTTTCACTCTCTACGCCGTGGATATGTTGGGCCAGCCCGGAGCAAGCCTCCAGTCGAAACCCATGCCCACTCCGGCGCACAGCGCGTGCTGCATCGACGAAGTCCTGGCCGGGCTGGGTCTGCACGGTGTACACCTAGTCGCTCATTCGTGTGGTGGCTGGCTCGCTACTCATACCGCGGCCCTTACGCCAAATCGGTTGGCTACGTTGACACTTATCGATCCAGCCAGCACAGTGACACGGCTCTCGGCAAAGTTCTGGCGAAGTCTTGCGCTCCTGCTGACATGTCCACAGTCAGCCCGCGCCAGGCGCGCCGCAGAATGGGTGACCGGCGACCCCGCACCGGGCAGCTCCATCGACATGCTCACCGGTTTGTTTGTCGCTGGATTCACTGCCTTTGCAACGCCCGTGCGCACACCGCCACTTCGTTTCTCGGGGAGCCATCTGCTGCGCTCCGTGCAGCTTCCCGTCCAGGTCCTTCTGGCGGGCGACTTAATACACGCGTCGGGTAAGGCGGTTCACCGGATCCAATCAGTGGTACCGCGCTGGCGATACCGCTTGTGGCCGAATGCTTCGCACGCTTTGCCAGCCGAGATGGCTGGCGAGGTGAACGATTGCATCCGCCAGTTCACCATCGGAAGCAGCAGTTGCCTTTAACTGCACGCACGGGCCGACCCGGGATGTCGCGGCTTATCAGCACGGCGGCTGAGCCGCCGTGCGAACCGGCGTCGTCGCGGTCCGGATCGGCGCTCCCGCAGCCCCGAGAGCACCCACTTCCAGGGCGTGGGGTGCGCTGCGCTCATGCGAGCCGGGACACCAGTCTGGCCAGCGCTAGGGGCAAGCGGATGATGCGGCGTTGCAGGCGCAGGAGTCCAAACGCCGAGGCGTCCGCGGCGATACGGTAGTGGTGCTCAGCCATGGCCAGGCTGTGCGCTGCATCTGCGCGCCACCCCAGCCGACCCGACACGACGTGGCACATCGCTTCGGTACGATAGACGTTGCCCATCTCAAGGGACCGATTATCGAATCGGAACAATTCCAGGGCCGTCGCGATATCCGATTGCCAGTCGCACGTGGAATCTAGCCGGACTTTGACCGCGGCGAGCAGCCGATGTAGGTGTCCTCGCACCCAAATGTCACTCGCGTCGGCATCCAGGGAGGCGAATGCACGCTGCAGCTGCACCTTGGCGGGCCGGACTAGTCCGAGTCCGTCCAAAGCGCGGGCCAGGCGCGCACGGGCGAACGGATCGACGCGCCCTCGTCTGGCCATCAGCATGACCGCCGTCACGTGGAAGGGCAGGCCGATCACCCGCTTGAAGGGATTTAGCCCGCCTCCGATTCTCTCGATGACGTCGCCAAGCGTCGAGAGGTCGTGCGGGTCAGCGGTCATGATGCAGATCGCCGCCTGAATCAGCGCCGCGTTCAGTACTTTTCGGGAGGCCTGTCGCTGTTCGACCATCGCCCGTCGAAACGCAAGGACATCGTGCGGATCGTCGCGCCTTATCCTACTGGCCCACGCGTCGAGCACCACCTGATCCTGGGGAGCCCTGAGCTGGTGCCGAAAGCTCAGATGGGCGATCGCGGTGCGGGCGTGCGGGACACTCAATCGATCGATTACGCTCTGCGTCGGCGTGACGCCGGAGGGTGTGACGTCCTGCTCGCGGCTGTGGCTGGGCCAGCGTTGCCGGCCGAATGCCGCGTCAAACCCTCCTGGGTACAGGATCACCGGCCGTCGCCGCGCCAGGGCTTCGAGGGTCTGGGCCGTTTCCGGAGCCGGGTCGTGGCCCGCGAGCAGTACTCGCACCGGGCCTGACCCCTCGGCCAGAGCCGAAAGGATGTCGGGATCGGTTGCTGACCAGCCGAGCGCGACGACCTCGTCGCGCAGTACGTCGGCGACGAGCCGATGTTCGTCGGTCGGCAGCCGCAACTCGAAGCGGTTCAGCGTGTGCCGCAACGAGCGCACTGCGGTCGCGGTTCCATGGACGTGCAGCACGTGCGCGAGGCGGGGTGGCTCGCCAGTGACCCATTGCGTGAGTGGGGAACCGTACACCGCTGCGGCATCTTCGATGAGCTCGTCGAAGTTGGGGGTCACGACGGTGCGCACCGCGCCCGAGATGACGGCGCGGGCGAGATACTCATGGATGGCGTTAGGTGGTACGCCGTGAATCACGCACTCGACGAGCTGCTGCGCCAGTGCGGGCTGGGCATCGTCGATCGCCTGCAGCGTGGCCTCCAGCTTGATGTCGGTGGTCTCGCCGAGATGTGCGAGGTCGTCCAAGTGCTGGCGCAGATCCGACCGGCCTAATCCGTCGAATCCGAGGTCGGACCTGGCGGCGAGCGCCTTCAGCAGCTCTGTTTTCCACGCCCACGCACCTGGCAGGCGGCTCGGTTCGGGCATGGAGATCCCCGCGCCGGTCAGCACCACCACCGACCGGCCGTGGCCGGACACCGCCGCGGTCAGCTCGGCAATGGGCCTCAGGGGCAGCCCGGTCATCGCTGGGTACTGGGGCGGTCGCGCCGCGCAGCATTCATAGCGGGTCCTCCCATCCCCGGTGGGGCAGGTCGTTGACGAGATGCTTGACCAGTGGTGCGTGACCGCGGTCGGTAATGAGCGTGACGTAATCACCTTCGACAATGATGAGGTCGTCAAGTCCGACCACAGCGTAGCGTCGGTGGGGACTTGTCGGGGACGATGGATGAACAGCGTTGAGTAGTTCAGCGTCGCAACGTCGTCCGCGAGACGGCCGCCCCGAAGTTCGGCGACGGTCGACCACGTGTCGACGTCGTGCCACGAGAACGAAGCCGGCACCACCTCAACGTTGCCCGCCGAGGCCGCGGCCTCGACCAACGCGTCGATAGTTGCGTCTACAGACCTTAGGCAATCGTTGGGCCGCCTGGCTCGATCACGTCGGATCGGTGGCAAGACCCTCGGTCTGGGGAACCCGTCGGCATGGCGGGAGTATGCGCGGTGGGGGCGACAGGCGTCAGCCGTGCGATTGTTGTCGACAAAGAAAGCAACAACAGGGGGCGGCGATGGCCTGGGCTCCTGCGAAGGCAGCTGTAGGACATCTGCTGCGTCCACGTCCATCGCTTTCAGGCGGATGACTGCAACGCGCGAGCGGCAGCAGCTGCCGGGGCCTGGGCCGTCTGATTACCTGGGTCCCGCACGGGTACCCCTCCGACCACCACCGGATGGTCGCCTCCGAACATCCAGCTAAGGGCGTCACAGCGGCCAATTCTCGCAATGCTGACAACCTTGTCCCAATAGATGTCGTTAGTCGCGAGATCGTGAAGCAGGGGGCTCGCCAACACATTCGACAGGCGATGTAGCCGCGTTCGACCGGGACAGTGTGTCCACATGCGCGGGCCGTCGAGCCTGGTGTTGGTCGCCAGAGCGAAGTCCTTGTCGGACCAGTTTCGTTCTGCCATGAGTGTTTTCACGTGATCCCACACCTCGACGGGGATCGTATCAGTGCCTGGTCTCCGGGCCCGGCCTGCCAGTTGGGCTACGACTTCCTTGGCCGCAACGCCGCGCGCGCCATGCACACCAACTTCGTTGAGGAACTTGACTTGATTGGCCGCTCGATCGATCGACAGAAACCAGCAATCGCGGTAGCCGGCTTTTCTCGTCCGCGTGACCCTGGCCTGCACGCCCACCCGGAGAAGCAAATTCACCACGCCATCGATGAGCTGGCGACTGGTCGAGGCATAGTAGACCCTCCCCTGCGCCGTCTTCGTGTCCCAACGCACCGAACCATCGGTGGCCCACAAGTGCCGCAAGAACAAGCTCACCTGCTCGCTCGGTAGTGCGAAAACGGCATCGGGGATGTACTTGTCGTAGCTTCGTAGCCCGAACTGGCCGAGGCGATCCAGCCATTCAGCAATGGGGTTCCGCTTACCACGGGCCAATCGATACGGGGCCGGTAGCCGTAGCGTAGTGACGCGCGCCGCTGGATAATCGTCACGGATCGGTGTCACACCGAAGTGGGCGGCGGCCGCAGTCACCGCCGCAAGATTCGCCTCGTCGACCGACGCGTAACGGATCGGTTGGCGCCGCACGCACGATCCGTCACCGATCATGTGCGCCAATAGGATCACCTCCGAGTCATCCATCGGCTGAGGGTCAACAGGAGTGCCCAGTCGCCGCAAAACACCAATCCGGCTGCCTTTTACCAACTCCGCCACCGGCGCCCAGCCCTCGAGCTTGAGGAGCTGCTGGTCTGAAGCGAGCTCCAACCGCCGGCCCGATGCCAACTCAAGCCGGAGCATCTCCCGGCTCTTCTTTTCGACGTGGCCCGTCGCTTTCCGGTGAACCAGACGGTTGCGGTCGTCTATCGACCACAGCAGCGGTATGCCACGGGTCTCCATCAGTTCAGATAGTGAAATCTCGGAGCCATTGTCTGCCCGAACAACCCGAGAATGCGATGTCGCGGGCACTACGCCTTGCGCACTCAGTGCGGTCTGTGGGTCGTTATCTGCCGACATGCCAACAACTTATCGACGCCCACCGACATCAAGACAACGAATAATGCCCGGGTTGTACTGGTGTAGGGTCTCAGGCCGCGTGTCATTTTGAGACCTTGTGGACTGCGGCGATGAAGGTTGTCTCACGCGGCGTCATCTGGGTTTGTCTCAAGGTTGTGTCACTTCTTCAGGCGACGAGCCCAAGCTCGCCGACGAAGCTCGCTGTAGATGCGTCGGGTGCGTAGTGTACGGCGGTTGGTCCTGGACAGCGAGCGGCGCAAGAGCGCAATTGTCTTGTCTAGGAACGCCGAAACCTGCGCAGGACGTGGCGGAGAGATTCGCGGCGAATCAGTGCGGTGGTGACGAACATGGGAAAGGTGACCGTCCAGGCGAACAGGGAGACTGCCAGTTCATCGCGCAGCCTGCTGTTGTCGATGGGCTGGTGCGAGAGTCGCGCCAGCAGGGCATCGAAGGTGTTGGTGCTGCGGTTCAAGATCGTGATGATCCTGGCGATCGTCTCGATGCGGCGGCGGTGGGCGCTGTCGAATGCAACCGTCACCGCGGTTTGAAGCAACGGCGAGACCGGGCCGAAGTCGGCGCGTGCCAACGCTTCGGCGTAGGTGGTGGCCAGCCATTGCGGGTCATGCGGTGAGCCGAGGGTCTGTTTTTCCTGCGGGTCGGCCGGTGCTTCGATTCCGGAGATCGTCGAGAGCGGAAGGCCGGTGCGTAGCGCCCATTCGCGGTGGATGAAGGTGCAGTAGCGGCAGTCGTGGGCGTGGGATACCGCCAGCATGATGGCTTCTCGGGTTTGGCGGTCCACTGCGCGGCGCAACCAGACATCGGCTCCGATCTTCCATTTGACCCGCCGCAGATCTGCTCGCAACTGAGCGACGGTGTAGGTGCGTTTGTTGAAGACGTCAAAGACGCGATCGGGCGGCACGGCGATCATCGGTTTCGGTCATTGATCTTGTTCAACCCGGCGCTGGGCGGCGCCTTCTGTCAGGATCGTCCAGAGCAGGTCGCTGATCTGTTCGGCGGTTTTGTTCGGCGGATGGTCGGCCGTCCAGTTCAGCGCCCCCAGCCACAGATCTCGCAGGGTGGGGATGTCGATGTCGGCGGCGATGAAGCCGGCGCCGGCGGCCTCGTAGAACAGGCCGTCAAAGAGCGAGAAGAGTCGGTCGTGGAGCAGCGCGGCCCGTTCCCGGTCGCCGCCTTTGAGGGACCGCCAGTCATAGAGCAGAACGTAGAGGGCATCGTTTCCGCTCCACAGCGTCTCAAGGTATGCCGTCATCGCTGCGCGCAGTCGGTCATCGACGCGGTGCTTGCCGGCGATCGCTTGGCGGATCGCATCGGTGGTGCGCTCGACCGCACTTTCCATGACCGCGATCAGCAGCCCCTCTTTTCTGGCGTAGCGGTACTGCAGGCTGCCCAGCAGCATTCCGGCGTCGTCGGCGACCTGGCGGACCGTGGTGGCCAGGTAGCCCTGCGAACGGAAACGCCGTGCGGCGCTGTTGAGGATCTTCGTGCGCGTGTCGCTTGCGCGGTGTCGTGATGTGATGGCCGGTGTCCTTCGGCTTGGGTTTTATGGTGGGATGGCCGGCGGTGGATGGGGTAGGACCGAGTTTTCTACTGTTCGAGAGTGAAGTACAGCACCACCGTGCCGCGCAACGCGGCATGGCACAGATAGCGGTCGGGCGCCATGCTGCGGATCTCTGCTTCCAGCCCGCGCAGGAATCGCGGGTTGTCCGGGCGTTGATACGACAGCCGCGCGGCCTGCTCCCCGTACTGCACGCGGTAGCCGAAACGCTGGAAGCGTCCAGTCGAGGTCAACCAGACGTTGGCGCCGTTGTCGCCGTCAAAGGCCTTGCCGTACCACGGAAACCTCAGATGCGGAGTGATGTAGGCGATCGCCCGTCGCAGTCGGCCCGGCAGTGAGTCAAGAGCGGTAACGGCTGCCAGACGGCCGCGAAACACGCCCTTGAGTGTGTTTTCGGGCGGTGCGGCCAACTGGTCGAACAGCTGTTCGCAGTCGGCCATCGTGCGCAGCGACACACTGACGTCATCCTCCGGTGCGGCGTCGTGCCCGGGGTGGGACATCAGGCGGCCTGCGCGTCGTCGGGCGCCTGACCGGCGGTGAAGACGCGGAACTCGCGAAGCAGCCGCAACGGCGACTTGCGCAGAATGAGACTCAGCGCCGGCACCAGGAGGGGACCCAAGGTCAACAGCCCAGCCGTGATGATCAGTTCGGCGGCCAGTGATTGCGAAGCCGGTTCACCGCGTAGGCGGCACAGCAAGGCATCCATGGTGTTTGCAGATCGGTTAACGATGGTCATCACCAGCGCGACGGCCTCGATGTTGCGGCGCTCACCGGCGTCATGGTGGCGGGCCGTGTCGGCGACGATCTCAGCCGGCAGCGTCCCGAAGTCGTTTTCGGCCAGTGATCTCGCGTAGACAAGCGCGCTCCACCTGCCACGATCGAAGTCCGCGGGATCGGTGCCTTCCAGTTGCGCGATTTCGTCGTCGGACGCACCGGTGCGGATGGCCCATTCCTGGTGGATGTAGCTGCAGTACCGGCAGCCGTTTGCCCGGGCAACGGTCAGCATGACCTGCTCCCGCAGGCTCGGATCCATCCGGTGCAGTCCCCATACCAGCCCCGCGCGCGGGGCGAGCGGGATGAACCGCACGAGAGCTGCGGCCAGTTGGCGCAGCGTATAGGTTTTCCCAATCGGTTTTCCGCCGGCTCGTGCCGGCTTCTTGGTGAACAGCATGTCCAGCTCTCCCTTCAGAGTTTCTGTTTACCCGGTGCGGCTCTTCGGCGGTGTCACGAGCCGACCCCTATCATCAGCGCGGCCTGCCGTTCGGCCATCGCCGCAATCCCCAGCGACGGAGGCACCCCGGGGGCGGCCGGGTAGATAGAGCCGTCTGCGATGAAGAGCCCCGGGTGACCGAAGACCTCCCCGCAGTGGTCGATCACTCCGTCGTCGAGTGAAGCCCCGATCGCCGCGCCCCCAACCGGGTGGACGGTGACCAATCGTCGGCTTCGTTGTCCGCCGGGCCAGTTCCCACGGAACCACGACGGCTGGTAGGCCTCGGCGATGCGTTTGACCCGGGCGTCGGTCTGCGCATAGAAATCGGTGTTGCTGGCCTTATACGCCGGGGCGAACGGGACACCGTCGGCGGCATGCAACCGAATCCCGGGCTCGCGGCCCGTCGCGAACAGAAACACGGTTTCAGACAGCCAGCGGCGTACCGGTCCCGGTAGCGGGAGCTGGGCAACCGGTGGTGCGGCCTCGCCGACGAATCCGCCGTCGGCCAGGCGGTGCACGTTCTGAAACATGGCGTGCCGCCCCTCATGGGTGGCCGGAAGCGCTCGGCTCAGCATCGCCAGATAGTCCCCGTTACCGGAGAAGTTCTTGCCCAGCGCGGGCGGCAGAGCGGGCATGCTGCGGTGTGTGTCGCGGGCGGCGAACAACAGGCGCAGCGTTCCGACCGTTCCGGCGGCCAACACCAGACGCGGTGTGACGATCACATGATCGGTTCCGCGGTGGTGGTCGCGCCATGCCACGTCGTAGCGGTGGTCGGTCCCGCCGATCGCGGTCACCTCGCACAGCGCCCGGATATCGGCGCCGTGCCGCCGCGCCAACGCAAGATAGGTCTGATCCAGTGTGGTCTTGGCGGTGTGTTCACATCCGATGACGCAGGCACCACAGGCCCGGCACGTCTGTTGCGGGTTGCCGACCGCGTTGTTGCGCCACTGTGGAGCAGCGGGGTCGCCGAACTGGATGCCCATTACGGGTGCTTCAGCCGACCCCAGGCCTGCGCGGGCGAGCCCGCGGGCGAAGACCTCCCGCGAGGCAACCGGATACGGCAACGATTGCGGGCGCTGGATCGCTTCAACCATCTCGAAGTAAGACGCCATCTCGGCATCGGAGATCTCATCGGGAAAGTACTGGTCGAAGAATCCGGCCGCCGGCCGCGCCTGATATCCCGCGTAGACCAGGGAACCGCCGCCGACACCGCTGCCGACCACGACCGTGACTCCGGGCCACAGATGCACGTCGAACAACCCGGTCGGACGCGACCACAAAACCCGCTGCCCGCGATCGTTGGCCCTGGTCAAACCTCGGAGAAATCCGGGCATCTTCGACAGGCCACGCGGAAATGGTCGGGTGACTTCCGCATCCCGAGAATCGCCGCCCGCGCCCCACCACGGTCCGCGTTCCAGGACAAGTACCGTCATCCCGGCTTCGGCCAACCGTGCGGACATCACCGCACCGCCGAACCCGGAGCCGACCACCACCGCATCAAAGTCGCTGGCGGGCTGGGACATATTCCTGGCCAACGGATTACCGACTCGTCCGAATCTGGCTGACCCCGCGCGTCACCCTGGGATGACGAACCATCCCGGCTTTCATCGAGTGCGTCTCCGGCCTATTTCCGCAGACCGTATCTCCGGCGGCGTCCGGCGGTCTCGACGAGAACGCCCCCGATCCTTGGTCATGCGACTAAATGTTAGGGCGGGGCCGACCGCAATGCAACCACCCGTAATTCTTGGCGATGGAGCGACTACCACGGCGAAGGGTGGCTGGTGCGTACCTGACCCGAGGTAAACCCCTTTTTCCGAGAAGTACGGTGGGTCGGCATCCACTCACGGCATATGCGCATATCTGCATGACACGTTGGTGAGACATATGACAAGGAGATGACACCGGCGCTGAGAATATGACACGGAGCGTGAGACCCTACAACTGGCACTCTCTAGTGCGCCATGTTCGTAAACCGCGACAGGTGCAGCTGGTGCGCCACCGTCACCGTCTTCGTCGGCCCGTTGCGGTGCTTGGCCAGGATCAGGTCCGCTTCGCCGCCGCGCGGGTCGTCACGCTCGAACGCATCGGGCCGGTGCAACAAGATCACCATGTCGCTATCCTGTTCGATACTGCCCGATTCACGTAGATCAGCTAACATTGGCTTTTTGTCGGTGCGCTGCTCGGGGCCGCGGTTGAGCTGGCTGAGCGCAACCACCGGCAGTTCCAACTCCTTCGCCAACAGCTTCATCTGCCGAGAGAACTCCGAGACCTCCTGCTGTCGCGACTCGACCTTTTTCCCCGATGTCATCAGTTGCAGATAATCGACCACCACCATGCGCAAGTCGGCTTTCTGCTTGAGCCGGCGGGCCTTGGCGCGGATCTCCATCATGGTCAGGTTGGGCGAATCGTCGATATACAGTGGCGCCTCACTGATCTCGCTCATCCGCCGCGCCAGCCGGGTCCAGTCGTCATCGGTCATCCGGCCCGAACGCATGTCCCCGAGCTTGATCTTCGCCTCGGCCGAGAGCAGCCGCATGACGATCTCAGTCTTGCTCATCTCCAGCGAGAAGATGACGCTCGGCAGCTGGTGTTTGATCGAGCACGATCGCAAAAAATCTAGTGCCAGCGTCGATTTGCCCATACCCGGCCTGGCCGCGATCACGACCATCTGCCCCGGGTGCAACCCGTTGGTCACCTCGTCCAGATCGATGAAGCCCGTGGGCACACCGCGCGCGATCCCGCCGTGGGAGGCGATCGCGTCGATCTCGTCCATGGTGGGCTGCAGCAGGTCTTCGAGCGGCACGAAGTCCTCGGAGAGCCGGCGGTCGGCGACGTCGTAGATCTCGGCCTGGGCGCGGTCGACGATCTCGGCCACATCGGCGCCCTCCGCGCCGGCGTAGCCGTACTGCACCACCCGGGTGCCGGCCTCCACCAGCCGGCGCAGCAGCGCCTTCTCGGCGACGATGCCGGCGTAGTAGCCGGCGTTGGCCGCCGTGGGCACCGTCGAGATCAGCGTGTGCAGATACGGGGCGCCACCCACCCGGCGCAGCAGGCCGCGGCGGTCGAGTTCGGCGGCCACCGTCACCGGGTCGGCCGGCTCGCCGCGGCCATACAGATCCAGGATCGCGTCGTAGATGTTCTGGTGCACCGGACGGTAGAAGTCGCCGGGCCGCACCCGCTCCAACACGTCGGCGATGGCGTCCTTGCTCAGCAACATCCCACCGAGCACCGACTGTTCGGCGGCGACGTCCTGGGGCGGCTGGCGGCCGACATCCTCGCGCGGCGGCTCCTCGAGCTCAGAGTGCCCGCGGTCGTCGACCACTGCCATACGCCCCACCTCCCTCAGCGTGACTCGAACGTCTGTTCGGCTCGCTGCCCCAACCGTAATCGTGGGCACCGACATCGCCGGTCCCGTCGTGCCGGCTTGACGCTAGGCGTTGCTGGCGGCGCCACCAAACGGCCTTGTTCACAAAGGTGTGGATGAAGTGTGCATACCGGACCTTCACTTGTTTGGGACCGTGGGGAAGACCTGTGGATCATTCATCGCTGGTTAGGTATCACTGCAGGTAAGCGCACCACACTGCGGTGTCGTCGTTGTGGAAGACAATCTCTTCGGCGTGTCGGCTCAGGTTGCGGTCTTGGGCGTGTTGCCTGACGCGGAGGTAGACGGCGCTCCACGACCGGGTAAATAGCACCAGGACTTCACACCGGCCGAAAAGTTAGCCAGAGTTAACCGGCCTTAACCGGATTCGGGCACAGCGGCGCCCCGGCGGAGCCGATCAGGGCGCCACCGGGGCAGCTGGGAATGCTAGTTCGCCGCGGCGACGTCGAGCGTGACGTCGACGTGGACCTCGGGGTGCAGGTGCACCGATACCGGGTGGCTGCCGATCGCCTTGATGTGCGCCTTGGGTAGCCGCACGATCCGCCGGTCGAGGTTGGGCCCGCCCGCCTTCTTGATGGCGGTGACCACGTCGCCGGCGGTCACCGAACCGAACAGTTTGCCCGAGTCGGCGGCGGTCTTCATCGGCAGCGTGACCGGGCCCAGCGCGTCGAGGGCCGCCTTGAGCTCCTTGGCGTGGTCCAGGTCGCGCACCTGCTTGGTCTCGCGGGCCCGACGGATGTCGTCGGCCTGCTTCTGCGCGCCGCGCGTGGCGAGGATAGCCAGGCCCCGCGGGAGCAGGTAGTTGCGGCCGTATCCGTCCTTGACCTCGACGGTGTCTCCGGCCGCTCCGAGGTGGTCCACCTCAGCGGTCAAAATCAGCTTCATCGTTTCGTACTTTCTCGGCTGGGACGGTCGGCTAGCGGGCCGACGAGGTGAAGGGCAGCAACGCGACCTCGCGGGCGTTCTTGACCGCGAGCGCGATGTCGCGCTGGTGCTGAACGCAGTTGCCGGTCACCCGCCGGGCGCGGATCTTGCCCCGCTCACTGATGTAGGTGCGCAGCAGCGAGGTGTCCTTGTAGTCGATCTCCTGCTTCTTGTTCGAGCAGAACGCGCACTTGCGCGTCTTGATCGGCTTCTCGGGAGCCGGGCGCCGCTTGTTGGATTTGGCCATCTATCTATCTCTTTCGTGCTGTGTGGTTCGGTTGTCTAGAAGGGCGGTTCGTCGTCGGCGCCGCCGAAGGAGCCGGACGCCGGAGCACTGCCCCACGGGTCTTCCGCGGGCGCGCCGCCGGACTGGGCCATCGGGGCCGCACCCGCTGCGGCACCGCCGCCCGCGCCGAAGCCGCCACCGCCACCACCGCGACTGACCTTGTTGATCTTGGCGGTGGCATACCGCAGCGAGGGGCCGACCTCGTCGACCTCGATCTCGTAGACGGTGCGTTTCTCGCCCTCGCGGGTTTCGAAGGACCGCTGCCGCAGCCGGCCGGTGACGATCACCCGCGATCCGCGGGTGAGGCTCTCGGCGACGTTCTCCGCGGCCTCACGCCAGATGTTGCACCGCAGGAACAGCGCGTCGCCGTCCTTCCACTCACCGCTCTGCCGGTCGTAGATCCGCGGGGTGGACGCCACCGTGAAGTTGGCGACCGCCGCCCCCGACGGGGTGAACCGCAGATCCGGGTCCGCGGTCAGGTTTCCGACGACGGTGATCGTGGTGTCACCAATAGCCACGGGGCCCTCCTGGGATCGTATCGACGCTGCATGTGTCAGCTGAGCCTACGCAACGGCGGCGACAGCCTGCTACGACTTGTCGGTCCGCATCACCTTGGTGCGCAGCACCGCCTCGTTCAGGCTGAGCTGCCGGTCGAGTTCGGACACGGTCGCCGGGGCGGCCTTGACGTCGATGACCGCGTAGATGCCCTCGGCATGCTTGGCGATCTCGTAGGCCAGCCGGCGCTTGCCCCAGATGTCGACCTTGTCCACCGTGCCACCGTCTTTGCGGATGACGTTCAAGAACGTCTCCAGGGACGGGGCGACAGTGCGCTCGTCGAGAGTGGGGTCAAGGATGACCATGATTTCGTATGGACGCATGGGAACCTCATCACCTCCTATGGTCGTAGTGCGGCCGTGGATCTGACCACGGCAGGAGGGTCGCCTGCGTCGGCAACCCGGCTAGGCTACCGGAGGCTGGGCTGCAGAGCGAAATCGACGGGCGGGCAGCCAGGCCGGGGGCGCATCCGCCGCGCGATCGAACACCCCGCCGGCGGGATCATCGACGCCCCGCTCGCGCACCAGATCCACCGGCGCCTGATCGGGCCGGTAGATCTGCCGAATCACCAACGCACACAATCCCAGCACCGCCAGATCGCGCAGCAGCACCGTGCTGGTGAACACCTGCTCGGGCAGGCTGCGGTCCGAGACGCTGTATAGGTAGTACATCCGCGGCACCCACACCAGCGCGTCGACGGCCATCCAGGCCAGTAGCAACCGGCGATGCGGCAGCGCCAGCACGGCCAGCGGCACCAGCCACAGCGAGAACTGCGGGCTCCACACCTTGTTGGTCAGCAGGAAGGCCGCCACCAGCAGGAAGGCCAACTGCGTCACCCGCGGCCGCCTCGGCGCCGTCAGCGCGATGTAGCCGATCCCGGCGCAGCACAGCGCGAACGACACCGCGACCACGATGTTGAGCACGGTCGGTGGCTGCCACAGCCCCAGCTCCCCGTCGAAGCCCCGCCAGCCGGTCAACGACTTCACCACGTTGTAGATCGAGTCCATGTCATCGCCGCGGCGGGAGTTGAGCCGGAAGAACTCGGTCCAGCCGCGCGGCGCGAAAACCAGCACCGGCAGGTTCACCGCCAGCCAGCTCAGCGCCGTCGCCACCACCGTGCGCCTGACATCACGCAACCGCCCGGTCCGCAGCCCCAGCAGCAGCAGCGGGTAGAGCAGCAGTACCGGATACAGCTTGGCGGCGGTGCCCAGGCCGAGCAGCACCCCGGCTGCCACCGGCCGGCGTCGCGCCCAGGCCAGCAGCCCGGCCCCGGCGAACGCGGTGGCCAGCGCGTCGAAGTTGGTGAAGACCTGGAAGATGACCAGCGGCGAGGCCGCGACCAGGGCGGCATCCCAGACCCGGCGGCCGGCCAGCCCGGCGGTGGACCACACCGTCACCAGCCAGGCCAGGGCCAGGCCGACCGCGACGATGTCGAAGAACACCACCACCTCGGCGACCCCGCTCAACGCCGGGATCTTCACCACCTTGGTGATCGCCGTGTACGTCTTGGCCAGGGCCATCGCGGAGTACTGGTAGAGCCCGGTCAGCACCGGATATTCCATGTAGCGCTGCGCGGGCAGCCCGTCGTAGCGGATCTGCGGCTTGCCGGTGCCGTCCTTCTCCACCCAGCTGGACTTGTAGGGGAACTTGCCCTGGTTCAGCAACTCCGCGGTGTACAGCGGTACGACGTCGGAGTAGCACAGCTGGAAATAGGCGCGCTCGTTGTCCCAGTTGGCGACCCGCTCGTCGGGGCCGCCGGAGCCGACGCTCTGCAGGCACGCCGACTTGGTGGTCCAGCCCAGCGCCAGGAACAGCACCGCGATCAAGAACATCACCCGCAGCGGCGTCATGAATCGGGCGCGCCCGACCAGCGCGTGGCGGCCCACCGGTCCGCCGATGGTGTTCGACAACGCGTGCACGACGTCGTCGGTACGGGTCGGCAGGTCGCGGTCGTCGGCGCTGCGCAGGTCCTCGGCAAGGGGCAGCGGCGACACCACCGGACGGCCTGGGATCACCTCCGTCACGGTAGTTGCTCCGGCGCCGGGGGCGGCGGAGGCGGAGGCGGAGGCGGCTCAGGCGGCGGTGGAGGTGGCGGCGGCGGTAGTAGTGGTGGCGGCGGCGGGAAGAGCGGCGGCTCCCCGAACGGCGGTGGCGGCTCCGGTATCTCCGCGTCCTGGGGCGGCGGCGGCGAGAACCACTCCGGCTGCGGCGGGGGCGCGGACGGCACCCCGGCGAACCCGCCGATGTCGGTGGGCTTGGGGAACTGCGCGATGGGATCGCCCCGCAGCGCGCCGTCCATGGTGGCCTTCCAGATGTCGCTGGGCAGCCCCGCGCCGTAGACCGGACCGCCCCATTTGTTCGTCAGCGGCTCGTCGCCCTGGTCGGTGCCGACCCAGACCGCCGTCGACAGCGTCGGCGTGTAGCCGACCATCCAGGCGTCCCGGTTCGCTCCGGTGTTACCCAGCTGGGTGGTGCCGGTCTTGGCCGCGGCGGGCCGGCCGCCGGCCAGCTCGTGTCCACCCGACCAGCCCGGGATCGCCTTCATGGCGTCGGTGACGTTGTCGGCGACCGCCTGGGGGATGCGTTGCTCGCCGGTGTCGCCGGCAGTGGTGCTGTCGAAGATCACCCGGCCGTCGGGGCCGACGACCCGCTGGATGAAATGCGGCCGGTGATACATCCCGGAGTTGGCCAGCGTGGCGTACGCCGAGGCCATGTCGATCACCCGGGTCTGGTACTGGCCGAGCACGATGCCGTTCTCCGGCGGCCCGCCGCGGCCGTCCTCGGACAACGTGTGCGCGACCCCGGGAAAGCTCTCGGCGACCCCGGCGGCGTGCGCGGCATCGGCGACGTCCCGCGGGCCGTTCTTGAGCTTGAGCATCAGCCGGTAGTAGGCGGTGTTCAGGGAGCGTTTGAGCGCCTCGGCGATATTGCACACCCCGCAGCTGGCGCCGCCGACATTGCTGATCTTGGTGCGGCCGACGGTCAGTGGGGCGCTGTCGACCTGGTAGCCCAAGCCGATGCCCTGTTGCAGCGCGGCCACCAGGGCGAACACCTTGAACGACGACCCCGTCTGCAGGCCCGCCTGGGCGAAGTCGAAACCGCCGCCGTCGGCGCCGCCGTAATAGGCCCGCACCGCACCGGTGCGCGGATCGATGGCGACCACCGCGGTCCGCAACGCCGGCTTCTGCCCGGCCATGACATTTCCCACCGCCTTCTCCACGGCGCGCTGCGCCTTCATGTCGATGGTGGTGGTGATCCGCAGCCCCAACATGTTCAGCGCCTGCTCGTCGATGCGGAACATGTCGAGCAGTTCAGCGATGACCTGCCGCTGGATCAGTCCCTCGGGTCCGGTGGCCTGATCGGCGTTGCGCGCCTGCTGCGGCGGGATCGTCGCCGGAAATACCTGCCTGGCGCGTTCGGCCGGACTCAAAGCGCCGGTCTCGACCATGCCGTCGAGCACCCAGTTCCAACGGCTGAGTGCGCGTTCGGCGTGGAATGCGGGATCCAGCGCCGACGGTCGCTGGATTACCGCCGCCAGCAGCGCGCCCTGCGCGATGTCGAGTTCTGAGACCGGTTTGCCGAAGAACGCCCGCGCCGCCGCGGCGATCCCGTAGGCGGTGCGCCCGAAGTAGATGATGTTGAGGTAGGCCTCCAGCACTTCGTCCTTGGGCCACTCCCGTGACATCTTGCTGGCGATCACCAGCTCTTTGCCCTTGCGGACCACTCCGGCGAACCCGGTCCGCTCCGAACCCACCAGCGCGTTCTTGACGTACTGCTGGGTGATCGTCGAACCGCCCTGGGTGTCGCCCCCGAGCACGTTGTTCCTGACCGCCCGGAAGAACCCCGAGAAGGAGTAGCCGGAGTTGGTGTAGAAGTCGCGGTCCTCGGCCGCCAACACCGCGTCACGCACGTGGAGCGGTACCTGGTCGATCTTGACGTCGGTCCGATTACCTTCCGGTGGAATGATTCTCGCCAGCTCGGTGCCGTCGGCCGCGAGAATCGTCGAGACCTGATCGGTGTGAATGTCGCCCGGCTCGGGAATCTCGACGGTGCGGTAGGCCATACCGAAGGTGACCACCGGGGCGACCACCATGGTCGCGACGACGGCGTACACACCGCGCCGGACCCCACGCCAGTTCACTCGTCGACAGCGCCCGTCTGCTGCACCGCCCGCCGGCACTTCGGCGCCACTGGGCTCATCGGAGTGCGGCCGCGGCCGTTCCAGCGCCGCCTTGACCTCCTCGATGGGATCCCGCAGATCCTCGCCGTCACCGTTCAGCGGATCCGCCGGCGAGTCGTCCGTCGTCGTCAAGAAGTGCTCTTCTGCAGCGCTTCCGGCCCCCGGCGCCGGCGGCCCCGAACTCTTCACCGTCGGCGGGGACGTCCCCGCGCAGCACGGCCGGGGTTCCGGCTCGCCGCCATCTTCACAGGGGCGCAACCCATCTCAGCCAACGGCAACGTGCCCGACGGCCCGTCATCCACCACCCGTTGCTGCGGTCGCATGCTCACCAGGTTACGTCTGCACGCCGCGGCGTCGAGTGCAAACGAAATCACAAACCCGCTACGGCATCGGCGGCGCCGGTTCGCCCGGCGGCGGCCCGGTCGACTCGGGTTCGCCCGGCGGCGGAACCTGCGGTTGCGGCGCCTGCCCCGGCAGCGGCGCCTGCGGTTGCGGCGGTGCGACCGGGATGGTGGTGGGAGGACCGATCGGGATGGTGATCCCCGGCGCGATCTCGATCGTCGGCTGGATTACGGTCTCCGACGGCTCCGGCGGCGCCAACTCCTCCGGCGGGGGTGGCGGCGGCGCGGCGGGAACACCGGCGTAGCCGCCGATCTCGGTGGGCGTCGGGAAGGACTCGTTGGAGGTGCCCCGCAGCGCGCCGTCCATGGTGGCCTTCCAGATGTCGGCAGGAATGCCCGCGCCGTACACCGGCCCGCCCCACTGGTTCACCAGCGGTTCGTCGCCGCCGGTGGTACCGACCCACACCGCGGTCGACAGCGACGGCGTGTAGCCGACCATCCAACCGTCCCGGTTGGCCCCGGTGTCACCCAGCTGGGTGGTGCCGGTCTTGGCCGCCGACGGTCGCCCGCCGGCCAGGTTGTGCCCGCGCGACCAGCCGGCGATGGGCTGCATCGCCGAGGTGACGTTGTCGGCGACCGCCTTGGGAATGCGCTGCTCGCCGGTGTCTTCGGAGGTCTGGGCGTCGAACAGCACCTGGCCTTCGGCGTTGACCACCTTCGCCACGAAGTGCGGCGGGTGATACACCCCGGAGGCGGCCAGCGTCGCGTACGCCGAGGCCATATCGATCACCCGCGTCTGGTACTGGCCCAGCACGACGCCGCCTTCGGGCGGCCCGCCGTCCTGCGACAGAGTGTGCGGAACCCCGGGGAAGCTCTTGGCGACGCCGGCGGCGTGCGCCGCATCGGCGACGTCCTGGGCGCCGTTCTTGAGCTTGAGCATCAGCCGGTAGTAGGCGGTGTTCAACGAGCGCTTGAGCGCCTCGGCGATGTTGCAGACCCCGCAGCTCTCACCTTCGGCGTTGGTGATCTTGATCCGGCCGCCCTCGATGGCCAGCGGGGAGCTGTCGATCTGATAGCCCAGCCCGATGCCCTGCTCGAGCGCGGCGACCAGCGCGAACACCTTGAACGACGACCCGGTCTGCAGCCCCGCCTGAGCGAAGTCGAAACCGTTGGCGTCCGCACCCCCGTAATACGCGCGCACCGAGCCGTCGCGCGGGTCGATGGACACCACCGCCGATCGCATGTTGGGGATCTGGTCTTTGAGGTAGGTGTCCACCGCGTCGACCGCGGCGTCCTGCGCCTGCGGATCGATGGTGGTGGTGATCTGCAGGCCCTGGGTGTTCAGGGTCTGCTCGTCGATGTCGAACAGCTCCAGCAGTTCCTTGGTGACCTGCCGCTGGATCAGCCCGTTGGGTCCGGTGGTGATGTTCTGGGAGCGGGCCAACTCCGGCGACACCGTCTCCGGGAACTGTTGGACGGCACGCTCACCGGCGGTCAGCGCCCCGGTCTCCACCATCCCGTCGAGAACCCAGTTCCACCGGTCGAGGGCGCCTTCGGGGTCGACGGCGGGATCCAGGGTCGAGGGTCGCTGAATCAGCGCAGCCAGCAGCGCGCCTTCGGCGACGTCGAGTTGCTCGACGGGCTTGTCGAAATACGCCCGGGACGCCGCGGCGATCCCATAGGAGCCGCGGCCGAAATAGATGATGTTCAGATAGGCCTGCAGCACATCGTCTTTGGGCCACGCGCTGGACATCTTGGTGGCGATCACGAGCTCTTTCGCCTTGCGGACCAAGCCGCGCAGACCGGCCCGCTCGGAGCCCACCAGTGCGTTCTTGACGTACTGCTGGGTGATGGTGGAGCCGCCCTGGGTGTCGCCGCCGAACAGGTTGTTCTTGACCGCGCGGGCGAAGCCGGACACCGAGAAACCCGGGTTGGAGTAGAAGTCGCGGTCTTCTGCGGCCAGCACCGCATCCCGCACATACACCGGCACCTGATTGATGTCGATGTCGACGCGATTGCCTTCCGGCGGGATGATCTTGGCAAGTTCCGAACCGTCGTTGGCCAGGATCGTCGACACCTGGTTGGTGCGAATGTCACCGGGCGAAGGCACATCGGTGATGGAGTAGGCCATCGCGAACGTGATGATCGGCAGCAGCAGAATCACCGCGGCCGCGACGTAGAGCCCGCGCCGAACCCACCTCCAGTTCGGCGGATGGCGGCGCAGCCAGTCCAGCGGGTCGGCCGCCGCGGGCCGGTCGGTGTGCTGGATGCGGTCGGTTCGCCGCGGCGGCGGCTCGGCCGGCTTCTCCGGCGGCGGTTGCCGGCGCGGGCCGCGTCCGCTCAGCGCCTGCTCGCGCTGCCGCGGCGCGCCATCGAGGGCCGCCCGCACCGCGTCGATCGGATCGCGCAGGTCGTCGGTCACCGCGTCGTCGACCGCGGGGATGATCGCGGTCTGCCGATCATCCGGCGAGCCGGGCCCACGGCGCGCACCCACCTCGGAAGGCCCGGTCGAACCAGTGTCCGGCCGGTCGTCGTGGTGTTTACTCACTGGCGGTACGGGCTCCGCTGCGTGCCGTCCGCCGTCCTCGGGATCCCTTCGGCGGGCGCGCGAGGCCCAGCACATACGACTTCACGAGATGATTCCAGCTGCAGGTCCGGCACACCTCGACCACGTGCACCGAGAACTCCGGGTAACGGGTGGCCAGCAGCACCAGTTCCTCGGCGGAACGCGCCGAACCCGACACCGCCCCCAGGTCGTCGCCGTAGACCCACGACACCAGGGTGAGTTGCTCCTTGCGGCAGATCGGGCAGACCACCGCGCTGGGCTTGCCGTGGAACTTCGCCGCCCGGAGCAGATACGGGTTGGCGTCGCACACCTCGGACACCCCGGTACGCCCGGAATAGACCTCGGCCAGCAGGGAACGGCGCCGGAGCGCGTAGTCCACCACCTGTCGCTGCAATCGCACGGTGACCAGAGTACGTCGGGTCCGCGCGGGCCGGTGTGATGAACGCCCTTATCCCACACCAACCGGTGTATTCGGGCCTCGCCGTAGCGCGCTGAAGTCTTACGATCGTCGCCGTGGCAACACGGCAGAGCTCCGGAACCCGGGCCAAGGACAGCGACCGGGACGACGTCTGCCGCATCCTGGACGCCGCCCTGGCCGAGGGGCAGCTGTCGAGCGAGGAGCACCGGGAACGCGTCAGTGCGGCCACCCGTGCCGTCACGCTCGGTGACCTGCACTCGCTGATCGCCGATCTGCAGACCGCGAGCGCGCCCGTGCAACTGCCGGCGCTGAACAAGCCCGTCGGATTCGGTGGTCGCGCGATGGCGGCGGCGGCACTGGGCGCGGCGGTGCTGCTGGGGCTGGGCATCGGCTGGGGGGTGTACGGCAATACGAGTTCGCCGCTGAGCTTCACCTCCGACCCCGGCGCCAAGCCCGACGGCGTCGCCCCGCTGGTGCTGACACCGCCGCGTCGGCTGCATTCGCTGGGCGGGCTCAGCGGTCTGCTGGAACAGGCCCGCGCCAAGTTCGGGGACACCATGGGGTACCGGCTGGTGGTCTACCCCGAGTACGCGTCTATGGACCGGCCCGATCCCACCGAGCCACGCCGGCAGCTGAGTTACCACTATCGCGGTGGCTGGGATGACCCGTCCACTTCGGCCCGGAGCAGCGGCGACACCGAAGCGGTCGATCTGGCCGGGTTCGACCTGAAGGCCGCGGTGGGGATTCTGCGGGGAGCCCCCGAAACGCTCGGGATCAAGCCCGCCGAGGTCAAGAACACCTACCTAATCGTCGACCCGGCGAAGGATCCGACGGCGCCGGGGGCGGTGTCACTGTCGGTGTACGTTTCCAGCGATTACGGCAGCGGCTACATCGCCTTCGCCGGTGACGGAACTGTCAAACGCATCAATTACCCGTCTTGAACTGGCCGTCTCGGGGGCCTGAATAGTGGGCAAACAGTAGCCACTTGGGTTCTGTTATATCGGCGCGATACTATGGCCCGAACCGTCGAACGGTCGTAGCCACAAATCATCGCAGGAGGTGAATCGGTGCTTGAGCTTGCCATTCTGGGCTTGCTGCTCGAGTCTCCGATGCACGGCTACGAGCTGCGGAAACGGTTGACCGGTCTGCTGGGCGCATTCCGGGCGTTCTCCTACGGCTCGCTGTATCCGGCGCTGCGCCGCATGCAGGCTGCCGGGTTGATCGCCGAGGACGCCGCACCGGCGGGCACCCCGGTACGCCGGGCCCGACGGGTCTACCGGCTGACCGACGCCGGTCGCCAGCGCTTCACCGAGCTGGTGGCCGACACCGGACCGCAGAACTACACCGACGACGGCTTCGGGGTCCACCTGGCTTTCTTCAACCGCACCCCCGCCGAGGCGCGGATGCGGATTCTGGAAGGCCGCCGTCGGCAGGTGGAGGAACGCCGGGAGGGCCTGCGTAACGCCGTGACGCGGGCCAGCAACTCATTGGATCGCTACACCCGCCAACTGCACCAGCTCGGGCTGGAGTCCAGTGAGCGGGAGGTCAAGTGGCTCAACGAGTTGATCGCGGCCGAACGCGTCTCGCAGGGCCGCGCCGAACAATCTTGACCCTGCCCGGCGCGGGAATCAGAACAACACAAACAGCACGTCAGCAGTGACAGCAGAAGAAGGAGAACGTCGGAAATGACTGAGCAAACGACGGATGTGCGGGTCGCCATTGTCGGCGTCGGTAACTGCGCCTCCTCGCTGGTCCAGGGCGTGCAGTACTACCAGAACGCCGACGACACTTCGACGGTGCCCGGGCTGATGCACGTGCGATTCGGTCCGTATCACGTCCGCGATGTGAAGTTCGTCGCCGCGTTCGACGTGGACGCCAAGAAGGTCGGCTTCGACCTGTCCGAGGCCATCTTCGCCTCGGAGAACAACACCATCAAGATCGCCGACGTGCCGCCGACCAACGTGGTGGTGCAGCGCGGTCCCACCCTCGACGGCATCGGCAAGTACTACGCCGACACCATCGAGGTCTCCGACGCCGACGCCGTCGATGTGGTCTCGGTGCTCAAGGAGGCCAAGGTCGACGTGCTGGTGTCCTACCTGCCGGTGGGATCCGACGAGGCCGACAAGTTCTACGCCCAGTGCGCCATCGACGCCGGGGTCGCGTTCGTCAACGCGCTGCCGGTGTTCATCGCCTCGGACCCGGTGTGGGCCAAGAAGTTCGCCGACGCCGGCGTGCCGGTTGTGGGCGACGACATCAAGAGCCAGGTCGGCGCTACCATCACCCACCGCGTTATGGCCAAGCTGTTCGAGGACCGCGGCGTCACGCTGGACCGCACCTACCAGCTCAACGTCGGCGGCAACATGGACTTCAAGAACATGCTCGAGCGGGAGCGGCTGGAGTCCAAGAAGGTCTCCAAGACCCAGGCCGTCACCTCCAACCTGACCGGCTCGCTGGCCGGCAAGGTCGAGGACAAGAACGTGCACATCGGACCGAGCGACCACGTGGCCTGGCTCGATGACCGCAAGTGGGCCTACGTGCGGCTGGAAGGCCGCGCCTTCGGCGACGCGCCGCTGAACCTGGAGTACAAGCTCGAGGTGTGGGACTCGCCGAACTCGGCCGGCATCATCATCGACGCGGTGCGCGCGGCCAAGATCGCCAAGGACCGCGGCATCGGCGGGCCGATCATCCCCGCCTCGGCCTACCTGATGAAGAGCCCCCCCAAGCAGCTGCCCGACGACGTCGCGCGCGCGCAACTCGAAGAGTTCATCGTCGGCTAAGCGTTGACTCCGCGGTGACCAGGCACGCTACTCGTACTTTTGCCGGGTGAGCGCAGAGTGAACGCGGAACTGAGCGACGAGTTCGCCCTGCTGGCCGGCAACGCCGAACAAGCCGGTGTCACCGGCCCGCTGCCGGCCGTTCAGCGCATCGAGACCGCCACCGTCAGCGCGTTGCGGTGGGGAACCGAGCCGCCGCGGGTGGTGTTCCTGCACGGCGGCGCGCAGAACGCCCACACCTGGGACACCGTCATCCTCGGGCTCGGACAACCCGCGCTGGCCGTGGACCTGCCCGGCCACGGCCGGTCGGCCTGGCGCGACGACGGCGACTACTCGCCGCAGCGCAACGCCGCGACCGTCGCGCCGGTGCTGCGCGAGCTCGCACCGACCGCCGAATTGGTGGTCGGGATGTCGCTGGGCGGGCTGACCGCGATCCGGATGGCCGCCGCCGCCCCCGAGCTGGTCCGCCGGCTGGCGCTCGTGGACGTGACTCCCTCGGCACTGCAACGGTATTCACAGCTGAGCGCCGCCGATCGCGGGACGGTGGCGTTGGCCCAGGGCGACCGCACCTTCCCCGACTTCGAGTCCATGCTGGCCGTCACCCGGCTGGCGGCACCGCATCGTGATCCGGAGTCCCTGCGGCGCGGGCTGTTCCACAACACCCGGCAACTGCCCGATGGGCGGTGGACCTGGCGTTACGACACGATCCGCAGTGTCGGGGACTTCACCGAGCTGTGGACCGACGTCTCGGCGGTCGCCGCGCCGACGACCTTGATCCGTGGTGGCGACTCGGTGTTCGTCTCCGCCGACGATGTCGCCGAATACGCTCGGCGCTCACCGGGCCTGACAACCCACGTCGTGGCCGGCTCCGGACATTCGGTACAAAGCGACCAGCCGCGCGCTCTGGTCGAGCTGCTGCGCCGGACGCTACCGTGACTGAGGTGAGGCCCATCCGAATCGGCGTGCAGCTGCACCCCCAGCACGCCGCGCAATACGGTGCGATCCGCGACGCGGTCCGGCGGTGCGAAGACCTCGGTGTCGACATCGCACTCAACTGGGATCACTTCTTCCCGCTCTACGGCGATCCCGACGGGCCCCATTTCGAATGCTGGACCATGCTGGGCGCCTGGGCCGAACAGACCTCGCGGATCCAGATCGGCGCGCTGGTGACGTGCAACTCCTACCGCAACCCGGAGCTGCTCGCCGACATGGCCCGCACCGTCGACCACATCGGCGACGGCCGGCTGATCCTGGGCATCGGTTCGGGCTGGAAGGACCGGGACTACCACGAATACGGCTACGAATTCGGTACCGCCGGCAGCCGGCTCGACGACCTGGCCGCCGCGCTGCCGCGAATCAAGTCCCGGCTGTCCCAGCTCAATCCGCCTCCCACCCGGCACATTCCGTTGCTGATCGGAGGGGGCGGCGAGCGCAAGACGCTACGCCTGGTCGCCGAGCACGCCGACATGTGGCACAGCTTCACCGACGCCGACACCTACCCGCACAAGGCGGCCATACTCGCCGAACACTGCGCCGCGCTGGGCCGCGACCCCGCCACGATCGAACATTCGACCGCGCTGGGCAACGACCACACCGAAGCGGAGTTGCTCGCCGCGGCGGACTCGATGGCCGAACTCGGGGTGAGCCTGCTGACCGTCGGTAGTAGCGGACCGGACTACGACCTGACCGCCGCCGAGGCGCTGTGCCGATGGCGCGACCAGCGATAAAACTGGCGGCGATTCTCGCCACCTGGATGATCGTGGGCGGTCTGGCAACGGCGCCGTCCGCCGGTGCCGCCCCTGACCTGTGCGCACCGCCCGGGGAGCAGGCGGCGGTCACGCTGCCAGTCAAGCTGGCCACCGCCAAACGTCCGCGCGAGGACAAATACACCACGGCCGGCGTGGATCCGCTCAACTCGATCGACGTGACCAAGCTGGGTCTGGTCACGCCCGGGGTGCTCACCGTCGGCACCCTGACCGAGAGCCCCCCGACGAACTGCATCAACGCCGCGGGACGCTACACCGGGTTCGACAATGAACTGCTCCGCGCCATCGCCAAGAAACTCGGTCTGCGGATCCAGTTCGTCGGCACCGACTTCTTCGGGCTGCTGGCCCAGGTGGAGTCCGGGCGCTTCGACGTCGGATCGGCGTCGATCAACGCCACCGACGAGCGTCGTCGCACCGTCGGCTTCACCAACGGCTACGACTTCGGTTACATGGCCCTGGTCGTCCCGGCCGGCTCGGAGATCACCGGGTTCGACAACCTGACCGACGGGCGGCGGATCGGCGTGGTGCAGGGCACCGTCGAGGACGCCTACGTCGTCGACACCCTCGAGGTGGAGCCGGTGCGGTTCCCGGACTCGATCACGCTGTACGCCAGTTTGAAAAGCCGCCAGGTCGACGCCTGGGTGGCGCCGTCGCTGACCGCGCTGAACCTGCTGCGGCCGGGAGATCCGGCGCAGATCGCCGGTTACACGTTCAGCCCCGCCGGTTTCGAGGCGTACGCGGTGGCCAAGGAGAACCGGGCGCTGATATCGGCGCTGAACTCCGGCCTGGATGCGGTGATCGCCGACGGCACCTGGCCGCAGCTCTACACCGATTGGGTGCCCCGGCCGCTGCCACCGGACTGGCAACCGGGCTCGAAGTCGGCGGCCACCCCGCATCTGCCGGACTTCGCGGCGATCGCGGCGCGCAACCACAAGGCCGATCCGGAGCACTACGAACCCAAATCGACACTGGCACAATTGCGCGACTCCTTCTTCGACTGGCAGCTGTACCGCGAAGCGCTGCCGGATCTGCTCAAGACCGGCCTGCCCAACACGCTGCTGCTGACCGTCAGCGGCGGCGTCATCGGCTTGGTGGCCGGGTTGGGACTGGCCGTCGCCGGAATCTCCCGCACCCGGTGGCTGCGCTGGCCGGCGCGGGTCTACACCGACATCTTCCGGGGGCTGCCCGAGGTGCTGATCATTCTGCTCATCGGTTTGGGCGTGGGTCCACTGGTAGGCGGGCTGACCAACAACAACCCCTACCCGCTGGGCATCGCTGCGCTGGGGCTGACCGCGGCGGCCTACATCGGGGAGATCTTGCGCTCCGGCATCCAGAGCGTGGAGTCCGGCCAGCTCGAAGCGTCCCGGGCGCTGGGTTTCGGCTACCCCGCCTCGATGCGCCTGGTGGTGATACCGCAGGGCATCCGGCGGGTGCTGCCGGCGCTGGTCAACCAGTTCATCGCGTTGCTGAAGGCCTCCGCGCTGCTGTACTTCCTGGGCCTGGTCGCCGGCCAGCGGGAACTGTTCCAGGTGGGCCGCGACTTCAACGCGCAGACCGGCAGCCTATCGCCGCTGGTGGCGGCCGGCGTCCTCTACCTGGCGCTGACCATTCCGTTGACCCACCTGGTCAACGTCGTCGATCACCGGCTGCGCCGAGGAAGGCCCGCCGACGACGATGATCCGGTCGAGCTGAACCCGGCGATCTCCAGTCAGGAGATGACGTGACGGTCTCAGCCCGCGAGCCGGTGTCGTTGACCGCCAAGGGGATCCAGTTGTCCTTCGGCAAGAACGCCGTGCTGCGGGGGGTCGACCTGGACGTGCCGGCGGGCAGTACCGCGGCGGTGATCGGCCCCTCCGGATCCGGCAAGTCCACG
Organism: Mycolicibacter algericus DSM 45454; assembly: GCF_002086455.1. Lineage (GTDB taxonomy): Bacteria > Actinomycetota > Actinomycetes > Mycobacteriales > Mycobacteriaceae > Mycobacterium > Mycobacterium algericum. The sequence goes on from NZ_MVHC01000004.1 coordinate 128,616, forward strand.
ATGCTGCGCACCTTGAACCGACTCCACGAGCCCGACGGCGGCGACATCTTGTTGGGCGGGCGATCGATACTCGACGACAACCCCGATGAGCTGCGCCAGCGGATCGGCATGGTGTTCCAGCATTTCAATCTGTTCCCGCACCGCAGTGTGCTCGACAACATCGCCCTGGCCCCGCGCAAGCTGCTGGGGATGTCGCAAGACGCCGCACGCGAACTGGCACTGGGACTGCTGGACCGAGTCGGGCTGAAGAACAAGGCCACTGCGCGTCCCTCGGCGCTCTCCGGTGGCCAGCAACAGCGGGTCGCGATCGCCCGCGCCCTGGCGATGCAGCCGCAGGTGATGCTCTTCGACGAGGCGACCTCGGCGCTGGACCCGGAATTAGTCAAGGGGATCCTGGCGTTGATCGCCGAGCTCGGCGCGGACGGTATGACCATGGTGGTCGTCACCCACGAGATGGCCTTTGCCCGGTCGGCGTCGGACACCGTGGTGTTCATGGACCGCGGGAAGGTGGTGGAATCCGGACCGCCCGAACAGATCTTCGACAACGCCGAGACCGACCGGCTGCAGAAGTTCCTCTCGCAGGTGTTGTGACAGCAACCTGTGCGACCTATCCCCCCTCGTTAGAGCCACAGGTTAGACTGGCGAACTATGGCGGAGAGCAAAGCCGAGACCCCGCAGGTGACGGCGGTCGCAGAAGGCTTGCATCGTTCGCTGTCCAAACTGTTCTCGATCCTGCGGCGCGGTGAGATCGGCGGCGGAACGAAGACCGGCGAACTCACGCTGGCTCAGCTGTCGATCCTGATCACGCTGTTGGACCGCGGGCCGATCCGGATGACCGAACTGGCTGCCCACGAACGGGTTCGCACCCCCACCACCACCGTGGCGATCCGCCGTTTGGAGAAGATCGGCCTGGTCAAACGCAGCCGGGATCCGTCCGACCTGCGGGCCGTGCTGGTCGACATCACCGAGGAGGGTCTGGCGAGCCACCGTGAGTCGCTGGCCAACCGGCACGCGGCCCTGGCGGTGATGCTCAGCGAGCTCAGCCAAGAGGATCTGGACACCTTGACCCGCGCGCTGGAACCGCTGGAGCGGCTGGCCACCTACGGGGCCGCCGGGACGCCCGCGGACGACGGGTCCGACTGCCCGCTGGACTGCGGTTGATGCCGACCGCCCTGATCACCGGCGCCGGCGGCGGGATCGGTTCGGCGATCGCGTCCGCACTGGCACCCACCCACACCCTGCTGCTGGCCGGCAGACCGTCGGCGCGGCTCGACGCCGTCGCCGAACGGCTCGGCGCCACCACCTGGCCGCTCGATCTCGCCGACGCCGACGCGATCGAGTCGGCCACCGAGATCGTCGACGAACTCGACGTGCTGGTGCACAACGCCGGGGTGATGCTGCCCGGCGCTGCGGGCGAGTCCTACATCGAGGAGTGGCGGGCCACCTTCGAGGTCAACGTGTTCGGTGCGGTAGCGCTGACACTGGCGCTGCTGCCCGCGTTGCGGCAGGCCCGCGGACAGGTGGTGTTCATCAACTCCGGTGCCGGGCAACGGGTTTCCGCTGGAATGGCCTCATACTCGGCCAGCAAGTTCGCGCTTCGCGCGTTTGCGGACTCACTGCGCAGCGACGAGCCGGCGCTGCGCGTCACCACCGTCTACCCCGGCCGCGTCGACACCGAGATGCAACACGACCTGGTCGCTTACGAAGGCGGCCAGTATGATCCGGGCCGCTTCCTGCGTCCCGATACCGTCGCTGAGGTGGTGGCCGCCGCGGTGCGCACCCCGCCGGACGCGCACCTGCATGAGGTCGTGGTCCGCCCGCGGTAGTTTCCTTTCCGCCTTCTTTTCCGCGAGGTCGGCCGGGCTCAGACCACCAGGTTCACCAGCCGGCCGGGCACCACGATCACCTTCTTCGGCGTGGCGCCGGCCAGGAACGCCTGCACCTTCTCGTCGGCCAGGGCGACGGCCTTGATCGCCTCGGTGTCGGCGTCGGCGGCAACCGTGACCAGCCCCCGCTTCTTGCCGTTGACCTGCACCGGGTAGTCGGCGGTGTCGGTGACCAGATAGGCCGGGTCGGCCACCGGGAAGGGGCCGTGCGCCAGCGAGGAATCGTGGCCGAGCCGCTGCCACAGCTCCTCGGCCAGGTGCGGGGCCAGCGGTGCGAGCATCAGTGCCAGTGGCTCCACGGCCCCGCGCGGAACCCCGTCGCGGTGCTGCTTGGTCAGATGGTTGGTGTACTCGATCAGCTTGGCCGCGGCAGTGTTGTTGCGCAGCGCCGCATAGTCTTCCGACACTCCGACGATGGTGCGGTGCAGCAGCCGCAGCGTCTCGGTGTCCGGCTCGGCGTCGAGCACGCGGGTGGCGCCGGTCTCCTCGTCGACGATCAACCGCCACACCCGCTGCAGAAAGCGGTGCGCGCCGACCACGTCCTTGGTGGCCCACGGCCGTGACATCTCCAGCGGGCCCATCGACATCTCATAGACCCGCAGGGTGTCGGCGCCGTAGGCGTCGCAGATCTCGTCGGGGGACACCGAATTCTTCAGGCTCTTACCCATTTTGCCGTATTCGGCGAAGACTTCCGTATCACCGTCGGGGCCCGGGAGGTAGAACTTCCCGTCGCGTTCCACGACATCGACGGCCGGCACATACGACCCGCGCGAGTCGGTGTAGGCGGCCGCCTGGATGTAGCCCTGGTTGACCAAGCGGCGGTAGGGCTCGCGCGAGCTGACGTGCCCCAGGTCGTAGAGCACCTTGTGCCAGAAACGGCAGTACAGCAGGTGCAGCACCGCGTGCTCGGCACCGCCGACGTAAAGGTCCACGCCGCCCGGATCATCGGGACCGTGCTCGGCAGGCCGCGGCCCCATCCAGTAGGCCTCGTTCTCCGGAGCGCAGAACTGGTCGGCGTTGCGCGGGTCGGCGTAACGCAACTCGTACCAAGAACTTCCGGCCCACTGCGGCATGACGTTGGTGTCGCGGGTGTAGGGCTGCAGTCCATCGCCGAGATCCAGTTCGACATGCACCCATTCGGTTGCCTTGGCCAGCGGCGGCGAGGGTTCGCTGGATGCGTCGTCCGGGTCGAACAACACCGGCGAGTAGTCACCGACATCGGGCAGCTCGACCGGCAGCGCCGCGGAATCCAGGGCGTGCGGACGGCCGTCGGCATCGAACACGATCGGGAACGGCTCGCCCCAGTATCGCTGGCGGGCGAAAAGCCAGTCACGCAACTTGAATTCGATGCGCGCCCAGCCGCGGCCCTGCGACTCCAGTTGTTGCGTGATGGCCTGCTTGGCGTCGTCGACGGTCATGCCGTTCAACGGGCCGGAATTCACCAGGGTTCCATCACCCGCATACGCGGCCTCCGAGATGTCGCCGCCGGCAATGACTTCGACGACCGGGAGACCGAACTCGGCGGCGAACTCCCAGTCTCGCTGGTCGTGGCCCGGGACGGCCATGATGGCGCCGGTGCCGTAGCCGGCCAGCACGTAGTCGGCGATGAAGATCGGGACCTGCTGGCCGTTGGCCGGGTTGGTGGCATAACTGCCGAGGAACACACCGGTTTTGGTCTTGTTCTCCTGGCGTTCCAGATCCGACTTCGCGGCGATCGCCTTGCGGTAGGCGGCGACGGCTTCAGCCGGCGTCGCGGACCCGAACGTCCAGCGTTGATCCACGCCGTCCGGCCAGTCGGCCACCGTCAACCGGTCGACCAGATCGTGTTCGGGCGCGAGCACCAGGTAGCTGGCGCCGAACAACGTGTCGGGGCGGGTGGTGAACACCTCGATGTCCACCTCGGCGCCGTCGGTGGTGTCGGCGGCGAACAGCGCCGCGGCACCCGTGGAGCGCCCGATCCAGTTGCGCTGCATGGTCTTGACCTTCTCCGGCCAATCCAGCACATCGAGGTCGTCGAGCAGCCGGTCGGAGTAGGCGGTGATCCGCATCATCCACTGCCGCAGCCGCTTCCGGAACACCGGGAAGTTGCCGCGGTCGCTTCGTCCGTCCGCGGTGACCTCTTCGTTGGCCAGCACCGTGCCCAGCCCCGGGCACCAGTTGACCATCGAGTCAGACCGGTAGACCAGTCGGTGGCCGTCGATGACATCGGCTCGCTCCCCCGCCGACAACTGCGCCCAGTCCCGCCCGTCGTCGAGGGTGCGCGTGCCGGCATCGAACTCGGCGACCAGTTCTGCGATCGGCCGGGCCTTGTTCACGCTCGTGTCGAACCAGGCGTTGTAGATCTGCAGGAAGATCCACTGCGTCCACTTGTAGAAGTCGACGTCGGTGGTGGAGAAACTGCGCCGGCTGTCGTGGCCCAGACCGAGACGCCGCAGTTGCCGGCGGAAGTTCTCGATGTTGGCCTCGGTGCGGATGCGCGGGTGGGTGCCGGTCTGCACCGCGTACTGCTCGGCGGGCAGCCCGAACGCATCGAAGCCCAGCGCGTGCAGCACGTTGTGGCCCGTCATCCGGAAGTAGCGCGCGTAGACGTCGGTGGCGATGTAGCCCAGCGGATGGCCGACATGCAGGCCGTCACCGGACGGGTAGGGGAACATGTCCTGGACGAACATCTTGTCGGCGGGTATCGCCGCACCGTCCGACGGCGCCAGCGAACCGACCGGGTTGGCGACGTTGAAGGTCCCCGCCCGCTCCCAGTGATCCTGCCAGGCGCCTTCGATGCGCCCGGCCAGCGCGGCCGTGTAGCGGTGACGGGGCGCCTGGTCGCCGGGCACCTGGGTGGTCGGGGCTTCGTTCACCTCAACAGGGTAAAGGGCGGGGTTTTTCGGCCCGATCGCCACAGCTTGATATCGGTTGCGTTGCAGGCCGATGAGGGCTTCGTTCCAGGTCGGTTGCGGCCCTGGCGGCGCCTGGCCGCGGCTGGCTACCGTCGAGCCGAGGCCGGGGCACCATTGCCCGGCCGGTCCCGGAAGGACCCTGAGGAGATGACGAACACGGTTCGCCGCTGGCGGTTACTTGTCGGCTGCGCGGCTGTCACAGCGGCGGCCTTCGGCGGCCCGCTGGGAGTGCCGGTCGCCATGGGCGACCCGCTGCTGCCGACGCCTCCTAGCCCCTACGGCCCGGCGGCCCAGCCCGCCGCGCAACCGGCCGCCGTGCCGGTGACCCCACCACTGCCGGCGGCACCCCGGCCGGCCGCACCCGGACCGGCCCTGGCCCCGGCGGCGGGCGCACCGGCGGCCGTACCGGGACCTGCGGGCGGCGCCGCGCCGAACGCCCTGGTGCCCGCCACCTCCGGCACGTTGCGCGACTACTTCGCCGCCAAGCAGGTGCAGTTGGAGCCGCAGCAGGCCTCCGGCTTCACCGCGTTCAACATCACCCTGCCGATGCCGGCCGGCTGGACCCACGTTCCCGACCCCAACGTGCCCGACGCATTCGCGGTCATCGCCGACCGGCGCAGCGGGTCGCTGTACACGCCCAACGCGCAGGTGGTCGTCTATCGGCTGGTCGGGCAGTTCGACCCGAAAGAAGCGATCACCCACGGGTTCGTCGACAGCCAGCAGCTGATGGCCTGGCAGACCACCAACGCCTCGCTGGCCGATTTCAACGGGTTTCCCTCCTCGATCATCGAGGGCACCTACCGCGACGCCGACATGACGCTCAACACCTCCCGGCGTCACGTGATCGTGCCGACGCCCGACTCCGCCTACCTGGTCTCGTTGACGGTGACCACCGGCGCCGGCCGCGCCGTCGGTAACGCCCCGGCGACCGATGCGATCGTCAACGGATTCAGTGTGAGTTCACGCGGCGCCGAACAGCCCGTCAGCACGCAGCTGCCGGCGGCGCCCCACGGGCCCGCGGCACCGGCTCCGGCGCAACCCCGGGCGGGCCACGCCGGCTGATCGGCCCCTCGTATCCTTGAACCCATGCTGATCATGGGTGTGCTGTGCCTGGTCGCGGCCGTGGTATCGCTGGTGTTCGGAGTGCGGACCCTGGCCCGGCCGCTCACCGGCGACCCCGAGCAACTGGTGCTGCGCGCGGTGGCGCCCGCCCAGGTCGCCGTCGGGGTGATCCTGGCGGTGGGCGGCGCGCTGGTGCTGGCCGGTCCGCCCGCGGTGGCGCTGCTGGCGTTGATCATCTCGATCACCGGTGCGCTGGTCATCCTGGCCGCCGGCGCCTGGCAGGGTGCCCGCTACGCGGCGCGCCAGTCCGCCGCAGCCGGTGCGGCCGGTGGTTGCGGCTCGGGCTGCGGCTGCGGCGACGCCGCACCGGTCGAGGACGTCGGTTGTGGCGCCGGCTGCGGTTGCGCCGGCGGCGCACCGCCGGAGCCGGAGCCGGCGTCGGGCTGCGGCAGCGGTTGCGGCTGCTCGTAACCGGCGGTGCCGGCGCTCAGTTGCGGCTGATGTCGACCGGGTGGGTGGCCAGCAGCGCCGTGGGCCACGGCTGGCGTCGCAGGGCCCGGCTCCACACGTCGACCCGGGGCGGGACCAGCACGTCTGAGGGCAACGCCGACAGCACGATCCAGTCGTCGCGCTCGATCTCGCCTTCGAGCTGGCCGATGGTCCAGCCGGCGTAGCCGGCGAAGATCCGCACCCCCTCGACGTGGGGGGCGATGGACTCCGGTTCGGCGTCGAGGTCGACCATCACCAACCGGCCGTCGATATGGCGCACGCCCGGCACATCGTTGGGATCCGCACCGATCTTCAACAGTCCGACGCACAAGGCCGCGTCGCGTTTCACCGGGCCGCCGATGAACATCGTCTTCGGCTTGGCGGCCAGCTCGGACCACTGCGGCAGCACGTTGTAGACGGCGGTTTCACTGGGTCTGTTGAGCACCACGCCCAGCGTGCCGCCGTCGTTGTGTTCGACCACGTAGATCACGGTGCGGCGAAAGGTGGGTTCGAGCAGATCGGTGTTGGCCAAGAGCAACGTCCCGGCCCGTACCCGATGCGCGGCGGGCGCGACAAACTGTTCAGCGTCCTCGGGTTCTTCGGGTTGCGCCACCCTCCCATCATGGCACCCGAACCCGGCGATCGGGGGCGACCTGTACCGAACGTCAAGCGACCGCCAAGATTTGTACTCTGGTCTGGGGGCCGGCGCCGCAGTGACAGCCGCCCGCGTCCGGAAGTAGGTCTTTTGGTGGACACCCGCGCACCCGCATCGCTGTGGCGGTCGGCGCGCAGCCTGCCGGAGTTCTGGCGCCTGTTGGAGCTGCGTGCCGCAAGCCAGTTCGGCGACGGCTTGTTTCAGGCCGGCCTGGCCGGCGCCTTGCTGTTCAATCCGGACCGGGCCGCGGCGCCGTGGGCGATCGCGGGCGCGTTCGCCGTGCTGTTCCTGCCCTATTCGGTGCTGGGGCCGTTCGCCGGGGCGCTGCTGGACCGCTGGGATCGGCGCATGGTGCTGGTGGTGGCCAACATCGCCCGCCTGGTGCTGGTGCTCGGCATCGCCGCACTGTTGGCCATCGGCGCCGGGGATCTGCCGGTGCTGTGCGCGGCCCTGATCGCCAACGGGTTCACCCGGTTCATCGCCTCCGGGTTGTCGGCGGCGCTGCCCCACGTGGTGCCGCGCGACCAGGTCGTCACGATGAACGCGCTGGCGATCGCGACCGGTGCGGTGGCGGCCTTCCTGGGCGCGAACTTCATGCTGGTGCCGCGCTGGCTGGTAGGCGCCAACGATCGCGGCGCGGCGTCGATCATCGCGGCGGTGGCGATCCCGGTCGCGATCGCGCTGCTGCTCTCGCTGCGGTTCGGCCGCCACGTGCTCGGCCCCGACGACACCAAACGCGCCATCCACGGATCGGTGCTCTACGCGGTGACGATGGGCTGGCTGCACGGCATCCGGACGGTGCGGGACCGGCCCACCGTGGCGGCGACGCTGTCGGGGCTGGCCGCACACCGGATGGCGTTCGGCATCAACACCCTGCTGGTGCTGGTGATGGTGCGCCACGTCGGCGAGCACACGGTGTCGGGTCTGGGCACCACGGCGTTGTTCGTCGCCGCGGCCGGCGCGGGATCGTTCCTGGCCACCCTGCTCACCCCGCCAGCGGTCCACCGCTGGGGCCGGTACGCCACCGCCAACGGGGCGCTGGCGGCGGCGGCGGTGATCCAGTTCGCCGGGATCGGCCTGTATCTGCCGGTGCTGGTGCTGTGCGGATTCCTGCTCGGGGTGGCCGGGCAGGTGGTCAAGCTGTGCGCGGACACCGCCATGCAGATCGACGTCGACGACGCGCTGCGCGGACATGTCTTCGCGGTGCAGGATTCGCTGTTCTGGGCTTCGTTCGTCCTGGCCGTGTCCGCCACCGCGGCGGTGGTTCCCCCCGACGGGCAGGCGCCGTGGCTGATCGTGGCCGGAACGCTGTTGTACCTGGCCGGCCTGGCGGGGCACAGCCTGATCGGGCGGCCCCGGGATCCGGTGGGGGGCATACAGTACGGGCATGGCTGAAACCGAACCGATCGTCGCCGATCTGAGTGCCGAGAGCGAGGACCTCGACACGCTGGTGGCCCCACTCACCGACAGTCAGTGGGGTGCGCCCACCCCGGCGGCGGGCTGGTCCATCGCCCATCAGATCGCTCATCTGCTGTGGACGGACCGGGTCGCGTTGCTGGCCATCACCGACGAGGCCGGCTTCAGCGACCAACTCGCGGCGGCGATGGGCGATCCGACCGGCTTCGTCGACGCCGGTGCGGCCGAGTTGGCCACCGCGGCGCCGGCTGATCTGCTGGCGGACTGGCGATCGACGCGCGCGCAGTTGCACCAAGCCCTCCTGGGTGTCCCCGACGGCCGCAAGCTGCCGTGGTTCGGCCCGCCGATGAGCGCGGCGTCCATGGCCACCGCGCGACTGATGGAGACCTGGGCGCATGGCCTGGACGTCGCCGACGCGCTCGGGGTGCGACGGGCACCGACCGCGCGGTTGCGCTCCATCGCGCATCTGGGCGTGCGAACCCGCGACTACGCGTTCACCGTCCACAACCTGACCCCGCCCGGCGAACCGTTTCACGTGGAACTACACGCCCCCGGTGGTGGGGTGTGGACCTGGGGACCGGTGAACGCCGAGCAGCGGGTGACCGGTTCGGCCGAGCATTTCTGCTTTCTGGTCACGCAGCGTCGGCCGTTGGCCGACCTCGACGTCGCCGCGCACGGCGAGGACGCCCAGCGCTGGCTGGAGATCGCCCAAGCTTTCGCGGGGCCGCCCGGCTCCGGGCGATGAGCGCGCCAGCGCGAAGAGAGCCGGAGCCCAATCAGCACCGCTCCGGGCGATGAGCGCGCCAGCGCGAAGAGAGCCGGCCACATAATGCCCGGCCCCACTGGGAATTCACCGACGCCGCCGCCGCGCGTCGTGCCGTGAGATTCCCACTCGACGCGGTCTGAGCCGCCGGCGGCTTCAGAACCAGGCGAGGAAACCGCCCATGATCATCTCGGCGGAGTTCACCAACGCCTGGAACACGTTCACGTTGGCGGTGTCGATCATGTGGTAAACCGTGTCGCCGCTCACCGTCTGCGTCGCACTTGCGATCTCCTCCGGCGACAGGCCCAGGTACGCGAGGTGGTCGCTGAACATGCCGGCCATTTGGTGGCCGTCATCCCAGTTCGCGAAGCCGTCACTGGACAGCGAGTAAACGTCGGCCGTGTACAGATCGTTCGGGGTGACCAGACCGATCACCGAGTCGATGTTCATCATCTCGGCGACCTGATAAACCATCGTGATCACGTCGTCGTGCCATTCTTCGGGCACCCACTGCAGCAACGTGGGCAGGAAGCCGCTCAGGAAGCCGCCCTCTGCGGCGCTGTCCCCGACCATCACGAAATGCAGTGCGTCCTTGGGGATGTCCGTTTCCTCAGCGAGTCGCTCCATGGCCAGGCCCGCGGCGACATTGGCCTGCGAGTACCCGAAGATGTACAGCGGGTCCCCGGAGTCGAAGTCGCCGGCGTCCCACCGAGTCTTGATCGCGTCGACCAGGATGTCGGTGGCGCCCTTGATGCTGGCGTTCAGGTCGTAGGTCTCGGGCACCTGCAGGAAGGTCGCGTCGCCGTCTTCGGGGAACCCGTTCGGCACCAGATACAGCTCTTTACTCAGATCGAGCCAGTTCTGATTCATCGCCGGAATCATGACCAGAGCCTCGGCGGCCAGCGCGTAGTCGAGGATGTGGTGGTCGGTGGCAGCAGCGGGGGCGGGCGCTGCCGTCACTCCCGCGATGATGATCGGCGCCGACAACAGCGCGCCCACGGTCGTCTTGTTCACCAGTTCCTCCCCGATGTTGCGGTAACCCGACGGCAGTCGCCCACACCCAGTCTCAACCGCGTAGCTGTGCGACAAGAGGGCTTTTCCGTACGCGCGCTAACTTATACGCTACGGCCGGCGGCGTCCACTTGAGGGATGCTACAGGTCGATCCAGGGTGCGAAAGCCCATAAAAATGTCGTGAAGTCCGCACTTTTATCGAACGGTTGTTCGGCTCCTCGCGCCTCAAGTCGCCCGGCCGGATGCGGTTTGCGGGCGCTCCCACGGGCCTGCATAACAACCGGGGCTCACAGGGCGGCGGCCCCGTCGGCGGCCCCGTCGCCGTCGGCGTCGGTCAGCTTGATGTCCCACCGCCCATCGCCGTCGGTGTCGACATAGGCCGCGCGGTAGCCGCCCGATCCATCGCCGATCAGCACCCGGTCGGCGCGGCCGTCGCCGTCGGAGTCGAGCAGCCGGTCGTTGATGCGGCCGTCGCCGTCGAAATCCACCAGTGGACCACCGAGATGTTCGACTTCGTCGAGTCCCGAGTCGAGTCCCGACCACCGCAACCCGCCCGATCGGTCCGCCGAGCCCGCCGCCACGCCCTGCCCCCACGTGCCGGATCCGTCGTCGGTGAAAGAGGCCTCCGGGGCGCCGTCGTCGTCGAGGTCCAGCATCAGGTGGTCGGCCACCCCGTCACCGTCGAAATCGACCAACGCGTCATCACGCAGCCCGTCGCCGTCGAAATCGAGGGCGATCGCATCGGCCACGCCGTCGCCGTCGAGATCGAGGTCGGGCGGCCCGCTCCACATCGTCGCCGCTCCGTCACCGTCGCCCAGGCAGTAATCCATACCCGGATCAGACGTGCGGGCGCCGCTAGCGGTTCCGCTGGGTCTGCCACCACGCCAGTAGTTCGGCCGTCGCCTCGTCCCGCGACAACGGTCCCCGCTCCAAGCGCAACTCCTTGAGGAAGTTCCACGCCTGCCCCACCAGCGGCCCGGCGGGGATGTCGAGCAGCGCCATGATCTCGTTGCCGTCCAGGTCCGGCCGCACCCGCTGCAGGTCCTCCTGCTCGGCCAGCGCGGTGATGCGCGCTTCGAGCTGGTCGTAGTTGGCCTGCAGGCGTGCTGCCCGCCGCTTGTTTCGGGTGGTGCAGTCCGCGCGAACCAGCTTGTGCAGCCGGTCCAGCAGCGGTCCGGCATCGGTGACGTAGCGCCGCACCGCCGAATCGGTCCACTTTCCGTCGCCGTAGCCGTGGAAGCGCAGGTGCAGATACACCAGCTGCGAGACATCGTCGACCATCTGCTTGGAGTACCGCAGCGCGCGCATGCGCTTGCGCACCATCTTCGCCCCCACCACCTCGTGGTGGTGAAAGCTCACCCCACCGTCGGGCTCGTGGCGGCGGGTGTCGGGCTTGCCGATGTCGTGCAGCAGCGCCGCCCAGCGCAGCACCAGATCGGGACCGCCCCGGGCGTCTTCGAGCTCGATCGCCTGCCGCAGCACGGTCAGTGAATGCTGGTAGACGTCCTTGTGCTGGTGGTGCTCGTCGATCGCCATCCGCATGGCGCCGACCTCGGGCAGCACCACGTCGCCCATCCCGCTGGCCACCATCAGCTCGATGCCGGCTGCAGGGTCGGCGCCCAACAGCAGCTTGTCCAGTTCGGCGGCCACCCGCTCGGGTGTAATGCGGGAAAGCTGCTCGGCCATCTCTTCGATCGCGGCGCGCACCCGCGGCGCCACCGTGAAGCCGAGTTGCGAAACGAACCGGGCGGCGCGCAGCATCCGCAGCGGATCGTCACCGAAGGAGTCCTGCGGTGCCGTCGGTGTCTCCAGCACCCCGGCTCGTAACGCCGCCAGGCCACCCAGCGGGTCGAGGAACTCCCCCGGACCGGCTCCGGTGATGCGGACCGCCATCGCATTTGCGGTGAAATCCCGGCGCACCAGGTCCTCGTGCAGCGAATCCCCAAAGCGCACTTCGGGATTACGCGACACCCGATCATATTTGTCGGCCCGGAACGTGGTGATCTCCACGCGGTACCCGTGCAGGCCGGCACCGATGGTGCCGAACTCGATCCCGGTGTCCCACAGCGCCTCGGCGCGGCCCCGCAGCAGCTGCTGCACCTGCTCGGGGCGAGCGTCGGTGGTGAAGTCCAGGTCGGGGCTGGACCGGCCCAGCAGGGCGTCGCGGACCGATCCGCCCACCAGGTACAGCTGGTGGCCGGCCGCATCGAACATGGCGCCGAGGTCGCGCAGCAGCTCGGCGTGCCGGTTCAGGGCGACCGCCGCCGCTGTCAGCAGGTCGGCATCCTGGTGGGCTTCGGGCACGTTCGATGAGCTTAGACGGTGGGGCGGGCCGGGGTCTCACTCCCAGCCGCCGGCGAGCGCGTGTGCGGTTCGGTCGGTTTCCGCCGACCTCGCCGACGATTCCGCATACTCGGCGAGCCGGATCCCGGCGGGCGGAGCCGGCGTCGCGGGCCGCCGCCGCCGAGGCCGCCCCGGCGAGGGAGGCCGGTGGGCTCACCCGTGCCAGCTACTATCACATGGGTGTCGGCCGACGGCGAAGAAGCCAATTCGGGACGGCGCCGCAGGCGGCGCCGCGGTCGACGCACTTCAGGTCCGAAAACCAGCCACACCGAGGCCGCGGCCACCGACACCAGCGCGGCCGCGACGGCCGGCCGCTCGGCGCAGCGCCGGCCCCGCACCGCACGTCACGGGCCGGAACGGCTACGCACCGTGCACGAGACCTCGGCCGGTGGCCTGGTCGTCGACGGCATCGACGGGCCGCGGGAGGACCAGGTCGCGGCGCTGATCGGCCGCGTCGACCGCCGCGGCAGGATGTTGTGGTCGCTGCCCAAGGGTCACATCGAGGTCGGTGAGACCGCCGAGCAGACCGCGATCCGCGAGGTCGCCGAGGAAACCGGCGTTCAGGGCGACGTACTGGCCGCGCTGGGCAGCATCGACTACTGGTTCGTCACCGAGGGCCGCCGGGTGCACAAGACCGTGCACCACTACCTGCTGCGGTTCTCCGGCGGAGAACTGTGCGACGACGACGTGGAGGTCAGCGAGGTGGCGTGGGTGCCGGTCCGGGAGCTGCCGTCCCGGTTGGCCTACGCCGACGAACGCCGGCTGGCGGTGGTCGCCGACGAACTGATCGACCGGCTGCAGGCCGACGGCCCGGCCGCGCTGCCGCCGCTGCCGGTGAGCGCGCCGTGGCGGCGGCCGCAGACGCATTCGCGCGCCCGCCACTCTCGCCCCGACGGCCGCGCACCGGACCGGAAGAACGGTCGCGGGCTGGACCCGTGATCCGCACCCGACGTAGCGGTGGGGGCAGGCTGCCCGCCTGGTCAGTGCCCCGCACGGCCCCTCGGGCGGTCGTGGCCGCCTTCCTGATGGCCCTGGGCATGGCGCTCGGCTCGGCCGCCGCCCCGCATGCCATAGCCGGCGAGCCCGGCGGAATGTCGTTCGTCCAGATCCGCGTCGATCAGGTCACCCCGGAGCTCATCACCACCTCCAGCGTCCCGGTCGTCACGGTCTCCGGCACGGTGAGCAATGTCGGTGACCGGCCGGTGCGCGACGTGATGGTGCGCCTCGAGCAGGCCGGCGCCGTCGCGTCGTCGGCCGGCTTGCGCACCAACCTCAGCGGCAGCAATGACCAATACCGGCCGGTGGGCCCGTTCAGCACGGTGGCGGCCGAACTGCAACGCGGCCAGGAGGCCCGCTTCACGTTGTCGGCGCCGCTGCACTCGGCGAGCCAACCGGCGTTGAGCATCGACCGTCCGGGTATCTATCCGCTGCTGGTCAACGTCAACGGCACGCCCGACTACGGCGAGCCGGCCCGCCTCGACGACGCCCGCTTCCTGCTCCCGGTGACCGGCCTACCCAAAACCGAGGCCGACGGCGATCCGCTTGCCGGCGCCGTCGCGCCCGACACCTCCCGGCCGGTGCGGCTGACCATGCTGTGGCCGCTGGCCGACCGGCCCCGGCTCACCCCCGGCGCGCCCGGCGGCACCCTTCCGGTTCGGCTCACCGACGACGAGCTGGCGAAGTCGCTGGCCCCGGGAGGCCGGCTCGACGCCCTGCTGTCGGCCGCCGAGTTCGCCACCAGCCCGACCGTCGACGGCGGCGGCGTCGTCAATCAGGCGCTGTGCCTGGCGATCGACCCCGACCTGTTGGTCACGGTCAACGCGATGACCCGGGGCTACCTGGTCGCCGACTCCCCCGACGGCGCCGCGTCCCACCTGGGCACCGGCCAGGCGGCCGCCACGACCTGGCTGGAGCGGCTGCGCCGGCTGGCTCACCGCAGCTGTGTCACCGCGACCCCGTACGCGCAGGCCGACCTCGACGCCCTGGCCCGGGTCGGCGACCCCGGACTCGATGCGATCGCGGTGAGCCGGCCCTCCGACATCATCGACCGGATCCTCCAGGTGACCTCGACGCGCGGCGCGGTCGTGCTCGGCGACGGCAAACTCACGACCGGCGCCGCCGACCTGATCAGCGCCGAGAGCTCCACAGGCGCAGCGGTGGTGATCACTGCCGGTGACTGTTCTGCCCAGGACTCCACCACCGGCGCGTCGGCCACCGCCGACGTCACCCCGCGGCGGTTGTCGCCGCAACTGGTGGTCGCGCCCTACGATCCGGCCGTCGGCGCGGCATTGGCCGGCATGGGCACCGATCCGGTGGCTCCGACCTACCTCGACGGCTCGCTGACCGTCCGGCTGCACCACGACTCGGCCCTGGCCCGTCGGCAGGATGCCCTCGGAGCGATGCTGTGGCGGGGGCTGGAAGCCCCGGACGGCCCCGACGAGCCGCGCGACCAGATTCTGATGCCCCCGGCGTACTGGAAGCCGCGGGTCGACGACGCCCAAGCCGTGCTGACCACGGTGGGCACCGCACTGCGGTCCGGGCTGGCGGTCCCGCGGCCGCTGACCGCGGTGATCGCCGAATCGCAGGGCGTCACCGCCGCACCGGCGCATCCGCTACCGGCCGAGCAGGCCGTGGGCGGCTTCGGCCCGGATGTCATCGGCGCGGTCACCGACGACATCGGCCGGCTGTGGGCGTTGACGTCGGCGCTGACCACCGACGTTCGCACCGGCCTGACCGGCGATCAGTACACCGCGCCGCTCGCCGAGGACATGCTGCGCGCGTTGAGCCAGTCGGAGCCGCTCGACGTGCGCAGCGGCCTGGCGGCGCAGCGGCTGTCGGTCGTCGGCGACACCGTCGCGGATCTGATCGGCGCGGTCACCATCGTCAACCCGGCCGGGTCCTACACGCTGGCCACCGAGCACAGCCCGCTGCCGCTGGCGCTGCGCAACGATCTGGCGGTGCCCATCCGGGTGCGGCTGCACGTCGACGCGCCGCCCGGGATGACGGTGGCCGACATGGGCGATCTGGAACTTCCGCCGGGTTACCTGCCACTGCGGGTCCCGGTGGAGGTGCGGGTCAACCAGCACTTCGTCGTCGACGTGGCCCTGCAGACCCCGGCCGGGCTGCCGTTGGGCGAGTCGGCGCGGCTGTCGGTGCACTCGAACGCCTACGGGATGGTGCTTTTCCTGATCACCATGACGGCGGCGGCGGCGCTCACCGTGCTGACCGGTCGCCGGCTGTGGCACCGCTTCCGCGGCCAGCCCGACCGCGCCGACTTGGATCGTCCCAGTCCAGTCGACCCGAACCGCCCGCGTTCACCGGCGGCGACCGCGGGCCGCAGCAGCCGGGATGTGGACCGGTGACCGCACCGGCGCCGCAGCCCGCGCGGCCGGAGCTGACCGACGCCGCCGTGGTGTCGCGGTCATGGGGAATGGCGCTGGCCACCCTGGTCAGCCGGATCACCGGCTTCATCCGGATCGTGCTGCTGGCCGCCATCCTGGGCGCGGCGCTCTCGAGCGCCTTCTCGGTAGCCAACCAGTTGCCCAACCAGATCGCCGCGCTGGTGCTGGAGGCGACCTTCACCGCGATCTTCGTGCCGGTGCTGGCCCGCGCCGAACGCGACGACCCCGACGGCGGGGCCGCGTTCGTGCGGCGCCTGGTGACACTGGCCACCGCCCTGCTGCTGGCGACCACCGTCATCTCGGTGGCCGCGGCGCCGCTGCTCGTCCGATTGATGCTGGGCGGCGACCCCCAGGTCAACGAGCCGCTGACGACCGCGTTCGCCTATCTGCTGCTCCCCCAGGTGATCTGCTACGGGCTGTCGTCGGTGTTCATGGCAATCCTGAACACCCGCAACATCTTCGGGGCGCCGGCCTGGGCGCCGGTGGTCAACAACGTCGTCGCGATCGCCACGCTGGTCGTCTACCTGCTGGTGCCCGGCGAACTCTCGGTCGACCCGGTGCGGATGGGCAACGCCAAGCTACTGGTGCTGGGCCTGGGCACCACGGCGGGTGTCGTGGCCCAGACCGCGGTCCTGCTGGTCGCGATCCGGCGGGAGCGGATCAGCCTCCGGCCGTTGTGGGGCATCGACGACCGGCTCAAGCGCTTCGGCGCGATGGCCGCCGCGATGGTGCTCTACGTGTTGATCAGCCAGATCGGCCTGGTGGTCACCAACCAGATCGCGGCCACCTCGGCGGCATCCGGTCCGGCGATCTACTACTACGCCTGGCTGCTGCTGCAGCTGCCGTTCGGCATGATCGGGGTGACGGTGCTGACGGTGGTGATGCCGCGGCTGAGCCGTAACGCCGCCGCCGGCGACGATCCCGCGGTACTGGCCGATCTGTCGCTGGCCACCCGGCTGATGATGATCACGCTGATCCCGATCGTGGCCTTGATGACCGTCGGCGGCCCGGCGATCGGCAGCGCACTGTTCGCCTACGGCAACTTCGGTGACGTCGACGCCGGCTACCTGGGTGCCGCGATCGCCATGTCGGCGTTCACCTTGATCCCCTACGCCATGGTGCTGCTGCAGCTGCGGGTGTTCTACGCCCGGGAGCAACCCTGGATCCCCATCGGGATGATCGTGATCATCACCGCGGTCAAGATCGCCGCATCGGTGCTGGCCCCGCAGCTGACCGACAACCCCGAGCTGGTGGCCGCCTACCTGGGCTTGGCCAACGGCCTGGGGTTCCTCGCCGGCGCGGCCGTCGGGCACATCCTGTTGCGGCGCGCGCTGCGGCCGGTCAGCGGCCACCTGCTGGGCCCGAACGTGGTCCGCACCGTGCTGGTCACGGTGACGGCGTCGCTGCTGGCAGGCCTGGTCGCCGAGGTGCTCGACCGGGTGCTCGGGCTGCGAACGCTGACCGACCGCGGCGCGGCCGGATCGATGCTGCGCCTGCTGGTGCTGGCGCTGGTGATGCTGCCGATCATCGGTGCGGTCCTGGTGCGCGCCCAGGTGCCCGAAGCCGCCGCGGCGCTGGCCGCCGTGCGCCGCCGACTCGGCGCCCGCCATGCGCATATCGGCATCGCCAACCCACCGTCTCCCGAACCGGCCGTCCCGTACGCTGAGCACAACCGTTTGCCCACGCCGGGCGGGGACGCCACCAACGATCCCGGCCGGCACATGCCCCCGGACCACATCGCCGGTGGCTGGACCCCGAAAGGTACGGAGGTGGCCAACAAACCCTCGGAGGGTGCCGGGGCTCGCGAGGCGTCGCGATCGGTTGCTCCGCCGCAACCCCAGCGGCCTGTCGCCGGCTCCACCGACAACCCCGAGCCGGCCGACGAGGGCCAGCTGACCCCCGGCCTGAGCATCGCCGGCGGGCGCTACCGGCTGCTGGTGCGCCACGGCGACACCCCCCTGCTGCAGTTCTGGCAGGCCCTGGACACCGCATTGGACCGGCAGGTGGCCCTGACGTTCGTCGACCCCGACCAGACGATGCCCGAAGAGCAGCTCACCGGCATCTTGTCGCGTACCCAGCGGCTCAGCCAGATCGACCTGCCCGGCATCGCCCGCGTCCTGGACGTGGTGCGTATCGGCGCGGGCGGGCTCGTCGTGTCCGAATGGGTCCGTGGCGCCTCGCTGCAGGAGGTCGCCGGCACCGCACCGTCGCCGATCGGCGCGGCCCGCGCGATGCGGTCGCTGGCTACCGCCGCCGAGGCCGCCCACCGCGCCGGCGTGACCCTGTCGATCGACCATCCGGGCCGGGTCCGGGTCAGCATCGACGGCGACGTCACCCTCGCCTTCCCCGCGACGCTGCCCGACACCAAGCCCGAGGACGACATCCGCGGGATCGGCGCCACCCTGTATGCGCTGCTGGTCAGCCGGTGGCCGCTGGAGGGTGCGTCCGACGGTGGGCTCGCTCCGGCCGACCTCGACGCCGCCGGCAACCCGGTCAAACCCGACTCGGTCAACCCGGAGATCCCGTTCCAGATCTCCGCCGCCGCCAGTCACGCGATCCAGTCCGACGGCGGCATACGCGGCGCCTCGACGTTGTCGAACCTGCTGCAACAGGCCACCGCGCTGCACGAGCAGACCGAGTTGCTGGGCCCCGTCAGCGATGAGCCCCCCGCGCCGCGTGCGGCGCCGCCGGTGGATGCCGAGATGCGTGCCGAGCGGCGACGCCGGGTGTTGATCGGCGCCGGCATCGGCGGCGCCGTCATCCTGGTCGCGCTGCTGGTGCTGGCCTCCGTGCTCAACCGGATCTTCGGTGACGTCAACGGGCTGGACAAAACGGAGCTGGGCTTGAGCAGTCCGTCGGCGTCGTCGTCACAGCCTGGCTCGAGCACACCGGGGAGCACCGTGAAACCCGTTCAGGCGACGGTGTTCTCGCCCGGCGGCGAGGCCGACCGTCCCCAGGATGCCGGGCTGGCGATCGACGGAAATCCCGCGACCTTCTGGTCGACGGACACCTACTCCGATCCGGTGCCCTTCCCGAATTTCAAGAGCGGCGTCGGGCTGATACTGCAACTACCCAAGCCGACGGTGATCGGCAGCGTCGGGATCAACGTCTCCAGCACCGGAACCCGGGTGGAGTTGCGGTCGTCGACGACGCCGCGGCCGACCCGGCTCGAGGACACCACGCTGCTGGCGCCCGCCAAGGCGCTGCAGCCCGGTACCAACAAGATCTCGGCCGACTCGTCGGCGCCGACGTCGAACCTGCTGGTGTGGATATCGACGATGGGCAACACCGGCGGTGAGAGCCGCACCCAGATCTCCGAGATCACCGTGCAGGCGGCGTCCTAGGCGCCACGGCGCCGCGAGCAGTACGGCCGGCCTGTGCACAACTGAAGTGCCGTCGGGCCGCCGGCTGGTTACTGTCCGCCCATGGGTCACCCGGAGCGCAGCGACGCCGAACTGCTGGCCGCGCACGTCGCCGGCGACCGCCACGCATTCCAGGAGCTCTACGGTCGCCACCAGCGTCGGCTCCGCCGGCTGGCCCGGCTCACCACCGGTTGCCCCGAAGACGCCGAGGACGCCCTGCAGGAGGCGATGCTCTCGGCGCATCGCAGCGCCGGATCGTTTCGCTACAACGCCGCCGTCGGCAGCTGGCTGCACCGCATCGTGGTCAATGCCTGCCGGGATCGCCTGCGGCGCAACCGGCTTCACCCGTCGGTACCGCTCGCAGAGTCTCCGGCCGTCGCCGATCGCACCACCGAGGTGGAGACCGCACTGGAAGTGCGCGCGGCGCTGCGCCGGTTGCCGACCGAACAACGCGCCGCAGTGGTGACCGTGGACATGCACGGCTACTCCATCGCCGACGCCGCCCGCGCACTCGGTGTGGCGCAGGGCACGGTCAAGAGCCGCTGCGCCCGCGGCCGGGCCCGGCTCGCGGTACTGCTGGGCCGAGACCACACCGGTCCCGCCGCTCCGGTCCGCCCGGCGGCCCGGCGGATAACCTTGGCAGCTGAGGGTGTCCTGCACGGTCGGGTCGACGACTGTGCATAGCCACGAAGCGAGCGGGAGCGGCACTGCGATGGACGCAGCTGATCGAGAAGGCCGGGAACGGCGCCCGGCGCATTCGAGCCGACCATTGCCCCGGCTCAACCGGATCGCCGCGATCGCCGGGGGCGCGGCCGCGCTGCTCGCGGTCGGATTGGGCACCGCGGCGCTGATCCGGTTTCCCGGTGACACCCCCAGCGGACCCCGCTCCTTCGACGCCATCACGGTGGCCTCCGAACCGACACCGGTGTTGCCGCTGACCGAAGCGGAGATCCTCGAGCTGCTCGACCGCAGCCCCGAGTACGGCGCGCTGGCGGACCCCGGACGACGGGCCGGCTGCCTGGCCGCCCTGGGCTATCCGGCCGGGACCCGCATACTGGGCGCACGCGAGCTCGCCGTCAACGGTCACCCCGGCATCGTGCTGCTGCTGCCCGGCGCCTCTCCCGACACGGTCATCGCGCTGGCGGTCGCCCCCAACTGCAGCTCCGCCGACACCGGGCTGCTGGCCGACACCAGCGTCCGCCGCCCCTAGCCGGCGCCTCGGACCCCGTCCGTATCGGTGCCGGGGAACATCGCCCCCTACGCTGACGTTGGTAGCCCCAGTAACGGTCCGAGCGGAAAGGCCCTCGATGTCTGAGACACCGACCATCCACGATGTGATCATCATCGGTTCCGGCCCGGCCGGGTACACCGCGGCGATCTATGCCGCTCGGGCGCAGCTGGCGCCGCTGGTGTTCGAGGGCACCTCGTTCGGCGGGGCGCTGATGACCACCACCGAGGTGGAGAACTTCCCCGGCTTCCGCAACGGCATCATGGGCCCGGAGCTCATGGACGAGATGCGCGAGCAGGCGCTGCGCTTCGGCGCCGACCTGCGCATGGAAGACGTCGAGTCGGTGGCCCTCGACGGCCCGGTCAAGTCCGTCGTCACCGCCGAGGGCGAAACCCACCGGGCACGCGCGGTCATCCTGGCCATGGGCGCCGCCGCCCGCTACCTGAACATCCCCGGCGAGCAGGAACTTCTCGGCCGGGGCGTCAGCTCGTGCGCCACCTGCGACGGCTTCTTCTTCCGTGACCAGGACATCGCGGTGATCGGCGGCGGCGACTCCGCGATGGAGGAAGCCACCTTCTTGACCCGGTTCGCCCGCAGCGTGACCCTGGTCCACCGCCGGGAGGAGTTCCGCGCCTCGAAGATCATGCTCAACCGGGCTCGCGACAACGACAAGATCCGGTTCCTCACCAATGCGGTGCCGGTCGCCGTCGAAGGTACGGACACCGTCACCGGGCTGCAGGTGCGCGACACCGTGACCGGCGCGGAGACCACCCTGCCGGTGACCGGCGTGTTCGTCGCGATCGGCCACGATCCTCGCTCGGAAATGGTGCGGGAAGCGGTGCAGGTCGACGCGGACGGCTACGTGCTGGTGCAGCAGCCGAGCTCGCGCACCTCGTTGCCGGGGGTGTTCGCCGCCGGCGACCTGGTGGACCGCAGCTACCGGCAGGCGATCACCGCGGCCGGAACCGGCTGTACGGCCGCCATCGACGCCGAGCGCTGGCTGGCAGAGGCCGCCGACGCCGCCGAAGCCGCGATGAACCCAGCTACCGAAACCTTGATGGGAGCACCACAGTGACCGACAACCACAACACGGTGACCGTCTCCGACGCCACCTTCGCCACCGACGTACTGGCCAGCGCCAAGCCGGTGCTGGTCGACTTCTGGGCAACCTGGTGCGGACCTTGCAAGATGGTCGCCCCGGTCCTCGAGGAGATCGCCGCCGAGCAGGCCGACCAGCTGACCGTCGCCAAGCTCGACGTCGACGCGAACCCCGAAACGGCACGGGAATTCAGTGTGGTGTCGATTCCCACGCTGATCCTGTTCAAAGACGGTCAGCCGGTCAAGCGGATCGTCGGGGCCAAGGGCAAGGCCGCCCTGCTGCGCGAGCTTGCAGACATCGGCTGACCCCGACTTGAGTCGTCGGGGATCCCACCCGGATCCCGCACCTTTCTGGCCTCGCCGTTTTCAATAAATCGGCCAGCATCTGAGACAATGCTGCCTAACCTGCTGGCAACCGTCAGCTACGTTTTCGCTGCCAACAGCGACGACTGGAGGGCTCAGTAATGTCGGGTCGGCATCGCAGCGCAGACGACGCGCTGCGCCGGGGCGACCGCAGCGGCGCCGTCGTCGAGATCCGCGCAGCGCTGGCCGCATTGGGCCTGGTGGACAGCCCCGACGCGGACCTGACGACCGGCAAACACGTCGCGCTGGACGTGTTCGACGACGACCTCGACCAGGCGGTGCGCGCCTTCCAGCAGCAGCGCGGACTGCTGGTCGACGGCATCATCGGCGAGGCCACCTATCGGGCACTCAAAGAGGCGTCCTACCGGCTGGGTGCGCGGATCCTCAATCACCAGTTCGGGGCGCCGATGTACGGCGACGACGTGGCCACGCTGCAGGCCCGCCTGCAGGACCTGGGTTTCTACACCGGCATGGTCGACGGCTACTTCGGTATCCAGACCCACAATGCGCTGATGTCCTACCAGCGCGAATACGGCTTGTACGCAGACGGCATCTGCGGCCCGGAAACGTTGCGCTCCTTGAACTTTTTGGCCTCGCGGGTGACCGGCGGTTCACCGCACGCGATCCGCGAGGAGGAGTTGGTACGGCGCTCGGGGCCGCGGCTGTCCGGCAAGCGGATCGTCATCGACCCGGGCCGCGGCGGCGGCGACCACGGACTGATCACCCAGACGCCGACGGGTCCGATCAGCGAAGCGGATATCCTGTGGGACTTGGCAAGTCGCTTGGAAGGCCGGATGACCGCGATCGGGATGGAGACGTTCCTGTCCCGTCCCAACGGCCGCAGTCCGTCGGATGCCGAACGGGCCGCCACCGCGAACGCCGTCGGCGCCGACCTGATGATCAGTCTGCGCTGCGCCGCCCACGTCAGTCCGGCGGCCAACGGTGTGGCCTCCTTCCACTTCGGCAACTCCCACGGATCGGTATCCACCATCGGCCGTAACCTCGCGGACTTCATTCAGCGAGAAATCGTGGCGCGCACCGGTTTACAGGACTGCCGGGCGCACGGCCGGACGTGGGACCTGCTGCGGCTGACCCGGATGCCCACCGTCGAGGTCGACGTCGGCTACATCACCAGCCCGCGTGACCGCGGGATGCTGGTCTCGCCCGCGACGCGCGACGCCATCGCCGAGGGGATGCTGGCCGCGGTCAAACGGCTGTACCTGCTCGGCAAGAACGACCGGCCCACCGGCACGTTCACGTTCGCCGAATTACTGGCCCATGAGCTGTCGGTCGAGCGGACCGGCCGGCTCGGCGGCGGTTAGCAAGACTCGACGGCGGAGAGGCGAAGCTGGGCCGCCGGATCAACTGCGGCACCTGACCGGCTGGATACCGAACCCGCCGGGGCGCTGGCCCCGACCGGCGCATGCAGTTGCGCGCTTTCCAGCAGCCGCTCCAGCGCCGCCTCCACCTCCGCCTTCCAGCCCAGCCCCTTGTCGAGCTCCAGCCGCAGCCGGGGGAAGTATCGGTGCGGTGCCACCACGGTGAACCCGACACCGGTCAAGAAGTCGGCTTCGATGATGCAGTGCTCCACCGTGCAGTCACCGACGGCCTCGAGCACCGGTGCGACATCCGGCGGCACATTGCGTGGATCCAGCAAGTCGCCGACGGCTGCCGTCCGGCCGAATGCCTCCAGGGCGCGGACGCCGCGGCGTATCAGTTCCTCGACCGCTCCGGCGATCAGTTCCCGCGGCAGGCCGTCGGCCATCGGCGCCGGCTCGACCCCGATGGAAGTCAACAGCACCGCGTCGGCTGACACCGGTGCGGTCGGGAACCGGTGCGCCCGCGGCACCGCGCGGGGCGGGGCGTAAAGCACATAACCCAGGCACGGCGATTCGTCTGCTCCCCCGGCTGCAGCCGATGGCGTGGCGACCTGCCCGCAGCATCCCCACTCCAGCATCACCATCGACAGCCAGGCTTCCTTCTCGAACTCCGGATCCGAGAGGTGGTCGTCGCGGCCGAGGGTGGCCGGATCCACTTCCCAGAACACGCACCGGCGTGCGTGCTTGGGAAGCTGCTCGAAGCCCTCGAGCCTCAGCGGTGCGATTCGGACAGACACTGAACTCCCGGTCTCAACCCGTGCTGCCACCGACGGCAGCCCCTTAAGGATAGGAGCGTCGAGCCGCCCGACGCCACCATCGGCACCAACCGGCCTCGCCGCGCCACCAAAATACGAAAGTCCTTGCCGTTCAGCACAATTGGCCCGTCGCCTTGCCGACGCATCGCTTTACCGTCACAGTGACGTAATTGCCGTGTGCCATTGGACCTGGCCCGACACCGGTTCAATCGGTCTTCAACCGGCCGACGAGCTCATCAGCGCGACGATGCGCTGCAAGTCGTCGACGGACCCGAATTCCACCACGATCTTGCCTTTGCGCTTACCGAGGCTGACCGTCACGCGGGTGTCGAAGGCGCTCGACAGCCGTTCGGCGACGTCCTGCAGACCGGGCATGTGGATCGGCTTGCGGCGCGGCGCCACCGGTGTGGAGGTGTCGCCGCGATTGGCCAGCGTGACCGCCTCCTCGGTCGCCCGCACCGACAGCCCCTCGGCGACGATCCGGGCCGCCAGCTGCTCCTGCGCCTCCGAACCGTCCTCCAGCGACAACAGGGCACGGGCATGGCCGGCCGACAACACCCCGGCGGCCACCCTGCGCTGGACGGCGATCGGCAGCCGCAGCAGCCGGATCATGTTGGTCACCAACGGTCGCGACCGGCCGAGGCGGGCCGCCAGTTCATCGTGGGTGACCCCGAACTCGTCGAGCAGCTGTTGGTAGGCCGCCGCCTCTTCCAACGGATTGAGCTGTACCCGGTGAATGTTCTCCAGCAGGGCGTCGCGCAGCAGATTGTCGTCGTCGGTTTCCCGCACGATCGCCGGGATCGCCTCCAGGCCGGCCTGCTGGGAAGCACGCCAGCGCCGCTCCCCCATCACCAACTGGTAGCGCGCCGCGCCGGGTGCGGCCCCCGGTAGTGCCCGCACCACGATCGGCTGCATCAGCCCGAACTCGCGGATCGAGTGCACCAGTTCGGCCAGCGCCTCGTCGTCGAAGACCTGCCGCGGCTGGCGCGGGTTGGGCTCGATGTCGGCCGGACTGATCTCGCGGTAGACCGCTCCGACTTCGGCGGCCTTCGCCGGGGTGGCCCCACCCAGGACCACGTCCGCCGCGGCGTCACCCATCCGGGGCCCCATGCCGGCGCCCCGGTCGGCCGTGGTGCCCGCCCCGTCAGCGGGGCCGGTGGGGATGAGCGATGCCAGGCCGCGGCCCAAGCCGCCCTTCTTACGCGACGGTCCGGTCATTTGCGTTGTTCCTTCTTGCTGAGAGTGCTTTCTTCTTGCCGACGACGGTCATCAAGGCCGTGCCTCGGGGCCACCGGCCAGATCGCGTTCGACGAGTTCCCGGCTGGCGTCCAGATAGCTCATCGCGCCGCGCGAGCCGGGGTCGTAATCGATGATCGTCATGCTGTAGCCGGGTGCTTCCGACACCTTGACACTGCGTGGGATCACCGTCCGGAGCACCCGGTCGCCGAAATACCGCCGGACCTCATCCGCGACCTGGTCCGCGAGCTTGGTGCGCCCGTCATACATCGTCAGCAACACGGTCGTCACCTCCAGGCGTGGATTGAGATGCGCCTTGACCATCTCAATATTGCGCATCAGCTGGGACACACCCTCCAGGGCGTAGTACTCGCACTGGATCGGGATCATCACCTCCGGCGCCGCGACCAACGCATTCACGGTGAGCAAGCCCAGCGACGGGGGGCAGTCGATGAAGACGTAATCGAAGTCGGAGTCATCCAGTTCGCTCAACGCGGTCCGCAGCCGGTTCTCCCGTGCCACCATGCTCACCAGTTCGATCTCGGCGCCGGCCAAGTCGATGGTGGCCGGGATGCAGAACAGTCGCTCGTTGTGGGGACTCTGACGCAGTGCGGCATGCACCGGCATCTCCCCGATCAAGACTTCGTATGACGAGGGGGTGCCCGATTGGCGGTCGGAGATGCCCAGCGCGGTGCTGGCGTTACCCTGCGGGTCGAGGTCGATCACCAGGGTCTTGATTCCCTGAACGGCGAGCGCTGCCGCGAGGTTGACCGCGGTCGTCGTCTTGCCGACCCCGCCCTTCTGGTTGGCGACGGTGAACACCCGGCGGCGCTTGGGGCGGGGCAGGCGGTTGTGGGTGTGCAGTACTTGCATGGCGCGCTCGGCGGCAGCCCCGATCGGGGTGTCGTAATCGGGCGATGTTTCACGTGAAACCGGACCGGGTGATGTTTCACGTGAAACCGCGGGGCTCGATGTTTCACGTGAAACCGCGCCGCGCGAGGGGTCGGCGTGCCGGGCCGCGGCCGGGCGGCCGACCGGTGTGCTCATGTTGCTCTCCTGGTGGTCCGTCGCGTCGGTCCGCCCCGGGTTCGGCCGGGCTCCCCCCGCCGCGCCGTCACCACGGTCGCGGGCGGAGTTAAATAGTTCACGCCACATCTCACCACCCTTATGTCGTTCGCGCCTAGTCCGATCATCACACGGCGGTGCTCATCGACCTCGGCCTGCGCGCGCTCGCCTTTCATGGCCAGCATTCGCCCGCCCCTCCGAAGCAGCGGCAGACTCCAGCGGCCGATTTTGTCGAGGCTGGCGACCGCCCGCGAGACGACCGCGTCCCGCTCCCCGACCGAGTCGCGCACCGACCGATCTTCGGCACGCCCCCGCACCACATCCACATTCTTCAGCCGCAGTTCGCCGACCACCTCGCGGAGAAAGTCGCTGCGGCGGAGCAACGGCTCCACGAGTACCAGTTGCAGATCGGGCCGGACGATAGCCAGGACGATCCCCGGTAGGCCGGCGCCGCTGCCGATGTCTGCGACCCGCTCCCCCGGCTCGAGCAACTCGGCTATCGCCGCGCAGTTGAGCAGGTGGCGCTCCCAGATTCGATCGACTTCCCGCGGACCCAGCAGGCCCCGTTCCACCCCCGGCCCCGCCAACAACTCGGCGTAGCGCGTGGCGGTCGGGAGCCCCTCACCGAAGACGTCGGCCGCCTCTTGCGGAGCCGCGGGCGCCGGCGCTCTCCCGACATGTTTCACGTGAAACATTCCTCCGGCTTCCCGGGCGCGCTTGGAGAATTACCCGGATGTAATTCCGGCGGTACCTACCCGCTAGTCCCGCCGAACGACGACCCGGCGTGACGGCTCCACACCCTGGCTCTCGCTGTGTACGCCTGCGACGGCAGCCACCGCATCGTGGACGATCTTACGTTCGAACGGGCTCATCGGGGCCAGTTCCTCGTCGTCGCCGCTTTCCAGCACCCGCCGGGCGACCTCGTCACCCAATGCGGTCAAGTCGTCGCGGCGCCGCCGACGCCAGCCGGCGATGTCGAGCATCAACCGGCTGCGCTCTCCGGTCTTCTGGTGCACCGCCAGCCGGGTCAGCTCCTGCAGCGCGTCGAGTACCTCGCCCTTGCGGCCCACCAGCTTGGTGAGGTCGGTTCCGCCGTCGATGCTCACGACCGCGCGGCGGCCCTCGACGTCGAGATCGATGTCACCATCGAAGTCCAACAGGTCGAGCAATTCCTCCAGATAGTCGCCGGCGATCTCTCCCTCGGCCACCAACCGGTCTTCGAGATCAACAGCGGGCGTCGCCGGGGCCGCTCCACCGTCCTCGGTCTCCGGCTCGCCCGCAGTCTCCACCGCGCCGTACTCCGTGGTCTCCGCGTCGTTCGTGTCGGTCATGTCGGTCATGTCGTCTCCCTCCGTGCCCGGCTGCTCACGCGCCGGATGGCTTGGTGGCGGTGGGATCACCGCTTGCGTTTCTTCGGCTTCGCGCCGGCGCCAGGGCGGCTACCGCGCGCAGCGGGCCGGCCCGGGTTTCGTTTGACCGCGTCGGCTTTGGCGGGCTCCCCGCCGGCGGCTTCGGTCACCGCATCGGTGGCGGTCGGCTGCTCGGATTCTGTAGCACTGTCGGCATCCGCGGCCGCCGTGCGACCGGCTCGCTTGGGCTTGGCCCCGGGCGCCGGCGCGTTCGCAGCGCGTCGCCGCAGCGCTTCCTCCTTCTTCTCCTCGTCCTCCTTGGCGATCAAGCCGAACACGTAGTGCTGCTGGGCGAACGTCCAGATGTTGTTGGAGAACCAGTACAAGATGATCGCCAGCGGCAAGAACGGCCCGCCGACCACCACGCCGAGCGGGAACACGTACAGCGCGAGTTTGTTCATCATCGCGGTCTGCGGGTTCGCGGCCGCTTCCGGGCTCTGTCGCGCCACCGATGCCCGGCTGTTGAAGTAGGTCGCGATGCCGGCCGCGATCATGATCGGCACACCCACCGCGATCACCGAGACCCGGTTGAACTCGGCGAAGGCGTCCAACCCGGTGCGTTGGATCATCGTCGCACCCAGTGGCGCTCCGAACAGGTTCGCGTCCAGGAAGTTGCCCACGTCGGCGGTGCTGAAGAAGTAGTTGCCCAGCTGCCGGTTCAGGTCCGGTGACAGGCCCAGCTGGCCGATCCCGGTGCTGGTGCGGTTGAACGAGCGCAACACATGGAACAGGCCCAGGAACACCGGCAGCTGCGCCAGCATCGGCAGACAGCCCAAGATCGGGTTGAAGCCGTGCTCCCGCTGCAGCTTCTGCATCTCCATCGCCATCTTCTGGCGATCTTTGCCGTACTTCTTCTGCAACGCCTTGATCTGCGGCTGCAGCTCCTGCATCTGCCGCGTGGTGCGGATCTGCTTGACGAACGGCTTGTAGAGCAGCGCCCGCAACGTGAAGACCAGGAACATCACCGACAGCGCCCAGGTGAAGAAGTTCGCCGGACCGAGCACCAGGCCAAAAGCCTTGTACCACAACCACATAATCCCCGACACCGGGTAGTACACGTAGTCCAGACTCTGGGGATCAAAGGACACTGCGTTCACCCTCCGCTCGGTTGTCCGAGGCGTTCCCGGACGGGCAGCCGCAGCCGGCGCCATCCTGGGACCGCTCCGGTATCGGATCCCAGCCACCTTGATGCCACGGACCACACTTTGCCAGGCGCACCGCTGCCAGCCAGCTGCCCCGGATCAGCCCATACTCGCTCAAGGCGTCCACCGCGTACTGGCTGCACGTCGGCATGAACCGACAACTCGGTAGCCGCAACGGGGAGATCAAGTGCCGGTAGAGCTGGATGACGAAGATCAGTCCGCGGACCGGAGCCGCTGCGACACCGTGGTTCACCGCGCCACACCCCCCGCCCGGTGCACCGCCTGCAACCCGGCACACAATTGCGCACGGAGTGCCGCCGATTTCGCCCCGCTACTGGAGGGCAACGCCCGGATCACCAACCGTTCGCCCGGGTGCAGATCGCCCAGCACGTCGCGGGCCACATGACGCAACCGGCGGGCCACCCGGTGTCGATCGACGGCTGAGCCCACCGACTTGGCGATGATCAACCCGACCTGCGGGGACGCCTCGGCCACGTCGAGGGTATCGATCTGCCGGTCGTCGACAACTCGGCTGTAGACGACGACATCTGGCTGCACCGCCCTGCGGCCGTGCTTGACGGTCGCACCGAAATCAGCCGACCGTCTCATCCGGTAGTGAGACGGAAGCACCGCCGCGCTACCCGTCTCAAGCAGTCAGCGAGCGCCGGCCCTTGCGACGCCGACCCGTGACGATCGCGCGGCCCGCGCGCGTACGCATCCGCAGGCGAAACCCGTGCACCCGGGCCCGACGTCGGTTGTTCGGCTGGAAGGTCCGCTTGCCCTTGGCCACGGCACACTCTCCTTGTTGCGTCTTGCGCCGCGTCTGCCCGACACACCGGAAGCCCGTTGTGCCTGCCGCACGCGACGCACTCGGTAAGCTCGGTGAACTTCTGCGTCTTGCTGGTAACCGGCGCGGTCTCCGGCCAAGAGCCGGTCGCTGCCGTATCGCCGACGTTCGGGCGACTGTTCGAGGGTACTGACGCAGGTTCGCCGGGTCAAACCCGCCACCGCCTCCTTCCGCAGCGGGCCGAGCAGCCCCTGGCGACCGGATGAAATCAAGCCCATTATTCACAGTGGTCACACCCGCCACGGGCGTCGTGGGTGCGTTCGTTTTCGGCCCATTCATCTGGCAGAAACGAGTGGTCGCCTGCCCGGAAACCTGTTAGCTTGCTTGCCAGCGCCGTTTCGCAACTGAAGCGGTTTCGGCCGTAATCGAAGAGCACCAACCGGCCGGCGCTTCAGGTGTCGCCTGACAATCTGGAGTGGCCGTTGCCGAGCAACTGGCCTGGAGGGCCTCAACGGGGTATCCGCACCTCATCCACACCTGTGGATAACTGTGTGGATAGCATGTCACCGCACGGGATCCGTGCACCACGACTTCGAGCCAGGGGGATGGGGCATTGACCGATGACCCCGGGACGGCGTTCCTCACCCTGTGGGACGAGGTCGTTGCGGAACTCAACGGTGAAGCCGGCGCACCCGACGGCGCAGCGCCGCTCCTGACCCCCCAGCAGAAGGCCTGGCTCAATCTCGTCCACCCGTTGGCGATCGTCGAGGGCTTCGCGTTGCTCGCGGTGCCCAGCAGTTTCGTCCAGAACGAGATCGAACGGCACCTGCGCACCCAGATCACCGCCGCCTTGAGCCGTCGTCTCGGACACGACATCGAACTCGGCGTCCGCATCGCCCCTGCCCCGGCCGACGACACCACCGCCTCGTCGGGCCCAGACGGTGCTGCCCCATCTCGCGTCAGCGACGATGACGAAGACGACGACACCCCCGACGTCGAATACGACTGGCCGAACTACTTCACCGAGCGCCCCAGTGATGATTCGGCCACCGCCGACGGCGCCAGCCTCAACCGGCGCTACACCTTCGACACGTTCGTCATCGGTACCTCCAACCGATTCGCGCACGCCGCTGCCCTGGCCATCGCCGAGGCGCCCGCGCGTGCCTACAACCCGTTGTTCATCTGGGGTGAGTCCGGTCTGGGCAAAACCCACCTGCTGCACGCCGCCGGCAACTACACCCAGCGGCTGTTTCCCGGGATGCGCGTCAAGTACGTCTCGACCGAAGAGTTCACCAACGACTTCATCAACTCGCTGCGCGACGATCGCAAGGTCGCGTTCAAGCGCAGCTACCGCGACATCGATGTCCTACTCGTGGACGACATCCAGTTCATTGAGGGCAAAGAAGGTATCCAGGAGGAGTTCTTCCATACCTTCAACACGTTGCACAACGCCAACAAGCAGATCGTGATCACCTCCGACCGGGCACCCAAACAGCTAGCCACCCTGGAAGATCGGCTGCGCACCCGGTTCGAGTGGGGGCTGATCACCGATGTCCAGCCACCCGACCTGGAGACCCGGATCGCGATTCTGCGCAAGAAGGCGCAGATGGAGCGGCTGGACGTTCCCGGGGACGTGCTGGAGTTGATCGCCACCAGCATCGAACGCAACATCCGTGAACTGGAGGGGGCGCTGATCCGCGTCACCGCATTCGCCTCGCTGAACAAGACGCCGATCGACCGGGCGCTGGCCGAGATCGTGCTGCGTGACCTGATCGCCGATGCCAGCACGATGCAGATCAGTGCCGCGATCATCATGGCGGTGATCGCCGAGTACTTCGACACCAGCATCGAGGAGCTGCGCGGCCCCGGCAAGACCCGCCCCCTGGCCCAGTCTCGGCAGATCGCCATGTACCTGTGCCGGGAGCTCACCGACCTGTCGCTGCCCAAGATCGGTCAGGCCTTCGGCCGCGACCACACCACCGTGATGTACGCCGAACGTAAGATCCGCGGCGAGATGGCCGAGCGCCGCGAGGTCTTCGATCAGGTCAAAGAGCTGACCACCCGCATCCGGCAGCGCGCTAAGCGCTGAAATCCCCGGGCCGGCCCCCCACTTCCCGGCACTTCTTGCAAAAAACTTCCGACCCACTCGCACCACCCGTTACGGCCGCTGCCTGTGGATACCGCTGCGGACAACCTGTCCACCATCCGGTGACGAACCGGCCGGGGATACACAGCCGCTGTTCCATACACAACCGCCCCGCTGCCGCCCGGCGTGTTATTCACCACTGGTCCCCAACCCGATCGCCCCGTTCAGCAGCGACGATGCCGTGTTGTACCCAACATGCACAGGCCTTACTACTAATACTGAGTTCTCTTCATCGGTTTCCCTTCAAAAACAGCCGTTGGGGATTCGCACCCAGCCGGACTGTTCACAACCACGCATCGCCCACCCCGACCGGAACGTCGGGGCAACCATGGGTGTCCCCGATTAACTTTCCCGGAGGGCTTCTAGGCTCTACGGTTGGTGACCTACCGCCCTTGCGCTTTCGTCGAGGGCGTTGCACGGCCGCAGGTGGGATGTTCACCGGTCGCCGCGGGGTAGAGCTCGATAACGGGGTGACGAGAGGACGCTATGGACGCGGCGACCACAAACGCGGGTCTGACCGACTTGAGATTCCGCCTGGACCGGGATGACTTTGCGGATGCGGTGGCGTGGGTGGCGAAATCCCTGCCGGCGCGGCCCACCGTGCCGTTGTTGGCCGGAGTGCTGCTGACCGGGGCCGACAACGGCTTGACGGTTTCCGGGTTCGATTACGAGGTCTCCGCAGAGGTCCAACTGGCGGCCGAGATCGCTTCGCCGGGAAATGTTTTGGTATCCGGACGGCTGCTGTCGGATATCACCAGGGCGCTGCCGGCCAAGCCGGTCGAGGTGCAGGTCGAAGCGACCCGGGTGGCGTTGACGTGCGGCAATGCCCGGTTCTCCCTGCCGACCATGACCGTCGAGGATTACCCCACGCTGCCGACGTTGCCCGAGGAGACCGGGATGTTGCCCGCGGACCTGTTCGCCGAAGCGATCGGCCAGGTCGCGGTGGCGGCCGGGCGGGATGACACGCTGCCGATGTTGACCGGTATCCGAGTCGAGATATCGGGCAACACAGTGGTTTTGGCCGCCACAGACCGGTTCCGTCTGGCGGTCCGCGAACTGACCTGGTCGGCGGCGCCGGGTACCGAAGCGGCGGTGCTGGTCCCGGCCAAGACGCTCGCGGAAGCCGCCAAGGCCAGCGGTGACGGCACCGAGGTGCATCTGGCCCTGGGTGCGGGCCCGTCGGTGGGTAGCGAAGGTCTGCTGGGCATCAGCAGTGCAGGCAAGCGCAGCACCACCCGATTGCTGGACGCCGAATTCCCGAAATTTCGCCAGCTGCTGCCCAGTGAACACCTTGCGGTCGCCACCATCGGGGTGGCGGAGCTGACCGAGGCGATCAAACGTGTCGCCCTGGTCGCCGACCGCGGCGCGCAGGTCCGCATGGAGTTGTCCGAGGGAACGCTGCGGTTGTCCGCCGGCGCGGAGGATGTCGGGCGCGCCGAGGAGGACCTGCCGGTCGACTTCGCCGGCGAGCCGCTGACCATCGCCTTCAACCCGACCTATCTGACCGACGGGCTGAGCTCGCTGCACAGTGCGAAGGTCTCGATGGGATTCACCGATCCCAAGAAGCCGGCCGTGCTGCGACCGGCCGGTGACGACGAGCCTGCGCTGAGCGGCGCGGGTCCGTTCCCGGCGGTACCGTCGGACTACGTCTACCTGTTGATGCCGGTTCGCCTGCCGGGCTGACCGGCGCGGCCGCCACGACTGGAGGGGTGGTTTCGCGGTGTATGTCCGCCACCTGGGCCTGCGAGATTTTCGGTCCTGGGCGCACGTCGACCTCGAACTGGAGCCGGGCGCGACGGTACTGGTCGGTGCGAACGGCTATGGGAAAACCAATCTTGTTGAAGCGCTGTGGTATTCGGCGACCCTCGGGTCACATCGGGTGGCCACCGACGCCCCACTGATCAGATCCGGCGCCGAGCGTGCGGTGGTGTCGACCATCGTCGTCAACGAAGGCCGCGAGCTGGCTGTGGATCTGGAGATCGCCGCGGGGCGTGCCAACAAGGTCCGGCTCAACCGGGCCCCGGTGCGCCACGCCCGTGAGGTCGTCGGCGTGCTGCGAGCGGTGTTGTTCGCCCCGGAAGACCTGGCGCTGGTGCGCGGGGATCCCGGTGAGCGGCGGCGCTACCTCGACGAATTGGCCAGTGTACGCCGGCCGCGGGTCGCGGCGGTGCGTGCCGACTATGACAAGGTGCTGCGGCAGCGCACCGCCCTGCTCAAGAGCGCCTCGGGTGCGTTGTATCGCGGTGACCGGTCGGTGCTGGACACGCTCGACGTCTGGGATGCTCAGTTGGCAGCGCACGGCGCAGAGCTGATGGCCGCCCGGATCGAGCTGGTCGACCAGTTGGCTCCGGAAGTCGAAAAGGCCTATCAACTGCTTGCCCCGGGGACGAGGACCGCGGCGGTTGCCTATCGCCCCAAATTGGAGGTTCCCGCCGAGGCGGCGAGTGCAGGCCCGGCCGAGCTGCAAGAGCTTCTGCTGGCGGAACTGGCGCAGCGGCGCCGCGCGGAATTGGAACGCGGTGTGTGCCTGGTCGGTCCCCACCGCGACGAGCTGGAACTGCGACTGGGCGACCGGCCGGTGAAAGGCTTTGCCAGCCACGGGGAATCGTGGTCGATGGCACTGTCGCTGCGGTTGGCGGCCTATCAACTGCTGCGCAGCGAAGGGGCCGAGCCGGTCTTACTGCTCGACGACGTGTTCGCCGAGCTGGACGCGGCTCGCCGCCGCGCACTCGCCGAGGTGGCCGCCGCCGCGGAGCAGGTGCTGATCACCGCCGCCGTCGCTGATGACGTGCCGGCGGACTGGCAGGCCCGCCAGATCGGGATCGCGGTGGCCGAGGACGACACCGGCAGGGTGTCGAAACTGATCGTGGCTGAGTCATGAGTGATTCGGAGCTGCCCGAGGTGCAACCACCGGCGCATCTGGCCGGGCTCACCGGCATGGATCTGGTCCGGCGGACGTTGGCCGAAGCGCGCGAAGCGGCGCGCAGCCAGGGCAAGGATGTCGGACAGGGGCGCCGCGCACCGTTACGCCGGCGGGCACCGGGGGGCGCGGGTGGCCGCCGCCGGTGGTCGGGGCCGGGACCGGATGCCCGCGACCCGCAGACCTTGGGCGCTGCCACTCGCGACCTGGCGCAGTCCCGCGGCTGGTCGGCGCAGGTCGCCGAGGGCACGGTCCTGGGTCGATGGCGCTCGGTGGTCGGTGAAGACATCGCTTCTCACGCGACGCCGACCAGGCTGTCGCAGGGGGTGCTGAGCGTGTCGGCCGAATCGACGGCCTGGGCGACGCAGCTGCGGCTGGTGCAGAGTCAGCTGTTGGCCAAGATCGCCGCGGCCGTCGGTGAAGGGGTGGTGACAACGCTGAAGATCACCGGGCCCACCGCGCCGTCGTGGCGTAAGGGACCGCTGCACGTGTCGGGCCGCGGGCCGCGCGACACTTACGGATAGTCCGGCACGGGCCCGCCGACACCCGGACGAGCCGCGCCTCAGAGCCCCTACGAGCACAAAAATCGCTCTGGCCACCGGCCGGACACATGGTCGACCGCGATATCGGCGTCACGGCGCAACCAGATGGGTGGAAACGCCCTGAGAAAATACCCGCCGTGGCCGGGTCACGGTAGACTGTTCGGGTATCCCCCGCGCATCCGGTGATGTGGTGCGCCGAATGCTTGCTCTAGACCTTGAGGAGAGCTCCCCGACCGTGGCTGCCCAAAACAAATATGGTGCCGATTCGATCAAGGTTCTCGAAGGCCTCGAAGCCGTCCGCAAACGACCCGGTATGTATATCGGCTCCACGGGCGAACGTGGCCTGCATCACCTGATCTGGGAGGTCGTCGACAACGCCGTCGATGAGGCGATGGCCGGCTACGCGAGCAAGGTCGCGGTGCGCATCCTCGAAGACGGCGGCGTCGAGGTCACCGATGACGGCCGCGGCATCCCGGTGGCCATGCACGCCACCGGAATTCCGACGGTCGACGTCGTGATGACCGTCCTGCACGCCGGCGGGAAGTTCGAAGAGGGCGCCTACAGCGTCTCCGGCGGCCTGCACGGCGTCGGCGTCTCGGTGGTCAACGCGCTGTCGACCCGGCTGGAAGCCGATATCTGCGTCGACGGTCACGAGTGGTTCCAGACCTATGACAAGTCGCTGCCCGGAACGCTGAAGAAGGGCGACAAGACCACAAAGTCCGGCACCACCATCCGGTTCTGGGCGGACCCGGACGTCTTCGAAACCACCAACTACGACTTCGAGACCGTAGCGCGGCGGCTGCAGGAGATGGCGTTCCTCAACAAGGGCCTGACCATCGAACTCACCGATGAGCGGGTGCGGACCGAAGAAGTCGTCGACGAGGTCGTCAGCGACACCGCCGAAGCGCCGAAGTCCGCCGAGGACAAGGCCGCCGAAGCCGAGGCGCCGCACAAGGTCAAGCACCGCGTCTTCCACTACCCCGGCGGCTTGCGTGACTTCGTCGCGCACATCAACCGCACCAAGACCGCGATCCACCCGACCGTCATCGACTTCGACGGCAAGGGAACCGGACACGAAGTCGAGATCGCCATGCAGTGGAACGGCGGCTACTCCGAATCGGTGCACACCTTCGCCAACACCATCAACACCGCCGAGGGTGGCACCCACGAAGAGGGGTTCCGCTCGGCGCTGACCAGCGTGGTCAACAAGTACGCCAAAGACAAGAAGCTGCTCAAGGACAAGGACCCCAACCTCACCGGGGAGGACATCCGCGAAGGCCTGGCGGCAGTCATCTCAGTCAAGGTGTCCCAGCCGCAGTTCGAGGGCCAGACCAAGACGAAACTGGGCAACACCGAGGTGAAGTCCTTCGTCCAGAAGGTCTGCAATGAGCAGCTCAGCCACTGGTTCGAGTCCAACCCGGCCGAAGCCAAGGTGGTCATCAACAAAGCAGTG
Organism: Mycolicibacter algericus DSM 45454; assembly: GCF_002086455.1. GTDB lineage: Bacteria > Actinomycetota > Actinomycetes > Mycobacteriales > Mycobacteriaceae > Mycobacterium > Mycobacterium algericum. Next base: position 165,422 of record NZ_MVHC01000004.1, read on the forward strand.
TCCTCAGCGCAGGCGCGCGAGGCCGCGCGCAAAGCCCGGGCGTTGGTGCGCCGCAAGAGCGCCACGGATCTGGGCGGGTTGCCCGGCAAGCTGGCCGACTGCCGCTCGAATGACCCCACCAAGTCCGAACTGTATGTGGTGGAAGGGGATTCGGCGGGCGGCTCGGCCAAGAGCGGCCGCGACTCGATGTTCCAGGCGATTCTGCCGTTGCGCGGCAAGATCATCAACGTCGAAAAGGCCCGGATCGACCGGGTTCTGAAGAACAACGAAGTCCAGGCGATCATCACCGCGCTGGGTACCGGTATCCACGACGAGTTCGACATCTCCAAACTGCGCTACCACAAGATCGTGCTGATGGCCGACGCCGACGTCGACGGCCAGCACATCTCGACGCTGCTGCTGACGCTGCTGTTCCGTTTCATGCGGCCGCTCATCGAGAACGGCCACGTCTTCTTGGCGCAGCCGCCGCTGTACAAACTCAAGTGGCAGCGCGGCGCCGAGCCCGAATTCGCCTATTCCGACCGGGAACGCGACGGCCTGCTCGAGGCGGGCAAGGCCGCCGGCAAGAAGATCAACACCGACGACGGCATCCAGCGGTACAAGGGTCTGGGCGAGATGGACGCCAAGGAGTTGTGGGAGACCACGATGGACCCGACGGTGCGGGTGCTGCGCCAGGTCACCCTCGACGATGCCGCCGCGGCCGACGAACTCTTCTCGATCCTGATGGGCGAGGACGTCGAGGCTCGGCGCAGCTTCATCACCCGCAACGCCAAAGACGTTCGCTTCCTGGACGTTTAGGGATGTGTCGCGACGCCGGCGCCATCCGACCTGCCTGACCGCTGACTGAACGAGGAACAGATGACAGACACCACGCTGCCACCCGGAGACGACTCGGTGGAGCGGATCGAACCGGTCGACATCCAGCAGGAGATGCAGCGCAGCTACATCGACTACGCGATGAGCGTGATCGTGGGCCGTGCGCTGCCCGAGGTCCGCGACGGCCTCAAGCCGGTGCACCGCCGGGTGCTCTACGCGATGTTCGACTCCGGGTTCCGGCCGGATCGCAGCCACGCCAAATCGGCGCGCTCGGTCGCCGAGACGATGGGTAACTACCACCCGCACGGCGACTCGTCGATCTACGACACCCTGGTTCGGATGGCCCAACCGTGGTCGTTGCGCTACCCGCTGGTCGACGGCCAGGGCAACTTCGGTTCGCCGGGCAACGACCCGCCGGCCGCGATGAGGTATTGTCTCTCTTCAGAGGCATTGGTGCGGTTGCCGTTTGGGCAGTCGGTGCGGATCGGTGATGTCGTGGGGGGCGCTGCGCCCAACTCCGACAACACCGTTGACTTGAAAGTCCTGGATCGACACGGCAACCCAGTGGCCGCAGACCGACTGTTCCACTCCGGCGAACATCAGACCTACACGGTCCGCACGGCCGAAGGCTACGAAGTCACCGGAACCGCGAACCATCCGTTGCTCTGCCTGGTGGACGTCGCCGGTGTGCCGACGCTGCTGTGGAAGTTGGTCGAGGAGGTCCGTCCCGGCGACCGGGTCGTGCTGCAACGGACTCCGCCGACCGAGATCGGACCGGCCGAGTGGGAACCGACGCTGGAGGCATTGTTGGCGGGCGCCTTCATCAGCGAAGGCTTCGTCTCCGAGACCCGCGCCGGCTTCAACAACATCGACGCCAGCTACTTCGGCATGGTCGTCGCCGCCTACGACGCTGTTATCGGCGGCGCCCGGTACGTTTCGCAACGCACCATCAAGTCGGGTTCGCTGCTCTACGAGCTCGACGTCCAGAACCTGGCCGAGTTGAGGCGGTCACGGCTGGCGGAACTCACCGGCCAGCGGTCCGCGCAGAAATCCGTTCCAGAATGGGTCTGGCAAGCCCCGACGGCCATCAAGCGGGTATTCCTGCAGGCACTGTTCGAAGGCGATGGATCGTGTTCTGCCTTGCCACGCAACACGATTCAAGTGTCCTACTCGACACGAAGCGAACAGTTGGGCAAGGACGTCCAGCAGCTGTTGCTGGAATTCGGGGTGGTGTCCAAGCGGTACCAGCACGCGACGGGCGAACATAAAGTCGTCATCACCAACCGCGGTCAAGCGGAGCTTTTCGCAAGCCAGATCGGCTTCGGCGGAGCCAAGCAGGAGAAGCTCGTCGGCATCTTGGCTTCGCTGCCCCCTTGTGCCGGCATGGACGATGACCACGTTCCCGGACTAGCGACGTTCATTCGCCGGCATTGCGGTAGCCGCTGGGTCGACAAGGACTGGCTGAACCGGCACAACATCGATCGGCTGTCTCGGTGGCGGCGCGATGGGGCCGAGATCCTCTCCCGTATCGCCGACCCGGACGTGCGGGCAATTGCCACCGAGCTCACCGACGGGCGTTTCTACTATGCGGAAGTCGCCTCGGTCACCGAGGCCGGCACGCAGGCGGTGTACAGCCTGCGGGTGGACACCGACGACCACGCCTTCATCACCAACGGGTTCGTCAGCCACAACACCGAAGCGCGGCTGACTCCGTTGGCCATGGAGATGCTGCGTGAAATCGACGAGGAGACAGTCGATTTCGTCCCGAACTATGACGGTCGGGTGCAGGAGCCGACGGTGCTGCCCAGCCGGTTCCCGAACCTGCTGGCCAACGGTTCCGGCGGTATCGCGGTCGGTATGGCGACCAACATCCCGCCGCACAATCTGCGCGAACTCGCCGAAGCGGTGTTCTGGTGCCTGGACAACCACGACGCCGACGAAGAGACCACCCTGGACGCGGTGATGGAGCGGGTCAAGGGCCCGGACTTCCCCACCTCGGGGCTGATCGTCGGTTCGCAGGGCATCGGCGACGCCTACCGGACCGGGCGCGGGTCCATCCGGATGCGCGGGGTGGTCGAGATCGAGGAGGATGCCCGCGGGCGGGCCCTGCTGGTCATCACCGAGCTGCCCTACCAGGTGAACCACGACAACTTCATCACGTCGATCGCCGACCAGGTGCGCGACGGGAAGCTGGTCGGTATCGCCAACATCGAGGACCAGAGCAGCGACCGGGTGGGGCTGCGCATCGTTGTCGAGGTCAAGCGCGACGCCGTGGCCAAGGTGGTGCTGAACAACCTTTACAAGCACACCCAGCTGCAGACGAGCTTCGGTGCCAACATGCTCTCGATCGTCGACGGGGTGCCGCGCACCCTGCGGCTGGATCAGATGATCCGCCACTACGTCGCGCACCAACTCGACGTGATCGTGCGACGCACCACCTACCGGCTGCGCAAGGCCAACGAACGCGCGCACATCCTGCGCGGCCTGGTCAAGGCGCTCGACGCCCTCGATGAGGTCATCGCACTGATCCGGGCGTCGCAGACCGTCGATGTGGCACGCCAGGGCCTGATCAGCCTCCTCGATATCGATGAGATCCAGGCGCAAGCGATCCTGGACATGCAGCTGCGGCGGCTGGCCGCGCTGGAGCGCCAGAAGATCATCGACGACCTGGCCAAGATCGAGGCCGAGATCGCCGATCTGGAAGACATCCTCGCCAAACCGGAACGGCAGCGCGGGATCGTGCAGCAGGAACTCGCCGAGATCGTCGAGAAGTACGGCGACGACCGTCGTACCCGGATCATCGCCGCCGACGGCGACGTCGCCGATGAGGATCTGATCGCCCGCGAGGACGTCGTCGTCACGATCACCGAGACCGGTTACGCCAAACGCACCAAGACCGATCTGTACCGCAGCCAGAAGCGCGGCGGCAAGGGCGTGCAGGGCGCCGGGCTCAAGCAGGACGACATCGTGGCGCACTTCTTCGTCTGCTCGACCCACGACTGGATCCTGTTCTTCACCACCCAAGGCCGGGTGTACCGGGCCAAGGCCTACGACCTGCCGGAGGCGCTGCGCACCGCTCGCGGTCAGCACGTCGCCAACCTGTTGGCCTTCCAGCCCGAGGAGCGCATCGCCCAGGTCATCCAGATCAAGGGCTACGAGGACGCGCCGTATCTGGTGCTGGCCACCCGCAACGGCCTGGTCAAGAAGTCCAAGCTGACCGACTTCGACTCGAACCGCTCCGGCGGCATCGTCGCGATCAACCTGCGCGAGGGCGACGAACTCGTCGGTGCGATGTTGTGCTCCGCCGAGGATGATCTGCTGTTGGTCTCGGCCAACGGCCAGTCCATCCGGTTCTCGGCGACCGACGAAGCGCTGCGCCCGATGGGCCGCGCGACGTCGGGTGTGCAGGGCATGCGGTTCAACGCCGACGACTACCTGCTGTCGCTGAACGTGGTCCGCGAGGACACCTACCTGTTGGTGGCCACCGCCGGCGGCTATGCCAAGCGAACCGCGATCGAGGAGTACACCGCCCAGGGTCGCGGCGGCAAGGGCATCCTGACCATTCAGTACGATCCCAAGCGGGGCCGGCTGGTCGGGGCGTTGATCGTCGACGATGACAGTGAGCTCTACGCGATCACCTCCGGGGGCGGGGTGATCCGTACCGCGGCGCGGCAGGTTCGCAAGGCAGGGCGCCAGACCAAGGGCGTTCGGTTGATGAACCTGGGTGAGGGCGACACACTGATAGCGATCGCACGAAACGCCGACGAAGAAGCGGCCGACGACGACTCGGATAGCTGAACGACAAGAATCCGGACCGCCCGGGCGGCTCGGGGAGGTAAGGAGCGTCAGTGAGCGCACCGAATGAGCCGGGGCACCCGGGCAGTGGTCCGGGCAAAGCGGAATCCGCGGGCAGCGGGTCGGCCGACGTCGCGGGCCAGCGGCCGGTGGCCCGGCCCGGCCGGGTCGCCGATACCGGCGAGCCGCCACCGTGGCAGCGCGGGGGGCAGAGTCGGCCGCCGGCGGCTGCCAGGCCCGCTGAACCGGCCCGGCCGGCCGAGCCGGCCCGATCGGCCGAGCCGAACGCGGCGGGCCACTCCCCCGGTGTGGACGAGCGGCTGCGCCGTTTCGTCTCCGGCACCGCCGCCCCGGGTGCGCCGCAGCCGGCCAAACCGGCCAAACCGGCCAAGCAGACCGCCAAGCCGGTCCAGCCGCCGGCCAAGCCGGCCCCGGCCGCGCACGCCGCCACCGACGACGCCTACGGCAGCGAGCTGCCGGATCTGTCCGAACCGGCTCAGCGTCGACCCCCGGCTCGGCGCACGCAGGTGTCGGCCGGACCGCGCGGTCCGGTTCGGGCCAGCATGCAGATCCGGCGGATCGACCCGTGGAGCGCGCTCAAGGTGTCGCTGCTGTTGTCCACGGCGCTGTTCTTCGTCTGGATGATCGCCGTCGCGGTGCTCTACGTCATGCTGGGGGCGATGGGCGTCTGGAACAAGCTGAACAGCAACGTAGGCGATCTGTTGACGAACAACAGTGCCGCAGAACTGGTTTCGGGTAGTTCGATCTTCGGCGGTGCCGCCTTGATCGGACTGGTCAACGTGGTCGTGCTGACCGCGATGGCCACCCTGGGTGTGGTGATCTACAACCTGAGCACCGACGTCGTCGGCGGCGTCGAGGTCACGTTGGCCGATCGGGACTGACCGGCATTTTGGCCGGGGGGCGTCGGGTGCGGTAATCTCGGCGCTCGGTCGTAGTCGACTACGGGCCTATAGCTCAGGCGGTTAGAGCGCTTCGCTGATAACGAAGAGGTCGGAGGTTCGAGTCCTCCTAGGCCCACGAGTCCCATCCGGGGCCTTAGCTCAGTTGGTAGAGCGCTGCCTTTGCAAGGCAGATGTCAGGAGTTCGAATCTCCTAGGCTCCACAAGCACAGCCGTTCGGTCCGCGAGGACGTCTTTGTCACCGAAAGCGCCAAAGAGGGTGAGATGTTCATCCGGTCCCGCTACGTCCTCAACCCCGGCGCACTCATTCCGTGAGGCGGGCTACGGTGCTGGAGTAAGCCCCCGGCCCGCACCTGCACCGGGGGCACAGCAGGGGCGCATTCCGCGCCGAGAAGATCAAGGAGATACCCGTGACCAAAGTGACCATGGCGACCGGAGCGGCCCTGGTGGCCCTGGGCGTGATCGCGTACGTCGCCTCATCGGCGGTCAGCGTGACCGCCTTGATCCCGGCGTTCGTGGGTCTGCCGATCCTGATTGCCGGTGTCGTGGCACGCAATCCGGCGGCACATCGCCACGCCATTCACGCCGCGTTGGCGGTGGCACTGCTCGGGGCACTCGGATCCTTGATGCAGGTGGCCAAGATCGGCGATGTGATCGCCGGGACCGCACAGCGTCCCGCGGCGGTGATCGTCAGCACCATCATGTTCGCACTGCTGGCAATCTATGTGGGCCTGGGCGTGCGTTCCTTCGTCGCGGCGCGGCGGTCGCGTAGCTAGGACCGGGGACGGCGCAAAGCGTTCCAGCGTCGTAACAGCTGACTCGTCAGACCGTCCGGGGGTGCGCGTCCACGCTCGGTGGGCGCGGCGAGGGTTCCTCCGGCCGGCTCGCACGGCTGATCGCAACCGCCACCGCACCGCCCACCAGCAGCGCCGTGCCGACCGCCCCGGCGATCACCCAGGACCGGCGGAGCCGGCGCCGCGACGACCGGCCCTCGAGCACATCGGGCAGCCCGGAGACCGCCTCCTGGGCGGCCGCCAACTCCCGGGCGGCGGCATCGGCGGCGTCGGCCACATGGTCGGCCAACCGGCTATCCCGGTAGCGCTGGCGCAGTTGCACCGCGCCACGCTGCACCGCGGCCCCGCCGAGGCCGACGGCGCCGCGTGCTACATCGACGGGCCCGCCCGCAGTGTGGGCCAGGCCCCGGGTCAGGCGCTCTCGGTGGGTCAGCTGGGTCTCCTTGGACAGGCGCATGATCCAACGCTACCCGTGACGCAGCCCACGCCGCCGGGAATGGCACACTGTGATGCCATGACCACCAGCCCTATCGCCACCGCAACCGCCACGATGCACACCAACCGCGGCGACATCAAGATCGCGCTGTTCGGCAACCACGCCCCCAAGACCGTCGCCAACTTCGTCGGCCTGGCGCAGGGGACCAAGGAGTACTCCACCACCAACGCCTCCGGCGGCTCGTCGGGCCCGTTCTACGACGGCGCCGTGTTCCACCGGGTGATCGGCGGCTTCATGATCCAGGGCGGCGACCCGACCGGCACCGGTCGCGGCGGACCCGGGTACAAGTTCGAGGACGAGTTCCACCCCGAGCTGGTGTTCGACAAGCCCTACCTGCTGGCGATGGCCAACGCCGGTCCCGGCACCAACGGCTCGCAGTTCTTCATCACCGTGGGCCAGACCCCGCACCTGAACCGCAAGCACACCATCTTCGGTGAGGTCGTCGATCCGGACTCGCGGGGCGTCGTCGACGCCATCGCCAACACGGCGACCGACCGGGGCGACCGGCCCACCGAGCCGGTGGTCATCGAGTCGGTCACGGTCTCCTAGAGCCCGGTTGTCCGGACGCTGTCAGGGGCCGGTGTAGCCGGCCGCCGACAGCACAGCGAACACGTGGCGGGGATCGGTGCCGAGATCCCAGCGGGACAGGATGAGCAGATCGTCATCATCCGTCTCGATCTCCAGCAGATGTTGCGTCCGCCCGATCCGCTGGAAGTCGGTGACGCGGACCCGGGTGAGGTCGCCGGGGGTCAGCAGCCGGGTGCGCCACCAGCCGCGCAGGACCAAGCCCTGACCGGTTAGTGCCAGCCGTGGCCGCGACCGCCAGGAGAAACCGGCAAACACCAGCATGCCGATTCCGGCGAGGCCTGCCAGCAGCCGCCCCGGCAGGTCTGTGGCGAGCGTCACAGCACTGATAGCTAACATCGCGCCGGCAAGCGCGCAACCAGCGATTCCGCGGGCGGGAGGCGCCCACTGGGTTTGCTGGCGGTGTCCGTCAGTCAATGCGACCTGCGGTTTTGAGGTTATCTACAGGGGTTGTCCACAATGGGGATGAATCACATCGTTGTGATTGAGCAACCGCTTGGTTACCCAGCTGGCATCGCCGACGACATGACATAACCGAAATCCCAGGCCGGACCCGCTCAGCGCCACCGCATGGTGAGCAACAGCCCGGTGATCATGAAAGCAAACGCGATCGCGTAATTCCACGGGCCCAGCTCTGCCATCCAGTTCAGCGCCGCCGGGGTATCCAACCCGGTGGCCGCCAACTGATAGACCATCAGCCACACCAGCCCGAAGAGCATCAGCCCCAGAAACAGCGCGACGAACCATACGCTCGACGGGCCGCCCTTGACCTTGACCGGGGTGCGGCTCACCGACGAGGGGGTGAAGCTGGTCTTCTTGCGAACCTTCGACTTGGGCATCGATACCTCGGGACAGTGCGGCGGTGAAGCTGCGAGTATGGGTCGCGTACGAGATTAACCCAGCCGAGCACCCAGCCGAGAATTGGAGAGCCGATGGACGGCGCGTCCCCGGGCCGCAGTTCCGCATGGCGGGTCGGCGTTCCGCTGGTGTGTCTGTCGGCTGGACTGCTGTTGGCCGCCACCCACGGGGTCTCGGGGGGCAAGGAGATCCGCCGCGGTGACGCGCCCCGCCTGGTCGACCTGGTCCGCGCCACCCAGTTCACCGTCGAAGAGCTCACCGACAAACGGGACACGCTGGCCGAGGCGGTGGGCTCGGTGCACGGCCGGGGCGCCGGTGCGGCGCTGTCGGCGATGCGCAACCGCACCGATCAACTGGCCGAGGCCGCCGGGTTGGCGGCCGTCCACGGGCCCGGCCTGGTCGTGACACTCACCGATGCCCAGCGCGACGCCAACGGTCGCTTCCCCCGAGACGCCTCCCCCGACGACCTCGTGGTCCACCAACAGGACATCTCCGCCGTGCTCAACGCGATGTGGAGCGCCGGCGCCGAAGCCATCCAGATGCAGGATCAGCGGATCACCGCGGAGTCGGCGCCGCGGTGCGTCGGCAACACGCTGCTGCTGGGCGGCCGGACCTACAGCCCGCCCTATGTGATGACCGCGATCGGCGACCCCGATGCGATGCAGGCCGCGCTGGCCGCCGCTCCCCTGGTCACGCTGTACAAGCAGTACGTGATCCGGTTCGGCCTGGGCTACAGCGAGCAGGTCAGCACGGATCTGCAGGTGGTCGAGACGCCGAGACCCGCCCGGATGCGCTACGCCGTCCCGGCCGGCCCGATCGACTACTGAGCCCCGCGGGCCGGCAACACGACGGTAGCCTGTCAGCGTGCGGATCCTGGTCGTCGACAACTACGACAGCTTTGTGTTCAACCTGGTGCAGTACCTGGGCCAATTGGGGGTGCAGGCTGCCGTCTGGCGCAACGACGACGCCCGGTTGGCCGACCCGGCCGCGCTGGACCAGGTGGTGGCCGACTTCGACGGCGTATTGCTGAGCCCCGGACCGGGCACCCCGGAGCGCGCCGGGGCGTCGATCCCGGTAGTCGGTGCGTGCGCCGCGGCCCGGATCCCGGTGCTGGGGGTCTGTCTGGGCCATCAGGCGATCGGTGTCGCGTTCGGCGCCACGGTGGGGCGTGCGCCGGAATTGCTGCACGGCAAGACCAGTACCGTCTTCCACTCCGACACCGGGGTGCTGAAGGGTCTGCCGGACCCGTTCACCGCCACCCGTTACCACTCGTTGACGATTCTCCCCGAGACGTTGCCCGCCGACCTGGAGGTCACCGCGCGCACCCGCGGCGGGGTGATCATGGGTGTGCGGCACACCGGGTTGCCCATCCACGGCGTGCAGTTCCATCCGGAGTCCATCCTCACCGAGGGCGGTCACCGGATGCTGGCCAACTGGCTGGAGGGCTGCGGCTATCCGTGCGACGAGGCGTTGGTTCAGCGGCTGGAGGACGAGGTCGCCGCCACGGTGCAGAGCGCGCGGGCCGTGTCGCCGGCAGTCAGCTACTGACCGAAGCGCAGCGTGATGTTGCCGTCGGTGTTGACACCCTGGCCGGCCGACGGGCTCTGGTAGAGCACCCGGTTGTGGCCGGAGCCGCCGGCGTCGACGTCGGCGCCCTTGATCAACATCCCGGTCCAGCCCAGCGCCCGTAGCTGCGGTTCGGCATCGGTCCAGAACATCCCGGCCAGATCCGGCATGACGAACTGGTTGCCGCGGGACACCTGCAGCTCGACCACGCCGTCGAGGGGTGCGGTCTCACCGCTCGGCGGGCTGGTGCCGATCACCACGCCGGCCGGGCGCGGACTGTCCACCGCCACCTCGGTGATCTTGGTGAAGCCGTAGACAGTCAGGTTCTTCTGCGCGAGCTCCACCGTCTGGCCGGTGACGTCCGGGACGGGTTTGGTGGCCGGGCCGGAGCCCATCACGATCACGATCTCATTGGTGATCGCGGTGGTCTGGTTGGCCGGCGGGTTGGTGCCGACGACCTTGTCCTTGAGTTCCGGTGTGGAGGGCGAGTCGACCTGCTTGAACTTGCCGAAGCCGGCGGCGGTGAGTTTCTTGACCGCGTCGGCGTAGCTCAGCGAGGCCACGTCGGGCACCTGACGCTGCTCGGGGCCGTAGGACACGTTGACGGTGATCTTGTCGCCCTTGTTCGCCGGCGCGCCGGCGGGCGGCTCCGTGCTGATCACATGATCGGGCGGCACGTCGGAGTCGGCGCGCTGCTCGGTGCGGGTCTTGAAGCCCTTGTTCTGCAGTTCGGCGATCGCGTCGACCGACGCCCGGCCGCTGACGTCGGGCACCTGGATCTGGTGGGTGCGGCCGCCGAAACTGTTGATCGACACCGTGACGATGACCGTCAGCACCGCCAGCACGATCGCCGCGATCAGCCACCGGCCCACCGAACCCGGCCGCTCGTGGCCGAAGTCGAGTTCCTGGCGCGGCAGCGGATCGGTGGGAGCCCCGGAGCCGCCACCCGCCCGCGAGGCCAGCATGGCGGCGCGATCGGCCTCGGTGAGCACCCGGGGAGCTTCGGGCTTCTCCCCGTTGTGCACCCGCACCAGGTCGGCGCGCATCTCGGCGGCCGTCTGGTAGCGGTTGTCCGGATTCTTCGCCAGCGCCTTGAGCACCACCGCATCCAGGTCGGCCGGCAACCCTGGCTGGTGCTGCGACGGCGGCACCGGGTCTTCGCGGACGTGCTGGTAGGCCACCGCCACGGGTGAATCACCGATGAAAGGTGCGTCGCCGGTGAGGATTTCGTAGAGCACGCAGCCCAGCGAGTACACGTCCGACCGGGCGTCGACGGGTTCGCCGCGGGCCTGCTCGGGCGACAGGTACTGGGCGGTGCCGATCACCGCCGCGGTCTGGGTGACGCTGTTGCCGGCGTCGGCGATCGCGCGGGCGATGCCGAAGTCCATCACCTTCACCGCGTTGTGCTTGTCGATCATGATGTTGGCCGGCTTGACGTCGCGGTGGATGATGCCGTGCTGGTGGCTGAAGTTCAGCGCCTGGCAGGCATCGGCGATCACCTCGATGGCGCGGATGGGCGGCATCGGGCCGTCGTTCTGCACGATGTCGCGCAGCGTCACGCCCTCGACGAGTTCCATCACGATGTAGGGCAGCGGGCCGGCCGGGGTGTCGGCTTCCCCGGTGTCGTAGACCGCGACGATCGCCGGGTGGTTCAGCGCGGCAGCATTCTGCGCCTCCCGGCGGAACCGCAGATAAAAGCTCGGGTCGCGGGCCAGGTCGGCACGCAGCACTTTGACGGCCACGTCGCGGTGCAGCCGGGTATCGACCGCGCGGTGCACTTCCGACATGCCGCCGAAGCCGAGGATCTCACCGAGTTCATAGCGGTCGGAGAGCCGCTGCGGGGTGGTCATCGTGCAACCTTCGACCAGGTCCAGCCCGAGGAGTGCGCGGGCGGAGCCGCCGGCGGCGACTCGACGCTGGACGACTCGACCGGTGGCCCGCCGGTGTCGGTGACGGTGGCCGGGGCCAGCGAGCCTCCCGGACTCTTGGCGTTGACCACGATCAGCACCGCGATGATGATCGCCAGCGTGCCCAGCACCCCGGCCGCCCACAGCAGTGCACGCTGCCCGGCGGTGAAGGTGCGCCGGGGCGCCGGCGGCCGGTGGTTACCGGTGCCGGTCCGGGCCCGCCGCGCCGCGGTGGCTCGCGCCGACACCGGTGGGGCGACCCGGGTCGCCGCCGTCGACGGGATCGCCGACGGCGCGGCGCGTCCGGGCGGCAGGGATTGGCTCGGCCGCGGCGGCCGCCGGCCGGACCGCACCGCGGCGACCGCATCGGCGAACGGGCCGCCGCTGCGGTAGCGCATACCGGGGTTCTTGGCCAGCGTGATCTCGACGAGCTCCCGCACGTTAGGCGGCAGTTCGGCCGGCAGCGGCGGCGGCGGCTCCTTGATGTGCTTCATCGCCACGGTCAGCGCGCCGTCGCCGGTGAAGGGGCGGCGCCCCGACAGCACCTCGTAGCCGACGACACCCAGCGAATACACGTCGCTGGCCGCGGTGGCGTCTTGCCCGAGTGCCTGTTCCGGCGCGATGTACTGGGCGGTGCCCATCACCATGCCGGTCTGGGTGACCGGGGCGGCGTCGACGGCCTTGGCGATCCCGAAGTCGGTGATCTTCACCTGGCCGGTGGGCGTGATCATGATGTTGCCGGGCTTGACGTCGCGGTGCACCAGCCCGGCGCTGTGCGCGACCTGCAGTGCCCGACCGGTCTGCTCGAGCATGTCCAGCGCGTGCCGCAGCGACAGCCGCCCGGTGCGCTTGAGCACCGAGTTCAGCGGCTCGCCGTTGACCAGCTCCATCACCAAAAACGCGGTGCGGCCTTCGCCGTCCAGGTCGGTCTCACCGTAGTCGTGCACGCTGGCGATGCCGGGATGGTTGAGCATGGCGGTGTTGCGCGCCTCGGCGCGGAACCGCTCGATGAACTCCGGGTCGGAGGAGAACTCGGGTTTGAGGACCTTGACCGCGACGCGCCGGCCCAGCCGGTTGTCCACGGCTTCCCACACCTGGCCCATGCCGCCGGTGGCGATGAGCCGCTGCAACCGGTAGCGCCCGGCCAACGCCGCCCCGACCGCCGGACTCATGATCGCCCCTGCAGTGCGGCTTCGATGACGGCACGCCCGATCGGCGCGGCGAGCGCCCCGCCGGTGGCCGACAGCGGAGCGTCACCGTCCGCTGTGCCCTCTACGACAACGGCGACGGCCACCTTGGGGGCACTGGCCGGGGCGAAAGCGATGTACCACGCGTGCGGCGGAGTGTTCCGCGGATCGGTGCCGTGCTCGGCGGTACCGGTCTTCGACGCGATCTGTACGCCCGGGATGGCCCCCTCCTGCTGGGTCACTTTCTCGGCGTCGATCATCAGTTCAGTTAGCTTAGCCGCGACCTGCGAAGACACCGCACGGCGCTGTTCGCGCGGTTGCGTTGTCGCGATACCGGCCAGATCCGGGCCCTCCAACCCCGCGACCAGGTAGGGCTGCATCGTCAACCCGCCGTTGGCGATGGTCGCGGCGATCACCGCGTTCTTCAGCGGCGTCACCGCGACGTCCTTCTGGCCGATGCTGGTCATCCCCAGGGCGGCGGCGTCGCGGATCGGGCCGATGGTGGACTCGGCCACCTGCAGCGGGATGGGTTCGGGCGTGATGTCGAGCCCGAACCCCTGGGCGGTGTTCCGCAGCGCGTCGGAGCCGGTGCGGATACCCAACTGGACAAACGCGGTGTTGCAGGACCGGGCGAACGCCACCCGCAACGGGACGGTCTGTTCAGTGCCTTCGCAGGTGTTGCCGCCGAAGTTCTCCAGCTTGACGGTGCTGTCGGGCAGGGCGATGTGCGCGGCGTTGGTCAGCGGCTCGTTCTCGCTGATACCGGCCTGCAACGCGGCCGCGGTGGTGATCACCTTGAACGTCGACCCGGGCGGGTAGGTCTCACTGATGGCGCGGTTGGTCAGCGGCGAGTCGGGGTTGTCGCGCAGCCGCTGCCAGGCCTGGCCCTGCTGTACCGAATCATGCGAGGACAACAGGTTGGGGTCGTAGGACGGCGTGGACACCAGCGCCAGGATCTTGCCGGTGGACGGCTCCAGCGCCACCACGGCTCCTCGGCAGCCGCCGTCGCAGCCGCTGCGCATCGCCTCCCAGCCGGCCTGCTGCACCCGCGGGCGGATGGTGGTCTCCACGGTGCCGCCGCGGGGACTGCGGCCGGTGAAGAAGTCCGCCAACCGCAGCCCGAACAGCCGCGGGTCTGATCCGTTGAGCACGGTGTCCTCGGCGCGTTCGAGCCCGCTGCTGGAATAGCGCAGCGAATAGAATCCGGTGATCGGCGCGTACACCGCCGGGTCGGGGTAGATGCGCTGGTATTTGATCCGGCCGTCGGTGGCGACCGAGTAGGCCAGCAGTTGCCCGGAGGCGGTGATCTGGCCCCGCTGGCGGGAGTATTCGTCGAGCAGCACCCGCTGATTACGCGGGTCGGCGCGCAACCCGTCGGCGGCGAAGACCTGGGTCAGGGTGGCGTTGCCCAACAGCAGCACTATCAGCGCCATCAGGGTCATCGTGACGCGGCGCAGCGAGGTGTTCATACGCGCTCGATCACCGCCGTGCCGGTATCGCCGATCGGGGCGGTGCGCTGCGGCTGGGTGCTCAGCGGGCGACGCGCAGCGTGCGAGACGCGCAGCAGGATCGCCAGCAGCACGTAGTTGGCCAGCAACGACGACCCGCCGTAGGACAGCCACGGCGTGGTCAGCCCGGTCAGCGGAATCAGTTTGGTCACTCCCCCGACCACGATGAACAGCTGGATGCCCAGGGTGGCGGCCAGGCCGGCGGCCAGCAGCTTGCCGAAGCTGTCGCGGACCGCGATCGCGGTCCGCATGCCGCGCACGATCACGATCGTGTACAGGATCAGCACACCGGCGAGCCCGACCAGACCCAGCTCCTCTCCGAACGCGGCGATGATGAAGTCCGTCGACGCCGCGGGCACGTAACCGGGCTGACCGTTGCCCAGTCCGGTGCCGAAGATGCCGCCGGTGGCGAAGCTGAACAACGACTGCACCATCTGATAGCCGGCGCCCTCGGGGTCGGCGAAAGGGTCCAACCAGGTCTGTACCCGCACCCGGACATGGCTGAAAAGGAAGTACGCCGCGACACTGCCGACCGCGAACAGCAGCATCCCGATCACCATCCAGCTGAACCGCCGGGTGGCCAGGTACACCACCACCAGAAACGACGCGTACAACAGCAGCGAGGTGCCGAGGTCCTTCTCGAAGGCCATCACGGCCACCGAGATCACCCAGGCGGCCAGCAGCGGCGCCAGGTCGCGCGGCCGCGGCAGGTTCATGCCCAACACGTGCTTGCCGGCGCTGGTGAACAGCCGGCGCTTGGAGACCAGTACCGCGGCGAAGAAGATCAGCAGCAAGATCTTGGAGAACTCCGCGGGCTGAATCGAGAAGCCGGGCAAGCGGATCCAGATCTTGGCGCCCTGGCGCTCCGACAGCGAGGCCGGCAACAGGGCGGGGATCACCAGCAGCACCAGGCCGACCAGGCCGCAGATGTAGCCGCTGCCGGCGAGCTGGCGGTGGTCCTTGAGCAGCTCGAGCACCAGGGCGAAGACGATGACGCCGACCAGCGTCCACAGCATCTGGGAGCCGGCGCCCGGGCGGCCGTCAGCGGCGTCGGCGCCGACGCCGAGATCGATGCGGTGGATCATCACCAGTCCGAGCCCGTTGAGCAGGGCGACCACGGGCAGCAGCAGCGGATCGGCGTAACGTGCCGAGCGCCGAATGACCAGGTGCGCGAAACTGAACAGCACCAGAAACGCCGTCCCGTAGCCGACCAGATCCCAGCGCAGCCCCTGTTCGTGGCCGGCCTCGACGATCAGCATCGCTACCGCGACGATCATGGTCGCGAAGCACAGCAGCAGGAATTCGGCGTTGCGTCGATCCGGCAGCGCCGGGGTCAGCGTCACCGCCGGCTGCGGCTCTGTGCTCACCGCATCGTCGCTGGCGCGGGTCATGAGGCCGCCCGGCAGTCGGTCCCCGGTTCTGGCGGGGCCGGCGGCAGGTTGGTCAACGTGGGCAGGTGCGGCACCCCGGAGGTCGGCGTGCGTTGAGCGGGGCCGGGCCGCGGACCGGTCGGTGCCGGGCCGGGATCCGGTGCGTGCGAGGGCGCCGAACCACCGCCGCCGGTCTTCCCGGTGGTGCTCCGCGATGGACACGGCGGCAACAGCGAGTCACGGGCCAGGTTGCGCAGCTGGGTGATCGCGTCGTCGAGGGTCCCGGCCGGCAGGCCGTTGCTGACCTGCTGGCGCGCTGGTGGACGCAGATCCTGCAACGTCATCAGGCGGCAGGACAGCTTGTCACCGGATTGGCTGAAGCTGATTTGCACCAAGTCGCCGCGGCTGTCGAGGCAACCCAGCAGGTAGGGCTCCTGCAACGGCAGCCCGAGAATCGAACCCTGCACACCGCGCATGATCGCCACGGTGTTGCCGTAGGCGGTGACGTAATAGTTGGTGCGGACGATCGCCCGCCCGATCATCAGGGCAGCGGCCAGCAGGATCAGCAGCAACATCGCAATGACGAATTTGCGGCGCCGGGAGCGCGGCGGCCGCGACAGGGTTTCGATCCGCGGCAGCACCCGTTTGGCGACGGTCTTGCGCGGGGAGATCGCCGACGCCCGGCCGGCGGCGGTGTTGAGGGCGGTCAGGTGATCGTCGTCGCTGTCGGAGACCGCCCCGGCCAAGATCGGTTGGGTCTGGCCGTAGTCGACGTCGACGACGTCGGCCACCACCACGGTCACGTTGTCGGGCCCACCGCCGCGCAGCGCCAGCTCGATCAGCCGCAGCGCGCTCTCATTGACGTCGGGGATCTCCAGCGCCTCGTGGATGGTCTCGGTGCTCACCGGATCGCTCAATCCGTCGGAGCACAGCAGGTAGCGGTCGCCGGCCTGGGCCTCGCGCATGATCAGCGTCGGCTCCACCTCGTGGCCGGTCAACGCCCGCATGATCAGGGAACGCTGCGGATGGCTGTGCGCCTCCTCCAAGGTGATGCGGCCCTCGTCGACCAAGGTCTGAACGAAGGTGTCGTCCTTGGTGATCTGGGTGAGTTCGCCGTCGCGCAGCAGATACCCGCGCGAGTCGCCGATGTGGGCCAGCCCCAGCCGGGGGGCCGCAAACAGGATCGCGGTCAAGGTGGTGCCCATGCCCTCGAGCTCGGGATGGTCCTCGACGTACGCCGCGATCGCCGAGTTGCCTTCCTGCACCGCAGATTCCAATTTCGCCAGCAGGTCGCCACCCGGCTCGTCGTCGTCGAGGTGGGCCAGCGCGGCGATAACGAGCTGGGAAGCGACCTCACCGGCCGCGTGCCCGCCCATGCCGTCGGCCAGCGCCAGCAGCCGGGCACCGGCGTACACCGAATCCTCGTTGTTGGAGCGCACCAGGCCGCGGTCACTGCGGGCGGCGTAGCGCAGCACCAGGCTCACCGGCGGAGCTCGATCGCGGTCTTGCCGATTCGTATCGGCGTCCCGACGGGAACCCGTACCGCTGTGGTGACCTTCACCCTGTCAAGGTAGGTGCCGTTGGTCGAGCCGAGGTCTTCGACATACCATTCCGACCCTCGTTGAGACAGGCGGGCGTGCCGGGTGGAGGCGTAGTCGTCGTTGATCACCAGGGTGGAGTCGTCGGCGCGGCCGACCAGAACCGGCTGGTCGCTCAGTGCGATCCGGGCCCCGGTGAGGGGCCCCTCCGTCACCACCAGGTGGCGTGCGCCGGCGCGATGCTGCCGCGACGGCAGCAGCACGCCCCGGATCGACAGGCCGCGGCGGACCATCACCGCACCGGTCGGCGCGTAGATGTCGGTCCGCAATATCCGCAGCACCGACCAGATGAACAGCCACAGCAACGTCAAAAAACCGGCTCGCGTCAGCTGCAGCACCAGTCCCTGCATCCGGCGTCCTCTCCGTCCTTGCGCCGTCCATGTCGTGCTCCCCATGGCGGAGCACTTCGGCAAAGTCACGATACTTGGACGTGAGTGACCGTAGGGCAAAGCGGCAGGGCTTTGCTGTTCCGGCCGGTTCGGCGTGGCCCTCGGTCGCCCCCTAGTGGACTCGAACGATGATCTCGGAGTGACCCAGCCGGACCACGTCGCCGTCGGCCAGCTGCCACTCCTGAACCGGAGCGTTGTTCACCGTGGTGCCGTTGGTGGAGTTCAGGTCCGACAGCAGTGCCACCCGGCCATCCCAGCGAATCTCCAGATGACGCCGCGACACCCCGGTGTCCGGAAGCCGGAACTGGGCGTCTTGGCCGCGGCCCACCACGTTGGTGCCCTCGTGCAGCTGGTAGGTCCGGCCGCTGCCGTCGTCGAGATGCAGCGTGACCGAGGCCGGAGCCGAGTAGGCGCGCTGGCCGTAGCCGCCGCCCGGAGCCTCGTAACCACCCGCGGGCTGCTGGCCGTAGTCGTAGCCGCCGCCCTGCGCGTCGCCGTAGCCGCCGGGAGCCTGCTGGCCGTAGTCCGGACCGTAGTCATAGCCGCTCGGGGCGCCCTGGGACTCGCCGTAGCGGTAGTCGGGCTGGCCGTACTCCTGGCGGCCGTAGGACGGCGAGCCCTGGTCGGGGTAGCCAGGGCCGCCCTGGTCGGGGTAGGCGGGCCGTTGCTCGGGCTGCGCCTCGGGGTATCCCCCGAGCTGGGAGTAATCGTCGTGGCGGGCTGGGGGGCGCTCGTAGTCGCCGTAACCGGGCTGTCCTCCGCCGCCCGGGTAGCCCGGCGCCGCTGGCTGCTGGTGCTGCGGGTAGCCCGGCTCGTAGCCGGCGGGGGCGCCGTAGCCGCTCGGCGGCCCCTGCTCGTAGGGCTGGGGCTCGTAGGACTGGGGGTAGCCGCCCTGGCCGCCGGCGTAACCGCCCTGCTCCGGGTAGCCGCCCTGCTCGGGGTAGCCACCGTGCTCGGGGTAGCCGCCCTGCTCGGGCCGACGGGGCGGGGCGTAGCCGCCGGGGCCGCCCTGGCCGCCCTGGCCGCCCTGGCCGCCCGGACCCTGGTCGGGGTAGCCGCCACCGCGCTGGTCCGGCTGGTATGGCTCCGGTTCCGGGGCATACTGGCCGCGGGGCTCTTGGCCGCCGCGGGGGTCATCGGCGGGCCGGCTGTAGCGCGGGTCGTAATAGTCATCGCCGGGACGGTCCTGCTGCCCATGGGCGCCGCGGTAGCTCGGGTTATCGGTCATCGGTGGCACTCCTGATTCTGCGAAAAACGCATGATCTGATTGTGGCGGGCGGGGTTCATTGACCGTGTGGCTGGGGCGGGCATCCGGATTGACAGCGCCCCGCGTGCGGACCTGACCGGTACGCAGACTCGGCGACTGCTCGAACCGGACAACCACATCACCATACGTTTGCCACCCCTGTTCGCCGATATATCCCGCTAAATGCCGGGCGAAGGCCTTCGACGTCCAATCCTGGTCGGCGCCCACATTCTCGTAGTCGTCCACACCGAGGGTAATGACGTATTCGTTGGGTGCCAAAAGCTGATTTCCGGCCAATGCCCGCACCCCCGCGGCGGCTTCGCGGCGCAACGCCGCCTCGATCTCCTCGGGGACGACCTCCCCGCCGAAGACCCTGGCCATCGCATCCTCCACGGCGGATTCGAGCTTGCGCTCGATGCGCTGAACCAGCCCGCGCTGGCTGTCCATCCGC
The DNA here is from genome assembly GCF_002086455.1 of Mycolicibacter algericus DSM 45454. Taxonomy (GTDB): domain Bacteria; phylum Actinomycetota; class Actinomycetes; order Mycobacteriales; family Mycobacteriaceae; genus Mycobacterium; species Mycobacterium algericum. The sequence goes on from NZ_MVHC01000004.1 coordinate 184,908, forward strand.
TGCCTGCCTCACTCGCCGCCGTCAATTCGCCGTCAATTCAGCCGGGGACGCGTCGCCGCGGCGTGTCGCTGCGCTGCATCCGCTTGGACATGGTATCGACCCGGAGTGTCACCGCGGCACCCTTGTACGGCGGAGAATCGGATAAGACCAGGTCACGGTGGGGTCACGAGGGCCTGCGTTACGGTGGTCTGCGGTCGCCGAACCGTGTCGAAGGCACCCTTCGGCAACCGTGATAGGCTCCCTCGGTCGCTCGGGCGAGTGGCGGAATGGCAGACGCGCTGGCTTCAGGTGCCAGTGTCCTTCGGGACGTGGGGGTTCAAGTCCCCCTTCGCCCACAATTGTGATGAGTCGCGTCATAGGTGACACTTGAGTCGCGTCATCGGTTACAGATTGCCCCGGTTTGTGCCGGGGTTTTTCTGTTTGTTGGGCCAGTAGTTGTGGTCGGGGTCGATGTGGTGGTGGGCGATGACGTGGTGGCCGGTTTTGCGGGTGCCGGCGTGGGCGCGTCCGATGCCGGCTCGGTCGAGCGCAGCGCGAACGCCACCTCGGTCGGTCGCTTCTCTTGGAGGTGTACCGGGGTGATTGCCCACACGGCGTGATCCAGCGCGGCACGCAGATTGTGAATCAAATCCCCCAGGAGCAGCGCTGCCTCGGTGTAGTTGAGATCGGACTCCAGCACCCACTCAGTCCACGCCGTGCGCGACGTGAACTCGTCGCTGTTGTCGCGCCGGCGGTACTGCCGCTCCATCGCCCGCCGCTCGGCAAGGACGTCGCGCAGTCGGTCGCGGATCGCGAAGCTATGTGTGAGTTTGTGGAACGCCGACTGTCCCAGCAACTCGACGTCGATGCTTTCCTCGGTCATCGGAGTCCGCTACCACCCACTGCTCGGGAACTTGCCCGCCGTGGCGGCCGATGGCGACGCCCGGCTGACCGGCCAACCAGGCCTGCAGGTCGGCCTCGGCGGCCTGTTGATCGGCCTGAAGCTGCTGGCCATGCGGTGAACGCCGGAACTCCTCCATGTGATTCAGAAACTCCTGGAAGGTCTCTGCTGATCGCCACCGCCGGTCCCCGGGTGCGTTCTCCATGTCGTCGGGAATCAGCCCGTCACTTCTGCGGCGGGTCGAGCAGGGCGCGGGCGTCTTTGATCAGGAGCAGCAGGTGCAGCGGGTCGGTCGGTGAGGGCTCGAAATCGAAGTGCGCGTAGAACGCCCGCGCCTGCTCGTGCAGGGCGTGCACGAGCAGTGCCCGCACACCGATGATCTCCGCAGCGGCCACCGCGCGAGTAATCGCGTCGCGCAGCAGCTGCGCGCCCAGCCCCTTGCCCTGTTCCTTGCGGTCGATCGCCAGCCGCGACAACAGGATCACCGGCACCGGATCGGGCATGTTGCGCCGCACCCGCCCGGGTGTGCCGGCGCGCTCCACCGCCGCCGAGGCCAGCGCGTAGAACCCGACGACGCGGCCGTCCCGGCACGTCACAAAGCACCGGGAGGCACCTTCGACGTGGTTGGCCAGGGCGCGCCCCCGCAGGTACTCGTCCAGGGTGGGCTCGCCGCTGTCGAACTCGGCGACCGCATCGCCCTCGCTGATCGGCCGGGGCGCGCTGTAACCGCTCACTCGTCGAAGATCGAAGGCTCCGCGAACAACTTCTCCAGCCGCGGCTGCTGCGACACCGGGCGGTCCAGCACCGACACGAACTCCGACCAGGCCGACGCATCAAGCATGAACAGCCGCCGATCGGCGAGCACCTCGCGGGCATGCGCCAGCGTCGCAGTCACTGTGAAGTTGGTCAGATCGGTCCCCTCCACTTCGGCGGCACGACGAATCAGCGCGTCCTGCTCAGCAGTCAGGCGCACCGCGAACCGCTCCGTCTTCATAGCCATGTCAACCATTGTGTGCCTATCGGGCACACAATGCAACGGGGTATCTGTCATGCCTCTGAACAGCGGCGATGCACTTCATACCGGTAAAACACTCGCTGGCTTACGGGAAGAAGTACCGGGGCAGGTCGGGTCGCGGTGGGGACGGCCACGGTCGTCTCGTCGCTTTCAACCCCTGTGAGGGGGAGGCATGCCTTCTATTCCTCGAGGTTCTCCGACGGCATGAGTGCAGCGTACGCCGGGGCGGCCTCTCGGCTGTGCCGTCGCCGCGGTTTATCCACAGCCGCCGGTTACGACGCCGGCGTCACGCCATCACCGGAACCCTTGATCGACGCCTTCGCGCGCGGCTCGGCCCGCACCGCCCGCTTCCCGCGCACGAACCCGGTCGCCGAGACCGACGCCGAGAACAGCGCCTCCTCACCCTTGACGAACGGGTGGAACCCGACGCCGGCGCCGCCGCGCTTCTTGACCGGGATATCGGCGACTTCGGTTACTTTCCAGCCTTTTTCGGATCTTGACAGGATGGCCTCGCCGTTTCCGCAGCTGAGCGGCAGCGCGGCGATGACTTCATCGCCCTCGCCGGCGAGCTTGATCCCGGCCACCCCGTTGCCGGCCGCGCCCTGCGGGTTCACCGTGGCCGGGTCGATGCGCAGCACCTTTCCGAGGCGGGTCACCAAGGCCAGGTGGTGACCGTCCGCCAGCACGCCGGAGCACAGCAGCCCGGTGATGTCCGGCGCGACGGGGATGTCGCGGATCTTGTACGGCAGCCCGGCGCCGGTGGTGAATTTGATCCGCCCGTCGGTCCACACCGCCCACCCCAGACCCGGGGTGAGCAGGTCGCCGTGGCTGTCGGAGAACACGCCGCGCTCATCGAGGCGCCAGGCGGCGTTGACCTTTCGCTCGCGCGGCCCGTCCTCGTCGACGCCGGACGTCACCGGCGTGGCCTCGGAGTCCAGCACGGTGCGACGGTCGAACTCGGGGCCTTTGAACAGTTTCGCGGTCTCGACCAGCTCCCGGTCGATCACCTTGCGGCGGGCGTCGGGGTTGGCCACCAGCTCGGTCAGTTCGGCGAACTCGGCGTCCAATTTTTCGGCTTCGGCCCGCAGTTCGATGACGTCGAGCTTGGTCAACCGGCGAAGCTGCAGCGCCAGGACGTAATCGGCCTGCTCGGCATCGATCTCGAACCGCTGCTGCAGTCCCTGCCGGGCCTCGTCGACGGTGTCGGAGCCGCGGATCACCGCGACCGCGGCGTCGATGTCGAGGTGGATGACCATCAGGCCGGCCACCAGGTGGCGGCGCGCGGCGACCTTCTCCAGCCGGTACTCGCTGCGGTGCAGCACCACTGAATCGCGCAGCGACAAAAACGCCCGGATCAACTCACGCACCGACCACCAGCGCGGCACCCGGTTCTCGTCGAGTGCGACCAGGCTGGCGGCGAATGTCGACTCCAGCGGCGTGAGGGCCAACAGTTGGTCGCGGATCTGTTCGGCGCTGTGTCCGCGTTTGGCGGTCACCACGATGCGAAGCCCGTTGCGCCGGTCGGTCAGATCTGACATATCCGAGACGCCCGACAGCTCGCCGGACTCGATCAACGACCGAATCCGTTCCTGCACAGTGTTACTCGCCACCCCGGGCGGCAGCTCCGTGACGATCACATCCTTGCCCTCGACGGAAACCGTGCCCCGTACCGTGAACGCGCCGCGGCCGGTGGTCAGGTATTCACGGAGCCCGGCCGTGCCGACCACCGTGGCGCCGCACCCCCAGTCCGGCCCGGGAATGAGTTTCACCAGTCTGTCGTCGGTCATATTCGGCGTGGCCAGCAGCGCCCGGCAGGCGGCCATGATCTCGCGCGGGTTGTGGGCGGGGACCTTGGTCGCCCAGCCTTCGGCGATGCCGACGGCGCCGTTGCAGAGCAGCACCGGCCACCGGGCCGGCAGCACCGTGGGTTCGGTCCACTCACCGTCGAACGTGGACATCATCGGCACCGCGTGATCGTCGAGTTCGGCGGTCAGCGCTGCCCCGGGCGCCGAGAGGCGCATCTCGGTGTAGCGGTCGGCGGCGGGGATATCCCCCTGAATGCGGGGGAAGGCGCCGTGGCCGTCAATGACTTTCACCCGCTGGAAGTCCGCCGCCAGCAGCGCCGCCGCCCCGTACATCGAGGCGCCACCGTGCGGGTGCAGGTTGCCGGTGACGGCCGAGCAGACCTTCGAGGACTTCTGCGGCTTGTTGCCGGGCAGCAGTTTCGAGTCGTGCATCTGATAGAGCAGCCGACGCTGGCCGGGCTTGAGCCCGTCGAACGCCGAAGGGATGGCGCGGTCGCTGACGCTGTACAGCGCGAACGTCAGCTGGTAGTGGTTCCAATAGTCATCGGCACTCTGGTCGAGCACCAGGTCGGGGTTCTGTTCGGGAATGTCCAGGGTGGCGGTCACGGCGATTCTCCTAGCGGTCCGCTACGTCAGGTCCAGCGCGGCGGTGTCGACCCGGGCGGCGACATCGGCCATCCAGGTGCGCCGGCCCTCGGGCGGTCCGCCGAACAGGGTGTGGTGCAGCGTGCTCTCACCGTCATCGAGATGCACCCGAATGACGGTGCGCCGCTGCGGATCCAGCACGGTGTTCCAGAAGTCGTCGGCATCCATCTCACCGAGGCCCTTGTTGCGCTGCACTTCGATCTTGCGTTTCGAGGAGGCTTTGAGCTGCGCGACCGCGGCGTCGCGTTCGGACTCGTCCTGGCAGTAGATCCGCTGCGTGCCGTCCTTGACGACGAACAGCGGCGGCAGGGTGACGTAGACCATCCCGGCCTCGACGAGCGGGCGGTAGAAGTCCAGGAACATCGAGATCAGGCTGGAGTTGATGTTCCCCCCGTCGGGGTCGGCGTCGGAGGCGAACAGGATCCGGTCGTAGCGGCACAGTTCCGGGTCACAGTTGTCGCGCACCCCGCAGCCCAGAATGCGTTCGATCGAATCGAACTCGTCCTTGGCCCGCGCCTTGCTCAAGGCGAAGCCGTAGACGTTGGGCGGCTTGCCCTTGAGTGGGAAGGCCGCCTGAAACGTGGCGTCGCGCGCTGCTTTGATCGTGCCGAGCGCCGAATCGCCTTCACACAGGAACAGCTCGGCACCGGATCCGCGGCCGGTTTCCTTGCTGGGCAGCAGTTTCGGTGGCAGCGACAGGTTGGTTCCCAGGCCTTTGGCCTTGGACGCCGCGCGGGATCGGGCCTTGGCGCCTTCGGCGCTGCGCCGGGCCCGGGCCGACTCCAGCGCCAGCTTCGTCCACAGCGTCACGGTGTCGGCGTTGGCGGGGTTGGCCGCCCAGATGGTGACGCTGCGCGCCACATCCGGGGCCATCGCCAGGTTCAGCGACCGCGATGAGACCGCGGTCTTGGCCTGGGAGTCCCAGGCCACATCGGGTGCACGAGTGTCGACGGCCAGCGCCGTGACGGCGGCGAAATCCTGTGGCTCCGGGCCCTCTTCGCCCTTGGCCAGGCCCAGGTCGCGGATCCGGGAGGCGCGGTCGGCCAGGGCTTCGGTCAGCCCTTTGACCGCGGCGGTCAGGTGCGATCCGCCGCCGGGGGTGCGTACGGTATTGCAGAACGCGGCTACCGTCGCCGGCTCGGCCGGGCCTGCGGTCAACGACCAGCGGAACGGGGTCGGCCCCCGGCCGGTGGTGTACTCGCCGCGGCCCTCAACGACGGCGCGGACCTCGGGGCTGGGTGTGCCCGCGGCGGTGCACATCAGGTCCAACAGGGTGTCGGTGCCCCAGGGGCCGCTGAACGGCGCGGTCAATGCCGGGGGAATCTCCTCGCCGGGCCAGCCTTCGTCGACCACGACCAGGTGCACGCCGGGCGACATCCGAGACGAGGCGTGGGCCCGCAACAGCACCTCGCCGATATCCACGGTGGAATCGGGCACCACGGCCGGGTCGAACAGGATCCGAACGGTGGTGCCGTGTGCGTTGGGCTTGCGGTTGGCAGTGCCGCGCAGTTTCTGGGTGTCGGCGCGGGTGAACGGGGCGTCCGGGTCGAAATCGCTGCCCTCGAACACCCCGGGATAGCCGCGGCCGAAGCTCTGCAGGTAGGTCTTGCCGGCTCGGCGCACTGTGACATCGGTACGCGCGGAGATGAAGACGGCTGCCGCGGCGCCGATTCCGTTCAGGCCGGCGCCGGTGCTGGCAGCGTCGGCATGGACCGAGAATTTGCCGCCTGCCCGCGCGGTGCCCAGGGTTTTGACGATGCCGTTCTTGCCGTTCACCGGGTCGGAGTCGACGGGCAGGCCCCGGCCGTCGTCGGCGACGCTGACCGATCCGTCGGCGTGCAAGGTGATCGTCACGCAGGACCCGCCGTGGCTGGGATCAGCCACCTCTTCGATCGCGTTGTCCACCAGCTCCCGCATAGCGGTGTTGAGCACGTCCAGGCCGAGGTTGACCGCCGGTCGCAGGCGGGTGTGCTGGACATCGTCGAGCTCGGTGATGTCGGCCGCGGTGTAGCTCACTGCTCGTGTTCTCCATCAATGCCGGGTGAGGTGCCGCAGGAATGGTAGACGGCGCAGCTGACATCCCAGTGGATTCTGGTCGGCGATTGCGGCAGCGTCTGCCCGCTGGTGGCCCCCGGTCAGGTCGGGCTCGGTGCAACCCGCAGCGCCGGCAGCACGTAGCGGCGCAGATGCCGCCGCAGCGAGGCGGGGTCATCGGGGTCGATGTGGCTGCCCGGCACGCTGCCCAGGCTGATCATCACCCGGGCGATCCATTCGCTGGCCTCGCCGATGTCGGTGTCGGGATGGATGTCCCCGGCCGCGGCGGCGGCTTCGACGAAGGGTTGCCAGAACCCCGCGAGATCCGGGACCAGGCCGCGCACGCCGGCCCCGGCGCAGGCGGTGAACTCGTCGGGTTCGGAGGTACGCAGCCGCATCAACAGCGTGCCCGGGTCGTCGTAGGCCCGTCGGCCGATCTGCACCCCGGCCACCAGCTGGTCTTCGAAGCCGGACAGCGTCGACAGCTCGGCGCGGGTCTGCGCCCAGCTGGTCTCGACCAGCCGGATGATCGCCGTGCCCACCAGCGTCGGCTTGTCCGGAAAATTCCGGTACAGCCAGGCCCGCGACACGCCGGCGCGCTCGGCGACGTCGATCATCGTGGTGGCCCGGATCCCCTTGTCGGCCAGCAGCTGCTCGGTCGCGTCCAGCAGTCGGTCGGTTGTCGACGACGCGACTGCCGGCTTTGCGTTCACGGCCCACCTCCTGGCCGGCAAGCCTAGCAAGACGGTAGACAGATTCAAGGATCTGTGTACTATTGCGACTCATTGCGTAGACACTTCCGCTCAGCCTGTCTATTCCCCCGACGCCGGAGGTCCAGCCATGTCCGCACCCCGCACCGCGATCATCGGGGCCGGCATCAGCGGGCTGACGGCCGGGAAAATGCTGTCCGACTACGCGGTCGACTACACCTGCTTCGAATCCTCCGACCGGATCGGCGGCAACTGGGCCTTCGGCAACCCCAACGGGCACTCCAGTGCCTATCGGTCGCTGCACATCGACACCTCGAAACATCAGCTGTCCTTCAAGGACTTTCCGATGCCGGCCCACTACCCCGACTTCTTGCACCACACGTTGGTCAAGGAGTACCTGGAGGGCTACGCGGCCGCCTTCGAACTCAAACGCAACATCGAGTTCGAGACGAAGGTCGTACACGCGCAGCGGCTGCCCGGTGGCGGCTGGGAGCTGCAGCTGGCCGGGGGTGCGCGCCGCCGCTTCGACCTGCTGGTGGTCGCCAACGGCCACCACTGGGATCCGCGCTACCCGGACTTCCCGGGGGAATTCAGCGGCGAGACGCTGCACGCGCACCACTACATCGACCCGAAGACGCCGCTGGAGTTCAGCGGCAAGCGCATCCTGGTCGTCGGCCTGGGCAACAGTGCGGCCGACATCGCCGTCGAGCTGTCGTCGAAGGCCCTGGACAACGAACTGACGCTGTCGACGCGCTCCGGCGCCTGGATCGTGCCGAAGTACCTGGCCGGCAAGCCCGCCGACAAGTACTACCGAACCAGTCCGTATCTGCCGTTCTCCTGGCAGCGCAGGTTCCTGCAGTGGACCCAGCCGCTGATCGCCGGGCAGCCCGAGGATGTCGGCCTGCCGACGCCCAACCACAAGTTCTTCGAGGCCCACCCCACCCAGTCGGTGGAGCTGCCGCTGCGGCTCGGGTCCGGTGACGTCATCCCCAAGCCCAACATCAGCCGATTCGACGGCGCCACCGTGCATTTCACCGATGGCACCAGCAGTGACTTCGACGTCATCATCTACGCCACCGGCTACAACATCACCTTCCCGTTCTTCGACCCGGAGTTCATCAGCGCACCGGACAACCGGATCGACCTGTACAAGCGGATGTTCTATCCCGGCATCGATGACCTGGTGTTCGCCGGCTTCGCCCAGCCCACCCCCACGCTGTTCCCGTTCGTCGAGGCACAAGCCCGGTTGATCGGTGCCTATGCGGTCGGGCGCTACCGGCCGCCGCCGCTCGCCGAGATGCGCCGGGTGATCGACGCCGACATGCGCAAGTTCACCGGCCACATGCTCGACACCCCGCGGCACACCCAGCAGCTCGACTACTTCCTTTACGAGCACGACCTGCGCACCGCCGAGATCCCGCGCGGTGCACGGCGGGCCGCCGTCCTCGGTGCCCCCCGCTGGGCCGGGGTCGAGGCGGGCGAGGAAGGGGTATCGGCATGAACCGGATCCGGTTCGACAGCGACGGCACCAGCTGCGTCGGGCAGTTCTTCCCCGCCGCCGGCGACGACGACGACAGCGCGCCGGTGGTGGTGCTCGGGCACGGTTTCGGCGGCACCGTCGACTCGGGTTTGGTTCCCTTCGCCGAGCGGTTGAGTTCGGCCGGCTTCGCCGCGTTGGCCTTCGATTACCGTTACTTCGGGGAGTCCGACGGCCGGCCACGGCAACGGATTTCGGTCAAGGAGCAAGTAGCCGACTTCCGCGCCGCGTGTGCGGCCGCGGCACGTCAACCCGGTGTTGATCCGCGGCGGGTCGTGGTGTGGGGTGTTTCGCTGGCCGGTGGCCATGTGTTCGAGGTGGCGGCAACCGCCCCCGGCGTCGCGGCCGCCGTGGCACTGACGCCGCTGGTCAGCGGACCGGCCGCCGCGGCCGCGGCGCTACCCCACCACCGCCCGGCAAACCTGCTGCGCTCGACGGTGACCGGCTGGCGCAGCGCGCTGGCCCAGCGGGCCGGCCGTCCACCGGCGACGATCCCGCTGGTGGGCAGGCCCGGTGAACTGGCAACGCTGACCGCCGACGGCTACTACGAGGCCTACCTCGCGATGGCCGGCCCCACCTGGCGCAACGAGGTCGACGCGCAGGTCGGCGTCCAACTCGGCGGCTACCGACCGGCCGCCAAGCACGCCGCGGCGATCCGCTGCCCGATGCTGGTGCAGATCGCCGATTTCGACCGGGGCGCTCCCCCGCAGGCCGCGGCCAAGGCGGCGTTCGCCGCGCGCGCCGAAGTACGCCACTACCCCTGCGACCACTTCGACGTCTTCTCCGGCGGCGAGTGGTTCGATCATGTTGTCGAGCACCAGATCGCATTCTTGAGCCGGCACCTGACCGCACCGGCCGCTACCGTCACGGGTTAGGAGGGCACCATGGCCGAGACGATGCAGCAACTGCTTGCCGACCGCGCGGCCGCCGACGGGTCGGCGGTGTTCTACAACGACGCCCGCGGCGGCCAGATCCGCTGGAGCTGGCGCGAGTACCTCGACCGGGCGGCCCGCCATGCCGCCGCACTGCTCGCTCGCGCCGACACCGGCCGCCCGGTGCACGTGGGCGCCCTGTTGGGCAACACCCCGGCGATGCTCACTGCGATCGCCGGCGCCGGGCTCGGCGGCTACGTGCTGTGCGGCGTCAACGACACCCGGCGCGGATCGGCGCTGGCCGGCGACCTGCGCACCGCCGACGTGCAGATCCTGCTCGTCGATGCCGCGCACCGCGGGTTGTTGAACGGGGTGGACCTGACCGGAATCACCGTCATCGACGTCGACGCCCCGGCCTGGGAGCAGCAGTGCGCCGGCGCCGGTGAGCTGCAACCGCACCGGCAGGCGCAGCCGCTGGACCCGTTCATGCTGATCTTCACCTCGGGCACCAGCGGCGACCCGAAAGCGGTGCTGGTCAGCCACTTCATGGTGCTGGTCGCCGGGCAGAGCCTGACCGAACGGTTCGAACTGGGCGCCGACGACGTCGTCTACCTGTCGATGCCGCTGTTCCACTCGAATGCGATCGCCGCCGGCTTCGGGCCCGCGGTGGCCGCCGGTGCGGCGATGGCCCCGGCGAAGTTCTCCGCCTCGGGATTCCTGGCCGACATCCGCGGCTACGGCGCCACCTACATGAACTACGTCGGCAAGCCGTTCGCCTACCTGCTCGCACATCCCGAACAACCCGATGACGCCGACAACCCGCTGCGCGTCGCGTTCGGCAACGAGGCCTCCGAACGCGACATCGCCGAATTCGCCCGCCGGTTCGGCGTCCACGTGGTCGACGCGTTCGGGTCCACCGAGAACGCCGTCACCATCACCCGCGACGAAGGTACCCCGCCCGGCTCGGTGGGGCGCGGCTTTCCCGGTGTGGCCATCTACAAGAGCGACCCGGTCGCCGAATGCCCGACCGCGGTGTTCGACGAGCACGGTGCGCTGACCAACGCCGAGGAGGCGATCGGAGAGCTGGTCAACACCGCCGGTTCGGGGTTCTTCACCGGCTACTACAACAACGCCGAAGCCACCTCCGAGCGGATGCGCGACGGCATCTACTGGTCGGGCGACCTGGCCTACAAGGATGCCGACGGCTGGATCTACCTGGCGGGGCGCACCGCCGACTGGATGCGCGTCGACGGCGAGAATCTGGCTGCCGCCCCGATCGAGCGCGTTCTGATGCGCCACCCCAAGATCAACCAGGCCGCGGTGTACGCGGTGCCCGACGACAACGTCGGCGACCAGGTGATGGCCGCCCTGGTGCTACGCGACGACACCGAGCTGGCCCGGAGCGAGTTCACCGAATTCCTTGCCGCCCAAGAGGACCTGTCGCCCAAGGCATGGCCACGCTACGTCCGGATCATGGCGCAACTGCCCGCGACGGCCACCAACAAGATCCTCAAACGCGTGCTGGTGGCCGAGGGTAGTGATGTCGGCGCGGACCCGCTGTGGGTGCGGCCGGAGCGTGAATACAACTACGGCACAACAGCAGGAGCTCACCGATGACACAAGCTGTGGCGCTGATCGTCGGCGGCGCCTCCGGCATCGGGCTGGCCACCGCGCATGCGCTGGCCGACCGCGGCGACCACGTGGTGATCGCCGACATCAACACCGAGGCGGCGCAGCAGCGGGCCGCCGAGCTCGGCGAGACAGCCAGTGCGGTGACCGCCGACGTGACCGACGAGGACAGCGTCGCCGCGGCATTCGCAACCGCGGCGCGGCGCGGACCGGTGCGCAGCGTGGTCAGCTGCGCCGGGCTGTCGGTGATCGGCGCGATCCCCGACATCGACCTGGCCGGCTGGCAGACCACCATCGATGTCTGCCTGACCGGCACCATGCTGGTGATCAAGCACGCGGCCCGCACCATGGCGGACGACGGCAGCATCGTGGCGGTCTCGTCGCTGAACGGACGCCAGCCCGGGACCGCGATGGCCGCCTACTGCAGCGCCAAAGCCGGTGTGCTGATGCTGATCCAGGTGGCTGCCCTGGAGTTGGCCTCCCGCGGTATCCGGGTCAACGCCGTCTCCCCCGGCCTGGTCGACACTCCCCTGGTCGCCGGGCTGACCATGGTGCCCGGCCTCACCGACGAGTACCTCGAGAACACCCCGCTGGGCCGGGCCGGCACCCCGGGCGACATCGCCGACGCCGTGGAGTTCTTGACCTCGCAGCGCGCCTCGTGGATCACCGGGTCGGCCTTCGACATCAACGGCGGCGCCCACATGAAGCGCTACCCCGACCTGCTCGGCAAGATCCAAGCCCTACAAGAAGGATGACGAGATGCGCAGTGTCGTAATCGATGCGCCCGGATCGGTCCGCGTCGACACCCGCCCCGACCCCGGCCTGCCCGGCGCCGACGGTGCCGTGGTCGCGGTGAGCGCGACAGCGATCTGCGGCTCGGACCTGCACTTCTACGAGGGCGATTACCCCATCGTCGATCCGGTGCCGCTCGGCCACGAGGCGATCGGCACCGTCGTCGAGGCCGGCCCCGAGGTGACCTCGGTCAAGGCCGGCGACCGGGTGATGGTCTCCTCGGTCGCCGGGTGCGGGCGTTGCGCCGGCTGCGCCACCCGCGACCCGATCCGATGCCACGCCGGCCCGCTGATCTTCGGCTCCGGCGCCCTGGGCGGGGCCCAGTCGGAGCTGCTCGCCGTGCCCGGCGCGGACTTTCAGCTCGCCCCCATCCCCGACGGGCTCTGTGACGAGGAAGCCCTGCTGCTCACCGACAACCTCGCCACCGGCTGGGCGGCGGCGTTGCGTGCCGACATCCCGGTGGGTGGCACCGTGGCCGTGATCGGGCTGGGAGCGGTGGGCCTGTGTGCGGCACAAAGTGCGTTGTTCCTCGGCGCGGCAACGGTTCTCGGCATCGACCCGGTCCCCCAGCGTCGGGACCGTGCGGCAGCGATGGGCGCCACACCCGCACCGCCGTCAGCGACGGTCGCGGCGATGGAACACACCGGCGGTCGCGGCGTCGACGCGGTGATCGACGCCGTCGGCTCGGACACCACGATGGCCGACGCCCTGACCGCGGTGCGCGCCGGCGGCACGGTGTCGGTGGTCGGCGTGCATGACCTGCAGCCCTTCCCCTTCCCCGCGCTGGCTGCCCTGGTGCGCAGCATCACGCTGCGTATGACGACCGCGCCGGTTCAGCAGACCTGGCCGCAACTGGTGCCGCTGCTGCAATCCGGGCGGCTGTCGGTGGCCGGCATCTTCACCACCGAGATGCCGCTGGACGCCGCGGCCGACGCCTACCGTGCGGTCGCCGCCCGATCCGGGGACGTGGTGAAGGTGCTGCTCACGCCGTAGCGGACGGCCGCTCCCACGATTGTTTACAACGTGCAACACTGTAGGCATGTCGGTGAATGTCTCTGTCCGCCTCGATGACCGCCTGGCTGAGCGGCTGCGATTGCGTGCCCGCGCAGCCGGGGAAAGCCTGTCGGAGCGGCTTCGGCGCTACGCTGACGAAGGCGCCCGGCGCGACGAGCATCCGTTGATCACATTTCGCGATGGCCCGAACGGCCGGCGGGCCGGCGTCATCGGCGGGCCCGACGTCTGGGAGATCGCCATGTGGATCGACGACCTCGGGCCGGTCGACGATCCGACGGCCGAACTAGCGGCAGACGGGACCGCCACCCGACCCCAGATCGACGCAGCGTTGGCGTACCGAAGTGCGTATCCCGACGAGATTCAGGCCCGCATCGATCTGCATCGCAGTGAGACCGCCGTCGCCGACAACCGGTGAAGGTACTTCTGGATGAGATGTATCCGGCCGCCTTGGCGGAGCGTCTGGAAGCAGCCGGTCTCACGGTGAGCACGGTGGCCGGCCTCGGTCTCGCCGGCCACGATGACCCGACCGTGTTTGCAGCGGCTGTGGCCGGCGGCTACACGGTGCTCACCGAGAACGTCGGTGATTTCACGCGGATCGCCGCGGAGTACCTTGCCGGAGGTCGGCACCACGGTGGGCTATTGATCGCCTTGGCCACGCGGTTTTCTCGGCGTCCGTCGGGGGTCGCGCCGCTCGCCGCGGCTGTCGCCGCCGTGCAAGCCGAAGATCTCGCCGACCGGACCGTGTTCTTGGAGCAGCCTTAGCCACGGTCGGCCCGGCGAGGCCGCAGCCGCACCGGTGGCAGTGGCGGTGCGGGCAGTCGCTCCAGCCGGCCCCGGTAGCCGCTGACCGCGCCGAACCGATCGTCGCCGTCCTGCCACCGCCGCCGGTACTCGGCGATCTCGTCGTGGCTACGGCCGATGAAGTTCCACCACAGCACCAGCTCTTCGCCGAACGGCACCCCACCCAGCAGCAGCGCCCGGGCGGGGGAGTCGCCGGTGTTGGTCAGTGTCAGCACCGTGCGGCCCGGGCCCTGGTAGCCCAGCTCGCCGACCACCAGCGCGGCCCCGTGCAGCCCGACCGCACCCCGATCACACAGCACGCCGTGCTCGAACGCCGGATCGATTTCCAGCGCGAGTTCGCTTCGCGGGTGCATGTCGACCTGGGCGCCCAGCAGCGGAGTGAACGACGGAACGGGGGAGCGGTGACCGGCCAGTTCACCGAGGAACACCAGCGCGGTGGCACCGGTCAGCGGCACCGGTTCGGGTGCGTAGTGGTGGAAGGCTCGGCCGGTGTGGCGGGCGGAATCCGGCAGCGCCACCCACAGCTGAACACCGTGCAGCACCGGTGCGGCGTCGGCGTCCACCGAGACCTCCGAATGGCAGATGCCTGCGCCGGCGGTCATCAGGTTCAACTCGCCGGGGCGCACCTGCGCGTGCACTCCGCCGCTGTCGCGGTGCTCGACGCGGCCGTCTAACAGCCACGTCGCGGTCTGCAGTCCGGTGTGCGGATGTGGCGGGACGTCCATCCCCCCGGCGCGGCCGATGTCATGCGGCCCGTAATGGTCGACGAAGCACCAGGCGCCGATCAGCGAGCGCTGCCGCTGCGGCAGCGTGCGGCGAACCCGCATGGCGCGGGGCCCGCCCAGCGGCACCTCCCGCGGGTGTAACACCTCGATACCGTCGGCCGGTGCTGCCGCACAGGCGAATTCAGCCGATGTGGTCTCCAGGTTGCTCAACCGCCCACCTCCGTGCCGTGCACCGAGCCGCGCCGGTGACACTACCGGTCACGCTGCCGACGGGGAACCGAACCGGTCAGTGGGCAGGTGAAAAACCGCCACGGCCACCGGCAGCTGCTGCCGTTCGTGGTTGGTCAGCAACACCTGGTTATCGGGTAGCTCGCGGGAATTGATGTTGCCGGCGGCGATCTCGCGCAGCACCGCGTGGGCTTGCGCGAGCTCGGCGCGTTTGCGGTACTGACCGCCGGGAAGCTTGACCCCGGCCCACACGCCGTACTCCTCGCCGCGCTCCACCGCCAGCGCGGCGCAGCGACGCTGCTGCGCCAGGGGGCAGCGGCGCAGGCATAGCAGCCGCGCCTCGGTGGCGGACTGTTCGTAGGCCCGAGCCTTGGCGGCGCCGTCGGCTCCGTCAGCGTCGGGGTAACCGAACCACAGTTCGGGGTTGGTGGCGCAGGGCGGTGCCATCGGGGCCTCCTCTTGAAAGCGAATCAGATAACGTGGATGGAAACGTATATGAACGAATAACGCGGACGCAAGAGAAGTGGATAAAAACATATATGTAAGTCGTGAAGGCCGAGGCTGTGTACTATCCGGTCATGGTCGGGGCGCAACGGTGAGCCGCGAGTCGGCGGGCGCGGCCATCCGAGCCCTGCGCGAGGCGCGGGACTGGTCGCTGGCGGAACTGGCCGCAGTCACCGGAGTAAGCATCATGGGCTTGAGCTACTTGGAGCGAGGCGCCCGTAAACCACATAAAGGCACAGTTCAGAAGGTGGAGAACGGTCTGGGCCTACCGCCGGGAACCTATTCCCGGCTGCTGGTTGCCGATGACGCGGCCGCCGAGCTGGCGCAGTTGCTGGCCGTGCCGCGTACGTCGCCCGTGCGGCCGGCCGGGGCCGTCGTCGTCGACCGTCACAGCGATACCGAAGTCTTGGAGGGATACGCCGAGGCGCAGCTCGAGGCGCTGCGTTCGGTGATCGCGCGGCTTCCCTCGGAAACATCAGACGAATACGAGACCTATATTCTTTCCGTGATCACGCAGTGCGTGACGGCGGAGATGCTGGCTGCCAGCTCGTGGCGGGTGGCGGTCAACGCCGGCGCGGAGCACGCCGCCAACCTCATGGCGCATCTGCAGTCTCTGGAGGCGATCCGCAGCGACCTGCTGCAACGCATGCCCAGCAGCCTTCCCGCCCGGTTCGACGACGCATGCGCGCGGTCGTCGCTGCCCGAGCCGGTGATCGCAGCGTTGCTCGGTGTCAGTGCGGAGGAGATGTGGGATATCCGCAACAGGGGAGTGATCCCGCCGGGCGCGCTGGCCCGGGTGCGCGCGTTCGCCGACGGGGCCGCGGAGACGCCCGAGCGAGCCGACGAAGGAGGCAACCGTGAGCGATGGTGATCTGGAATTGCTGGACCGCGCCCACCGACTGTTCGCGGGACACCCGCAGCCGGTGTCACTGAACGCCCGGCTGGAACGCTATATCGACTTGCTCGAGCGAACCGCCGCCTCACCGACCGGCCCCGGGCACGGCCGTTACCGGCAGACCGTGCTCGCTCAGCGAGAGCTGTTGTCGCGGAACGCCCGTACCGATGCCGCCGCCACCGCCGTACTCTCCGCCGCGGTTGCCGACCACGCCCGGGCGGGGCAGCAGACCAACGGCGTGGTCGCGGCTGCCCGCGCCGACGCGGCCGTCGTTCCCGACACCCCACTGGCACAGCGAGAGGCGATGCGCCGACGAGCGGCACGATTGCGAGCCCAGCGCGCCCACGTGCTGACGGCCCGGCACCGCGCGCAGGCGCATCGGCGGCGGCTGCGGCGATTGCGCTACCGGGGCGCGCGCCGCCGGACAGCGGGCCTTGATGGGTTGCGGCTGCCCAATACTCGCGCCGGAGCGGCGGTCCGCGCCGCGTTGTCCAGGCTCGGCAAGCCCTATGTCTGGGGGGCCACCGGCCCGGACCGATTCGACTGCTCGGGGCTGACGCAGTGGGCCTACACCCAGGCCGGAGTGCCACTGTCTCGCACCACCTACACCCAGATCCACGACGGAATTCCGGTGGCGCGCTCCCAGATCCGGCCCGGCGATCTGGTGTTCCCCAGCATCGGCCACGTCCAGCTGGCGATCGGCAACAATATGGTGGTCGAGGCACCACACGCCGGGGCAACGGTCCAGATCAGCCCGCTGGGCGCCAACGTGGCGATCCGGCGCCCGGTGCCATGACCCGGGTGTCCCCACCGGGACGTCAGGTGAATTGTCGGCTCCGAGCGCCGTCGGTACAGTCACCGGCCATGGAGCGGTCAGCGCATGAACGCCGGGCCGGCGCAACGATGTTGGGCTGAAGGAATGGCGACCCGCGACGAGGTGCTGGACGCGATCCATCGTATCGAAAACACCGGTGGTGCGGGCGAAGCGACCCGCGCCGCGCAGGCGGCGCTGACCCTTCCGCTGCCGCCGGACGGCTACGACCGGGTTCTGCACCGGCTGGCGCCGGCCGATACGCAGCAGGGCAGCGCCGTGCGGGCCATGAGGACTGCTGAATCAGCTCTGGCGCAACAGTTGTCGGCGACGGCGGAATTCGATCGACAGATCATCGCCGCACTGCGGCATGCGCACAAGACCACCCTGGAGGGCCGGCGGCGCCTCGACAACGTGCAGACGGAGATCGTCGGCGCCACGCAACACTGGGACCTGAGCACCGCCGCGGGCGCGCGGGAGTTCCAGCGATTCCTGATCGTCAAACTCGGCGAGATCATCGGGGTGGTCGAAGAGGCCAACGACGACGACACCTCCAAGCAGGAACTGACCACCGCGTTGACCGCGCTGTATGCGGCACCCGCGGCGCAACGCGACGATCCCGCACCGGTCGAACAGAATCCGGAACCCGACGGCGGCCCGTCCCCGACACCCGTCGCCCCGAGCCTTGCCGAGGCTGCCCCGAGCGTTGCCGAGGACGGCTACCTCGATGCACTGCCGGACGAGGAACCGGAAGACGATTACCGGATCTCCGCCCAGCGGCCGTCAGCGGCGCCACCGATGCCCGCGTTCCCAGGTTTCGGGGGCGAGGGCCCCGGCTTCGGTGCGATGCCGCCCGTGGCAGGGATGCCGCCGGCCGGATCACTGTCGGGGCCCGGCTACGGCACCGAACCCGTCGACGACGAGGGGCTGCCGGATGCGGTGGCACCGGCCGATGACGACACCGCCCCGGCAGGGGGCGACCGCGACGATGACCGCGATGACGCGGCAGCGGAGCCCCCGCCCGACGGCCCCGTCACCGTGACACTGCCCGACGGCGCGACCACCACCGTTGTTGATCCCCAGTTGGCCGCCGCGATGCAGGCCGCCGCCGACGGGACGCCCGTGGCAGAGGCGTTCCGCCGCCAGGGGATTGACATCCCGCCCGCCGGAACACCGGTGATGTCACCGGTCGACCAGGCACAGCTGCGGCCGGGGGACATCGGGGTGTTCACCGACCGCCATGCCCTGTCGGTCGGGAACGGCAAAGCGTTGCTCGACGGGCAACTCCACCTCGCCGCCAACCTGCGCGGGCCGGGCTTCCTGGGCTGGCAGCATCCGCCGGTGCGCATCGCGGAGCCCACCGCGGCCGGCGAACCGGCCCCCACCAGGCCCGCGATGTCGGTTCGGGGCCCGTGAGCTTGAAAATCCGCGTTGCAACCGTCATCGTCGACTAGCCAGGGAGGTACCAGATGCCAGAGAACATCCACGTCGATCAGGGCGTTCTGACCAACGCCGCCGGGAACCACCGGGAAGCGTCGGACTACCTTGCCACCGTCCCGGCATCTCACGAGGCGATCCAGACCACGCTGAGTGCACTCGGGCCGATCTACGGCGACTTTCGCCGGGCGGCCGGCGCCTTGCTCGACGCCCGGAAGAACTGTTACGACGACCAGTCGAACGAACATGCCGAGATGTCGGACAACCTGAACCTGGCCGTGACAACGTGGAACCAGCATGAAGACGACGCCGCCACGTCCTTCCGGCGTCTCACCGACGGGCGCTGATGACTGAGCCGAACCCCGCGTTCGACACCACCCACCCGAGCGGTGATGTGCTGTTCCGGTCTTGCCGCGGCGGGTATCTGCACAGTGTGGCGCTCAGCGAGGCGGCCATGACAGCCGACGCCGACCGGCTGGCGGAGGCCATCGTGCTGGCCGCGGACGTGTCGTATCTCAAGGCCGCGTTGGAGATCCGCGGCGAGATCGTCAGCACGGGCCACTCCCCGTCGGCGGCGGTGCCGACCACCGACGATCTCCGGGTGGCCACCGAGCGGCTGCTGAACCACCGATTGCACGCCGGCCACCGGGCCGAGGACGGCACCGGACGTTAAACCACCCAGCGGCCGGCGGCGTCGGTCCGCGGCGCGATGTCGGCTGGCGGATCAACGACCATGTCGCCGAAGAGGTTTCGTGCTCGCTCGAGCAGCGCGAGCACTTCGCGGAGCTGCGCTGCACACCCCGTTGCGGGGGACCCGGCGTCGGCCATGGTTTGCACGCTACCGACCTGCTGTGGGGCTGACAATTCACGACGCAACGAGGTTGTTGATGAGCGCCGCGCGGTGTTGCGCGGCGGGTTCGACGCGCGCCGAATTCCGGCAGGGCGGTTGGGCGGGCAACGGTAGGCTTGCGCGGTGGCTATCTTCGGTCGGCGGTCGGCGCGTCAGCGCCTCCGGAACGCGGCTCGGGAAGCACTGGCGATCCCGGCCTTCAGCGCTCCGGTCGACTGTAGTGCTTGGGTACTCGGGGGGCTGTGGCCGGCCGAATTGGCGACGATCACCCCGGAGACGGCCCCGCTCGCCGATTACCTGAGCGCGGATCTGCAGCGCATCGCGAATTCGGCGAACGAGAAACTGCATGCGATCGGTCGATCCGACCTTGTCGGGCAGGCACGACAGACCGCGGAGGCCAGGGTCATCAACGTCGCCCGGGCGTTCGCGGTCCTTCGGGTGGAGTCGACCGTTCGGCAACTTCACAAGGAAGCCCTGGAGTTCGGCACTGAGTACGTCAGCCTGAACGCGGCACCGGTGGCCGTCGAGGCGCCCGAGCGGATTCCGGCGAAGCCCGAGCAGTCCCGCTCCGCCGAGCCGGCCCGCTCCGCCGAGCCGCCCCGCGACATCGCGGGCAAACGCGGCGGACGGGCACGCCATCGAATGCCCGAACCGGTCGTCGTGGACGCGCCGACCGACGTGACACCGCCGACCCCGGAAGTGCTGCCGCCCGCACCGCCGCCACCGCCTCCAACTCCACCTCCACCATCGCCATCAGTTCCCGAGTCCGCTGGGATGTTCGACACGGTCGAGCCGGAGCGGCCCGCAACTTCGTTTCGGCCCGCTGCGCTGGGCGTCGGCGGTGGCGAGCAGGAATCGTCGAGCATCACCGGGTTCGCGGCGGAACCGGCTGTCCCGGCTGAGCCTGTCGTCGTCTCGCCGGTTGAACCCGGCGTCGTACCGCTGGCCGAGGTGGACGCCGTGACCGCCGCCGTTCCTGCGGCCCCCGAACTGGGCACTGCGGCGTCGTCTCCGGAACCCGTGCCCGCCGAACCCATTCCGGCGACACCCGCTCCGCCGGCGGTCACCGAGTCCAGCGAGCAGCGGTTGCAGCGCCTGCTGGCCTTCGTCGCCCGTCAGGAACCCGGCCTGCGCTGGGCCATCGGCACCTTCGCCGACGGAAGAACGCTTCTGGTCACCGATGTCGCCAACGGCTGGGTCCCGTCCGGGATCGAGGTACCGGCCGGCGTGCACCTGCTGGAGCCCGGCCGCCGGAGCGGGACCGCCACCGCGATGCTGGGCGCCCCGGCGGATTCGGCCTCCTACAGCCCCGGCGACCGACTGGGCTGGGCCAGCGACTTCGGTGCGACGGACGCTTCGGTACAGCCTCGCGAGTTGGAGCCCATCGACGACCTCGGCTGGCAGCTCACCGAGGCCACGCACTGGCGTGACGGGCTGCCGCGGATGGCCAACACCCTGGCCAAGGCCGGATCCGCCGGAACCGGCGTGCTCGACGCCGAAATAGACCTGCTCCGGGTTCATCTGGACACGTTGCGTTACCAGTTGCTGGCGCAGTACCCCGACACCGACCTCACGTTGGTGCTGAACTGCATGCTGTTGGCTGCCACCGAAGGCGTCGCGACCGGCGACACGGTATCGGCCAACTACCACTACAGCTGGTTCCGGGCGCTCAGCGCGCCGCCGGCCAGCCAATGGGATCCGCAGGCCTAACGGGCGATGATGAATTGACGCTGCTCACACCGGCTCGACATACTTAGCCAATGTCGGGGCCGGATAGCCGCGCGGAACTCAGCGATAAGGACCTCGTTGAGTCCGTCCTGCGGGATCTGCGTGAGGCCGCCGAGAAATGGGAAGCCCTGGTCGCCGAGGCCGAGAACACCACCTACAGCGTCGATCTCGGAGACGTCCGGGCCGTCGCGAATTCGGACGGCCGACTGCTCGAGCTGACATTGCATCCGTGCGTGGTCAGCGACTACACCTACAGCGAACTGTCGGAGCGGCTCAACGTCGTCTTCACCGCGCTGCGCGAAGAGGCCGAGTCCGACTTCGAGGCCAGATACGGCAGCAGCCACCGCTGAGGCGACCTACCAGCTGATGGCGGCCATCTCGCGCTTGGTGTCGCACACCGCACGCACCGCGGCGTCGATGTCGACGGCGGTGATGGTCTTGAGGTCGTCGATCGTCACCGGGTGACCGGCGCGCTTCTGGGCAGCCACCCGGGTGTCGCGGGCCAATTCGGCTTCCTCGATCACGTTCCGCGCGAACCGGCCGTTGTGCATGATGTTGATGCCGTGCTCGCCGCGCGGACTGAAATAGTTTCTGATGGCGGTCGCCATCTCCAGGAAGCGTTGCCGCGCCTCAGGGTTCAGCTCGGTGGCGCGGCTGGAGCCGTAGCGCTCACCGATCTCGACGATCTCTTCCGGCGAGTAGGACTCGAACCGGATCTTGCGGTTGAAACGGCTCGCCAGGCCGGGGTTGACGGTGAGGAACTCATCGACCTGGTCCTCGTAACCGGCGGCGAGGAAACAGAAGTCGAAGCGGTGTTTCTCCAGCGCGATCAGCAGCTGGTTGACGGCCTCCATGCCGATCATGTCGGGTGTCCCGTCCTGGTGGCGTTCCACGAGTGAATAGAACTCGTGCTTCATTCGCACCGAGAACTTGGTGGTGGCCGCACGCAACCGGCGGTTGTAGAACAGGTGCCCGGAGTTCTGGTCCCGGTTCGACAGACTCAGCGGCATGAGCTGGCTGCTCCTTTGATCGACAACCGCACCCGACGACAATACTGGCGCCGGCCTGCGGGAACCAGTCACCAGCGGTGACGTGATGACGCCGGTGCGCGTAGCTTTTGGGCTATGCCGGAGGTGATGGGGGTATTCGCGAACGCGGCGCGGGCGCGGGAAGCGGAATTGACGCGGCGGTTGGCGACGTCGGTGGAACTCGACCGGTCTTTCCAGGAGATCCTGCGCGGCGCCCACCAGTTCAACGCGCAGTCGCGGCAGCGACTGGATGCGCTTGAAGCCGAGATCCGCCAGGCCGCCGCCGCTTGGCCGGCCCTGAACACCCCGGCCAACGCGCGACAGTTCCAGGCGTACCTGACCGGCAAGACCCGCGAGATTCACAAGGTCGTCGCCGATGCCGCCGCCGACAGTCAGCAGCGGGCGGCGCAGGTGCAGGCACTGACCGGGCGGTATCCGCTTCGTGGGGACCGAACCATCCAATCAGTCGATTTCCCGCAACAGGGCCCGCCGCCCGTCGACCCGCTTGAACAGATCTTGAAGACATACCAGGTATCGGAGGATCCCGATGGCGAACTCGATTGGGAGCCGCCGTGGCCGCTCAGCTTGGCCACCGACCCAGTACACGTGACCGCGGGCGAGGCGCGCATGCTCGAAGACCTTTCACCGTTTGCGCTGCGGGATCTGAACCAAATCAAAGAAGCCGCCGCAACCGAAGCCAAGGTGCGTTTTCCGCCCCAGAATGGTCCCAACGACACAGCCGACAACCACACCGACGCCTTCCGGCACGCATACTGGAATGCCCTTATGACGCAACGATTCGGCGAGAACTGGACCCGCGACTTTGCGACCGCGCACGAACGGCTGCCCAACAACCACGCCACCGCCGAGGCGATGGATCTGTACAACAACGAACTTGGCCGAGAAATCGCAACAGCTAACCCACGCGCCACTCCGGCGCAGCTAGCGGACCTGGTGCAACGGGCCGTCGACAGTGGCGACACCGTCGTGGTCGCGCCCGGCGGCGAGAAGCTGGCCTGGAGCAACAGCATCGCCTGGGGTGAGGCAGGCACGACGACGAATGCGACGCTACCGGGTCAGACGCCAACGCCAACCGGTGCGGGGCCCGGTGGGGTCTACGACCCCGGTCAACCCGGCGGCTACGGAACGTCGGCAGGAGGGTACTGAACGTGGTGAGCAGAGCAGCGCCGATACGCAGTGCGCTTAGTGTCCTATTGCTGTGCATGTTGGTGACGAGCTGCGGGCTAATGAGGCAATCGATGGACATCGACTACAACGATCAACGACTCAACGAGGGCTTGGCAAACCTTCTGCATCAAGGCAAGTCGGGCAGACTGAGTGACTTCACCTCGTGGCCCTGGGATGAGGTGCATCTGTTTCATGAATACACCGAGCGGGAGTTCATCGAGAAAACCGTCGGCGCGCCGGTGATCCGGTCGAATTTCTTTGAATCCAAAGCCAGTCTGTTGGTCTTCGAGGACCACGGGAAGCCCGTCAAGGCCGTCGGTATTGCCGCCGACTACCTACGTGGGCAGGACCATCGCGTGAGTTGGCCCGCCGACGTGATGCTGCAACCGTGTTGTGGCGGGTATCTGCAGCTGACGTTGCCATCGGCGGGAGCGTAGCTCCCCGCAAGGGTTCCAGGCCACGAACTTGGTCACCGCACGTTCGTCGGTGCGGTGGTGCCGCGCCGGGTGGTCGACGACGTTAGCCAGCGCGGGAACCAGTCGGTGTGGAATACGCGATGACGCCGGTGCGCGTAGTTTTGCGCTATGCCGGAGGTGATGGGGGCGTTCGCCGACGCGGCGCGGGCGCGGGAAGCGGAAAACCTCTGGAGCTACGGCGCCGCGTGGGCATCCGAGGTCAGCGGCGGGAGCGTCGTCACGGCGCCCAACGGGATGTTGATGGGTCTCGGGGGCAAGGTTCAGGACACGTTGAGCTGCCAGGGCGGCACCACCTATGGCGACGTCTTCATGGTCAACATCGATCGATCCGCCGATCCGGCCGAGCAACTTCGCAAAATCGTCCACTCCGGTGTGGCCTGGGGTCCCGACAGCAACGGTGATCCCGTCCAAAACGCGCAACTAGATCTTGATCGGTTGCTTCACCACGAGGAGCGGCATTCTCAGCAATACGCAAAACTCGGGCCAGTTCGCATGGGCGTCGCCTACGGTGAGGAAGCGATCCGGACGCGGATTTTCGGCGGAGACAACTGGTTTGAGAAGAACGCGGGCCTACACGACGGCGGATACGAATGATTCGCCGGCTTGGCGCACTGGGCACGTTGGTCGTAGCCCTGTTGGCCGGATGCCCGGCCAAAGCCCCGTGGGCCCCGTCGCTGCCGCCGGCCTTCGGCGCCCGGGTAACCAACGGAAAGCTACAGATCTGGACGGGCTCACCCTGCGTCGGCGTCACTCGTATTGCGCTCTACTTCGGCCCCGGTACGGCCGAGTTGACACTGACCTCGCCGGAAGGCGTCGATATCGAGCGCCTCACGCTCGGCGGACCGTACCCGGTGGGCATGACCGAGTCCCAGCCCTTGCCCGCCGACTTTGAATGGCGCAACGAGAAGACCATGGGCTTCTCCACCTACGGCGGATCTAGCCGCTGGGGCACGAGCACGGATCTGACCGAAGTCATCGAGGGATCCGGGACCCACCCCGAGGACACCTTTTGGTTCCAGGATGTCGGCTGGCTCAACCCCGCGCAGGTGGCTGCGCAGGACGGCAGAACCTTCTTGGCGACGTGTACCGCCGATCCGGCCAAGAAGAGTTGAGGCTCGGTAATCAGCCGATGGCGTCGGCCGCGGGCCAGGCACGCGCGAGCCGCTGGTCGGTGGTGATCAACACCAGGTTCGCGGTGTCGGCGAGTTCCACGTAGAGGGCATCGGTGAGGCGCAGAACATCGTGGCGGGCCCAGGCTCCAGCAAGCAACGGAGAGAGCGCGTGTCGAGTCACCGGTGCCCGCCCAAGCTCATCCAACGCCGCCTCCACCTCCGCAGCGGTGAGGACACCGCCACGATGCATGCGCCCGAGTGCTGACAACACCTCGGCGTCAAAGTGTGCCGGCGTGTGCATCACCGTGCCGATCAGTCGCGCACGCACCGCCGGGAACCGATCGGTGCGGGCAAGTAAGTCCACCATGGCACTGGCGTCGAGGACTACCTGATCGGCCGGTGAAGCGGCGGAGCTCCTCACCCTCCGAACTCATCGCGGGCAGCGTCGAGCGCATCCAGCACGGCGTCGTGGTGAGCGCCGGTGGTCCTGGTCTCCAAGCCGCCAAGCCAGGTATCAGTTGCAGAATTCTCCAACTCGGCGGTGATGGCAGCCTGGGTCAGCGCCGATACGTTCAGCCCGCGCGCCCTGGCTCGCTCCGCCAAGTCGTCCGGGACGTACACGTTCAGCCGAGCCATACACACAAATATACACACATGCGTCCGGGGCGGTGCTACGGCGCTACTTCGACGAGTCGTCCTTGTCCACGATGCGTCTCAGCGGTGTCAGACCGGTCGGGCCGGTGTCCTTCGCGACGGACTTCGTCACGGGCACGTTCGGCGGGGCTGTGGTGCGGCCCTTGACGGGCTGGCCGTTGGGAACGCCGGGGGCGGCGATCCGCTTCTCGCCGGCCTTGTCGTCCTTGCCGCCCTTGCCGCCGGCAGCGGCGCCGCCCGGCATCATCGGCATCATCCCGCCGCCGCCCGCACCGCCGGTGGCGGGCGTGCCACCGCTGGGACCGGCGGCGCCGGTGTTCGCCAGCGAACTGGCGGGAGTCGTCGGTGTCGAGGTGCCCGGCACCGGGGGCGGACCGAGGTTGCTGGCGGGGGTGGTGCCCATGCCCAGACCGCCGCCGCCAGCTCCACCAGAGCCGAAGTCACCGCCACCCAATCCGGGGTCCGGGCTGATGTCCGAGGCGAGGGTGGTGCCGCCGAGGCCCCCCTTTGCCAAGGATTGCGCTGCGCCCATCAGCGGTGACAACGCGCCTTGGCCGGCCTGCATCAGCCCCTGCGGCAACCTGCTCGCCGCGCCGAGCGCACCGCTTAGTGCGCCGGTGATGCCCTGCATCGCGCCGGTCATGCCCTGCATCGCTCCGCCCATCGCTTCCTGCGATCCCTGCTGCGCCATGGCGGCGTCGCCTTCGCCGGCGACGCCCTCGAACTTCGATACCGCGTCGGCTTCGTTGGTGGCGAACTTGCGCGCGGCGTCGCTAGCACCAGCTTTGCGTTCGGTGGTGTCAGTGGCGATTTGAGTGTTGGTTTCGGGCAGGTCCGTATTAGTCGTGAAACCGAACGCGGCGGCGGTCAAGTCGACCGGGCTTTGTCCACCCAAGTGCGCCGGACCTGTCGGGATCGGTTCAGGGGGCAGGCCACGCAGAATGTCCCAATAGTCCATGGGGTTGACTTCGATTTTGTCGCCCGTCATCGCAGTACACCTCCATGCCGCACCGCCACCGTTTCATGCCACGCCAGGTGATAGCGGGCCAGTTCCTCGCTCCCGTCGATGAGGGCGTCGACGGCGGCCAGCAGCATCCAGTCGGCGACATCTCTGGGGGCGTGCTCGGGATAGGCCGACAGTACCCGCGCAGCGGTGTCGGCGACTACCTGCCGGAACAGCTCGACCTCGTTGTCGGCGACGCCGGATCTACGGGCCATCGCTTGCGCGACGGTCTGCACGATGCGTGGCAACCGGGTACTGGACCCGGCGACATCGATCAAGGTCGGGCCCAGTTCGTCGACATGCTGGCCGTAGCGGGCACGTTCCCCGGTCCCGGGAACCGGCGGATCGTGCGGATCGGCCTCGGTGATGTAGGTATTCGGCTCATGAGTCGCCGCTGCAATCACTGCCCCGAGTAGATCGACCGCGCTCGTGCCACTGCGGCGGTGCGCCGGATCAAGCAGAGTGACCCCGGGCGGAAGCGTGACGGTGGAGGGAATCCAGCCGCCGGCCAAATCGGTCACCACCACCGTCGTGGTCTCGTCATCACGTAATCCGGCCGCCCACGCGAGGTTCGGTGCCTGGCGGGCGACGGCGTCAACCTTGCGCTGCAGATCCTGGTGTTCGGCCAAACGCTTAGCGGCGGTGCCGGCCCCGGCGCCGGCGGTACCCCCGGCAGCCATACCGCCGGCCATCGCCGCGCCCGACTGCCCGGCGGGACCGGGAGATGGTCTCCCCGGGGTCGAGCGATCGCTTGAGGAAGCCACCGTCGTTCCACTAGAAGCCGGGGTGGTGGGGCCACCCGGCGGCGGCGACGTCGGCGCCGCCGGCGCACCAGCAGTCGCTGCGGGAACTCCCGGGGCTGTGCCGGTCGCCGGGCGTAGATCCGCTCCGTAGCCGGGCAACGGCCCCGAGGGTGCAGCAGGAGCGGCGCTGATCGGCGCCGATGGCGCCGCGGCCGGCCCGGTGGTCACGGATGGTGGCGCTGGAGTGGGCGTCGCGCCCGTGGTCGGGGCCGTTGGGGCCACTTCTTGGCTTGAGCCGGCCAAGTGACCCAGGTTGCCGAGTAGGCCGCCTGCCATCGGCGTCGACGACGGGGACGGCGGAACTTGCGGAGCAGAGGACTGGGAGAGCCCGGAGCCATCCATCCCGCTGTGTGACAACGGTGATTGCGGTCCGCCCAGCGCGCCCGGCCCAGACGGGCCGCCTGGCATGCCGGAGCCGAAAGGTTGGCTCAGGCCACCGCCTTGGAGTCCGGGCGGCATGGAGCCACCGCTTCCCCCGCCGAGGCCAGGCATGGATGACAGAGCTGACGATCCGCCGCCTCCCCCTGAAGGCGTGGAGGGAACTCCGAAGCCCGTGTTGCTTCCGGCGGTTGTTGCCGCACCGTTGAGCGGCCCACCACCTCCGCCGTTGCTGCCGCCGGCGAGGACGTGGGCTCCGCCGTTTCCGCCACCCCCGACAGTGGCGCCTGAGCCACCGTTAGCACCGCCGCTCGGGCCGCCGTTTCCGCCGCTGCCGACTGTGGCGCCTGAGCCACCGTTAGCGCCGCCGCTCGGGCCGCCGTTACCTCCGCCGTTTCCGCCGCTGCCGACTGTGGCGCCCGGGTCGCCGCTGCCGGTGCTTCCGCCGCTGGCAGTCGCTGTGCCACCGGTTGGGGCGCCTCCGGCGGGTGTAGTGGTGCCACCGGGTGTGGCGCCTGCTGGGCCGACCGTGCCGCCGCCGGGTGCGGTTTTGGAGCCGGCGGGCGTGGCGGCTGCTGGGCCGACTCCGCTGGGTGTGGCGCCTGCTGGGCCGACCGTGCCGCCGCCGGGTGGGGTTTTGGAGCCGGCGGGCGTGGGGGCTGCTGGGCCGACTCCGCTGGGTGTGGCGCCTGCTGGGCCGACCGTGCCGCCGCCGGGTGCGGTTTTGGAGTCGGCGGGTGCGGTGCCGGTCGGGCCGACTCCCCCAGGAGAGCCGGTCTCGCCTGTTCTGTCGCCGGTGGTTCCTGCTGCGCCTGCTCCGCCGTCGGAACCGCCGCCCTTACGCCGTGTCCGGTTCACGTCGTCCGCGCTGATGTGCGGTGTCGGCGGTGTGCCAAAGCTTGCGCCGTGCTTCTCAAGCCACTCCTGGGCGTCTTCGTCGACGTCCATACCGTTGAACATCGCCTGGGTTGCGCTGACGATCGCACCATTGGCGTCAATGCTGGCACTCGTCGCCAAGGCGTTGGCTTCGGCGACCACCCGGTTAATCTCAGGCAGTTTGGATTCCACCGAGCCTTGGCGGGAGAGTATATTATTGATCTCTTGGTTGCCTTGACGGGCAATCTCGGTCAGGCGGTCACGGAGATTATTCACAGCGTCGGCAACTCTGCTGTTGGCGGCGCTTTTGGCGCGGCAGTCGTCACGAACTTTCCTTAGCCGCTTTATGCCCGTCCGCAGCTTGGCAATCATGTCATCAGCGGTATGGCCGCTGTTGTTTTGCCCAAAGAATGTGAGGACTTTGTCTAACTCGCTAGCTTCTTGTTCTTTGACGTCGGCATGGCCGGACCAGAAGCCGATTCCGAACGTCGGTTGAGTCGGCGGCGCGGGCCACGCTGCACCCACCAGCCAGGCTGACCATTTCCCGGGCGGAAGGTCACTCACCGCAGAGCTCTTCCATCTTTCCAACCTTGGCGTTCGTTGCGTCGATAGCGACTTGGTATTTTGCGGGATCCGCCAAGCTTCCCGTAGCTGCCATGTTCTGATAAGCGGCCGCTAAAGCGCGCGCAGCATCGCGATACTCCCCAGCTAGCGCCGGGTCTCGGGCCGCGGTTTCGAGCATGAGTGCCCCGTTGATCATTGAGATTCTTGCCAGTGCAGTGTCGCCGTCCGGCGCAGTCTCGATGTGAGCAGCGCGTGATGCGAGCTTGTAGTTGTCGCACAGTTGTGCCTGGGCAGCGGCTTTCTCAGCCGCCGTATAGTCGGGTCGGGGCGACGGGCGGACGAGCGCAACGATCGCCACAATCAAGGCAGCCAGAGCCAGCAAGCCAGTTACTGCCGCGGGTGTTATCGCGGTCCGACGGTGCGGCTGAACAGGCGGCGGTATTGGCCAGGGCTGTGTCATGGTCACCTTGCGGATGGTAGACCCGTGGGGCAGTTCTTCGCTTACACTGCTGCTTCATCGGCTGAGCTGCGGCAGGCGTGATGCCGCTGGGTCTTGTTCATAACGCCTCCACCATGTCGGGGCCGGTCCGCGCGGATAATCGGATTGCGGGTGTGGAGTGCCGCACCCGGTACTAGGTGCCAGCGGGCGAGCGGCAGGTTCGACGTCAAGATCAGGGAGGTCCATCTGACCGCCGACAAGCTACGGGTAGCCCGTCCCGAGGCCTTTCCGACTCGATCTTGACCCCCAACGCCAACGGTTTTCAGAATCCCAGTCGTAGACTGTGTGAGCGGTGGGTTGCCGTCCTAGTGAACAACAAAATCATAGAACCCCACCTGAAGAGCCCGGGCTGAACCGCGCAGGAGCGTTATCGCACGCAGATCTTCCAGCCGTCGCCACGCTCCAGTCGCAGTGTGGGAGCGAGGTTTCCCGACGCCTCATTCTGCGAATCGAGGGTCACCGTGGCGACGTCGCCGTCGATGTCGACCGCGCTGACCGTGGCGCGGGTCAGCCCACCATCGGCTCGGGTTTTCTTCAGCAGGTCCATGACCGGGCCATCGGTGAATTGGTCACGCATCGCCGGACACATCTGCTCTTTGTAGGCATCCCAATTCTGCGTGTTGTAGGCGTCTTGAAACGCCTGCATGGTCTGGCGGATCTGGTCTTCATCGGAGGGCGGAGGAGGCGGTTCCGGAGCCGGCGGGGCAGGCGGTGCGACGGCCGATGGTGCGGGGGAGGCGGAGTGCTCGGCAACCGGAGTTCCCGCGGTCAGCGATGAGCTGCACGACGTCGCCAGCACGCTGGTGACCAGTAACGAACCGATGCCCGCATACCAGCGCCTGGATGCGATCACTGGACCTCCTGGTGGGTAGTAGCAATTCAGGCTATTCCCGGCGGCCTATCGGCGGGGCACGCGGTCGCCGGTAGCGTTGACCAGCGCGGATACATCGTTGCCGCCACGTGGAAGGCACTGCCGGATATCGATGAGCACATTGCCGCGCACGTTGATCCCGTGCTGGCAGACCGCGGTGCCGTCGCGCAGCCTGGCGGCCGAGGTGACGGTACCGGCGAAGGTCTGCGATTGGTCGAAGTCCCACGTCTGCGGCCCGCTGCCGGGGGCGGCGACGGTTATCGACTGGCCGGCGCAGCCCTGCCATTGCCGCTGCTGTCGTTGCAGCGACTGCACCGCCGCCATGTGCGTCGGATAGGACACCACGGCCTGCACCACGCCTTCCTCGGTGGCCTTGCGGTTCATCGCGCGAAGAACCTGCACGGCGACCCCGGTCTGTCCGTGACCGCCCATAGCGCGCTCCTGCACGGGAGCCCAGGTGCCGACGCAGTCCGGGGCAGAGACGGCAGCAGCGTCATCGAGCAGGGTGCTGACGTCTTCTTCGAGAACCAACTCGTGTTCGGTGCTGCGGAGTTGGCCGGCCGGCAACAGAATCGGACGCAACGCTTCCGGTTGCACGTCGTCGGACGCCGCTCCCTGCGGGGCACCGGGCTCGGCCCCGGCAAGGGGAATCGTGGAGTGCGCCGGTGCATCCGACGTGACGACGGTGGTCGGCTCAGGGGGGCGCTCTCGGCCCGCCATCGTGGCGGCGGCTATCGATCCGGCCACCACCAGAACTGCCGCGGCGCCGCCGGCCAGCACCCACGTACGCCGCCGCGGCGAGGACGGCCGCTCAGGTTGGCGCACCGGAGTCGACTGCGGGGTGGCGTAGTGCAACCCGGCCGGCAACTGGTTGGACAGTGCGGCCCGCGCCGCCTGGGCGAGCGCGCTTGCCGAGGGGAACCGAGCAGCAGGGTCCTTGGACATGGCCGTGGCGATGACGACGTCGAGTGCCGGCGGCAGACTGGGGACAAAATCAGTGGGCCGCGGCGGCGGCTGATGCAGGTGGGCCATCATCACCGCGGCCATCCCGTTGGCCGACGAGAACGGCGCGTAGCCGGTCAGCAGGGAAAACAGCGTGCAACCCAGCGAGTAGATATCGGCACGGCCGTCGAGGTGGGTGCCGGACAGGACTTCCGGTGCCGCGTAGGCGATGGTCGCCAGCACTGATCCGGTCGCGGTCAGCCCGACGTCGTCGAGGGCCCGCGCGATACCGAAATCAGCCAGCAGGGCGCGCTCGTCTGCGCCGGGTGTGCCCGTCAACAAGAAGTTGGCGGGCTTGACGTCGCGGTGAATGACGTTGCGGGCGTGGGCGTAGTCGAGGGCGTTGGCGACATCGCTGACGATGTGCACCGCACGCTGCGGTGTCATGGTGCCGCCGAGTTGGGCCGCGTCGGCGTCGGTGCCGTCGACGAACTGCATGGCGATCCACAACTGGCCGTCGGCGGTCTGCCCGCGGTTGTAGACCGAGACGATGTGGGGGTGGTCCAGGCCGGCGGCTACTTCGGCTTCGCGAACGAAACGGGCGCGGAAATCAGGGTTGCGGGACAGCTCGGCGGAAAGGATCTTCAGCGCCTCGCGGCGGGGAAGTGTCGGATTGGCCGCGAGGTACACCGTCCCCATGCCGCCGGTGCCGAGTACCCGCTCGATGCGGTACCCGGCGACTACCTGCCCGGCGGTGAACATCGCCACCCCCGTCGGTCATCGGCGTCGCCTGTGTACCGCCGCATAGCGGGAAAGGCTACCGAGTCGGTGTCGCCGGCAGGCGAGATCCCCCGGTGCGCGACGCTGACCCCTACCGTGCCAGCGGCTTGTAGAACACCAGCCCGTTGCCCTTGTTGTCATAGACCACGGCGCGACGCTCGTGTGCGTCGTCGTAGGGGCCCTTGACGATCCCACCGCCACTGGCCTCGATGGCCTTGGCGGCGCCATCGACGTCGTCGGTCTTGATGCCGACGACGACCTGGCCGTGGATGGGATGATCGACCGCGGTGGCCAACGCCAGCGTCACCGACCCGCCGTCGAGGGCGGCGAAGTGGGTGCCGTCGCGAAACTTCAACGGCATGCCCAGCGTCTCGCTGTAGAACTGGATCGATTCATCCAGGTCGTCGGTGGACAAGACGATCATCCGAATGTCGTGGTCGCTCACGGTGGACTCCTGTCGTCGGACGTCCCTTGCAGCCTAAGCCGAAGCGCCGCGCCGCCACAGGGTCATAAGGCTCATATCCCGCGCCAGGCTGTGCTGGTCCCACAGCAAGCTGCTCATAGCCACCGAACCTGCCGTTGCGGGCGCCACTAATCTGGCCAGATGTTGATTGACGTACGGCCCGCGAACAAGCCCGACATCGCACCGCTGGCGCAGACGTTGGGACGGGCGTTCTATGACGACCCGGTGTCGATGTGGATGCTGCCCGACGACGCCTCTCGCACCGCGCAGCTGACGGCGTTCTTCGGCACCTCGACCCGGGTGCACCATCTGTCCGGCGGTGGGGTCGAGGTGGCCTACGACGGTGCGACCGTGGGGGCGGCAGCGCTGTGGGATCCGCCCAACCGCTGGAAGCAGTCCACCTGGTCGCAGCTGCGGATGGTGCCGTCGCTGATCCGGTCCTTCGGCTTCCGCCTGTCGCAGGGCCGGGCGCTGTCGGATCTGTTGGATGCCAACCACCCTGAGGAGCCGCACTGGTATCTGGCGGTGATCGGCAGTGACCCATCGGTGCGGGGGCGCGGCTTCGGGCAGGCCGTCATGCAGCCGCGGCTGGAGCGCTGCGACGCCGAGTCCTGCCCGGCGTATCTGGAGTCCAGCAAGGAAGAAAACGTGCCGTATTACGAGCGGTTCGGCTTCCGGGTGATCGGGGAGATCACCTTGCCCAACGGCGGGCCGACGCTGTGGAAGATGTGGCGGGCGCCCCAGAACCCGTAGTAGTCACTCCCCGACCGAGTCGCCGAGCCGCTCGGCGGCCGCGAGGTAGTCCTGCGCGAACTCGAACACCACCTCGCGCGCGGGCTTGACCTTGTTCATCAGGCCGACACCCTGGCCGACGAAATACGTGGCCAGGGCTTGCGCGCCGGGGTGCCCGGCGGCGGCGAGGGCGTCGACGCGGCGAAGCGCGGGCTCGGCCAGCATGGATTGCAGCGGTAGCGGCAGTGTCGGGTGGCCGGCTTCGTTGGGTCGCCAGGCGTCGGTCCACTCCGAGACCAGCTGCCGGGCAGGCTTGCCGGTGCGCCCGGTTGAGCGGATGGTGTCGCGCGAGGTCGCCGCGAGCATCTTCTGCTTGGTGTGCGGGGCGGTTTCGGCTTCCTCGGTGGTCAGCCAGACCGAACCCGTCCAGGCTCCGGCCGCACCCAGGGCCACACACGCGGCCATCTGCCGGCCGGTGACGATCCCGCCGGCGGCGAGCACGGGGACGGCGTCGTCGATGGCGTCGATGACTTCGGGTACCAGCACCAACGTGGAGACCTCGCCGCAGTGGCCGCCGGCCTCGGTGCCCTGGGCGACGATGAGGTCGACACCGTGAGTCACCTGCTTGAGGGCGTGTTCCTTGGCACCGATCAGGGCCGCGACCGGGATGCCGTGGTCCCGACCGGACTTGATCATGTAGTCCGGCGGCACGCCGAGTGCGTTGGCCATCAGCCTGATGGGATGAGCGACGGCGACCTCGAGCAACTGCTCTCCGGCGCTGCCGGCGAGCATGGCCGGCCCCAAACGTGGCTTGTCATCGGGTTCGATGTCGTGCTCGGCCAACAGGTTTGCGATGAACGTCTGGTACTCATCGGGGATCCGGTCAGACAGTTGACGGCCGGACAAGCTCTCGCCCTTGCCTTCGAACTTGGCGGGCACGATGATGTCGATGCCGTAAGGCTTGCCCTTCACCTGCTCGTCGATCCAGCTCAACTCCTGATCGAGTTGCTCAGGGGTGTAGGCGGCACCGCCGAGGACGCCGAAACCGCCCGCATTCGTCACGGCGGCCACGACGTCGCGGCAGTGGCTGAAGGCGAACAGCGGGAAGTCGATGCCGTACTGCTCGCAAATGGGAGTCTTCACGGGTCCGCTCCTTCGTTGGGCATGGTCACTCGGGGCCTCGGGACTCGCTGGTCGCCCCCACTGCCCAGGGGTCAATACAGGGGACGCCCAGCTCCCGGAAATGCTTGATGTTTCGCGTCACCACGACCATGCCGGTCGACTCTGCAACCGCCGCAATAAGAGCGTCATCCAGGGGTGCCCGCTCGGGAACCGGGTACGCAGCAAGAATGCGCGCCGCCCGTAGATCGAAGGCCAACACCCGATCGGCGAAGGCAGGAAGCACACGGTTCTCGAACCATCGTCGAAGAACCTGTCCCTGCGCCGGGTCCGACCGCTCCTTGGCCACCACACCGCGCTCGATCTCGGCGATGGACACCGCCGCCACGAACTGATCGCCCACCGGCACGGAAATCGCCCACGCCTCGACCGACGGATTGCGGCCACGGACCCGTAGCGCGGACACCACGTTCGTGTCGAGGACGTATCTCATAGGTCGGGTGTGCGCGCAGTGAGGGGCAAGCGTTGCGGCTCGAACTCGATCTCCGAGCCTTCGTCGCTGCTGAGCATGTCGACCATCGTGGCGCCTGATTGCTCGAGTGCTTGACTGAGGATCGCCCGGGCCTCTGCCTCAACGGAGCGGCGGTGTTGCCGGGCGCGTTCCCGCAGTGCGGCTTTGGTGCCGGCGGGCAGATTCCGGATAAGGATCTGTTCTAGATTCACGGAACCTCCAACGCGATATCAGTTACACGATATCACGCGTAGGCTTTGCAGTGCCCGGTGCACGAAACGGGTCCGTATCAGCCCACCAGCGCGTCGATGTCGACCAGCAGCGGCAGGTCGGCGTCGACCAGGTCGGGGACGGCGACCGTGTGGCCGGCCAACAGCGCCGCCACCGAATCGGAGAACTCGGCGCTGCCCGGCAGCGGCAGCGGTGCGTCTTCCGGCGGGATGACGCCGGCCCCGGTCAGGTAGGCCACCGCTCTGCCCAAGTCCGTCGCGACGTCTGCGACCACACCTCCGACGGTGTTGAGCAGCCACTGGGCGCCCTGAGCCAGCCCGCTGATCAGGAAGATGTCCTGGTCGATGATCGTCTGCAGGAAGTTGCTGATGGGCGGAAGCAGGTAGCTGCCGATGAAGAAACCGGCTCCGCCGGCCAGCGCACGGATGCTCAACATGATGTTGGTGCCGATGTCGGGGTAGCCGTAGCTGTTGATCGCATCGGTGAGGGATTGCTTGAGATCGACCGGCATGATGAAGCCGTTCAGAATCTCCGGGTCGGTTTGCATCGGGACGCCGTCGAAGTCCGAGCGCATCTGGATTCCGAAGGCCTGCAGGATCGTGGGCGTGATGTCGACGGTCTGGTAACTGAGGTTCTGGCCTCCGGCCTGGTCGTCATTTCCGGCCAGCGAGAACATGACGAAACTCGATGTCTCGTTGGGCGTCTGGAAGCCGTGGCCGAGGCTGAAACCCGGCAGGGTCACCGTCTGCTGGTGGCCGTGGTCGGTCACGGCGATGATCGTCCAGCGGTCACCGGTGGCCGCCTCGGCCTGGGCTACCGCCTCCAGGATCTGCTTGAAGTTGGCGCCGACGTTGATGACGGCTTCCTTGTACTCCTCCGACCCGCCGCTGTAGGAGTGTCCGGCGTGGTCGACCTGGGACTGGTAGGAGAACATGAACGTCGAGGTGTCCGGGTTCTCCGTGGTCGCCAGAATCCTGGCGACGGTCTCGTCGGTGACCAGCGCGTCCATCTCCGCCGAGGTGGAACCACCGGTGATGCCGATGATGTTGTCGGCGGGATAGCCGCCCGTGGAGGCCATCTCGGTGAACAGGCCCCGACCGGAGATGACCGTGGTGTCGACCTCCGGCTTGTGGTACTCGATCAGGTTGAACACCGACGGCCAGGTGGTGTAGGGCTCGGGCCGGTAGACGTTGCTGACCACCCCGTGTTTGTCGTCCCAGACCCCGGTGAGGATCGTCGACCACGACGGCGTCGACATCGTTTGATGGCCGGCGATGGTCGTGGCGGCGGTGACGCCCCGATCCATCAGCATCTTGAATCCGCTGTCGTCGTTATAGGCGTACTCGAGGATCTTGTCGAGGTTGGTGCCATCGGTGCCCAGCAGCAGCACATGTTCGGCGGCAAGCAGCCAATCGGCGGTTACGGTCGACAAGCCCACCTGCGTCCCCACCGCCGCGCCGGCTCCGGCTACCAGGCCGGCGACGGCGGTACCACACAGGATCTGCTTGAGCGTTGTCATGGTGCGTCAGCCCAGCAGCGCGTCGACGTCGAGCAGCAGCGACAGGTCGAGGTCCCCGATGTCGGGGGCGGTAAAGGTGTCGCCGGCCAACAGCGACTCCAACGATCCGGTGAACTCGGCGGCCCCCGGCAGCGGCAGCGGTGCGTCGGTCGGGGCGATCACGCCCGACCCGAGCAGATACGCGAATCCGTGTGCCACCGTGTTGGTCACGTTCACCGTCAGACCGCCGAAGAACTCGTTGATCTGCTGGGCGACCTCGGCCAGCCCGCTGATCAGGAAGATGTCCTGGTCGACGATCGACTGTAGGAAGGTGTCGATCTCGGTCACAAACTTGTCGAGGAAGTACGGCACGGACCCGATCACCGTCCGGATGGCCAGCGTGATGTCGTTGCCGATGTTCGGGTAGCCGTACATCGCGAGAGCGTCGAGCAGCGACTGCTTGAGATCGGTGGGCTCGACGATGCCATCCAACACGGCCGGGTCGTTCACCAGCGAGACCCCGTCGAAGTCTGAGCGCAGCGGGATGCCGAACAGCGACAGGATCGTCGGGGTGATGTCCACCGTGGAGTACCCCAAGCTTTGGCTGCCGTCGTTCGCGTCATCGCCGGCCTGGTCGAAGATGACGAACGACGATGTCTCATTGGGCGATTGGAAGCCGTGGCCGATGCTGAGGCCGGGCAGGGTCACCGTCTGCTGGTGGCCGTGGTCGGTGGTGAGGATGATCGACCAGTCGTCGCCGGTGATCGACTGCACGTGGGCGATCGCGGCCAGGATCTGTTGGATATTGGCCCCGAGGTTGATGATGGATTGCATGTATTCTTCCGACCCGCCGGCGAACGAGTGTCCCGCGTGGTCGGCCTGCGACTGGTAGGAGAACAGGAAACTCGAGATGTCATCCGGATTGTCCTCCGTGCCCAGGATCTGAGCAATGGTGAGCGCGGTGACCAGCGCGTCAGAGTCGGCCGGGCTGTCCCCCGCCGGGACGAAGATGTTGTTGTCGACCGAGTAGCCGCCCGCGCCGGCCAATTGGTTGAGGTACTCCCAGTTGCTGATGATCGTGGTGTCGACCTCCGGCTTGTTGTACTCGATGAGGTTGAACACCGTCGGCCACTGGTTGTACGGCTCGGGCCGGAACAGGTTGTTGAAGACACCGTGCTTGTCGTCCCACACGCCGGTGAGGACCGTCGACCATGACGGCCCGGATAGCGTCGTGTGATTGGTCAGGCTCGCCGCTCCGGTGATGCCCTGGTCCATCGCCGTCTTGAAGCCGCTGTCGTCGTCGTAGGCGTACTCCAGGACCTTGGAGAGGTTGACGCCGTCGAGGCCGATCAGCAGCACGTGCTCGGCGGCGAGCAGCCAGTCGGCGGTCACCGCGGACAACCCGGCCGGCGCGCCGACGGCCGCTCCGGTCGCGGCGACCATGCCGGCGACGGTTGCACCACACAGGAACTGCTTGATTGTCGTCACGTTCGGTGTCCCTCGTCGAAGTTGCGCAGGTCAGTTGCGCGAGACACTAGCAGAAGCCCAGGAAAAACTCAGATTTCCCGGTTCGTTCGCTTATTTACCCAGGATGTTACTGAGTATTCTGTGGAATGGCCGCGGGTTGAAGCCACCGAACCAGCCGTCCGGGACTAGCGAATCTCCTCGCCACTGACCAACGTCGCCCGGAACTGCATCACCCGGTAGGGCCAGCCCGCCGCGGTGTTCCACTGCGACACCAGCAGGCCCACCCCTCCGGTACGGTCCACCCGTGAACCCGGTAGGACATAGCCGCCGTAGAGCTGGGCGACCCGGGAGCCGGCGTGGTCCTCGCGATCCCAGCTGCTGCCGATCACCGGCAGTTGCAATGGCACAGAAGCTAATTCGGGGGCGGGGGAGTCCAGCACCCGGTAACCCAGCGCATAGCGCGAGGACACGAACCCGCCGAGCACCCAGGTTCCGGCCGCCAGCCGCCGCAACGACAGCTCGCCCCAGGTCTCGCCGGGCGGGGTGATCGGCACCGGGGTGCGGCCCCAGGCCCGCCGGCCGCCTC
Organism: Mycolicibacter algericus DSM 45454; assembly: GCF_002086455.1. Taxonomy (GTDB): domain Bacteria; phylum Actinomycetota; class Actinomycetes; order Mycobacteriales; family Mycobacteriaceae; genus Mycobacterium; species Mycobacterium algericum. The sequence goes on from NZ_MVHC01000004.1 coordinate 223,601, forward strand.
GATATCCCCAGCCGGAGTACTTGGCGGGGTTGCCGATGTCGGCGGGGCGCACCCGCCGCAAGATGACGCCCTTGTTGCGCTGAAACCCGGTTGAGACCACATACACCCAGCCGTCGTCGGGGTCGTAGTCCCAGGACCAGCACTGCGCGTGCCCGCGGTGTCGCCGCGCCGGAAACCGCGTCCCGATGTTGTGCCAGGTGGTCCCGCTGTCGGCGGACTGCCAGATCTCGGTCCAGGCGACGTTGCCGAAGCCGCGGTTGACGATCGCGTGCAAGTAGAGCATCTGGTCCACCCGCAACAGATCGGAGGGGATCACCGTGCTGATCGAGCTGCGGTCCAGTCGCGAGACCGGCTCGCGGTGCCGGTAGTGCCACAGCTGCCGGGCGTAGTCGCCGTCTGGGCCGCCCGCGCGCCGGTAGCGAATCCGGTGGCCGGCGTCGCCGGTGCCGATAAGGATCACCGGGGAGCGCCAATCACCTCGGCCGACTTTGTCGCCGGCGAAGGTGTCGCCGAACACCGATACCAGCGAGCCGTCGGGTGCCAGCACCGAGGCGCCCAGGTCTGCACACGTCACGCCCCACTGGTCGGTGATGCCCGGACCGGTGACGTCGGCCAGCTTGCCGGGAACATGGCGTGCTGCGAGGCTCACCGCTCAGGGCTTGCTGCGCCAGCCGCCGACAGCCAGCGCGATCATCCGGAGTTGTTTGACGGCGACTTGTTTGATCTCGGCGAGGGTCTCGGCGTCAGGGGCCTCCTCGATGGCCTCGGCGGTGACGGTCATCGCGTTGACGAACAGCCCCGCCAGGATGTTCAGATCCTCGGTGCTCCACGCGCTCAACGCCGGGAAGCGCGCCAGGTCGGTGGCCAGCTCAGCGGTGATCAAGCGGATCTCGGTGCGGATCGCGTAGCGCAGCACTGTCATTCCGCTGAACCGCTCCCGGTTGATGAACCGCCAGTGCTCGCGGCGCGACGCGACGCTGTCGGCCAGTACCTCCACGGAGGACTCGATGACCCGGTTGGGGTCGACCCCGCCGGTGCGGGCGTCGCGCAGCGTATCGCGCAGCGCCCCGAAGGACTCGTCGATGAGCACCAGCCCCAGCGCGTCCATCGACTCGAAATGGCGGTAGAACGCCGCGGGCACGATGTGGGCGGCCCGGGTCACCTCGCGCAGGCTCAGCGCGCTGAAGCTGCGTTCCTCCAGCAGCGTCAGCGCCGCGCTGATGATGGCGCGGCGGGTGGCCTCTTTGCGCTCCTCGCGCGACATCCGCTCCGGCCGTTCGGGCCGGGCTGGACGCTCGGGACGGGGCGGCCGCGGTGGCCTTGTTCTCCCCGACCGTGAATTGGGCGTACGACTGTTCACTGGATGTGAAGCGTAACACAACCGGCCGATAGCACTTGACGCATCGTAAACAGATGTTCACTGTGTACATATGTTCACTCAAACGTTGACGCGGCGGGTACTGGGCTCCGGCCTGGTCGACCTGCTCACCGGTCCCCACGGGGTCGACCGCTACACCGAACTGGTGTCTCCGACCTGGACCCGCAACGACGCCCGCGCCCGGGTCGTCGCCGTGCGGCGCGCCACCCCACGCAGTGTGACCCTGCTGCTGGAACCCAACGACGCGTTCGGCGGTTTCAAGGCGGGCCAGCACATCAACCTGTCCGTCGAGATCGACGGGCGGCGGCGCACCCGGTGTTACTCGCCGGCCAGCCCCGAAGGGCAGCGGCTCATCGAGCTCACCATCGGGCGCCACGAGGGCGGGCTGGTCTCCGAGTACCTCTACCGCAACGCCCGGCCCGGCATGGTCGTCGGCCTGGACAACGTCGGCGGCGACTTCGTGCTGCCGGCGATCCGCCCGCGGCGCATCCTGTTGGTCTCCGGCGGCAGCGGCATCACGCCGGTGATGTCGATGCTGCGCACCCTGCTCGCCGAACGCTATGCGGGCCGGGTGACGTTCATCCATTACGCGCGCACTCCCGAGGAGACCTGCTACCGCGACGAACTCGCCCGGATGCCGCGGGTGCAGGTGCTGCACGGCTACACCCGCGCACCGGACGCCGGCGATCTGCGGGGCTACTTCGACGGCGAGCATCTGCGGGCGGCCGGACCGGAGCCGGATGCGGTGTACGTGTGCGGCCCGCCGGCACTCGTGGCCGCGGTGCGCGAGGAGCGGCCCGACGCGATCTCGGAGAGCTTCGTGCCGCCGCAATTCACCGCCGACCCGTCCGGTGGCCGGGTCACCTTCCTCGGCAGCACCATCGCGGTGGTCGACGACGGGCGGTCACTGCTGGAGCAGGCCGAATCGGCCGGACTGCAACCGGCCAGCGGATGCCGGATGGGCATCTGCCACAGCTGCACCTGCCGCAAAGCCGGTGGCACGGTGCGAAACCTGATCACCGGGGCGCTCTCGACCGCCGAGAGCGAAGACATCCAGATCTGCGTGTCGGTGCCCGTCGGCGACGTCGAAATCGATCTGTAGGACCAATGACCATCCGTGAGTGGGAATCACACGACGCCACCACCGAGTGTTGCGTCGGGAGATTCCGAGTCGCGGGAAACGACCAGTAAAGGAGCCAACCATGACGCAGTCAGTCCTCGAGCGGCCGCAGACCGAACAGCCGCAGGCCGGCGATCGCCCAGGCCTCCCGGCCAACCTCGACGCCTTCGGCGCCGAACTCGACGCCATCCGCCAGGGTGTGCTCGACGACCTCGGCGAACGCGACGCCGACTACATCCACCAGATCATCAAGGCGCAGCGCACGCTGGAGGTCGGCGGGCGCGCGCTGCTGTTCTTCAGCATCATCCCGCCGGCCTGGCTGGCCGGCACGGTGATGCTGGGGCTGTCGAAGATCCTCGACAACATGGAGATCGGCCACAACGTCATGCACGGCCAGTACGACTGGATGGGTGAACCGGCGTTGTACGGCAAGCACTTCGAGTGGGACACCGCCTGCCCCGCCGACCAGTGGCGGCACTCGCACAACTACATGCACCACACCTACACCAACATCGTCGGGATGGACCGCGACGTCGGCTACGGGATCCTGCGAATGAGCGAGAAGCAGCCTTGGGAGCCCTACTTCCTGGGCAACCCGCTCTACGCCTTCCTGCTGATGGTGCTGTTCCAGTACGGGGTGGCGGTGCATGAGTTGGAGACCGAGCGCATCCGCGCCGGGGAGATCGGATTGGCCGACAAACGCGAAATGCTGCGGGAGACCTGGCAGAAGGTGCGTCGCCAGACCCTCAAGGACTACGTCGCGTTCCCGCTGCTGGCCGGCCCGTTCGCCCCGCTGGTGTTCGCCGGCAACCTGACCGCCAACCTGATGCGCAACGTGTGGGCCTACACCATCATCTTCTGCGGTCACTTCCCCGACGGCACACAGGAATTCACCGTCGAGGAGGCCGAGAACGAGTCACGCGGCATGTGGTACTACCGTCAGATCCTGGGTTCGGCGAACCTGACCGGCGGCAAGTGGTTCCACATCCTGACCGGCAACCTGTCGTTCCAGGTGGAGCACCACCTGTTCCCCGACCTGCCGGCGCACCGCTACGCCGAGATCGCACCGCAGGTGCGCGAGATCTGCGAGCGTTACGGCGTCCCGTACAACACCGGGCCGCTGCTCAAGCAGTTCGGCAGTGTGGTCCGCAAGATCTGCAAACTGGCGCTGCCCTGGACGTGACCGGCTACTCGACGCCGACGGTGACCTCGGTCGACTTGATGAACACCGTCGCCGGCTGACCGACCTTGAGGTCGAGTTCCAGGGCGGCATCGCGGGTGACCGACGAGGTGATCACCTGCTCGCCGCCGTCGAGGCGGATCTTGACCACCGCCATGACCGACCCGACATCCAAGTCGGCGATGGTTCCGGTGAGCTGGTTACGCGTTGAGAGTCGCATGGCGGTCCTCCGGATTCTGCGATGCGCCTGACGGGTCAACGGTAGATCAGCGCCGAGGGCCGAGCAGGGCAATCGACGCATCGACCGCCGGCTCGATGATCGCGCCGATGTCGGAGCCGTCCTCGACTGCCAGCGCGGTCAGCTCTCGCAGCCCGCCCAGCAGGATCACCGCCAGCGCCGGGCTCAACGGCGGCAGGTCCGCACGGCGAAACCCCGGGCTGCCACTGAGCTCGACGAGCAGATTCGACATCAGGTCCAGGCCGCGCCGCTGGGCCGGTCGCGCCACCTCACCCAGCGACGGCAGTTCCCGGATCCAGCTCAACGTGATGGCGGGTCGGGCTTGGATCTGGGCGACGTAGGCGCCCACCGCCTGCCGGATCTGCTCCTGCCAGTCGGCCTGCGGATCGACCGCGGCGCGGATCCGCTGGGCCAGTGCCTCATTGTCGGCGCGCAACAACTCCAGGAAGCACTCCTCCTTGCTGGCGAAGCGGTCATAGAAGGTCCGTTTGGAGGTGCGAGCGGCGCGCACGATATCGGCGACGGTGCTGGCCCGGTAGCCGCGTTCGGCGATCGCGTCGGCAAGTCCCTCGAGCAGCCGGCGGCGAAACGGGTCGGCGGTTTCCGTCACTTCGCCCTCGGTTGCCAGCGTCATCATCGCCGCACCTTTCCCGTCAAGCCTTGCCAGTCCTTGGTACTAGAGAGTACCGTGTTCGACAAGCGTTTGGTACGCGTCGGTACCACGGATCGCCTCGGGAGGCATCGCATGACCCAGACGGTTACCAGCCAGACCACGCAGCGACTCGACGCCGCGGATTCACCGGCGATCAAGCTTCCGCCGAAGCCGCGGATTCCCAAGGTGGTGAGCGGCTTGCTGTTCACCCTGGACCGGCGCCGGCTGATGGGCGCCCTGACGCGTCGCTATGGAGCCGCCTTCACCATCGACAGCCCGGTGTTCGGGCCGACGGTCTTCGTGACCGAACCGGATCTGGCCAAGCAGGTGTTCCTGGCCAACCCCGAGGACCTCGGCAACATCCAGCCCAACCTGTCCCGGATCCTCGGGCCCGGCTCGGTGTTCGCGCTCGACGGTGCCGAGCACCGCCGCCGTCGCAATCTGTTGAGCCCGCCGTTCCACGGCAAGAGCATTCGGGCCTACGAGCAGATCGTCGTCGAGGAGACGCTGCGGGAGATCGCCGACTGGCCGATCGGCAAACCCTTCGAAACGCTGTCGCCGATGAACCGGATCACCCTGAACGTGATTCTGCGGGCGATCTTCGGGGCCGAAGGCGCTGAACTGGACCAGTTGCGGGTAGGCCTGCCCAAGTGGGTGACGCTCGGCTCCCGGCTGGTGGCACTGCCCATGCCGATCCGCAACTACGGGCGGTTCACCCCGTGGGGCCGATTGGCGGCGTGGCGTGAGCAGTACGAAGCGATTCTGGACAAGCTGATCGACGACGTGCGCGCCGACCCGAACTTCGAGAACCGCACCGACGTGCTGACACTGCTCCTGAGCAGCAGCTACGACGACGGTACGGCAATGACCCGCCAGGAGATCGGCGACGAACTGCTGACCTTCCTGGCGGCCGGCCATGAGACCACGGCGTCGACGATGGCCTGGGTGTTCGAGCGGCTGAGCCGCCATCCGCGGCTGCTCGACGAGCTCACCGCCGAGGCCGACACCGACGAGAACAAGTTGCGCCGCGCCACGATCCGCGAGGTCCAGCGGGTGCGCACCGTGATCGACTTCGCCGGCCGGCACGTCTACGCGCCCAGCGTCCAGATCGGCGACTGGGTCATTCCCCGCGGGTACGGGGTGATTGTGGGGATCAACCAGATCCACCAGAATCCCGCCGTGTTCGCCGAGCCGGACCGCTTCGATCCGCGGCGCTACCTCGACGGCAGCCCGTCGGCATTCGAATGGCTGCCCTACGGCGGCGGCAGCCGGCGTTGCCCGGGCTCGGCGTTCGCCAACCTGGAGATGGATCTGGTGCTGCGAACCGTGTTGCGGCACTTCACTATCGAGCCGACCGCGGCACCGGGGGAGAAGTACCACTCCCGGGGAGTGGCGTTCACACCGAAGAACGGCGGGCGAATCACCGTACGACGCCGCGGCTAAGATGCGCTGATGAGCGACCAGGCCGCGCAACGCGTCGAGATGTTCAACGCCGCGATCGAGCACACCATCCCCGCCGCGCATCGGATGGGGGTGCAGGTCGTCGAGGTCGGTGATGGCTACGCTGCGGCCACCGTCCCGTTCGAGGGCAACGGCAACCACTTCGGCGTGGTCTATGCCGGCGTGCAGTTCACCGTGGCCGAGGTGCTCGGCGGCATCATCGCGTTGAGCAGTTTCGACACCGCCAAATACTTCCCGCTGGTGAAGAACATCGACATCTCGTTCGTCGGGATGGCCCGTTCGCAGCTGCGCGCCGAGGCCCGCCTCGACGCCGCCGAGATCGCCCGGATCGGCGCCGAGGCCGCCGAACGCGGCAAGGCCGACTACACGCTGGAGGCGGTGGTCACCGACGCCGACGGCAACACCGTCGCCACCACCCGCGGGCTGTATCAGCTACGGACGCACCGCCAGTAACTGTGCGGCGCACGCCGGGGCTAGGGCTGGCGCTGCAGCTGCCAGTCCGGCCGGATGTAGTGACAGGTGTAGCCGCCGGGGAACCGTTCCAGGTAGTCCTGGTGCTCGGGTTCGGCCTCCCAGAAATCACCGGCCGGGCTGACCTCGGTCACCACCTTGCCCGGCCAGCGCCCGGACGCGTCCACCTCGGCGATGGTGTCCAGCGCGGTCTGTCGCTGCTCGTCGTCGAGGTAGAAGATCGCCGAACGGTAGCTGGTCCCGACGTCGTTGCCCTGCCGGTTGCGAGTGGTCGGGTCGTGGATGGCGAAGAAGAACTCCAGCAGGCTGCGGTAGTCGGTCGCCGAAGGGTCGTAGCTGATCTCGATGGCCTCGGCATGGGTGCCGTGGTTGCGGTAGGTGGCGTTCGGTACGTCGCCGCCGGTGTAGCCGACTCGGGTGGCCACCACGCCGGGTTGCTTGCGGATCAGGTCCTGCATGCCCCAGAAGCAGCCGCCGGCCAGGATCGCTCTCTGGTAATCAGTCATGTCTCCGATTATCCCGGCTCAGGCAGCGCCCGCCAGGGGATAGGAACGATAGCTGGTCAACACCGCGCTCGGCTCCCGATGCGGCGGCGCCTGCGCCGTCAGTTCGGCGAATCGGTCGAACAGCGCGAGCAGTCCCAGGCGGATCTGCATCCGGGCCAGCGGGGCGCCCAGGCAGACGTGCGGGCCGAACCCGAAGCCCAGGTGGCCGGTCTGCGACCGGGCCAGGTCGAGGCGGTCGGGGTCGGGAAACACGGCCGGATCCCGGTTGGCGGCGGCCAGCCCGAGCAGGATCGGGGCGCCGGGGTCGATGACGGCCCCGCCCTTCCCGCTGCCGAGCTCGATGGGCGCCTCGGCAACCCGGGAGATCATCATGGCCGGGCTGATGAGCCGGACCAGTTCGTCGACGGCGTGCGGGGCGGCCCCGGCGTCGGCCAGCAGCCGCTGTTGCCCGGGATTCTCGATCAGCAACGCGGTCGCCCCGGTGAGTACCGCCGTGGTGGTGTCGTGCCCGGCCGACAACAAGAAGATGGCGTTGTGCAGCAGTTCGTCGTCGGACAGTGGCAGCCCGCTGGCGGCCACCACCGACAGCAGGTCGTGGCCCGGGTCGGCGCGGCGCAGCGCCAGCAGATCGGCGAGCAGGTCCTTCATCCCGGCCGCGGCGTCGTCGGCGGCGGTGAACACCGACCGGGGTGCCGCCGGTTCCAGCGCCGCGATCAACGCCATCGACCAGTCCTGCAGGTTGTCCAGTTCGCTGTCGGGCACCCCCAGCAGGGTGGCGATGGCCCCCAGCGGTAACGGCTTGGCGAACTCGGCCACCAGGTCGAAGCCGGCCGGGTCGAGCGCGGCCGCCAACGACCGGGCGCGGGCGGCGACTTCGGATTCGAAGGAGGCCAGTGCGCGCGGGGTGAACGCCCGCGACAGCGGTGCCCGCAGCCGGCGGTGGTCATCGCCGGACCGGTAGAACAGGTTGTGCTCGACGTGGGTCAGATAGGGCCGGCCGGGATCGAGCTTGCTGCGGTACAGGTTTCGCCGGTCGGTCCCGGCGCGTTCATCGCGCAGCATCGCCAGCACGTCGGCGTGACGGGTCAGCACCCACAGTCCCTGGCTGTTGCGGTGTACCGGGTCGGCTTCGGCGAACCGCCGCTGATACGTCAACGGATCGGCATGCAGGTCCGGGTCGCGGAAATCGAAGTCGAGCGCGGCCATCAGGTTCGTTCGGCGATCCAGGACGCCACCAGATCGGCGCAGACCGTTCGGCTGTCGGTGGGCTGCTCGAAGTAGTGGTCGCCGGCGATGAGGTGCAGTTGCTTGTCGGTGCTGGCCAACGAGTCGTGGATGTGGTGGGCGTCGCTGGGGAAGACGCCGGTGTCCGCGGTGCCCTGAATCACCAAGGCGGGCAAGGTGATTCGGCCCAGGTGCGGGGCGCCCTGACAGAACGAGGTCTGCAGGCTCCACATCGACAGCCAGGTCCGCAGCGTGCAGTGCGCGGCGATGTTGTACGGCGCCCGGTTGGCGCGCCGCGGATCACCCAGGTAGCACCGGTTCAGCGGACGATCCGACGGGTCGAGCGAGGCATCCAGGTAGCGCGGGTCGGCCCACACCCGATGCACCGAGAACGAGCGATCATAGGTTCCGGCGGCGTTGAGGCGCTGCAACTCCGCCTGCGCCCACGCGGTGATCCGGTCGTTGCGGTCCCGCTGCGCCTGGCGGTAGCGGGTGATGAACTCCGGTGTGTACGGCGGCGCGTTCTGCTCGGCGTACATGTCCAGGTCCGGGTCGCACGACAGCGGATCGGATTCGTCGGTCACCGACGGGTCCATCCAGGCCGTCAGCACCTCCGGACGGCCGGCGTGGGCCTGGGTGGAGACGTACAGGTCGCCGGGCGGCAGAGTGTTGACCGCATCGGGTACCGGACCGCCGCCGACCGCCGTGATGTGCGGGTCGACGGCTTGCGACTGGTAGGCGGCCATCAACGATCCGCCTCCGGAGTTGCCGAGCAACACCACCACCTCGACGCCGGCCTGCTCGCGCAGCCACTGCACCCCGGCCGCGATGTCCAGCAGCGCGTGTTCGAGCAGGAAGATCGATTCACCGCTGCGGAACCGGGTATTCCAGCCCAGGAAGCCGTAACCGCGTTCGGCGATCAGCGGCGCCAGGTAGTGCTCGGCGAAGTCCACGTTGTAGTGGCTGGCGATCACGGCCACCTTCGGCTTGGCCCCGGCCGGAGTCCAGTACAGCCCCTGCGCGGGGTGATACCCGGCCGGGTTCACCGCCCCGGTTGCCGATGTCAGCGAAACGAATTCGCGCGTTACCGCCACTGCACCACTCCTTTTGTCATGAACCCTGTTCGCGCCAGCTCACCGAGCGATACCAGGTGTCGGTGAGCGTTTTGATCGCCGCTTCGTCGTCGAGTTCGCGGCCCGCCACGTCACCGCCGGCCACCAGCCAGACATAGGTGAAGTGGTTGAGCATGGCGACGATGGCCGAGCCGACCAGCTCCGGGTCCGCGTCGGTCCCGTAGCCCTTGCGCTGGGCCATCCGCACCGTCTGCGCCACCCAGTCGATCGCGTCGGCGCACATGTCGCGCCAGCGCTGGGCGAACTCGTCGTTGATCATCGCCAGCTGGAACACCCCGACCATGACGCCGAGGTGTTCGCGGTAGGTCTCCCAGTGGGCGCGCACCGATTCCGCGATGATCTCCCGCAGATCCTGGCCGGGGTGCAACGCCTGCACCGCACGGCTTTTGGCCGAGGCCCGGAAGTCCTCGGCCAGCGATGCCAGCAGGTCTTCCTTGGATTCGAAGTAGTGGTAGAACGACGCCGGCGAGCGCTTGGCGGCCGAGGTGATGTCGGTGATGGTCGTCTTGAAGAAACCCTTGCGGGCGATCACCTCGCGGGCGGCCTGTTCCAGCCGCGCTTGGGTGTCGCGGCCCCGGACGGTGGGACGGCTGTCGGCGGGCGCCGCGCCCCGGGCCGTCACGCCGGTTCCGTCGCGTCGAGGCCGGCCACCAGCTCGGCCAGCCGGTGTTCACCGGCCGGGGTCTGGCCGCCGGCGGCCAGGAAGCGCTGCATCTTGGGCAGTGCCTCGCCCCGGCCGAGCACCTCGGCGAACGCCGAACGCTCCACCGCCAGACCGGTGTGGATGTCCGGAGCGGCCAGGGTGGCCTTGATGGCGGCGATGTCGGCCAGCGGCACCGTGGCGATGCGCCCCACCAGCCGGTCGACGAACGCCGCGGCGCCGCCCGCATCCAGCGCCCGGTTGACCAGCCCGTAGCGTTCGGCGAGTTCGGCGTCGAGGTCGTCATGGGCCAGCATCACCTCCAACGCCCGGCCCCGCCCCAGCAGCCGGTGCAGGTGTTGCGGGCCCGAGCCGGCGGGGATGACCCCGATCCCGGTCTCGATCTGGTTGAACACCGCCCGGCCGGTGACCGCGAACCGCAGATCCAGGTTGACCAGCAGTTCCATTCCGCCGCCGGCCACCCGCCCGGCGACCACCCCGACGGTGACCTGGTCGAGCGCCCGAAACGCGCCGACCAGGTCCTGGAACGAGCCGACCGCGGCCTCGGGATCGTCGGCCGAGGCCTGCAGCAGCGCCAGGTCGACGTGAGCGATGAAGAAATCGGGGTTGGCGCTTTGCAGCACCACCACCCGCACGTCGCTGCCGGCCGCGCTGCGCAACCAGTTCACCAGCCGCCACAGGTCGCCCATCATCGCGGCGTCCATCAGATTGAGCTCGCCGTGGTCGATGAGTACCCGGGCCACCGGCCCATCGTGGGCGACGGCGAGCGTCGTCAGCGAGTCGAGACCCATGCGAGCCGGTTCAACCGAGCCGGGTGGTGTTCGAGCGGGACGTGACCACCTTGGGGTCGGCCGCCCGTTCGGTGCTGGTCAGCAGCGCATGCGCCTGCTCCGGGTCGCGCTCGAAACCCGGTGTGTCCCGGCATAACTCGACCATGATGCCGTTGGGGTCCAGGTAGTACAACGAGTGGCACCAGCCGTGGTCGACGTCCATCAGCGCTTTGATGCCGGCGGCGTCCATCCGGGCGCGGACTTCGTTCTGCTTCTCCTCGGTGGCCCGGAACGCCACGTGATTCACCCACACCGGCAAGCCGTTCGGGCGCGACAACGAACTCGACCAGTCGGGTTTCTCACCGACGCCATGCAGGTCGAAGAACGCGATGCACGAGCCGTCGCCGAGGTCGTAGAACACGTGCCGGAAGAAGCCGTCCTGCAGTTGCTCGACCTCGGTGTGGACCAGCGGAAACCCCAGCAGGTCTTGGTAGAAGCGGTGCGTCGCCTCCAAGTCGGCGCAGGCGTAGGCCGCGTGATGCAGCCCGACGGCCGGTTTGCTGGACGTCACGGCGATCTCCTTCTGACCGGTGGGTCGACGACGTCACCGTAACACCGATCCGAATATAAACCCAGATTCGAATCCGCCCGCTCTCGACAACTCCGATAGAACGTGTTCTAGTTCTTCGCATGACGAATCCGCAGTTCAGCCGCGCCGAGCTCGCGGCCGCGTTCGAGATCTTCGAGCAGACCGTCGCCCGCGCCGCCGAGACCAAGGACTGGGACGCCTGGGTGAGCCACTACACCCCCGACGTCGAGTACGTCGAGCACGCGATGGGCACCATGCACGGCCGCGACGAGGTGCGGCCCTGGATCCGCCAGACGATGTCGACGTTCCCGGGCAGCTACATGACCGAGTTCCCGGCGCTGTGGTCGGTCATCGACGAGGCCGGCGGGCGGATCATCTGCGAACTGGATAACCCGATGCGTGATCCCGGCGACGGCACCATCATCAGCGCCACCAACATCTCGATCATCACCTACGCCGGCGACGGCCTGTGGCGCCGTCAGGAGGACATCTACAACCCGCTGCGCTTCGTCGCCGCGACCATGAAGTGGTGCCGCAAGGCCCAAGAGCTCGGCACCCTGGACGACGAGGCGGCGGCCTGGATGAAGCAATTCGGAGGGAATGCGTGAAGGCCCACCCCAAGCTGGTCATCGGCGCCAACGGCTTCCTCGGCTCGCACGTCACCCGCCAACTCGTCGATGCCGGGGAAGACGTCCGGGTCATGGTGCGCCCGAGCGCCAACACCATCGGAATCGACGACCTCGACGTCACCCGGTACCACGGCGATGTGTTCGACACCGCCACGCTGCGCGAGGCGATGACCGGCTGCGACGACATCTACTACTGCGTCGTCGACACCCGCGCCTGGCTGCGCGATCCGGCCCCGCTGTTCCGCACCAACGTCGAAGGACTGCGCAACGTCCTCGACGTGGCGGTCGAGGAGCCGATCGCGGCCGGCCTGCGCCGGTTCGTGTTCACCAGCAGCTATGTCACCGTCGGCCGCCGGCGCGGGCACCTCGCCACCGAGACCGACCAGATCGACCGCCGCCGGCTGACCCCCTACGTGCAGTCCCGGGTGCAGGCCGAAGACCTGGTGCTGCGTTACGCGGCCGACGCCGGGCTGCCGGCGGTGGCGATGTGCGTGTCGAGCACCTACGGCGACGGCGACTGGGGCCGCACCCCGCACGGCGCGTTCATCGCCGGCGCCGTCTACGGCAAGCTGCCGTTCGTGATGGACGGCATCCGGCTGGAGGCCGTCGGGGTCGACGACGCCGCGCGGGCGCTGATCCTGGCCGCCGAGCACGGCCGCAACGGGGAGCGGTACCTGATCTCCGAGCGCATGATCACCAACGCCGAGATCATCGCGATCGCGGCCGACGAGGCCGGGGTGCCGCCGCCGGCGCGGTCGATCTCGGTGCCGATGCTCTATGCCCTGGGGGCGCTGGGCGCGCTGAAGGCCCGGCTGGGCGGCAAGGACGCCGAGTTGTCACTGAAATCGGTCCGGATGATGCGCGCGGAGTCCGAGGTCGACCACTCCAAGGCGGTGCGCGAGCTGGGCTGGCAGCCCCGGCCGGTGGAGGAATCGATCCGCGAGGCTGCGCGTTTCTGGATGAAACTGCGTGATGCCAAGAAGCGAGGGACCGCCGCATGACCCAGCACGACTCGGGCAGCCGACCTGTCCACATCCCGACCGCCGAGTACCCGATCACCGTGACCCCGACCGGCCGGCACGTCACGGTGCGTATCGGCGGCGAAGTCGTCGCCGACACCGACGACGCGTTGACGCTGCAGGAATCGACCCGCCCTGCGGTGCAGTACATTCCGCTGGCCGACGTCAATGGTGAGCTGTTGAGCCGCACCACGACGTCCAGCTACTGCCCGTTCAAGGGCGACGCGGCCTACTACACCGTGACCACCGCGGCCGGCCAGACCGTCGCCGATGCGATCTGGACCTACGAACAACCGTTTCCGGCGGTCGCCGCGATCGCCGGGCATGTCGCCTTCTATCCGGACAAGGCCGACATCAGCGTCGGCCAGGACTAGATCGGCCTAGATTCCCAGCACCTCCCCGGCGAACCGGGTCTCGGTGTACTCGCGCACCGACACGATCTGGCCGTCGTGGCAGTCGACGATGAACACCAGCGGGCTGTCGTAGTGGCCGCCGTCGGCGGTGACACAGTCGCCGTGCGCCTCGATCACCACGGTCTCGCCCTCGTTGATGCAGCGGGTCAGATGCAGCGTGATCTGCAGGCCGTGGCGGCGCTCCTCCACCTGCTGGCGCAGGGCGCTCGCGTCGATCGCCTGGCGGGTCAGGATGCTCCAGTAGCTGAAGTCGTCGCTGACCAGGGTGAAGATCTCGTCCAGGTCGTCATCGCCACAGATGCCCTGCAGGAACATCCACGCCAATTCCGCCTGCGGATCGTCGAACGGGGTGGCCACGTCTTCATCGTGGCGTGGCGACGCGAAGCGGTCAACGTGGAAACGGCGTCCCTATGATGACGTCATCTACAGTTCGCTTCGCCGTACCGTCACCTTTCCCGGGCCCGCGAGTCCCGCGCTGACGCTGTCCCCGCTGCGCCGGGGCCCCGGCGACCCCTGCTTGCAGATCATCGACGGCGCCATCTGGCGGACGAGCCTGCTCGCCAGTGGCCCGGTGTCGGCGCGGATCACCCGGGCGGCACCCGAGTCGGTGGACTGCACAGCGTGGGGCGACGGCGCCGCGGAGTTCCTCGACGGACTGCCGGGACTGCTGGGCGCCGACGACGACGCATCGGACTTCGCGCCGACCGAGCCGACGGTGGCCGCCGCACACCGTCGGCTGCCGCACCTTCGGCTGGGCCGCACCGGACGGGTGCTTGAAGCGCTCATCCCGGCGATACTCGAACAGCGGGTGCCCGGCGCCGATGCGTTTCGGGCCTGGCGGGTGCTGGTCACCGAGTTCGGCGGCCCGGCACCCGGACCGGCGCCGCCGCGGATGCGGGTGCCCCCGCCGGCCGAGGTGTGGCGGAGCATCCCGTCGTGGAAGTTTCACCGCGCCAATGTCGACGGCGGCCGAGCCCGCACCGTGGTCGGCTGCGCGCAGCGGGCGGCATCGCTGGAGCGGCTGGTGGGCAGGCCCGCCGCGGCGGCTCAGGTGGCCCTGATGTCGCTGCCCGGTGTCGGGGTGTGGACCGCGGCCGAGACCGCCCAGCGTGCCTTCGGCGACGCCGATGCGCTGTCGGTCGGCGACTATCACATCGCGAAGATGATCGGCTGGACGCTACTCGGCCGTCCGATCGACGACGACACCATGATCGACCTGCTGGCGCCGATGCGACCGCACCGCCACCGGGTGGTGCGATTGCTGATCGAGAGCGGGCTGGCCGTCGAACCGCGGCGCGGGCCACGGCTGCCGGTGCAGCGCATCAGTTCGCTGTGAAGGGCTGCCCGGGGGTTTCGGCGGCCGCGGCGCTGGCGAATCGTCCCGAGTCCAGTGCGTCGAGCAACTGGGCGGCGATCCAGGCGATCGCGGCACTGTCGCGGGGCAGTAGCGCCTGCTCGTAACCGATCAGCATGTACATCCCCCAGCTGGCGAACAAGTGCGCCTGACGTTCGTCGTGCAGGACCTCCAGCGCCGACTCATACATGATGTCGAAGCGCTGCCGATCCACCTGGGTCTGCACGGCACGCACCTGCGGATCCGCCGAACTCCAGGAGCGGATCGCGGCCTCCGCGCCGTGCGGCAGCGACAAGCCGATCTGGATCAGGCTGTCGAGACGCTCGCGTGGGTCGGGCAGGGCCCGCGCGAACTCCACGTGCTGGACGGTGCGGTCGTCCAGCCAGTGCTGAACCAGGTCGCGGGTGTAGACCGGCCAGCTGGTGAAGTAGTGGTAGAACGAGCCCGTCGTCACCCCGAGGCGGTTGCAGACTTCGGCCAGCTTGAGGCCGCCGTAGCCCAATTCCGACAGTACTTCGAGACCCGTCTCGAAGTACGCCTGTCGGGAGAGCACCGCGGCCATAAGTTGACTTTAGTTCGCCGGAGGCGCTGGCGGGACGCATCCGGGGATGCAGAAGTGAATGATCGTAATGCGGAATTTACCGACGGGTCACGGTGGCGGTGCCAGAATTCATCTCATGCAGGAAGTTGCGTTCCACCGGCTCGGGCGTCCCCGCGGCGCACGGTCCAGCCTGACCCGGGAACGCATCGTTGTCGCTGCCAGCGGCGTGTTCGGCGAGTTCGGCTACCACGCGACGACGTTTCAGGCCATCGCCGCCCGCGCGCATCTGACGCGGCCGGCGATCAACCACTACTTCTCGAACAAGCAACTGCTCTACCAGGCGGTGCTCAACCGCAACGAATCGATTCTCGACAACGCCGTCGAACGGGCGCGCGCCGAGAACGGCCTGATCGCACGGCTGTCGTCGGTCATCTACGCGTTCGCCCAGCTCGGGGAGGCGGACCGCACGGCCGCGGCGTTCGCGGTCACCGCGGTGCTGGACGCCCAGCGGGACCCGGAACTGCGGGCACTGGTCGGGGATCTGCAGGGGCCGACCCGGCGGTTCCTCACCGACGCGCTCACCGATGCCATCGATCGGGGCGAGCTGGTCACCGCGACCTCGGTCGGCGATCTGACCGAGACGTTGTTGGCCGTGCTGTGGGGGATCGGGTTCTACATCGCCGCGCTCGGCGACCACGACGAGTCGGCCGCGGTGATCGCCAGCGTGCAGGCGCTGTTGGCGAACCGGCTCTGGCAGCTGCATCAGCCCGCCCCACCGGCCGATGACGGCAGTGAATAGCTCGCCTAACTTTTTTCGGTAGCATGGCTTGCGATACCGACGGCAAGCTAGCGAGGTAACCGATGAGCACACTGCGCACCCATGACGACACCTGGGACATCGCCACCAGCGTCGGCTCCACGGCGGTGATGGTGGCCGCTGCCCGCGCGGTCGAGACCGACAGTTCCGATCCGCTGATCTCCGATCCCTACGCCAAACTCCTGGTCGCCAACGCCGGCACCGGGGTGTGGGAGACGCTGCTCAACGAGTCGCTGACCGACAAGCTGGAGTCCGTCGATCCCGAGATCGCCGCGGTGTATCACCACATGCGCAGCTACCAGGCCGTCCGGACCCACTTCTTCGACGCCTACTTCGCCGAGGCGGTCGGCGCCGGGATCCGCCAGGTGGTGATCCTGGCCTCCGGGCTGGACTCGCGCGCCTACCGGCTCGACTGGCCGGCCGCGACCACGGTCTACGAGATCGACCAGCCGAAGGTGCTGGGCTACAAGGAGACGACGCTGGCGGCCCACGACGTGAGGGCGCCGGTGCAGCACCGTGCGGTGGCCATCGATCTCCGGCAGGACTGGCCGGCCGCATTGACCGCCGCCGGTTTCGACCCGGCGGCCCCGACGGCGTGGCTGGCCGAGGGCCTGTTGATGTATCTGCCTGCCGACGCCCAGGACCGGTTGTTCGAGCAGATCACGGCGCTCAGCGCCCCCGGGAGCCGGATCGCGGTCGAGACCGCGGCCAACCACGCCGACCAGCGGCGCCAGGAGATGTCGGAACGCTTCAAGAAGGTCGCCGAACAGATCGGCCTGGAGCAGACGGTGGACATCCAGGATCTGATCTACCACGACGAGGACCGCGCGGCGGTGCCGGAATGGCTCAACGGGCATGGTTGGCGGGCCACCGCGCAGCACTCCACCGCCGAGATGCGCCGGCTGGGACGCTGGGTGAACGTGCCGATGGGCGACGACACCGACGCGTTCTCGGAGTTCGTCACCGCGGTGCGCGACTGACCCGTTGACCGGCTGCCCCTCTTGCGCCGATCGCGCGGCATGACGGGCCGCGCAGCGGTAGGAAGGGACCATGACCACCACTACCGATGTCGGCGATGTCGTCGCCCTGCTGCGCGGCACCTTCGCGACCGGACGGACGCGCGATGTGCGCTGGCGGCGCACCCAGCTGCGCCGCCTCGAGCAGATGATGAACGAGAACGAGGCGCAGATCGCCGAGGCGCTGGCGGCCGACCTCGACCGCAAGCCGTTCGAGGCGTGGTTGGCCGATATCGCCGGGACCGCTGCCGAGGCCCGGTATGCGACCAAGCACGTCAAGAAGTGGATGCGGCGCAGGCATCGGCTGCTCGAGCTGGCCCAGCTGCCCGGCCGCGGCTGGGTGGAGTACGAACCCTACGGCACGGTGCTGATCATCGGCGCCTGGAACTTCCCGTTCTATCTGACGCTGGGACCGCTGGTGGGCGCGATCGCGGCGGGAAACACCGTGGTGCTCAAGCCATCCGAGATCTCCGCCGCATCGTCGCGGCTGATGGCCGAGTTAGTGCCGCGTTACCTGGACAACGACGCGATCGTGGTGGTCGAGGGCGACGGCGCGGTCAGTCAGGCGTTGATCGCGCAGGGCTTCGACCGGGTGATGTTCACCGGCGGGACCGAGATCGGCCGCAAGATCATGGCCGGGGCGGCCGAACACCTGACACCAGTGACGCTGGAACTGGGCGGCAAGAGCCCGTGCATCGTGGCCGCCGACGCCGACATCGACGTCGCGGCCAAGCGGATCGCCTGGACCAAACTGCTGAACTCCGGCCAGACCTGCGTCGCCCCCGACTACGTGCTGGCCGACGCCACGATCCGCGACGAACTCGTCGCCAGGATCGGCGAGGCCATCACCGACTTCCGCGCGCAAGAACCGCACGGCATGAAGATCGTCAACGAACGCCAATACAACCGTCTCACAAAGTATTTGGCCGACACTCGCGGCACCGTGGCGCTCGGCGGCGGCACGGATGCCGCCACACTGCGGATCGAACCGACCGTCGTCGTCGACCCCGATCCCGCCGAGGCGTTGATGACCAACGAGATCTTCGGCCCCATCCTGCCGGTGATCACCGTCGCCTCCATCGAGGATGCCATCGCGTTCGTCAACGCCCGGCCCAAGCCGCTGGCCGCCTACCTGTTCACCAAGACCCGCGCGGTGCGCGAGAAGGTGATCAGCCGGGTGCCCGCGGGCGGCATGCTGGTCAACCACCTGGTGTTCCAGGTGTCCACCGCCAAGCTGCCCTTCGGCGGCGTCGGCCCGTCCGGAATGGGGGCCTACCACGGCCGGTGGGGTTTCGAGGAGTTCAGCCACCGCAAGACGGTGCTGACCAAGCCAACCCGACCCGATGTCAGCGCGATGATCTACCCGCCGTATACAGAGAAGGCCTGGAAGTTGGCGCGAAGGCTTTTCTAGGGCTGTTTTATCGTGACGATCGAATCGAGGAAGGAAGCTCATGCCCGGAGTGCAGGATCGTGTTGTCGTCGTCACCGGAGCCGGTGGCGGACTTGGCCGTGAATACGCCCTGACCCTGGCCCGCGAGGGTGCCGCGGTGGTGGTCAACGATCTCGGCGGTGCCCGCGACGGCACCGGAGCCGGCCACAACATGGCCGATCAGGTGGTCACCGAGATCAAAGAGGCCGGTGGCCGGGCCGTCGCCAACTACGACAGCGTCGCCGACAGCGATGGCGCGGCCAACATCATCAAGACCGCGATCGACGAGTTCGGCAAGGTCGACGGCGTGGTCAGCAATGCCGGCATCCTGCGGGACGGCACCTTCCACAAGATGACCTTCGACAACTGGAACGCCGTGCTGCAGGTGCACCTCTACGGCGGGTACAACGTGGTGCGCGCCGCCTGGACGCACTTCCGCGAGCAGGGCTACGGCCGGGTGGTGGTGGCCACCTCCACCAGCGGACTGTTCGGCAACTTCGGGCAGGCCAACTACGGGGCCGCCAAGCTCGGCCTGGTCGGCATGATCAACACGCTGGCCATCGAGGGCGCCAAGTACAACATCAAGGCCAACGCGATCGCCCCGATCGCCGCCACCCGCATGACCGAGGACATCCTGCCGCCGGAGGTGCTGGAGAAACTCAAGCCCGAGTACGTCGCACCGGTGGTCGCCTACCTGTGCACCGAAGAGCTCGCCGAGACGGGCTCGGTGTTCATCGCCGGTGGCGGCAAGGTGCAGCGGGCGGCGCTGTTCGAGAACGCCGGCGCCAACTTCGAAAACCCGCCGTCGGTCGATGACGTCGCGGCGCAGTGGTCGACGATCGCCGACATGTCGGCGGCCAAGGCGGCCAGCTTCTCGCTGCAGTAGCGCGGTGGCCTCGGCCGGGGGCGTCGCGGCCGGACGGTGTCAGTCGACCAGTGCGGCGCGCAGCCCGTCCCGGTCGGCATCGGTGACCCCGGAGGCGTGCAGGAACGCGTCCAGCGAGCCGAAGTTCTGCTCGATCGAACGGTGGGCGGCCTCGAGGTAGTCCGCGCGCACGCCGAGCACCTCGTCGGAGAGCCGGGCCTCGGTGAAGGTCAGCACCTCGGGGGTGATCTCATCCTCGGGCCGGGACCGGATCATGTCCATGATCCGGTCCCGCAATACCGGCACCGCGGTGTTACTGCGCAGGTAGTCCGCCACCACCGCATCCCGGTCGACGCCGGCCGCCTGCAGCACCACCGCAACGACGAACCCGGTGCGGTCCTTGCCGGCGAAGCAGTGCGCCAGCACCGGCCGGCCCGCCGCCAGCAGCGACACCACCCGCTGCACCGCCCGGCGGGAGCCGCCCAGGGTGGGGAAGCGCTGGTACTCCTCAAGCATGTAGCGGGCCGCGACGTCGGCGGCGGTGTCCGCATCGGGCTTCTCGGCCATCATCTTGCGGAACGCGTCCTCGTGCGGCGATGAGCTCTCGGGCGCCTGGTCGGCGGCCAGATCGGGGAAGGGCAGCAGATGGATGTCGACACCGTCGGGCACCAGACCCGGCCCGCGCCGCGTCACCTCCCGCGGGGACCGCAGGTCGGCGACGTCGGCCACCCCGATACGCAGCAGCTGCTCGCGGCCACGGTCGTCGAGGCGACTCAGTTCGCTGGACCGGAACAGCCGGCCCGGGCGCAGCGCGCCGGTCGTCTCTGATACGTCGCGAAAATTCCACGCCCCGGGCAGGTCCGGCTGGGAGGTCACCTCGCCACGATAGGACACCGGGCGGACGACTCCGTCGCGGCAGTCCCCCGCAAGCGGGGGCGACACCCCGCAAAAAGCCCCCGATCCGGTGATGGATCGGGGGCCGTGACGCTTGCTCGCCGGGACTAGATCGGCGGGTAGTTCTGTGGCGGGTAGCCGCCGCCGTCGTCGACGCCGCGCAGGCCCCAGGTCAGGTACTTGAAGAAGAACTCGGCCTCATCGCTCATGTCGTAATCCGGATTCGGATCGTAACCGTAACCAGGACCCATGTCATCAACCCCTCAGCTTGGATTGCCCCAGTTTAGTCGGCCCGTCAACGGTGCGATGCCGGACTGCATAGAATCCTTCCAACCAGTTGATTGACCGGATGATGCCGGCGGCCGGATAGCGAGTGCACATGCCCAACGACAAGGGGAGCTCCGCCCAGGGGCCCTCCCGCCGCGAAGAGCTGCTCGCGGTCGCCACCAAGTTGTTCGCCGCCCGCGGCTACCACGGCACCCGCATGGACGACGTCGCCGATGTGGTCGGCCTGAACAAGGCGACCGTCTACCACTATTACGCAAGCAAGTCGCTGATCCTCTACGACATCTACCAGCAGGCCGCCGAACGGACGCTGGCCGCCGTGCACGACGACCCGACCTGGACCGCGCGCGAGGCGCTATACCAGTACACGGTGCGGCTACTCGACCAGATCGCCGTCAACCCGGAGGGGGCGGCGGTCTACTTCCAGGAGCAGCCCTACATCACCGAGTGGTTCACCGACGAACAGGTCGCCGAGGTCCGGGAGAAGGAAGCCCAGGTCTACGAGCACGTGCACGGCCTGATTGACCGGGGTATCGCCAGCGGCGAGTTCTACCAGTGCGATTCGCACGTGCTGGCGCTCGGCTACATCGGCATGACGCTGGGGGCCTACCGCTGGTTGCGGCCCAGCGGTAGGCGCAGCGCCAAGGAGATCGCCGCGGAGTTCAGCACCGCCCTGCTGCGCGGGCTGATCCGCGATGAGACGGTCCGCGTCGAGTCACCGCTGGGCGTGTAGCAGGCCCCCGCTACGGGGGAGGCCTCTCGCGTTGGGCCAGGTTGAGGGCGCGCTCGGTGTTGATGCATCGGAGGCGGTCTTGGGCGCGGGTGGTTCTTCTGGTGGGCATCATGAGGTCGCGCTGGTGGCCGACCGGTGGTGTGGTGGCCGGTGGTGTGGCGGTGGGCAGGCTGAGGCCGGGGAACAGCAGGCGGCTGGCCGGCCGGGTGGTGTAGGTGTGGCCCGTCGGGGAGGTCCAGTCGATGCTGCCGTCGGGGTGCTGACGGTCGCTCCAGCCGCCGGGCCCAATCCAGAAAGTCTTGAGCAAGTGGTGCTTTCGGCATAGACAGCGCAGGTTGCCCGGGTGGGTCGGCCCCCAGGGGTGGGGGACGGCGTGGTCGATGTCGCAGGCGGTCGCGGGCCGGTCGCAGCCAGGGAATCGGCAAGTCATGTCGCGGGCGCGGACGAATGCGGCCAGGGCGGATGAAGGCCGGTAGCCGGTTTCGGTGGTCAGCTCGGCCGGGGGCCGTAGCTTCGTCACGGTGGCGCCGCTGGCGATGAGTTGCGCCAGCAGGCCCGAGGGCACGCTGCCACCGCCGACGATGCGTGCCGAGGGCGGGCGGGATTGAGCCGGCGCCGGGCTCGGCCGGGATGGTGCGGGCTCGGGTTCGCCGGACAGTTGCGGGTCGGGGGCGGCGTCGGCGGTGGCGGGTTCGGCGAGCACGTGGACGACGACGTTGGCGGCGCGGGCGTCGGTGCCGGTGGCGGCGGGACAGTCGGGGTGGCCGCAGGCACACGCCAGGGTTTCGGCGCCGGCGGCCAGGGCGCCGAGCGCGTCGGCCCGGCGCTGGGCCAGGGTGCGAGGGTCGTCGTCGCAGACGCTGTGTGCCAGTTGCATCAGTCGTTGATCCAGGGCGGCGGCATCCACGGCGAACAGCCGGCCCCACAGCCCGGTAGTTCCGGCTTCGGTGTGAGTCGTGTCGATGACCAGTTCGCGGCCGCGGGCCTGGTCGCGCAGGCGGCGTACCGCGGCGGGATCGTGACGTTCGATCAGGGCGTCGATGGCTTCGGCGGCCTTGGTGACCGACAGCGGTCCCAGGGTGGTGGCTATGTCAGCCAGCTCACCGTCGACGAGTGTCAGTACGCCGGGGTCGGTGATCAAGGTGGTGTGCCAGGCGATCGCCGAGGCCAGCCGGGCGCTGATCCGGCCGGAGCGTAGCAGGGCGGCCACCTGCGGGATGCGGTGCCGCAGGGCGCCGGCCAGGTACATCTGCGAGGAGGCCATGCGGTGGCTGATGTGTTCGGCGGCGGCCACCTCGGCGGCGGCGGCGTCCCAGTTGTCGCAGGTCCATCGGGACCGGTCGAACCCATCGCCCCTGATGCGCCGGGCCACCAACTCGCTGATGGCGGCCAGCCGGTGGGCGGCGGCGGCTGCTTCCACCCGCGCCCAGCCGGCGATCGTCGCGATCAGGGCGCCGTCATCGGCAGCACCCAGCTCTTCCAGCTGCGCCAACGATACATCGAACATATGTTCGATAATACACGAGTCCACAGGCGCGCGCCGCGCCCGTTCGGGGCGGGCGGCTCAGGCTCCCGCGGTCTTGAGGTTGCGGTCCAGAAACTCCAGCTGGTCGGCGACCACCCGCTCGAAGGCCTCGCCGACGTAGATGTCGAAATGTCCCTCGGGATATCTCTTGACGGTGCCGCGGGGCGCCTTCGCCGCGTAGCGCAGCGTCGGTCCCGCCGGGGCGACCGAGTCGGTGTCGCAGACGCAGAACAGAATCGGGCAGCGCACCTTGGCCGCCGCCCGGCCCGGGCGGTAGCCGAGGATCTTCATCCCGATCCGCGCCGCGACCTCGTTGCGGATGTTCTGGCCCTCCGGGACGAGCTTCAGGTAGCCCGGGTAGGCATCGGGCGTGCTCATCAGCGCGACCTCGCCGGGCCGGCCGGCCGTGGCCACCATCACCGGCGGGTTGCCGAGCCGGGCCGCGGCCAGATCACGCATCGCCAACAGGCTGACCCGGGCGACCGTCACCGGGGGGATGGTGCGCGCCGAGGCGATCCCGTCGGTGAACGGGCACTGCGCCACCACCGCCGCGACCGGAAGTCGTGCCGCGGTTGCGATCACGTGGCCGCCGGCGAACGAGGTGCCCCACAACCCGATCCGGGCCGGGTCGACTCCGGCCAGGGTGTGGGCGAAGTCGACCGCGGCGGCCCAGTCCGCCAACTGCATCTTCACATCGAGCAGCTGGCGCGGCGCGCCGCCGCTCTCCCCGAAGTTGCGGTAGTCGAACACCAGGCAGGCGTAGCCGGCCGCGGCGAACCGCTCGGCGTAGGCGTCCAGGCGCATCGTGCGCACCGCGCCCAGCCCGTGTGCCATGACCAGCAACGGTGCGCCGTCCGGACCGGTGTCGTCGGGCCGGTAGAGCCAGGCGCTGATCCGGTCGGTGCCGGATCGGAAGGAGATGTCTTCGCGGGTAGCCATGTGGGAAAAGGTAGCGCGGCGTGTGGTAGACCGGGGCGGTGTCTGCGAGCCTGCTGCGGAGCCTGGCCGACGTGGTGGGTAGTGCCCACGTCACCGACGATCCGGACGTGCTGGCCGGTCACAGTGTCGACTACACCGGCCGCTACCGGGGCCGGGCCGGCGCGCTGGTGCGGCCGGGTTCCGCCAAGGAGGTCGCTGCGGTGCTGCGGGCCTGCCGGGACGGCGGTGCATACGTCACCGTCCAGGGCGGGCGCACCTCGCTGGTGGCCGGCACCGTCCCCGAACATGACGATGTGTTGCTGTCCACTGAGCGGCTGAACACCGTCGGCGAGATCGACACCGTCGAACGCCGGATCAGGGTGGGCGCCGGCGTCACCCTCGCGGCGGTGCAACGCGCCGCCGCAACGGCCGGCCTGGTGTTCGGTGTCGACCTGACCGCCCGGGACACCGCGACCGTCGGCGGGATGGCCTCAACCAACGCCGGCGGACTGTGCACCGTGCACTACGGCAACATGGGCGAGCAGGTGCTCGGCATGGCGGTCGCGCTGCCCGACGGATCGCTGCTGAGCCGGCACAGTGCGGTGCGCGCCGACAACACCGGCTACAACCTGCCGGCGCTGTTCGTCGGCGCTGAGGGCACCCTCGGCGTCATCACCGGCCTGGAGCTGCGGCTGCGGCCGGCGCCGGCGCATCGGGTCACCGCGATCTGTGGCTTCGCCGACCTCGACGCCCTGATCGGCGCCGCCCGGGTGTTCCGCGATCTCGACGGCATCGCCACGCTGGAGTTGATCGACGCCCGTGTCGCCGCGCTTACCGGGGAGCGGCTCGGGGTCGCCGCACCGGTGCGCGGCGACTGGCTGCTGCTGGTGGAGCTGGCCGGTGACACCGACCAAACCGATCGGCTGTTCGGACTGCTGCAGCAGGTGTCGTGCAGCGACGAGCCGGCGGTCGGTGTCGACACCGCCACCCGGCAGCGGCTCTGGCGGGTGCGCGAGGCGGTCGCCGACGTGCTGGGCGTCTTCGGCCCGCCGTTGAAGTTCGACGTCTCGCTGCCGTTGGCCGCCGTCGCCGGTTTCGCTGCCGCGGCCGGCGCGGCGATCCGCACGCAGGCACCGGACGCGCTGCCGGTGCTGTTCGGCCATATCGGCGAGGGCAACCTGCACTTGAACGTGCTGCGCTGCTCGGCAGCGGCCGAACCCGGGCTGTACGCGGCGATGATGGCGCTCATCGCCGACTGCGGCGGCAATGTCAGTTCCGAGCACGGGGTGGGTAGTCGCAAGCGCGCTTACCTGCCGATGTCTCGCGGGCCGGACGATATCGCCGCGATGCGGACGGTCAAGGCCGCCTTCGATCCGACCGGTTACCTCAACGCCGCGGTGCTGTTCGACTGATCCGGGCGGTTCGGCTAATCGCGGTGGCGGATGCCCACCGCCTGGCGAAGTTGGGCGAGAAACTGGTCGGAGTCATCGCTGCGGATGATGTAGTGCGAGATGGCGATCCGGATCGCTGCCGCGGCCTTCACCGCCGCGTCCGGGCCGGACAGCATCCGTTGCAGCCCTTCGCGCATCGGGACGATGATCCGGGAGAAGTCGCCGAGTACGTGCTTGGGTTCGATGTCGATCATCCGCACGCCGGTCGACGAGTGCTGGTAGTCGACGATGAAACGCAGTGCGGCGTCGAGCTTTTCCGCCCCCTTGAGGCCCTCGGTGGCGGCATGGAGTCCGCTGTCGAAGATATGCCGCTCGTAGCGGGAGAACGCCGAGACCAACTCCTCCTTCGAGGCGAACCACCGGTACAGCGTCGGGCGTGACACCCCGGCCTGCGAGGCGACCTCGGACAGACTGAGCTTGGTCAGCCCGTTGCGGCCGAGCACCTCGGCGGTCGCGGCGAGAATCCGCTGCCGTGTCGAGCTATCGGGGCCGTCCACCGTGCTCCGGGTCATATCGGAGACTTTACAAAAAATAGCGCCAGTGTCACGCTGGTTCGGTGCTTGGCCATCGTTCCTCACGGTCGCGGGACCACTGGACGGGTCGGTAGGGCAATTATCGTGATCGAAGCACCACAAGTCACGTCCGAGGACCGCGCGCACCCGCCGCGAGCCGTCATGATCACCACCGAGGCCTCCGGGATCGCGCAGGCCGCCGCGGCGCAGCTGGCGGCGCACGGTCACCTGGTGCTGATCGGAAGCCGACAACCCGACTGCGCCGAACGGTTCGCGGCGCAGCTACGGCAGAGCGGAAGGAGCGCGTTCGCCGCCCGGCTGGATTTCGCCGACCCGCGGACGATCGACCGCTTTCTGGCCACCGCGGAGTACCTCATCGGCACACCGGACGTGCTCATCACCGATTTCGGGTTGTCGGCCGAGCGAACCTGGGTGGGGGCGCAAATCCTTGCCACGCAGGTGATTCCGGCGATGATCGCCAACGGGCCCGGCGATGTGGTGTTGGTCAGCCCGGAGTTGGTGGGGCGGGCCGATGCCGCTCGCCGGAGGGAGTTCGACGCCTGGGCGGCGGCCTTGGATGCGGAGTTCGTCGGCACCCAGGTGCGGGCCTCGACCGTCCGATCGGCACCTGCGGGCGGCGTCACGTGCGCTGAGGACGCCGGGCGGCTGGTCGCGTCGATGATCACCGGGCCGCGGTTGCGCCTTGTCGAGCTGCTCACGCCGGCGCTACCGGCCTGATCAACGCCGCCGCACCAGCACCGATTGCTGGATGCCCGCCACCGCACCCTGCTCGTCGAAGAGCGTCCCGACGGTGGTTCCGATGCCGTCCGGGCCGTAGTTGGTCTCGGCGCGGATCCCGATCCACTCGCCGTCGGGGATCCGATGCAGGTGCACCACCAGGTCGGTGTTCAGGAAAGTCCACTTCCTGATGTCGAGTTTCGTGCCGACCCCGTTGGCGTCGTCGGCCACCGCGAACAGCCGCTGCAGCGGCGTCATCGGCTCGCCGGCCACCAGGTCCACGATCGGGCGGATCCAGGACTCGCCGGCGCCGGGAGCCAGCGGCTTGGTCAGCCACCGCCAGTCCAGGCTGTGCACGTAGTTGCGGTCCCAGTTCGCCTGCATATCCGTGCAGCGCGCCGCATCGACCGGTCGCAGCGGGGGAGCCGACGCGTTCGCCACCTCGGTGGTGTCCAGCGTCTGCAACCGCCATCCGGTGGCGCGGGCGACCGCACGCGGATGCTGGTCGGGGCCCGGGGCCAGCATCTCGGCGCTGACGAGTTCGATCTGCTTGCCGGCCCGCTCGACCCGGGCGCGGACCCACAGCGCACCCTCGGCGGGCACCGGACCGAGCAGGTCGACGGCGACCCGGCTCAGGCGGGTGTCGTCGCGGGCCGCCTGGCGCTCCAGCGCCCGCACCAGCAGCGCCGAAACCGGTGCGGCGTGCTGAATCTGAGCCGACCAGGTGCCGCGCACCAGGTCGGTGGCGGCGAATTTCTCGCCCCGGGGGTCGTCCGCGTCGAGCAGTTCGTAGTACGAATCGGGGTCGTCCACTGGGGTTCCCTTTCAGGGCAGCCCGGCGCCGGGGATCTCCACGGTCACCGTGTCCAGACGGGACTCGCGGGTCCCGATCAGTCGCTTGGGGTAGGCGTCGGTGCTGGACAGCAGGAACAGGGTGCGGCGCTTCGGCCCGCCCAGCGTGCAGGCGATCGCGGCCCGCTCGCCGATGTCGATGCGCTGGGTGACGGTGCCGCCCCGCGTGATGCGCTCGAACTGGTGGGCCAGCGTCATCGACGTCCACACCCCACCGGCCGCGTCGAGGGTGATGCCGTCGGGCGGACCGTCGAGGCCGTCGGCAAAGACCCGGCGGTCACCGAGTCCGCCGTCGGCGCCGACGCTGAACGCGGTGAGGCGCCGGCCGATGGACTCGGCGACGATCAGCGTGCCGCCGTCGGGGGTGATCACCATCCCGTTGGGAAAGTCGAGGTCGGTGGCGACGGTGTGCACCCCGGCGTCGGGATCAACCCGCACGATGACTCCGCCGGAGTAGGCCTGCGAGCCGATGTAGCAGCGCCCGGCGGTGTCGATCACCATGTCGCCGAGGTCGGCCGGCGCGTGTTCGCTCAGGTCGGCGATGGTGGTGATCGCGTCGCCGTCGTAGCACAGCACCTGACGGTCGTGGGCGGATGCGATCAGCAGGGAGCCGTCCGGCCGGAAACCCAGGCCGCTCGGGGTGTGGCCGGGCAGGGCCACCGTGGTCATCGAGCCGTGCAGGTCGACGGTGTGCAGCGCTTCGCCGAGCATGTCGGAGAACCACAGCAGGCCCTCGAACCAGCGGGGGCCCTCGCCGAAGCAGAAGCCGCCGGCCAGCCGGGTGGGCGTCAGACCGGCTGCCGGGGTGTCGGGGTCGAGGCTCGTTTCGGCGATGCTCAACAGGGTCGTCCTCCTGGCCTGCGTTCATGGGCGCAACCCCGCCCACTTTACAAAACGTGACTGAAATGTCACGCTCGCGGAATGGCGCAGTCTACTGAGTCCACCGAGATCTCCTCGCCGGCCACGCCCTGGTCGGTCACCGGGCTGCTCGAGCTGTTCGAGGTGAACGCCGACGGCCCGGACCGGTTCACCGGCGCGACCGGCTTGGCCGCCGACGATGAGCGGCAGGTGGTCGAAGGCACCCAGTTGCTGGCCCAGGCCATCGTCGGGGTGGCAAAACGCTTCGGCGACAAGTCGATCCGTTCGGCGCACGCGGTGTTCGCCCGGGCTGTGCTGGTGGGCCCGCCGGTCGAATACGCTATCGATGTGGTCAACGAGGGCCGTTCCACGGCCACCGCGGTCGTCTCGGTGCTGCAGAACGGCAAGCGCTGCGCGACCATGACGGTGCTCGCCGACGTCCCGTCGGCCGACGTCATCCGCCACCACCTGCCCCGCCCGGACGTCGCGTCGCCCGCGCAGGCCAATCCCTGCGCAATGCCGATGACCGGCCGGCAAGTGCGCCTCGTCGATGTCGTCGACGTCAACAGTCCGGACGAGGTGGGACCGCCGGAGATCCACGCCTGGCTGCACTATGACCCCATCCCCGCCCGCGACGACCTCGCCAAGGCGCTGATCGCCTATTTCACCGGCCATCTGGGCATTTCGACGACGATGCGCGCCCACGCCGGGATCGGCACCAGCCAGTCGCATCTGACCGTGTCCACCGCGCCGATGACGGTCACGGTGAGCTTCCACGAACCGGTGCGGTGGGACGGCTGGCTGCTCTATGGCCATGAGAGCACCCAGGTGGGTGCGGGTATGTCTTACGTCCGCGGCACCGTGCACACCGAGGAGGGGGATCTCATCGCCTCCTTCGCCCAGGACGGGCTGATCCGACCGCTGCGCACCAGCGACAACAAGATCGCCGAGCAGGCCCGGATCTAGCGCTCCGGCGCGGCCGCGGGTTCCGGCAGGTCGGCGAACCCGCCGACACGTTCCATGTCGAAGCTGAAAAACCCTGCGATGGGCAGGCTTTCGGGCGGCGGGTCCGGGTAGCTCCAGGCCACGTCCGCGATGACCGTGTCGCCGACCACCGCCGACCAATACGTCGCGTAACCCTTGTAGTTGCAGTAGGTCGAGGTCTCCGACGGCTGCAGCAGGTCGGTGCGCACGCGGCCGGGGGCGACGTAGAGCCGCGGCTGCAGGGCGGTCTCGAACACGATCACCGTGTCGTCGGTGTCCACCAGGGCCGCGCCGGCGACCCCGACGCGCAGCGTCCGCCGCGTCGGTCGGCAATCGATCCGGTGATAGGGGTTGGGCGGGTAGTGCACCAGTTCGCGGCCCTCCTCGAACCAGGTGTCCACGGCATCCCACGGGACCTGCACGAACCCCGGGGCTTCCGGCACCGGCCGATGCGGCAGATCGCCGACGACGTCAACCGGGAAGGCGTAGGACAGCGGCTGGCCCTGGCGATGCACCAGCAGGGCGCGTTCGGTGTCGAGCACCGGGTGATCGGCACTGACCGCCTGTACCCGGCGCGGGTGCGGCTCGACATAGACCAGGCT
Source organism: Mycolicibacter algericus DSM 45454 (assembly GCF_002086455.1). GTDB lineage: Bacteria > Actinomycetota > Actinomycetes > Mycobacteriales > Mycobacteriaceae > Mycobacterium > Mycobacterium algericum. The sequence goes on from NZ_MVHC01000004.1 coordinate 253,419, forward strand.
GGTGGCGATCTCGGGCGAGAACCAACCGGCGCGCTCGGTGCTGAGCGGGCCGTGTCCGGCGACCAGGCTCACGTCGTGTCACCCCTCCCCATGTTCAGATCGTGACTTTACAATTTATGCCTCAACTGTAATATCTTCCAGAGTTGCGCCACCTCCTCGGACAAGCCCTGCCCGGCCGGTGGCGTCGCCTGAGATCCTCACGACGAGCTGGGATGATGCGATGACAAGCACCGCTGCGAGGCTGGACTTGCCGTTCGAGGATCCGCAACTGCGCTACCACCTGGATGTCATTGCGCTCGACGTCACCGCGCTGGTGCAGGCCGCCGGCGGCTGGCTGTATCACCGGGTGGCGACCGGATGGGACGTCAACGTGATGGTGCCGGCGCAGCAGGACCTGCGCCCGCTGCAGATTCTCGGGGTGCGGACAGCCGACCTGGAGACCGAGCTGTCGGCAACCAGCGGCGAGACGGCCAGGCAGGGCCTCGCCGTCGTCACCGATGCGTTCGCCAGGGATCCCCGGATCCGTCAGCGGGTGCAGTCCGCGCTGCGGCGCAGCGTGACCGAGGTCGTGCTGTGGGGCGAAAGCTGGCCGGTGGCCGTCAACCAGCGACTCGACGCGGTGCGCCATGTGCTCACCGTGGCGGGACGGGCCTTCAAGAGGCAAGCCCTGTTGGCCGCCGACACTCGGGCCGACCTCCGAGTGGACTCCACCGAGATGTTCCGCAGCGATCAGAAGCGTTGCCTGCCGGTCGATTCCGATCTGGTGTCGGTCGACTGATGCGTAAGTACTACGACCACACGCTGCTGTATCTGCATGAGACGATCGACCTCGGCCGGGGCACGACCGGCGAGTTCACCGGGAAGTTCACCGGCATCTACCAGCCGATGATGACCGAACTGGGCGCCCGGTTGTTCGCGCTGTGGGAGACCAGCCGCTACAACGGCCACTGGCCGCAGGTCACCATCATCTGGGAGATCGACGCGTTCGCCGACTACGCCCGCATCGGACGGGCGCAGGCCCGCGGCGGCAGCCACGCGAAGCCCGCTGCCGAGTGGTCGGCCTATCTCGCCGGCATCGGGGCCGCCGGGGAGGGCCGCATCATGTATCCCGCCCCGCAGAACAAGACCTTGGCGCAACTCGGCGACGCCGGCTTCGACGCGACGTTGGTGATCCAGGAGATCATGCAGACCAAACCCGGCCGCCAGGACGACTACATCCGGGAGTTGGAGCGCCTGTACGTGCCGTGGTCGGAACGTACCGGAAAACGCTGGCTCGGTTCGTTCACCACCACCTTCCGCTTCAACGAGGTCATCCACTACTGGGCGCTCGACGGCGACTGGGACTGCTTCGCGCAGCACTACCCGTCCTGGAAGGGTCAGCCACCGGCCGAGATCGTGACCTGGATGAGTGTGGCGCCGGCGCTGCGGGACGGCTGGGAGGACTCCATCCTGCAGGCGCTGCCGCCCGCCCCGCTCCAGCGAGGTGCCGAGTGACAGCGGTTGCGGACCGGGCCTTCTCGTACGACCCGTTCGACCCGGCCGTGATGGCCGACCCACTGCCGTACTATCGCGTGCTGCGCGATCACCACCCGGTGTACTACGTGCCCAAGTGGGATCTGTTCGCGCTCTCGCGATTCGACGACATCTGGGATGTGCTGGCGGTCAGTGACGGTACCTTCGTCGCCTCCGAGGGAACGCTGCCGGCAGCCAGCGTGCTGGCACAGCACAACAGCGGACCCGTCCCCGATCCGCCGCTGCACCCGCTGCCGTTTCACGCCGTCTTCGACAAGCCGATCTACGACGACATCCGCCGGCTGCAGTCACCGGCGTTTCGGCCCAGGTCGGTAGCCGACTGGACCGAGCGGATCCGCGTGCTGGCCAATCAGCGGCTCGACGAGCTGCTGCCGCAGGGCCGGTTCGACCTGACCTGTGACTACGGCGGAATCGTGGTGGCCCAAGTGGTCTGCGAGCTGCTGGGCGTCCCGCTCGAGCTGGCCGGCGAGGTGCTCGCGGCGGTGAACGCCGGCAGCCTCGCGCAGGCCGGCGCCGGGGTGGATACGGCTGCGGCCCGACCCAACTACCTGGAGTACCTGATCCCGGCCGTGCAGCGCCGGCGTGCCGAGCAGGGTGCGGGCGGGCTGCCGATCGTCGACGGCATGCTGGCCTACCGGCTGCCGGACGGGCGCGCACTTGACGACGTCGAAGCGGCGACCCAACTGCTGTGCATCTTCATCGGCGGTACCGAGACGGTGCCCAAGATCGTCGCGCACGGGCTGTGGGAGCTGGTCCGCCGGCCCGACCAGCTCGCCGCCGTGCGCGCCGACCCGGCGGCGGTGGAGCTCGCCCGCGAGGAGATGATCCGCTATTGCGCGCCGGCGCAATGGTTCGCGAGGACCGCCCGGAAGCCGTTCACCGTGCACGACACCACCATCGCGCCGGGGCAGCGCATCATCACGCTGCTGGCCTCGGCCAGCCGCGACGAGCGACAATACCCCGATCCCGACGAATTCCGGTGGGACCGGCCCATCAAACGCTCGCTGGCGTTCGGCCGCGGACAGCACTTCTGCATCGGCTACCACCTGGCCCGCCTCGAGGTGACCGTCCTGGTGCAGGAGTGGCTGCGCCGGGTGCCGGAGTTCCGCATCGTCGAGGACGGTGCGACCAGGCTGCCGTCGAGTTTCCAGTGGGGCTGGAACACCATTCCGGTGGAGGTCTGACGCATGTGGGTCCACCGGCTGGTCGCGCCGTACGAATTCGAGCGTATCGAGGTCCCCGACCTCACCGAGCAACAGCTCGGCGACGGACAGGTGCTGCTGTCCTTCGTCGCCGCCGGGGTGTGCGGCAGCGACCTGCCCGCCTTCCGCGGCGCGCAGGGCAGGCTGCCCGGTGACAGCGGCGCCAGCGCGGCGGAGAAGAACGGCTTCCCGATCCACGAGATCGTCGGGGACGTCCTCGCCAGCCGGCACCCGCGGCACCGCCCCGGCGACCGTGTCGTCGGGTGGGCCTCCGGCTTCGACGGCCTGATGCAGCGGGTGATCAGTGACGGCGACGGACTCGCCGGTTTCGACCCGACGCTGACGCCGGCCGAAGCGGTGGGCCTGCAGCCGTTGGCGTGCGTGCTCTACGCCATTGAAGCCGTTGCGCAGCGCACCGAGCTGGCCGGCCGCCATGTGGCGGTGCTCGGCCAGGGGTCGATCGGCCTGCTGTTCAGCGCGGTCGCCAAGGCGGCCGGCGCCCGGCGGGTCACCGGTGTGGACCCGGTCGACCGGCGAGCGGTCGCCGCCGGCTTCGGCGTCGACACCGCCGTGCAGGCCACCAGTGACCGCTGGGTGCACCATCTGGACCCCGCGGACCGGCCGGAGATCGTGATCGAGGCGGTCGGCCACCAGGTCGCCACCTTGAGCCACGCCATCGAGGCCGTCGCGCCCGGCGGCACCGTTTTCTACTTTGGTGTGCCTGACGACGACAGTTACCCGATCAACATGCGCACCATGCTGCGCAACAACCTGACGTTGATCTCCGGCGTGACGCGCGACCGCGGGCGGATGCTGGAGGCTGCAGGCAAGTTCGCTGCCGAGCATCCCGAGCTGCTGAAGAACTACCTCACCCATGTGTTCGGCTGCGATGACGCGCAGGCCGCCTTCGAGTTGGCGATCCGGCCGGTGCCGGACCGGGTCAAGATCGCGATCGTCGCATGACCTCGGCGCTGCGCACCGCGCTGGACCACCGGGCACCGCTGTGGGGCGGCTGGATCACCGGGCCGACGGTGCTGGGCCCGGAGGAATTCGCCCGGGCGGGCTACGACTATGTGGGGTTCGACGCCCAGCACAGCTACCTCGATGATGCGGAGATCGCAGGCATGCTGCGGCACACCGAGCACTTGCCGATCGCCACCGCGGTGCGGTTGCCGAACGCGGACGCCGCGCCGATCGGCCGGGTGCTCGATGCCGGCGCCGACGCGGTCATCATCGCGATGATCGAGACCGCCGAGCAGGCGGCGGCCGCGGTGGCTGCCGCGCAGTATCCACCGACCGGCGTCCGCAGCTTCGGTCCGCTGCGGTCGGGACTGGGACGTGACCTGACTGCCCTGGTGTCTCGGGCGGACGTATTCGCGATGATCGAAACCGCCGCCGCGCTGGCCGACGTGGAGCGGATCTGCGCGGTACCCGGGCTGGCCGGCATCTACGTCGGGCCCGCCGACCTGGCGATCTCGCTGGGCGTGGACGTGGCCCGGGCCACCACCGACCCCGGCATGCGGGAAGCGATGACACAGATTCAGCACGCGGCGTCGGCCGCCGGTGTGATCGCCGCCGTTCACGGCGGATCCGGTGTGGCGGGACGTCGGCTGGCCGCGCTGGGCTATCAGATGATCACCCTGGCAGCCGAATCCCAGGCGTTACGGTGCGGAGCGCTCGAGCACCTCAACGAGGCCAGGGGCAGCCACTGATGAAACGAGCACCCGTTGCCCTGGTCACCGGCGCCGCCCGCGGGCAGGGCCGGGCGATCGTGGAACGACTGCGCGCCGACGGGTTCGCCGTCGCCGCCTGTGACATCGACGGAGCCGGGCTGGACGCGGTGGTCACCGCGCTGGGTAACGACGCGGTGATCGGCATTCCGCTGGACGTGACCTCCCGGTCGCAGTGGGACGTCGCGGTGGCGACCACCGTGCAGCGGTTCGGGTCGCTGACCGCACTGATCAACAACGCGGGCGTACTGCACCGGGCGGCGATCGCCGACGAAACGCAGGACGGCTTCGAAAACGCCTGGCGGGTGAACTGTCTCGGTCCCTTTCTCGGAATCCAGGCGGCGCTGGAGCAGCTGCGCCGGGCCGACGGCGCCGCCGTGGTGAACACCTGCAGCACCGGCGCGATCCGGCCCTTCCCACAACACAGCGCCTACGGAGCGTCGAAGTGGGCGCTGCGTGGGCTCACCCAGACCGCGGCCGCCGAACTCGCAACGGCCGGAATCCGGGTCAACGCGGTCTTCCCCGGACCGATCGCCACCCCGATGCTCGACGACACCACCCAGCAGCGGCTGGCCGCGGTCTCGGCGACCGGCCGACTCGGTGAGCCGGGTGAGGTGGCCGACGCGGTGGCGTTCCTGGTCTCCGACGCGGCGTCGTTCATCACCGGCGCCGAACTCGTGGTGGACGGCGGCCAATGCCTACAGATCCGATGAGCAGACCGCGGCCGCTGTCGGTCGGCATCATCGGCGCCGGACCCGGCGGGCTGGCGCTGGGAATCCTGCTGCGGCGGGCGGGTTTCACCGATTTCACCATCTTCGACCGTGAGGACGGCGTCGGCGGCACCTGGCGGATCAACACCTATCCGGGCCTGGCCTGCGACGTCAAATCCCACCTGTACTCCTACTCCTTCGAGCTGAACCCGCACTGGTCGCGGCAGTGGTCCAAGCAACCGGAGATCCTGGCCTACTTCGAACGCTGCGCCGCCGACCACGGTCTCGGGCCGCACCTGAAGCTGCGGACCGAGATCCGCTCCGCGGCCTGGGAGGCCGACCGTCGGCAGTGGCGCCTGACCACCGCCGACGGCACCGAGCACCGCTACGACATCGTGGTCTCGGCGGTCGGCCTGTTCACCCAGCCGGTGCTGCCCGATCTCACCGAAGAGCAGCCGTTCACCGGCACCGTGATGCACTCGGCGCGCTGGGATCACTCGGTGCGACTCGCCGGCTCTCGGATCGCCGTGCTCGGAACCGGTTCCACCGCGGCACAGTTGGTGCCGGAATTGGCCGACGTCGCCGCGAAGGTCTATTCGGTGCAGCGGTCGCCGACCTGGATCCTGCCCAAACCCGATCGCAGCTACACCCCGCGGGAGCACTGGGTGTTCACCCGCATCCCGTTGGCCAAGCGGCTGTATCGAATGCGCCTGTGGCTGCGCAGCGAGGCGAACATCTCGGTGATCGAGAACGGCAGCGACAAGACGGCTGAGTTCACCGCCACCGCGCGGCGACTATTGGAGACCAACGTCACCGATCAGCGGTTGCGAGCCGCGCTGACCCCCGATCACCCGCTGGGCTGCAAACGGCTGGTCTTCTCCTCGGACTACCTGCCCGCGTTGGGCCGGCCCAACGTCGAGGTGGTGACCAGCCCGGCCAAGGCGCTGCGGTCGCACTCTTTGGTCACCGAGGACGGCACCGAGTGCGAGGTGGACGTGGTGGTCTGCGCCACCGGATATGCCGCCGCGGACTATCTCGGTCAGATCGAGGTGACCGGCGAGGACGGCGTGACGCTGCAGCAGGCGTGGCGCGACGGGCCGCGCGCCTACCTGGGCATGGCGATGCCCGGTTTCCCCAACTTCTTCATGCTGTATGGACCCAATACCAACGTCGGCTCCAACAGCGTCATCTTCGTGCTGGAAGCCCAGGCGCGCTACGTCGTCCGGGTGCTCAAGCACCTGCGGCGCACCGGCAAGACCTACGTCGCGGTGCGGCCCGCCGCGCTGGCCGCCTTCATCGCCAAGATCGACCGATGGATGCAGGGCACGGTGTGGACGACGCGATGCAGCAACTATTTCCGGGCCGCCAACGGCCGGGTGGTCACCCAGTGGCCGCGTAGCGCCGGCGCCTTCTGGGCGATGACCCGCCGCTTCCGGGCCCGCGACTTCACTTTTGGACCCAGGGTCAGTCGAACGTGATGACCTGGCGCACCGCGCCGCCGTCGGCCAACCGGTCCATCGCCTCGTTGATGTCGTCGAGGGCGATGGTAGACGACACCAGTTGTTGCACCGGGAGCTTGCCGGCGCGCCACAGTGCGACGAACCTCGGGATGTCACGGGCCGGCACCGTCGAGCCGAGATAGCTGCCGATCAGCGACCGGCCCTCGGCGACCAGGCCCAACGGGGACACGCTGATCCGGGCATCCGGCGGGGGCAGGCCGACGGTGATGGTGCGTCCGCCCGGGGCGGTCAGTTCGATCGCGGTCTGCAGGGCGGCAGGATGGCCGACCGCCTCGATCACCATCGGCGCCCGCACGCCGGCGTCGAGCGCCTGCTGTGGTGTGTAGGTGCGCTGCACCCCCAGCCCGCTGGCCGCGGCGAGCTTTTCCGGGAGCTGGTCGATGGCGATCACATCGACACCGTCGTGCGCCAGCACGGTCAGCACCGCCGCCATGCCGACGCCGCCGAGCCCGACCACCACCACGGTCTGGCCGGCCGCCGGACGGGCCACGTTGATCACCGCGCCGCCGCCGGTCAGCACCGCGCACCCCAGCAGCGCCGCCACCGATGGCGGCACATCGTCAGGCACCGGCACGGCACTGGTCGCGCTGACCACCGCGTGGGTGGCGAAACCGGAGACCCCGAGGTGGTGGTGGACCGGCTGACCGGCGCGGCGCAATCGGATGTCGCCGCCGAGCAGGGTGCCGGCGCCGTTGGCCGCGCTGCCGGGCTCACACGGGGTCAGCCCGCCGGTGGCGCACGCCGGGCACTGCCCGCAGCGCGGCAGAAACGTCAGCACCACCCGCTGCCCGACCGCGATGCCGCCGATGGCGGGGCCCGCGCCGACCGCCTCGACGATTCCGGCCGCTTCGTGGCCGAGCAGCATCGGCACCGGGCGCACCCGGTTGCCGTCGACCACCGACAGGTCGGAGTGACAGACCCCGGCGGCCTCCACCCGGACCAGCAGTTCGCCGGGGCCGGGCGGAGCCAGGTCCAGCCCGGACACCGCGAGCGGCCGTGACCGGGCGTAGGGCCGTGGCGCCCCGATCCGCTCCAGCACCGCGCCGCGGATGGCAACCATGTTGAAATACAACCATGAGTTCCGCGGTACCGCCCGCCCCGGAAGGGTTGACCAGCCGGGACTTTCCGGTGCATTGGCCGGTGCTGACCCGCTGGGCCGACAACGACATGTTCGGCCACCTCAACAACGCGGTGTACTACCAATTCTTCGACACCGCGATCAACGGCTGGATCGCGGCCAACGTGGCAGATCTCGACCCGGTCGCCATGCCGGAACTCGGTGTGGTGGCCGAGTCGGGCTGCCGCTTCCTAAGCGAGCTGGGCTTCCCGGACCGGCTCGCGGTCGGGCTGGCGGTCACCCGGCTGGGGCGCAGCAGCGTCACCTACCGGCTCGCGGTGTTCCGCGTCGACGATGACGCAGGCCCCGGGCCGCTCGCCGCGCTGGGGCACTGGGTGCATGTCTACGTCGACCGCGTCAGCCGACGGCCGGTGCCGATCCCCGATGGCATCCGCGCACTGCTGGCCACCGCGCAGGTGTAGCGGCACGCTATTCGGGGCTGGTTATGCTCGGCGGATGCCGCTCGTGAGCAAGACCGTCGAAGTCGCCGCCGACGCCGCCACGATCATGGGGATCGTCGCCGACTTCGAGGCGTACCCGCAGTGGAACGACGAGGTCAAAGGGATCTGGGTGCTGGCCCGCTACGACGACGGCCGGCCCAGCCAGCTACGGCTGGACGCGTCGTACTCCGGTTTCGACGGCACCTTCATCCAGGCCGTGTACTACCCGAGTGGCACGCAGATCCAGACCGTGCTCCAGCAGGGCGACCTGTTCAGCAAGCAGGAGCAGTTGTTCTCGGTGGTCGAGATCGGGCCCACCACGTTGCTCACCGTCGACATGGACATCGAGACGGAGATGTCGGTGCCCAAGCCGATGCTCAAGAAGGCCTTCAACAACGCCCTGGATTACTTGGCCGACAATCTCAAACGCCGCGCCGAGCAACTGGCTGCGGGTTAGTCTCAGCGTCAATCGCAGCGGGTCGGCGCCGCTGGTCCGGTGTCGGACGCAGCGGGTCGACGCAGCGTCGTCGTCACGAAGCGGGAGAGCCGATTGACCCATCCAACAACCGATCCCGCCGAACAGCCCTACCGCGCCCGACGGGCGAACTGGGTCAACCAGCTGGAACGGCATGCGCTGATGCAACCGGACGCCCCGGCGCTGCGGTTCCTGGGCCAGACCACCACGTGGGCGCAGTTGCGGAAAAGGGTCACCGCACTGGCCGACGCGCTGAGCCGCCGCGGCGTCGGCTTCGGCGACCGGGTCATGATCCTGATGCTCAACCGGACCGAGTTCGTCGAGGCGGTGCTGGCCGCCAACATGCTGGGCGCGATCGCCGTCCCGGTGAACTTCCGGCTAACCCCGCCGGAGCTCGCCTTCCTGGTCACCGACTGCGAGGCGCGGGTGCTGATCACCGAGACGGCGCTGGTGCCGGTGGCGGTCGGTGTGCGCGGGTTGACCGATCTGCTGGACGCCCCGGACGCCATAGTCGTGGCCGGACCGCCGCAGGGGCCCGGCGAGGACGGCCGGAGCGCACCCGGTCTGATCGCCTACGACGACCTGATCGCCGAGACCGGCACACCGCATCAACCGGTGGATGTCGAAAACGACTCGCCGGCCCTGATCATGTACACCTCGGGAACCACCGGCCACCCCAAGGGCGCGGTGCTCACCCACACCAACCTGGTCGGCCAGACCATGACCGCACTGCACACCGCGGGCACCGGCACGAACGACGTGGCCTTCATCGGGGTGCCGTTCTTCCACATCGCCGGTGTCGGCAACCTGCTGCCCGGCATGTGGCTGGGCATCCCGACCGTGATCAACCCGCTCGGCGCCTTCGACGCCGGCCAACTGCTCGACGTGCTGGCCGCCGAGCAGGTCACCGGCATCTTCCTGGTGCCCGCGCAATGGCAGGCCGTCTGCGCCGAGCAGCAGGCCAACCCGCGCGATATCCGGTTGCGGACCATGTCATGGGGGGCGGCGCCGGCCTCGGATGCGCTGCTGCGACAGATGGCCGAGACCTTCCCCGGCACCAAGATCCTGGCGGCATTCGGGCAGACCGAGATGTCGCCGGTGACGTGCATCTTGCTCGGCGAGGACGCCGTGCGGAAGCTCGGGTCGGTCGGCACCGTGATCCCGACCGTCACCGCCCGCGTCGTCGACGAGGACATGAACGACGTCCCCGTCGGTGAGGTCGGTGAGATCGTCTACCGGGCACCGACCCTGATGAGCGGTTACTGGAACAATCCCGAAGCCACCGCCGAGGCCTTCGCGGGCGGATGGTTCCACTCCGGGGATCTGGTCCGGATGGACGCCGAGGGCTACGTCTGGGTGGTCGACCGCAAGAAGGACATGATCATCTCCGGCGGCGAGAACGTGTACTGCGCCGAAGTGGAGAACGTCCTGGCCGGTCACCCCGACATCGCCGAGGTCGCCGTGATCGGCCGCGCGCACGAGCAGTGGGGCGAGGTGCCGATCGCGGTCGCCGCCGTCAACCGGGCCGATCTGCTGCTGGCCGACCTCGACGGCTACCTCACCGAGCGACTGGCGCGCTATAAGCACCCCAAAGGGTTGGAGATCGTCGACGCGCTGCCGCGTAACCCGGCAGGCAAGGTGCTCAAGACCGAACTGCGGAGCCGCTACGGCGCGGCCCGGGAATCCGAGTCGGTCACCGCCGCAACCGATACCGCACAGAACGCCGACGCTTGAGGTGGCGGCACATTACTGTCCGGTAGGAAACTGCCGACGTTGGAACGAATCGATCTCCTTCTCACGCAGTCATCAGGTATGGTCCGATGGTCGCCAACGGCACGTTGGGGCGCTATGGTGACGCGGGTCTCGGAGAGAACTTGGACGGATGGAGAGAGCCTGTGCGACGCGATCCCCTGCTGCGTCGTGACGCGGAGGCTCCGGTGAGGGGGGTGTTGTGACGGCTCCGGCGCGTCCCCGCCTGGTCGATTTCGCCCGTGATCGGGTGATGCCGCCGCTGGTGATGGTCGGCGGGTTTTTCCGGATGTGCGCGCTGACCGCGCGGGCACTGTTCATGCCGCCGTTCCAGTGGCGCGAGACCCTCCAGCAGGGCTGGTTCATCACCAGCGTCGCCCTCGTGCCGACCGTTGCCGTCGCGATCCCGCTGACGGTGCTGCTGGTCTTCACCCTCAATATCCTGTTGGCCCAGTTCGGAGCCGCCGACGTCTCGGGTGCCGGCGCCGGCATCGCAGCGGTCACCCAGCTGGGCCCGCTGGTCACCGTGCTGGTGGTCGCCGGCGCGGGTTCGACCGCGATCTGCGCCGACCTGGGCGCGCGCACCATCCGCGAGGAGATCGACGCGATGGAGGTGCTCGGTATCGACCCGATCCATCGCCTGGTGGTGCCGCGGGTGATCGCCGCGACCGTCGTCGCCCTGCTGCTCAACGCCCTGGTCATCGTCATCGGCCTGGCGGGCGGTTTCCTGTTCGGCGTGTACCTGCAGAATGTCTCCGGCGGTGCCTACCTGTCGACGCTGACATTGCTGACCGGGCTACCCGAGGTGATCATCTCCACGGTCAAGGCCAGCGTCTTCGGACTTATCGCAGGCTTGGTTGGTTGTTATCGGGGTCTTACTGTTCGCGGTGGTTCCAAAGGGTTGGGGACGGCCGTGAACGAGACGGTGGTGCTGTGCGTGATCGCGTTGTTCGCGGTGAACGTCGTGCTGACCACCATCGGCGTGAAGTTCGGAACGGGGACCTGAGATGTCGACATCAGCAGTGGTGCGCGCCCGGTTTCCCGGGCTGATCGCGAACTATCACCGTTACGTCGGAGCGGCGGGGCGTTCGCTCGACAAGAGCGGCCAGATGGGCTGGTTCTTCCTGACCGCCATTCGGCAGATCCCGTGGGCGCTGCGTCGATACCGCCGGGAGTCGCTGCGGCTGATCGCCGAGCTGGGGATGGGCACCGGCGCCATGGCCGTCATCGGCGGCACCGTGGCGATCATCGGCTTCGTGATGCTGGCCGGTGGCTCGCTGATCGCGATCCAGGGGTTCACCTCGCTCGGCAATATCGGGGTGGAGACCTACACCGGTTTCGCCGCGGCGCTGGTCAACGTCCGCGTGGTCGGCCCGGTCAACGCCGGCATCGCCCTGGCCGCGACCGTGGGCGCCGGAGCCACCGCCGAACTCGGCGCGATGCGGATCAGCGAAGAGATCGACGCGCTGGAGGTGATGGGGATCAACTCCATCTCCTACCTGGTGTCCACCCGCGTGGTGGCCGGCTTCACGGTGATCATCCCGCTGTACGCGCTGGCGCTGATCATGGCGTTCGCCTCGCCGCAGATCGTCACCACGCTGTTCTTCGGACAGTCATCGGGAACCTACGACCACTACTTCCGGACCTTCCTACGGGCCGACGACGTGTTCTGGTCGTTCATGGAGACCATCCTGATCGCGGTGATCGTCATGATCACCCACTGTTACTACGGCTTCAATGCCAGTGGTGGCCCGGTCGGTGTCGGCGAGGCGGTCGGCCGATCGATGCGACTGTCGCTGATCTCGGTCCCGACGGTCGTGTTGTTCGCCGCGTTGGCGCTCTACGGCGTCGACCCCAACTTCAACCTGACGATGTGATGACGATGGCAACCGGGAGAGAGAACAAGTCGCAGACCCCGCCCTACCGGGTCGCGGGTGTGGTGACCCTGGCGGTCCTGCTGCTCATCACCGGATTGGTCTACGGCCAGTTCCGCGGGGCGTTCATCAAGACGACGTCGCTGACCATGGTGGCGCCGCGTGCCGGCCTGGTGATGGACCCGGGCGGTCCGGTGACCTACAACGGCGTGCAGATCGGACGGGTGTCGGCCATCGCGCCGACGGAGTTCGAAGAGAAGCCGGCGGCCAAGTTCACCCTCGACGTGGACCCGAAATACATCAAGCTGATCCCGTCCAACGTCGAGGCCAACATCATGGCGACCACGTTGTTCGGCAACAAGTACGTGTCGCTGACCGCGCCGGACAACCCGACGACGGAGCGCATCAGCACCAAGCACATCATCGCGACGTCGGTGACCACCGAACTCAACACGCTGTTCGAGACGGTGACCAAGCTCTCCGAGAGCGTCGACCCGGTCAAACTGAACCTCACGCTGCACGCCGCCGCGGAGGCATTGACCGGCCTCGGGGACAAGTTCGGCGAATCCCTGGTCAACGGGAACGCGATCCTCGACGACGTCAACGCGCGGATGCCCTACTTCCGGCGCGACCTCAAGGGCTTCGCGACGCTCGGGGACGTCTACGCCGCCGGTGCGCCGGACCTGGTCGGCTTCCTGGAGCACTCGCCCACCACGGTGAAGACGATCACCACCCAGCAGAAACAACTGGACGCCGCGCTGCTGGCCGCGGCCGGCGTGGGCAACCTCGGCGCGGACATCACCGACCGGTTCGGTCCGTACCTGCGGGCGCAGTTCTCCGACCTGGTTCCGGTGTCGGCGCTGCTCGACGAGTACAGCCCGGAACTGTTCTGCGCCATCCGCAACCTCGCCGAGGGCGCGCCCAAGGTGTACAACTTCCTCGGCGGTGGCGACGGTTACGCGCTGGACACCGTCAGTGAGCTGGTCAGCCCGGCCAACCCCTACATCTACCCGGACAACCTGCCGCGCTACAACGCCCGCGGCGGACCCGGTGGGGCGCCCGGCTGTTGGCAGGAGATCACCCACGATTTCTGGCCGGCGCCGTACCTGGTGGCCGACACCGGAGTCAGCCAAGCACCCTACAACCATTTCGAGGTCGGATCGCCCTGGGCAATCGATTACGTCTGGGGCCGCCAAGTCGGGGATAACACGATCAACCCATGAACATCACCAGGACTGCAGTCAAACTCGGCGTCGTCGGATCGGTGCTGCTGCTCTTCACGATCGGGCTGGTCGTGGTATTCGGGCAGATCCGGTTCGACCGGACGTCGCGCTACTCCGCGGAGTTCACCAACGCCAGCGGCCTGCGCCAGGGCCAGTTCGTCCGTGCCTCCGGGGTGGAGATCGGCAAGGTCAAAAACGTGCACCTGGTCGACGGCGGCCGCCGCGTGGTGGTCGACTTCGACGTCGACCGCTCGCTGCCGCTGTACCAGTCGACCACCGCGCAGATCCGTTACGACGACCTCATCGGCAACCGGTACCTGGAGCTCAAGCGGGGCGACGGCGAGGGCGCCGACCAGCGCCTGCCCGCCGGCGGGTTCATCCCGGCCTCCCGCACCGAGCCGGCCCTTGACCTCGATGCGCTGATCGGTGGATTCAAACCGGTGTTCCGGGCGCTCGACCCGGACAAGATCAACACCATCGCCTCGTCGATCGTCACGGTGTTCCAGGGCCAGGGCGGCACCATCAACGACATCCTGCAGCAGACCGCGCAGCTGACCGCGCACATCGCCGACCGGGACGCCGCGATCGGCGAGGTGGTCAAGAACCTCAACACCGTGCTGGACACCGCGGTTCGGCACCGCCAGACGTTCGACGAGACCGTCGACAACTTCGACAAGCTGGTCAAGGGCCTCAACGACCACCGCACCGGTCTGGCCTTCGGCACCGCCGAATTCGGCAACGCCGCCGGCAACCTGGCCGACCTGCTGGCCGACAACCGTCCGCAGCTGCACAGCATCTTCCCGGTCGCGGGCCCCGAGCCACCGGACCGCATGGCCGACGTCGAGGGACTGTTGGAGCGGATCCCGCAGGCGCTCAAGCTCATCGGGCGGACTGGCGTCTACGGCGACTTCTTCAACTTCTACATCTGTGACGCCACTATCAAGCTTCCGGGCCTGCAGCCCGGCGGACCGGTTCGCAACGTCCGGCTCTGGCAGCAGCCGACCGGGAGGTGCACACCGCAGTGAGGACTCTGGAACCGCCCAACCGGGCACGGATCGGCGTGATCGGCATCATCACGGTCGCATTGGTGACCTTGGTGGGGCAGACCTTCACCACGGTGCCGATGCTGTTCGCCGAGCCGAGCTACTTCGGCGAGCTCTCCGACACCGGTGGGCTCACCGCCGGGGACAAGGTCCGCATCTCGGGCGTGGATGTCGGCAAGGTCCAGGACCTGTCCATCGACGGCGATCACGTCCTGGTCCGGTTCTCCGTCGGCGCCAACCCGATCGGGACGGACAGCCTCATCGGGGTGAAGACCGACACCATCCTGGGCCGCAAGGTATTGGCCATCGACCCCAAGGGCGAAAAGAAGTTGTCGCCGCAGGGAGTGCTGCCGCTGGGGCAGAGCACCACGCCCTATCAGCTCTACGACGCGGTCTTCGACGTCACCAAGGCCGCGGCCGGCTGGGACATCGACACCGTCAAGCGGTCCCTGAAGGTGCTCTCGGAGACGGTCAGCGAGACCGCCCCCGATCTGAGTGCGGCGTTGGACGGCGTTGCCAAGTTCTCCGACACCATCGGCAAGCGCGACGACGAGATCACCCATCTGCTGGCCCAGGCCAACAAGATCGCCGCGGTGATGGGCGACCGCAGCGGCCAGATCGACGCGGTGCTGCGCAACACCCAGACCCTGCTGGGCGCGTTCAACCAGCGCAGTCAGGCCATCTCGGCGTTGCTGGGCAACATCGCCTACTTCGGCGAACAGGTGCAGGGCCTGGTCAGGGACAACCCGAACCTGGATCTGCGCCACGTGTTCGTCGAGGCCCAGAACATCACCGACATGCTGGTGCGCCGCCAGGACAACCTGCGCGAGATATTCACGATCCTGGGCCGCTACCTGACGATCGTCAACGACGCGATCGCCTCGGGACCGTACTTCAAGGTCTCGGCGCTCAACGTGATCCCGTTCTGGATTCTGCAGCCGTGGGTCGACGCCGCGTTCAAGAAGCGCGGCATCTCGCCGGAGGAGTTCTGGCGCAACGCGGGCCTGCCGGAGTTCCGCTACCCCGACCCCAACGGGACCCGGTTCGCCAACGGCGCACCGCCGCCCGCACCGCAGGTGATCGAGGGCACGCCGGAGCACCCCGGACCGGCCGTGGCACCGGGATCGCCGTGCTCCTACGCGCCGGCAGCCGGCCTGTTCCCGACCCCGGGCAACCCGTTGCCCTGCGCGAACCTGGACCCGAACGCGGGACCGTTCGGTCCGAGCGGACCGTACCCGGGCCCGACCGATGTGCTGGTCTCGCCGCCGAACCCGGACGGGTTGCCGTCGACGCCGGGCATTCCGATCGCCGGCCGGCCCGGCGAGACCCCGCCGGTGGTGCCGGGCACCCCGGTACCGATGCCCGACGCCAATCCGGGAGCGCGCTCCGAGCCGCTGGGCCCGATGCCCGGACCGGCTCCGGCCAACCCGGGTGCGGCGCCCCCGCCGGCGCCCAGGGCACCCGGTCCGGCCGCACCGCCGGGACCGGGCGACCAACTGCCGGCGCCGTTCATCGCTCCCGGTGAAGGCGGAAACAGTCAGCCAGGTGGCGGCGGCGGCTCGCTGGAAGGGAGGTAGCCGGACGTGAGTACCGCTTTCGACATTCGCAACGTGCGTCTGCCCCAGATGTCGCGTGCCACGATCATCGTGGGTTCGGCGCTGCTGGTGCTGGCGTTGGTGGCCGGCTTCGGCGGTCTGCAGCTGTTCCGCAAGCTCAACAGCACCACGGTCGTCGCCTACTTCCCGTCGACCGACGCGCTGTACGCCGGCGACGCCGTCCAGATCATGGGTGTGCGGGTGGGCGCGATCGACAAGATCGAACCGGCCGGCGACAAGATGAAGGTCACGCTGCACTTCAACAACAAGTACAAGGTGCCGGCCGACGCCAAGGCGATCATCTTGAACCCGACCCTGGTGGCATCACGCACCATTCAGCTGGAGCCGCCCTACCGCGGCGGCCCGGTGCTGGCCAACAAGGCAGTCATCCCCGAAGAACGCACCGAGGTGCCGGTCGAGTGGGACACGCTGCGCAACGACGTCACCAACATCATCACCAAGCTGGGCCCGACCAAGGAGCAGCCCAAGGGGCCGATCGGCGAGGCGATCGAGACCTTCGCCGACAGCCTGGCCGGCAAGGGCGAGCAGATCAACACGACGTTCAGCAGCCTCTCGGATGCGCTGACCGCGCTGAACAAGGGCCGCGGCGACTTCTACGCCGTGACGCGCAGCCTCGCGCTGTTCGTGCGGGCGCTCGACCACAACGACCAGCAGTTCGTTCAGCTCAACCGGGACCTGGCCACGTTCAGCAACAACCTGACCACCACCGATCAGGAGCTCGCGAAGGCCTCCGACCAGTTCTACGCCACCATGACGATCGTCCGGGCGTTCCTGAACCAGAACCAGGAACCGCTGGTCAAGACCATCGACAACATGGCCGAGGTGTCGACGGCCCTCACCCAGCCGGACCCGCTCGAAGGCCTGGAGACCGCACTGCACGTGCTGCCGAACGTGTTGGCCGGCGCGGGTGAGATCTACCACCCCGCGCAGGGCGCCGTCACCGGCTTCCCGGTGCTGCCGAACTTCGCCAACCCGATGCAGTTCATCTGTAGCGCGATCCAGGCCGGCAGCCGGCTGGGTTACCAGGACTCGGCCGAACTGTGCGCGGAGTACCTCGCGCCGGTGGCCGACGCCATCAAGTTCAACTACCTGCCGTTCGGTATCAACATCTGGACCAGCGCCTACACCACGCCCAAGCAGATCGCGTACTCCGAGCCGCGGCTGCAGCCGCCACCGGGATACAAGGACACCACCGTGCCCGGCATCTGGGTACCGGACACCCCGCTGTCGCACAAGAACTCGCAGCCGGGCTGGATCACCGCACCCGGAATGCAGGGTGTGGAGCCCGGTCACGACACCGCCCGGCTGTTGACACCCGAATCGCTGGCGCAGTTGATGGGCGGCCCGGACCCGGCGCCGATCGAGTCCCAGTATCAGACCCCGCCCGGCCCGCCGAACGCCTACGACGAGGCGCCCGGTCCGCTGCCGTTCATCGGTCAGCCGCCCGGGGTGGCTCCGATAGCACCGCCCCCGCCCGGACCGAATGTGATCCCGGGCCCGGTGGCACCGCTTCCCCCGCGAGGTGAAGGCTGATGAGACGAAGTAGAGCGATGAAGACCGTCAGCCGGCGCTCCTGGCAGGCCCTGGTGCTGCTGATGGTGGCGTTGACGCTGACCTCGTGTCGGGATTGGCGGGGTATCGCCAACGTTCCGCTGCCGGGCGGGCCCGGCAGCGGCCCCGGCTCCTACACCGTCTATGTGCAGGTGCCGGACACCTTGGCGCTCAACGGCAACAGCCGGGTGCTCGTCGCCGACGTGTTCGTCGGCGCGGTCGACCAGATCGAGTTGAAGAACTGGGTCGCCACGCTGAAGCTCAAGCTCAACAAGGACGTTCACCTGCCGCGCAACGCCACCGCGAAGATCGGCCAGACCAGCCTGCTGGGATCTCAGCACATCGAGCTGGCGGCGCCGCCGGACCCGGTGGGCGAGCTCAAGGACGGCGACACCATCGGGCTGAACAACTCGACGTCGTTCCCGACCATCGAGCGGACCCTCGCCGGTATCTCGCTGCTGTTGCACCGCGGCGGGTTGTCGGACCTGGAGACCATCACCACCGAGTTCGACGCGATCATGGGTGGCCGGGCCGAACAGATCCGGGCGTTCCTGGACAAACTGGACACGTTCATCGGTTCCCTCAACGACCAGCGTGACGACATCACGCACGCCATCGACTCCACCAACCGGCTGCTCGGCTACTTCAGCGAGCACAACGACGCCATCGACCGGGTGCTGACCGACTTCCCGCCGCTGTTCAAGTACTTCAACGCCCAGCAGGCGATCTTCATCAACGCCATCGACGGGCTCGGCCAGATGGGCCGGGCGACCAACGAACAGATCGCGCCGGCCCGGGGCGACCTCAACAAGGTGCTGACGTCGATGCAGTGTCCCGCGCGGGAACTCCGCAAGGCGTCACCGTTCATACCGGACCTGTTGCAGGTCATGATCACCGCGCCGTACCACGTCGACGGTGCCTTCAAGGCGGTGCGCGGCGACTTCATCAACTCCTCGCTGGTCGTGGATCTGACGTTCGCCTCGATCGACAACGCGATCCTGACCGGCACCGGGTTCTCGGGGATGCTGCGCGCGCTCGAGCAGTCCTTCGGCCACGACCCCGAGAAGATGATCCCGGACGTCCGGTACACGCCGAACCCCGCCAGCGCGCCCGGCGGTCCGTATGTGGAAAGGGCTGACCGGAATTGCTGACAGCGCAGATCAAACGGCAGCTGATCATCTTCAGCGTGCTGACCGTCGCCGCCCTGGCGGTGCTGGGCGTGTACTACTTGCGCCTGCCGAGCCTTGCCGGCCTGGGTCAGTACACCCTCAAGGCGAACCTGCCCGAGGCCGGTGGTCTGTACAAGACCGCCAACGTCACCTACCGCGGAACCATCATCGGCCGGGTCACCGGAGTCGAGCCGACCGAGACGGGCGCGCAGGCCACGATGCAGATCTCCGACAAGTACAAGATCCCGGTCGACGCGACCGCGAATGTGCATTCGGTGTCGGCGATCGGTGAGCAGTACCTGGATCTGGTGTCCACGGATAACCCGGACCAGTACCTCAAACGGGGCCAGACGATCACCAAGGGCACCGTGCCGTCGGCGATCGGGCCGGCGCTGGACGCCGCCAACCGCGGCCTGGCCGCGTTGCCGACGGGCAAGATCACCGAGGTGCTCGACGAGACCGCGACCGCTGTCGGCGGTTTGGGGCCCTCGCTGCAGCGACTGGTCGACGCGACGCAGGCGATCGTCGCCGACCTCAAGGAGAACCTCGGCGACGTCGACGACATCATCGAGAAATCGGCGCCGATCATCGAGAGCCAGGTCCAGTCGGGCGACGCGATCCACCAATGGGCGCGCAACCTCAACGTCCTGAGCGCTCAGGCCGCCAGCCGCGACGAAACGGTGAAGCACATCCTGACCGACCTGCCGCCGCTGGTCGAGCAGGTGCACAGCGTGTTCACCCAGTCCAAGGACAGCCTGCCGCAGATGATGGCGAACATGTCGATCCTGACCGAGATGGCCAAGCGCTACAACCGCAACACCGAACAGGTGTTGGTGTTCCTGCCGCAGGCCGGTTCCATCGTCCAGACGGTCAGCTCGACGTTCCCGGGGCGCGCATCAATAGACGTGGCACTCGGGGCCTTCCCGGGCCCGGTTTTCCCGATCCCGATTCCGGGCCTGAGCCTGGGCTACCCGCCGCCGTGTCTGACCGGCTACCTGCCGGCATCGGAGTGGCGGGCGTTCGCCGACACCAGTCCCGCCGACCTCCCCGACGTCTCCTGCCGGATTCCGCAGGACACGCCGTCGAACAACGTGCGCGGCGTCCGCAACATCCCGTGTGTCGACGTGCCGGGCAAGCGGGCCCCGACGCCGAAGGAATGCCGCAGCGACAAGCCCTACATCCCGCTGGGCACCAACCCCTGGTACGGCGACCCGAACCAGATCCGCAACTGCCCGGCACTGGGGGCGCGCTGTGACCAGCCCGTCGAACCCGGCCACGTGATCCCGGCGCCGTCGATCAACACCGGCCTCAACCCGCTACCGGCGGATATGGTGCCCCCGACGCCGCCGCCGCTGAACGACCCGCTGACCCGGCCGGGTACCGGTAGCGTGCAGTGCAACGGGCAGCAACCGAACCCCTGCGTCTACACGCCGGGCGGGGGGCCCGCTGCGATCTACAATCCACAGAGTGGCCAGGCGGTGGGGCCGGACGGCGTCGAATACTCCGTCGAGAACTCGACCAACATAGGAGACGACGCATGGAAGGGGATGCTGGCACCGTTCCAGTGACCACGGACGGGGAGCAGCAGACCGCAGACACCGCCGCTACCACAGATTCCGCAATTGTTGCGGACGAGCCCAGCGCAGCAGACGACGCGACGACGGAATCGATCCAGGCCGACGCAGCGGACGCCGGGTCGGCGCCGTCCCGCCTCGGGCGCCGACACCTGCTCGGTAGCTGTGCGTTGTTGGTCGTACTGGCCGCGGGGTTGGTGGCCGCCGGCTACCAGGGTCTGCGCGACCATGCCGCGAGTCAGGTCATGGCCCGCGACAACGCGGAAGCGGTGGAGGCGGCGAAGCACTGCGTCCTGGCCACCCAGGCGCCCGACGGATCCGACGTGGCCTTGGCCCAGCAGCAGATCCTCGACTGCGCCGCCGGCGAGTTCCGGACCCAGGCGGGCCTGTACGGGGAGATCTTCGTTCAGGCATATCGGGCGGCCAAGGTGCGCACCGAGCTCACCGAAATGGGTGCCGCGGTCGAGCGGAACAACGAGGACGGCTCGGTCGACGTCCTGGTCGCTTTCCGGGTCAAGGTCGACAACGTCGAGACCCAGGGCAAAGAGGTGGGCTACCGGCTGCGGGCCCAGATGGTCCGCGAAGACGGCCAGTACCGGATCGGCAGACTCGATCAGGTGGCCCGGTGACCGACGCGGTAACGCAGGCGCCCGAGCCGGCGCGGTGGCGGGCACGGGCGGCCGCGCTGGCGATCGACCTGCTGCCGGGCGCGGTGGTGGCGGCGGCGATGGCGCTGGTGGCACTGGGCTTTCCGGCCGGCGGGCCGTGGTGGTGGGTCACGATGTCGATCGCCGGGCTGGCGATCCTGGCGACCGCGGTCAACCGGACGCTGCTGCCGGTGCTCACCGGGTGGAGCCTGGGCCGCGCATACTCCGGAATCGAGGTGGTGCGCGGTGGCGGCACGACCGAACCGGTCGGTGTTGCGCGGTTGTTGCTGCGCGAGGTGGCGCACCTGCTCGATACCGTGCCGTTCTTGGCGGGCTGGATCTGGTCGCTGCGCGACAAGCGTGGGCGGACCTTCGCCGACATCCTGACCGGCACCGAGGTCCGCCAGGCCGGGACACGCCCGCGGCCGGAGGGAATCCGGGCCAAGACGGGCGCGGCGTTCGTGGCGGCCGCCGCGCTCAGCGTCATCGCCGCAGTGGTCAGCTACCTGCTGGTCTTCCAGCGTGAGCACTCCGCGGAGGTGGCGCGGGGCGAGCTCTCCCGGCAGGGACCCAAGATCGTCGCGGACATGTTGTCGTACGACCCGAAGACCCTGCAGGACGACTTCGCCCGGGCCCAGTCGTTGGCGACCGAGAAATATCGCGAACAGTTGGTGCCGCAACAAGATGCGATCCGCAACGGCGCACCGGTTCCGAACTACTACCGGGTCGCCGACGCCGCCGTCCTCAACGCGACCCCGCGCCGGGGGGCGATGCTGCTGTTCCTGCAGGGGCAGCGCGGCACCGCCGGAAAGGAGCGCCTGATCAGCGCCACCGTGCGGGTCACCTTCGCCAAGGCCGCAGGGGACTGGCGGGTCGATGACCTCACCGTCGTCAGCAAGCCGCTGCCGGCCGAGGGGGAGAGATGAGTCCGCGGCGGCAGCTCGGCGCCGATCACCGGCCGCTGTTCGTCGAGCGGGACGTGCCGCCGGGCCGGGCGCTGACCGCCGTGCTGACGGCCGCACTGCTGCTGGCGGCCGCGGCGATCACGGTGTGCACCCTGGTGTTGGTCTCGCATGCCTCCAACCATCGGGCGGCGATGCGCGATGTCGAGGTCCTCGGCGAAGTGGAGGCCTTCATGACGATGTTCTCCTCGCCGGATCCGTTCAACGCCAACGACTACGTCGCAGACGTGATGGCCCACGCCACCGGCGAATTCGAGCAGGAGTGCCAGGACAAGGCCAATCAGATCCTGCTCGCGGTCGCGCGTAGCGAGCCGACCACCGGAACGGTGGTCGGGACCGGGGTCGAGCGGTGGAACGACGATGGCAGCGTCAACGTGTTGGTGGCCGTCGAGAACAGCGGTAAATCACCCGACGGCAAGCAGGACATCAGCGCCGCATCCCGCTGGCTGCTGACGGCGCAGAAGGAAGGGGACCAGTGGAAGATCAGCAATCTGAACCAGGTGCTGTGACCGAGACGTCCTCCGACGGTGACGACGGTCTGACCGAGGACATCGAGGCCACCACCACCGACGACGACGGTGACGGTGACGGCGAACCCGGAGACGAGACCGACGAAACCCGGGACGGCGACGAAAGCGAAACCGCCGCAACGAAACCCCGTGTCCGCAGGCGGATCAGCCTGCGGGTGGCCGGCGCGCTGGCCAGTGCGCTCTTCATCGCGTCGGCGGCGTTCGCGGCCGGCGCCGCCCAGCCCTACCTCGTCGACCGCGCCGAGGTGGCCACCAAACTCGACATCGCCCGCACCGCGGCCCGGGCGATCCACACACTGTGGAACTACACGCCCGAGAACATGGACACCCTGCCGGATCGGGCGGCGGTCTATCTCAGTGGTGACCTGGAAGCCCAGTACCGCAAGTTCATCGCCGCGATCGCCGAGAGCAACAAGCAGGCCAAGGTCACCGACACCACCGAGATCGTCGGTGCCGCGGTGGAATCCCTGGACGGGCCGGAAGCCACTGTCCTCGTGTACACCAACACCTCGGCCACCAGCGAACTGAACAGGGCCGTTCCGTCGATCAAATACCTGGCCTACCGGCTTTACATGAAACGCGAGCAGAACCGATGGGTGGTCACCAGAATGCCCACCATCACCTCGCTGGACCTCACGCCGCGATTCCAGAGCTGACCCATGCTCGTCACGTCGCCGATCTCACCGCGGCGCACCGTGACCGCCCTGCTGCTGCTGACCTTCGCCACCGGCCTGGTCGACGCGATCAGCGTCCTGGTGCTCGGGCGTGTCTTCGTCGCGAACATGACCGGCAACGCGATCTTTCTGGGCTTCGTGTTCGTCCCGGGTGCGGGATTCGACCTGACCGCGGTGTTGCTGGCGTTCGGCGGCTTCTTGCTCGGGGCGATCTTCGGCGGCCGACTGGTGCGGAGCCTGGGTCACCGGCCCCGGGTGTGGGTGACCGCGGCGTTGAGCATCGAGGTGGTGTTACTGCTCGTGCTGGCCGCGCTGACCGGTGCCGGCGTGTTGCAATACGCCGACGCCACCAGACTGCTCTTGATCGGCGGCCTCGCGGTGGCGTTCGGCGTACAGAACTCGACCGCACGCCAGTTCGGCATCCAGGAGCTCTACACCACCGTCCTCACCTCGACGATCGTGGGCCTCGGGGTGGACAGCCGGCTGGCCGACGGCACCGGCGAGCGCCAGAAGCTGCGGCTGGGAGTGGTGCTGACGATGATCGGCGGTGCCGTCGTCGGCGCCACGCTGGCCCGCGCCGTCGTGGCGCCGGTGATCGCGCTGGCCGCGGCGGTGGTCACGGCGAGCATGCTGCTGTTCCGCTACGCCTGAGACACCGGCCCGCTCTCCGCGAGATTGCAACCATGCAGCATTTTCCGCGGATTCGCCTGCATCAGTTCAATCTCGGCGAAGGATAGCCCGTCAGGCGCCGCCGGGTTCATGCGGCGGTCCCAGTGTCGCCTCTCCTCCGTCGAGGCTCGCTGAACCGCCGAATTCAGGGCGGAGGATCGAACTGAGCGCCGACAGCGGGATGTGCGCTTGGACGTTGCCGCCGTCCATGTACCACTGCATCTGGTTGTACTGGATCGGCGAGTCGTGGCTGACCGGGTAATCGGGCATGTACAGGATCAACTCGTCGGGGGTCAACGCCCATGACCGGTAACCCCCGGAGAACACCTTGTCGGGGGTGAATCGTTCGGGCACGAACGGATAGTCACCGGGGCGGTGCTCCCAGAACGCCCGGTCCAATGCCGCCACGATGTAGGGCTCGCCGAGCTGCGGGATCGTCGCGAACGGATCCACCCCCGGTTTGGTGATGTCGGCCAACTGCAGTTGTTGTCCACGAGCCATGTCGAAGGTGAAGGTGCGGTAGGCGTTGTTGATGTACGGCCCGTCGGAGTGGTAGTCCTCGTGGAAGACCACGCTCAGCGCGTCACCGTGCTGGAAGATCTCGAAATTCTCGTTGCCCCAGCTGTCGGCGACCATCGAGGCGCCCTTGGCGCGCCAGTTGCCGAACAACTTCGACAGGTAGTCACGGATCGGCGGCCCGGCGACCGGGTGGTCGATCAGGTCACCGGGCACCGCCATCCGGATGTAGCGGGTCGCCTGTCGCTCGGAGCGCACATCGGTGCTGCAGTAGTGGCCGTCCCAGGCGCCGCCCAGCCCGCTGCAGAACGACGGCGCCGAGGCGCTCGCCGGCGGTGCCGCGGACACCAACAACGCCGCGGCCGCTACGCCCGTCAGTAGCCGGGTCGCCCACATAGCTTCCCTCCTAGGGCAGTTCGACTTTGCCGGCCAGCCATCGGCCGTCGACCTTCTGCATCGTCATCTTCATCCGGCTGCGATCGACCCGCGGGTCGGGGCGCGCGGTGTTGCTGACCGTCTGATCGACCATCACCAGCACCACCACCTTGTCGGTGGACTCCGACTGGACCGCCGAGTCCACCACCGTGCCGCGCGCCGAGGCCTTGTTGTCGATGAGCAGCTGGCGCAGCTCAACGCTGGCCTTGGTGTAGGTGTCCTTGAAATCACCGGTCGCGCCGTTGAGTACCGTGGCGAAGTCGTCGTCGACCTTGCCGGAGTCGATGCTGGTCAACACCTGGGCGTAGTCCACGGCGGCACGCTGCCCGGCCGCGGCGGCGGCGGCGACCCGGTGTTGTTGCCACAGTTGCCAGCCCAGCCCCGCTGCCAGGCCGAACACCGTCAGGTAGACGGCGGCGATGCCGGCGATCGCCCACCGGTTCGGCGGTGGCGGGCCGGCCGTCTGCGGCGCGGCGGCCGGTTTCTCGGTGACCGTCGATTCCGGTTCGCCCTCGGCGGTTTCCGTCTGCTTGGGGGTATCTTCGGCGGCCGGTTCGTCAGCGGTGCTCACCGCGGCGTCTCCTCGGGTGTCATTCTGGCGGCTCGATCAACATCGGCGGCCCGCCGTACTCGGTGGGAACGGTGTAGCGCCCCTTGGGGGTCGGGTCGGTGGTCGCGGCCAAGTCGGCGCCCGGCGGCGGGCCGGCGGTGTCGTCCCCCGGCGGGCGCGGCGCGTTGTGGGCACCACGCACCAAGACCGACTGGTCGGTGTCACGGCAATAGCCGTACAAGAACGGCTCGGGGTAGTCCGCCGCCGACGGCGGGCGCCGCGGCGTGCCGTAATCGCAGGTGTAGCGCGGGTAGATGTCCACCGTCGCCCACATCCCGTCCTCGTGGATCGCCGAGTCGAGCGCCTCCACCGTCGACCGGCGGTAATCGGGGAACAGCGCGTTGAGCGCCGGAACCCGGACGTAGAGCAGTTGCGCCGTGGTGGCCAGATTGGCCAGTAGGCCGACCATGGTGTCGGAGTTGTCGTCGAAGAGCCCGTCGACCGCCGACAGCATGCCGGGCGCCTGGTCGACGAATCGGCGGTAGCCGCCCATCATCGGGCTGATTCCCTTGAACACCTTGTCGAGGTTCGCCGAGGTCACGGCCATACCGTTGTTGACGTCGCTGAGCATGGTGAGCACCACCCGGCTCGACTTCAGCAAGCTCACCGTCTCCGGCAGCACCGAATCCAGGGTGGACAACAAGAAGGTGCCGCCGTCGACGATGTCGGTGAGCTTCTGGGGGCCCTCGTCGGACAGGCTGAGTTCCTTCTTGATCAGGTCGAGTTTGCGCGGGTCGGTCTGTGCCAGCATGCCATCGGCGTCGGCGAGCAACTGCGACATCGGGATCGGGGTCGTCACACGGTCCTGGGAGACGACGCTGCCGCCCGAGAGGAAGGGCCCGGCGCTGGACGGGGGCTCGAAGTCGATGTACTGCTCACCGGCGGCCGACAGACCCGACACCCGCACCTTGCTGGCGGCCGGAATCTTCACCGTCGAGGAGATGTTGGCGACCGCGTCGACACCGGTGCCGCTGACCCGCAGCGACTCGATCCGGCCCACCGGAACCCCGCGGACCGAGACGTCCTGGTTGGCGAGCAGCCCACCGGAATCGGGCAGCGCGATCGTGATCTGGTAGGTCGAGCGGGTCGGATTGACCCGCAGCGCCCCCACCAACAGGTAGGCGGTCGCCACCACCAGGGTCATCGCCAGCGCGAGCCCCGACAGCAGGTTCTTTCGCCGGTAACCGGCGCGAACCAGCGCGACGATGCGACGGCTGACGGCATCGATCATGGTGTCGGCCCCTGCCCCATCAGGCCCGGGTCGTTGGCAGCGGCCTCAGCCTCGGCCGGTGTCGGGGGGATCGGTGGCCCGACGGCCGTCCACGGCGCCTGACCCATGTCGGAGTCCGGGCCGCGACCCACCACGCGTTCTTGCAGCCGCCAGAGCGCGTACTTGATCGAGCCGGCCAGTTTGGCCCAGTCGTAGCGTTTCGGGCCGTGGAACGCCGGGTCGCCCTTGAACCCGGCGTCGGGCATCGAGCCCCACACCAGTCGGTCGATGCTGGCGTGTACCGCGACACCGGTGCCGGCCGTCGATTTGATCAACGGTGCCATCAGCCGGTTCAGCGCGCGCAGGCTGGTGTTCGGGTCGGTCGCCACATCGTTCCAAGCGCCGGCGATTATGTTGGCGTCCTTGATGAAACTGTGCCCGGAGTCGTCGGTCCCGGCGATCGACGGAAACCGGGCCAGCTGTCGGCTGGTTGCGCCGAGCTCCTCGACGAGGTCGGCGAGCTGACTGGTGTTGTCCACCAGTGTGTCGGTGGCCGGGCCCGCCGCGTTGAGCATCTCGGTCAGCGCCTCGCTGCGGGCGTCGAGCCGGTCGGCGAGCCGGCTGGTCTCACGCAGCGCCGTCTCGATCTCGCCGGAGCGGGCGTTGAGTTTCGCCAGCAGTTCGTTGGACTGGTTGATCAGTTTCCCGAACGCTTCGCCCTGGTCGCCGGTGGCCTTACCGGCGCCGTTGACGAGGTTGGTGAAGTTCTGCACCGCACCGCCGTTCACCAGCAGCGCTGCCGAGCTCAGAACCGACTCCACGGTGGCGGCCGACGCGGTGGCGTCCAACCCGATGACGTCGCCGC
This sequence comes from Mycolicibacter algericus DSM 45454, assembly GCF_002086455.1. Classification (GTDB taxonomy): domain Bacteria; phylum Actinomycetota; class Actinomycetes; order Mycobacteriales; family Mycobacteriaceae; genus Mycobacterium; species Mycobacterium algericum. Next base: position 281,063 of record NZ_MVHC01000004.1, read on the forward strand.
CCTTGAGCAGCGGGGCCGACGGGTCGACCCGGGCCGGCGGTTTGATCGCGACGAACACGTCGCCGAGCGGGGTCGCCGACCGCAATTCAGCGGTGCTGCCCACCGGGATCCGGACACCGTCCATGATCCGCAGTTCGGTGACCGCGGTGTAGTTGCGGGCGACCATCGACTCTAGCTGACCGACGTCGGCGCCGGCGAGCTTCACCTTGGCGTGCCCGGGCAGGTTCAGCGCGTTGGCGAACACCGCGGTGATCCGATATCCCCCACTGCCGATGCCGGGCGCCGGCAGCGGCAGGCTGCCCAGGCCATTGGTGCCGCAGCCCGCCGCCGACGAGACCACCATTGCACTGCACAGCAGGGCCAGTGCCGCCCTCGGGGACCCCAGTCGTCGCGTCACGTCTACTGCCCCATCATCGAAAGGCCGTCCAGCACATACGTCAGCCCGAAATCCGGGCCGTAATCCGCCAAGGTTCCGGTGCCACAACCCAACTGGCGAAGGTGCATCATGTTGCACAGCTCCTTGGTGCTTTGGCTGTCGACGAGGATCTTGTCGACCAGGGCGTGCAGCCGGACCGCCCCGTTGTTGGTGTCGACGGCGTTGTAGAGGTTCTCCAACGTCAACGGCAGCAGGTTGAGCAGCTCGGCCAGGTCGCGTTGCTTTTCGACGAGCGTCGTCGCTGCCGTGTCGCCGTTGAGGACGGCTTGCTTGAGGTTGTCCCGGTTGGCCTGCAGCAGCGTGGTCGCCTGCGTGATGATCTCGTTGAACTTGTGACCGGTGCTGCCGGTGCCGAAGTCCTCGTCGGCGAGCATCTGACCCAATTGCCGGGTGGTGGAGCCGAATTGACGCAACTTGGCGTCGTTGCGGGCCGCCGCGTCCATCAGTGAGCTGAGATTGGTGATGATCGTGGTCAATTGATCACCGGTCGCCTCGCCGTTGTCGGAGCTGAGTCGCAGGGCCCGGGACAACTCGCCGAGCGCCGATTTGATCTTCTCGCCGTTGCCGTCGGCGATGTCGGCGCCGGCGTTGATCACATCGGCGATCGGCCCGTTGCCTTTGCCGTCGCCGCCGAGCGATTTGGAGACCTTGTCGAGCATGTCCAGCACGCGGTCGAACGCCACCGGTGTCCGGGTGCGATTCAGTCCGATGGTGGTGCGGTCGGCCAGCACCGGGCCGCCCGCGTAGGCCGGCGTCAACTCGATCTGCCGTGCGGTGAGGATCGAGGTGTTGATGGTCACCGCGTGGACATCGGCGGGCACCTTCACCCCGCGGTCGACGGTGAACTCCGCCTCGACGTATTCGCCCTTCGGGGTGACCTTTTTGACCTTGCCCACCGGCATCCCGAGCACCGCGACCACATTGTCCTCGTACAACCCTGCGGCGCTGTCGAACTGGGCGGTGACGGTGATGTGCCCACCGAACGGTTTGAGGTAGTAGACGGCCACGCCTGCGACGACCAGCGCGCCGGCGATCAGGCTCGTCACGATCGCCCTGAGGCGCCGACGGTCCCGGCCGGAGCCTGCCGAGAGTGCCTGGCGGGTCGACGGACCCGGGTCATCCGGCTCCTCGATCGGGTCATCGGCGGCGATCCTCGGGGGCGCGCTCATTTGCAGTCCTTGAAGTATTCGATCATGCCGAACTGCTTGGCGCGGCCGCTGATGGCGCACATCCAGGAGTCGATCGCGATCCCGTTGCCGGCGAAGAACTCGATGCCCGGGCCGTAACCGGTGGCGTTGGTGATACCCCGCAGCGGCGGCGGCGCGGACTGGATCAGGCTGCGCAGCAGGTCGTCGTGCTGGCCGAGCATGTCCGACAGTGAGCGCACGTTGACCAGCATGTCGTCGAGCATCGCCCGGTCGTTGACCACGATGTTGTTCAGGTTGCCCGTCAGACTGGTCAGCGCCGCCAGCATCGCGTGGAAAGTGTGCTGCCGCAACACCAACTCCCCGATGAGATCCTGGCCCTGATCGACCAGGTTGCCCAAGTTCGTCTGTTGGTTGTGCAGCGTGTTGGCCACCCGCTGGGTGCTGGCCAGCAGTGTGCCGAGCTGGTCGCGCCGGTCGGCGGTGATCTTGGCCAGCGAATGCAGGTTGGCCATCGCCCGCGGGATGATCGGCGGCATCCCCTGGAGTTGCTGGCCGAGCACTGCCAGCGACTGCGCGAACTGGTCGGAGTCGACCTGGTCGAACGTGGTGGTGGCGTCCTCGAGCAGCGACTCCAGGTCGTAGGGCACCTCGGTGTGGGTGAGGCTGATCCGTTTGCCGGGCAACGAACCGGGGCCGTCGGGCTCCAACTTGAGGTAGCGGGAGCCGAGGATCGTCATCACCTGGATCTTGGCCCGGGTGTCCTTGCCCAGCGGGATGTCGTTGCGCACCGTCAGGCCGGCCTCGACGTGGTTGCCGGCGAGTCGCATGCTCGACACCCGGCCCACCTCGATGCCGGCGACCACGATCGGGTTGCCGGGGGACAGGGCGGCGGCCTGGGCGAACTCGGCGGTGTAACGGGTGTAGCCGACGCCGAGCACCTTGACCAACAGCGCCGCGGCGACGAGCACCGCCACCACGGCCAGCGCGCCGAATCCCAACCAGGTGGTGTGGTAGGACTCCAGCGGTCGCTCCCGCCACCGGCGGAGGAATCCGCCGCTCCGCATCGGCATGGCGCTACCCATCGACGGTGTTCCGGCATCGGGGCGAGTGCCACGCCAGGTTCTCCCGGGTGATCGGGCGGGCATTGCCGGGGGTGGCGGCGTTGACGATGATCGTGGTGATGTCGTTGAGGCCGGGGAAGAAGCCGGTGGCGTTCAGGTCGCAGAGGTAGGCGTTGCCGTAGGCGCCCTCCCCGAACGCCCGTCCCAGGCCCTTGAGCAGCAGCGGCAGGTTCGCGCCGGTGAACGCCAGTTGCGGTTCTATCCCCGCCATGTGCTTGGTGAACCCGGGTTCCCGGTTGACCATCTCCTCGAAGGACGGGAAGACCTCGTCGGCGATGTTGGACAGTTGCCGCGTCACCCGGGCCAGCGAGCCGACCGAGGACTGCAATGCCGGGCGGCGCGCATCCAGGTCGGTGACCGCCCGCCGGGCCTGGTTGAGGGCGTGGTCCAACTGATCGTTCTGTCCGGCGATGGTTCCGGTCAGCCGGTTGAGACTGGTGATCAGGTCACCGAGCATCTCGTCGCGCCCGGCCAGCGTGGCGGTCAGCGTCGACGACTGATCCACCAGCGCAGCGATCGACGCCTGGTCGCCCTGCAGCGACTGCAGCACCCCCTTGGTCAGATCGTCGGCTTGCTTGGGATTCAGCAGCGACATCAACGGTTTGAAGCCGTTGAGCAGGGCGCCGACGTCGAAGGACGGTTCGGTGTGTTCCACTCCGATGACGCTGCCGCGGGGCAGCACCCGGTCCTGGTCGGGGGCGCCCGCGCCCGCACCCAGCGACAACCCGAGATAGCGCTGGCCGATGATGTTCTGATACGTCACCGATGCGACCGTATTGCCGTACAGCTTCTGGTCGTTTTGGACGATGAACGAGACCTTCGCCAGCTTCCCGTCCAGCTCGACCTTCTCCACCCGGCCCACCCGCACCCCGGCCATCCGGACGTCGTCGCCTTCGCGCAACCCGTACACGTCGGTGAACACCGCCGCGTACGGCGTGGTGGCCCCGGCGACGTCGCGTCGCAGTGTGGCGTAGACCAGCCAGGTCAGCACCGTCGAGACGACCATGAATATGGAGAGGCCGATCAGTGGGCCGCGGAATGTCACTTGTGATCTCCCGTGCCGGCGGGGACGAATGAAACGGTGGTGCCGCGCGCGACCGGCCCGAGTAGCAACTGGGTCGCCACCGACGCCGGTTCGTGCTGCCCGGTGATCAGGCCGAGCTGGTTGCGTTCGGTCTGGCTGCCGACGGGTCCGACATTCCCGCCGTAAGCGGCGAATCCGACATTGCCGCTGTAGGCGGCGGGCGCGACCGGGGACGGCGGCTGCCACTCCGGCGCGTGGGGCTGGGCCGGGATCGGCGGCTCCGGCGGCGGCGGGGGAGCGGGGTCGAGCGGGTCGGCATTGCTGGGGACGCGCGGGAACGGCCCGGTCCACCACGGCAGCGGCGGGTTGGTGTCCTCGAGGTTGCGATCGGGGTTGATCAGCGGCGGCCCGACGGCGCGGAGGTTCCCGTCCGGGCCGATCTCGGTGCCCGGCGGCGGCTCGAGTCCGGCCGGGAAGCGGTAATTCTGCGGAAGCATGGTCTCGGGCAGTTCGGGCCGTACCGAGATCATCGGCGCGGTGTAGCAGCTCGGCCCCTTCACCTGGCCGTACTGCGGGCAGTCGGCCCGGGTGTAGGTGTGCAACGGGGTGAAGGACAGGTTGGCGCGCATGCTCCGGGTGATCAATTTGGGGTCGTAGAGCTGGTCGAAGAACTTGTCGGAGAGCCGGTTGACCCGGGTGAAGATCGGGACGAATTTGTCGGCGTTGTTGGCCAGCACGCCGACGACGGGCGTGAGGTTGTGGGTGATCTGGATCAGCTGATCGATGTGGTTGTCGAACGCCTCCCGGGAGACGCCCACGGTGTGCTGGCCACCGGCGACCAGCGAGGCCAGTTCGGCGCGTTTCTCGGCGAACACCCGCATCGGCTGGACCGCCTGATGCAGCGCGTCGACCAGATCGGGGGCGGTCGACTGCAGGCCGTGGGTGGCATCGAGCAGGGCCGAGACGGTCGACGGTCCGGGCTCGGTGGCGACGATGCCGTTGAGCTGCTCCAGCAGTCGGGACATGTTCGCGCCGGCGCCGAGCAGTTTGACCCGCCGGTTGTCGGTGGCCGCGCCGACGGCGGCCAGGATTCCCAGGCTGTGGTCCTCGCGGCCGCGGCCGGTGGCGGCCAGGATGTCGCGCAGTTTCGACACCGTGGTCTGGAAGATCACCGTGGACAGCTCACCGTTCTCGGCGATGTGCGTGCCGTCCCGGATCATCGAGTCGCCGGCGGCGCCGTCGCCGGGGTCGACGAGCTGGATGGACGACACCGCGAAGACGTTGGACGGCACCACCCGGGCGGTGACGGAGGCCGGGATGTCCTTGGCGTGGTCGGGTTTGAGGTTGATGTGCACGTAGTTGGGCTTGCCGTAGGCCGCCGGGATGACGTCGGTGACGCTGCCGACCAACAGGCCGCGGTACTTGACGTCGGACTGGGCGGGCAGCCCGTCGCCGACGTTGATCAGGTCGGCCACCACCCGCACGTAACTGTTGAGCATGCCGGTGGACTTGGCCAGCAGGCCCGTGGTGATCACCGCGATCACCGCGAGAACCGCCACCCCGGCGCCGAGGAGTTGGCGATCGGAGGGGCCGCGGCCGTCGAGGTCGAGGGAGTTGCCCACTCAGCCACCGAACCTTGCGCCGGCGTCGATGCTCCACAACGCCATCGTGAGCAGCATGTTGACCATGATCACGATCGTGATGGACGCCCGCATGGCGCGACCGGCGGCTACCCCGACACCTTCCGGGCCGCCGGCGGCGTAGAAGCCGTAGTAGCACTGCACGGTGGAGGCCAACCACACGAACACCACGCACTTGAGCACCGAATAGACGATGTCTTGTCCGGACAGCATCATGGTGAAGTAGTGCAGGTACGGGCCGATGGACCCGCCGCTGATGACGCCGGTGACCACCTGGCAGGTCAGGTAGGTGGTCGCCAGGCAGGCCACATACAGCGGGATGACGGCGATGGTCGCGGCCATCAGCCTGGTGGTGACCAGGTAGGGGATCGGCTTGATGGCGATCGCATCGAGCGCGTCGATCTCCTCGGCGATCCGCATCGCGCCGAGCTGCGCGGTGAAGCGGCAGCCGGCCTGCATGGCGAACGCCAGCGACGCCATGATCGGCGCCAGCTCACGGGTGTTGACCAGCGAGGAGATGATGCCGGTCGCCGGGCCCAGCCCCAGCAGATTCAGGAAATTGTAGCCCTCGATCGCCACCAGCGCACCGGCGGTGAAGCCGAGTACCAGGGCCACCCCGGCGGTGCCGCCCCCGACCACGATGGAGCCGTTGCCCCAGGCGATGTCGGAGAGCAGCCGCAGGAACTCCTTACGGTAGTGGCGCAGCACGGTCGGGACACCGGCTGCGGCGCGGCCGAAAAAGACCAGCATGTGGCCAAGCCGGATGGTCGGTGCCGACATCATGCGGTAGACCCGCAGCATCGGGCGTGCGATTGCCGGGATATACGGAGACGCCGTCATCTCTACAGCCCCGTCCGGGGGTAGAGCACGTTGTAGAGCTCGCTGATGCCGACGTTGACGATCATCAGCACCAAGATCGCCTCGACGACCGAAGCGTTCACCGAATTGGCGACGCCGGCCGGCCCGCCCCTGGTGGACAGGCCCTTCTGGCAGGACACCACCGCGACGATCGCGCCGTAGATCACGGCTTTGATCAGCGCCACGATCATGTCGCCGGTGGTGGCGAACGATGAAAACGTCGCCACGAAGCTACCGGGCGCGCCCTTCTGGAAATAGACGTTGAACAGATAACTGGCCAGAAAGCCGACGAAGCAGGTGATGCCGGTCAGGGCGACGCCGATCATGATGGCCGCGGCGAACCGCGGCACCACCAGTCGGCGGATCACCGAGACCCCCATCACCTCCATGGCGTCGGTCTCCTCGCGCATGGTGCGTGAGCCCAGGTCGGCGGTGATGGCCGAACCGACCGCGGCGGCCATCAGCATCGCCGCCACCAGCGATGCGGCCTGCCGGATCACGGCCAGCCCGGCGGCCGCGCCCGCCAGTGACGTCGCGCCGACCTGGTTGGCCAGCAGCGCGAACTGGATGGACAGGGTCACCCCGATCGGCAGCGCCACCAGAACCGTCGGCAGCACCGCGGTGTTGGCCATGAACGCGCTCTGCCGGACGAACTCGCCTCACTGGAACCGGCCGCTGAACAGGTCGATGAAGAAGTACTGCACGGTGCGCACCGCCAGCACGCACTGCTCGCCGACCGTGGTCAGCGATGCCAGCGGGTGGCGGTTGACGTAGCCGACGGTCCAGTCCCCGATGGCCGCGACCCCGTCGAGGGGGGGTTGATCAGCTAATTGACGCTCGTCCCGGGTGGTCATCGCTTGCCGATCATGAACTTGGGATCACCCGGCGCCGCCGATTCCCCGTTGGGCCGATGATCCATGGCGGACATGGTAGCCACCGTGCTTACTCCGAGGTAGGGTTCGGCGATTCTCGGAACGGCCGGTGGGTGGCGCGGGTCGATGCGGGTCGCGGCGGCGCGAACAGAGCTCATCGGGCCTCGCCGTCACCGTGCATCCGGACATGATGTCGGACGCCATGCCCGCCGAGAGGCGCTTCGGGCAACATGACTCGAGTTATGGGCCAGTTACTCAGCGGTAGCACCGATTTCGCGGATTCAGCGTGCCGAAGATGGCTCGGATGGCGATACTCGAGCCGGATGAACTCCGGGCGGAGAGGGTGGCGATGCAGCGATGGTGGGTGCGGTCCGCCGCCGGGATGGTCGCCGGCCTCACCGCGACGGCCGCCCTGCTGGCACCGGGGCCGGCCCTGGCAGACCCGGATCATCCACCGGTGCTTCCGGTGTTCACGCCGGCGCCCAGCGACTGGTCGCCGCATATGGATTTCTGGCCCTACGACACCTTCACCTATCAGGTCACCCCGGAGATGATCGGCGGCATGTCGGACTCGTGCCAGTGGTTCGACGCGCAGTTCGACCCGCTGCTGAGCCAGATCAACGCCTTCAACCGCGACCTGGCCGGGCGCCGCGACGGCTATACCGGTGTGCAGTCGCAGGCGGACGCGGTGGTGGCCAACATCGACCGGTCGACCGGCTTTCTGGGACCGCGACTGCAGCCGCTGACGATCCGCAACACCCCCGACGACTACGGCCCGTACTCACCGATCTACGGCGGTGAACAGCTGACCGGGGTGCTGTTCCAGCTCTCCCGTATCGCCGACAGCATGCGCAAGAAACAGCCGTCGGGCTTCACCCGTCCGCACATCGATTCCGCGGCCGGGTGGGGGGCCGCGTTGCGGAATTCCGGAGCCTGCACCTGACCGCCCGGTCGCCCCGGGTTCCGGTAGGTTCGGGTGCGTTGCGGCCGAGCAGCTCGGCCCAGGGGAGGCCAGGGAGGGGTGGTGTGAGGTGTCGGACCGTGAGGACATGGCAGCCGAGGCCATCGACGAGCCCGAGGCCACCGACGAGCCCGAGGCCACCGACGAGACCGAGGCCACCGACGAGGCTCTGGACGACGACACCGCCGAGCAAACCCCTGACGAGGCCGGCGACCAGACCGACGCGGCGTCGCGACGAGCGCGGCTGCGCTGGATCGCCGCTGCGGTGTTGGCGGTGGGCCTGATCGTCGCCGGCTACGAGGGCTGGCTACTGTTCGCCCACCATCAGCGTGCCGCGGCCGCCGCGCAGGCACTGGAAACGGCCGAGAAGTACGCCCTGGTGCTGACCGGGGTGGACCCGGCCGCGATCGACAAGAACTTCACCGACGTCCTCGACGGAGCGACCGGCGAGTTCAAGGACATGTACGCCGCCTCCAGCGAGCAACTCCGCCAACTGCTGATCGAGAACAAGGCCGCCGCACACGGCACCGTCATCGACGCGGCGGTCAAGTCCGCCACCAAGAACAAGGTCGAGGTGATGCTGTTCATCGATCAGTCGGTAAGCAACAAGGCCTCCCCCCAACCGAAGATCGATCGCAGTCGCATCGTGATGACCATGGAGAAGGTGAACGGCCGCTGGCTGGCCGCCAAGGTCGACATGCCCTGAGCGATGTCGCGGCCGGCCCGCGGCGGCGGCCCGCTGCTAGTTGAACGCCAACCAGCTGGGCAGCGCCCGTTCGTGGGCGTCGCACAGCACCTGGGCGGTGTCGCACGAACCGCGCGGCACCCCGGCGCCGGTCCACATGCCGCCGGCGTCGCGGCGCAGCACGACCGCCGACGACGAACCGCCGTCGAGCAGGACGGCGTGATCGCTGTTCAGACCCCGGAACAGATCCTGCATATTGTCGGGGGTGTAGTGGCCGCCCTGGAAGATGTACATCTCGTCCTTGGCCGCCGAATAGCCCAGGGCGGTGCGCGCCGCGCTCGGCCCGCCGTCGTTGAGTTGCCCGGTGACGCCGGGCGCCAGCAGCCCCAGCCCGCTCACCGCGACGAACCGCTCCCCGCGTTCCACCAGGGCGGTGATCGTCGGCCCGGCCGCGTCGTAGTCCCCGCCGTCGCGGCCACCGCGCGGCCACAGCACATACGGTGCGCCACGGGTCGGCAGGATCATCGTGGTCAGCGTCGACCAGTGCTCGTTGCCGCCGGACAGTCCCTGCTTGCCGGCGTAGGGGATGGTGCCGGTGACCGCGACGTTGGCCCGCCCCTTGCCGCGGGTGTTGTCGACGTAGGCGCCCAGCGGTGAACTGCAGTTGGTGGTCCGCCAGGATCCGCCGCGCTGGCCGCGGATGTCGAAGAAGTTGGCGTTGACAGCCACCATCGGCCGCCCCAGCGCCTGCCAGGCCTGCAGCGGGGTGTACAGCTCGGAGGCCTGTAGCAGCCCCTCACTGGTGCGGGCCCGCGGATCGCGTTCGCAGCGGCTCTGCACACCGCGGTGACTGTCGACCAGCAGGTGCGGCTCGATGCGCTGCGACGCCGCCTTGAGCACGACCAGGTGACCGCCGCCGGACATCTCGTACCACTCGCCGGCGGCGTTGAGCATCGGGGCGGGATGCCCGCTGCCGAAGTTGTAGACCAGGTAGGAGCCCGGGGTGCGGGCGATTGCGGCGGCCAACTGGTCTTGGGCGGCGGCGCGCGCGGCCGGCAGGCCCGGGCCGATCGCCAGGGTGGCGCAGAGCAGCATCGCGCTGCAGCCGGCCGCCAGCCGGCGCACGAAAGCCATTGGAGTCAACGCTGTTTGCCCCTTCGGCTCCGGACCGACAGACACCAAGTTTCCAGGCTAGCCACAGAAACCGTCGGGGCAGCGTGCCGTGATCGGACTGTGCCGCGTCGGTGGCGAATCGGTTACCCGGCGATCAGCCGCCGAGGCGTGCGTGCATCTCCCAGATCAGGATCTCCGCCGGCGCTTCGGCGCGCACCCGTTGACCGCCGCCACCGGTGACGCGGACCGCGTCACCGGCGGCCAACTCGCCGGCGCCCTCCACATCGACCCGGCCGATCGCGACGAACAGGTGAAGGTAGGCAGCGTCGGGCAATTCGACGCTGCGGCCCGGCTGCAGCCGGCCGGCGTACAGCGTGGCCTCGGCGTTCCCGATGGCGATCGCGGCGTCCGGGTCGCTGCCCGAGGCGACGGCCACCAGCCCGCCGCCCGCCAGGGCGTCGCCGATCTGCTGCTGCTGATAGCCCGGGTTGCGGCCGGGAATGTCCGGCACGATCCACATCTGGATGAAATGCACCGGCTCAGTGGTGGATTCGTTCTGCTCCGAATGCAGGACTCCGGTGCCCGCCGACATCCGCTGCGCCAGCCCGGGACGGATCACCCCGGAGTTGCCGATCGAATCCCGGTGGGTCAGCTCACCGGACAGCACCCAGGTGACGATCTCGGCGTCACGATGCGGGTGGGCGTCGAAGCCGGAAGCCGGCGCCACGATGTCGTCGTTGTTGACCAGCAGCAGCCCGTGGTGGGTGTTGGCAGGGTCGTAGTAGTCGTTGAACGAGAACGAATGGCGCGAATTGAGCCAGGGCGCGCGGGTGACAGCCCGGTCGGCGGCCCGCCGCACGTCGAGCAGACCCGTCATGATGCCCAAGGCTAACGTGCGAAACGGCCGCTGCCGGTAGTCTCACTGCAACCGCCGAGCTGATAGGGAGGGGGCAGGCGATGTTCGTCGAGACCGGCGCGCACGATGACGCCGGTGCCGGCGCGTGAGCCGCCCCACCCTGCAGCACCTGCAGCTCGCCGAGCTCATCGCCCACGCGGGGGGTGACCCCTGGGCGGTCGACGACAGCCTGCAGGCCGGCAGCCCCACCCAGATCGACTTCCTGGCCCAGGCGTTCCACCAGGCCGCCGGATCGGCGACCGCCGCCGAGGAGACCTTCCGCACCGCCCGGCAACACTTCGAGCAGTACCACCGCGAGAGCGGCGAGCAGCCGATCAACCACGGCGCCGAAGTGCAACGCGTCAAAGACGGCCTGCACGCCAGCACCGAGCAACTGGGCCGCATCGCCGCAGATCTGGAGACCATCGCCGGCGCCCTGGCCCAGGCCCGCGCGGCGTCGCAGGCCAATATCACCGCGCTCAACGCCAACCTGGTGGGCCTCGACAACCTCGTCGGCCACTACCTCGACCTGGAAAACGAGGGCCACGACTGCAGCACCGAGATCAACCAGTGTCGCCAGCAGGCCAAGGACGACACCGCCACCGCCCTGCACAACGGCACGGTCATCCGCAACACCTACTCCAAGGCTCTGCAGCAGGCCCTGACCAACCTGCGGGTCAGAGACGGCTACGACCCCGACGCAGCGGTGAGCAGGTTCGATGCGGATGCCCCGTCGCCGCCACCGGGACCGGTGCCTGATGACCCGAAGGCCTTCAACGATTACTGGAACAGCCTCACCCCCGGACAGAAGGACTGGCTTTACAACTCCGACCACAACATCGGCAACCACCCGGGCATGCCATGCGATCCGCCGGACCACCTGGGCTACGACCACTACAACCGGCTGCACCTCGCCGACGAATTGACTCGGGCGCGGGCCGCCGCGACGCAAGCCGACGCGCTGCAGAACGAGCACCCGGACTGGGCGGCCGGCAACAACATTCCCCGGCCCAACGAACCGGGCGCGATCTTCGCCGACCGGGTCGCCTACGAGAACTGGCAACGACGATACGACGCCGCCCGCGACGGCGCCAAGTACCTACCCGATCTGCAGGCCGTCGACGCGGCACTGCAGGTCAGCCCCGATCGCAGACTGATGCTGCTCGACACCGAAAGCGGTACGCAGGCCCGCGCTGCCATCGCCGTCGGCGACCCGGACAAGGCCACCCATGTGTCGGTCACCGCCCCGGGACTCAACACCACGGTCCACGGCGCCATCGGAGGTATGACCGATGAAGCGACGCACGTGCGAGGCGAAGCGCTACGGCAGCTGGGGCTGTCTCCGGGGCACGAGCACGACTCGGTATCGGCTATCGCCTGGATCGGTTATGACCCGCCGCAAGTGCCCGGGTTCGACGATCGGGGCGCATCGCTGGCGGGTATCTGGGGCGTCACCCACGACGACCTGGCCCGGGCCGGTGCTCACGACCTGGCCCGCTTCTACGACGGGATCCAGGCCTCCCATCTGGGTGGTCCGGCCGATCTGACCGCGATCGGGCACTCCTACGGCTCGCTGACGACCGGGCTGGCGTTGCAGGAACCCGGCGATCACGGAGTGTCGCGGGCACTGTTCTACGGATCTCCCGGTATCGAGGCCGCCACGCCCGAACAGTTGCATCTGCGGCCCGGCCAGGTGTTCGCCATGGAAGCCCCCGACGACCCCATCCAATGGGTGTACGACGCAAGGACGTTCGGTCAGGGCATTCCGATTCTGGGTTCCTACCTCAATGACGAATTCGGTGACTTCGGCCCGAATCCGGCGACGAATCCCAACTTCACCCAGTTGGCAACCGGGGCGGCCACCGTGCCCGACGGCCATGGTGGAACGGTCAGCCTGCAAGAAGCGCACGGCCACAGCGACTACCCGCGCTTCCCGGACGGCGGCGGGCTGCGAACGACGAACTACAACATCGCCGCCGTCCTCGCCGGCACGAAACCGATTGAAGGCAAATGAGACACCACACCATCATCAGTGTGAACGGTCGACTCCACCGGCTGCTTTTCGTCGCGGTGGTCGTCGCCGCGTTAACAGGAGGATGCCACGTGAACCAGCCTTACGGGCCCACCCCGCCCACCGAAGCCGCCCAGGCGCTGGAAGAATTGCGATCGCTGCCCTCGTTTGAGGACACCCGAGCGCAGGTGCAGGCCGCGATGAAGGAGATCACCGCGGCCGCAGGCGAACTCATCTCCGGCGTGGTCTGGGAGAACCCGCATGAGGGCTCGGGTGAAGGTTGTCAGCGACGGCCATACGAGCAGGCCAACGCGCGCGGGTACCTCTTACCGGACGAGGTCGCGGTCCGGGTCGCGGTATCCGAGCGGGACTGGGCGGGCATCCAGGAGGCCGCCAGGATCGCGGCGGCAAAGCTCGACGCCACCGAACTCCAGGTGATGCAGGACCAGCCCGGCAACCACGACGTCGGGTTCTACGGCCCCGCCGGGCTGTACATCAAGGTCGGCTACCGGGGCAACCTGGTGGTTTCCGGCTACACCGGCTGCCGGCTGCCGCGCGAGCAGAAGTGACCGCTTACCAATCCGATTCGTCGAAGGTGATGACGCCGCGGATGTTCTTGCCGTCGACCATGTCGGCGTAGCCGGCGTTGATGTCCTCGAGCTTGTAGGTCGTGGTGATCATCTCGTCGATCTTGAGCAGCCCGGACTTGTACAGGCCGACCAGCCGCGGCGTCTCGATGTGTGAGCTACCGCCGCCGAAGATGTTGCCTTTCAAGGTCTTCTGCAACATCGTGAACAGGAACAGGTTCAGCTTGACGTCGGCGTCGGCCATCGACCCCATGCCGGTGACCACGCAGGTGCCGGTCTTGGCGGTCAGCGTCAGCGCCTCTTCGATGTACTCGCCCTTCATGTCGCCGACGGCGATGATCACCTTGTCGGCCATCAGGCCCCAGGTCTCCTCCATGACCGGCATGATCGCCTCGGCCATCGACGAGTAGACACCGGTGGCGCCGAACTTGACGGCCTGATCCCGCTTGAAGGCCACCGGGTCGATCGCGATGACGCGCCGTGCCCCGGACAGCACCGCGCCCTGCAGCGCGCTCATGCCGATGCCGCCGACACCGACGATGATGACGGTCTCGCCGGGCTTGACGTCGGCGACGTTGGTGGCCGAGCCGAACCCGGTGGGCACCGCGCAGCCCATGATCGCCGCGGCCTCGAACGGCACGTCGGAATCGATCTTGACCACCGAATCCTGGTGCACCGTCATGTAGGGCGCGAAGGTGCCCAGCAGGTTCATCGCGGAGACCTCGTGCGAACCGGCGCGGATACGGTGGGTGCCGTCGGCGATCGCCTTGCCGCCCAGCAGGACCGCCCCGCGGTCACACAGCGAGCGGAAGCCCTTCATGCACGGCGGGCAGGAACCGCAAGCCGGGATGAAGGCCATCACGACGTGGTCGCCCTCTGCCAGGCCGGTCACGCCCTTGCCGACCTTGGTGATGACCCCGGCGCCCTCGTGGCCGCCGAGCGCCGGCAGACCGATCGGGGTCGCCCCGGTGGTGACGTGGTAGTCCGAGTGGCACATCCCCGCGGCGTGCATCCGGACCTGAACCTCACCGGCGACGGGGTCGCCCAGCTCGATCTCGTCGACCCGCCACGGCGAGTTCAGCTCCCATAACAGTGCGCCCTTGGTCTTCATGATCGGCCATCATAGAACACGTTATAAAAGATGCCGCGATCAAGCGCTTGAACTGCGCAAACTAGCTTCTAGTCGGTCTTGTGCGGGATGCCTACGGACAAGCCCCCGTCGATCACCAGGTCAGCACCGGTCATGTAGCCCGACTCGTCGGAGGCCAAGAACACCACCGCGGTCGACACCTCAGCCGACTTGGCGGCCCGGCCCAGCGGAATCTGCAGCGAGTCGTCCGGGATGGCGATCGTCATCCGGGTGCGGATCAGCCCCGGCAGCACACTGTTGATCCGGATGTTGTGCGGCGCCAGTTCCAGGGCCGCCGCCTTGGCCAGCCCGCGCACCCCCCACTTGGATGCGACGTAGCCGTACAGGCCCGCGGAGCCGCGGATCCCCTCCACCGAGGAAATGTTGATGATGGACCCGCCGCCGGCCGACTTCATCGGCGCGACCGCCGCGTGCATGCCCAGCATGGTGCCGGTCAGATTGACGTCGATGAGCTGTTGCCATCCGGCGAGGTCGAAGTTCTCGATGGTGTTGAATTTGGCGATTCCGGCGTTGTTCACCAAGACGTCGAGGCTGCCGAACTCCCCGACGGCGAGCTGAACCGCCGCGTCCCACTGCTCGGGCCGGGTGACGTCGAGGTGGGCGAACCGAGCGGTGCCGGCGCCCAGCTCCTCGGCGAGCTTGCCGCCCTCCTCGTCGAGGATGTCGCCGATCACGATCTTCGCGCCCTCGGCGGCCAATGCCCGCGCATGTGTTGCGCCCATGCCCCGCGCGCCGCCGCTGATCAGCGCAACCTTGCCCTCGACTCGTCCCATGGCGCCTCAGGTTACGGGGTGCGATGTTTGCCCGCTACGCTGCCCTGATGGCTGTTACCCGCGCCGAGCGAACCTTCCAAGGTGTCCAGGGAGTGCGGATCGTCTACGACACCTGGACACCGGATACGGCGCCGCGCGCCGTGGTGGTGCTCTCGCACGGCTTCGGTGAACATGCCCGCCGTTACGACCACGTCGCGGCGCGGTTCGGCGAAGCCGGGCTGGTGACCTACGCGCTGGATCACCGCGGGCACGGCCGATCCGGGGGTAAGCGGGTGCTGTGCCGGGACATCTCGGAATACACCGGCGATTTTCACACCCTCGCCGGTATCGGCTCCCGGGAGCACCCCGGGCTGCCGCGCGTGGTGCTCGGGCACAGCATGGGCGGCGCGATCGTGTTCAGCTACGCCGTCGACCGCCCCGACGACTACCAGTTGATGGTGCTGTCCGGGCCGGCGGTGGACATGGCCGGCACCGTCTCGCCGTTGCTGGCGTTCGTCGCCAAAGCGCTCGGCGCGCTGACCCCGGGCCTGCCGGTCGAGAAGCTCGACTCCCACCTGGTCTCACGCGATCCGGCGGTGGTGGCGGCTTACGACGAGGATCCCCTGGTGCACCATGGTCGGGTTCCCGCCGGTGTGGCGCGGGCGTTGATCAAGGTCGGCGAGACCATGCCGTCGCGGGCGCAGGCACTGACGGCGCCACTGCTGGTGGTGCATGGCGCCGACGATGGTCTGGTGCCTGCCGAGGGCAGCAAGCGCCTGGTGGGCTGCGTCGGGTCCGCCGATGTGCGGTTGACCGTTTATCCGGGCCTCTACCACGAGGTGTTCAACGAACCGGAACGCGAACAGGTGCTCGACGACGTGGTGGGCTGGATCGACGCGCGGCTGTGAATCGCCGTCGGCGCGATGTCGCCGGTGTCGGTTAGCGTGGCCGCCATGAGTAGCGCCCTATCCGACGACAAGATGCTGGCGCGTATCGCCGCTCTGCTGCGCCAGGCCGAAGGGACCGACAACGCCCACGAAGCCGACGCGTTCATGGCGGCAGCACAGCGGTTGGCCACCGCCACCTCCATCGATCTGGCGGTGGCCCGGGCGCATGCCACCAAACGGACACCGGCCACCGCCCCGGTGCAGCGCACCATCACCATCGGATCGCCCGGCACCAAGGGCCTACGCACCTACGTGCAACTGTTCGTCGGAATCGCCGCGGCCAACGACGTGCGTTGCGACGTGGCGTCGAACTCCACCTTCGTCTACGCCTACGGCTTCGCCGAGGACATCGACGCCACGCATGCGCTCTACGCCAGCCTGGTCGTCCAGATGGTCCGGGCCGCCGACGCCTACCTCGCCACCGGCGCGCATCGGCCGACGCCGACGATCACCGCCCGGTTGAACTTCCACCTGGCGTTCGGCGCCCGGGTGGGCCAGCGGCTGGCCGAGGCCCGCGATGAAACCCGCAGGGCGGCCGAGAAAGACCGCGATCGGCCACCGGGGACTGCGATCGCGTTGCGCAACAAGGAGCTTGAACTCACCGACTTCTACCGCGGTGCTTCGCGGGCGCGTGGTACCTGGCGCGCGACCAGGGCCTCGGCCGGGTATTCGTCGGCGGCGCGGCGAGCCGGGGACCGGGCCGGCCGGCGGGCGCGCCTGGGTGACGACACCGAGTTGTCGGTGGCGCGCTCGGCGCTGGAGCGGTGAGCGGGCAGTTTGAGCGCGACACGCAACGCGCCAAGGTTTATGCCGCGGAGGTGGTTGTGCGGGCCCTCTTCGACCGGGCGGCTGAAACCGGGGCCCGCGGTGTGGAGTTCTTCGGTACCGGCATAACGCTGCCGCCGGAAGGCCGCTTCGGCTCGGTGGCGGCGGTCGGCCGCTATCTCGACGACGTGCTGGCGCTGCCGGCGGTACGCGACCGGTGGCCGGACACCGCGATGCTGACGGTGCGCGCACGCCGCGGTGTCACGGCGGCGCACTACGAAAAGGTCGGCGAAGCAGGCGTTATCGCCGTACCGGACCAACGTGGCGCGGACTGGGCGTTGCGGGAACTGGTGGTGCTGCACGAGGTCGCGCACCATCTGTGTGATGTCCGGCCGCCGCACGGCCCGGAGTTCGTCGCGACGTTCTGCGAGCTGGCCGAGTCGGTGATGGGCCCGGAGGTGGGTTATGTGCTGCGGGTGGTGTTCGCCAAGGAGGGCGTCCGGTGACGCCTAACGATCACCGTTGGGCGTCACCGGCGCCGCTGCTCCTCAGCTACTGACCGGGACCAGCGCGTCACCGCAGGTGCAGCGGTAGGCCTCGCCGGCTCCCTGACAGTGGCACGGGGACTCGATGCGGACGCGGCATCCGCACCCGTCGTGGCCGCATGTCAAGACGGTTCCCGCTTCGTAGTTCGTCATGTGTCGCACCTTTCTCTTGCACCCGGCTGGGCGCCGGTCTGCCTGACTATATACCCCGTAGGGGTATGGGGTAAAGATATTGGGAGGCGGAGATCATGGTTGCCGTCTAGCCTCGGTGGACGTGACCGAAACACCAACGCCCCGCGACGTCGATAGCCTGCTGGACCGCATCTTCGCCGGCGACGACCCCGACCTGCAGGCAGCGCTGGCCGCCAGCGAAGCGGCCGGGCTGCCGTCGATCGCGGTCTCGGCGCAGCAGGGCAAGTTCTTGAACCTGCTCGCGACGGCGACCGGAGCCACCCGCATCCTCGAGATCGGCACCCTGGGCGGCTACAGCACGATCTGGCTGGCGCGGGCCGTCGGACCCGGCGGCGCGGTGGTCACGCTGGAGTACGAGCCGACGCACGCCGACGTCGCCCGGGCCAATTTGGACCGCGCCGGAGTCGGCGATCGGGTGCAGGTGATCGTCGGCCCGGCGCTTCAGACCCTGCCGAGCCTGACCGGCGAGCCGTTCGATCTGGTGTTCATCGACGCCGACAAGGAGAATAATGTCGGCTATCTGGACTGGGCGGTGCGGCTGTGCCGCCCCGGGTCGGTCATCGTGGTGGACAACGTGATCCGTGAGGGGACGATCCTGCAGCCGACGTCCGGCGACGCGACGGCACGTGGTAGCCGGGATGTCTTGGAGTTGATGGGCGAGCACCCGCGACTGCAGGCCGCCGCTATTCAGACGGTCGGGGCCAAGGGCTGGGACGGCTTCGGGATCGCCGTGGTGGCGTAGTCGGGGCCGCGGCGGCCGTCGGTCACCCCAGCGCGGCGCTGCGCCGGTCCGTCACGATGTCGTCGGCCAGCGGCGCGATCGCCGCGATGATCTCCGCGGTGGTCGCCTCGGGCACTTCGCAAGCGGTGAGCGCGGCCGTGAGATGACCGACCGCCAGGTCGAACTGCAATCGGCCGATGTTGCGATCGCGATGGGCGTCGGCCATCGACAACCCCCGGTAGGGTTCGGGGCCGCCGAGCGCTGCCGCGAAGAACGAGACCTGCCTGCTTTTGAGGCGGGCCATGTCGCTGTTGCGAAAGTAGCCGGCAAGCCGGGCGTCGGCCAATACGCGCTCGTAGAACTCGTCGACGACCGCGGTCAGCGCCGCAGCACCGCCGATTTCGTCGTAGATGCAAGTCATCTGAGGCGTCCTCGAGGTTGCGAACGTTGTCTCAACCAGCACACCGCCGGCTCGTTTCACCGCAGTTAAAGCGGAGTCACGATCGTCGAAAGAACATCTCACGCCGGGTGTCCACCGGCGTCGCGCTATCCGCAGACCGCGCCGATGGCCGCCGAACCGACCAGCTTGCGGTACTTGGCCAGCACGCCGGTGGTGTAGCGCGGTGGCGGGGGAGTGAAACCCTCAGCGCGGGCAGCGAATTCATCCGGGTCGGCCACCACGTCCAAGGTCGCGTTGGCCACGTCGAGGCGGATCTTGTCGCCATCGCGTAGGAATGCCACCGGCCCGCCGTCCACCGCCTCGGGGGCGATGTGGCCGACGCACAATCCCGTCGTCCCGCCGGAGAACCGGCCGTCGGTCAGCAGCAGGACGTCCTTGCCGAGGCCGGCGCCCTTGATCGCACCGGTGATCGCCAGCATCTCGCGCATTCCCGGCCCCCCCTTGGGACCCTCGTAGCGGATCACCACGGCGTCACCCGCGCTGATCGTGCCGTCCTCGAGGGCATCCAGTGCCGCCCGCTCGCCATCGAAAACCCTTGCCGTACCCTCAAACACATCGGTGTCGAAGCCCGCCGACTTGACCACCGCGCCCTCCGGCGCCAGTGACCCGCGCAGGATGGTGATGCCGCCGGTCGGGTGGATGGGGTTGGTCAGCGCGTGCAGCACCTTGCCGTCGACGACCGGCGGGTTGAGCTCGGCGATGTTCTCCGCCATCGTCTTTCCGGTGACGGTCAGGCAGTCGCCGTGCAGCAGGCCGGCTTCCAGCAGGGTCTTCAGCATGACCGGCACCCCGCCGATCTTATCGATGTCGAACATGACGTGCTGGCCGAACGGCTTCACGTCGGCCAGGTGGGGAACCTTCGCGCCCACCCGGGAGAAGTCGGCCAGGGTCAGCTCCACTTCGGCCTCACGGGCGATCGCCAGCAGGTGCAGCACCGCGTTGGTGGAGCCGCCGAACGCCATCACCACCGCGATGGCGTTCTCGAACGCCTCCTTGGTCAGGATGTCGCGGGCGGTGATGCCGCGCCGCAGCAACTCCACCACGGCCGATCCGCTGCGCCGGGCGTAGCCGTCGCGGCGTCGGTCGGCCGACGGCGGGGAGGCGCTGCCCGGCAACGACATACCGAGCGCCTCGGCCGCACTTGCCATGGTGTTGGCGGTGTACATCCCGCCGCAGGCGCCCTCGCCCGGGCAGATGGACCGCTCGATCTCGTCGACGTCCTCACGCGACATCAGTCCGCGCGAGCAGGCGCCGACCGCCTCGAAGGCATCGATGATCGTCACCTCGCGCTCGGTTCCGTCGGAGAGCTGGGCGTAGCCGGGCATGGTGGAGCCCGCGTAGAGGAACACCGCGGCCAGATCCAGCCGGGCTGCGGCCATCAGCATGCCGGGCAGCGACTTGTCGCAGCCGGCCAGCAGCACCGAGCCGTCGAGGCGCTCAGCGCACATCACGGTCTCGACGCTGTCGGCGATCACCTCGCGCGACACCAGCGAAAAGTGCATACCCTCGTGGCCCATCGAGATGCCATCGGAAACCGAGATGGTGCCGAACTCCAGCGGGTAGCCGCCCGCTTCGAAGACGCCTTCCTTGGCGGCCTTGGCCAACCGGTCCAGCGACAGGTTGCACGGGGTGATCTCGTTCCACGAGGACGCCACCCCGATCTGGGACTTGGCGAAGTCGTCGTCGCCCATGCCCACCGCCCGCAGCATCCCGCGGGCGGCGGTCTTCTCCAGGCCGTCGGTGACGTCGCGGCTGCGGGGCTTGATGTCGACGGAGTCAGGCATCCGCTCAGTATGCCGGTCGGCGGTGAGCGGACAAAACGAATAAATACCCCGCGGGGGTATCGGCTAAAATAGCCCCATGAGATCAGCCCTCGCGCTCGTCGTCGCGCTCGTCGTCAGCATCTCCGCGGGCGCCTGTCACCGCTCGGCGCCGGTGCCCGAGCAGCAGGAACCGAGCAGTTCGGCGGCGGCCAACACCGGCAGCCCCGGCGACATCGCCTTCCTGGAGGACATGGTCATCCACCATCAGCAGGCGCTGGAGTTGACGGCCATGGTGCCCGGGCAGAGCACCGATCCGGCGGTGGTGGCGCTCGCCGACCACATCGCCGCCCAGCAGCGTGTCGAACTGCAGGGTTGCCAGGCGCAGTTGCTGCAATGGGAAGCGTCCGACGAGCACGACATGGCCACCGACAAGCGCGACATCCCCGGCATGGTCGATGAGGCCACCATGGACAAACTGCGCGGCCTGCGGGGCTCGGAATTCGACAAGCTGTGGCTGCGGTCGATGATCTCCCACCACCGTGGCGCGATCAAGATGGCACACAACGAGATCGAACACGGTCAGAGCCCGGAGGCGATCAGCATCGCGCAGTCGTTGGCGGTGCGGCAACAGGCCGAGATAGATCAGATGAACCAACAGTTGGGGACGCTATGACCACCGATGCCCCCGGGTACTCCCCGCGGAAGGACAACTACGCCAAACGACTGCGCCGCATCGAGGGCCAGGTGCGCGGAATCGCCAAGATGATCGACGAGGACAAGTACTGCATCGATGTCCTCACCCAGATCAGCGCGGTCAACAGTGCGCTGCGCTCGGTCGCGCTCAACCTGCTCGACGAACATCTGGCACACTGCGTCACCGGGGCCGTCAGCGCCGGTGGGGATGAGGCCGACGCGAAACTGACCGAAGCCTCGGCCGCTATCGCGCGGTTGGTCCGTTCCTGACCCGCGCGCCGTTACCATGTGACCCGGCAGTTCCGGGGGCGGCGACGCGCCACACACCACTGGACGCTGCCGCCACACCATGACTGTCGAAACTGGTAGAACCCGAATCGGTCCGTGGACGCCGCGGATCACGGCGCAGTTGGCGATTCTGGCCGCCGCCGCGTTCATCTACGCCACCGCCGAGATCCTGCCGGTCGGCGCGCTGCCGGCGATCTCGGCCGGCTTGGGCGTCAGCGAAGCGCTGGTCGGCACCCTGCTGGCCTGGTATGCGGTGGTGGCTGCGGTGACGACGATTCCGCTGGTGCGCTGGACGGCGCACTGGCCGCGCCGCCGGGTGCTACTGGTCACCCTGGTCTGCCTGACCACCTCGCAGGTGATCTCGGCGATGGCCCCGAACTTCGCGGTGTTGGCCGGCGGCCGAGCGCTGTGCGCGGTCACCCACGGATTGATGTGGTCGGTGCTGGCGCCGATCGCCACCCGGTTGGTACCGCCCAGTCATTCCGGCCGGGCGACGACGGCGATCTATGTGGGCACCAGCCTGGCGCTGGTGGTGGGCATCCCGCTGACATCGGCGATGAGCCTGCTCTGGGGCTGGCGGCTGGCCGTCGTGGTGATCACCGTGGCCGCGGCGGCCATCACCGTGGCAGCGCGCTTCGCGCTGCCGGCCCTGGTGCTCAGCACCGACCAGCTGGCGCTGGTGGGGCGCCATCACTACCGCAACCGCCGGTTGTTGGGGGTGAGCACGCTGATGCTGATCGCCGTCACGGGCCACTTCGTCTCCTACACGTTCATCGCGGTGCTCATCGAAGACGTGGTCGGCGTTCCCGGAGCCCGGCTGGCCTGGCTGCTGGCCGCCTTCGGGGCCGCCGGCCTGGTCGCGATGTCGCTGCTGGCCCGACCGCTGGATCACCGTCCCAAGGCGGTCACCGGCACCTGCATGGCCGCGCTGTCCGCAGCGTTCGTCGTCCTGGCCGCGCTGTCGATCGGCGGCCACCACACCACCGGGGCCGCGGTGGCCGGCGCCGCGGCGATCGTGCTGTGGGGCGCCATGGCGATGGCGGTGTCGCCGATGCTGCAGTCCGCGGCGATGCGCACCGCGCCCGACGATCCCGACGGGGCCTCGGGGCTGTACGTCACGGCGTTCCAGGTCGGCATAACCGGCGGCTCGCTGGCCGGCGGGTTGCTGTTCGAATGGGCCGGAACGTCGGCGATGCTGAGCGCGTCGGCGCTGCTGGTGGGCGTCGCGGCGGTGGGCGTGGCGGCGAGCAAACACCTCTTTGTTGTTCCCTGACGGGTAGGGCGCGGTAACGTTCGCCACTATGCGTGCCGTCGAAACCCCAGTTCAATAGCGCGTAGTCCCCTCTTTCGGGGTGTTTTCCACTCGCTACACGAGTTAGCTGACAGTCCTGCTATGCCACACTTGAAACCAAGCTTTGTGACCGGAGGTACACGCATGTCGGGATGGAAGCTCGCGGGTATCGGAGCCTGGGTGTCCACCGCGGGAATGGCCGCAGTGCTCACGCTGGGTTGCGGGGCGGCGCTGGCCGACCCACCGCAACAGCCCGGCGACCCCGCGGCGGTCGATGCCGGCCCGATCGACCCGGCCGTCCCGCCCGCCCCCGCCGAGTTGCCG
>NZ_MVHC01000040.1 GCF_002086455.1 Mycolicibacter algericus DSM 45454
CGTCTGGACCAAAACCGCCGACCAAATCCTGGAATCCATCGCCAACTACTGCCGACGAATTAATGACTCAGGACACTAGGTCCGGTACACCGGGCCGCGAACGTGCTTTCGGCAGCTGACTGCCGGTGTGCGGCCGAGCCGGGCTGTAGCGTTGCGCAGGTGAATTCTTTTCGTGCGCCCTATGTCCTCGCCGCCGGTGTCCTCTGCTTGGGAATGACGCTCACCGCGTGCGGCGGCTCCGACACCAATACCTCATCGGAACGCACCTCGACGGTCACCGATCTGTTCGTGCCGCCGGCCAACCAGACGCCGTCGGCGTGCCCGTCGTCGGCCCCGGCTGACGACGGCGCCGCCGATTGGACGCTGCCCGGCGCGACCGGCAGTGTCGCGGTGACCGGCTCCACCGACACCGCCGCACCGCGGGTCGCTGTGGAGGCGCCGTTCAAGGTGACCCAGACGCAGGTGCAGACCCTCAAGGCCGGCGACGGACCGGTTGTGGCGGACACCGCGACCGTCTCGGTCTGCTACATGGGCGTCAACGGACGTGATGGTTCCGTCTTCGACAGCAGCTATGAACGCGGCGAGCCGGTGGAATTCGGGCTCGACCGCGTTGTACCGGGTTTCCAGAAGGCGATCGCCGGCCAGCAGGTCGGGTCGACGGTGGCGGTCGCGATGGTTCCCGCCGACGGCTACCCCGAGGGCCAGCCGGCTGCGGGCATCCTGCCGGGCGACACCCTGGTCTTCGCGATCAAGATCCTCAAGGCGCGCTGAGCCACAGACCCATGGAATCGGCGCGGGTGCGCCGGTGGCCGCGCGGGCCCGGCAGGGCTGAGGCGTTACTGCGGGTGCGCGGCCAGGTACTGCTCGACCGGAATCCGCGTCGTCGAAACGTAGCCGACCGGCAGCAGCAGATCACCGGCCGTGGTGCGGTAGTAGGTGTCCCAGCGGTAGTAACTCGCGAACCCGGCCGGATCGCCGCCGATGACAGCGGCATAGTCGTTGACTGCCCGCACGTAGTGGTCGGAATGGTTGTAGCCCCAGATCGCTTTGTCCCGATTGGTGGCAAACCCGTTGGCGGCCAGCAGCCTTCCGGCTGCCATGATGGCATCGCGCGGCGAGTTGATGTCGCCGCCGTTGCCGTAGGCGGCGAACGTCGAGGGCAGGAATTGCATCGGGCCCTGCGCAGCGTCATCGCTGACGCCGTTGATGCGGCCGAAGCCGGTCTCGACGAAGTTGATCGCGGCCAGGTAATTCCATGGCACACCGGAGGCGGCCTCGGCGGCACGGTAGGCGGCCATCAGCTCGTTGGCCGGTACCGGTGGCACAACGCGCCACGGCGGCATGGTGGATTTGGGCTCGGTGAGTGCCATGAGTTGCCGGCGGGCATCGATGTTGCGGTCGTAGACCTCCAGCAGGGCGGCTGGGATCTGCGGGCGGACGATGGCGTCCCACTCCGGATGTGCGCCGAGGGTGCGGTAGGCGACCTGCTGGCGGCGGGCCGCGGCAGCGAGTACCTGCTCGGGCGCGGACGGGTTACGCAGCGCCTGGTCGGCGGCGACCAGATCGGCGGCCACCGCGGCGGGATCCGCTCCCGGCGCCGCACCGGCAGGTACCGTTCCCGCCACCGTCAGAGCGAGGACGAACACGGCGATAACGCGCAGAAACCGAACAGCCATACCGATCATCTTGGCCTTTGAACCGGCCGAAACGGCGCAAGGCGGCGAGCCGAACGTTTCCGCGATGACTAGAACACGTTCCCTTCGCAACTGGATGCACATCTATACACGCTGGTCACCCTCATTTGGAAGTGACTATGGACTGTTACATTGATGGCCGACCAGCTCATGCCATCGAGGGGACAGCGCGTGACCACCACCAGTGTGACGACCGACGTCGTCATCGTCGGATTCGGCGCGGCCGGCACCTCCGCCGCGATCACCGCCCGCGAACACGGCGCCGAGGTCATCGCGGTGGACCGGGCCAACGGCGGTGGCGCCACCGCCATCTCCGGGGGCATCATCTACGCCGGAGGCGGGACGTCGGTCCAACAGGCCGCCGGCGTCGACGACAGCGCCGAGCAGATGCTGGACTACCTGCGCCTGGAAGTCGGCGACGCGGTCAGCCCGGAAACGCTACAGCGCTTCGTCGACACCAGCCCGGAGATGATCGACTGGTTGCAGCGCCACGGGGTCCCGTTCAATCCGGGCCTGTGCCCCTACAAGACGTCGTTCCCGAACAATCGCTACTACCTGTATCACTCCGGCAGCGAGAACGCGGGCGTCTCCCGTGCGGCGACCCCGCCGGTGCAGCGCGGCCACCGCGCGTACGGCAAAGGCACCTCCGGGAAGCAGATCTATGCGCCGCTGGCCGAATCCGCCCGCCGGCTCGGCGTGGACTTCCGCCCGCACACCACCGTCACCGAGCTGACGCAGGACCCGTCGGGACGGGTGACCGGCGTGCGGGCCATGACGATGGGCCAGGCGCCCCGGCGCATCCAGCGCCGCTATGCCAGGCTGGCCGCCATCTCCTCGAAACCCGGTGTCTACTACCCGCCGCTGCGTGCCGCGATGGACCGTCGCCTCAAGAAATTGGAGCAGCGCTATGCCCGGCCCATCGAGATCACCGCGCGCCGCGGGGTGGTCATCTGCGCCGGCGGTTTCATCGCCAACACCGAATGGCGTAAGCGCTACGCCCCGGAATTCAACGGCGGACTTCCGTTGGGCACCAGCGGCGACGACGGCAGCGGCATCGCGCTGGCGGCCAGCGTCGGCGGCGTGCCGGACCGGATGGACAATGTCTCGGCGTGGCGGTTCATCACCCCGCCCAGCGCGTTCATCTCCTCGATCGTCGTCGACGAGAAGGGCAGTCGGGTGATCGACGAGACCCGCTACGGCGCGGCGCTGGGGCAGGCCTTGGTGAAAAACCATGGCAGCAAAGGCTGGATTCTGGCCGACGCCACCCTCATGGCCGAGGCCCGGCGCCAACTGCTCACCCAGACGCTGTGGTTCCAGCGCGCCCAGGCCGCGGCGTTGATGTTGACCGGCGCGGCGCGCGGCAAGACGCTGGCGGACGCCGCCCGAGCCGCCGGGATCGACCCCGAGGGCCTGCGGGCCACCGTCGCCGCGCACAACGACGCGATCGACTCCGCGACGGAGGATCCGGCCGGAAAGCCGACCGAATTTCGCCGCCGCATCGACCGCGCCCCTTTCACCCTGCTGGACATCTCGGTGCGGCCAAACGTCTTGCTGCCCACCCCGATGCTGACGCTGGGCGGGGTGCGCGTCGCCGAGGACACCGGCGCGGTCATCGACGCCGACGGCACGCCGATACCCGGGCTCTACAGCGCCGGTCGCACCGCGATCGATGTCGCCTCACGCTCCTATGTCAGCGGACTGTCGATCGCCGACTGCGTATTCGCCGGCCGTCGCGCCGGAGCCAGCGCGGCCGGCGCCACCGTCTAACACTGCGCTGCAACGAAATAGCCGCGCGGCAGGTCGGGGCCCTCGGAGGCCTGCCAGCGATTCCAGCGCATGCCCGGTTCCGCCACGTCGGTCACGGTGGCCGACCAACCGAGACGTTCGGCCAGCTGTCCGGGCTCGTCGGTACCGAAAAGCCACGGCGAGCCCTGCTGCGCCATGGCTTGCAGCAACGGCGCCATCGACGGCGCTTCCAGCAATGTCTTACCGACGACGTCGTAGAGCAGCATCGATCCGGGCGACGACAGCGCATCCACACGCTCGAACAGAGTCGCTACCGCCGCTTCGTCGAGATACTGCAGCAGCCCCTCGATAAGCCAGACGCTGGGAGCGTGCGCGTCGAAGCCGGCGGCTTGCAGGGCGCTGGGCCAGTCGTCGGCCAGGTCGATACCGATCGGCACACGCCGGCAGCGCGGCCGATCGTCGGCGAGCAGGTCGGCTTTGGCGGCGATCACCGCCGGTTGGTCCACCTCGTAGACGGTGGTCAGCTCCGGCCAGGGCAGCCGGTAGGCCCGGGCGTCCATGCCGGCGGCCAGGATGACAACCTGCCTGATCCCCGCCCGCAGCAGGGCCTCGTCCCAGAACCGGGTGCGGACCACGATCGCCCAGGTCGACTGATCGCCGGCGTCCGCGATGGCCGCCGCCAGCATCCGCCGACCCTGCTCCCCCGCAAGCCCGTCGGCGAGCGGATCCTGGAACAGGGCGTCCTGGCGGGCGGATTCCCTGGCGCGGATCGCGGCCACCAGGATTCCGGTGCTCGCCACGGCCTCTCGGGTGCGGTACATGACCCCATCATCTGGGATGACGGCGACGGCCGTCTTGGATATTTTTGTCGCTGTCGACGAAGTCGACATGCCCGGGTAACCACGAACGACGCCGCTGGTACTCGGCGGGGGTTGTCTCGGTGAAGGCCCGGAACTCCCGCACAAAATGGGCCTGATCGAAGTAGCCGAGCTCGGCCGCTATCGCCGCGCCGCTCACCGGGCCCATGTGAAGGCGCCTGAGCGCAGCCTGTAGCCGCCGCACCCGCAGGTAGGCCTTGGGTCTCAGGCCCAGCTGGTCCCGAAACAAGGTGATCAGCCGTCTGTGTGACAAACCGGTCAGCGCAACGGCGTCCGCGACCCGCATCGACGGGTTGTGTTCGGCGCATGCCAGCACCGCGGCCACACCAGGGTCGACAGAAAACCCTTCTACCCGCATCCGGTTCAACAGAAACGTTTCGACCAGGCTGACCCGAGCCGCAGCGGACGGGGCATCAGCCAACCGCTCACGCAGCGCTATCGCCTCGTGGCCCCACAGCTCACCGATGCCGACGCAGGCATCGGTCAGGTCCCCCAACGCCGTCCCCAGGAACGGTAGCGCGCCACCGGCCCGGAAATGAACCGTGACGACCGTCTGAGGCGCATCGATCTGCGTCACGTATGAGGCGGTGCCGGCACCGATGAGAAACGCCGGCGGAACCGGCAACCGGGTGCGCCCATCGGTGGCGAAGAAATCCACCTCCGGCCGGTCACCGACGTCGATGACGATGGTCGCCGCCCCGCGCGGCAGGGCTCGGCTCTGGTGGGCACCGCCCGTTCGGCGGTCCCAATACCCGAAGTACTCGACGCTCTCGGCCAGCGGCTGGCGGGGCCGAAACAGGCGTGGTCCCATCATGTCTCCTCGAGCAGGTCGCGGAACCGCGATGCCGGGAGGCTGGCCGCGCCCGCCTCGGTGACCCGCTGCGCCAACCCGAGATCGGAGGTCACCACGATGATGTCGTGCGGGCAGTCGTCGGCCCTAACCAGCCGGACGATCTCGTCGTCAGCGGAGTCGGCGCCGGCCCGCGGCGCTGCGGCGATCCCCACGACCTCGGAGCTGATCGGCGGCGAGGGCGGCTTCTCGAACACCACCGTGACGCGCTGGTTCTCCGCCGTCGCCCACTGTTCGAGCTGGCGGGTCAACCGGACCATCGCCGCACCACGGTCCTTCCACCAGCCGTCCGGGCGGGAACCGATCACGTTCATCGCGTCGACGATCCAGCGCACCTCTCCGACGGTACGGTGACGCCATGAGCCCGCGCCACGACGATGCGGAGCGTAGCGACGACGAGGAGGGGCGCCATGAAGCTGGTCACCTATGAGTGCGAAGACCATGTCGCGACCATCACCCTGAACCGCCCTGAGGCCCGCAACGCCATCAACGGCGCGATGCGCACCGATCTCAACGCCGCCTGGGAGGCGTTCCGTGCCGACGAGGACGCCTGGGTGGGGACCCTGACCGCTACCGGCGACGTGTTCTGCGCCGGCGCGGATCTCCGGGATTCCGAGGGCGCGGTCGGCACGTTCGCCGGCACGTTCTGGGAGAAGCCCACCATCAACTCGTTCGAGTCCGGTATGGAGCTGTTCAAGCCGACCATCGCCGCGGTTCACGGGCCATGTGTCGGCTACGGTCTGACCGGATTGCTGTTCTGCGACTTCGTGATCGCCAGCACCGAGGCGGTGTTCCGCTTTCCGGAGGTGCGTCTCGGGGTCCCCACCATCGTCGGGGCGATCCGGCTGCCGCAGCGGGTGGGCTGGGCCAATGCGATGGAGCTGTTGTTGACCGGAGAGCCGATGAGCGCGCAACGCGCCATGGACATCGGCCTGGTGTGGAAGCTGGTGGAGCCCGACGAGCTGCAAGACGCGGCCCGGTCCTGGGCGCACACCCTGACCAAAGCCGCTCCGCTGGCTCAGCGGGCCACCAAGGAGGTGGCGTGGCGCAGCGACGGCATGAGCTGGATCGACGCGGTCCGCTTCGGGGAGACCATGCGCAAGGTCGCCGGGGCCACCGAGGACGTCGCCGAGGGAGTGCGGGCCTGGCGCGAGCAGCGGCCGCCGCGCTGGCGGGGCCAGTGATTAGGGGCTGAGTCAGCCCGTCGCGGCGGGCGCCGGCGTCGCCCGCTCGACGGCATCCGGCAGGATCGGCGGGACCGTCGCCGCGGCCGCGACACACAGGTAGGCCACCGTGAAGCAGCCGATCGTGTACCAGAGGCTTCCCACCGGGTCGCCGTTGGCGGTGACGCCACCCACGGCGTCGAGGTAGGCCGGCAGCGCCGTCAGCCACAGCACCGTCATGACCGACAGATATACCGCGGCGTAGCGCACCATCAACGGGTTGTCGTGGCGGCCGTCGATGATCAGGTTCAGCCGCAGCCGCCGCCACTGTGCCACGAGCACCGGAACGGCGACCGCGACGATGACCAGAAGCTCTGCGGCATAAGCGATGCCCAGCAGCCTGCCATCGGTGGCGGCTCCCAGCAGTGTTGCCGGCAGCGGCAGGATGCCGGTTCCCAACGATGCCAACAGCCCGACGACCACGGTGCGCAGCAGCACCTGCAGCCCGCTGAATCGCCTGCCCTCGTCGACGTGGCGCCCCACCAGCAATTGCACGCAGAACGCCAACGACGCCGGCCACAGCGCCGCGAAGACCACCACGCTGCCCATCGGGACCGAGGCGAACATCGGCTGATTCAGCGGGTTGTCCACCGACCACTCCCACCAGCGCAGCTGCGGGCCGAGGTGGTCGAAGATCTCGTAGAAGGCGTGGTGGACGAAGCCCACGCACACGGCGCCGACGACGACGCCGTAGCGGCGGAAGACCCCCAGGATTCGGACGATCTCGAACGCGACGGTCGCCATCATCGGATAGATGGCGATGATGTACAGCGGCAGCCGTCCCCACAGGAAATCGACGCTGAACACGTTGTGCGCGAACATGGTATCGACATGCTCGGCGATCCCGAACGCCGCCGGGAAGTACAGCGGGGGCTCGATGATCAGCAGGTAGGCGATCGCGCCGAACCACAGCGTCAGGTTGGTGGCATCCCCGTGGCGCCGGAACCGGTTGATGGCGTAGACCAGTGCCAGCACCGCCCCGACGATGACGGTGATCTCCAGGACCGGCAGCGTCCAGTTCTCCAGCTGCAGCGGATTGCGGAACTCGACGAGCCCGCCGGCCTCCGCGCAGGAGAAGCCCAGCGATTCGGCGAGCCGCTCGAAAGTCGGGGCACACAGATCAGACATCAGGCGCTCTTCTCCTCGGCGGTGTACCACTTGGTCACGTCGTAGCCGTCGGCGTAGCGGGCGAACCACTTCTCGGCCAGGACGGGGATCTTCTCGTGCGCCGGTTTGTGATTGGGCAGCTGACTACGCACGATACCGGTCACCGCAGTGAGCATCTCCCCTTTGGGCAGATGCTTGAAGGCGTCGGCCACCGGCCCTTGATCGGCCGGCCAGCCGAACGGCATGCGCCGCCGCCAGGCCTGTTTTCCCCGATAGGTGCTGAACAATGACAGCGCGTCGACCTTGCGGTCGGCCAACGGGACGTGTTTGTTGAATCCCAGGCAGGCCACCTTGATCACGCTCATCACGTGCTTGAAGATCGACGGCGCCATCCGCATCCGGTACCAGGGATCGTCGATGACATGGTCGTAGATGATCAATGCCGAACTACGGTGCTCGACCTCTTCGACGAAGTGCCACAAGAACAATGAGGCGACCCGGTCATCCCCGGGGGCGAACAGCGTGTCGTCGTGATCCAGCATCAGCTTGAAGACCGGGGTGAAGGTCGCCTCGAGGTCGGCGGTGTAAGCCAGCCGATAGGCCAGTGACTTCTCGGCGGTCATCCTGTCGAACATCGCGTTGCACTCGTCGACGGTCTCCTTGAGGGCCGGGTAGGCCTTGACCAGCGCCTTGGCGTGGCCTCGGTGGGCCATCGAGTGCTGACCCTCCTGGCGGACGAAGGCGTCGGCCTCCTCGGCGACGGCCGGGTCGGTGATCAGCGGCATGGCCTCGCTGATCATGCCGCCGATCATCTTCTCGAAGCCGATCGCCAGCAGCGAGACCGCATTGGCCATCGACGAGAACGCCGGGTTGGCCTCGTTCCACAGGAACGGCACGGGATGATCGGCGAATGCGAACCGCAACTTGCGCACGATCAGGTCGGTCATGGCCACCCTTACTATCACCATACAAATGAACGTCTTGGCGTATGATTGTTCGGTGTCCGTCGGTTGTCAAGGGGGTCGCTGATGGCACGCCGACGTGGCTGGGGCGGTAATCCGCCCCACAGCGACGAGGAAGCGAGCCGGCGGATCATCGCCGCGGCCGTCGATCTGGTCGCCGAGACGGGTGCCGCGGTGTCGCTGGCCGACGTCGCCGGCTCGCTGGGCGTCATCCGGCAGACGGTGTATCGCTACTTCCCCACCGCCGATGCCCTGATGCGCGCCGTGGCGATCGCCTCGGTCGACGACTTCCTCGACCGACTCACCGACCACGTCCGGGGCATCCATGACCCCGCCGACGCGCTCACCGAGGGCACGCTCTACACCCTCGATGCGGTGACCCGCTCCCCGCACCTGGGCGCGATGCTGTCGTCGACCTCCCCGCTCAACCGGGAGATGACGTCCGAGGAGTCCCTGGCGTTGGGAATGCGCATGGTCGACCGGTTCGACGTCGATTGGGCGCAACACGGCTACGACGCAGCGAGCCAGCGCGAGTTGGTCGAGTTCACCCTACGCGTCATGTTGTCGTTCATCGTGGCCCCCAACGACCCCGGCCGCTCCCCCGATGAGCTGCGCCGGTTCCTGCGGCGCTGGCTGGGCGAGGCGGTCGCCGCGCAACGCCCCCGGCCCACCCGGTAACGCCGGTCGCAGACCGACCGGGCACCGCTGCGACCCGATAGATACCCCTAGGGGTATATTGGCGCACGTCGGTCGAATCGAGGGAGGTGCCGAAGATGGCGACCATGTTCACCATCGCGAAGCGGGCCTGGGTGCCACTGGTGATCGCTGCCGCTGCGGTCGCCGGAACCGTGGCGGTGGTCAACCTGCGCGGCGCGTTCGGATCCGACGAGATCTTCCACTGGGACGGCAGCGGCTCGGCGCCCATCGACTCCATCAACGAAAAACAGGTTGTCTACGAGCTTTTCGGCCCGCACGATTCCGCGGGCGGGGTCAGTTACCTCGACGAGCAGACGCGGCCCGTGCAGGCGACATTCACCCGGCTGCCGTGGCGTTACACCATCACCACGACGAGCCCCGCCGTGATCGGCAACCTGGTGGCCCAGGGTGATGGGGACCGGATCGGTTGCCGCATCACCGTCAACGGCGCCGTCAAAGATGAACACATCGCCGTCGGGCACCACGCTCAGACCTTCTGTCTGGTCAAAGCGGCATGAGCGGCCACAGCAACCCCCGCCCGCGCTACATGCGCCTGGTTCGCCGGCTGGCCTGGCCGCTGATCGTCTTCTGGCTGCTGCTGACGGTCGGCCTCAACGTGCTGGTGCCGCCCATCGAATCGGTGGCGCGCGAGCACGCGGTGACGATGTCCCCGCAGGATGCGCCGTCGCTGATCGCCGCGAAGCACATCGGTGCGAAGTTCGGCGAATTCGACTCCGACTCCCTGGTCATGCTGGTGATCGAGGGTGAGAACGAACTCGGCCCGGAGGCGCACCGCTACTACGACACGCTGATCGCCAAGCTGTCCGCCGATCCCGAACACGTCCAGCACATCACCGATCTGTGGGGCGATCCGATCACCGCCGCCGGCGTGCAGAGCAGTGACGGGAAAGCCGCCTACGCGCAGATCAACACTGCCGGGGATCAGGGCAGCACACTGGGCAACGAGTCGGTCGACGCGGCGCGCAAAATCGTCGCCTCGGTGCCGGCGCCGGACGGGGTGAAGGCCTACGTCACCGGCCAGGCGGCGCTGACCACCGATATGACCGAAGCCGCCGACAAATCCATGCTCAAGATGATGGGGGTCACCGGCGTCGTCATCATCATCATGCTGGCGCTGGTCTACCGTTCGGCGGCCACCGTGGCGCTGGCACTGGTGATGGTCGGCTTCGAGATGGGCACTGCCCGCGGACTGGTCGCGCTGCTCGGCAACGCGGGCCTACTGGGCTTCTCGACGTTCGTGGTCGCGATGCTGTCGTCGCTGGCGATCGCGGCCGGCACCGACTATGCGATCTTCTTGATCGGCCGCTACCACGAGGCCCGCAATGCCGGGGAAGACCGTGAAGCCGCGTGGTACTCGATGTTCCGCGGCACCTGGCACGTGATCCTGGGCTCGGGGCTGACGATCGCCGGCGCCTCGCTGTGCCTGCACTTCGCCCGGCTCTCCTACTTCAAGGCACTGGGCATCCCCTCGGCGCTGGGCCTGCTGGTGGTGATCGCCGGTGCGCTGACCGTCGCTCCGGCAGTCGTGGCGGTTGCCGCCCCGCTGCTCGACCCCAAGCGGGTCGAGGGGCGCGGCTGGCGCCGGATCGGCACCGCGAACGTCCGCTGGCCCGGGCCGGTGTTCGTGGCCGCGTTGCTGGTCACCCTGGTCGGGATGCTCGCGGTGCCGGGCATGAAGATCAGCTACAACGACCGGTATTACATCCCGGCCGATCTGCCGGCCAACGTCGGCTACGAGGCCGCCGAACGTCATTTCAGCGCCGCGCGGATGAATCCCGACGTGCTGATGGTCGAGGCCGATCACGACCTGCGCAACCCGGCCGACATGATCATCTTGGACCGGATCGCCAAGAACATCTTCCGCACCCGCGGGGTGGAACGCGTCCAGAGCATCACCCGGCCGCTGGGCAGCCCCATCGACCACACGTCGATACCGTTCCAGGTCAGCATGGGCGCCGTGCCGATCCAGCAGAACCTGCAGTTCATGAATGAGCGGCTCGCCGACATGCTCACCATGAGCGACGACCTCGGCGCCACCATCGACTCGATGAACCGGCTGCGCGAGTTGGTCATGCGGATGGGCGATACCACCGGCCGGATGCATACCGACATGGCCGACATCACCTCGACCGTCGACGAGATCCGCGACCACATCGCTGATTTCGACGATGTGGCCCGGCCGGTGCGCAACTACTTCTACTGGGAGCAGCACTGCGTCGACATCCCGGTCTGCCACGCGGTGCGGTCGGTGTTCGACGCCTACGACGGCATGGATCAGTTCAGCGAGAAGATGCGGCCGCTGCTCGATGACATCAACGACATGGACGCGGTGATCCCGCAGATCGTCGAGCAGCTCACCCCGATGATCGCGGTGGCCGAATCCATGCGGGCCAGTCTGCTGCGCATGCACAGCAGCTTCGCCGGCCTGGTGACCCAGATGGCGCGGATGACCGACACCGCCACGGAGATGGGCCGGGCCTTCGACGCCTCCAGGGCCGACGACTACTTCTATTTGCCGCCGGAGGCCTTCGACAACCCCGATTTCCAGAAGGGCTTGCAGCTCTTCGTGTCTCCGGACGGCACTGCCGCCCGGTTCATCGTCACCTACGACGCCGATCCGGCCACCCCGAAGGGCATCTCCGTCGTGGAGCCGATGCTGGCCGCCGCCCACGACGCGGTGAAGGGCACCCCGCTGACCGGCGCCACGTTCTATCTCACCGGGACCGCGGCGGTCTACAACGACATCCAGTCCGGTTCCGCCTACGACATTCTGATCGTCGGCGTGGCCGCGGTGACGCTGATCTTCATCGTGATGCTGCTGATCACCCGGGCGCTGGTGGCCGCCGCGGTGATCGTCGGGACGGTGCTGCTGTCGCTGAGCGCGGCGTTCGGGCTGTCGGTGCTGGTGTGGCAGCACATCTTCGGGCTGCCGCTGAATTGGATCGCCCCGGTGTTCGGGGTGATCATCCTGCTGGCCGTCGGCTCGGACTACAACCTGCTGTTGGTCTCGCGGTTCGCCGAAGAGATCGATGCCGGAATCAACACCGGGATCATCCGCTCCATCGGCGGAACCGGGTCGGTGGTCACCGCGGCAGGCCTGGTGTTCGCGTTCACCATGATGTCGATGGCGGTCAGCGACCTGTACTCGATCGGCCAGGCGGGCAGCACGATCGGACTGGGGCTGCTGTTCGACACCTTGATCGTGCGATCGTTTCTGACCCCGTCGATCGCGGCGCTGCTCGGCCGCTGGTTCTGGTGGCCGCTACGGGTACCACCGCCGCATGCCGCGGGTACTCCCGGCGTTTCGACGGCCGCGCCAGGCTCGGCGGCTACCCGGCCGCCGGTGACCGCGGGATCACCGTAGGCCGAAAGTCGTACTGGGTGGCCGTCGCGCCGATACCCCCGCGCCCGGCCAGGTTGCCGACCGGGACCATCGGCGGCACCGCTGCCGGGGGTCCCGCCGGTCCCGCCACCGAACCGGTGAGAGGCAAGCCCGCGGCGGTCGGGCCGGTCGCCGCACCCACACCGGTCCAGCCGGGCGGCACCGACAGCGCGCCGATCGAGGCGCCCCGCCCCAGCCCGGCCGTTGCCGCTTGCCCGGTCGTGAGGCCGGTCAGCGTCACCGTACCGCTGCCGGCGGTGAGTGCCCCTGACGCTGCAATCGGTGCCGCCGCACCGGCCGCAGCCCCCTTGGCGCCGTTGGTGCCGGTCATGAGCATCCGCATCAGCATGGTCATCGGCATCATCGCCATCCGCAACGGCATGGTCAGCGAGGTGAGGCCGGACAGCGAGGCCGACGACGCATTCGAGGGCGTCTCAGTCGCCGGCGCCGCCAACCCCTGCAGTGCCGTCGGGGTTGCCGAGATCAGCTGCGGCCCTTGCGACATCAAAGCCTCGGTGTCGGTTCCGGTGGTGGCCGCCGCGGACTGCGCGACCGAGTAGGACTGGGTGATCTGGCCGGACGGGTCGGTGGTCTGCGGCGGTGAGGTGAACGGACTGACGCGGGTGGCCAGCGCCGACGCCCCGGCATAGCCGTACATCGCCGCCGTGTCCTGAGCCCACATCTCCAGGTAGTCCGCTTCGGTAGTGGCGATCGCCGCGGTGTTCTGCCCCAGGATGTTCGTCGCCGTCAGCGTCGCCTGCAGACTGCGGTTCGCCGTGATGAGTGGCGGCGGAACCGTGGCGGCGAACGCGGTTTCGTAGGCCGCCACCGCCGCCGACACCTGGGCCGCGGCCTGCTGAGCCTGCGCTCCGGTGGCGTTGAGCCAGGTGATGTAGGGGCCGGCCGCAGCCGCCATGGCCACCGACGACGGCCCAGCCCACGACCCGGTGGTCAGGCCGGCGATCACCGAACCGTAGGACGCGGCTGCCGAGTTCAGTTCGGTGGCCAGCTCCTGCCAGGCTGTGGCGGCGGCCAGCAACGAACCCGGCCCCGCACCGGCGTAGATCCGCGCCGAGTTGATCTCCGGCGGCAGGGCTCCGAAATCCATTGCCTCCCCTTATATCCTGGCCGACGAACGGCCGACGAGTCTCTAAGGAGGCTAATTAGCAGTTTTTGGTGTCCCGCATGTCCGCGCTGTGCGCCCGCTGTGCGGTGCCGGCGATGACGCGCCAGGGCCGGCGTCAGGCCAGCGCGCCCGCGAGATACTGCTCGCGACACGCCGTACGTCCGAGTTTGCCGCTGGTGGTGCGCGGGATCGCCCCCGCCGGGACGAACACGACGTCGGCGGCGGCCAACCCGTGCACCCGTGACACCTCCGCGCGGATCGCCGCGACCGCCGGCCCCGGATCCTTGCGGCCGGTCCCGGTGGCGCGCTCGGCGACGATCACCAACCGGTCGGCGGGAGCGGCGGTGAACGCCACCGCGTACCCGGTGCGCACCATCGGTGAGGCCTGCGCCACCGTGGCCTCGACATCGTGGGCGTAGTGGCCGCGACCGTCGATGGTCATCAGGTCCACCGTCCGGCCGGTCACATACAGTTCGCCGTTGCGATAGAACCCGAGATCGCCGGTGCGCAACCAGCTGCCGTCGATGGGCGCACGCTCGGCGTGACTGCCCTCCAACTGGCGCTGCAGCCGCGCGCCGAAGACTCGCCGGGTCTCCTCCGGTCGGCGCCAATAGCCGGCGGTGACATTGTCGCCGTGCAGCCAGATCTCGCCGACATGACCGTCGGGTAGTTCCTCACCGGTGCCGGCGTCGACGATGACCGCCCACAGGCTGCGGGCGACCCTGCCGCATGACACCCGAGTCACCGCATCCGGGGCGTCGGCGGCCACCGGCACCGCGCGGCCCGCACCGAGTTGCTCGCGCCCCAGATGTAGCACACTCGCCTCGGCGTCGGGGTCGATCGTCGCCACGAACAGGGTGGCCTCGGCGATACCGTAGGAGGGCTTGATCGCGGTGCGCGGCAGCCCGAAGCGGGCGAACGCCTCGTTGAAGGCGGTGATCGCCGACATGCTCACCGGTTCAGATCCGATGATCATCACCACGTTCGACAGGTCGACACCGGCCTCCGGCGCCGGCAGGCCACGTTGGGCGGTGAGTTCGTAGGCGAAGTTCGGCGCCGCGGTGACCACCCGGCCGCGCCGTGAGGCGTCCGACAGGGCGTTGATCCAGCGTTGCGGCCGGCGGATGAACGCGGTCGGTGAGATCAGCGTGGAGTGCCCGCCGTAGACCGCGGGAAACCCGATCATCGACAGACCCATGTCATGGTAGAGCGGTAACCAGCTGAGCCCGTGCGTGTTTCGGTCCAGCATGTCGATCGACAGGATCATCTGCAGCAGGTTGGTTCCCACCGAACGGTGGGTCACCTGCACGCCCACCGGCGGCCGGGTGGCGCCGGAGGTGTACTGCAGATGCGACACACCGTCGATATCGATCTCCACCGGCACGAATGCTGCGGCGGCCGAATCCGGGATCTCGTCGATGACGACGACCCGCGGCGGCAGCGGCTGCGAGAGCCCGCGGAGGAAGTCCTCGACGATGGGCCGTACCGCTGCCGTGGTCAGGACCACCGACGGGGCGGAGTCGCGCAACGCGGTGTCGAGGCGTTCGGCGTGGCCCGGCAGTTCGGGGGCGAACAGCGGCACCGCGACGGTTGCGCACTTGACCGCCGCGTAGAACCCGACGACGTACTCGAGCCCCTGGGGTGCCAGGATCGCCACCCGGTCACCGCGCGCGGTGACCTGCTGTAGCCGGGCCGCGACCGCGCGTAGCCGCCGCCCGAACTGCGCCCAGGTCAGTTCTACCGCGCGGCCCTCGTCCGGGCCGGCGTAGTCGAGATAGCGGAACGCCACCGCGTCACCGACATTGGCGATGTTGCGGTCGATCAGCGAGATCAGGGTGTCGTCGGGCGGCAAGACGATACCGCCGTCGGCATCCAGGCACTCCTCGATCTGAACCAGGCCCTTGGGTGCCGCCGGGTGCTGCGGGGGATGCATGCCCCGCAGTCTAGGGGTCGGCGTCGGGCCGCTTCCCATTGTCCGGCTTGCCCACCCGAGGATGCCGTTGCCGCGATCGATGCTGCGCCGCAGGCTCCGGTGGTCCGGTGTCGGCAGCGCAGACGGCCGGCAGGATCAGCGTGTCGATGACGCTCCGGATGAACGTCGCGTCGACGCTCTGACCGTTGATGGCCCGCATCAGGCCCATGCCGGTCAAGGCGTCGGCGATCAGCGACCAATCCCGGTCGGGCGGGAGCTCACCGCGTGTCGTCGCCTGTTGCAGGATGGCGGTCACCATGCGCCTGCCCTTCAGCAGCATCAGGTCGTCGAGCGCCGAGCTCAGGTGGGGATCATGCATCGCCTCCATCGCCACCCGCAGCACCAGATCGTTGGGGATCCGCTCGCTGTCGTTGCGCGCCACACGTTCAACCAGCGCGTCGAAGTCACCGGCCAGGCTGCCGGTGTCGGGGGCGTCGTCGTCGATAAGGTCCGGCCGCCAGTACAACAGCGCATCGGTGATCAACGCGGCCTTCGACGACCAGCGGCGGTAGATTGCGGCCTTGCCCACCCCGGCACGGGTGGCGACGTCGTTCATGTTCGTGCCGTTGTAACCGTGCTCGGTCAACGCGGCCAGCGCGGCGTCGAGAATCGCGGAATCACGCGAGCGATCCAACCGACCGTCAGTGCGTTGGCGCAGTTTGGATCTCGCGTCCCTCCGACGTCCCCGACCAGCGACCGGCGACTCATCACCAGCGTCCACGATCACCTACCGCGGTGGCCGGTGATCTTGTAGGTGTCCAGCGGCCACCAGAACCAACGGCCCAGCGCCGCAGCGATCGACGGCGTCATGAAAGCCCGCACCATCAACGTGTCGATGACCAGGCCGATACCGATCGTCATACCCAGTTGACCGACGACACGCAGATCGCTGACCAGCATCGCCATCATGGTGAAGGCGAACACCAACCCGGCGGCGGTGACGACCCGCCCGGTGGCGCCCACGCCACGGATGATGCCGGTGTTGAGTCCGGCGGGGATCTCCTCTTTGAGGCGCGAGACCAACAGCAGGTTGTAGTCCGAGCCCACTGCCAACAGGATCACCATCGACAGCGGCAGCACGATCCACTGCACTCCCAAACCCAGGATGTCCTGCCAGAACAGCACCGACAAGCCACACGCGATGCCCAGCGATGCGGCCACCGTGCCGACGATCACCAGGGCGGCCACCACGCTGCGGGTGATGATCAGCATGATCGCGAAGATCAGGATCAGTGACGCGATGAGGGCGACCATCAAGTCGATGGTGACGCCGTCCTGCATGTCCGAGTAGAGCGACGCGGTGCCGGCGAGCGAGACCTTCGCGCTGGCCAGCGGAGTGCCCTTGAGGGCGTCCGCCACGACGTCTTTGAGATCCCGGACGTGTGCGATGCCCTGCACCGAAGCCGGGTCGCCCTGGTGGGTGATGATCATCCGAACCGCCTTGCGATCCGGCGACATGAACATCTTGATACCCCGCTGGAAGTCGGGGTTGTCGAACACGTCCGGCGGCAGGTAGAAGAAATCGTCGTTCTTGGCCTGATCGAAATACAGGCCGATCTCGGTGGCGCCCTTGGCCAGTTCTTGTTGCTGGGCCTGGGTGCCGGCCATGGTGCTGTGGGTCGCGATCATCATGTCGCGCATCCGGTTCATCGACTCGATGTTCTCCCTCAGCACCGGCAGCATCTGCGGCATCAACTCGTCCAGGCGGTCGATGTCGATGGTCAGACCCTGTATCTGTTGGGCGAGTTGATCGACCCCGTCCAGGGAATCGAAGATCGACCGCAGCGACCAGCAGATCGGGATGTCGAAACAGTGCGGCTCCCAGTAGAAGTAGTTGCGCATGGGTCGCCAGAAGTCGTCGAACTCGGCCAGTCGATCGCGCAATTGATCTGTGGTATCGGCCATCTCGTGCGTCCTGCCCGCCATGCTGTGGGTGGTTTCGCTGGTCTCCTTCATGATCGTGTACATGCGTTCCAGGCTGGCGGCGGTCTTGGCCATCTCGTCGGCCTGCTCGAGCAGCTGTGCCGAATTGTCGTTGTTGAACTTCGCGGCCTGCAGCGTGCCGGCGTTCTGCGCGCCGAGCAGGAACGGGATGGAGCTGTGCTCGATCGGCGCGCCCAACGGCCGGGTGATGGTCTGCACCCGATCGATGCCCCGCATCCGGAAGACGTTCTTGGCGACCTTCTCGATCACCAACATGTCCGAGGGAGTGCGCAGGTCGTGATCGGCCTCGAGCATCAACAGTTCGGGATTCATCCGGGCCTGGGAGAAGTGGCGATCCGCGACATCCATGGCCAGGTTGGCGGGCATGTCGGGCGGCGTGAAATTCTGGTCGTTGTACTGAGGCTCATAGGTCAGCAGGCTGACGAAACCCACCACGGCGACCATGCCCGTCAGCAAGACGATCGGGATGGGCCAGCGGACCGTGCTGGTTCCGACTTTGCGCCAGCCCCGCGTCGACAGATTCTGCCTGGCGTCGAGCAGCCCGAATCGCGACGCCACCGTGAGCACCGCCGGCGCCAGGGTCAATGCCGCGGCGATGACCACCAGCAGCGCGATCGCGCAGGGCAGGCCCATGGTCTGGAAGTAGGGCAGCGTGGTCATGTTGAGGCACAGCAATGCGCCGACGATGGTGAGTCCGGAACCCAGGATGACGTGCGAGACCCCGCTGTAGGCGATATAGAACGACGCTTCGGGCTCAAGGCCTTTCGACCTCTCCTCTTGGTAGCGGCCCCACAGGAAGATCACGTAGTCCGTTATGGCGGCCAGCGACAGCATGGTCACCATGCTCACCGCATACGGCGTCAGACCGATGATGTTGAGATTGCCGGCGGCGGCCGTGACGCCCATCGCGGCAAACAGCCCCAACCCGATGACCACCATCGACACCAGCATCGTCACCACGGAGCGGTAGATGGTCAGCAGCATCATGATGATGATGGCCACCGACACCAGCTCCATCGTGGCCATGCTCTGATGACCGGCCACGCTGGTGTCGGCATTGAGCACCGTGTTGCCCGCGACATGGGCGGTGATGCCCGGCGGCGGCGTCAGCGAGGCGACGATGTCACGCACGGCCGCCACCGATTCGTGGCTTTCGCTGGTGCCCTGCGAGCCGTTGAGGAAGATCTGCACATAGGCGGACTTGCCGTCCACACTCTGCGCGCCGGCCGCGGTCAGCGGGTCACCCCAGAAGTCCTGAACGTTCTGGACGTGCTCGCGGTCCGCCTCGAGTTTGGCGATGATCTCGTCGTAGAACTGGTGCGCGGCGTCGCCGAGGTGGTCCTCGCCCTCCAGCACCACCATCGCGGTGGAGTCCGAGTCGTACTGTTCGAACACCTTGCCGATATTGAGCATCGCCTGATACGACGGTGCGTTCAGCGGACTGAGCGGCACCGACCGGGTCGCCGCGACCTCCCCCAGCGAGGGGACGAACAT
Organism: Mycolicibacter algericus DSM 45454; assembly: GCF_002086455.1. Taxonomy (GTDB): domain Bacteria; phylum Actinomycetota; class Actinomycetes; order Mycobacteriales; family Mycobacteriaceae; genus Mycobacterium; species Mycobacterium algericum. The sequence goes on from NZ_MVHC01000040.1 coordinate 19,096, forward strand.
GCCCAGGACGACCGCGAGGAACACCCACGCCAAGACGATCGGCAGCGAGAAGACCCGAACCATCCGGCCGAGGAACGGGCGATGCGGCGTCGTGCCGGCAGTGCTCATACGCTCGGTGCTCATACCGACTTCACCAGGCAGTAGATGAACGGTTTGACGGTGTCGGTGCTGGCGCGGTCATCGCGCACCACGTCATCGACGGTCACTCGGCACCGCAGCCCGCTGACCTGGCGATCGCCCTGCGCCATGATGTTGGCCGACATCGACGGCAGCGTCGTCACGATGGTGAATGACCAAGGCAGCGAGGCGTTCTCGATGAGATTGGGTTGGCCGTTCTCGTCGAGGTAATTCAGGCTGGCGGTGCCGCCCGTCCCGGTGACCTCGTAGGTGATGTGCTTCGGATTGAAGTTCTCGGTGATCGCGGAGCCCTCCGCCAGATTGGGACCGTGGTGTCCCAGGGAGCCGCGAATCCGCGTGATCGCGTACCCGCCCAGTGCCACGACGACCACCAGCAGTAGTGGAATCCAGAACCGCTTCAACACTCGATACACCGGGTGCGCACCTCCCCCACGTTGGTCTGGGTCACTCCGACGCAGGACAGTCCGATCCGGCCGGGCAGCGGTGCTCTCACCGACGCGGAACCCGGGTTCCGTCATTGCGACGGTCGCTACAGTACCGCACGCGGGCGGCTGGTCTGAGCATCGCGCCGCTGCCGAAGCTCCGGGCTCAGCTCACCGGAGAAACTCGGCCGACGGATTCACATCGCCGGTTCGTGCAGCGCCAGGCTGACGAAGAGGTAGCCCATGCAGATCAGCAGGTTCAACGCGGCCAGCGTCAACCCGGCGATGATCAGCAACTGAACGAGGCGCCGGCGGTTGCGCCGTGCCCGGGCCAGTCGCTGCTCGCGTTGGATCGCCGTCGCGGCGAGCGCGAAGGTGTAGTCGATCGACTCCGCCGACGCCGGCGGCGCGCCGGCCATCATCTCGCGCAGCCGGGCGGCCGGGATCTGTACGCCGACGCCGGCGAAGCGCCGACTCATCCGCCGCGCCCCCCAGCGGCCCACCGGTCGGACCACCGAAGCGATGCGCTGCGGCGGCTGACCCCATGGAGTGCCCCAGCGGCCTGACCGGGCCGTCATAACAGATCACCATAGCCGCGAAAGCCGCCGAATCCACCGGCTTCAGGCAACTTCCGCGACGCCGCCCGCGGCGTGGCCAAGATGTATGGCAAAACTGCGCTATCGCTCAGCGAGCGGCGGCACAATACGTGGGAGCGGCACGCGGAACCCGGCGGTTCACGAGGCTCGACGAAGGAGAGGCGAAGCTGGGACCGCCGCAACAACCCGGCGGTTCACGAGGCTCGACGAAGGAGAGGCGAAGCTGGGACCGCCGCATGACCCCGGCGAACAGGAGCGTAATTCCATGACGACGATCGAGACGAACGCGGCGACGAGCGCACCGGTCCAACGAGACATCGAAGCCGACGTCGCGGCGACACAGCACTACTTCGACAGCCCGCGCTTCGAAGGCATCACCCGCCTCTACAGCGCCCGCCAGGTGGTCGAGCAGCGCGGCACCATCCCTTCGGACTACATCGTGGCGCGCGAAGCAGCGACGGCGTTCTACGCCCGGCTGCGTGAGCTGTTCGCCGCCAAGAAGAGCATCACCACGTTCGGCCCGTATTCGCCGGGTCAGGCGGTGGTGATGAAGCGGGTGGGCATCGAGGGCATCTACCTGGGCGGGTGGGCCACCTCAGCCAAGGGGTCCATCACCGAGGATCCGGGGCCCGACCTGGCCAGCTACCCGCTCAGCCAGGTGCCCGATGAGGCGGCCGGGCTGGTGCGTGCCCTGCTCACCGCCGACCGCAACCAGCACTACCTGCGCCTGCAGATGACCGAGGAGCAACGCGCCGCCACCCCCGCCGTGGACTACCGGCCGTTCATCATCGCCGACGCGGACACCGGTCACGGCGGTGATCCTCACGTACGCAACCTGATCCGGCGTTTCGTGGAGGCCGGCGTGCCCGGCTACCACATCGAGGATCAGCGTCCCGGCACCAAGAAGTGCGGCCACCAGGGGGGCAAGGTGTTGGTGCCCTCCGACGAGCAGATCAAGCGGCTGAACACCGCCCGCTTCCAGTTGGACCTGATGGGCGTCCCCGGTATCATCGTCGCGCGCACCGACGCCGAGGCGGCCAACCTGGTCGAGAGCCGCGCCGACGAACGCGACCAGCCGTTCATCCTGGGCACCACCAACTTGAAGATCCCGTCCTACAAGGCCTGTTTCCTGGCGATGACGCGCCAGTTCTACAACGCCGGGATCACCGAGATCAACGGCCATCTGCTCTACGCCCTGCCCGAGGGCGAGTACACCGCCGCCGACGCCTGGCTGGAACGCAACGGCATCACCGCGCTGATCACGGCGGCGGCCGAGAGCCGGCGCGGCAATGGGCAATCCGTGGACGGCATCTACGACGAGATCGAATCGAAGTTCGTCGAGGCGTGGCAGAACGACGCCGGGCTGATGACGTTCGGGGACGCCGTCGCCGAGATGCTCGAGTTCGCCGAACGTGAAGGCGAACCGAAAGACATGAGCGCCGCGCAGTGGCGGGAATTCGCCGCCCGGGCACCGCTTTACACCGCGCGACAGAAGGCAACCGAACTCCATGCCGACCCGGGCTGGGACTGCGAACGGGCCAAGACTCCCGAAGGCTACTTCCAGGTGCGCGGCGGCATTCCCTACGCGATCGCCAAGTCGCTGGCCGCCGCCCCCTTCGCCGACTTGTTGTGGATGGAGACCAAGACCGCCGATCTCGACGACGCCCGCGAGTTCGCCGAGGCGATCCACGCCGTGTATCCCGACCAGATGCTCGCCTACAACCTGTCCCCCTCGTTCAACTGGGACACCACCGGCATGACCGACGAGCAGATGCGGGCTTTCCCAGCTGAACTCGGCAAAATGGGGTTCGTCTTCAACTTCATCACCTACGGCGGCCACCAGGTCGACGGGGTGGCCTCCGAGGAGTTCGCGGCGACCCTGCTGCAGGACGGCATGTTGGCGCTGGCCCGGCTGCAGCGCAAGATGCGGCTGGTGGAGTCGCCCTACCGGACCCCGCAGACCCTGGTCGGGGGACCGCGTAGCGACGCCGCGCTGGCCGCCTCGTCGGGCCGCACCGCCACCACCAAGGCGATGGGCGCAGGCTCCACCCAGCATCAGCACCTGGTGCAGACCGAGGTTCCCAAGAAGCTGCTCGAGGAATGGCTGGCGTTGTGGGCCGAGCACTATCAGCTCGGGGAGCGACTGCGCGTGCAACTGCGGCCGACCCGGCCCGGCTCCGATGTGCTGGAGCTGGGGATCTACGGCGACGACGACGAGAAGCTCGCCAACGTGGTCGTCGACCCGATCAAGGACCGGCACGGGCGCAGCATCCTGACAGTGCGCGACCAGAACACCTTCGCCGAGAAGTTTCGGCAGAAGCGGCTGATGGACCTGACCCACCTGTGGCTGATCCACCGCTTCAAGGCTGCGGCGGTGCACTATGTCACGCCCACCCAGGACAACCTGTATCAGACCGAGAAGATGAAGGCACACGGCATGTTCAGCAGCGTCCACCAGGAGGTCGGCGAGATCATCGTCGCCGACGTGAACCAGCCGCGCATCGACGAACTGCTGGCGCCGGACCGGGCGGCGCTGGGCAAGCTGATCAGCAAGGAGGACTAGTCAGCCCCGCGGAGCTCCGTCAACTGCGGGCGGTAGTGCGGAACCGGTCCCGGTAGGCCTTCGGTGAGACACCGAAACGGTCGATGAACACCCGCCGCAGGGTTTCGGCGCTGCCGAATCCCGCCCGGCCGGCCGAGTCGGCGACCGAGTGGCCGGCGTCGAGCGCGGCCCGGGCAGCATCAACGCGCACCTTTTCGACGTAGCGGGCCGGGGTGGTCCCCAGTTCGGACTGGAACAGCCTGGTCAGTTGCCGCTTGCTCAAGGCGGCGCGCACCGCAAGCGAAGTCACGCTGTGATCGGCCGCCGGGTCCGCTGCGATCGCAGCGGTGACCGCGCGCAGCGCAGACTGCTGCGGCGGGTGGGCGGTCGCGTCCCATGGCGTGGTGTAAGTAGCGTCGGCGTTTCCGCGTGAGGCTCTGTGAGTGTTCACTATGCCGTGAGAGCCGCTGTGGGGGCAACGCTTTCGGTGGGTTTGGTGCCCGGGTCGTTGTGAGGGGGACCCGTTTGGTGGTCCAGTCGCTATGCGGCTTGGGGTTGGTGGGTCGAGGTCCACTGTAAGGCGAACT
>NZ_MVHC01000041.1 GCF_002086455.1 Mycolicibacter algericus DSM 45454
CCGGGGAACTATCCGCCGCCCCCGCCGGGCGGCGGGGGCGGGTAATTGCCGGGCGCCGGATGATCGCCCGGCCGCGGCGGCGGGTAATTGCCCGGGGGCGGGTAATCACCCGGCGGAGGAGGGTAGTTGCCCGGCGGCGGCGGGAAGTCGGTCATGAGCACCCTTCTCCGAGTAATTCGATGCGGATTTTCACGCTACCGCAATGCGCCCGCGGGATCGCTACCTGCGGCGCGGCCCGTCGGAGAGGAATCCCAACAGATCGTGGCGGGTGATGACGCCGACCGGCTTGCCGTCTTCGACCACCATCACCGCGTCGACGTCAGCCAGGGTGGTGGCGGCGACGCCGACCACCTCGCCGGAGCCGATCAGCGGCAACGGCGGCCCCATGTGCTGCGACACCGCGTCCGCGAGCTTGGCCCGGCCCTCGAACACCGCGGAGAGCAGGTCGCGTTCGGACACACTGCCGGCGACCTCACCGGCCATCACCGGTGGCTCGGCGCCGACGACGGGCATCTGGGAGACGCCGTACTCCCGCAGGATCCCGATGGCGTCGCGCAGTGTCTCCGCCGGGTGGGTGTGCACCAGGTCGGGCAAAACCCCGGACTTGGCCCGCAGTACGTCGGCCACGGTCGGCTCCACCGTGGAGCCGTCGAGACGCGAACGCAGGAATCCGTAGGACGACATCCAGGCGTCGTTGAAGATCTTCGACATGTAGCCGCGGCCGCCGTCGGGCAGCAGGACGACGACGAGCGCGTCGGGTCCGGCTTTGACGGCCGCCTCCACCGCGGCCACCACGGCCATTCCGCAGGATCCACCGACCAGCAGCGCTTCCTCACGGGCCAGCCGGCGGGTCATGTCGAAGGAGTCCGCGTCGGAGACCGCGATGATCTCGTCGGGAACCTTCGGGTCGTAGGCGGCCGGCCAGAAGTCCTCCCCGACTCCTTCCACCAGGTACGGCCGGCCGGTGCCGCCGGAGTACACCGAGCCCTCGGGGTCGGCGCCGATGACCCGCACCCGGCCCCCCGACACCTCCTTGAGGTAGCGGCCGGTGCCGGTGATGGTGCCGCCGGTGCCGATCCCCGCTACGAAGTGGGTGACCTGACCGTCGGTGTCGTTCCAGATCTCCGGACCGGTGGTCTCGTAGTGGCTCTCCGGGCCGGCCTGGTTGGAGTACTGGTCGGGTTTCCAGGCGCCGTCGATCTCCTCGACCAGCCGGTTGGACACGCTGTAGTAGCTGGCCGGGTCGTCGGGCGGTACCGCCGTCGGGCAGACCACCACCTCGGCGCCGTAGGCGCGCATCACGTTCTGCTTGTCCTCGCTGACCTTGTCCGGGCAGACGAACACGCACTTGTAACCGCGGCGCTGGGCGACCAGCGCCAGCCCGACACCGGTATTGCCGGAGGTGGGCTCGACGATGGTCCCACCGGGCCGCAGCGCCCCGCTGGCCTCGGCGGCGTCGATCATCTTCACCGCGATGCGATCCTTGGAGCTCGCGCCCGGGTTGAGGTACTCGATCTTGGCCACCACCCGGCCCGCCCCGTCGGGAACGATCGAATTCAGCTCGACCAGTGGGGTGTTGCCGATGAGGTCACTGATGTGGCGTGCTATCCGCATACCTGCCATCGTCTCAGGCGGTGCCACCCACCGGGGCACGGCCTGGCTAACCGGTGGCCTCCCGGATGTATTCGCCGATCTGGCGCAGCGAGCGGGTGGCCTCCGGCACGAACGGCGCGGCGATCTGGAAGACGTGGATCTGGCCCGGCCACACCCGTAGCTCCACCGGGACGCCGGCCGCGGCCAGCACCTTGGCGCCCAGCCGTGCGTCGTGCAGCAGCACCTCGGAACCGGAGACGTGGATCAGGGTGCGCGGCAGGCCCGGTTTCACGTGGCGCAGCGGTTCGAGGACTTCGCCGCCGTGAACGCGGTCTTTATGGGCGGCCGCTTCGACCAGTTCGACGAACGCATCGAACGCCTTGGGCGGGAACATCGCCCCGGTGTGGATGTTCGGGTGCGCCTTCTTGGCTTCCTTGGCGATCTCCAGCAGCGGCGACATCGCGACGATCGCCGCGGGGTCCTCGCCCTCCTCCAGCAGACGTTGGGCCAACGCCAGCGACAGGTAGCCGCCGGCGGAGTCGCCGGCGAGCACGATCTGCTCCGGTTGGTAGCCCTGACGGCGCAGCCACCGGTAGCCGTCGTAACAGTCGTCGATGGCGTCGCCGATGGAGTTCCTCGGGACCATCCGGTACTCCACCACCAGGATCGGACTGTCGGCGTACTTGGACAGCTTGGTGACGAGCCGGCCGTGGGTATTGGCCCCGCAGGTCACAAAGGCACCGCCGTGCATGTAGAGCACCACCCGGCGGGTGCCGTCGGCGGGCAGCACACCGGCGGCCCGCACCAGTTGAGCTTTGCACCGCGGCAACCGGATGGTGGCGCGGATGGTGCCCGGCGGCGGCAGCATCGCCTTGGCGGCGAAGTCGACCAAGCCGAACGGCCACGGCATCCGCGGGAAGTAGCTGCCGACCGACAGGACCGGTCTGATGGTGGCCCTGGCGGCCAGCCACGCCAGCCTGCCTTCGACGCTGGGTGAGTCCTCGACGACCTCGACGGGCAGCCCGTCGTGGCGACCGTGTCGGCGGGGCCGCGAAACGGGATATAGCCGGGCGGCAGGCTGCGACGAGCTGGGAATTCTGCTGGGTGCGGTCATGGCGGACACTCCCTCCAGCCGGCCCCGGCCGGCACAGCCAACGCGGTTCCACGTATCGTCACACGAAGAAGTATGTGAAGAAATCTTAGGGTTCGTTCCGATACGGCATCGGGTCCGCATCGTGATCTATTTTGTTTGCTGCGCGGGGGCGCTGCGCGGTTTCGCTCCTTAGACTTGCTCCCATGGGGATCCGGGTGGCACGGCGGTCGGCGGTCACGCTGGCCACCGCCGGCGCGCTCGCCTCCAGCGGCACCCTCTACCTGGGGCTGCGCAATCTGTTGGCCGGCCAGGCCGACGTCGCGCGCCAGACCATTCCGAGAGCCTGCGACGTTCCGCCGCGCGCCGACGGCATCTACATTGCCGGCGAGCTTCCCGGCGACGTCGCCGTGCAGCGCTTTCAGCGTGGCATGAGCGTCGATCTGCACCTGATGATCTTCGGCGACTCGACCGGGACCGGCTACGGTTGCTGCTCACCCGAGGAGGTCCCCGGCGCGCTGATCGCCCGGGCACTGGCCGAGCAGACCGGCAAACGGGTGCGGTTGAGCACCAAGGCGCTTGTGGGCGCCACCTCCAAGGGGCTCGCCGGCCAGGTCGACGCGATGTTCGTCGCCGGGCCGCCGCCCGACGCGGCGGTGATCATGATCGGGGCGAACGACGTCACCGCGCTCAACAGCATCGCCGGCTCCGCGCAGCGACTGCACGCGGCGGTGAAGCGACTGCACCGCAGCGGCGCGGTGGTGGTCGTCGGTACCTGCCCGGATTTCGGGGCGGTCAGTGCGATCCCCCAGCCGCTGCGGTTGGTCGCGCAGGTCCGCGCCCGGCAGTTGGCGCGGGCCCAGACCCGGGCGGTCAAGGCCGCCGGCGGTATTCCCGTGCCGTTCGCCGACTTCAGCGCGCCGGCGTTCCGCGACACCCCGGGGCTGCTGTTCGCCCAGGACCAGTACCACCCCTCGGCCGCAGGTTATGCGCTGGCGGCGAGCCAGTTGATCCCGCCGCTGTGCGCCGCGATGGGTCAGGCCGATTTAGCTGGGGCAGTCCCGTCGGACTAGATTCGGCTGGAATACCCGATCGCAAGGAGTCAGAAGTGCCCGAAGCCGTCATCGTCTCAACTGCTCGCTCACCGATCGGCCGGGCCGGTAAGGGTTCGCTGGTCACCATGCGGCCCGACGACCTGGCCGCGCAAATGGTGCGCGCCGCCCTGGACAAGGTGCCCGAGCTCAACCCCCACCAGATCGACGACCTGATGATGGGCTGCGGCCAGCCCGGCGGCGCCGCCGGCTACAACATCGCCCGCGTGGTGTCGGTGCTGCTCGGCTACGACTTCCTGCCGGGCACCACGGTCAACCGCTACTGCTCGTCGTCACTGCAGACCACCCGGATGGCGTTCCACGCGATCAAGGCCGGCGAGGGCGACGCGTTCATCTCCGCCGGGGTGGAGACCGTCTCGCAGTTCGGCATCGGTGCCGCTGATGGCGCCCCGGACAGCAAGAACCCGCTGTTCAACGACGCCATGGCCCGCACCGAGGCGGCTGCTGCCGGTGCCGAGGAGTGGCATGACCCGCGCGCCGACGGCAACCTGCCCGACATCTACATCGCGATGGGCCAGACCGCCGAGAACGTGGTGCTGCACACCGGGATCAGCCGCGAGGACCAGGACCACTGGGGGGTGCGCAGCCAGAACCGCGCCGAGGAAGCCATCAAGAGCGGCTTCTTCGCCCGGGAGATCTCCCCGGTGACGCTGCCGGACGGCACCGTGGTGAGTACCGACGACGGCCCGCGCGCTGGCACCACCTACGAGAAGATCAGCCAGCTCAAGCCGGTGTTCCGTCCCAACGGCACGGTGACCGCCGGTAACGCCTGCCCACTCAATGACGGCGCGGCCGCGGTGGTCATCACCAGCGACACCAAGGCCAAGCAGCTCGGCCTCAAGCCGCTGGCCCGGATCGTGGCCACCGGGGTGTCGGGCCTGTCGCCGGAGATCATGGGCCTGGGCCCGATCGAGGCGGTCAAGAAGGCTTTGACGAACGCGAAGATGTCGGTCTCGGACATCGACCTGTTCGAGATCAACGAGGCCTTCGCGGTGCAGGTGCTCGGCTCGGCGAGGGAGCTGGGTATCGACGAGGACAAGCTCAACGTGTCCGGCGGGGCGATCGCCCTGGGCCACCCGTTCGGCATGACCGGCGCCCGCATCACCGCCACCTTGCTGAACAACCTGGCCACCCACGACAAGACCTTCGGCGTGGAGACGATGTGTGTCGGCGGCGGCCAGGGTATGGCGATGGTCGTGGAGCGGCTGAGCTGACCGTTAACCTGCTGCGTCGAGTGTGCGTTTTAGGTCGCAAAATCGCGTTTTAGCGACCCAAAACGCACACTCGATCGCCCGTCATAGACAAAAAGCGACCCCGTGCCGGCTGGGCACGGGGTCGCCTTTTTGCTGCTGGCCGCTACTCGCTCTGGAAGTAGCTGAGCAGCCGCAGGATCTCCAGGTACAGCCAGACGAGTGTCACCGTCAGACCGAGAGCGATACCCCAGGCGGCCTTCTCCGGCGCCCCGGCCCGGATCAACTGGTCCGCCGCGTCGAAGTCGATCAGGAAGCTGAACGCGGCGATCCCGATGCAGACCAGCGAGAAGATGATCGACAGCGTCCCGCCGCTGCGCAGACCCAGTCCGTCACCGCCGCCGACACCGAACAGCGACAGCACCAGGTTGCCGATCATCAGGGCCAGCACACCGAACAGAGCGCCGACGATCATCCGGGTGAACTTCGGGGTGACGCGGATGGCGCCGGTCTTGTAGACCACGAGCATGCCGCCGAACACCCCGAAGGTGCCCATCACCGCCTGGCCGATCATCGAACCGGCGTTGCTGGTTCCGACCGTGACCGCGGTCAGCACGAACGAGATGGCGCCGAGGAACAGCCCCTCCAGCACCGCGTAGCTGAGCACCAGGGCCTTGCTGTCCTGCCGGCGGGTGAACATGGCCACCATGACCAGCGCCAGGCCACCGAACGCGCCGATGAAGGTCAGCGGGGCGGCCAGCGTCTGATTGGCCGACACCAGGAAGAACGACACGATGGCGGCGATGCTGAGTACCCCCAGCGTCATGCCGGTCTTGGTGACGACGTCGTCGATGGTGAGCGGGCGGCTGACCTCCCGCTGGTAGTCGGTCTGCGGGCTCTGCAGACCGGGGTAACCCTGGCTCATCTGCTGGGTTGCGCCGGCGGTGGCTTGCCCTACACCGGTGCCGAACTGCGCGTAGCCGCCCTGTTTGGGCAACGAACGAAATACCGGGTTGCTGGTCTCCCGCACCTTCCCGATCCTCTCCTAATGCTGTCTTGTGCTCCGACACGAAATGTGCGAACAACTTGATCAACGATCCACGACCCGCCGGGGTTCCCAACAGACTGCGGGCCGTTCCTCCGCCAAACCTTACCCGCGGACCGCCGAGCGCGGGAAGGGATCTACATTGCGAAGGCGTGACGAGTGAATCTGACGAGGTACTGGCCCGCGTCGAGAACGGGATCGGTCTGCTGACGCTGAACCGCCCGCAGGCGATCAACTCCCTCAACCTACCGATGGTGACCGCGATGACCGCGGCGCTTTCTACCTGGGCCGACGACCCGGCGGTGGCCGCGGTGGTGCTGTCCGGTGCCGGCGAGCGCGGACTGTGCGCCGGCGGCGACGTGGTCGCGATCTATCACAGCGCCAAGGCCGACGGCGCCGAGGCGCGGCGCTTCTGGCACGACGAATATCTCCTCAATGCTCAGATCGGCGGATACGGCAAGCCGTACGTGTCGCTGATGGACGGCATCGTGATGGGCGGTGGTGTGGGAGTCGGCGCGCACGCCAACACCCGCGTGGTCACCGACACGACGAAGATGGCGATGCCGGAGGTGGGTATCGGGTTCATTCCCGATGTCGGCGGCACCTACCTGCTCTCCCGCGCGCCGGGCCACCTCGGCCTGCACGCGGCACTGACCGGCGCGCCGTTCTCCGGCGCGGACGCCATCGCGCTGGGTTTCGCCGACCACTATGTGCCGCACGCCGCACTGGGCGACTTCACGGCGACCATCCTTGCCGAGGGCGTCACCGAGGCACTGCAACGCCATGCCGTCGAGCCACCCGCGAGTGCGCTTGCCGCACACCGTGACTGGATCGACGAGTGCTACGCCCACGACACCGTCGCGCAGATCGTGGCCGCGCTGGCCGGTCATGTCAGCGCCGAGGCCAATGCCGCCGCCGAACTCATCGGCACCCGCTCACCGATCGCCTGCTCGGTGACACTGGAATCGGTGCGCCGGGCGGGTGAGCTGGCCACGCTGGAAGACGTTCTGATCCAAGAGTTCCGGGTGTCGAGCGCATCGCTGCACTCCCATGACCTGGTGGAGGGGATCCGCGCCCAGTTGGTCGACAAAGACCGCAACCCGCAGTGGTCGCCTGCGACACTGGCCGAGGTGAGCTCCGCAGCCGTCGAATCGTATTTCGCCCCCGCCGAACCCGATCTAGTGTTTTAAGGAGTCCTTCAAATGAGTTACGAAACGATCCTCGTCGACCGCGACGGACGCGTCGGCACCATCACCTTGAACCGGCCGCAGGCGCTCAACGCACTCAACAGCCAGGTGATGAACGAAGCCACCGCCGCCGCAGTCGAATTCGACGCCGATCCCGGGATCGGGGCGATCATCATCACCGGCAGCGCCAAGGCGTTCGCCGCCGGCGCCGACATCAAGGAGATGGCCGACCTGAGCTTCGCCGAGGTGTTCGCGGCGGACTTCTTCGCCGCCTGGTCCAAGCTGGCCGCGGTGCGCACCCCCACCATCGCAGCGGTTGCCGGCCATGCCCTCGGCGGCGGCTGCGAGCTGGCGATGATGTGCGATGTGCTGATCGCCGCCGACACCGCCAAGTTCGGCCAGCCGGAGATCAAACTCGGTGTGCTGCCGGGCATGGGCGGATCCCAGCGCCTGACCCGCGCCATCGGCAAGGCCAAGGCCATGGATCTGATCCTGACCGGCCGCACCATCGATGCCGCCGAAGCCGAACGCAGCGGCCTGGTCTCCCGCGTGGTGCCGGCCGACGACCTGTTGACCGAAGCCGCAAAGGTCGCGGCCACCATCGCCGGAATGAGCCTGTCGGCGGCCCGGATGGCCAAGGAAGCGGTCAACCGCGCGTTCGAATCCACCCTGGCCGAGGGGCTGCTCTACGAGCGCCGGCTGTTCCACTCCGCGTTCGCCACCGAGGACCAGACCGAGGGCATGGCGGCGTTCACCGAGAAGCGCCCGCCGAACTTCACCCACCGCTAGGGGACCCGCATGTCCGACACGGCCGTCACCGTCGCCGAGCCCGTGTCGCCGGAACCGCCTACCAAGCCCTGGTGGGTCCGGCGCTACACCTTCACCGGGACCGCGTTTGGCGTGGTGTTCATCTGGCTGTCGCTGACACCGTCGCTGCTGCCTCGCGGTCCGCTGTTCCAGGGCCTGGTCAGCGGCGCCTCGGGCGCCGTCGGTTACGGCCTGGGTGTGTTCACGGTGTGGCTGGTCCGCTACATGCGTTCGGCGGATTCCAGCCGGTCGGCCCCGCGTTGGGCCTGGGCAACGCTGGTGCCGGTGGCCTTCGCCGGCATCGTCGGCATGAGCTTCTGGTTCCACGTCTGGCAGGACCGGGTGCGGGATCTGATGGGCGTCCCGCATCTGGGCTGGCTCGCCTATCCGTGGGCCGCACTGCTGTCGGTGATCGTGCTCTTCACGCTGGTCGAGATCGGTCAGTTGATGCGACGCCTGACCCGGTTTCTGACGGGCCAGCTCAATCGGGTGGCGCCGCCCCGGATTTCCGCGGTCGTCACGGTGTCGCTGCTGGTGGCTCTGGTCATCGCCCTGCTCAACGGCGTGGTGGTGAAGGTTGCGATGCGCACGCTGAACCACACCTTCGCCGCGGTCAACAACGAGATGGGCCCGGACACCGCCGCACCGGAGAGCCGGTACCGCTCGGGCGGTCCGGGATCACTCGCCTCATGGGAGTCGCTGGGCCGGGAGGGCCGGGTTTTCGTCGACGGCGGCCCCACCGTCGACGACCTCGCAGCGTTCAACGGAAAACCGGCGAAAGAGCCGATCCGCGTCTACGCGGGGCTGAACTCCGCGGACGGGATCGCCGCGACCGCCGAGCTGGCCGCGCGGGAATTGCAGCGGGCCGGCGGCCTGGACCGCGCGGTCGTCGCCGTGGGGACCAGCACCGGCACCGGCTGGGTCACCTCGCCGGATCCCACGTCGCTGGAGTACATGTACAACGGCAACACCGCGGTCGTGAGCATGCAGTACTCATTTCTGCCCAGCTGGCTGTCCTTCCTGGTGGACAAGGAGAACGCTCGCCAGGCCGGCACCATGCTCTTCGAAGCCGTCGACAGGCTGGTGCGGGAATTGCCGGAGGCGCGGCGCCCCAAACTGGTGGTGTTCGGCGAAAGTCTGGGGTCATTCGGCGGCGAAGCGCCGTTCATGAACCTCAACAATGTGCTGGCCCGCACCGACGGAGCACTGTTCTCCGGGCCGACGTTCCAGAACACCATTTGGACCGATCTGACCGCCAACCGCGATCCTGGCTCGCCACAGTGGCTGCCGATTTTCCGGGACGGCCGCCACGTGCGGTTCGTGGCACGTCCCGACGATCTGCAACGCCCGGACGCCCCCTGGGAGAAGCCGCGGGTGACCTATCTGCAGCACGCCTCCGATCCGATCGCGTGGTGGAATCCCCGCCTGCTGTTCAAGAAACCGGCCTGGCTCAGCGAACCTCGCGGCTACGACGTGCTGCCGGAAGTGCGTTGGCTGCCGGTGGTCACCTTCCTGCAGGTCTCCGCCGACTTGGCGGTTGCGATCAACGTGCCGTCCGGGCACGGCCACCACTACACCCAGGATGTCGCCAACGGCTGGGCGGCGGTGCTGCCGCCGCCGGACTGGACGCCGGAGAAAACCGAACAACTGCGACACCGGCTACATTCCGACGAGAGTAGTTAAGGAGCACTGTGATCGCCGCAATAGCACTCCGGCTGGCGCTGGCCGCACTGATCGTCATGCCCGCGGCCGCTGTGATGGCCCCGGCGCCCCCCGCGGTCGCTTCGGCACCGGACCCGGTCGACGACCCAGACAACTTGGATCCGCCGCTGGACCCCGGTGTCCCAGCCGGGGCGGCCGAACCCGCGGCACCGGCCGACTCGGAACCGCGAGCACCGCACCTTCCGTCGCTACCGGACGTCCCGTCGGCACCGCACGTGCCGACGGAGCCGCACGTTCCACACGTCCCGCACGCCCCTGGGCACCATCACTCACACCACCACTGAGGCGTTCCGGCGCGGGCTAGTCGCTCGGCGAAACCAGCACCCCGGCGGCGGCCAGCGCGTGGTAGCCGCCGATGACATCGGTGGCGCGATGCAGGCCCAGATCCACCAGCGCGGCGGCGGCCAGGCTCGAGGTGTAACCCTCCGAGCACAGGATCACCCACTGCACGTCGTCGTCGACCGCCTGCGGCAGTCGGGCGTCGCTGGTGGGGTCGCAGCGCCACTCCAGCACATTGCGTTCGATGACCAGTGCGGCGGGCACCTGCCCTTCCCGCGCGCGCTGAGCTGCCGGCCGGATGTCGACCAGGATCGCGCCGTCGCGCAGCGCGGCGGGCACCTCCTCGGCGGTCATCCGGTGCAGTCGCGCTCGCGCTGCGGCGAGCATCCCGTCGATCCGACTGGTCAGCTGGGTCGCGGTCACGATGCCTCCGGATGTTCGGTGAGTTCGGTGCGCTGCCGGCGCAACGTGTTGTCGGGCGCGACGTCGTAGTAGGACATCTCCACCAGCGGTGGTGAGTAGGCGTGCACGCTCAGCGTCGGCCCGGCAACTGACGGCGCCCAGACCACGTCGTGGACCCAGCCTCGCGAGAACGAGGCCTGATCGCCGGCGTCGAGCCGCCGCCGCGCCAACTGAGTGCCGTCCCAATGGAATTCGTCCAGTGAGCCGGACAGCACGGTCAACGCGCCCAGCGAATCGCCGTGGTCGTGCAACTCGGTGGCGTGCCCGGGCACCCAGCTGATCAGCCAGATGTCGAGTCGCTCGTCGCCGTGGATCCGGGTGAACCAGCGGCTGTCGGTCGGCAGGCCGGATGCGGGCAGCAGGTGCTCGTAGCGGCCGTCCAGCACCGCGTCGGCGGCCAGGTCGGTGGTCTGCAGCAGGTCGGGCAGGCGCAGCGAGCGGGGCCGGGGGGCCGAACGCCGCAACGGGACAGGGTCAGCGATAACCATGGTGAAAACTCCAAAACGGATGGGGTGGATTGGGGGTCGGCGGCAGCACTCAGCTGCGGCGACAACAGCCCTGGAATCCGACGTGCTCCATCACGGGACTGACACTACCTGGTCAGGCAGCGTCAACTCCGCGCCGCCGGCAGCTGCCCCCGCTAACGGTCACGGCTCTGACCAGCGTTGATGCCCCTGATCAGCGAGTGGCACCGGTTTTAATCAGCCATGCGAGAAACCCCGCGGTGGCCCGTTCGTTCACAATGGAGACCGTGACATCTTCTGCTTCCAGGCGGGTGGCACTGACGCTCGGCAGCGGCGGCGCCCGCGGCTACGCCCACATCGGGGTCATCGACGAACTGACGGCACGCGGCTACGAGATTGTGGGCATATCCGGCTCGTCGATGGGCGCGCTGGTCGGCGGTCTGCAGGCGGCCGGGCGGCTACATGAGTTCGCCGACTGGGCCCAGTCGCTGACGCAGGGTGCGGTGCTGCGGTTGCTGGATCCGACCTTCACCGCGGCCGGAGTGCTGCGTGCCGGGAAGATCCTCGATGTGGTCCACGAAATCGTGGGCGACGTCAACATCGAGGAGCTGCCCATCCCCTATACCGCGGTGACGACGGATCTCATCTCGGGACGATCGGTGTGGCTGCAGCGGGGGCCGCTGCACGAGGCGATCCGGGCGTCCATCGCCATCCCCGGGGTGATCTCCCCGCACGTCGTCGAAGGGCGGCTGCTGGCCGACGGGGGGATCCTCGATCCGGTGCCGATGGGGCCGATCGCCGCCGTCAACGCCGATCTGACCGTCGCGGTCAACCTGAGCGGAGCCGACGCCGCCGACGTTCTCGCCCCCGAGGACTGCGAGGACACCGACGAGGAGGCGAGCCAGGGTTCGACGCCGGCGTGGCTGACGCGCATGCTGCAGAGCACCTCTGCGCTGATGGACCGCAGCGCGGCTCGGGCGTTGTTCGGCCGGTTCGGCAACGACGACACCGAACCCGACGGCGAAACCGAGCCCCAACCGGAGGTTCCCAAGCTCGGCAGCTTCGAGGTGATGAACCGCACCATCGACATCGCCCAGGCGGCGCTGACCCGACACCACCTGGCCACGCATCCACCGGATCTTTTGATCGAGGTGCCCCGCACGGCCTGTCGGAGCCTGGACTTCCATTGCGCCACAGAGATAATCGATATCGGGCGCAAGCTGGCGGGTCAGGCCCTGGAGTCCGATCGACCGGTCTGAACTCGACCCCTTCAACTAAGGAACTCGGCGATGGCGGCGGCGTGTTGGCGGCCCTGCTCGCGTCCCGCCCGCGCCGACGGCACCCGGCACGCCGGGTCCAACGGGTTGGAGCCGAAGGCCCGCAGCGCCGTACCGTCGGCGAACACCGCGTAGGCCCGCCCGTCGAAGGCCGCGACCTCGGCGGCCGCACCGGCGCTGAACGGCGATGGCGCCGATTCCCCGGCAGGCACCAGCACGACGGCCACGTCGCAGTCGCCGGCGACGTCGAGATTGACCGCGCTGCGCATCCCGCCGTCCATGTAGCGCCGCCGGCCGATCACCACCGGTGGCCAGACTCCCGGCACCGCGCAACTGGCCGCCACCGCGTCGACGAGCTCCACGCCGGACTCCCGGTCGAACACCGTCAGCTCGCCGGTGTCGATGTCGATCGCGGTGATCCGCAGGCAGCGCTGCGGCCAGCGATGGGACGGCAGCCGGCGCTCGATGACCCGCCGGCGCACCGCGGCGGGGACCGTCTCGGTGGCCAGCGCGACCGCGCCGATACGCTGCATCTTCTGGGCGGCCGTGGTGTTCGGCTCGGTCATGGCCGCCAGGAACAGCTCGGCGATCCCCTCGACGCCCACCCCGGGATCGAGTTCGGGCGAGGTCTCGGCCACCTGGCGGGCGAACAGCTCATCGAGACCGGCTCCGCTGCCGATCTGGCCGCTGACCGCCGAACCGGCCGAGGTTCCGACCAGCACATCGGATTTCAGCAGCGCTGCCGCGGTGGCCGGCGACTCGTCAGCGATGCCGCACAGCACGCCGGTCTCCCAGGCAATGCCCGCCACTCCCCCGCCGGCGAGCACTAGGGCCCGTTTACCTGTCATCACCGCGGGGTCAGCGCTCCAACAGGGTGGCCGGCTCGTTCAACGAGCCAGGCCGGGTGCGGCCCGGCCGGTGATGAGCGGCAGATCGAAGAACCCGACGACGCCGGCCGGGGCCGCGCAGGTCGCCGGGACGGCGTTGACGCAGTGCGCGGCGGTCGCCACGACGCCGGGGTTGCTCTTCAGCCCCTCCTCGACGGTCTCGGGCTGCCAGCCCTTGACGGTGACGAACGTGTTCGGGTTGCCCTGCACCTCCATCTCGTAGCGCTCCTTCGCCGGGCCGAAATTCCAGGGCGGATCGAGGTTCTCCTCGCCCATCAGCCAGTTGACCGTCACCCGTACCACCACCTCGTCACCGACCGTTGCCTCCCAGTGGAACCGGCGGGCGGCGACCTGACCGGGTTCGATGACACCGATCGGAGAGTCGATCTGCGCGGTGGCCACCGCCACCTCCTGCGTTGAGCGGATCCGGTCGTCGGCGGCGAATCCCAGCCGGTCCACGCACAGTCGCACCGACTGCACGAAGCCACTGTCGAGTATTTTCTGCATCGGACCCGTCAGCGCACTGTCGGGTGTGCCTCCGAATCCCATCACGTGGCGCAGCACGTCCGGGGCGCCGTAGGTCCGCAAATCGGAAAACTCTTCGCACCGAACAAAAGTCACCCCGGTGGACATCACCGACAGCAGCAGCGGGAACAGCTCGCTGGCAGCACCGGGAGCGATACCGACACCGTGCAGCGAAGCATTGCCGGCCTGCGCAGCCGCTTCCAACGGCGCAGCCGACCGCGCGCTGGGATAGACCCAACCCACCGGGGTGACGACGTTCTTGCCCGAACGCAGTAGTGCGGTGACCTCGTCGGTATTGGCCACCAGCGGCGCGTAGATGACGGCGTCGGCATCCAACGCCAGCACCTCGTCGATGTCGCTGGTCGTGGTCACGCCCAGCGGCGCGGTCCCGATGATCTCCCCGACGTCCTTGCCGCTCTTGGACTTCGAGTGCACCCAACAGCCGACCAGTTCGAGATCGGGGTGTTCGAGCACGCCTTTGATCGCGGCGACGCCGACCCCACCGGTTGCCCACTGGATCACGCGCAGAGTCATCAGTCACGCACCTCGCTTACCTGATATTCATTGTTGGAGTAGCGGGCCCGGATGGTCTTTTTGTCATACTTGCCGACACTGGTGCGCGGAATGGTGTCGGTGAATGTCCATCGCTCCGGCAGCCACCACCGGGCAACCTTGTCGGACAGGAATTTTCGCAGTTCGGCGGGGCTGACAGCGGCACCCGAGCGGGCCACCACCACGGCCAGCGGCCGTTCCTGCCAGCGTTCGTCGGGGACCCCGACCACCGCGGCTTCGATCACGTCGGGGTGGGCGATCAGCTCGTTCTCCAGCTCGACCGAGGAGATCCACTCTCCGCCGGACTTGATCACGTCCTTGGCGCGGTCGGTCAAGGTGATGAAACCCTGCGCGTCGATGCGGCCCACGTCGCCGGTGCGCAGCCAGCCGGAGGCGAATTTCGACTCGTCCTGGCCGCGGTAGTAGGAGCCGGTGATCCACGGGCCGCGGACCTCCAGTTCGCCGACCGCAACGCCGTCGTTGGGCAGCGGTCGCCCGTCGTCGTCGACAGTCCGCGCCTCGACCCCGCATATCGGCCGGCCCTGGGTGCCGCGCAGTGCCCAGTGCCGGTCTTCGTCGGTGCCCGGCGGCGGCCACGCCAACGTGGCCAGCGGTGACGTTTCGGTCATCCCCCACAGCTGACGGACCTGCACCGCGTGCTGGTCCTCGAAGGCGCGCATCAGCGAGACCGGCACCGCGGAGCCACCGCAGACCACTTGGCGCAGCGACGAGATATCGTGGCCCGGTTCACGATCCAGGTAGTGCAGGACGTCGTTCCAGATCGTCGGCACCGCGCCGGCCACGGTGGGCCGCAGCTTCTCGATGAGGGCGACCAGCGACGGGGCGTCCAGATGCCGGTCGGGCAGCGCCAGATCCGCCCCGGCCATCAGCGCCGCATACGGCAGGCCCCAGGCGTTGGCGTGAAACATCGGCACGATCGGTAGTACCGAGTCATCCGTCCCGATCCCGACACCGTTGGCGGTGCAGGCCGCCATGGTGTGCAGGTAGCTGGACCGGTGGCTGTACACCACGCCCTTGGGATTGCCGGTGGTGCCGCTGGTGTAGCACATGGCGGCCGCCGAGTTCTCGTCGATGACCGGCCAGTCGAACTCGTCGGATTCGGCCGCCAGCACGTCGGCGTAGCGCAGCACGGTCTTGCCGGCGGATCCCAGTGCCTTCAAAGCGCTCGTGTCGCCGTCGCCGACGACGATCACGGTGCGCACGGTGTCGAGCTGTGCCAGCACCGGCGCCAACTGCGGCACCAATGAGATGTCGACCAGGATCACCCGGTCCTCGGCCTCGTTGGCGACGAATACGATCTGCTCGGCGAACAACCGGATGTTGAGGGTGTGCAGCACCGCGCCCATGGCCGGCACCGCCAGGTAGGCGGCCAGGTGTTCGGTGTTGTTCCACATGAATGTGGCGACCCGCTCGTCACCGTTGATGCCGAGTCGCCGCAGGGCATTCGCCAGGCGGGCGACCTGGCCGCCCAACTCGCAGTAGGTGGTGGTGTGGAACCCGTCGCCGGTCATGGTGGTGACGGTGCGGTCGCCGTGGATGCCGGTGGCGTGCCGCAGGATGGCGCCGATGGTCAACGGCCAGTCCTGCATAGTGCTGCGCATCGACCTATTCGACCATGCGCGGCACCGGCCGTGGGGCTGGGGCTACAGCGCGGGTTCGAGTTGCAGCATCCGGCTGACGGCGTCGTCGAGCGCGAGCTGCTCGTGCAGCGACGCCGACGGCGCCGGCAGGTCGGCCAGCGAGGCGACGGCCACCGCACCGTCGAAGCCGGCGATGTACAGGCGGCTGCCGTCCGGGCTCTCCGCCACGCAGGACGGCGCCGTGGTCAGGGTCAGCGCGCCGAGGGCCTCGTCGGTGCGGGCGCACATCACCAGGATGCCGGCCGCGGTGACGAGGTAGACGCGGTCGCCGTCGCGGCTCACGATCAGCTGGATGAGCTGGGTGTCGACGACGAACCCGGCGCCGACGGCGTGGGTACGGGAGTCGACGACGTTCACGGCCCCGCGGCCGTCGGGACCGCTGGTTGCGACGAACAGCCGGGCGCCATCGGCGCTGACCGCGACATCGACGACGGTCGAGGCGACCTTGATGACGTCGACGACGTTGAGTTGCCGGTCCAGGACCGTGACGGTGTCCCCGGTAGGCTGCCGGACCGCCACGTAGAGCCGCCGGCCGTCGGGGCTGATCCGCAGGCAGGCGGCCGCGGCCGCCGCATCGCCGGCCACCCGGACGGCCCCGGCGGGACGCATGGTCGCATCGAGCGCCAGCACCTCGACTCCGGCGGACCCGGTGCGGGTGGCATAGACCCGGCTGCCCATCGGGTCGGCGACGAGGTCTCCGATGCCCATGGCGACCGGGTAGCACCCCGTGACCTCGGCGGTGTCGACATCGATCGCCAGGACGGCATCGAGCGCCATGGAGCCGGCGGTGACGTAGGCCCGCGCGGTGCCGGCGGGGCCGACAGCGATCGAGAACGGCTCGTCGGCCTGGAACACGGTCGCCACGACGGTGCAGCTGGCGGTGTCGATGATCGAGACGGTGTCGTCGCCGTAGTTGGTGGCCAACAGCCGGGTGCCGTCGGCGGTGACGGCGACGCCGCCGATCGGGCCGCGACCGACCCGCACGCGGTCGACGATGCGAGCTCCAGGGCCGGTCAATCCGTAAGCCACCACGTCGTCCACATCGCTCCCATCGATCACACTTCGTATCGTCATTGCACACTCCCCGCGTAGCTGCCGCAGTGGCGCGGTCAGTACGACCGGGGTGCCAGGACGGGGCGTTCGGTCCACCCTAGCGGTGAATTCCAGGTAAAAGGAAAATGTCGTAACTATTGTGATCGAGGTCGCAGGTTAATCCCACAGACCCCAGTTCCCGGCGGCCGCCACGGCGCGGTGCGGGCACCACCAGCAAGCTCGGTCACCCGCTTTGACCAGTGCCGTTGCCGACCGCGGCCAACTTGTGATCTGCATCCCAATTAGTTTTGATTAAGAAACTAAGAAATCTCGCCGAATGAATTCGGTCGTTTTGACCACTGGCCCTTGCAAAACCTCGGGCGGCGGGGTATGTGCGGCAGAACGGCGACGGGATGGCTAGGTGGACGCACCCGGGGCGAAAACGCCGGCCAACGCCGTCAGCGCGGCGGGCACGATCCGGTAGTAAGCCCACTTGCCCCGCTGCGATCGTTCCAGCAGTCCGGCATCCACCAGCGTCTTCAGGTGATGCGAGACCGTCGGCTGGGTCAGGCCCACCGGCGCGGTCAGGTCGCAGACGCACGCCTCGGCGCCGTCGTGGCCGGCGATCAACGACACCAGCCGCAACCGGGTGGGCTCCGCAAGCGCCTTGAGCACAGCGGCCAGTCGCTCCGCCGCAGCCACATCCAGCACGGCGCCGGTGATCGGCGCACAACACAGCGCGAGATCGTCGACCAGCGGCGGTGGGGCCGAGCCGGATTCGCCTGCCATGACGCCAGTATGCCATGAACGCATTGACAAACATCTATTCGTTGTGGATGCTTTTCGCATAGACAACTGTCGATGAGAGGAGTGCGCTATGCCCGAGGATGACGGCCCGGAGTTGCGGGAGCAGGTCCGAGCCCGCTACGGCGAGGCTGCCACGGCGATCGGCGGCGGCGCCACCAACAGCGATGTGCTCACCGCCGCAAGTTGTTGCGGGTCCAGTGATTCCGTCGATGTCGGCACCATCTTCGGGGCCGGCCTCTACGACGCCGGTGCACATTCCCAACTGCCCATCGAAGCCGTCACCGCAAGCCTGGGTTGCGGCGACCCGACGGCGGTCGCCGATCTCCGTGCGGGCGAACGCGTGCTGGATCTGGGTTCGGGCGGCGGCATCGACGTCCTGCTCTCGGCGCGCCGGGTGGGGCCGGAGGGCTTCGCCTACGGCGTCGACATGACCGACGAGATGCTCGCTTTGGCCGAGGCGAACAAGGCCAAGTCCGGCCTGGCCAACGTCGAATTCCGCAAGGGCACCATCGAGGACATTCCGCTGCCCGACGCCGCCGTCGACGTGGTGATCTCCAACTGCGTGATCAACCTGTCCGTCGACAAGCCCCGGGTGCTCGCCGAGATGTTCCGGGTGCTGGTGCCGGGCGGGCGCATCGGGATCTCCGACGTGGTGGCCGAGAATCACCTCAGCCCGACCGAACGGGCGGAACGGGGTTCGCATGTCGGCTGCATCGCCGGGGCGCTGTCGCAGCAGGAGTACCTAGACGGGCTGGCCGCCGCGGGATTCACCGGCGCCTCGGTGAGCTTCACTCACGAAGTGGCCGACGGGATGCACGCCGCGATCATCCGGGCGGACAAGCCGGCCTGATCGACGTGTGCCCCCACTGGGACTCGAACCCAGACTGGGCGGATTTTAAGTCCGCTGCCTCTGCCAATTGGGCTATGGGGGCGTTGCAGCTCAAAGCGTACTGGCGGCGCCGTCAACGGCATGGCAGGCGGCCCGACTCCCAGGTACGCGTCGGCGCGACGGCCGCTGACCTCACTCCGTGGCCTTCGGATGCCCGGTTCCGGCGTGCCGCGGTGTTGGCCGCGGCATGCCGGCTCAGCGCCTCCCAACCTATGGCCGCTTCGCTGGTGGCAAACCGTAGCTCCCACTCCGCAGCGCCGGCAGGCGGCGCGACCCGATCTCCGCGCTTTGGCGCCACCTAACGGTCGGTCCCGGGCAGCGGGACGGAGCCGAAGTCGCCGTCGCTGGGCGCCGCCAGGACCGACACGAGCTCCGGGTCCGCCAACACCTCGGCGGTGTGCCGCCAGGCATCGATCAGCTGGGCCACCGGGGCCGGGTTGTCAATGGATTCAGCAGCCTTCATCGTCGACGTCAGCTCGATGACAAACTCACGGGCCTCGTCGCGCGACAGGAACGAAACCCACGGAAACACCTGGGGAATGACATCGTCCACAACATCCCGAACCGGATCCTGCTGCATCAACGCGACCAGCAACCGCGAGGTCACCGAGGACGTTTCGCGCGCCTGTGCCGCCCGCGAGGCGGTAGTCAGCACCAGATCTTCGGCGTCTCGACGGCGGACCACCAGATACCGGTTCGCCGACTTGTGCAGCCAGGCCTCAACGGTGGCCTTACCACGCAACTGCAGATCGGAGAACGGCACGTCCATGACATCTAAAGTACTTTTAAAGTCGACGGACAATGCCGATGTCGCGCCGGCAGAACAGCCACGTACAACAGGACTTAAGCGGACGGGTCTCAGGCGTGCTCGGGGCAGTAGTTCACCGCGGCGATCCGGGCGAACTCGGCGGCGCGCTGCAAGGTGAAGCCCGGATTGGTGGTCTGCACCGCGACAACGGTGTCCATCGGGCTCAGGCCGGCGTCCATCAGCTGGCACACCGAGTGACCGGCGGAGATCGCCACCTGGTCGGAGCCCCGGTGGCTCAGGCCTGCTCCCGACAGCGCGGTCAGAAAGGCCGCGTCGCTGCCGACCGGGTCGGCGTGGCCGGGCGCGGCAAGGCCCATCATGGCGGTAACCCCTGCTAGCAGCAGAAACCGTTTCATGGCTCGTTAGTCTCCTGAGCGTTGGTTAAAAGCGTGTTACGGACCGTTTACTCCCCCGGATCGGGATGTTAAATCCGCGTTACCGGGGCCTCACGCCGACGACGGCACCGCCGTTGGGCACTTCGACGATGTCACTGATATCGCCGGTAACCCGTTGTGCAGCCGCTGATTTGGCGATCCAAGGCTGCTCCCAGAACGCCCGCCGCCGACACATTGCGGGCTCGTCGTGGCCGGGGTCATCTCACGGTGGCGCCGAAACCCGGTGGAGGTCACCGAATGCCGTTCTTGCATTGCTTTTGGTTCGGTGCTGCCCGCCTGCGACGGCGAGCGCCCGTCGTGATGACCGCCGCCGTTCCGCCGCCGGCAGGCTGTGCACCCTCGTAAAAAGTTCGCGCAACGGGTTAAGAAGCGGTTAACCAGCTTTCACAATCGGCCGGTGATACGGGACCGTGGTCGCAAGAACCGACAAGCATCCGTTCCGTGAGGAGAAGTCCAGATGTCTTTCGTGACTACGCAGCCGGAGGCCCTGGCAGCTGCCGCCGGCAACCTGCAGGCGATCGGTTCGGCGCTCAACGCCCAGAACGCCGCCGCGTCCGCACCGACCACCGGTGTCGTCCCCGCGGCCGCCGACGAGGTGTCGGCGCTGACCGCCGCGCAGTTCGCTACGCACGCCACCCTTTACCAGTCGGTCGCCGCGCAGGCCGCCGCCATCCACGAGATGTTCGTGGCGACGTTGAACGGCAGTGCCGAGTCGTACGCGGCCACCGAAGCCGCCAACGCGATCGCGGCGGGCTAGGCCGCGCCGATGCTCGATTACGGAGCGCTGCCCCCCGAGGTCAACTCCGGGCGCATGTACACCGGCCCGGGGTCAGCACCGATGATGTCGGCCGCCTCGGCCTGGCGCGCCCTGGCCGCCGAGCTGGCCGCCGCCGCCCACTCCTACGACACGGTGATCACGCAACTGTCCAGCGAGGACTGGCTCGGTGCGGGTTCGGCCTCGATGTCCGCGGCGGCCACGCCCTACATCGCCTGGATGGACACCACCGCCGCGCTGGCCGAGCAGGCCGCCAGCCAGGCCACGGCAGCGGCGACGGCCTTCGAGACGGCCCGGGCGGCCACGGTGCCCCCGGCGGTGGTGACGACCAACCGGGTGCAGCAGTCCGCGCTGGTCGCGACCAACATCCTGGGCATCAACACGCCGGCGATCGCGGCCCTCGATGCGCTCTACGCCGAGATGTGGGCCCAGGACGCCGCTGCGATGTACGGCTACGCCGGCGGGTCGGCCGCCGCGTCGCAGGTCACGCCGTTCAGCGCGCCCGCCCAGGCCACCAACGCGGCCGGCCACGGCAGCCAGGCCGCCGCGGTCGCCCATGCCGCCGGAACCGCAGCGGGACACAATGCTCAAGTGTCACAGCTGATTTCGTCGTTGCCGAACACACTGCAGAGCATGGCGTCGCCGCCCACCGGGGCCGCGGCGTCGACCGATTGGATCGAGTCCGCCATCGAGTTCCTGTACAACGATCCGTTGAACGGTGTCGGATACTTCCTGGGCACCCCGCTGTACAGCTTGTTCAACACCATGGGCACCGGTGCGGCCTTCATCCCGTCCAGCCTGCTGCCCAGCCTCATCGGTTACATGACCGGCGGCGGATTGAGCACCGCAGGCGGCAGTGCACTCGGAAGCGGCCTGGGCCTGGGAGCGGCGCTGAGTCCCGGCGGAGCACTCGGTGCCCTCGGGGCGCTCGGCGGCGGGGTCAGCAGCGCCTTCGGGGTGAGCTCGGTGACCCCGAGCGTCGCCGCCAGCATGGGGCAGGCGTCCCTGGTCGGGTCCTCGTTCTCGGCGCCGGCGAGCTGGGCGGCGGCCACTCCGGCCGGTGCCGCATCCCTTGCCTCGCAGCCCGCCGGCTGGGCGGTGCCCGCGGAGACCCACAACAACATGGCCTCCATGCCCCCGCCGGTTCCGACCGGGGCCGGGCGGCCCGGAATGAACTACGGCACTCCGCGTTACGGTTTCCGGCCCAAATTCATGCCGAAGCCGATGGTGGTCTGACCCATGATCGACTACGCAACGCTGCCACCGGAGGTCAACTCCGGGCGGCTCTACGCCGGCCCCGGCTCGACGCCGATGATGGCCGTCGCCTCCGCCTGGCGCGGGCTTGCCGCGGAGATCTCCTCGGCGTTGACCTCCTATGAGACGACGCTGACTCAGCTCGTCGACGAAGCGTGGATGGGACCGGCATCGGTGTCGATGACCGCCGCCACCAAGCCCTTTCTGGCGTGGATGACCGACACCTTGGCGAAGGCGGAGGACACCGCCTCGCGGGCCACCGCCGCAGCGGCCGCGTTCGAGGCGGCCCATGCGGCCACTCCTCCCCCGGCCGTGATCGCGGCCAATCGCGCCCAACAAAAGCAACTGGTGGCAACCAACGTCGTCGGCCAGAACTCGGCCGCGATCATGGCCAGCGACTCCCAATATCTCGAGATGTGGGCACAGGCCGCCAACGTCATGTACAGCTACGCGGCATCCTCGGCGACGGCGACCAAGGTGACGCCGTTCAGCGAGCCCAACCAGACCACGAACCCCGACGGAACGGCCAACCAGGCCGCGGCGGTCGGCCAGGCCAACGCGACCGCCGCCGGCAACACCGCGCAGAACACACAGACGGCGCAGCTGATCTCGTCGCTGCCCAATGCGCTACAGACGCTAACCTCGCCGGCGCCGACCGACCTGCCACCACCCACGCTTGCCGGGCTCGTCGAGGCCTTCTTCAGGAATGCGTCCATCAACGGTGTCGTCTCGCTGCTGACCTACCCCCTCAACGGCGGGATGAGCTTCGTGGGGACATCGGCGGCGTTCACACCGGCGAGTTTGATCCCGACCATGACCACCTTCTTCTCCGGCAGCGGTTTCAACGCCCTGGGTGGTGGTTCGGCCGGCGCCGGCATCGGTGCCCTGCTGGCACCCGGCGGGCCACTGAGCAGCCTGGGCGCACTGGGCGGTGGCACCGCGGGCGCGGCGTCGGCGGCAGCCGGTGCGTTCACCGCGAGTGCCACCACGCCGGCGATATCGGCGGGCGTGGGCCAGGCGACACTGGTCGGCGAGTTGTCCGCGCCGCCGGCGTGGGCCGCGGCCGCCCCGGCGGGCACCGCCGCCACCGGCGACGCGTTGCAGGCCAGCAGTTGGTCGGCCGCCCCGGAGGAGATCGAATCGATGGCGGCCATGCCCGGCGGGATGCCGCTGGGCGCCGACCGGGGCGGCTTCGGTCTCGGTACCCCCCGCTACGGTTTCAAGCCGACGGTGATGGCCCGGCCGGTCGTCGCCGGATGACGCAAATTCACGCTACGACAATCAAGTTCAGATAAGGAGAGACAAGTGGCAACACGTTTTATGACCGACCCGGATGCGATGCGGGCGATGGCGGGGCGTTTCGACGTTCACGCGCAGACGGTGGAGGATGA
>NZ_MVHC01000042.1 GCF_002086455.1 Mycolicibacter algericus DSM 45454
TAGCATCCACCACGACTCGTTGATCACCACGCGTGACTCACGCCGATCCGAAGTCCACCACCCCACGGGGCACTGCCGGCAGCGGCAGCTCCCGAGAATTCAGTGCTGAGCCCAATCCTGGTGCCACCGGTACCTCGGGTGCCGTGTCGCAACTCGGCCCCTTCAGCTCGCCGTAGCGAGGGCAGTCCGCACGTACGTACGTCCGGGTAGGGGTCAGGGAGATAACCGCTTTGACCGTTGGGAGCTGTGCCGCGTCGTTCCACCCGACATACCGGAAACCGTCGACCATCCCCATCGTTCGGCCGATCATTCGGTGAATTCCATCGGCGTTGTCCGCGAACACACCCAGCACCGGCGTCAGCTCAGTAGTTATGGTGATCAACCTGTCGGTGTGATTGTCAAAGGCGTCCCCAAATGTTCCGACCGTGCCCAGTCCTGCGGACACAAAATTGGTCAACGCCGACCGCTTCTCGGCCAGCGCCTGCGCTGGCCTCACCGCGCTGGCAAGTGCGTCGAAGAGCTCCGGCGAAGCGTCCCGCAGCCCGTCGGCGGCAGCGGTGAAAGCGGAAAGCGTGGTCGGACCTGCATCCCCGCCGACAACGTCGTTCAGTTGCGTGACAATCTCATTGAGGTCCCGTCCCGCGTCCTGCAGTCGGTCGCCGCGTCCCTGGGTGGCCTCGCCCAGTGCGGTCAGCCATCCGATACTGTCGGCGGTGGGCTCGCGGCCGAATGCCGTCAGCAACTCGCGCAGCTTGTTCAACGTGGTCTGAAACAGCACCGTTGGCAAACTTTGGTCCTCGCGGATAACCGTCCCGGCCCGTAGCGCCGCCATGCCTTTTCCGTTGTCCACCAACTGCACCGAAGACACCGCGAAGACATTGGACGGGACCACCCGAGCGGTAACGGTGCCGGGGATGCCCGCAGCGTATGTGGGCTTGAGATCGATATGGACGATATTGGGTTGGCCACCCCGGGCCGGAACAACATGGGATACGAACCCGACCAGTACGCCACGGAACTTCACGTCCGACTTGGCCGGCAGACCGTCGCCCACATTGATCAGCTCGGCGCTGACCCGCACGATCGGGTCCAGCTTGCCTTTGTATTTCGCAATCATGACCGTGCCGGTGACACCCGCGATCACGATGAGCGCGACACCTGCCACGAAAAGCCGGATGTTCGACGGCCCGCGGCCCTCATGGTCGAAGGAGTTCGGCATCGCTACCCGCCGAATCTCGCGCCGGCGTCGACGCCCCACATCGCCATCGTCATCAAGGCGTTCAAGACGATGACGAGGCTGATGCTCGCGCGCATCGCATGTCCAGCCGCGACACCGACACCCTCTGGACCGCCGGAGGCGTAGAACCCGTAGTAGCACTGAAGTGCCGACGCGACGAACACGAAGACAACGGCTTTGATCGTCGCATACACGACGTCTCTGCTGCTGCTGAACAACGCGAAATAGTGCAGATACGTCCCTGTTGACGAACCGGAGGATACGGAAAACACAAATTCGCTGGCCAAATACGCCGCAGCCAAGCACGCTAGAAAGAGGGGAACGGCCGCTACGACCGATGCCACAACGCGGGTCGTCACCAGGTACGGAATGGGCTTGATTGCCAACCCTTCCATCGCGTCGATCTCCTCGGCAATGCGCATGGCGCCCAATTGCGCGGTAAAGCGACAACCCGCCTGGGTGATAAACGCGAGGGCGATCATGACCGGCACCAGTTCGCGGGTCGATGCCCACGAGGACAGTAGACCGGTCGCGGGGCCCATGCCGAGCAAGTTCAACGAGTTATAACCCTCGACTGCCAGCAGTGCGCCCGCGGAGACTCCTAATACCAGCGCGACACCGACAGTGCCGCCACCGACCACGATCGACCCGTTACCCCACGCGATATCCGCCAGAGTCCGGATGAATTCCCGGCGGTAGCGGCCCAGCGTGACCGGGACCGCCGACGCTATGCGACCGAAGAAATACAACATATGACCGGCTTTTGCCACCGTCAGCCCGCCCGCGCGCGCCGTTCGAGCAAAGGGGTGAATCCCGGCGACGGAATACTTTGCGACAACCATGGCTATAAGCTCGTCCGCGGGAAGATGAGAAAGTAGAGCTGGCTCAGCGCGACGTTGACGGCCATCAACAGCAGGATCGCTTCAACCACCGCCGCGTTCACCGAATTCGCCACCCCGGCAGGACCACCGCGCGTGTCCAAGCCCTTGTGGCAGCTGACAATCGCTACGATCGCCCCGAAAATGATCGCTTTGACCATGGCAAGCACAAAGTCGTCGACTTGGGCGAAGGCGGAGAATGTCGCCACAAACGACCCTGGGGCACCGTTTTGCAGGTAGACGTTGAATAGGTAGCCCACGATGAACCCGGCGCAGGTCGCCGACCCGGTCAACGCAAGCCCTACAACGATGACCGCGACGAACCGGGGAACCACCAGCCGCCGGATCACCGAAACGCCCATCACCTCCATCGCGTCGATTTCTTCACGCATCGTTCGCGACCCCAAATCGGCCGCAACCGCCGATCCGACCGCCGCCGCGAGCAGGATCGCCGCCACCAGCGGGGCTCCCTGGCGGATCACTACCAGCCCATTTGCGGCGCCGGCCAACGAATCGGCCCCAACCTGGCCGGCCAGCACGGAGAACTGGACCGCCAAAGTGACGCCGATCGGAATGGTCACCAGCAGTGTCGGGACAACGGCGGTTCCGGCCATGAACGCCGCCTGCCGGACGAACTCGCCGAACGGGAATCGTCGGGTTAATAGGTCGACGAACAGATATTGCACGGTGCGTACGCCCAACGCCACCTGGCCGCCGACGGTGTGCAGCGAGAGCAATGGATGCGACTGCAGGTACCGGCGTCCCCAGCGGCCGACTTCTCGGATAGCCGAACGCTCGCCAACTGGTGGCCGCACCCCGGCCTGGTCCTCGGAAATCTCAACCGCGCTCATCGGCGCTCCCTGCCCATCCTCGCCCCATCGCTGCGACTACGTCTCATCCGTATCCCGACCCACGAGACTGGGACCGCGGTTAGAGCTCGTCCAAGCTTTGAGCGCTTCCCACCCACCCGCGCCGCGTCGCGCTGGGGCCCCCCATCGTGTTAGCACGATAGAAGAGTAGGTGTTGGATTGGCATGTGGCAAGGATCACGTCTGGAGCAGGGGGTGTGCCGAGGTCGCGCCCTGCCTCGCTCTGCGGCGACTGGCTTGACCGGCCGGCCCACTAGCGGGCCTCGGCTATCTGCATGCGCGGAAACTATTTGCGCGCGCTGGGCTTCCGGCGGTCTATCATTCTCCGCGTGAGTCCGGCAGAATACGTGGTTTCTCTCCGTCGGTCTGTACAGTCCGGTTTCCGGTGACAGGAATATCACCATGAAGTCTCGCGAGACGCCCAATGCGGCCGAGGCCATCGCCCTACGTTTGCGAAACGAAATCATCGACGATCTCGCTGATGGCGACCATATTGGTTCCGCCGAGGCGCTGGCTGTGCGGTTCGCTGTCAGCGGCCCCACGATTCGCCAGGCAATGCGGGTGCTCGAGGCCGAAGGACTGGTTCGAGTGCGCCCTGGCAACCGGGGTGGCTTCTTCGCTAGCACGCCGTCTATCGACGTGGTTTCACGTTCGGCCTCGGCGCTGCTACGTCGGCAGGGCGCCGATCTCGCTGATTTTATGGTGGTTTACGAACTCATTGTGCCCGAGATCGCTGCGCAAGTTTCCGCCAGCCCCGACATCGCGGCTCGACAGCGACTGCCCCACTACGTGGAGCAGCAATGGGCGCAGGCCACCGAAATATCCCTCACCACTGCGCTCGACATTTGGGCAAACTTCGGCCACGAGGTTGTGCATCTTTGCGAGAGCCAATCATTGGCTCTCGTGGCGGCTGTATTAAATGACCTCCTGTTTGAGCTGAGGCCCAGATTCGAGGCCTTGCCGGCCGACATCAGCCGGTCCGTTGTGAACGATCTTCGCGAGGGCCATCGCCGATTAGCCCGCGCAATCAGCGACGGCGACGCGGCGCAGGCACGCCTAGAAATGACCCCGGCCCACGTGCTCCCCGGGCTCACTGCGATCCTCGCGAGCGCATCTCCCGATGCCAGCACCGCGATGATCCGCCAGGAAACAGGGGATGGCGGCCGATCGCCACGGGATTCCGGTCTGCCGGTTCCCCTGGCATCTCTCTGAGTTTCGACATTGTGCTGGCACATTATTGCGCTAACGGGATGACGCTTGCTAGCTTTCCGAGATGCCGCAACGCCATACCCGGGTAACCACTACCGCAGGTGCTGTTGAGGGCTTCAGCCACCGTGGAGTCTCCCAGTGGCGATCGATCCCTTATGCCCGCCCGCCCGTCGGGTCGTTGCGGTTGCGTGTTCCCAAGGCGGCCGTGCCGTGGAGCGGAGCTGCGGCGCAGAGAGGGTCTGTGGATTCCGGTGGATGAAATAGGTGCCGCTCAGTGACTGCGCGCCGGACACCCAATGCCGCCGAATCAATCGCCGCTCGCCTGCGGCGGGAAATCATCGATGATCTCACCGATGGTGATCATATCGGTTCCGCCGATCAATTGGGTGCGCGGTTCGGCGTCAGTGATCCGACAGTTCGTCAGGCGCTGCGGATCCTCGAAGCCGAAGGGCTGGTTCGCGTGCGCCCCGGCAACAGGGGAGGGTTCTTCGCCAGTACCCCCTCAATCGACGTGGTGTCTAGATCCGCGTCGGCGCTACTACGGCGCGAAGGCGCGGATCTGTACGACTTTAGTGCGCTCGCTAAGATCGTGGCCCCCGAGATGGCGGCGCAAATCGCCGGAAGTCCGGATGTTGCGAAGCGCCGAGAGCTACCCGCTTATGTGGATATGCAATGGGCTCAAGCTACTGAAGTCAACCTGCAGACTGCGATCGGCATCACGGTGAATCTCTTCCGGGAATTCGGGCCGTTGTGCCCGAGCCCATCGCTGAGGCTTGTTGCTACCGTGCTGGGCGACTTGGCATTCGATCTGTCGTCGGGGATGGCTCAGGCCTTCCCGTCGGAGACCGACCAGCGTTACGCCGAGCACATTCGTGATGGTCACCGGCGGCTTGCACGTGCGATCAGTCGCGGCGAGGTAGAGCAAGCTCGCAACGAGTTGGCGCCGGTCCCCGTGCTTGATGATCCCCGGCAGTCGTGACGCACGATGCGGCAACGTCGCGGTGGATCCGGAATCGCGACGCCGCCCGGGTCGTGGTGACAGATGGTGGGACCGTGCCCTGATCGTCTCCGCGAGCCTAGCCGCCCAGGCGCAGACCGGTGTTGCGGGTGCCGAACATGTCGGTGGCCATGATCGCGCCGAGGTTTTCTGCGTTCCACCGCTTTTGGCCGCTCGACACCGTCGCCACCGGATGCCAGCCTTTGAGCAGCTGAAGGTTTTCACCCAGGGCCCGGATCACCTGTCCGCTGATGTGCCCGGCCTCCGGGCTGGCCAGCCAGGCCACCACCGGGGAGCTCAGCGACGGATCTTTGGGGTCGAATTCCTCGTCGCCGAGTTCGCCGGGTTCGATCGGTGCTGCCGCGCCGGGCATCGACGCTGACATCCGGGTTCGGCCGCCGGGGCTGATGACGTTGGCGGTGGCGCCGATGGAGGCCAATTCCAAGCTCAGTGTCTGCGTCAACCCGACGATCGCGGACTTGGCCGCACTGTAATTCGTCTGCCCGAAGTTGCCGTGCAGCCCCGCTCCAGAGGTGGTGTTGATGATGCGGCCGTATATCTTGCCGTCGCCGGCCTTTGCCGCCGCGCGCCATTTGCGGGCGACCGCGCGGCTGGTCAGCCAACTGCCCCGCACGTGCACCCGCATCACCAGGTCGAAATCATCGACGGTCATGTTCCAGATCGCCTTGTCACGGACAATGCCGGCGTTGTTTACGATGATGTCCAGTCGGCCCAACTGGGAATAGGCCCGCTCGACGGCGAGTTCGACTTGCTCATCGTCGCCGATATCGGCGAAGTCGGACACCGCTTTGCCTCCGCGGTCTTCGATGATCCGCACCACCTCGTCGGCGACCTTGCTGGTGCCTTCGCCGGTCAA
This sequence comes from Mycolicibacter algericus DSM 45454, assembly GCF_002086455.1. GTDB lineage: Bacteria > Actinomycetota > Actinomycetes > Mycobacteriales > Mycobacteriaceae > Mycobacterium > Mycobacterium algericum. The sequence continues at coordinate 6,067 of NZ_MVHC01000042.1, forward strand.
CGTGGTGCCCAAATCGTTGACGATCACGGTTGCGCCGTGTCTGGCCAGTTCGAGCGCGTGTCCGCGGCCGATGCCGTGTCCGGCCCCGGTCACCAGCGCGATCTTGCCGTCGAGTAGTCCGGTCATGCTGTCTCCTCGCTCGGGGTGAAGACGGTCAGGTAGGGGCTGTCGGGATCGTGTTCATCGACGGGCCGGAACGCGGCCGTGACCGCCATGCCGATTCTGAGCTGATCGGGTGGCACGCCCTCGATCGTCGTCATCAGTCGTGGTCCTTCGTCCAATTCGACGATCGCCGCGACATAGGGCAGTCGATCGCAGAACGGCGTCAGGTCGTTGACGTAGATCGTCGAGTACGTGTATAGGCTGCCGCGCCCGCTGGCCTGCACGGCGTGAACGTCGCCGCTCCAGCAGTGCGGGCAGAACGGTCGCGGGTAGTGGTGCACCCGATCGCATGCCCGGCACTCGGCTATCAATAGTCGGCCTTGCCGAGCGGCCGCCCAATAAGGGGCGCTTGCCGAATCGATCGTTGGAATGTCAGCGCGGGCCATCCTCACCACCCGGTGAAGTTGGGTGGGCGCTTTTCGGTGAACGCTTGCACGCCGTCTTTCGAGTCGTGCGAATACGACTGGATCTCCTGCGCCATCGCCTCGGCAACGAACGCGCCGGCCCGGTCGGTGTCGGGGGAGTCGTTGAGCAGCCGCTTGGTGAAGGCGATCGCGCTGGTGGGCGCCGTCGCAAGCCGGCCGGCGAAGCCGGCCACCGCGGTGTCGAGCTCGGTGGGGAGCACTACCCGGTTTACCAGCCCCAACGTCATTGCTTCCGTGGCCGGGACCCGGTCGCCGAAGAACGCCATCTCTTTGGCTTTTTGCATGCCTATGCGCCGTGGCAACAGGTAGCACCCGCCACCGTCGACGACCAGCCCCCGCTTGACGAAAGACTCTGCGAAGTAGGCGTTTTCGGTTGCTATGACCAGGTCGGCGGCGTAGGCCAGGTGCGCGCCCAGGCCGGTCGCGGCCCCTTGCACAGCCGCGACCACCGGCTTGTTGCAGTCCAGCACGCTCGACACCAGTTTCTGCGCACCATTCATGATGCGGCGCATCGGATCCATCACCCGCTTTTCCACAGTCGCGCGACGTTCGGCCAGCGCACCCACATCGGCGCCGGCGCAGAAGTGTTTACCGTTGGCGCGCAATACCACAACTCGCACGTTCTCGTCGGTATCCGCGGCGGCCAGCATGGAGATCAGCTGGTCGCGGTCGGCGGGGCGCAGTGCGTTGGCCGCGTCCGGCCGGTTCAACGTGATCGTCAGGACACCGCCGGCGATGTCGGACAGGATCGCGGGTTCGGTCATGGTGTGTAGGTGGCGCGTAGGTGCTTGACGCCGTTGATGAAGTTCGATCGCAACATCACCGGTTCGCCGACGGTCGTGATGTCGGGGTAGCGGGCGTAGAGCATTTTGAATGCGACGTTGAGTTCCAGTCGCGCAAGGTGCGCACCGGGGCAGAAGTGCGTGCCGGGGCCACCGAACGCGACGTGGTTGTTCGGCGTCCGGGCGATGTCGAATACGTCGGGATCAGCGAATACCTCGGGGTCACGGTTGGCCGCCGGATACCACATCACCACCTTGTCCCCCCGGTTGAACACGTGGCCCGACTCCAACCTCACGCCGTCCCGGGTAACAGTGCGCCGCATGTGGATAACCGGGCTGGCGTAGCGGAAGATTTCCTCGATCGCGGCGGGGGCCAGGTTGTCGTAGTCATCGAGTAGTCGGGCGCGCTGCTCGGGATGGTGGCTGAGGATATGTAGGCCATGGGACAACGCGTTACGGGTGGTCTCATTGCCGGCACCGATGAGCAAGATGAAGAACTTCGCCAGCTCCTGCGGGGTCAAGTTTTCCTCGTCAGAGGTGACCAGTTTGCTGATCACGTCGTTACGGGGCCGGGCGATGCGGTCTTCGGCGATGCTCTTCAACAACTCGATGAGCTTTTCGCTCATTTCGGCGATGGCTGCTTCAACACCGGCCGCGGTCTGGTCGGGCACGTATTCCGGATCTGAGGCGCCCAGTACCACATTGGTCGCCTTGAGGATGAACTGCTCGTGCTCGCTGGACACACCGAGCATAGTGTTGATGATTCGCAGCGGCAGCAGAGTCGCGAATGCGTCGACGAAGTCGCACTCACCCGAGGCTGGCATTGCAGCCAGGATCTCCGCCGTCGTCTCCTCGACCAGCCCGCGGTTCTCCGAGAGCACGCGGGGGGCGAATCCCCGGGAGATAATTTTGCGGAGGCGCATGTGTTCGGGGTCGTCCATATCGATGATGGAGCCGCGGTACTCGCGCATCTTCTCGGATTGGTCGAAAATCTGGGTGCCCTGAGCCGAACTGAACTCGGCGTCGCGCCTGCTGATGTCGACGATGTCGGCGTGCCTTCCCACCGCCCAGAACCCCTTAGCCACCGATGCGTCGACCCGATTGGTGCGCACGAACACCGGGCGACCGACCTCGCGCAGCCGCCGGTAAAGCTCTGCTCGTTCTGTTGGTCGGTCCTGCCACCACTTCAGATCGATCAGTGGGGCGAATTGTCGCTCGTCGGCCTCGATCGCGGTCACAAAATCAGATTCTGGCACTAGTGTCACTCTCTGGCAAGGCGGCTGCTGCAGAACACGGATGGCAACACCGGTTCAAGATTCGATTGCGGCATCGCGCGCGATTAATGATCTAACATAAGTGTCACCCTCGGCGGCGCTACCTCGACCGTCGATTCGTCAACGGCAAGGAGGCCAGATGACCCTGCGGGTCGGTGTAGTGGGAGTGGGCTGGGGCGCGCACGTGCAGGTTCCGGGGTTCCGTGCGGCTGACGGCTTCGATCCCGTCGCCCTGTGCGCACGCACGCCCGATCGGCTGGACCGTGTTGCAGCGAAGCTGGGCATCGAGGACACCTCCACCGACTGGCAGTCCTTCGTGACCCGGGAGGACCTTGATGTTATTTCCGTCGCCACTCCGACGGTGTTGCACCGTGACATGACGTTGGCTGCACTGGATGCCGGGAAGGCGGTGCTGTGCGAAAAGCCGCTGGCGGGAGACGTTGAGGCTGCTCGTGAGATGGTGCGCGCAGCCAACGCCTCGAATCGCCCCACCGCCTGTTGTTTCGAGAACCGATGGAATCCGGACTGGTTGGCCGTCGCCGAGAAGGTCCGCTCGGGCTTCCTGGGCAATCAGTACCTCGCGCGGGTCAGTCGCAGCGCCTCGTACTGGCATCCGAGCCGTCCACCTCAGGCGCGCTGGATGTATGACCGTGCCCAGGGCGGTGGGTACCTCGCCGGAATGCTGGTTCACGACCTCGATTTCCTGTGCAGCGTGCTGGGCCGCCCGCACTCGGTCTGCGCGGAAGTTCGCACCAGCGACCCGATCCGCGAGCTGCCGGACGGCGAGACATTGCACATCACCGCCGACGACACCGCCGCGTTGTTGATGCGGATGGAATCCGGGCTGACCGCCATCCTGAGTGTGTCGGTGATGGGCGCCCACGCCGACCACTACCGCCTGGAATTATTCGGCGCCGACGGCACCGTCATCGGCGACGGCGATTTGCGCTCTACCGGGTACCTGGCCGGCACCGCCGCGGAGGACGGGCTAAGTCCGCTGGCCGTCGCTGAGCGCGAACCGTCCCATCCGGAACACCTGCCCGCGGGGCTGGCCGGACACGCCAGCCGGGCAATGGCATTGATGCTGGAAGACTGGCTGCCGGCGTTCGACGGTGCGCCGAGCGCAGCGGCGACCTTCGACGACGGATTGCTCAGCCTCGCCGTGATCGATGCCGCCCACCGGTCCGCCGAGGGCGGTGGCTGGGAACCGGTACAGGCCACAGTGTGAGACGGGTGCGCCGGAACAGGCGCGTCATCTGTTTTCAACATTCAAACTGAATGTCATTCGCCTACAGGTGGTAGGCAATATACTGAGCGCGTGCCTAGGGGTCAACGCTCATCGGCGCCGGCCGCCAAAACGTCGCGCGCGGTCCAGGCCGAGGCGACTCGAGCGGCCATGATCGCCGCCGCGCGGCGCCTGTTTGTCGAGAAGGGATATTTCGAGACCGCGACAGAGGAGATCGTCGCTACCTCCGGCGTCGGGACGCGCGGTGCGCTGTACCACCACTTCGGCGACAAGCGCGCCCTGTTTCAAGCCGTGTTCGAACAGGTGGAACAGGATCTACTCGCTGCGGCCAGCGGTGCGGAGGACTCCGGTGACGCGCTGAGTCGGCTACGTTCGGGGCTGCTGCGATTCCTGGACGCGTCCCTCACTCCGGAGGTCCAACGGATCGTGTTGATCGACGGCCCTGCGGTTCTGGGTTGGCAGACCTGGCGCGAGCTCGAGGGACGCTACGGTGTGGGCGCTATCCACGGTCTGCTCGAACGCGCCGTCCTCGAAGGCGCGCTGCCGGCGCAGCCGCTGATCGTTCTCGCCCACGTGCTGCTGGCAGCCGTTGATGAGGCCGCCCTGTTGATCGCCAATTCCAGCGAACCGGCCGCTGCCCGCGAGCAAGGCGTCGCTGCGATCAGCCAGTTGCTTACCGGGCTCGGATCCCGGCGCTGACGCGCGGTGCCAGCAGAGTCGAGCGTCTATGACGGCCGACCTGGGTCCGCCTTCGGTTGACACCCGATCCGCTGATGAACATACTCATCGTATGTAAAACACATACCGGTCGTATGTGAAAACGGGTGGGCGATTAAGCGCGGCGCGACGTGACAACTCCGGCCCCGCGGCCGGAGCTGTCGGCGAGGCAGCCAGAACCTTCGCAATCCGAAGGCGAGTGAAGGAGACCTTCTTATGACAACCGAGCTGGTTCGCGCGGATGGGGTGGACATTCCCTACACCGACACCGGTACCGGGCCCACCATCGTGTTCGTGCACGGCGTGTACGTGACCGGTGCTGTATGGAACGACGTGGTGGCGGAACTCGGCGCCGACTTCCGGTGCGTCGTCCCGACCTGGCCGTTGGGCGCACACAGCACGCCGACCGGCGATGCGGACCTCGGTGCCGCTGCGGCCGCCCGCCGGGTGGTTCACTTTCTCGACGTCCTTGATCTTCGCGATGTCACCGTGGTGGCCAACGACACCGGCGGCGGCCTGGTCCTGGCCGCGTTGGGCGATAGCGCACTCGACACTTCCCGCATCGGTCGATTGGTGCTGACCAATTGTGATAGCTACGAACATTTTCCGCCCGGCTCGTTTGCGCAGATTGTGAAACTGTGCCGGATCAGCTCGGTCGTCGGCGGTGCCATCCTGCGGCTCCTGGCCACCGGGCTGGGCCAGCGCTTCTTCCTCAAAGCCGTGTGCCGCCACGCACCGACAGCAGCACGGCAACGCGACATCTTCGGTGCGTTCGCGACCAGCGCGGCGGCCCGCCGCGATGCGGTACGGGTGACTGCATCATTGGATCCGGCCTTGACGTTGCGTGCCGCGCCGGCCATCGAAGCGTTCGACAAACCCGTCACCCTGGTGTGGGGGGCCGACGACACCTTGTTTCCGCTCGATCATGCCCGCCGGTTACTCGAGGGCTTCCCGCACGCGACCCTTGACGAAATACCGGACTGCTCGACTTTCGTCATGCTCGACGCCCCCCGCGAGCTCGCGGCAGCGATCCGCGGTTCACGAGTCAGCTGAGGCCCTCGGAGGCCGGATAGATCAGCACCCCGCGGATGTTGGTGCCGGCATGCATATCTGCATATCCGTCATTGACCTTCTCCAGCGGATAGGTCCGGGTCACCATCGACTCCAGGTCGACCTGACCGGCGCTGTGCAGTTCCAGAATCTTCGGGATGTCGGCTCGCGGGTTGCCGGAGCCGTACAGCGTCCCGATGATCTGCTTCTCGGTCAGGGTCAGGTCCATCAGGTTCGCCCTGATCTCGCGCTCCAGCATCGGATGGATATTGGTGATCACCAGGCGTCCGCGCTTGGCCGTCATCGCCAGTGCCTGGCCGACCAACTGGCCGTCGCCAACCCCCATCGCGCAGATGAACTTGTCCGCACCACGATTCCAGGTTGCCTCGGCGACAACGCTTTTAGCTGCTGCCCAATCGGCGGCGGTGTGGGTTGCACCCATCTTGATGGCTTCAGTCCGCTTGTACTCCGACGGATCGATAACGGTGATCGTGCGCGCCCCGGCAAGGCGGGCCCCCTGCACCGCTGCAGCACCGATCCCGCCGACCCCGGCGACGACCACCGTGTCGCCCGGCCGGACATCGGCGGCATACACCGCTGAACCCCATCCGGTGATGAAGCCACAGCCCAGCAGGCAGGCCAAGTCCAGCCGATGATGCTGCGGGATCTTCACACAGCTGGCCTCGTGCACCACGGTGTGATGCGCGAATGATCCGACACCGCACGCCAGCGCCAGATCCTGGCCCTTCGCCCGGTGTCGGGCGGTCTCGTCGTAAATCTGCATGCCCGAATAGATCTTGGCGCCCAGGTCGCACAGACTCTGGTGGCCCGTCGAACAGGACGGACACCGGCCGCAGGACGGGATGAAGCTGAACACCACATGGTCACCGGGGGCCAGCCAGGACACGTGCTCGCCGACCGCCTTGACCACGCCGGCCCCCTCATGGCCGCCGATGCACGGCAGCCGGATCGGCATGTCGCCGGTGACGAGGTGATCGTCGGAGTGGCACATGCCCGACGCGTGCAATTCGACCAGCACTTCGGGTGCCTTGGGCGGATCGAGTTCGACGGTCTCGATGGACCACGGGCTGTTGCGTTCCCACAACACCGCTGCCTGCGTGTGCATTGACGTGTTCCTTCCGGCCTAGCGGATGATGGCCTGGTATTCGACGAACCCGGCGATGCCCTCCGGTCCGCCTTCGCGGCCGATGCCGGACTGCTTGAAGCCGCCGAAGGGGCTGCCGAAGTCCAGGACGGCGGTCGAGTTGACCGCCACCGAACCCGCGCGCAGCTGTGCTGCTGCCGCCGCCGCGCGGTCGTCGTCGGCGGACCACACGGCCCCGACCAGGCCGTAACGCGAGTCGTTGGCGATGTTCACCGCCGCGGAGTCACCTTGGGAGTCGTCGTAGGCGATCACCACCGCCACCGGCCCGAACACCTCCTCGCGGGCGATCTCCATATCGTTGCCGGCGGCCACCAGCGCGGGGCGGACGAACCACCCCTGACCAGCAGGGCGTTCCCCGCCAGTCAGGATGGTGGCGCCCTCGGCATGCGCTCGCCGCAGGAAGCCCTCGACCCGGTCGCGGGCGGCCTCGTTGATCAGCGGGCCGATGTCGGTGGTCCGAGCGGCCGGATCTCCGACTGTGAGCTGTTCCACCGCGGCGGTCAGCGCAGTGCAGAACTCGTCATAGCGGCTACGCGGCAGCAGAATTCGGGTCAGTGCAGCGCAGAGCTGGCCGTTGTTGCCCATCACACCGCCGACTAGCCCGCTCACCGTGGATTCCAGCGGCGCGTCGGGCAGCACGATGGCCGCCGACTTACCGCCCAGTTCGGTGCTGCAGCGGCGGATCTGAGATCCGCAGGAGGCCGCGATCTGCGCGCCCACCGCAGTGGACCCGGTGAAGCTGACCTTGTCGACGTCGGGATGCGATGTCAGTGCCTGCCCGGTCGCCGCCCCGCCGTTGACGATGTTGATCACGCCGTCGGGCAGGCCGGATTCTTCGATCACCTCGGTGAGGACACCGATGCTCAGCGGCGCGTCGGGCGCGGGCTTGAGCACCACGCTGCAGCCGGCGGCCAGCGCCGGTCCGAGCTTCAGTGCGGCGATGAACAGCGGAGTGTTCCACGGGATGATCGCGCCCACCACACCGACGGGCACCTGCCGGACAGTCACCCTCCCGCCAGCCAGCGACGGTCGGGTGGATTCGAACGGGTAGTCGGGGATGATCGCGGCGTAGGCGCGCAGCACCCCGACGGCAGTGAGCACCTGACCGAAGGTGCTCCAGGACCGTGGCGAGCCGATTTCGGCTGTGGTCAGATCGGCGAGGACGCTCTTGCGGGCGGCCAGCCCGTCGGCCAGTCGGCCCAGGGCGGCGGCGCGGTCCGCCGGCGAGGCGTCACACCACGGTGACGAGGTCAAGGCGGCGCGGGCCGCCGCGACCGCGGCGTCAACCTCGGCGGGGCCGGCGGCGCCTACCGTGCCCAACAGCTCGCCTGTCGCGGGAGACCGCACCGCGATCGTCTCGGCACCGGCGCCACCGGCCCATTTCCCCGCGACGTAGCTCGCCGCCAACTCATACATATCGGGCGATTCTGGCAGTAATGTCATCTTTCTTCAAGCACCTATAGCTGGGGGATCCCAGTAGTCGGTTTCGCTCGGCACAATTTTCTGACAGTATTGGTCACCATGAGCCGATCGTCGGAACCGTCCACCGAGCCAGGTGCCGGCCAGCCGTGGGAGATGGTCATCGAACGCGGGAAGGTCGCGGAGTTCGCCGACGCCATGCAATCCACCCAGCCGGCCTACCGCGGACCCGACGCCATCATCCCGCCCACCTTTCTGACCACGGTCGGCCGCTGGGCCCCGCCTGGCAGCCGCGTCAGCGTGGGATTCGACCGCAAGCGGCTGTTGCACGGCGAGCAGGAGTACATCTTCCATGGCGCGCTGCCCCGGGTCGGCGACACCCTGACCGCACACGAAAAGGTCGTCGACCGGTTCTCCAAACCCGGCAAGCGGGGCGGGACAATGCGGTTCGCGACGGTCGTCACCGAATACCGTTCTGCCGAAGGGGAGCTGGTGGCCGAGGCGCGGGCTACCTTCATCGAAACGGCGCGGCCATGACCGCCGCCGCCACGCTGTGGGTCGGCGCCGAGGCCACTCCGCGCCAGTTCGGTCCGGTGACCCGCCAGATGCTCGTGCGCTACGCGGGTGCGTCGGGGGACCTCAACCCGATGCACTACGACGACGAGTTGGCGCGCTCCGCCGGCTATCCCTCCGTCTTCGCCCACGGCATGTTCACTGCCGCGCTGCTCGCCACCTTCGCAACGGACTGGCTCGGCGCCCACACCATCTGCCGCTTCGGCGTACGCTTCCGCGAGCAGGTCTGGCCCAACGACGTGCTGACCTGCTCTGGACTCATCACCGACGTGGCCGCCGAGGATGAGGGGGACCGGGTCACGGTGGAGCTGACCGCCACCCGGCAAACCGGCGCTGCCGCGATCACCGGGACCGCGGAGTTTTTGATTCCGCGAAACGCCGCACCGTCTGGCGCAGGCTGAATCGCTCGGCCATAGGCTGAATCCATCATGTCCGAATCGTCCATCGTCCGCCGTGCCAGCTACGGCCCCTCCAGCCCGGAGGTCGGCGTCAGGGGCGCCACCACGCGTACCCGGATCACCGAGGTATCGCTGGAGTTGTTCGGCCGGCTGGGCTATTTCGACACGTCGGTCGACGCGATCGCCAAGGCTGCCGGTGTTTCCCGCGCGACGTTTTATCAGTACTTCCAGGGCAAGGACGAGATCTTCCTTGAGCTGCTCAACGAGTGTGGTGGCGCCCTGTTCCGGGTGGCACGACGTATCGGGCCGTTAGGGCCCGATGAGATAGGCTTCGACAACCTCAACTGGTGGCTGGGTGAGTGGAGTTGGGTCTTCGAGAAGTACTCCACAATGTTCATCCAATGGACGGCGATCGCATCGTCGGACACCAAGGTGCGCCCGGAAATCACCCGGTTCGTCCGCAGCTACAACCATCGCGTCGCCGAGCGGCTGGCCGCATCGGGTATCCGCGGCATCGATCCCGACGTCGCGGCGATGGTGATGACCGCGCTGGTGCACCGGGTCAACCTGTTCGTCCACACCGGCCGTGCCTATGGCCGCAGCGCCAAGGACGCGGTGGGAACGTTGTCGGTATTCCTGCAACTTGCCCTCTTCCCGGAAACACCGCCGCAGGTGTTGGCCTCGCTGCCGCTACACGCCAGCGCCGACCCGGTCAACGATGTCGATGCGATCGTGGCGCCCCCGGCACCCAACATCGACGGACTGTCGATCACCGACCGCACTGCCGGTTTGAGCAAACGCGCTATCAACACGGTCAGCGCCCTGGCCGACGCCGGCGCCGCGCAGTTTCGGGCGCGCGGCTACCGCAGCACCAGCGTCGACGACATCGTCGAGGCCGCCGACGTCGCGCGGGGCACGTTCTACAAATACTTCAGCGACAAGCAGGATCTACTGGCCGCGGTCGGAACCGAAATATACGAAGCGGGAAAGACTTTCGCCGCACGCATCGCCGACGTCGACCCGCTGGACGAGGAACCGGCGCTGCGGAATTGGCTGGCTACCTATGTGGAGTTCTACGATCGCTATTCGGGCTGCATCGACGCCTGGGCGGAAGGCACCACCGACCAGCCCACCGTGGTTGCGATTGGTGAGAATGGTCAAGTGCTGATGGACATCGGTGCGGCGAGGATGTTGATCCGCCGGCGTGGGCCCTACCCGTTTGACCCGATCGTTGCGGCTCTCATCCTGCGGGCCCTGGTGACGCGGGTTCCGCAAGCGGCCCTGGATCTGCCCGAACCGATGAGCGACGACGACGTCGTTGATCTGCTGATGAGCTGTATCTCCCGGGGTTTTTTCGGCCGCGCAGGTAGCGACTCGTAGCGTTATCGGGCCTAGATGCCTCCGCGCGAGACCAGTTGCGCGGCGATGACATTGCGTTGGATCTCGTTGGTGCCTTCACCGACGATCATCAGCGGGGCATCGCGGAAGTAGCGTTCGACGTCGTACTCGGTGGAATAACCATAGCCGCCGTGAATCCGGACCGCGTTCAACGTAATCTCCATCGCGACCTCTGAGGCGAACAGCTTCGCCATCCCGGCCTCCATGTCGCAGCGTTCGCCGCTGTCGAACTTTTCGGCGGCAAACCGCGTGAGTTGGCGCGCAGCAGTGAGTTTGGTCGCCATGTCGGCGAGATAATTGCCGACCGACTGATGCTTCCAGATGGGCTGGCCGAAGCTCTCCCGGTGCTGCGCGTAGGCCAACGCGTCCTCCAGTGCGGCGGTCGCAACGCCCAGCGCGCGCGATGCCACCTGAATTCGCCCGGTCTCGAGCCCCTTCATCATCTGGGCGAAGCCCCGGCCGGGCACCCCGCCCAGGATCGCTGACGCGGGCACCCGGCAGTCATCGAAAGACAACTCGCAGGATTCGACACCCTTGTAGCCGAGCTTGGGGAGATCCCGTGACACCGTCAGGCCTTCGCCGTGCTCCACCAGCAACACCGAGATGCCCTTATGGCGGGGGGTGGCGGTCGGGTCGGTCTTGCACAGCAGCGCAATAAGACTCGATCGTCGCGCGTTGCTGATCCAAGTCTTCGAGCCATTGATGACCAGGTCGTCTCCGTCGGCCCGCGCGGTGGTCGTCATGGCCTGCAGATCGGAGCCGCCACCGGGTTCGGTGAGCGCCATGGTGGCGCGTATTTCGCCGGCGGCCATCCCCGGTAGGTATTTCTGCTTCTGCTTCTCGGTGCCGAACAGCGAGATCAGTTTGGCGACGACGGTGTGGCCACCCATTGCGCCCGCCAGGCTCATCCACCCGCGGGCCAGTTCCTGGGTGACCTCGACGTAGCAGGGCATGGATACTGGGGATCCGCCGTATTCCTCGGAAACGGCCAAGCCGTAGATGCCGATGCGCTTCATCTGTTCGATCCACGCTTCGGGGTAGGTATTGGCGTGTTCGACCTCGCGGACCGCGGGTTTGACGTCGCGGTCGATGAATGCGCGGATGGTCTCAACCAGGATGGTCTCTTCCTCGCTGAGTGTGGTGATCATCTGACTCCTAGGAGAGTGGCTCGTTGGTGGTTATCTCGTCAGTCGATGGGAGCATTGTCCAACGTTGTCACGCCGCGGCGTACCAGGTCATCGATGTGTTGGGGTGAATAACCCAACTCGCGCATGATGTCTCCGCTGTGAGCGCCGAGCGCGGGCACATCGCCGACGGGAACGTCGACACCGGACAAAATGGCCGGCGGGAGCAGTGTCTGGACGATGCCGCCCGGCGTCCGAAACGGGCGCCGACGGTCCCGGCCGGCCAGCGCCGGATGGTCCAACAGCTGATCGGCGTCCTTCATCCGTGCGTTGGCCACTCCGGCCTCCTCCAGTCGGCGTTCGAATTCGGCGGCGGTCAGTTGGGTGATCCCGGCGGCGATGATCGACTCGAGTTCGTCCCGGTGCGCCAGCCGATCCGGGTTCTCGGCGAACCGCGGATCATTCACCAGCTCCGGTTTACCGAGCACGTTCTCGCAGAATCGACGCCACTCGGGTTGGTTCTGGACAGCCAGGAGCACTGTGCCGCCGTCGCCGGCGGTGAATGGTCCATAGGGTGCGATTGTCGCGTGTCGAGCGCCGGTGCGCTGCGGGGTGCCGGAACCGTAATGGCCGTAGTACATCGGCTGGCCCATCCACTCGGCCAAGGCATCGAACAAGGACACCGATACCGGTGTCACTCGACCGGTGGTGGCCCGGATATACAGTGCGGTCAGCACACCGGAGTAGGCGAACATTCCTGCTGCGATGTCGGCGACAGAGATGCCGGCTCGGGCGACCTCTTCGGGTGAGCCGGTGGCCGACAACAGGCCGGCCTCGGCCTGCACCAACAGATCGTAGGCCTTGCGCTGACGCCACGGGCCATCGTCGCCGTAGCCGGTGATCGTGCAGACCACCAGTCCCGGGTTGGAGTTCGCCATGGCCGCCACGTCCAGCCCCATGCGTGCGGCCGCGCCCGGTCCCAAGTTGTGCACCAGCACGTCGGCGCTGTCGAGTAACAGGCGGACGACACGTTGGCCCTCAGGATGTTTGAGGTCGAGGGTGAGCGACTCTTTTCCCCGGTTCAGCCAGACGAAGTAGCTCGAATCGCCGTGCACGGCCCGGTCGTAGCTGCGCGCGAAGTCGCCACCACCGGGCCGTTCGATCTTGATCACCCGAGCGCCGAGGTCGGCGAGCTGGCGGGTGGCATACGGAGCTGCCACCGCCTGTTCGATACTTACGACAGTGATTCCCGTCAACGGTGCGTCGGTCATGCGGCCGGCACCGGCATTTTTACTGCGCGACGCTTCACTATATTCGGTGACATGCGTGTCAGAATAATCCTACCCGCTGACGAGGGCAGGCGTTGCGCAAGCTGCACTGCAAGCGATTGCCTCCGCCAAAGCTTGTAATGAAGTGACGATGATGTCAGAATCGTAGCTGATGTCCCTGAGCGCGAGAGGGGCCGGTCGTCTGAAGCCGTCAAAACTGGAAACGAAGAGGTACCCGCGGTGGATCTGAGACTGCGAGACAAGGCGTTCATTGTGGTCGGCGGCACGGCCGGTATGGGCTTGGCGGGGGCCACCGAGCTCGCCGAAGCCGGCGCCGCGGTGGTCGTGGTGGGCCGCAACGAGCCCAGAGCGAAGGAGGCGGCCGCGGCTCTTGCCGCCTCGGGGGCGGTCGCATCCCACGGTCTGGTCTACGACGTGAGTGAACCCGGCGAGGCGGTCGAGGCGGTCACCGCGGCCGTCGAGTTGCTCGGCCGCCTGGACGGGATTGCGATCACCATGGGCACTGCCGGGATGATGCCGATCGACTCCGACGACGACGCGTGGACCGCTGCTTTCCGCGACGTGCTGCTGGCGACTACCCGCAGCGTGCAAGCGGCACTGCCGCACCTGGCGGAGACTAAGGGGGCGATCGTCACCACCGCGGCGTACTCGGCACGGTCACCGGAGGAACCCCGGCTGCCGTACGCCAGTCTCAAGGCCGCGGTGTCGACATTCACCAAGGGGATCGCCCGCAGCTATGGCAAGGACGGCATCCGGGCCAACTGCATCGCGCCGGGCGCGGTGGAAACCGATGCCTTGCACGCTATTCGCGGATACGTCGCGGAGAACAAGGGTTATCCCTACGAGGAGGCGTTGGAGCGGGCCCTGGTCGAGGATTTTGGTTTCGAAGCGGCGTTGGCGCGTCCCGGCCAACCCGACGAGGTCGGTGCGCTGATCGCTTTCCTACTGTCAGGTCGATGCGGCTTCCTGACCGGGCAGACAATCGGGGTGGACGGCGGTGCGCCGTAAGGGTGTCAGCTGCGATCAAGGCCAGGGTTTGACGCCGACGTGGCGACCGCCATCCCGGTGATCCATTCCGGAACCGGTTCGTAAACCAGCGGTGTGACCGGTCTACCTCCACCAGCTGCGCCGGCGGCCAGCCAGGTGCGGACTTCGTTAGCGCCTGCCCCGGCCCGGGAGTGGGCGGTATCGACCAGGGCTATCAGCGCCGGTTCGTTCCAGTCCGCCATCGCCTGCAGCACTTCGGTGTCCCAGTCCGGGCGGATCTTCGTCTGCGCTTCGGCCATCCCCTCGGCGATCACCCGGGAGCGTTCTTCGTTGCTGATGTCGTGAGTGTCGACCTCGAGGCTCGGCGGTGAATGCGAAAGCCCACCGGTGCCGATCACCAACACACGCTGGGCAAGCCCGGCGAGAAATTGCCCGACCGCTGCGCCGAAATCGGCAACCCGGCGGCCGGTCGGTAGGGGAGCCGTCGCGCAATTCACCGGCAGCGGAATCACCGGTTTAGCGTCCAGCGCGCCCAGCAGATCGCGTATCGGCTGGGCGAAGGCATGGTCCAGTCCGACGCCGCGGCATACGGCGATGTCGAATCCGGCGTACAGCAGATGCTCGGACAACTCTCTGGCGAGTTCGGATGGAATGGTGAGTTCCCCGGCCCCGTGGCGGCCCTCGGCGATAATCGACGCGGACAGTGCCACGGCGAATGCAGGCACCACGTGGCGGAAGGCGCGCCGGTGGTCCCCGCCGAACACCACCACTAGATCCGGGGCGAAACGTCGGACCTGCTCGGCCGCCCCAGCTAGCCCGGCGCGGAACTCCTTGCCGAAGCGTTCATCGGCGTCGCGGTCCTTGCCGGGACTATGGCTCGCGCACACTACCAGTCGATCGGGCGTCACGCCGTTACCCATGGGCGCGCTCAATCTTCAACTGATATTGCCCCTTCGGGGCAGTTGGTCGCACCGGCTCGCGCCGCCTCAGCCTGGTCTGGCGGCACCGTGCCGTCACCGATCACGTGGCCGTAGCCCTCGTCGTCGTCGGTGAAGACACTCGGGGCCAGGGCGTAACACATGCCGTGGCCCATGCACTTATCCCGGTCGACGGACACCTTCACGAGCGTTCCTTCTCGATCGTCAGGCACAGCGAATCGAGTCCGGTAGTACCCCGCGGCCAGTGCACATGCGGCGTCGTGCCCGGAGTGATGTGATAGTTGGGAATCCGCTTGTGCCATTCCTCGTAGAAAATCTGCATTTCCAAACGCGCGAGATGCGAACCGAGGCAACGGTGGACGCCCATGCCGAAGCTGACATGCCGGTTCTCGGACCGGTGGAAATCGATCTCGTAGGGATGCGGGAAGAGTGTCTCATCGCGGTTGGCCACCGCGAGGTAGCCCGTGATGCGACTACCCTCGGGCAGGGTGTGGCCCGCCAGTTGCGTCTCCTCCGCGGTCACCCGGGGGAGAAACGGGGCGGGCGGGTCCAGTCGCAGCAGCTCTTCGGTTGCTGCAGGAATAAGTGACGGATCCTCGGCGATTTCGCGTCGCCGTTCCGGGTTTTGGGCCAACCGCTGCATGCCCATCCCCAGCGAGTCCGTCACGGTGTCCAAGCCCGCGAGTACGAACAGGAAGCACAGTCCGATGGCCTCTTCGTCTGACAGGGCGTCAGCGGGCTCGAGATTGAGCACTTGGCTGAGTACGTCGTCGCCCGGCACGCCGCGCCGCTTGCCGATCAGTTCGGAGAGGTACATGAATAGTTCAGCGGCTTTGACCATGCCCTCCTGGGCTGCTTCGTCCACCGATGTCTGGCCGCTGGCCGCGCTGAGGTTCAATACGGCGTTCTTCCACTCGATGAACTGGTCGCGCATGTCGAGCGGGAATCCGAACAGGGTGAGAAACACTTGGGTGGGAAACACCGCGGCGAGTTCGGAGACGAACTCGCATTCCCCGCGCTGCGCGATCGGCTCGATCAACTCGATGACCTGCTTGCGCAGATCGGGTTCCAGCGGCTTGATCACCCTGGGACTGAAGACAGGCTGCAGGATCCGGCGGTAGCGAGTCTGCTCCGGAGGATCGAACGCGATCGGCACCAGCGGCACTGGACTGGCGAGCACGTCGAAGGCCTTCTTCGACGAGAACACCAACGGGTCCTTCAGCATCAGTTCGACCAAATCACGACGGGTGACGGCGTAGCCATCCTCCACCTCGACGAGCGGGTGGGAGCCCAGGCTGCGCCAGGCGTCGTCGCGAGCCTCCGGCATGGGGAGGCTGTCAGTCGCCACTTTGGGTAGGGAGTCGGTGGTCAATCCAGTCCTCGAATCTGTCTGAGCCCCGCTCGCATCGGCTGTGAACTGGGATACACCGAAGTGTGCCAGAACTGTCAGAAACAGACAAGGATCGTCAACGCGTTACTACCGACCGTGTGGGGCTAATAGACAGAGCCAGCTGGTCCGACGAGAGAACCACACCGTCTGACGAGAGCCGTCCATTGTGTATACGTAACCGTCAGAATGAATCCCCCCGGTGAGTCCGGAGGCTCCACTTCTTGTGAAGGATGGAGTCATGTCAGAAGGTTCTCCGCGTAGGTA
>NZ_MVHC01000043.1 GCF_002086455.1 Mycolicibacter algericus DSM 45454
CGGTCGAATCCCGTTGTGCTAGACTACAACTCGTAGTCAAATCATCTCTGACTTACACAGAATTCGTGACAGGCTCCGTCTCGGTTGCTCATCCCTTGCCCCTACCTATCCGACCGCCCGTACCAACACCGCGACCTCACCGGTCGAGCCGTCCACCCGCACCACATCCCCGGTGCGTAGCACCTTGGTGCCGTTTCCCGTCCCGACCACACAAGTGATGCCGAGTTCACGCGCCACGATCGCGCCGTGGCTGGCGGCGCTGCCGATATCGGTGACCAGTGCCCCCGCGAGTGACACGAGTGCCGTCCACCCAGGATCGACGAACTTGCACACCAGCACCTCGCCGTCCTCGAGGACATCGTCGGTGTCCGCGTCGAGCACCACCCGGACGATGCCCTCGACGACACCGGGTCCGGCAGGCGTTCCGCGCACGCTCTGTTCGTGCAGCGATGCGTTTTGGTCGACAGCGACGGGTTCGGGCATCCCGGTGAAGATGAGCGGAATCTCCAGTGCCCGATACTCTTCGCGGCGTTGCCTGCGGAAGGCGACCAGCTCACGCGCGTTGTCCGGCAGCGGCCCCAGCAGCTCATCGGTGGTCAGGTAGAACGTGTCGTCAGGTGCATCCAGTTTGCCTGCCGCAACGAGCTGCCTGCCCAAACTTCCTGCGGCGGCTCGACAACCGTCCACTGCAGTGAGGAATCCGGCTTTGGTCAGTTCCAGTGAGCGCACCTGGGCTCCGGTGAACTGCAGCACTCGCCGGAATACCTGCCGGCGGAGCACAGGCATCCCGGCCAGTAGTTCGGACTCCGCCTTGTCCCGGGCCTCCACCGCGCGGTTCGCCCGTACTCGAGGTCGTTCGGCTTCCGGCCTGGCCGCATGGACCGCCGCTATCCGAACGACTGTCTGAGGATCCTCCCTCCACGACTGGCCGGTGACGTTGCCCTCGTTCGGACCGTGAAATCCATGCCGCTGAATGAACTCCGCGATCGAGAGCCGATCCTGTCCAACCGACCAGACGTCATCGGCGAGTTGGGTCTCGATGACACCCCCGTACCCGGCGAGCAACGTCGGCACCAGATCGGCACGACCAAGCCGACCGGCGACCGACTCGACCTGAGCGCGAAGCGTATTCAGGATCATCCGAGTGCGGATGTGTACGCGCATGACGGAAGCGAAGCGGTGAACCGAGTCGGCTAGCAGCCCTCTGGCGTCGTCAGGTTCACCCGGGAGCACCGCGGCGCGCCACCATGACATCTGCTCATCGTGGGCGCGTTGGGGCGCCCAGCGCTGCCTTAACACTGCCAGTGGCGCCTTCACCGCGACAAACGGGATTCGGCTGGGGTCACTCTTGGTGGGCTTGGCGTCGGCCCGTACTGAACCCAACAAGTCGCGTTCGAAGTCGTCACCGTTTGAGCCGGGCAGCAGCCCGGCGAGCTCACGCGCGCGATCGACGTTCATCGCCTGCCTCCCGTAGAAGCACGCCGTCGCCCACTGATTCGGGTCATCCGGTACCACCAGTGCCGATCGTGGCAGTACGCCGAAGTCGTAGATGCCCTCGCGAGAAGCGAGTTCGACCCCGCCGCCCCAGAGTGACCAGCACAACGGAGACAGGATGTCCGGGGTCGCTTCACCAACATTGGTCAACGTCCACATCCGCCCGGGATCGCTGATTCCCCGAGTCGGGTCGGTCATAACTGTGGGCGCCCCGTCGTTGGACATTATCCTCCTGAGCCATTGATGACAGTGGTCTGTCACTGTCCCTGCAGATTCTGACACGCGTGGTGCGCCAACGTCACGCTTTCACGAAGACCTGACAGCCTCTTGACTGTGATGGTCACCCTCGAGCGCATGCCGTGGCGGTTGGACTGCATTACCTCGCGGTGGCGGTCTAATCCCCGAGGTCTGTTGACGAGCAACGCGCCCGAAGGCCACCGGGCGGTACGAAGGTCTTACATCGGTGTGATATCCAGCGGTACCGAGAGAAAGCCCAGGGTCCCGGCGGGCCAGGGCAACTGCGGCAGCTTGCCGTCGACAAATTTGTATTCGGGGATGCGCTTGTGCCATTCCTCGAGAATGAGTCGAAGTTCGAGCCGCGCTAGATGGGAACCCAGACAACGGTGCGGTCCTCGTCCAAACGCGAAGTGCACCGACTTGGTATCCAGGTGAACGCTGTCGGCGTCCTGGTAGCGACTCGGATCCCGGTTTGCACTGCCATAACTAAGCATTACCGTTGTGCCCTTCGGCATGACTCGGCCCGCAATCTCGACCTCTTCGGTCGTGACTCGCGGAGCGAACGGAACGGGGCCGTCGACGCGCAGAATGTCTTCGATGAATGCCGGGATCAGGGAGAAGTCGCCCGCGATCCGCTGGCGTAGGTCAGCGTCGCCGGCCAGCTTCGCCAGTGCGAAGCCCGTCGCCGAGGTGACCGTGTCCAAGCCGGCCAGAACGAACATGAAGCAGACGCCCAGGATTTCGTTGTCTGTCAGGGCGCCGTCTTCGCCGTCCTGCTGCATCAACTGGCTGAGCATGTCGCTACCCGACGGGTCGGTGCGTCGCGTCGCAATATGCTCGGTCAGGTAGGTGAAGAGCTCCAGCGCGTGGGCCATGACCTCCGGCGTCGCCTCGGCACTGCTGGGATCGGTGAACTGTAGGATCGCGTCTTTCCACCGCACCAAACGGTCCCGATCGGCCATGGGCAGCCCGAATAGGGTGAGGAACACCTGAGTGGGAAACGGCGTGGCCAGCGTGGGCATCAGGTCACACTGGCCGCCCTTCGCGACTATGGCGTCGATCAGCTCCCCTGCCTGCCTACGCAACTCGGGCTCGCGCTCGGCCATCCTACGTGGACTGAAAAACGGGTCCAGAATGCGGCGAAATCGAGTGTGATCAGGTGGATCGATTGCGATAGGAATCAGCGGCACGGGACTGCCGAGACGGTCGAACGCCCTTGCCGACGAGAATGTTTCGGGTTTCTTGGCGGCGAACTCGACGGCGGCTGCGCTGGTGAGCACGACCTCCTCGCCCGAACCCACTGCCTCGCCCGCCTCGCGCAGTTCGCGCCACGCGCGGGTACGGTCCTGGGGAAACGGTAAGTCGTTGATGTTGAGGGTTCTGGTCACGTCGAGCTCGGTCATGTGGTCAGAATCCTCTCTAGAGGTGTCTCGTGCGACTTTCGACACTATGACAGGGCACTGTCATATATGGCAAAGTATGGTCGGTGAGGCAACGAGTGTCAACGGCTGGGCGGTGCCGGCCGACGCTATAGGGGCCAGACACGGTCGAGGAGGTGGCGAATGGTACGAGGAGACCGTTCACCAAGAGATGAGCATGCGGATCGAACCCGCAATGCGCTGTTGGAAGCGGCTCTAAACCTGTTCAGCGCCAACGGATATGACGATACCACGACGGATCAGATCGCCGAGTGCGCAGGCGTTTCGCCTCGGACTTTCTTCCGCTACTTCCCCACCAAGGAATCGGTGCTCTTCTTCGGTGAGTACGACTTCATCGACGCCGTCAGCGGGGTGTACCTCGCACAACCCGATAGCCTGTCCGATTTGGAGGCGATGGCGAGCTCGTTCGCGCTGCTTGCGCCCGGCCTCAAGCGCATTCGCAAGAGGATCGCGCAGTATCACGAGGCGGTGGCGTCATCGCTGGTGCTGTTGGGCCGCGAACGCCGGAACCACGAGGCAAATACCGAAACCGTGGCGAAGGCGATCGCCGAGCGGCGACAGCTTCCAACACCCGACGACGAGTGCCGCCTGCTGGCCTCGATTGGCATGCTGCTCGTCGTGCGTGCCCTCAACCGGTGGTTGGCGACGCCGGGCCGGGGACTCGACGACCTGATCCGCCAGGAATTCGCCGCGCTGCCCGCGGTGCTGAAGTAGCGACGGACCGTCGAACAGACGCTTCGGGGCAGGACCGCGGGGTGTTTGCAGTACTGGGTGCGTAGATAGTCGGGTACGTGCCGCCGCTCGGTCCCGGCTAGAGCGCGACGTCACCCAGGCCCTCGACGACGTATTTTGGATCATGTTCATCGCCATCGTCGGGACCTGGTGCTACCGGGTCTCGTCGTCGTTTGCAGCCGATTTCATGGACAGGCGCAGCTCCGGACGTTTTCGCGACGGCTGGGATACTTCGGTCGGTGGTGCGGTACCGCAATTCAACGATGGAACGCTGGCCTGGATCGGCAGAAGTGTTCACCGCGTCTCACCTGAGCTGCATGCGTCGCGTACGAGCGAGCGGGAACGCCAACACCGCCGTTCCGACCCAGACGTGGGACAGGTGCACGCCGGCGAGACTGAAGTAGGCGGTCACCAAGGAGTGGTACTCAAACGCCATGAGCGCGATGAACATCGCACCATGAAGCCGGCATCAAAACCGGGACGGTTCAAGCCTCATGTCAACGATGGCGGGGCCCCGGTCTCGAGATATATCAACCCGCCAGATGCACGATCTTGCGGGATGTCGATGAAAATCGATGGCTTGCCAATGCCAACGCGGACTCATTGGGGATCAGCGGCAACGGGAACTATGAATTTGGACCGCCACCGCTCAACGGCGTCAGTTCCGACCCCGTGACGACGAGCCCATCCCACGATCCCGTCCGGTTGCCCAGTCAACTTCTCGATGACCATCGCGATCAAGTGCTCGGGCGCGGCCAGGGCCGCCGCCGGAGGAGGTGGCGCCTCAGGGAGCAGTATTCCGAGCCGGCGGAGCCGGTTGAGCAATCGCCCCATGTTGGCACCGGTAGCGACATAGTCAGCAACCACTTGATCAGCGGACACTCCGGCGGCTAGGAGCAGCACGGCAGCTGCGAGGCCGGTCCGGTCCTTGCCCGCAGCGCAGTGGATGAGAACGGGACCGTCCGCAGTGGCGGCATGGGAGATCACCGATGCGAGTGCTTCCGCGCCCGAATCGAGTACATCGCGGTACACACCCTCGAGATAGTCGTCTCTGACTACGTTGCTGACGGCTGCTTCGGTCACCACCGCCGCAGATCTGAGCAGCGGCAACCGCAGGATTTCCGACGCCTCTTGCCATGGATGCGGTTCCGGCGTCTCGTCATCCGAACGCAGATCGATGACCAGTGACGGCGGCCAGAGCGGCATTGTTACCGGTGTGCGGTCCACCCGATAGGGCGCATCACTGCGGTACAGCACACCATGCCGGGTCCGGCCGCCACCAGCGACCTGTAGGCCACCGAGATCGCGCAGATTTGCCAATTCAGCGCCGTCACCGTTGGCGCCGACGTCGTGGAGATGCATATTGTCTCCTCAGCCGAAATCTGACGACATGTCAACTTGCACTTGACGACACATCGGAAAGGGCGCCGTGTTCACGCGTTGGCGCCGGAGTGGCCTTGCGGTCGCGGCCACTTGTTGTACGCAGCCCTGACGCGTGCAGACGAGGCTAAGGCCGGCCACGCGCAGTAACCGACCTTAAGCCTCGTCCTCGACAGTGCTAAACGGCGGCCAGCTGCCGATCGTCGGTGGAGACCCGCGGGAAGTTGAGCATCCGGCGGGCGTTTTCCTCGACGATCAGGGAGCACTCGTCGTCGGGGACCTCGGCCAGGACTTCGGCGGCCCGCTTACGGCTGTTGGGCCAGTTGGAATCGGAGTGCGGGAAGTCGACCTCCAGCATAATGCGATCGATGCCGATGCTGTGCCGGTTCTTCAGTCCGTGCTCGTCGTCGATGAAGCAGCCCCAGAAATGCTTGCGGAACAGATCTGACGGGCGGGTGTCGAAATCGATTTTCTGGTAGTAGCGGTGCCGCTCCCACACGTAGTCGGTGCGTTCCAGGATGTAAGGCACCCAACCGATTCCGCCCTCGGCCAACGAGATCTGCAGCTCCGGGAATTGCTGCAATTTACCCGACAACAACAGATCCACCGTAGACCACATCAGATTCGTCGAAAACAATGCGGTCGCGACCGCGAACGGGGCATCGGGAACGGTGATCTGACCCGGGATGGGTTTGACGGACGAGAACGAGAACCCAGGCACATAAGATCCCGAGCCGAAGTGTAGCGACACCGGCATCTTGGTGTCAGAACATACATGCCACAAGCGATCCCAGTGGTCGGAGTGGAATGACGGGAGCCCCAGTGGCACCGGGCTGTCCGGGAAAGAGATCGTGCGCGCCCCCTTCGCTGCCACACGTTCGGCCTCAGCCACACAGGCATCGATATCCCACACCGGCAAGATCGCCAGCGGAATATAGCGCTCCGGGGCGGTAGCGCACCATTCGTCGATGTAAAAGTCATTCCATGCCTTCACGCACAACAGCGCCAAGTCCTTGTCCGCTGCACGGAAAAACGTACCGCCGCCGAACCCGGGGAACGACGGGAAGCATAGCGCCGACTGCACACCGTCGAGATCCATATCGGCCACGCGAGCCACCGGGTCATAACAACCCGGGATCATGTCCTCATAGCGAACCGGGTCCATCCCCCACTCCTGCGGCGGCTTGCCCGCGACGGCGTTGAGGCCGATGGTCGGGAATACCCCACCGTCGTAATGCCACAGATGCATGCCGTTTTCCTCGACGATCCGCGGGCCCTGTTCGCGATATTTCTCCGGCAGTCGGTCCTGCCATACCCGTGGGTGCTCAACCAAGTGGTCGTCGACCGACACAATCTGATGGTGATCCTGAAGCGGCATGACGCTCCTTTGATTTCTGACGTGAAGTCTTGTTTTCTGACGTTTCGTCTCACAGGCTATATGATGCACACCACAGTCGTCTAGTACTGAAAGGCACGACATGAACCCCATCGGCCAGCCCGCGGGCCACCACGAGCGAGGAAAGATCGACGAAGACGACCACGACCTGCTGACCTTCGGTGAAGCCGGCGAACGGCTGCGCCTCGAAATCAACGCGGCGGCGGAGGAGGTCGACCGACTGCAGCAGACCGGGCCCGGCGACGAACTCGACAAGGCCAGCGCACGCCTTGAGATGCTGCGATCGGCCGCAGCCCGCAACAGGGCGCAACCCATCAACGACAGGAACTTCGAGAGGTTCTTCGGCTATCCGGGCAAGGCCAGGCGCAACCTGCCCGGACCACCGCCGGACCCATGAGCACCGGGTCAGCGGCGGCTTCGGGCCACCCGGATACTTGCGATATGGCGACATCACCACCGGAACGGACACGCCGCAGCGGTTACGCCCCGACAACGAACGTCGGTGTCGGGCGCCGCGGGCTGCACACCCGGGAGCGGATTATCGCCTGCGCCGCCGAGACATTCCTCGTCAGCGGCTTTCACGGCACTTCCCTGGACGCCATCGCCAAGGCCGCCAACGCTTCCCGCGCGACGGTCTACCAGTACTTCGCGGGCAAGGAGGAGATCTTTGGGGAGCTGAGTGCCATGGCCGAGCACGACGCCCTCGACCACGCCGATCGGATCGGCGATTTAGGTCCGACCCCCGCCGGGGCCGACGCTTTGCATCGGTGGCTGATCGAGTGGGCCGATATCTACGACAGGCACGCCGCGGTATTCGCGGAATTTCCCGGTATCGGCACGGCCGCCGGGCTATCGATCGTCGACATCAGCCCGGCAGCCGCGCAATTCCATCACATGATCACCGACCGGCTGCGGGCCACCTCCTTGCGGGGACTGGACCCCGACGATGCGGCGGCAGCGCTGGGACGGATCCCGCACATGGTGCACCTCTACCGGCATCGGACGATGATCCCGCTGCCTACCCGCGATGTGGTGTCGGCATCGCTGACCATCGCCATGCAGCTGATGCTGTTTCCCGATACCCCGGCAGATGTGCTGCGCTCCATCGCTACGCAGTCCGGCCGCCAGGCGGCAACCACATCGGTCGCCGTTGCGCTGGAGGCGCCGGCGGCGGGCGCTACCGCCCAGAGTGCCCTGTCGCCGATCATGCTAGAGGTGTTGTCGGTGAGCTCGACGCTGTTCGCCGAACACGGATATTACGCAGTGGGAATGGAAGATATCGCCGCGGGCGCCCAGGTCAGCCGAGCCACCCTCTATCGGTATTTCAGCACCAAGGACAAGATCCTCGCCGAACTGACCCGTCTCGCCGTTACCGAGATCGAAGAGTTTGCCGCAACGCTTTCCGGGATAACCGATGCCGAAGCACTGTCGAAGTGGATGCTCGATTACCTCCGATTTCACCGCGGCTACCGCGGTGTGATCCGAGCGTGGCTCGACGGCACTGTTGCAGAGCAGCTTTCGGCCGCGGAGGTCGAGCACGGGATTGGCGCCATCCACCACACGGTCGGCGTACTGCTCGCCAACGCAGGCTTGCCGACGGGCATGAACCAACAGGTGGCAGCGGCGGTCTTCCTGGCGATACTGGGCCGGATGACGGAACCGACCGCCGCAGACAGCCCCGACGATGACCAACGCACGGCAGCACTGATGGTCACCCTGCTGCGGCGATCACTTCTGCGGTGGCCGTAACTCTCCTGCGGGACGGCGGGTGGCCGGTTGCCGCCTCTGCAGCTGCCGTTCCACGGAGGGAGGACGTGTTCTTCGTGAGGACACGATGGATGATGCGGTGGAAGCCAGCGCTCAATGCGTTTGCCATCACGTTCGGTGACCGATTCCCGGCAGCCGAAACCTACTGATGGAAACCGCCGGAAACACCGTTAACGAGATAGACCCCATTCCCCAACGTGCCCGTCCCGCATGATGCACTGATCGACAGCCTCTGCCGCGCGGGAGCGGCGTCACTTTCAGCGGATCGACGATGTTGCGGTGATGGGAATCGGGTGCTTATTCATCGTCCTTCGCCGAGGCGCGTAGGGGCATTGCCAATAGTTCGATCAGGTGACGGTTGAAGTCGACGGCGCCTTCAAACATCGACCAATGCCCGGCTCGCGGCACCGTACGCAACTCGGCGCCGGGCTGGATCTGACGAAGGGCTGCGGCGTTTGCTTCAGGGTCCGGGTGTGGGCGATCGTTCGCGCCCCATATGGCGTCGACCTGTATTGGCAGCCGGCGTAGCGCAAGGAGTAGCTTGTCGGGAATCACCTTGTAGTGCACACGGGTACGCGGGCGCGGGGTATTCGCGTCGATCCACAGCGCAACATCATCGATGCGTTCGGGATCGTGAATCATCATCGTGTGAAGGTTGTGGCGCCGTGCCGACAGGAGTTGCTCCCCTTGGAGGCCTCGCAGGGACTTGAGCTGGAGGTGCACCATCGGCATCGGCGTGTTCAGGCCGCCGGCATCGACGATCACCAGACGCCGAATAAGTTGCGGCGCAAGCCAGGCCAGATGCGCCCCGATCAGCGCCCCAAGCGAGAAGCCGACGACATCGACGGGCACGCGCCTGGGCAGCAGCCGCCACAATCCCACGGCGAGCGCTTCGGCGTGACTCTCCGGACTTTCCACATCTGCTGGCGCCGCGGACTCCCCGTAGCCAGGCATGTCTGGGACCAATACTTGGTGACTGCCCGCGAGGGCGGCGATGTTGTGCACCCAGTGCATCCATGATCCGTGCGACCCGTGCAGAAGCAGCAGCGGTCGTCCCGAACCCCACGAACGCCACACCACCGTGCCTTGCCCGCACGGAGTCTCATGGCGTTGACACCGCTGATCGAGGGCGCGGATAGGTTCGGGCGCATTCGAACCCGTCGCGCCGAAATCGCGCCCTTCCCCAGCCGTCCACCGTCTTGAAATCGGCTCGCGCGGCAAATCGGCACGCCGAATCTTGCCGGCCGGCCCCGGCGATGATGTGGTCATACGTGCTGATGGGTCCTTCCTAGAGGCAACGGTACCGGGATCGGTATGCACATAGCTCTCCAGTCGCGATGACCGTGCCGGCGTAGGCCCCCGGCACTGGTATGACCCGCTCGACCGCGTCGGCCAGACCGCCGATCAGCCCCGTCAGCCTCCCACCCGCACGCGACGTGGCCGGCGGTGCCGCTGACCGATGCATCCACCACCACGGTCGGAGCGGACGGCAACGATCCGCTCAACTCTTTCAGCGTCGACACACTGCCTGTCGTATGGACTCGAGCAACGACCCGGGTTTCGCACTCGCGAAGGCCCCATCCGGACCGGTAGCCCCAAGCACGCACCTGCGCGTCGGAGAACCCCGACACCACCACTCTGCGGGTGCTCCAGTTCGTCGCCGGCATCGCAATCAGGATTCGGATCAATGGCTCACCTCTTGTTGATCACCGCAGTTAAGGTAGCCCAGCAGCCCACTAATGCGATAACGATTTAGCGCTTTAGGCTATCCGGGCGCCCCGACCACGCTGACGACTTATCGCCGCCGTCACAGCGGCAGGCGGACGACGATGTCGCTGGTTGGAAAGACCATGTTCGGAGGCAAGAGGCCGCGCCCGCAAGCCGGACGTCTACGCCGACGGGGCCTACGCAGTCCTCAACAAGCCGGTGTCCTACACCGGGCATGCCCTGCTGTGCGAAGACGTGTGCTGGAATCGGGTAGCACCGATCCCTATCGGCAGCGCGACGTAACGGTCGTTGCGGCCGTGATGTCCGGGCGGCCGCGCCCGTTGTCTGCCATTCGTGCGTGGTGGAGCCAAGTCGAGGATCTGGCGTCGGTGTTCTCAGCATTCGAGCCCGGCTCCGTTGTCGTCAAAGCGATAAATGGTTTACTGTTTTGGCAGACAACGGCGCGATGGAGGCTGAGTAGCGTGCGGATCATCGTCACCGGCGGAAACAGCGGCGTAGGCAGGGCGACTGCGAGCGCACTGGCCGCCGCGGGCCACCAGGTCGTGATCGGCTGCCGGAGCCTGTCGAAGGGCTACAAGGCAGCGGCGACGATGCGCGGGGACGTCGAGGTACGCGAGCTCGATCTGGCTGATCTCGCGAGCGTACGCACGTTCGCCGCCACCGTCGATGCCGTTGACGTGCTGGTCAACAACGCGGGTGTGTTGGGACTGCCGCTGATGCGGACGGTCGACGGCTTCGAGGCGCACATGGGCACCAATCATCTCGGTCACTTCGCCCTGACGTGTCTGCTCGGCGACCGGATCCGTGACCGTGTGATCTCGGTGGCCAGCACCGCCTATGCCATTGCGCGGATTCGCTTCGACGACCTCAACTTCCACCATCGCAGCTACAACCGCTGGGCGGCGTACGGCGAGTCCAAGTTGGCGAACCTGCTGTTCGTGCGGGCGTTGGTCGCCCGCGGCACGACTGCGTACGCCACCGACCCCGGGATGACGAACACGGCGCTCTTCGCGGACGGGTCGGCTGTCGTGCGGTGGGCGGGCCGGCTGATTTCGCCGTATATCGCGCAGAGCCCCGCCGACGGGGCCCGCTCGACCATTCAAGCGATCACCACGACGCTGCCCAATGGCACCTACCTCTCCCCGCGCGGCCTGATGCACCAGTGGGGAAGACCGAAGCCGACGAAACTGGCGGACAAAGCCGTCGACCCCGACAGCGCACGGCGACTGTGGGAGCTGTCCGCGGAGCTGACCGGCTGCGAGTGGCAGGAGCGTGCGGCGTGAGCGTCGACCGACTGCTGCCGACATCCGAAGCGCACGAACTGGTTCAGCTCGCCGCCGACGTCGCCGACAAGGTACTCAGTCCCATCGTCGACGAGCACGAACGGGCCGAGACCTATCCCGAAGGGGTCTTCGCGACGCTGGGAGGGACCGGGTTGCTGACGCTTCCGCACCCCGAGGAGTGGGGTGGAGGTGGCCAGCCCTACGAGGTCTACCTACAGGTACTTGAAGAACTGGCGGCCCGCTGGGCGGCGGTCGCGGTGGCGGTCAGCGTCCACGTGCTGTCGTGCCACCCGTTGATCGCGTTCGGCACTCACGAGCAGCAGACTAAATGGCTGCCCGCGATGCTGGGCGGCCAAACGATCGGGGCCTACAGCCTGTCCGAACCGCAGGCTGGGTCCGATGCGGCGGCACTGTCCTGCAAGGCCACCGCCGTCGACGGTGGATACCGCATCAACGGCGCGAAGGCCTGGATCACCCACGGTGGTATCGCCGATTTCTACAGCCTGTTTGCCCGTACCAGCGAGGGTGGACAAGGAATTTCGTGCTTCCTGGTGGACAAGGACACCAAGGGGCTGACCTTCGGCAAGCCGGAGGAAAAGATGGGTTTGCACGCCGTGCCAACTACGACGGCACACTACGACGACGCATTCGTGACGGCGCAGCGCCGTATCGGCACCGAGGGTCAGGGCCTGCAGATCGCGTTCAGTGCACTCGATTCAGGACGCCTGGGTATCGCTGCGGTCGCCGTCGGAGTGGCGCAGGCCGCGCTCGACGAAGCGGTCTCCTACGCGCAGGAGCGGACAACATTCGGCCGCAAGATCATCGATCATCAGGGGCTCACGTTCCTCTTGGCGGACATGGCTGCTGCAGTCGACTCCGCCCGCGCCACCTACCTTGACGCGGCTCGCCGGCGCGACGCGGGACTCCCGTACTCGCGCAACGCGTCGGTGGCCAAGCTCGTCGCCACCGACGCCGCCATGAAAGTGACCACCGACGCCGTCCAAGTATTTGGTGGCTACGGATACACCCGCGACTACCGCGTCGAGCGGTACATGCGCGAGGCCAAGATCACCCAGATCTTCGAGGGCACCAACCAAATACAACGGCTGGTCATCGGCCGGTCGCTGGCCCGATGAGCGGACGGACCCCTGTGCGAGAGGCGTTTTCATGACAGTTGACACCGACTATCAACGGCCACAGCTGAGGTTGGCACCAAGCCCCACGGCCGAGTCACACGCATTCTGGACCGGAGGCCAGCGTGGCGAACTGCTGATCAGCCGGTGCCACGCTTGTATGCATTTCTTCCATCCGCCGGGGCCGGCGTGTTGGCGGTGCCGCAGCACCGACGTTGCCCCGGAGCCCGTGTCGGGAAGGGCGACCGTTGCGGCCTATACGGTCAACCGGCAGAACTGGATTCCCGGTTTCGAGCCACCCTACGTCGTGGCGATCGTTGAGTTGAACGATGAACCCGACATCCGGCTCATCACCAACGTGGTGGGCGTGCCCATGGAGGATGTCAGGGTCGGCATGCCCGTCGAGGTATTTTTCGAGGACTGGACCGCGCTGCCTGGTAACGATGACAGCCGAATCTGGATTCCGCTGTTCCGCCCCGCTCGATCGGTCACTGCCTGAGCGCTTCTCGGCTGGCGGCGATCGGCGGCGAACGAAAAGGCGCCTTGCGAGCCGTCGGCAGCGCGACGCTCAGGTGGGCGCTGTGACCGGGCACCTAACGATCACTCCCGACTGGGGCTGACCAACGGGGCCCGCCTTGCGCCTTCGTCGCAATAGGAAAGTCCCGGTGGTTTCGCCGCAAGAGGTCGACGAGGGCCGCTTCCTCGAACGCGGGCGGCGAGGTCACGGCCGTGGATGGTCGCTCATGCCCGATGCGATCCCGGCTAGAAGATCGCTCATGATTGGTTGTTCCGCCCCTGATCTTCGACGAATCGGACCGCACTCCCCTGCGCTTACTGCTAATGTGACAGTCAACTGTCAAATCATGTCTAGATGACGAGGAGTTCGGCCATGTCCATTACCCTGCCGGTCACGTTGAGCTCTGCCGACGATCTCACGCCGGACATCCTCACCACGCTGCTCCGTCGTCACGATCCGGACGTGATCGTGACGGCCGCGAGGTTGAATCGGACCTGGCAGGGCACGACTTCACATCTGCATCTGGACGTCGACTACGCCGATCCAGACACCGCGCTGCCCCGCCACCTGTTCGTGAAGACCCAGCTCGCCACGGTCCACGATCTGCCACCAGCCATCGACGGCGCGTTGTCTCAGGGTGGTGGCGGCACGGTCCTGCTCGACGACGAGACCCGCTTCTACCGAGATCTTCGACCCGATCTGGACGTCGAGACCATAACGACCTTTTTCGCCGAACACCTCGACGGCCCGTCGCAGTTCCTCATCCTCGCCGAGGACATCACGCTACGCGGCGCGGAGGTTCCTGACGCGGTTGCCGGATTGTCCGTCGAGCAGGTCGACGAGCTCCTGGCGACATTGAGCCGGGTCCACGCGCGGTTTTGGGACAGCCCGCGTCTGCGCGACGACGGGGACCTGTCCTGGCTGAACCATCCCATCACCGGCAAGTTTGCGGAATTCCTGCGCACCAACGGCTTCGGCATCATCGAGGCGTTCCTTGAACTGCCCTACAAGAAGGCTCTACTAGAGGCCACCGGCGAGACTGCGAAGTCAATGGAAGCGGCGTTCTGGGCGCTGCAGGAACACACCGCCGGCTCAGCCGGCGAGCCGATGACCCTGCTGCACGGCGACCCACACCCGCGCAACACCTACGCACTGCCCGATGGGCGGATGGGCGTCCTCGACTGGCAACTAGTGCGGCGCGGGTCGTGGGCACACGACGTCGGCTACGCGTTGATCGGCGCGCTGCCGCCCGATCTTCGACGCACCCACGAACGTGAGCTGCTCGACAACTACCGCGGGCGCCTACGCGATGCGGGCGTTGCGGTGCCCGACCGCGAGCAGATGTGGACCGCCTACCGACGCAGCCCGGCGTGGGGCTTCTGCATGTGGGCGATCACACCCGACCAGATGTACTCCGAGGCGATCGTGGCGGCAGTGCTCGGCCGCTTCGCCGAGGCCTACTCCGACCTTGGCACCGGCGCGCTACTGCGCTGACGCCAGACCTCGCCGTTGGCATCGGCGCCACCGCTACCGATGGCCAGAACCTTGCGACCGGCTGCAACCCATGGCCACGATCCCCCCTACGACCGGACGGCAGTTCGATGACCCTATCCCGCAGCGCATCCCCGTTACCGGCGAAACCGCGGTGAGTAGCACTGCTCTGCCGCAATGACAGTGGACTGCCATTGCGGGAAAGCATCTACGGTCGGTGACGGGTGTCACCGGGTGACTCGCATGATTGCGGCGGGAAGGAGACCGGTGGAGTCGCCCAGCGATGACCAGTAGTCAGATCCTAAGAACGGCACTCGCACGGACCCTGGGCGTTCGTTCTGTCATGGACTCGACCGCCCGACTCCGCACGATGCAACCGAGGCCCACCCCGCAGCGAAGGCCGCTGACCGCCTGCCCTTTTTTCGACAAGCGCAGTGGGCCAGTTGCCGACGACAGTCACCGCTGAATATCCCCTTCCCCCTTGAACACCGAGGAGTCCGTCCCGACATGTCCCCATCGCGTCTCACCACCGAAGACCCTGCAGCGACCGCCGTGTTATGCGTCGAATGCCAGAACGGCGTCTTGGGCATCGACCCGGTATTTCCAGGCCTCGCCTCCGACAACCCCGAGCTCGTCGCCGTCCTAGAACGGTTACTCGATGCGGCACGCACGGCCGGTGTCCGCGTGGTCCACGCCACCTACGAGGGCGCCCTCGGGGGATCACAAACCGGCACGGCACAACTATGGCGGATGCTCTCATCGGCCACGGCCGGATGGAGCCCCGGGACGAACCCCACTCAGGTGGTGCCCGACCTGCTAGCGCCAACCGACTTCGTGTTGCCCCGCCACCACGGTCTTTTCCCCACTTTCGGAACGGAGTTGCTCCCGGTGATGGGCAACCTGGGTGTGACAACCATCGTGCTGGCCGGGGTGTCGTTGAATCTGGCGCTTCCCGCCACTGCCGCTCACATCACGCAGAGCGGCTTTCGCCTCGTCGTGCCTCGCGACGCGGTCGGCGGAACCCCGGCCAGTTATGCCGAACAAGTCCTGGACAACTCCATCAGTTTGCTTGGGCGCCTCACCACAGTCGACCACGTCATCACCGAGTGGACCTCAGGGAGATGACCACCCGATGAAGGGAATGAAGCATCCCGGCATGCAGGTTGGGTTCCCCCGACTGGCCGAGTGGTACAACACCACCCGGCTCATGCACCACCTTGGCCAGTCCCACCCATAGAGCACAAGCCAACTACTATGGTCAGCAACCAGCCACTCAACCGCTGGCCACCTGTAACCGAATGTGCACGAGCGCAGCAGACCCCGAAACCCAAATGGGTGGTTCACGGGTGAACGGTGAGAAAGAAAACCCCTGCTAGGCCAGGCCGGATCGCTCGATGTAGATGTGCCCGGTCTCGTCGCCCCACCGCACTTGTGCCCAACTGACGGTGTATGCACGCGCGGGCTCCAACACACCGTAGGGCAGTCCGTCAGCCATCGACAACCACAGCGACGAGCGAATCGTGCCGGACACCGACTGGCCCCCGTCGAAGGCGAACGTGAAGGTTTCGCCGTCGCGGGCGAGCACCGCGGCCGGCGGGGTCCGGTCCAGCTGCACGTGCCGCAGTACGCCATCCGATACGACATAGGCACCCTCAAGCGTGGTTCGCCCATCACGTGCCCAATAGCGGCACAGCCCGAAGCCGCGGCCGCTGGGCATCACTCCCCCGGCAATGACGTGGCCGCCCCAATCGGCCAAGGTGTCGGCCCCCCGCGGTCCCCGGGAGTGGTCACGCCACCCCCCGCCGTCGAACCGGAAGCTTTCACCGTCGATGACGACATCTCCGGTTACCGAAACCAACTGTTCGTAGTGCTCGCGGGCCCAGCTCTGTTCGGCCATCCCGGCACCGGATGCCGTGGCCGGCCCGGCCTCGGCATCCCACACCGGTGTCAGGCAGTTCACTTCAAGGTCGAGTCGAACGTGGCTCTTGGGCCCGTCGGCGAGTAGGCCGGTACGCATCTCCTGGTAGGACGACCGCAGACAGAAACCGTCAAAGGTGATGTGCCACTTCGAGAATGGCCGTTCACAGCGGAATGCCAGGTTGGCGCCCGCGGGCTGGCGGGCGGGCGCGGTGCGATGGTAGGCCCACATGCTGAGCACACCCTGCTCCTCGGGCAGGGCGATGAGAACCCGGTCTTCCCACATCTCCCACATGTCGGCGACCGTGCCGAGGTGCAGCCACATCCCGATATCGTTGTCCGGATCGTACGGTGTGAATAGAAGGTTCTCGGTCCACCCAGGCTCTGCCGGACGTGCACGCACGGTCTCTTCCCGCTCAACCGGCAGGCCGGACGACAGGTCATGTGTTGATGTCATAGTCTCCGGCCCCCACTTCGTTTCAGCATAGTTACCTCACCTGTTGTCCCGTTTACCCGAACGACGTCACCACTGGACAGCGCACTAGTTTTTTCCGTTGAGGGTGCCGACCGCTGCTGCCCCGAAATCGGGTCAGTCAACGGCGCATCGACGCCGTCCAATACTTCTCCAAAGTTCTCGTGTGACAGTCGACTGCTATCCTTACCTGATTGTGGCACCGGGCGCTGTTCCGCGCTACCGAATTCACCGAGCCGGGCCCGGCCGCGCCGGGGTGGTTGACTGCTGACAGTGAACTGCCATAGTGTTGCGGGTCACGGTAGCTCATGCCATCGACCCAGGATTCGCCGGGCGGGCACTAGACCTCCGAATCGGAAAGGCATCTAATGCGATTCACTGTTTACCTGCCGAACTGTATGAACGTCGCGGCGATCACTCAGCCGTGGGAGCACAGCCTCACCGGCCACGACATTGCCCGCGTCGCTCATTCCGCGGAGCAGTTGGGCTACTCGATGGTGTTTTTGCCCGAACATTTCCTGACGCCCACCGAGCACGTCGAGTTGTCAGGGAACCACTACTTCGACGCCACCACGGCTCAGGCTTTCGTTGCGGGGGCGACGTCGACGATCACCGTCGGCTCGATGGTGACGATCCTGCCTCTACACCATCCCGTAGTCGCCGCCAAATCCATCGCGACCCTAGATTGGTTCAGCGGCGGCCGGGCACAGGTCACCGTCGGTGTCGGCTGGCTCAAGGAGGAGTTCGACGCCATCGGTGTCCCATTCAACAAACGGGGCCGATTGGCCGACGAGTGCCTGGCGGCGATGTTCGAGCTATGGCACAGCGACTCTCCGAGCTTCGACGGTGAATTCGTCAAATTCAACGACGTGGCATTCGGACCCAAACCGATTCGTAAACCGCACCCCCTTGTGTGGATGGGCGGAGACGCCGAACCCGTGCTGCGCCGCGCAGCACGCTTCGGCGACGGGTGGGCGCCGTGGCTGACCAAGCCCGAAGAGTTGCCCGCTAAGTTGGACTATCTGCGGTCCCAGCAGGGTTTCAACGACCGGCCGTTCTCGGTGTTCTACAGTCTCGCGATGCTGTCCGTCGGCCAGGAGCACACCATCGTCGATGACCCGAACGCGCAGTTCGGCCAAAGCGCGCAACAGGTGATCGACAACTGCAACAAGCTCGCCGAACTCGGAGTCACCGACACTTGGGTCAATCCGCCACCGTTGAACGATTTCAACGCCTACCTCGACCACATGCAGTGGGTGGCAGAGGAGGTCGTCCCCAAGGTGGACTGAGCGGCGTCCGCCCGCCCGCAGTCGCTATGCCGGCTTGATGTTCAGCGGGACGGGCTGCTGGCCCATCGTCCTGGTGGGCCAGCGCACCTCCGGTTCAGTCCCGTTCGCGAGGGAGTACTCGGGAATCCGCGCGCGCCGCGGCCTCCAAGGTGAGCCGCAACTCCAGCCGGGCAAGGGCGAGCCCAGGCACCGGTGCGGCCCGAGGCCAAACGCGAAGTGCAGCGCCCTTTCTGTCCAGATGGACTTCGTCGGCGTCCGCATATCGAGACGGATCCCGGTCGGCACCACCGTAGCTCAGCGCTACCGTGGTGCCTTTCGGCACTAGCCTGCCAGCCACCTCGACTTCCTGGTTGTCACCCCCGTGGCACGAGAGGGCACCGGCCCATCGACCCGCAGCGTGTCTTCGACAAATCTCGGGTCAGCGAGAAGTCCGCGCTGATGCGTTGCCGCACCTCAGTCTCCGCCGCCAGCTTCGCTAACGAGAAGCTGACCGCCGCGGTGACGGTGTCGGGTCCGGCCAGCACAAGCCGAGGATCTCGTTGTCGCTCATGCCGCCGTCTCCGGTGCCCTGCATCAGGTGGGTGAGCATGTCGTTGCCGGAGGCGTTGCCGCGCCGCTCGGATATGTGTTCGGTTAGATAGGTCTGGGCAGATCCGCTGTGCCACCCCTCGGCGATTCCGAAACCCGAATATGGCAGTGGACTGCCACGGTTGTTCACTGCCGTCTATCGGTCAACCAGTGTCAACGAGGGGCCCGGGTGCCAGGTCGTTGTAATGTCAGGGCCAACCTGAACAGTCACCAGGAGGATGACGATGGCGCGTGGCGACCGATCGCCGCGAGGCGAACATGCCGACCGAATCCGGATGGCTCTCCTCGATGCTGCGCTGAACCTGTTCAGCGCAAACGGTTATGACCAAACTACCACCGATGAGATCGCGGAGAGCGCGGGCGTCTCTGCGCGAACCTTCTTCCGGTATTTCCCCACCAAGGAGTCGGTGCTGTTCTTCGGCGAATACGATTTCATCAATGCCGCCAGCGGTGTCTACCTGGCACAACCGGACGAACTGTCCGACTTCGAGGCGATGGCCAACTCCTTCGCGCTGCTGGCACCTGGACTGAAGCGGATCCGTAAGCGAATCGCCCAGTACCACGAGGCGGTCGCCTCATCGCTGGTGTTACTGGGCCGCGAACGCCGGAATCACGAAGCCAACGCCGAAACCGTCGCCAAGGCGATCGCCACGCGTCGTCGACTGGCGGCACCCGACGACGAATGCCGACTGCTGGCGTCGGTTGGGATGCTACTTATCGAGCGCGCGCTGAACCAATGGTTGTCGACTCCGAGTCGTCCACTCGAGGATTTGGTGCGACAGGAGTTCGCTGCACTTCCCGCGGCCCTCAAGTAGTCGTCGCTACGGATCGTCGAACCTGGTGCCGTCCGGGCAGGGCCGTGGCGTGTCCGGCCCGCAGAACTGCGTGCGCATGTAGGTCGGGTAAGTGTCCGTCGGGCCAGCGTAAAGCCCAGCGATGTTGATCGGCACGTCGTAGCCACCGATCGCCATGACATGCAAGTATCCGGTGACTGCCAACACCCGCAGCACAGACTTGGTTGCCGGCCCCGCCGAACGGAGAGTCTCCACACCACTCTCGACTCGGATCTGACCGCGCCTGTTGCGGAAAAACATCAATGCGCCGCTCGAACACAGCACCAGAGACCACAGCACCGGGCCGTAGAAAGGCACCTGAACGGTCTGACCTGCCCACAACGTCAGGCCTGGGATCGTCGCCGGGTAGCCAACCAGTCCGTGGTGCACTGCCGTGATTTCCAGCGGGAACTCGAGGACGAATACGGCCAGCCACCCGCAGCAGAACGTCCGGACCGGCCCCAGGGTCGGCCAACGACGCCGAGCGCGAGTCATACCGAAAAACGCGACCTTACCCATGGCCAGTGGCATCCAGATGTACACCATGCCGATCATCAGTACCGGCTCGGCCATCAGCCGTCCGTCCGGACTGAGCCAGCCCGGGATGTTCTCCGTCCAGTTGCCGAAGTTGACCATCGCGGCGTTGTAGAACAGCACGGGTTGGAACCAGTTGATCAGCGGATCGTGCCACCACGCGATCGCCGACCCGATCACGATCGCTGCCTCGACGCACAGTTGGCGCTCACGAAGGCTCTTGCGCACAACGTAGATGATTGTGATCACCGCGAAGAGGGGGCACACGATCTGGAAGGCCAGCATTGCGAGCCGGGTTCCTCCAGGGATCGGGTCGGGCCCCGGATCGACCGGCGTGGCGTTTCCGGACACGATCCACGAGATATAAATGGCGGCGGCCGCAACGACACAGATCGCGCCGACCGTCGACCAAAGCAGCACCGGGCGAATGGTTTTGATCTGTGCCTGCCCGGCGGCAGGGGGTTCGGCTTCGTTTACTAGACCACTGCCCTTGAGATCTGTCACAGCTACGCCTCCTTTGGCGCATTGGAAATTTGATCAAAGATGACAGTTCACTGCCATGTTGTCAATGGCTCCGCCGTGCGGCCCCACGACTCGAGTTTGGGCACCCCCGAGGATTTCGTCGGTTGATCGTTGGTTGACCTGCGGGTTCTGTCGTGTTTTGGGGTACTAAGTCGGCAGGTTCGCGCCGTGGCGTAGGTGCGGAAGGTGCGCACTGCCTCGGGTGCGGGAGACACTGCGCCTGTCAGGATTGGTCGCCTCCATCGGCTCAGTTGGCGATGCCTACGACAACTCCCTGGCCGAGACCACCATCGGGCTCTACAAGAACGAAGCAGTCCGTGATGACACACCGTTTCGACGCGGCCCACTGAACCGCTTGGTCGGCGTCGAGATGCTCACCGCCGGGTGGGTCGGCTGGTACAAATACCAGCCGGCTCATGCACCGCCTCGCCACACACGCCGCCGAGCGAATACGAACAGGCCTACGACGCTGCAACCGGCTCCACACCAATAACCGAGTGATGATGTGCACAGAACCCGGGGCGGTTCGTGGTGCAGGAGATGGTGGCCGACAACGAGATTGACATCACGTCGACGCGCGCGTTAATCATAGGGGCTCCGCATCTACGAGGGACCGTCCGAAGTGCACCGGTGGAGCATCGCCAAGCGGGTCGTCAACGCCGCCAATGCGGCTTCAGGGTGCCGAAACCGTCGTCAAGTACGCCGAAGGCACAATGGTCCGCGATCAGGCCGACCTGGCGACCATCACCGCTTCCCAGCCCGAGAAGACCACGGCCGCGCGACGGTCGCCGTACTCGGAGAGTTACACGCCGTCGACTGCACCTCGGTCGGACTGGAGGGGTTCGGTCGGCCCGACGATTTCGTGGCCGGCAGGTCAAACTGTCGGCCGGGTCCACAGTGGGATCGAGTCACGACACGCGACCTGCGCGACATCGCACGGCGGCTTCCGGAGTGCACCTTAGGACAGCCACCTCGGGCGACGACCGGCGAAATCACGTCACCAAGGAACGCAGCCGCCTAAACAATATGTTCTGAATCCCCCCGGCGTTTCCGGACGCTCACGGGTTTGAGAACTCAGTGACTTTCTGGGTTCGGTGCTGACTGTAGTA
>NZ_MVHC01000044.1 GCF_002086455.1 Mycolicibacter algericus DSM 45454
CGAGGACGCCTTCTACGCTGGGCAACGGATCGACCAAACCCTGGTCGAAATCCAATAGCCCGAGCCTCCACCAGACCCACCAGACCCAGGGCGATTCACGGGCCGAACCACTAAGCCATTTGCAAGAACTCAGGTGGGCAGCAGCAACCGTGATGCACCGAATCGCACCGTGTGCACCGTCGGCTGCACCCGGGTGCCGCTGACCGGCGCCTCCCCGGTACCCAGGTTGGCTGCGTACCGGGGATGGCTGCCGCCGCCGATCAGTACCCGGATCCGCGAGCCTGCGGCGAAACGGTGTGCGATGGCGTCCATTTCGACGCGAACTCTTCCGGTGTGCTGCCGCAGCCGCCGGTAGCCGTCGGTGACATTCACCGAGCGGCCGCGGCCGTCGACCTCGCTGATCCGGACGAACAGGTCGACGTCAGCGATGTCCGAGCTGTGGTCCAACTCCAGCACCGGGACGCCGCACACGTCCAGGTCGTCGGTCAACGCTGTGCCGGTGAAGCTGAGCAGGTCGCGGCGACGGACCAGCCGCCTGTCATCGCGGTATCCGCCGGCAGCCGACAACAGCCGGCCCCCGATCGTGGGCGGCGGGTCGGTGGGGTCGAACCGGAATGAGACCGCCGAAGCGGCCTGGTCGGGTGCGGTCGCCGCGAGCGTGCCGCCGGGCTGCAGATACCAAGGTTGTGTGGCATTCCCCGGCGCCCAATCCGGCTGGTCACACCAGCCCCGGCCGGCCCGGAAGATCCGGACCCGGCTCGACCGCGGGGCCGTGGTCGAGCCGCGCAGATGGGTGTCCAGCCACTGCAACGACTCCGCGGTGACCCGACTCAGGCCGGCGGTCAGCATCTGGGTGTGCGTCCAGGGGCCGATAGTCATCGCCACGTCCACGTCGCGGTCGCGCAACGCGCGGTACTGCGCCAGTGTCTGCTCCAGGAACAGGTCCTGCCAGCCACCGAACAGCAGCACCGGAACCCGGGAGTGCTGCAGCGCCTCCGGGTGGCGCAGCGCGTCCCAGAACGGGTCGTCGGCCTCGGGGTGCTCGACCCACGATTCGTACCAGGGTGAGCCGGTGCCCAGCAGCGCCCGGCCCGCTGCTCCCAGCGGCAATGCGGCCGCGGCGCGCTTCACCCTGCGCTGGGCGGTCAGCTGATGAACTCCGGCACGAATCCGCGGGCGATCCTCCTGATGGGCCATCAGGTGGCTCCAGCCCAGAAAATCGTTGAGCGCGAAAGAGCCGGCGCCCCAGGTCGACTGGTACAGGTCGTGCGGCCCGACGGTGATGACGGCGGCGGCCAGTTCCGGTGGTGGGTCGGCTAGCAGCGCCCACTGGGTGAAACCCAGATACGAGAGCCCGATGGTGCCGAAGGAGCCGGTGAACCACGGCCTCGTCCGCAACCAGGCCACGGTGTCGGCGCCGTCGGCGGCCTCGTTGACCATCGGCTCGAACACCCCGCCCGACCCGAACGTGCCGCGCACACTCTGCAGGATGACCCGGTAGCCGCGCGCGGCGTACATCCGCCCGAAGACCACCGAGAACGGGAACCCTCTCCCGTAGGGGCAGCGGACCAGCAGGGTCCCCGCCACCTCACCGGTCGGCTGGTAGTGCGCGGCCACCAGGGTGACGCCGTCGCGCATCGGGATGTGCTCGCGGCGCACGGTGTAGCCGGTGGTGGGCGGGGGCACCCGCCGCAGTGCCCGAGAAAGGATGGCGTCGGTGAAGCGTGGGCTGCGGTTCACGCCGAGGTTCAGTATTTGTAGTGTGGCGCCAACTGCTGGGCGCGCATCAGGTTTTCCGAGGGGCAGTCCACGTCGGGGTTGGAGTACACCGGCGAGTAGTACAGCGACTGCTGAATCACCCCGTAGCTGGTTTTGAACGCCACCATGCACGAGAACCACCACCGGTTGTTCCACTCGGTGGGCTTCATAACCCAGTACTGCGCCGCACGATGGCCGTTGATGTCCATCTCGACCGCGTCGCGCGGGATGGTCTCGTCGTAGCTGCGCCACACGAACGTCTCGACGGCCATCTGGTAGTTGCCGGCGTCGAACTCGCAACGCACACCCTCCACCGGCTTCGGTGGGGTGAAGGCGAGCCCGAGCTGGGCGATGACGTCGTAGGGGATGTCCTCGCAGGCGTCGAAGGGACGCGGGTTGGTCAGGTTGACCGGCGAGGTGGGGGGCGGAGCCAGCGGCGCGGCGGTAGAGCGCAGCTGCACCCGGCCGATCCCGGCCGCGACGCCGCTGGGCGGGCTCTGTTGCCAGACCATGACGCCCGCCATCACCAAGGCGCTGAACGCGATGATCAGACGCAGTTTGGTGAGCATGCCACTCCTCGCTTCTGCCGGACTTCTGCCGGGAGTGTACAAGTTGGGGTAGCGGTCGCCGCGGGGAAAGCGAGAACACGTTCCAATTCGGCCTGCGCGGGCCCGCGGACGGCGCCGACTAGGCTGGATCTCCGTGACTACCCACTCGCCGAGGGCCTCGCACGGTCCGACCCTGTGGGCGATCTCCGATCTGCATACCGGCCACCTGGGCAACAAGCCCGTCACCGAGTCGCTGCATCCGGCCACCGGTGACGACTGGCTGATCGTCGCCGGCGACGTCGCAGAACGCACCGACGAAATCCGCTGGTCGCTGGATCTGCTGCGGAAACGGTTCGCCAAGGTGATCTGGGTGCCCGGCAATCACGAACTGTGGACCACCACCAAGGATCCGATGCAGGTGTTCGGGCGCTCGCGCTACGACTACCTGGTCGATATGTGCGATCAGATGGGTGTCATCACCCCCGAACACCCCTTCCCGGTCTGGACCGAGGAGGGGGGCCCGGCCACCATCGTGCCGATGTTTCTGCTGTACGACTACACCTTCTTGCCGGCCGGGGCGAGCGGCAAAGCCGAAGGGCTGGCGATCGCGCGGGAGAACAACGTGGTGGCCACCGACGAGTTCCTGCTGTCACCCGAGCCGTACGGCACCCGGGAGGCGTGGTGCCGTGACCGGGTCGCCGCTACCCGCAAACGCCTCGAAGATCTCGACTGGATGACACCGACCGTGCTGGTCAACCATTTCCCGATGGTTCGGCAGCCCTGTGACGCGCTGTTCTACCCGGAATTCTCGTTGTGGTGCGGCACCGTCGAGACCGCCGACTGGCACACCCGCTACAACGCGACCTGCTCGGTCTACGGTCACCTGCACATTCCGCGCACCACCTATTACGACGGGGTGCGCTTCGAAGAGGTTTCGGTGGGCTACCCGCGGGAGTGGCGGCGACGCCGGCCGCACCGCTGGTTGCGTCAGGTGTTACCCGACCCGCAGTATCCGCCCGGTTACCTCAACGAGTTCGGCGGCCACTTCACCATCACCGACGAGATGCGCGAGGCCGGCGCGAAGTTCGCCGAACGGCTCCGGCAGCGGCAGTCGCGATGAGCAGGCTGCTGGACACGGTGCTCGATCCCGCACCGTCGCTGGCCTGGGCCGAACGCTACGACGACCCGCCCGGGCTGGCGCCGCTGCCCGAGGAGGAACCACTGGTGGCTCGTTCGGTTGCCAAGCGCCGCAACGAGTTCGTCACCGCCCGCTACTGCGCCCGGCTGGCGCTCGAGGAGATCGGCCAGCCGCCGGTGCCGATCCTCAAGGGGGAGAAGGGCGAACCGTGCTGGCCCGACGGTGTCGTGGGCAGCCTCACGCACTGTGCGGGCTTCCGCGGTGCGGTGGTGGGTCGCGGTGCCGAGGTGCGGTCGGTGGGCATCGATGCCGAACCGCACGACGTGCTGCCCGACGGCGTACTGGACGCGGTCAGTCTGCCCGCCGAACGCGCCGAACTGGCCGCCCTGCCACGCGAACTGCACTGGGACCGGATCCTGTTCTGTGCCAAGGAAGCGACTTACAAGGCGTGGTTTCCGCTGACCAGGCGGTGGCTGGGTTTCGAGGATGCCCAGATCACGTTCGATTCCGAGGGCGGCTTCGTCTCCCGCATCCTCATCGACCCGGCGGCGCTGTCCGGTCCGCCGCTGACCGAGCTGCGCGGGCGGTGGTCGGTCACCGGCGGGCTGGTGCTGACCGCGATCGTGCTGTGAACGCCCAGCCGGGCCTGGTGATCGTCGACAAGCCGGCCGGAATCACCAGCCACGACGTGGTGTCCCGGTGCCGCAGATTCTTCGGTACCCGCAAGGTCGGTCACGCCGGCACCCTGGACCCGATGGCAACCGGGGTGCTGGTGATCGGCATCGACCGCGCCACCAAGATCCTGGGGTTGTTGACCACGTCGGCGAAGTCCTATGCCGCCACCATCCGGCTGGGCCAGACCACATCTACCGAGGACGCCGAAGGTGATGTGCTGCAGACGGTTTCAGCCGCCCACATCACCGATTCACAGATCGCCGAGGCGATCTCGGGGCTGCGTGGCGACATCGCCCAGGTTCCCTCGACGGTCAGCGCGATCAAAGTCGCGGGCAAGCGGTCTTACCAGCTGGCCCGCGAGGGGCGTGCGGTGGAGCTGCCCGCCCGGCCGGTGCGGGTCGACCGCTTCGAGGCGACCGGTGTCAGGCGAGCGGGTGACCTCATCGACCTGGACGTCGAGGTGGACTGTTCGGCGGGCACCTACATCCGCGCGCTGGCGCGCGACCTGGGTGACGAACTGGGGGTGGGTGGGCACCTGACGGCGCTGCGCCGCATCCGCGCGGGCAGCTTCGGTCTCGACCAGGCCCGCACCCTCGAGGAGCTGGGGGAGAACCCGCGGCTGAGCTACAGCCTGGATGAGGCCTGCCTGCAGACTTTTCCACGCCGCGCCCTGTCCGGCGACGAAGCCCTCGACGCCAGCCACGGCCGGCCGCTGACACCCGCCGGTATCGACGGCGTCTACGCGGCAGCCGCGCCCGACGGCCGGGTGATCGCGCTGCTGGAAGATTCCGGGTCCAAGACGAAGTCCGTGGTCGTCATCCGGCCGGCGACACTTTAAGCCGCCCCGACGACGTCGCGCAGGAACCCGCCCAGCTGTGCTCGCGCCCGGGCTTCCCGGCTGGTTAGACCACCCAGATCGCCTGCGCAGCAGGACTTCCCAGGTCGATCGCGGACTGCTCGCCGCCGCCGGGGGACTCGAGGGTTATCGAGATGATGCCGGCGAACTCCCGGCGAGTCAGCACCCGGACCCGGGCGTCGAGGCTGATGCCCACCCCGTCGAAGTACCGCAGCATCTCCGGGTCGGCATCGGAGATCCGGGCCACCGTCGCCGAGTCGCCGTCGGCGCACTCCCACAGCTGGCGCGCCGGGGGAGTGGGCACCTGGCCGTCGGCGGCCGGGATGGGGTCACCGTGCGGATCCCGCTGCGGGAACCCCAGCTTGGCGTCGATGCGCGCTATCAGCTCGTCGGAGACCGCATGCTCGAGCACCTCGGCCTCGTCGTGG
Source organism: Mycolicibacter algericus DSM 45454 (assembly GCF_002086455.1). GTDB lineage: Bacteria > Actinomycetota > Actinomycetes > Mycobacteriales > Mycobacteriaceae > Mycobacterium > Mycobacterium algericum. The sequence continues at coordinate 5,404 of NZ_MVHC01000044.1, forward strand.
ACCTCGTCCCAGCTGTAGCCGAGTTCGCACACCAGGAAGGTCTCGATCAGGCGATGGCGCCGCACCATGCCGAGCGCGGCGCGGCGGCCCTCATCGGTCAGCGTCACCGCGCCGTACTTCTCATGGTCCACCAGGCCGGCGTCGGCGAGTTTGCGGATCGATTCCGAGGCGGTGCTCGCCGAGACACCGATCTTCTCCGCCAGCATCTTGGTGCTGACCTTGTCGGGTGACCATTCCTGCGCGGTCCAGATGACCTTCAGGTAGTCCTGGGCGACGGTAGTCAGCCCGTCCGACTGCTCCCAAGGGCTCACGGCACACAGTTTAGGCTTGCGGTTGTGCAACGGTGGCGGGGGCAGGACGAGATCCCCACAGACTGGGGCAGGTGCGTGCTCACCATCGGAGTGTTCGACGGTGTGCACCGTGGCCATGCCGAACTGATCGCGCACGCGGTGAAGGCCGGCAAGGCCCGCGGGGTGCCGACAGTGTTGATGACCTTCGATCCGCATCCGATGGAGGTTGTCTACCCGGGTAACCACCCGGCTCAGCTCACCACCTTGGCGCGCCGCGCCGAGCTGGTCGAGCAGGCCGGCGTGGACGTGTTCCTGGTCATTCCGTTCACCACCGACTTCATGAAGCTCACCCCGGACCGCTACATCCACGAACTGCTGGTCGAGCACCTGCACGTGGTGGAGGTGGTGGTCGGGGAGAACTTCACCTTCGGCCGCAAGGCGGCGGGCAACGTCGAGACGCTGCGCCGCGCCGGCGAACAGTTCGGGTTCGGTGTGCAATCGGTGTCGCTGGTGGCCGAGCGCGCCGACTCGGACGTGACGCAGCCGGTCACCTTCTCCTCGACCTATATCCGGTCATGCGTGGACGCCGGCGACGTCGTTGCGGCGGCCGAGGCTCTCGGGCGGCCGCACCGCGTCGAGGGACTGGTGGTGCGCGGCGACGGCCGCGGACGCGACCTGGGCTTCCCGACGGCCAACGTGGCGCCCTCGGCATATGCGGCCATTCCCGCCGACGGGGTGTATGCCGCGTGGTTCACCGTGCTGGGACACGGCCCGGTGCCGGGCACCGTCGTCGCCGGTCAGCGTTGCCGGGCCGCGGTGTCGGTGGGCACCAATCCGACCTTTTCCGGGCGGGCGCGCACCGTTGAGGCATTCGTGCTCGACCAAACCGCCGACCTGTACGGACAGCGGGTGGCCGTCGACTTCGTCAGCCGGATCCGCGGGCAGGAGAAGTTCGACGCCGTGGCGGATCTGGTGGCGGTGATGAACACCGACGTCGAGAAGACCCGCGACCTGCTCACCGGTGACTGACCGGTCGCCTGGCCCGAACGCGGATTGGGCTCAGCCGCCGCGCCGCTGCTAGACTCCCGGGTCGGCGAGCTGCAGTCCGCGGTGGCCGCCGTCATTTCATTCGCGGGACGCTATTGATGGAGATGTTTTCGTGGCGCTGACCGCCGAGCAGAAAAAAGAGATCCTGGGCAGCTACGGCCTGCACGAGACCGACACCGGATCGCCGGAGGCGCAGGTCGCGTTGCTGACCAAGCGGATCACCGATCTCACCGAGCACCTCAAGACCCACAAGCACGACCACCACTCCCGTCGTGGGCTGCTGCTGCTGGTCGGCCGGCGTCGTCGTCTGCTCAAGTACCTGGCCCAGGTCGATGTGGCCCGTTACCGCTCGCTCATCGAGCGCCTCGGTCTGCGTCGCTGACCTTCGGGGCGGCCACAACGCCGCCGTGTAGAGTGAGACCGTTCCGGGTTCCGCCCGGGCATCGGTGTGGCCCGCGCAGTCCGCGCGCGTCGCTCCGGCACGTCACGACGGGACACGTTCCCGCGATCAGCCAGACCTGAGTCGGGCGGTCTTCGGTAGTGGCAGCCGGGTCTGAACGTTCGTGCAGGATCCGGCCGCTTCGATCGACGACCGTAGCCGCATCCAGGTTCTTCGCTGGTCCATGTCTGGCGTCGCGAAACAACTGAACGAACCAGGAAGGCCGCACGGGCGTCCATGTCTGCAATTGAAGTTGAAGAAGGCGTTTTCGAGTCCACCGCCACCCTCGACAACGGGAGCTTCGGCACCCGCACCATTCGCTTCGAGACCGGCCGGCTGGCCCAGCAGGCCGCCGGGAGCGTCGTCGCCTACCTCGACGACGAGACCATGCTGTTGTCGGCGACCACCGCCAGCAAGGCTCCCAAAGACCACTTCGACTTCTTCCCGCTCACCGTCGACGTCGAGGAGCGGATGTATGCCGCCGGGCGGATCCCGGGGTCGTTCTTCCGCCGCGAGGGCCGGCCGTCCACCGACGCCATCCTGACCTGCCGGCTCACCGACCGCCCGCTGCGCCCCTCGTTCGTCGAGGGCCTGCGCAACGAGGTCCAGGTCGTGGTGACCGTACTGAGCCTGGACCCCAAGGACCTCTACGACGTGGTGGCGATCAACGCCGCGTCGGCCTCCACCCAGCTTGCCGGCCTGCCGTTCTCCGGCCCGGTCGGCGCGGCACGGGTGGCGCTCATCGACGGCAGCTGGGTGGCGTTCCCCACCGTCGAGCAGCTGGAGCGCGCGACCTTCGACATGGTGCTGGCCGGGCGTGCCGTCGAGGCCACCGGCGGGGGCACGGACGTCGCGATCATGATGGTCGAGGCGGAGGCCACCGACAACGTCATCGAGCTCATCGAAGCCGGCGCGCAGGCGCCCACCGAGGCCGTCGTGGCCGAGGGCCTGGAGGCGGCCAAGCCGTTCATCGCGGCGCTGTGCAAGGCCCAGCAGGAGCTGGCCGATGCTGCCGCCCGCCCGACCGCCGAGTACCCGCTGTTCCCGCCGTACGGTGACGACGTCTACTACTCGGTGGCGTCGGTTGCCACCGACGAGCTGGCCAAGGCGTTGACCATCGCCGGCAAGGCCGAGCGTGACGAGCGCACCGAGGAGATCAAGGCCGAGGTGGTCGCGCGGCTCGCCGAAACCTACGAGGGCCGCGAGAAGGAGATCAGCGCGGCCTACCGCAGCCTGACCAAGAAGCTGGTTCGGCAGCGGATTCTGACCGACCACTTCCGCATCGACGGCCGTGGCATCACCGACATCCGGGCGCTGTCGGCCGAGGTCGCGGTGATCCCGCGGGCGCACGGCAGCGCGCTGTTCGAGCGGGGCGAGACCCAGATCATGGGCGTGACCACGCTGGACATGATGAAGATGGCGCAGCAGATCGACTCGCTGGGGCCGGAGACCTCCAAGCGGTACATGCACCACTACAACTTCCCGCCGTACTCCACCGGTGAGACCGGCCGGGTCGGCTCGCCCAAGCGCCGCGAGATCGGCCACGGCGCGCTGGCGGAGCGGGCGCTGGTTCCGGTGCTGCCCAGCGTCGAGGAGTTCCCCTACGCCATCCGACAGGTGTCGGAAGCCTTGAGCTCCAACGGATCCACCTCGATGGGCTCGGTGTGCGCCTCCACGCTGGCGCTGCTCAACGCCGGGGTGCCGCTGAAGGCTCCGGTCGCCGGTATCGCGATGGGCCTGGTTTCCGATGATGTCGAGGTCGATGGGAAGACCGAGCGTCGCTTCGTCGCGCTCACCGACATCCTGGGCGCCGAGGACGCGTTCGGCGACATGGACTTCAAGGTGGCCGGCACCAAGGACTTCGTCACCGCACTGCAGCTCGACACCAAGCTCGACGGGATTCCGTCCCAGGTGCTGGCGGGTGCGCTGGCGCAAGCCAAAGATGCCCGGCTGACCATCCTGGAGGTGATGGCCGAGGCCATCGACGCCCCCGACGAGATGAGCCCCTACGCGCCGCGGGTCACCACCATCAAGGTTCCGGTGGACAAGATCGGCGAGGTGATCGGGCCCAAGGGCAAGATGATCAACTCGATCACCGAGGAGACCGGCGCCCAGATCTCCATCGAGGACGACGGCACCGTGTTCGTCGGCGCCACCGACGGTCCGTCGGCGCAGGCCGCGATCGACAAGATCAACGCGATCGCCAACCCGCAGCTGCCGAAGATCGGCGAGCGGTTCCTGGGCACCGTGGTCAAGACCACCGACTTCGGCGCGTTCGTGTCGCTGCTGCCGGGCCGCGATGGGCTGGTGCACATCTCCAAGCTCGGCAAGGGCAAGCGGGTCGCCAAGGTCGAGGATGTCGTCAAGGTCGGCGACAAGCTGCGGGTGGAGATCGCCGACATCGACAACCGCGGCAAGATCTCGCTGGTGCCCGTGGAAGATTCGGCTGAGTCGGCCGACTCAGGCCAGGGGTCCGCTCAGCCTGTCGATGCCGCGGCAACCGAGAGCTGACATCGCGCGCGCCACACTGCGACGCACCACCCTGCCGGGCGGGCTGCGGGTGGTCACCGAGTACCTCCCGGCGGTCCGTTCGGCATCGGTGGGCGTCTGGGTCGGTGTGGGGTCGCGCGATGAGGGCGCCACGGTGGCCGGGGCGGCCCACTTCCTGGAACACTTGCTGTTCAAGGCCACCCCGTCGCGCACCGCGGCCGGTATAGCCCAGGCGATGGATGCCGTCGGCGGAGAGCTCAATGCCTTCACCGGCAAGGAGCAAACCTGCTACTACGCCCACGTGCTCGACACCGACCTGGAGATGGCCGTCGCGCTGGTGAGCGACGTGGTGCTCAACGGATCCTGTGCGGCCGCCGACGTCGACCTCGAGCGCGACGTGGTGCTCGAGGAACTCGCGATGCGCGACGACGATCCCGAGGACGCGCTCGGTGATGTGTTCTTGTCGACGCTGTTCGGCGACCACCCGATCGGACGGCCGGTGATCGGCAATGTCGAGTCGGTGTCGATGATGACGGCCAAACAGCTGCGCTCGTTTCACCAGCGCCGCTACACACCCGAGCGGATGGTGGTGGCGGTGGCGGGCAATATCGACCACGACACGGTGGTGGCACTGGTGCGAGAACACTTCGGGCACCGGCTGATTCGTGGCCAGCGGCCCGCCGAACCGCGACGTGGCACCGCCCGGGTGCCCGGTGCCCCCGGGTTGACCTTGATCAATCGCGACGCCGATCAGACCCACATGTCGCTGGGTGTGCGGGTCCCGGGGCGCTACTGGCAGCACCGCCAAGCGCTGGCCGTGTTGAACACTGCTCTCGGTGGGGGCCTCAGTTCCCGGCTGTTCCAAGAGGTTCGGGAGTCCCGGGGGCTGGCGTACTCGATTTACTCGTCGGTGGACACCTTCGCCGACGCGGGTGCGCTGTCGGTCTACACCGCCTGCCAGCCGGAGCGGTTCGCCGAGGTGGCGGCCGTGACCGCCGAGGTGCTCGACTCGGTTGCTCGCGACGGGATCACCGCCGAGGAATGCCGGATCGCGAAGGGATCGCTGCGCGGCGGGCTGGTGCTCGGTCTGGAGGACTCGGGTTCGCGGATGAACCGGTTGGGCCGTACCGAACTGAACTACGGCCGGCACCGGCCCATCTCCCGCACGCTGCGGGAACTGTCCGCGGTCACCGTCGAGGAGGTCAACGCGGTGGCGAAGCGACTGTTGCACCGGCCCTACGGTGTCGCGGTTCTCGGTCCGTACCGGTCGAAAAGCTTGTTGCCGCGGCGACTGCGGGCGCTGGCCGGTTAATGGCAGGCTAGAGGGATGGTGTTCAGCTTCTCCGAACTCGCGATCCCGTTGGTCGGTGCTCCCATGGCCGGCGGTCCCAGCACGCCGGCGCTGGCCGCGGCGGTGTCTGCGGCCGGTGGCCTGGGATTCGTCGCCGGCGGGTACCGCACTCCGCAACAGTTGGCCGACGAGATCACCGCCGCACGCGACGCCACCACCGGACCGATCGGCGCCAATCTCTTTGTGCCCCAACCCAGCGGCGCCGACGTGGTGCTGCTCGACGACTACGCCGATCTGTTGGACCCACTGGCCGAACACTACGGTGTCGAGCTGGGCCGGCCCCGCTTCGGCGACGACGACTGCTGGCCGGAGAAGCTCGAGGTGATCGCCGACCTGCGGCCCACCGCGGTGTCGTTCACGTTCGGGACGCCTTCGCCCGACCAGCTGGAGAGACTGCGTGCGTTGCGCATCCTGACCATGGTCACGGTGACGTCGGCCTACGAGGCCGGCATCGCGGTGGCACACGGCGCCGAGGTGCTCGTGGTGCAGGGCCCCGATGCCGGTGGCCACCGCGGCACGTTCGCGCCCGACATGCAGCCGGGCAATGACAGCCTGGAGGATCTACTGGCCGAGATCGGCCATGCCCACAGCGATGTCCCGCTGGTGGCGGCCGGCGGTCTGGGCACCGCTGCCGCTGTGGCCGGGGTGTTGGGCCGCGGGGCGGTCGCCGCTCAAATCGGCACCGCACTGTTGCTGGCCGATGAGGCGGGCACCAACCCCACGCATCGTGCGGCGCTGACGAACCCGGAGTTCGGCAACACCACGGTGACGTGTGCGTTCTCCGGGCGTTACGCGCGGAGCCTGGAGAACGACTTCACTCGGGCCTTCGACAACGTGGCGCCGGTGGGATACCCCGAGATCAACCACATGACCACTCCCATCCGGGCGGCGGCGGTGGCGATGGACGACCCGCACGGCACCAGCCTGTGGGCCGGGACCGCATATCGCGCCGCCCGTTCGGGTCCGGCAGCCGACATCGTGGCCGGGTTGGCGTCGGGCTGACCTGGTCACCACATGGTCGACCGTCTTCCCTTGACGGCCTTGCGTTTGGCGTCCTCCTCGGATGCCTTGTGGTTTCGGGACCCGGCGCCGCCGCGCCCGTCCATCGCCATCAGCGGTGCGCCACCGAATAGCGGCATGCCGCTGAACATCCCGCCGGCGCGTTCGCCAGCGACGACGTTCGCGGTCGAGAACTCGGCTGCGGCCAGCCGCATTTCCGGGGCGGCTGTAGCCCAAGCCTTGGGAACCGACAAACCGCTGACCGAGGCCGCATTGCCGAGCCCCGCCGACAGCGGCGCCGATGACAGGGTGGCGGTGGCGCCCTCTACCGGTATCAGGCCCAATGGCAGACCCGCCGCAAAGGAGGTGGCCGACAACGCCTCCAAGCCGAACGGTGCCGGGAGCCCGGCAGCGCCAAGGATGTACTCCGGTATGAATGCGCCGATGATAGCGGCGAGCATGAAGGTCGAAACCGGAGCGGCACCCAACAGCCCGAGATCGGACAACAGGTCACCGATGACAGGAGGAAATACCGACTGCGCTGCGCCAGGCATCGCCTGCATCGCCTGGTTGACGGTGGCCTGCGCAGCACCCTGCCCCAACGCCTGGGCGGCCGCGGTGCCCTGCGTTGCCACGCCGGACGGGTTTGCGGTCTGCGGCGGCGCGGTGAACGGGACCATCTCCGATGCGACCTCCGCGGCCGCGGCATAGCCGTACATCGCGGCCGCGTCTTGCGCCCACATCTCGCCGTAGAGGGCCTCGGTGGCGGCGATGGCCGGGGCGTTCTGACCGAAGAAGTTCGTCGCGACCAGTGTGGCCAACTGCGCTCGGTTGGCGGCGATCGCCGGCGGGGGAACGGTCATGGCGAACGCACTCGAATGGGCCGTGGCCGCGGCCATCGCCTGGGCGCCGGTCAGTTCCGCCTGCTCGGCGGTGGCAGTGAGCCAGGTGGCATACGGTGCGGCCGCCGCCGCCATCTTCGTCGACGACACACCCAGCCATGCGCCGCTGGTCAGCTCGGTCACCACTGCCCGGTAGCTCGCGGCAGCGGTGTGCAGTTCGGCGGCCAGCTCGGTCCAGGCCGCCGAGGCAGCCACCAGCGACCCTGAACCGGGGCCGGCGTACATCCGTCCGGAGTTGACCTCCGGCGGTAGCGCTGCGAAATCCATTGGTGCGCCTCCTGCTCTACCCGGCCGCGACCGCGTTGGCGGCTTCAGCGGCGGCATAGGTGCTCGCGCTGCCATTGAGGGTCGCCACGAACATCTCGTGAATGGCGGCGGCTTGAGCACTGACCTGTTGATAGTGCTGTGCCTGGGTGGTGAAGCGTGCAGCCAGCATCGCCGAGATCTCGTCGGCGGCCGGGGGCAGCACGCCGGTCGTGGGAACTTGCGCTGCGGTGTTCTGGGAGGCGAGTGCGCCCCCGGTGCTCGACAAGCAGTCGGCGGCGGCCCGCAACGCTTCGGGATCTGCGGTGAGGAACGACAAGGGGCTCTCCTTAAAACAATGGCAGACAAGGCAAACGACCGGCTCGGAGCTGGACAGGTTGTGCCTCAACGTTTCCTGGCAACATCCGACACGTTTCCTGACGGTGTGGCTGAACTCCAAGCGGGTTAACAACCTCTTAACGTTCGCCGCGAGATATTTACAGAGCTGTCAATATCCCGGGTCTCGAGTAACGCGCCGGACACCTCCGCGGCGTTCTACGCGCTGACCGGTACCGGCGGTACCGCTATGATCGGACCCAAGCAACGAGCCAACGAGAACCGGCAACCTCTTAGACGTTTGCGGGGATCTTGTCGAGGACAATGACATCGAATATGGTTTTGTAAACGCGTCGGTGAAGGAGTTGCCATGCTTTCGGTTGATGACCGAGCCGCAGGCCCGCACGGTACTGGGGCGCAGGACCACGAGCGCATCGTGCTACAGGCCCGCGACGTCGCATTCGACTGGTCGGACCTGCCGGTGCACTATGTGCCCGGCGAGCCGTTCGCCACCCACTTCTGCAATGTGCTGCACCTGTTGTTGCCCGCCGGCGAGGAGTTCTTCGTCGAGGTGTTCAAGCAGGCCCTGCCGCTGATCAAAGACGACCAACTGCGCCTCGACGTCCAGGGATTCATCGGGCAGGAGGCCACCCATTCCCAGGCGCACGCCGGTGTTGTCGACCATCTCGCCGCCCGCGGCGTCGACATGGCCCCGTTCACCGCCCAGATCAAGTGGCTGTTCGACAAGTTGCTCGGTGACCGCCCGCACTGGAGCAAGCGCCGCCAGCAGCGCTGGCTGCTGGAACGCGTGTCGCTGATCGCCGCCGTCGAGCATTACACGGCGATTCTGGGCGAGTGGGTCCTCGACAGCCCGGCGCTGGATGAGTCCGGGGCGCACCCGGCGATGCTGGACATGCTTCGCTGGCACGGCGCCGAAGAGGTCGAGCACAAGGCCGTCGCCTTCGATGTGATGAAGCACCTGCGCGCCGGATACCTCCGGCAGGTCCGCACCCAGCTGATCGTCACGCCGCTGATGCTGTGGCTGTGGGTGCGCGGGCTGCGGTTCATGTACAAGGTGGACCCGGAATTGCCGGCGGGAGTCAAACCGCGCTGGCGGGACTGGTTTGTGGTGGCGCGCCGCGGGCTGGTTCCCGCTCCGTTCGAGTTCATGCCCGCCATCGCCTCCTACTATCGGCCGGGCTTCCATCCGGCGCAGCTCGGCGGGGTGGAGAAGGCGGTCAACTACCTGGCGGTGTCACCCGCCGCTCGCGCCACGCACTGACCGGTGTCTAGCCGGAAAGGACTGCAGTCGATGAACTCTCAGACCACCGTGACGGCAACCGACGGGGTGGCCCTGGCGGTGCACGCCTACACCGACGTCGACCCGCGGCGCCCCACCATCCTGGCCATCCACGGCTATCCGGACAACCACCACGTCTGGGACGGGGTGGCGCACAAGCTGCTGGAGAACCACCCGGGCAAATACAACGTTGTCGCCTACGACGTGCGCGGTGCGGGGGCGTCATCGCCGCCGGCGGACCGGTCGGGCTATCGGCTTCCCCAGCTGATCGCCGACGTCGGTGCGGTCATCGCGCATCTCGGGGTCGACGACGTCCATCTGCTGGGCCACGACTGGGGTTCGATCCAGGGCTGGGCGGCAGTGACGGATCCCGTCGTCGGGTCCAAAGTTGCTTCCTACACCTCGATTTCGGGGCCGCACCTGGATTACGCGGGCAAGTTCCTGCGATCGCCCCGCAACCCCCGGACGCTTCTCGCCGTCGCCCGGCAGGTGTTGGAGTCGGCTTACATCTGGCTGTTTTTGACCCCCCGGTTGCCGGAGGCGATCTTCCGGTCCGGTTTCGGCGGCAAACTCATCGCGACGCTGGAGCGCATCGGCCGCTCCGGTGCCAGCCCGTGGGAAACGCTGCGGGGCCAGAACGACTACCTCAACGGACTCAATCTCTACCGGGCGAACATGCCCAGGCCGCTGTTCAAACCGGCCACCCCGCTGCCCACCACCGACGTCGCCGTACAGGTGCTCGCGCCACGCCTGGACCTCTTCGTCAGCCCGGCCGTGCAGCGATTCACCGGCGCGATCCCGCCCCGACACCGGGTGCTCGACATCGACGGCGGGCACTGGGTGGTGACCGACCGCCCCGAGATCGTCGCCCGGCTCACCGACGAATGGGTGGAGCAGAACATGACGGGCAGCGCGGACACCCCCGACAGCGACATGCGGCAAAGCTGAGATGGCGCAGGAGATCTGGCGATCCCGCCCCGCTGACCTGTACGGCCGGCGTAAGCACGACCGGTTCTTCAACATGCTCTGGGGAGCGGTGACGATCTTCAGCGGGGTGTCCGGGCTGTCGCGCTGGAAGCCGTCGCGGGTGGTGCCCGTCTCGCGGACGATCGAGGCCGTCGTCACCAAGCGCGAGATGCTGACCCCGGACGTGGTGGCGCTGACGCTTGCCCAACCCGACGGCGGGCTGCTGCCGTCCTGGACCCCGGGCGGTCACATCGACGTGCAGTTGCCGTCGGGCCGTCGCCGGCAGTACTCGCTGTGCGGGGTGCCGGGCCGGCGCACCGAGTACCGCATAGCGGTGCGCCGACTCGACGACGGCGGCGGCGGGTCGGTGGAGATGCACGAGGCCTACGCGGTGGGCGACACGCTGGTTTTCGAGGGCCCCCGCAATGCGTTCTATCTCGGCACCGACGAGAGCGACGTGCTGTTCGTCATCGGCGGGATCGGGGTGACTCCGATGCTGCCGATGCTGCGCGAGGCCGCCCAGCGTCGAATCGACTGGCGCGCAGTGTATGCCGGCCGCAGTCGGGCCGACATGCCGTTGCTCGACGAGGTGCTGGCGGTAGACCCGGAGCGGGTCACGGTGTGGGCCGATGACGAGCGCGGCCGGTTCGCCAGCACCGCGGAACTGCTCGCCGGCGCCGGTCCGCGGACCGCGGTGTATGTGTGTGGCCCGACCGCGATGCTCGAAGCGGTGCGGGTCGCCCGAGACGAGCATGGCGCGGCTGTTCCAGCGCCGCTGCACTACGAGCGGTTCAGCCCGCCGCCGGTGGTCGACGGGGTGCCCTTCGAGCTGGAGTTGGCCCGGTCTGGCCGGCTGCTGCTGATCCCCGCGGACCGCTCGGCACTGGACCTGATGCTCGACGCTGACCCGACGACGCCATGCTCGTGCCGGCAGGGGTTCTGCGGAACCTGCAAGGTAAAGGTGGTCTCCGGTGACGTCGACCGGCGCGGCCGCACCTCCGAGGAGGCCGACGAGATGCTGGTCTGCGTATCGAGGGCCCGCGGCGGCCGGATCGTGATCGACGCTTGAGCGTCGGCGGCCCTAATACGCAGGCGGTTCGGGTCAAACCGCGGCGCTCGTCGCCGATCAGCCCCTAGACTGCCCGGATGTCCGGAGCCGGTCCGATCCATTCCGCAAGTCTGCCCGCCAAGCTCATTTTCGCGGTCGCGAACGCCGTCACGCCGCGCCTGGTGCGGCGACTGGTGTTGCACGCCGGCAGCGGGACGGTGGCCGGCCGGATGACGAAAATGGGCCGACGGATCAACACCATCGCCAAACTGCAACGGGTGCGGCCGTTCTTCGGTGTCGGCTTCACCCGCGGCGCCGGCGCAGACGTCCCCGTCGAGGTCGTCCGCCGAGTCGAGCGCTCCCGGCCGCTGGGCCAGGCGTTCACCGGCGGCGCGATCCTGTACTTCCATGGTGGTGGCTTCATCACCGGCGGTCTGGACACCCATCTGCATGTGGTGGCCAAACTCGCTCGCCGCACCCGGTTGCCGGTCGTACACGCCGACTATCGGCAATTCCCGCAGGTCACCGTCGACGGTTCGGTCGACGACTGCGTCGGCGCCTACCGCTGGCTGCTGAGCCAGGGCGCCGACCCGGCCAAGACGGTGCTCGCCGGGGACTCCGCCGGGGGATTTTTGGCGTTCGCGACGGCGCTGACCGGTCAACAGCGTGGCTTGCCCGCGCCGGCCGGGGTGATCGGGATCTCGGCGCTGCTGGAGTTGGACGGCGTGGCGCGCGATACCCACACGAACCAGAGCGCCGACGCATTCGGGATACCGGCGGTGCTGCCCGACCTCATCGACCTGGTGTGCCCCTCGGCGAAGCTGCGCCACGAACTGTCGCCGATCAACGGCCGGCTCGACACGATGCCACCGGCCCTGCTGATCGCGGCCGAGTCGGAGATCCTGCGCTGCGACGCCGAACGGCTGCATACCGCGCTGCAGCAACTGGGCCGGTCCAGCCGACTGGAGCTGTGGGCGCGGCAACTGCACGCATTCCCGGCGCTGTTCCCGTTCCTGCCGGACAGCCGGGCGGCGTTCGACCTGATGTGCCGCTTCGTGGCCGAACGTCTCGCGGAGGCCGACCGGCCCGGCGAGACCCGCCGGGAGGTGTCCTGAGGCCCACTGCCGCTAGGGTGGCAGCCATGCGGGTAGCAGTGCTGGGCGCCAGGGGCAAAGTCGGCGCCACCATGGTTGCGGCGGTGCGTGACGCCGATGATCTGACCCTGTCCGCCGAGGTCGACGCCGGCGACTCGCTGAGCCTGCTGACCGACGGTGACACCGAGGTCGTGATCGACTTCACCCACCCCGACGTCGTGATGGACAATCTGAAGTTCTTGATCGACAACGGCATCCACGCCGTAGTCGGCACCACGGGATTCACCGCGGAGCGGCTCGCGCAGGTGCGGTCCTGGCTGGAGGCCAAACCCGGTGCGGCGGTGCTGATCGCACCCAACTTCGCCATCGGTGCGGTGCTGTCGATGCATTTCGCGGTCCAGGCCGCCAAGTTCTTCGAATCGGTTGAGGTCATCGAGCTGCACCATCCACACAAGGCCGACGCACCGTCGGGTACCGCGACCCGAACCGCGGCGTTGATCGCCGAAGCCCGAAAAGGCCTACCGGCCAACCCCGATGCCACCAGCACCGGCATCCCGGGAGCCCGCGGCGCCGACGTGGACGGCGTCCCGGTGCATTCGGTACGGCTGGCCGGGCTGGTCGCCCATCAGGAAGTGCTGTTCGGCACCATGGGGGAGACGCTGACGATCCGGCACGACAGCATCGACCGGACGTCGTTCGTTCCCGGGGTGCTGTTGGCGGTGCGCCGCGTCGCCGGCTTTCCCGGGCTGACGATCGGCATCGAACCCCTCCTCGACCTGAACTAGCCGTGGTCAAGGTGTCGGCGGCCGCGCGAACGAAGGCGCTCATCGCCTTCATGTGCCTGGCGTTGCTGATGTATCTGGTGTTTCTGGGCCGGACCGCGGTGCTGCTCATCGCTTCCGGCTCGGCGCCGGCGATCGGGATGGGGCTGGCGCTGCTGATCATGCCGTTCATCGGCCTGTGGGCAATGATCGCCACGTTGCGCGACGGATTCGCCCACCAGCGGTTGGCGCGGCTGATCGCCGCCGACGGGATGGAACTCGACGCCGGCGCGCTGCCGCGACGCCCGTCCGGCCGCATCGAACGTGACGCGGCCGATGCGCTGTTCCGGACGGTTCGCGACGAACTCGATGCCGAGCCCGACGACTGGCGGCGCTGGTACCGGCTGGCCCGGGCCTACGAGTTCGCCGGGGACCGTCGCCGGGCGCGGGAGGCGATGAAGACGGCGGTCCGATTGCAGGAGAGCCGATGAGCAAGACGCTGCTGGTGGTCCACCACACACCTTCGCCCTACTGTCAGGCGATGTTCGAGGCCGTCGTGTCGGGTGCGAGCGATCCGGAGATCGAAGGCGTGGAGGTGGTGCGGCGGGCGGCGCTGTCGGTGTCGCCGACCGACATGCTCTCCGCCGACGGCTACCTGCTGGGCAGCCCGGCCAACCTGGGTTATCTCAGCGGCGCTCTCAAGCACGCGTTCGACGTGTGTTACTACCCGATTCTGGATTCCACCCGCGGCCGGCCCTTCGGTCTCTATCTGCACGGCAACGAAGGCACCGAGGGAGCCGAACGCGCCGTCGACTCCATCACGACGGGCCTGGGATGGCTCAAAGCCGCCGACTACGTCGTCGTCTCCGGCAAGCCCGGCAAGGACGAACTGGAAGCGTGCTGGGAGCTCGGCGCGACAGTGGCCGCGATGTTGATGGACTGAGCACCGCTACGGGCCGATGTGGGTCTCCGGTTGGTAGAACGAATGGAACGGATACTGCCGGCCCAGCGGCCCCATCTGGTGGCAGTCTTGCTGCGACGGCGGTGATTTCGGCGGTTCGTAGTAGTAGATCACGCACCGTTGCCAACTGCCGTCGGGCTGAATCGGTCCATCGCACTTCTGGGCGGTGGAGAAGAACAGCAGTGGGTTGTCTTGACAACCGGCATGGGCGTGCGGCGCCGAGCCGATCCCCAACCCGGCCATCATGCCGGTGGCTACCATCATGGCGGCCAGAACCCCGGTGAGGTATCGCGTCACGGCCGTCTCCTTCCCGCCCGGCGTGCTGCGGAGAGATTAGCCCGGATGGCGCCGGAGTTTGCCCGGTTTGTGGTCGCGGTTTGCACGCAGTTTTCAGGGTCGGAGGATAAGCTGCGATGCCGTGACTCAACCAAACGACACCGCGTCCACTACGGACCTGCTGGCGCGCACCCTGGAGTCAGTGCGCACCGCCTACGAGGACATCGCGGAACTGGCCAAGCACCACAGCGGCATTCATGCCGTGGCGCAGACGGCGAGGGGCACCGCGCTGATCCACGACCTGCGCAAGCAACTCGACGAGCTCGACAAGGTGCTGCCCTTCAAGAGCTGAGGCATCTCCGGCCGTCGCTAGGGCGGCGGTTTATCGAGTTGGCCGAGGTTGCGGGCGCGTTCGGCCTGGATGCAGCCCAGCCGGTCCCGGGCACGGGTGCGCCGGCGGAACAGTCCTCAAAACCCCGCGGCCCGGCCAGTTCGGCGGGGTGTTCCACGCCCACGTGCAAGACCCCAACGGACTGATCTGGGAGATCGCCCATAACCCGGCCTGGCGAATCGGCCCGGACGGCACCGTGCAACTGGGCCAGACGTCGTAGGGTGACGCGGGGAGACAGCGTGAAAGGACCGCCACGACGATGCCCTCTCTGTTGAGCATGACGCTGGGCGCGGCACCGGTCTTCGGTGGCGCCTTGCTGACCGCGGCGGCCGGGCAGCTGCGGGGCCCGGACCCGCGCAACCTCATCAAACAGGATCTCGACCTGCTCGACCGCATTCCGGCCGAACAGGCCGAACGGCGGGCCGACCTGCAACGCACCATCGACGAGCGCATCGACGACCTGGTCGCCGCGTTCGATCGGAGCCGGGCGCTGCGGGCCGCGGCGATCTCTTATCAGGGCAACTGGCGCGACGTGGTGCTGTTTGTGTGCTCGGTGCTGTTCACCTATGTCTGGTGGCACATCGACCATGAGCGCGGCAATTGGTTGCCGTTGTTCGTCGTGCTGATCCTGGCGTGCGTCATGACGGCGGTCTACGCGCTGCGCGGCACGATGCGAGCCCTGGCGAGCGCACGACGGCGCCGGTCATGACCGGCATCGTCGAGATTTCGCGGCGGCGCAACCCCTTTCCGGCGACCGGGGTGATCCGCGACCGCAACGGCGTCGCGCACTACCAGCAGCTGCCCACCACTCTGCTCGACGTGCTGGCCGAGCAGGCCCAGCGCCGGCCGGACACCGAGGCCGTCGTCGAACTGGGAGCCGGCGCGTTGACCTACCGGCAGGTGTGGCAGCGCGCGGCGCGGGTTGCCGGCGGGCTGCGCGCTGACGGGCTGGTACGCGGCGACCGGGTGGGGCTGCGTTATCCGGCGGGGCTGAACTGGGTGCTGGCGTTCTGGGGAACCCTGCTGGCCGGTGGCATCCCGGTGGCAGTCAACACCCGTTCGGCCGCACCGGAGGTCGACTTCGTGCTCAGCGACGCCGGGGTCCGGGTGGACCTGGCGCCGGGCACCGCGCTGCCCGACGGCAAACCGTACGTGGTGGACGGTGTCGAGGCGGGCGACATCGCGGCGCTGTTCTACACCTCGGGCACCACCGGGCGTCCCAAGGGGGTGCCGACCACACACGAGTGTCCTGAGTCATTAATTCGTCGGCAGTAGTTGGCGATGGATTCCAGGATTTGGTCGGCGGTTTTGGTCCAGACG
>NZ_MVHC01000045.1 GCF_002086455.1 Mycolicibacter algericus DSM 45454
CCCCACCTCAACTCAGCGACACGCAACCACCGTGATCAGCCACCCAACCACGCACTCTCATTTCTGAAGAGCCGGTTTGTCGTGGTCAGAGCAGTGGCAGGTGGAGTATCAGCCGCCGAGCCGGTCGGCGATTTTTCAGGCCCGTGCCCGATTGGGGCCCGAGCCGATGGAGGCGTTGTTTGAGCGCGTCGCAGCGCCGATCGGTGGAGATCGGACGGTGGGGGTTTGGCTGGCCGGGCGGCGATTGGTGGCGATCGACGGGACGTGTTTGGACGTGGCCGACACGCATGCCAATGTCGAGCATTTCGGTCGGCCCGGGGTGAACAAGGGCGAGCGGGCGGCGTTCCCGATGGCACGGATCGTCGCGATCGCCGAGTGCGCGACGCATGCGATCTTCGCTGCGAGCGTGGGCAGGTATTCGCAGTCCGAAGCCGCGTTGAGCGAGGCTGTCCTGGGCGGCCTGGAATCGAACATGCTGTTGATTGCCGATCGTGGGCTTTTCTCGTACACGTTGTGGCGCACTGCGACAACTTCGACTGGAGCTGATCTGTTGTGGCGTATCCGAACGGACAAGACCGGCCCGAAACCGGTGTTCGTGGCGGATCTGCCGGACGGATCATGGCTGGCGGATCTGCAGCAGACGCATTCGGCGGCCGCGCGGCGGGCGGCTCCGATGCGCATCCGGGTGATCGACTACACGATCGACGACGGCCGGGACAATCCCGAGGTGTACCGGCTGTTCACCACCATCCTCGACCCGAACGAGGCCGCCGCGGTCGATCTGGCCGCAGCGTACGCCCGGCGCTGGGAGATCGAATCGGCTTTCGATGAACTCAAAACCCACCAGCGCGGACCCCGCACAGTCCTGCGGTCAAAGTCTCCAGACCTGGTCTACCAGGAGATATGGGGCCACCTGTGCTGCCACTTCGCGATCCGGTCGGTCATGGCTGAGGCAGCCGCACACACCGGCCACGATCCAGACCGGGTCAGTTTCGTTGCTGCCCTGCGGATCACCCGGCAGTCCATCGCCCATCAGGGCGATTTTTCCCCCTCGCGACCCTGACCGGGCCGACCGCAGCTGGCACACCTTCATCCGCAGACTCATCGCCCGGATCAACCCTGTCCTGCGGCAACGCTCCAACCCTCGCGTCGTCAAGCGTAAATACACGAAATGGCACGTCAAACGGGATAAACACGCCCATTGGCCGCAACCATCACACCCAGCCCGCCACACCATCTCAAATCGTTAACTTAACGGTATTGGGACTAGTATAGGATTAGCACCGCAAAGCCACGTTGCTTACGCCTTGGTCGCGCCACCCGGGTGGTGGCCCCAGGCACTGATTTGGTCGTACCGAACGACCTCCCAGTCGTCGTTCACGGTCACCGCATCGGCACCCAACTCGAATTGCACACCGCCAGGGCCTGCACTATAGAAGCTGAACATCCGGTCGTTCGGATGCTTGCCCAAGTCGCGCGCGATTGAACAGTTAGCCTTCAGTGCGCGATCGTAGGCGTGACCGACATTGTCCATCGACACCGTCTCGATCATGATGTGGTCAAGCTTCTTGGGCAATTCGGGCACCGGCACGAACACACACGCCAGCGAATGGTGCCTGCCGTTGCAATGGTAGAAGTTCGCGCTCACAGGCAATCCGCCCATCTCGATCTCCAGCCAATCCGACAGCTTCAGACCCAGCGCCTTGACCACGAACGCATCGGCGGCCTCGAACTCGGCGCGCCCACCGGAGACCCAGAAAACTACGTGGCCCATACCGAGGTCGCCGGTAAGGAAGCCGCCTGGCTGCAGCGGCGACAGGAAGGGCTCGTCAGCATCCCTTAAGCCCCGCGCGATCTCGATACGTACCCCCCAAGGCGCGGTTACGTAGACCATCTGCTCCACACGGCGTGCAGTGATCTCCTCAACAGAACCGGGGGTCGCGTCAAAACCGGCATCGTGCAGCCTGGCAACGGATGCGTCGAACTCTGCGCGGTCGGCCACCAAGAAACCCGCATACACAACATCGTCGGCCTCACCGGACTCGACCACAAGGCGATGGACTTTGTCATCCATACGCCAGGTGGATACTTGATCGGCTGCAGGACGGCCCGGCATCAGGCCGAGCACATCCGCCAGATAGCCACCAAAAGCCGCTGGGTCGGACACCTCGAGTCCCACGTATCCAAGTTCCATATATTTCGTACTCCTCTGCCTCATATTTCGTATTGCTCTGCCTCGCGACGGGCCGCGGTGGACTTCTCCAATGCAAGCTACTTCATGACCGGTCCTGTGTACAGATACCGATGCCGGTCAGAGCCAGACCGGTTCTAGCCCTGCAGCGTTCGTGCGGTCACAGCCTGCTCCGACACCCGCCGCTTAGCGGCACTCGGCATCTAAGTCGCCTCCGAGCCGGTGGCCAAACCTGCCAGAACGTCCGGGAGTCCAGTCGCGGCTCACAACATCCTGTATGCAGTTTGGGTTATAGTGAGAGGCGTGAGGCACCCCACCCCGCCCGCGGCGGGTAGCGCCACGTCACACTCGCCTGCGGATCTAAAGCACGCCGCCGGTTGTCCGACGTGGCGCATCTGTCGTGGCGGCCAGCCGGCGCCTTCGCCGGCTTGGCCAATACACGCGACAGGGGTGCGCCAAAAGTTGCCAAATGTCGATACCAGCCCAGCTAACGCTGGCAAGAAAGGGGCTCGAGGATGAGTCAGCAAGGTGCACCCCGTGTGGTTACGCTGTTCCAGCTGCTGCCGGCCGGGATCGTCCGCAGCGTCACAGTAACCGGTTCGGTGCTATGACAATGGTTGACGGGTCGCAGTCGGATCGGACGAAGGTCGGCATGACGGTCACCGAGGCAGACGCGGGAATATACGACGTCGCGATTGTGGGATACGGCCCAGCTGGCGTGACCGCCGCCAATCTTGCGGGCCAACTGGGGTTGCGCACGGTGGTCGTTGAGCGCGATGCCGATGTCTTCCCCCGCCAGCGCGCTATCTCTATAGACGCTGAGTCTTTGCGCATCATTCGCAATCTCGGACTCTACGAGTCGGCAACGGCCACCATGCACTGCGGCACGACGATTCAATTTACCGGCCTCGATGGCAACCCATTTCTCTCCGTTCTACCCATTCCCACTGAGCATTGCGCTGAGACACAGGCCAACTTCTTCCACCAACCGTGGCTCGAGGCGGTTTTGCGCGAGGGTGTGCAGCGCTGGTCTAGCGTCGACATCAAGTGCGGCTGGGAATTCCGGGAAATGGACCAGTCCGACGACATGGTCACAATCCGAGTCTCCAACGTCGATACCGACAAGCAGGCAACACTACGGGCTCGTTACCTACTCGCGTGCGACGGAGGTAGCAGCGTGGTACGCAAGCAACTCGGAGTCGCATTCGCCGGCGACTCCTACTCGGAGCAATGGATGGACGTCCAGGCTAAGGTGAAGCGGCCACTGAATCGGTCGCCGCATTTCCAGTTCATCTGCCTACCCGAGCGCCCGGGCGTCAGATGCCCATGTCCGGGAGGTTACTACCGCTGGGAGTGGCGCATCAACAAGGATGAAGACGCAGAAGAGCTGCTCAAGCCCGAACGTGTCTGGCAGATTCTGGCCGAGGATGGCGTCACCGCCGACGATGTGGAGATCGCTCGGATGTGGAACTACACGTTTCATGTTCGCAAGTGTCAGCAGTGGCGCGTTGGTCGAGTCATGATGGTCGGCGACGCCGCCCACGTCATGCCACCATTCGCTGGGCAAGGATGTTCAGGAGCCTTCCGCGACGCAGCCAATCTGATGTGGAAGATCGAGGCTGTCGTGCGAGGGCGCGCCGACGACACGCTGTTAGACACATATCAAGCTGAACGGGCGCCCCACCACGATGCGATGGCGGCATCCGCGGTACGTATCGGTCGAATCGTCATGCCTCCCAACCGCTTTATTGCCCGCATTCGCGACGTCGTTCTGCGTCTGGCACAGCGAGTACCGGGAGTCGAAACCGCGCTCAGCGAAGCAATACTGCGCCCTGCGCCACTCACTCAAGGATTCCTCGCACTACCCAGCAAGCCGAAGAAGGCCAATACGGTCGGCCACCTGATCAAAGCTGTGACCGTGGCCACGCCCGGAGTCCATCTAGTGCCGATTGATGAAGCGCTTGGAATCGGTTGGGCGATCCTGGGTCTCAACGCTACCGCTGATGAACTTCCCGAGGAGTTTGTCGAAGCATGGAAACGGTTCGAACCCCGGTACCTGACCGTGCGCCCAGGAACTTCGGTCGTCCTCGACGGTGAGATCGGCGATCCCTCCGGACAATTGTGGCAGTGGATGACCCGCGGTAAGGCGCGGTTCGTCATCGTGCGACCCGACCGTTACGTATACGCCGCTGTCGCCACGACTCTCGACCTACCCAACCCCGCACCGGAACCCGCGGTGGCATCGCAGCCTCGTCGCTAGTCGAAATGCGTTGTGCGGCCCTGGGGGACGAGTTTAGTTGGCCTCTAGGACTCGCCCATCACGCTCCCTTCCCGCGAAAGGAACCAAAACCATGACAAATAACGCCGACCACCGGACCGCTGAAACGCTAGAAAAAGTCCGCCATCGCAACTTGCGCTTAAGCGACATATCGATGCACATAGCCGAAGTCGGCGAGGGACCAACTGTGATCTTTCTGCATGGTTTTCCCGAACTGTGGTATTCGTGGCGCCACCAACTAGCCGCACTGGACGCCGCCGGCTACCACGCCGTGGCCCCCGATCAGCGGGGGTACGGGACCTCTTCCGTTCCGGGCGAAGTCACCGATTATGACATCGCCCATCTAACCCGGGACGTCATCGAACTCATCGACGATCTCGGGACCCGGCGCGTCACTCTCGTCGGCCACGATTTCGGCGCACTTGTTGGCTGGGCCACCGCCCTCGAGTATCCCGACCGGATTGCCGGCATCGCCGGACTATCGGTGCCCTACGTTCCCCGCACACCAGTACGGCCGACTGAATATTTCTGCGACTTGATGGGCGAAGACTTCTACATGCTGTGGCTTCAACAACCCGGTGTGGCCGACTCGGCTTTCGCCGCCGACATCGAACGAGCACTCGCAGGCCAATGGGTAAGCGACCGTCACCGTTGGCAGTCGGGACCACCCCCGGCGCGATTTCCGTGGCGCGACGCCGAGGACCAACAAATTTATATCGACGCGCTGCAGCGTAATGGCTTTACCGGACCACTTAACTGGTACCGGAATTTCGACCGCAACTGGGAGATACTCGCACCTTTGGAAGGCGCAACCATCGATTGTCCCGCGATGTTCGTTGCTGGCGGTGACGACCCAGTGCTGCAATTCATGCCACCATCGATGATGGACGGCTACGTGACCAACCTGCGGGTGTCGGCAATTTTGCCCGGGTTCGGTCACTGGATTCAAGAAGAAGCACCCTCGCTGGTGAACCAGTACCTCTTGGACTTCCTGCAGCACGTACATGCGGAGAACACCACCAACCGCGGTTGAACCATTGCCGACCGGCACCCACCTGGCAAGTCACGAGGCCGAGGCCGCGCACCATAGGCGTCGGGCGGCCCTGTCCCAATCCCCGAGCTTCTTGGAGCCACGCCGTCTACTCGGCCGGGCAGGGCGTCGGTCCTTGAGCAATCGGCACACGGTTACCAGCGGGGTCACTGGGTGGCGACAACGACTCGAAACGCGCGTTTCCCCGGTCGCCCCGACCCCAGGTCGCCCATCCTGTATGTAGTCTCGCCTATTTTGAGAGCTCCAACCCCGTCCAAAACAAGGAGACTTCGTCAGTCTGCGCATGTCGACACTGTTGCGTCGGATAATCCACATCGTTACCTGTACACAGAAGGGTTTGTTGGCGTATGCTCGACCAACCTGCGCAGCGAACCGCATCCACCCAGAGGACCGCGTTGAATTACCAAACGATCGACGACCACTCCCCCATGTCGGAGCCGCCACGAAACTGTTATGCCCTGATGCAGAGATCGCCACGTTCGCGAGCATCGGACGGCCGCGGCCTCATTTCGCACAGCACGGGAACCGGAGTTGTAAGGGTTGGTTGTAAGGGCCGTGGGTCAGGTGGCGCAAATCAACTCATCGCAGGCGACCAATGACTGTCACTAAGGCGGTCAGCAGACCCGTTGGCGCTGTGGGCGATTTCTTCATCATGACGGTGTCCACGTTAAGACTTGTGCCGCACCGCCCCTTCGCTTGGCGGGAACTCCTGCTGCAATCGTGGTTTGTCGCGCGCGTTTCGATCCTGCCGACCCTACTGCTTTCGGTACCGTTCACCGTGCTTTCAGTTTTTACCCTCAATGTGTTGCTCATCGAGTTCGGCGCCGCTGACTTTTCCGGGTCGGGAACCGCGCTGGGTGCGGTCACCCAAATCGGACCGATTGTTACGGTTCTGGTAGTCGCAGGCGCCGGAGCGACGGCGATGTGCGCCGACCTTGGCTCACGCACCATCCGCGAGGAACTCGACGCTATGCGAGTCCTGGGTATCAATCCAATTCAGCGCTTGGTCGTCCCGCGGGTCCTGGCCGCCACGGTGGTGTCAATGATGTTGTCGGCCGTGGTTATCCTGACTGGAATCATCGGTGGATTCATCTTTTCGGTGTTCATCCAGCATGTCACCCCCGGTGCTTTTGTCGGCGGCATAACTGTGCTTACCGGGCTCCCGGAGTTATCCATCGCACTGATCAAGGCGGGACTCTTCGGCCTAACCGCCAGCATGATCGCTTGCTACAAAGGCATCTCGGTCGGCGGAGGCCCAGCCGGAGTTGGAAACGCCGTCAACGAGACGGTCGTCTACGCGTTCATGTCGCTATTCGTCATCAACCTCATCACGACCGCTATCGGCGTAAAGGCGACGCGATGAACGTAATTGCCCCACGCCATCTTGCCCGAACACGCCAGTACACAATCCGGGCGCTATCCCGCTTCGATCAGTTCTCCTACCAGATTGTGTTTTACGTTCGCACCTTGGCTTACGGCAGTATTGCACTGAGAGACTATCGCACCGAAACGCTGCGCCAGATTGCCCAAATGGGTTTGGGCACAGGCGCGTTGGCGATCGTTGGCGGGACGGTAGGAATCGTCGGTTTCTTGACTCTCTCGGCCGGTTCCATCATCACTGTGCAGGGCTACGACGCCTTATCCGGTGTAGGTGTGGAAGCGCTCACTGGATTCTTGTCAGCCTTCTTCAACAGCCGCGTGGTTATCCCCCTCACTTCGGTCATAGGATTGGCGGCCACCATTGGGGCAGGTGCAACCGCCCAACTCGGGGCCATGCGCATTAACGAAGAGATCGACGCGATGGAGGTCATGGGGATCCGCTCCGTGGCCTACTTGGCCTCCACGCGTGTGCTCGCGGGCGTCATCGTTGTCGTCCCGCTGTATTGCATAGCTCTGTTCGCGGCATTCGTCTCAGCCCGATCATCGACGGCGTTGCTGTTCGATCAGTCGACTGGCGTCTACGACCACTACTTTCGGACCTTCCTCAATCCAACGGATCTCTTGTGGTCGCTGTTGCAGGCGGGGGTGATGGCAGTGGTAGTCATGCTCGTCCATACCTACTACGGATTCAATGCCGCCGGTGGTCCCAGCGGCGTCGGTGAGGCGGTGGGGCGCGCCGTCCGTACCTCACTTGTTGTCGCGGTGCTGGTTCTCCTGATGATGTCGCTGGCGGTATACGGCCGCACTGGCAATTTCACGTTGGCTGGGTGACTTCTCCGTGCAGTACTCCTCAGAGCGCTTTCTCAAACTGCACCCACGATGGTGGGCCGTGATCTTCGTGGGCCTACTTGGAGCGTTCGTCGCGCTGTCCACCGCATTGTTCAACAAGAGCTTCGATTCGACGGTCCCGGTGACGCTAACCTCTGACCGCTCCGGTCTTGTTATGGAGACCGGCTCCAAGGTCAAGCTGCGTGGTGTTCAAGTCGGTGAGGTCAGATCCGTGCTCGGCGGAAAGGGGCCAGTTGCACTGAGACTCGCCATCGACACCGACCAGATGCGTTACATCCCCGCTAATGTCGACGCTCAAATCCGCGTAACCAGCGCCTTCGGCGCAAAATTTGTTGATCTCATCTACCCTGAGCACCCCGCGCAGAGCCGATTGGCGGCTGGCGCGGTGCTGACCTCGCGCAACGTGACCACTGAGGTCAACACTGTTTTCGAGAACCTCACTACCCTGCTGCGTACTGTCGACCCTGCCAAGTTCAACGCCATTTTGGGCGCTCTCTCTCAGGCGTTCCGCGGGCAAGGCCACACTATCGGGCAGGCCATCACCGACACGAATACCGTACTGGGCGCATTGAACCCTCGTTCGGAGACTTTTCGCCAGGATTGGCAAGCGCTGAAAGGGTTCAGCGATGCGTACCGGTCCGCGGCCCCAGACTTCGTCGCCACTCTCGCTGCCCTCTCCACGACCAGCGCCACGCTCGCCGCCCAAGCTGACGATCTGGACTCTTTGCTCCTGAATACCATCGGACTTTCGGGTGCAGGTATCACCCTGTTGGCACCCAACATCTCCAGTCTCTCGACCGCGATTAACACGCTTGCTCCCAGCACTGAACTGCTCAGGAAGTATCACCCGTCCTATACGTGCCTGCTGCTGGGCGCCAAATTCTTCCTCGATAACGGCGGCTACGAAGCTGCCGGCGGCGACGGCAGAACCCTGCTGATGGATAGCAGTCTGATGCTAGGCCAGGATCCCTACCGTTATCCCGATAATCTCCCAATTGTCAATGCCAAGGGGGGACCCGGCGGCAAGCCTGGCTGCGGTTCACTACCCAACGTTGACGAGGGCTTCCCGGTGCGACAGCTAATCACCGATACCGGCTGGGGAACTGGCATGGACATCCGGCCAAACCCTGGCATCGGCTTCCCCGGCTGGTCGAACTACCTCCCAGTAACGCGAGGAGCCCCCGAGCCGCCGAGCATCCGTGACTTCGGGGGCCCCGCTCCAGGTCCAATCCCCTACCCCGATGCACCCCCTTACGGCGCTTCGCTCTATGGCCCGGATGGGACGCCGCTCTACCCTGACGTGCCCCCACCGCCGATACCGCCTCAACCTAACTCACCAACCCCATGAGTCAATGCCCCCACCGGCCTACACAGCGAAAGGCGCTGTTGTGAAAGACAACTTGGCAAGCGCCGCCCGGCGCATGACTGTATTTGCTGCGCTGTGCCTGTCAGGCCTTGCAGCTCTCGTCGTCGTGTTCGGCCAGTTTCGATTCAACTCCACCGCTACTTACTACGCCGATTTCAGTAACGTCTCGGGACTCGAACAAGGCAACTTCGTGCGTATCGCCGGTGTCGAAGTCGGCAAAGTCGGTCAGATCTCAATTGGTCGCGACGCCAGGGTGCGTGTCCAGTTCCGCCTCGACAGCAGCGTGATGCTCGCTGCCGGTGCCCAAGCCATCATCCGCTACGACAACCTCATCGGCGGGCGCTACATCGCCTTGCTCCAAGGCCGGCCCGGGTCCAGCCGGCTACAACCAGGCCAGACCATCCCGTTGGCCGATACGGCGCCCGCGCTCGATCTTGACGCGCTCATCGGAGGGTTTCGCCCCCTGTTCCGGGCGATCAGCCCGGACCAACTCAACGCCTTGTCGAGTCAACTCATCTCAGCGTTTCAAGGCGAAGGCGACGCGATCAACCGAGTTCTGGCTCAAACCGGTCAACTCACCGCTACTTTCGCCGACCGCGACCAACTCATCCAACAAGTGATCACCAACCTCAATACCGTCGTGGGCTCGATCGCGGGCCAAGTCACCCAGTTCGATAAGGCTGTCGACGCAACCGGACAGATCATTTCGACACTCACGGAGCGCAAGACAGCCATCTCCGACGCCGTTGCCTACGGGAACGCCTCGGCGGCACAAGTTGCCGAACTGCTTCGCCAGTCGCGTGCACCGTTCAAAGATGTGGTGACCCAATCGGACCGTGTCAGCTCACTTGTGGCCGCCGATAGCGCATACGTCGACGACCTTCTCAATACTCTGCCCGACACCTATAAAGCTTTGGCACGGCAAGGGATTTACGGTGACTTCTTCAGTTTCTATATGTGCGACGCAGTGCTCAAACTCAACGGCAAGGGCGGCCAGCCCGTCTACGTCAAGCTGGCCAGCCAGCCCACAGGACGGTGCGCTCCCAAATGAAACCCCTCGATCAGCGCAACCCCGTCGCGGTCGGCGCCCTCGGGTTGGCCCTGACTGTGGGTATTGTCGGGGCTGCCGTTGAATACGACAAGCTTCCCTTTGTCAGTTCCGGAACCACCTACCAGGCCTACTTCGCTGACTCCGGTGGACTGGCACCGTTTGCTGCCGTCCAGGTTTCCGGATTTCGAGTCGGGCAGGTGTCCGGAATCGGGCTGGACGGCCAACGTGTCGTGGTTACCTTCCATATCGATAACGATGTTCGTATCGGAGATCGCTCCGAGGCGGCGATCAAGACGAAGAGCTTGCTCGGTACCAAGGTACTTGAAATCACGCCCCGCGGTGACGGTGAGCAAAGCGGGCCAATCCCGTTGGAGCGGACCACATCGCCATACCAGCTTCCGGATGCCCTCGGCGACTTGACTGCGACCATCAGTGGCCTAGACACCGACCAGATATCCGAATCGCTGGCCGCCTTGGCCGACACTTTCCGCAACACGCCCGAAGACTTGGCCGGTGCCGTGCAAGGACTTTCCCGATTCTCCCAATCAGTAAACGCACGTGACCGGGAGTTGCGTCAGCTAACGGTCAACGCGCAAAAGGCCACCGCAGTGCTGGCGAGGCGCAGCGACCAAGTAGTGGCACTGATCGCCGATGCCAATGCACTGCTAGTTCAGCTCCAAAGTCAAAGCACGGCACTAGATCAGCTTACTGGTCATATCTCGGAGCTATCGCGTGAACTTTCGGGCCTCGTCGACGACAACCGCACCGTGCTCAAATCTGCCCTCGACAAGCTGAATGATGTCCTCACAATCGTTGACAACCGCAAAAACCAAGTCACCCAGTCCATCAGACTCCTCGGTGATTATGCCATGTCCTTCGGCGAATCGCTGTCATCTGGGCCCTTCTTCAAGGCATACGTTTCCAACCTACTACCCGGACAATTCCTGCAACCCTTCGTCAGTGCAGCGTTCTCCGACCTCGGCCTCGATCCCAACGTACTGCTGCCCTCCGAGCGCACCGACCCTCAGACCGGTCAACTTGGCACACCACCACTCCCAGTGCCCTATCCGCGGACAGGACAAGGCGGTGAACCTCGGCAGACGTTGCCCGAAACGATCACCGGCAACCCTGGAGATCGTCCCTGCCCACTCCCCGGGCCCGGTTGCTACCCCTACCGCGAGCCGCCGCCTGCGCCACCCCCCGGAGGCCCACCACCCGGCCCACCGGCCGCCGAACCTCATCGGCGCCAATCGAGTCCCGAACGCCCGGAGGAGGTCCTTGTACCGGCACCAAACAAAGTCCCGGCTACCGACGCACCGACACTAAACCAACCCGGGGGGACCCCGCATTGATAACAGTTGCAGCACGGCGACTCATCCTCGCTACAGTTCTCACTGTCACTCTGATCGGCGGGCTTGCGATCGTCTGGGCGCGCTCCACTGAATCCGGGCGAATCCATATCACTGCCTACTTTGACACGACCAACGGCGTCTTCGTCAACGACGATGTGCGCATCCTCGGCGTCACCGTCGGGAAGATCGAACGGATCGAACCCGAGCCCCAGCGCGCGAAAGTCTCTTTTTGGGTCGACTCCAAATATCAGATCCCCGCCGACGTAAAAGCTGTCATATTGTCGCCATCCTTGGTCACCGCTCGCGCTGTCCAACTCACCCCCGCGTACAACGCAGGGCCAACCCTTGCCAGCAACGCCGTAATTCCTCAAGAGAGGACCGCCGTCCCAGTCGAATACGATGCTTTCCGGCAACAACTCAAGAAACTCACTGATAGTCTCCAGCCGACCGAACTCGACGGTGTCAGCAGGCTAGGTTCACTCGTCAACACCGCGGCCGATAACTTACGTGGGCAGGGCACCCATATTCGTCAAAGCGTCATCGAACTCTCGCAGACACTCTCGGCGCTCGGTGATCACAGTAACGATATCTTCGGCACCGTCAAGAACCTCGCCACACTTGCCGACGTGCTGCATGGCAGCACCGAGCAAATGATGCAACTGAACAAGAACCTGGCCGAGGTCAGTGGCATACTCGCCAGCCATCCCAACCAAATCAGTAACGCCGTCGACGACTTCGGATCTGCCGTCGGCGATGTCAAGGGATTCCTTGCCGAACACCGCGATGCGCTCGGCACAACCTCAGATCGCCTCGCCTCGATCACCACAGAAATCACCAACCACCTCGACGACCTTAAACAAACGCTCCATGTCGCGCCCACCACATTGTCCAACTTCATCAACATCTATCACCCCTCTCAAGCGGCTCTGGCCGGCGCGCTAGCGTTGAACCAATTCTCCAACCCGATAACGTTCATATGCGGCGCCATTCAAGCCGCATCACGCCTCGGTGCCGAACAGGCGGCCAAACTTTGCGCACAATATCTTGCTCCCATAATCAAGAACCGCCAATACAACTTCCCACCGATCGGGCTGAATCCATTCGTGGGGACGATCGCCCGGCCCAATGAGGTCACCTACAGCCAAGACTCGCTGCGGCCCGACAACGTTCCGCTTCAAACAGATCCGACCACACTGGAGCCCCCATCAACACGGGCACTCGAGACATCCCCCGCAGAGGCCCGAACAGCTGATCCCGCTGATGGGTTTCCCGGCCTGATGGCACCTCCGGGAGTAGCGAATGAACACTCATAGCATCCGCACCGCGCTGTCTTTACTACTGATCGCAACTCTCATGGGCGCACTGTCGAGTTGCGGTTGGCGCGGGCCGAATTCCCTTCCCCTGCCCGGCACACAAGGCCGCGGGACAGGCGCCTTCACGGTCAAAGCACAACTGCCCGACGTCAACAACATCCAGGAGAACTCACGTGTGCGCGTCGGTGACGTCACCGTTGGCTCCGTCTCCAAGATTGAACGCGAAGAGTGGCACGCCCTGGTGACGATGCGACTCAACGGCGATGTCGAACTGCCCGCGAACGCCGTGGCCACCGTCGGACAAACCAGTTTGCTCGGCTCCCTACACATCGAGCTAGGCCCTCCCGCAAACGTAGCCCCACAAGGAAAACTCCATGACGGGGCAACGATTCCGCTGTCTTCAGCCGGCACCTACCCCTCCACGGAGCAAACCTTGACCGCGGTGTCACTGTTGCTCAATCACGGTGGCATCGGCCAGATCCAAGACATCACCACCGCCTTCAGCACAGCCTTGAGCGGTCGTGAGAACAACGTCCGTACCCTCATCGGCCAGCTCGACACCTACACCGGTCACCTCAACGACCAGACCAGCGATATCATCGCTGCCGCCGACAGCCTCGACGGCCTCATGCGCCAACTGGCCGAGGATAAGCCTGTGCTAGATAAGGCATTACGCACCATCCCGGATGCGCTGAACGTACTCAAACAGCAGCGCCTTAATCTGGTTGACGCTGCTGACCAGTTCAGCAAATTCAGCGCACTCTCGGCCGACGCTGTAGACCAAACCAAAGCCAACTTTATCAACGAACTACGTGATCTAGTCCCAGTTCTGGACTCACTGGCCAACGCCGGGCCTGCCCTGACCCGCTCACTGAGCTTTCTGGCCGATTTTCCCTGGCCCAAGGAAACCGTCCAGAACTGGTACCGCGGTGACTACGCCAACGTAACTTTGATCCTCGATCTCACCCTCAGTCGACTTGATGCGTCGTTCCTCACCGGCACCCGATTCGAGGGAAACCTCACCGAGCTGGAGATGCAATGGGGCCGCACCATCGGCCAATTACCCAGCCCCTACACGGCCGTCAACCCCCTGATCGCGCCCTACCACTTTGAGCAGGGGCCCTGATCAATGCGCCTTACACCACAGATCAGGATCCAATTGGCCATCTTCGCGGTGATCGCCGTCATCGGCGTCTGCTTCACCGGTGTGCACTACATCGCCCTACCCGAAATGCTTTTCGGCATAGGGCGATACAACGTGGTGCTCGAACTCCCGGAAGCGGCCGGGCTTTATCCAAGAGCCAATGTTACCTACCGCGGCACCGAAGTTGGTCAGGTCCAAAGCGTCAAACTCACCGACACCGGTGTTCAAGCCCACCTGTCGTTGCAATCCAAAATGCACATACCGTCGAATCTCCAAGCCGAAGTGCACAGCCAAACCGCCGTCGGTGAGAACTTCGTGGCGCTGCTCCCAAGAGACACCACCTCAGCGCCCCTACACGACGGCTCGGTAATAGCAGCTAGCAACGTCTCTGTCCCCGAAGACATCAACACACTACTGGACGACACTAACCGGGGCCTGCAAGCAATACCGGGTGATAATCTGCGCACGGTAATCGACGAGACCTACACCGCCGTCGCCGGACTGGGTCCTGAACTATCACGCATAGTCAGGGCTTCCAGCGAATTGGCCGCGGCCGCCTATGCGGACCTCGACGCCCTCAAGACTCTCATCGACCGCACCCCACCGGTGCTTAACAGTCAGACCCACAGCGCCGACGCGATCGGCGCGTGGAGCGCCCACGCCGCAGCAATCACCAACCAACTTCGTGACCGTGATCAATCCCTTCGCAGCATCCTGCACGACGGTCCCGAAGCCGCTGATCAGGCCCGTCAGCTATTCGAACGGCTACAACCAACTCTTCCGGTGCTCCTGGCAAACCTGGTCAGCATCAATGACGTCGCGATCACCTACCAACCCAACCTCGAACAGCTACTCGTGTTGCTGCCCCAAGGCACCCAAATCATGCAAGCGCTTCTCACCGCCAATCGCAACACCAAACAGACCTACACGGGCGCCTACATCAATTTCAACCTCAACCTCAACCTCCCTCCCGTGTGTAACACCGGATTTCTTCCACCGCAACAGATCCGCGTTCAGAGCTATGAGGACTACCCTGACCGCCCTCCAGGCGACCTGTACTGCCGAATCCCGCAAGACGCGCCCTTCAACGTGCGTGGTGTGCGCAACACACCGTGTGAAACCAAGCCCGGAAAACGTGCGCCCACCGTGCAAATGTGTGAAAGCGAAGCGGATTACATTCCCCTCAACGACGGCACGGCTTGGAAAGGTGACCCCAACGCCACCTCGACGGGCCAATCCGTTCCCCAGCCCCGCACCCCATTGCCACCCGCAGCGGCTGTCCCGTTCGATACACCGTCACCGCCACCAATCGCCGCAGCCGAGTACGACCCGATCACAGGCGAATACATCGGACCCGACGGAAAGCATTACCGCCAAGGCGATCTGGCCCGTCCGCAGGAGCAGGAGAAGACATGGCAAACACTATTGGTCCCGCCGACCAGCTGACTCGGCATCCCGAGACCGGCGAGACCAGCACACCACCGCCAGAACGGAACGACGACACCAAAAGTACAACCGGCGCGGACGGAAGCACAAAGACCCGGCCGGACGTCGAAGCACACGCCGTCCTGCAGCACGACCGAACGGAGACGGACAGTAATGATCTCTCACCGCTGAAGACAAGCTTCTCGCGAGATCAACTTTCCCATTCTGCGACCGTGCTCATCGTCGTCGCCATGGTGGCACTGGCCTCGCTCGCGGGATCGCTGACGATCAGCGCCTACCACTCCCGTCACGATCAACGCCAGGGTCAACAGTTCCTTCAAACGGGCAGGCAGGCTGCGCTGAACCTCACCACCATCGACTGGCAACAGGCAGACACCGACATCCAGCGCATCATTAACTCGGCTACTGGAAAGTTCTACGACGACTTCTCCACGCGCGCGCAACCCCTGATCGATGTGGTCAAACAGGTCCGGTCCAAATCGGTCGGCACCGTCACTGAAGCCGGTATCGAATCCGAAACCGAAACCGCAGCTCAAATCCTCGTCGCTGTCAGCGTCAAGACCACGACGGCTGAAGCTCCCGAACAAGGCCCCAAGGCCTGGAGGATGCGCATCGCGGTTCAGAAGGTCGGCCACGACACCAAAATCGCGAACGTCGAGTTCGTCCCCTAGCAGGCCCACCAGACGTTCGCCCCCGGAAGAGCCGAAAGGACCCACCACATCATGGTAAGTACCACTCGAGACACGGGACCTACCGATGACTCCACCACCCACGTCGAGGAGCAAGCCAACCTGGACAATAACCCAACAGCTGTCGACAAAGGCCGCCAGGAGAGCCCACCATCTTGCCCCATCGTCAACAACACGACAACCACCAATAGCGCAGGGACTCAACAGCACCGGATCCGAGTAGCAATCCTGTCACTGCTACCAGCCCTCACGCTGCTGTTCACGTTGGCAGCGGCATTCGGCCGGTGGCAAACTACTTATGCCCACGAAACCAAGAGCGCGACAATCCAAAGTGTCCAAGCCGCCCGTGACGCAGCTACAGCGCTGTTGTCATACCGATTTGACACGGTCGGCAAGCAGCTCGACGACGCACGAGACCGCCTCACCGGGTCGTTCCTCGACTCCTACACGTCGCTGACGCGCGACGTAGTCGTCCCCGCGGCACAGCAGAGGCATATCACGGCCGAGGCCACCGTTCCCGCAGTCGCCTCCGTATCGACCAGCGTCGGCCACGCCGTCGTGCTCGTGTTCGTCAACCAATACGTCACAGTCGACAATGGCGCACCCACCCAGACCAATTCAGCCGTACGCGTCACCCTCGAAAAAGTCTCGGGCCGGTGGCTGATCTCCGGTTTCGACCCGGTCTAACCCGCCGCGCACGGAACACCCGTAACTCCACCAACCAAGTCGCCAGTGAGCGCGAAAGGCGGACCGATGAGGATCGACTGGTTATACACCGGCGTGACAGTACTGACCGTGACCGCTATCACGGCAGCAGAGATGGCGGCACCGACAGCAACCGCACACGCCGATAACGACAACAACACCCTTGTCGTGAACAACAAGCGACTCAACGACAGCGTGGTGGCCAATATATACACCGTGCAACATAAAGCCGGCTGCAGCAACGATGTCAAGATCAGTCCGCAACTGCAGTTGGCTGCCCAGTGGCATACGCACGATGTGCTCAACAATCGAACCCTTGACGGCGACACCGGCTCGGACGGCTCGACGCCGCAGGCCCGCGCTGATAGTGCGGGCTTCCATGGCAAGGTGGCCGAAACGGTCGCAATTAACCCTGCCCTAGCCATCAATGGCATCGAAATACTTAACCAATGGTATTACAATCCTACCTCCAAAGCCATCATGAGCGACTGCGCCAACACGGAAATAGGAGTTTGGTCGGAGAACAGTTTTGATCGGACCGTCGTCGTCGCCGTCTACGGGCAGCCGGAGCAATCTGGCAGGACGAAAACACGACAACAAAGCAGCACAGAGCCAACGCGTGTTGTGCCCGAGAATGTTCCAATCGATCCCAGTCCCGACTACGACGCCAGCGACGAAATCGAGTTCGGTATCAACTGGTTTCCGTGGATCCTGCGTGGCGTCTACCCACCACCTGCGATCCCGCCGTAGTAAGAGGACCGTCGATCAATGAAATGCGAGCAGGAGTATCCAACAGTTAGGACCACAGGCTATGACTACCATTGATGCAAGTGACTTTGACTTCGACGTTGCCGTCGTCGGTTACGGCCCTGTCGGCCAAACCACCGCAGCGTTACTCGGCCAATACGGACACCGCGTTCTAGTCATCGAGCGTCACCTCCAGCCTTATCCCCTACCCCGGGCCGTCGGATTCGATGGCGAAGTCCGCCGCATCTTTCACCGACTCGGCATGGACGCCGACATCGAAACCGAAACCGTACCCGTCGACAAGTACCGTTGGTTCGGAGCCGATGGCAATCCGGCACTGGAAATAGACTTCTCCGCAGCACATCCATCAGGATGGGCCACATCCTATCTGTTTTACCAACCCGCGATTGAGCACGCCCTCGATCGCGCTGCGCGCCGACACGCATCCGTCAGAGTCGAGCGCGGCTGGGAAGTCCAACGTGTCACTCAGTCCCCCGACCACGTCCAACTCGACCTACTCCCAACGAATTCGACCGAATCTCCGTCGGCGGACAGACCCCGAACAGTCAACGCACGCTGGGTTATTGGTGCCGACGGCGCCCACTCCATTGTCCGCTCATCCTCAACAATCTCACTTGACGATTTCGGCTTCAGCGAAAACTGGTTAGTTGTTGACATCCGACCCCACGACATATCCGCTTTCAAAGAACTCCCCCGGCTAGCGCAACTATGCGATCCGAACCGGCCCAGCGCCATGATCGCCAACGGACGCACTCATCGACGTTGGGAGTTCATGCTACTTGAGGGCGAAGACGCCAGCGACTTCACTGAACAACGCGTCTGGCAGCTGCTCGAGCCCCACGCGACACCTGATACCGCAACACTGGTCCGCCACACCATCTATCAGTTCCGCTCACTCAGCGCACAAACCTTGCGGGACAACCGGATCCTGCTAGCCGGCGACTCCGCGCATCTGATGCCCCCCTTCATGGGTAAGGGAATGTGCTCTGGCATCGCCGACGCAGCCAATCTCGCGTGGAAGCTCGACCTCGTGCTGCGGGCTCTCGCCCCACCCCAACTTCTCGATAGCTACACCCTGGAACGCAAACCCCTCAACGACACCGCTATCCAACAATCGTTGCTCATGGGCCAGCACAGCTGCATTCTTGATCCCGCACAGGCAGCGCGACGGGATGCCGCCCTCCGCGCCGGTGCGGTCCCGCCAACGCCGCCCTTCCCCGAGATTCTCGACGGAATCTGCTGCCGCGCAACCGAAAATAGAATGAGCGGGGCCTATGCGATACAACCGCTCTTGCGGACCCCAGCGGGGGCTTCTTGGTGTGACGACCTCACCGGCCCGGCTTTTGCGCTCATCACCACCGTTGGACATCCGGCCAGCAGCCTCGGCCCGAAACGTACCCAGTTTCTAGAGACAATCGGCACGCACTTGATCACCTTGGATCCCGACCAACCGTCGCACTACGGCGATATCGATGGGCGCCTCTCACATTGGCTCTTGCAGAACGCTGTTACGGCGGTACTTATCCGGCCTGACGGATATACCTTTGGCAGCGCATCCGACTCACATTCACTTCGGCGACTTGTCGACCAACTGCGAACACAACTTGGGGGTCCGTCAGATTAACGGTGTAAGTGGCATCTGAGCCGTCCCGGTAAGTCCGGAGACTCCCGATCTTGGGAGGATTCGAGTTATGGGACGTGCAAGCAGGTATCCCGC
>NZ_MVHC01000046.1 GCF_002086455.1 Mycolicibacter algericus DSM 45454
GGTCAGCTCCACCGCGAGCTGGCGATAACTCAGACCGGGACGCCACGACCCGAGGTGCACCTCGTAGATGCTCATCGGCTCCGCCACCGGGTCTCGGCCGGCGCGCTGCGTCATCCAGTCGGCGTCACCCCAGCGGTAGTCGCTGTGTGTCACCCGCGACGCGGTTCGCGGCGGCACCTCGGTAGCGAAGGCGAACGGGTCGGCACGATCGCTGACGCTGCCGTCGGCGCCGTGGATACGGAACTTGTAGAGACCATCGGGCGGAAAGTCGGGCCAGAACACCTCCCAGACCCCGGAGGAACCCAACGCGCGCAGCGGGGCGTCGTTGCTGTCCCAGCCGTTGAAGTCACCGATCAGGCCGACTCCGGTGGCGTTGGGCGCCCACACCGCGAACGACACCCCGGACACGTCACCGCCGGCCGTGGTGAATGTGCGGCGATGGGCACCCAGCACGTCCCACAGCCGTTCGTGTCTTCCCTCGGCGAACAGGTGCAGGTCAACCTCGCCCAGCGTCGGCGCGAACCGGTAACCGTCGGCGACCGTGTGAATCCCGGTCGGTTCCGCGAACGCCGCCGCGTCGGGGTAGTGCAGCTCGAGTCGATAGTCGGCCAGCCCGGTCAACGGCAGCGCGACCGCGAACAGCCCGGAGCCGAGATGCCGCATCGGGAATCGGTCGGTGCCGACCACCACCACCGCGCGGCGCGCGCGGGGCCGCAACACCCGGACCACCGTGACCTCGCCGCACTCGTGGGCGCCCAGGATCGCGTGCGGATCATGGTGTTCCCCGGCCAGGAGCCGGGTCAGGTCCGCCGCGGCGGGCGCCAACTGTCGGGCCATCGAACTCACCTGCGACGCAGCAGGGCGGTGCGCGCCTGCGCGTTGATCGGTGGCATGTTGACGATGTGGGCCACCGCCCGTGCCGGGTCGAGCCGCACCCAGTTCTCCCGGCCCCAGTGGTAGTCCTCGCCGCTGATCTGGTCTCGCACCCAGAATCGTTGGTAGTCCTCCATTCCCAGCGCCCACATGTCCAGTCGCAGCGTTGCGTGCTCGGGGACGAACGGGTTGAGGTTGACCACCACCAGCACGGTGTCGCCGCTGTCCGGATCGAACTTGCTGTAGGCCAGCAACGCATCGTTGTCGACCGAGTGGAAGTGCACGGTACGCAGCTGGCTCAGCGCCGGATGCATCCGGCGGATCTCGTTGAGCCGGGCTATGAACGGTTCCAAAGACCTGCCCTCGGCTACGGCGGCGGCGAAGTCGCGCGGACGCAGCTGGTACTTCTCCGAGTCAAGGTACTCTTCGCTGCCCTCACGCAACGCACGGTCCTCGAACAATTCGAAGCCGGAGTACACCCCCCACGTCGGGCCCAGCGTCGCCGCCAGCACCGCGCGGATCGCGAACATACCCGGACCGTTGTGCTGCAGGCTGGCGTGCAGGATGTCGGGGGTGTTGACGAACAGGTTCGGCCGCCGGTAGTCGGCGAGCTCGGCGATCTGTTGCCCGAATTCGGTCAGCTCGGATTTCGATGTCCGCCAGGTGAAGTAGGTGTAGGACTGGGTGAAGCCGAGTTTGGCCAGGCCGTACTGGCGTGCCGGCGGGGTGAAGGCTTCGGACAAGAACAACACGTCAGGATCGATGTTCTTCACCGCGGCGATCAGCCAGATCCAGAAGTCCGGCGGCTTGGTGTGGGGATTGTCAACCCGAAAGACCTTCACCCCGTGGACCATCCAGAACCGGACCACGCGTAGCACCTCGGCGTACAGTCCGGCCGGATCGTTGTCGAAGTTCAGCGGGTAGATGTCCTGATACTTCTTCGGCGGATTCTCGGCATAGGCGATCGTGCCGTCAGGCAGTTCGGTGAACCACTCCCGGTGCTGACTGGCCCAGGGGTGATCCGGTGCGCACTGCAGCGCCAGGTCCAACGCGACCTCCAGGTCCAGGCGATGGGCGGCCGCCACGAAGTCGTCGAAATCGTCGATGGTGCCGAGCGCCGGGTGAACCGCGTCGTGGCCGCCCTCGGCGCTGCCGATCGCCCACGGCGAACCGACGTCACCGGGCTCGGCGGTCGTGGAGTTGTTGCGGCCCTTGCGATGTACGTGCCCGATGGGGTGGATGGGCGGCAGATACACCACATCGAAGCCCATCGCGGCGATGCGCGGGAGCGCTGCTGCCGCGGTGGCGAAGGTGCCGTGCACCGGGTTGCCGTCGGTATCCCAGCCGCCGGTCGAGCGCGGGAACATCTCATACCAGGCGCCGCGGCGGGCCAGCGGCCGATCCACCCACACCTGGTGGTTCTCGCCGCGGGTGACCAGCTCGCGCAACGGGTGGCCGGCCAGCAGTTCCTCCACCTCTGTCGAGAGGGCGGGCGCGGCCCGGGCCACCGGGTCACCGGGGGCGCGCAGGGCGGCGGCCGCTTCCTGCACCGGCCGGCGCTGGGCGGGCGGTATCCCGGCCGCAGCGCGGTCGAACAAGTCGGCGCCGACCAACAGGTCGTTGGACAACTCGGTCTCGCCCTGGCCCGCCTCGAGCTTGGCGGTCACGGCGTTTCGCCAGCTCTGCAGCGGATCACCCCAACCCTCGACGCGGAAGGCCCACAACCCGACCGAATCAGGCGTGAAGGCGGCGTGGAACACGTAGTCGTCGAACCCGGTGTGCATCGGGATGTGCAGCGGTGCGGCGCCGGCAACCGGCGGTGCGCCCGGCGACTCCCCGGGATGCGGGTAGCGGCGCCCGAGATAACTCACCACCAGGGTCGCGGCGACCGCGTCGTGGCCTTCGCGCCACACGGTGGCCTTGACCGGCACCGTCTCGCCGACCACGGCCTTGGCCGGGTAGCGACCGCACGAGATGACCGGTTCGACGTCGTCGATCTCGACACGACCAGGCACTCACACTCCGTTCGCCGCGGGGCTCTTGACGCCCACGGTAATGGGCGGGGGATCTCGACCGGCATGAAGCGGCCGGTTCGCAACCGAATCGCCACGTCTGTTCGGCGATCCCAACTGCCTCGCCTCCGCCGACCCTTCGGGCCAACTCCGGCGAGCCTCGCTGAACCGCGGTGCCTGTGCGGCGGTCCCAGCTTCGTCTCGCCTCCGCCGACCCTTCGGGCCAACTCCGGCGAGCCTCGCTGAACCGCCGGTAAGGTGAGGACGTGTGAAAGCACTCCGCCGGTTCACCGTTCGTGCGCACCTCCCCGACCGGCTGCGGGCACTCGAGCAACTGTCGATGAACTTGCGCTGGTCATGGGATCAGCCGACGCAGGAGTTGTTCGCCTCCATCGACCCTGAGCTGTGGGCCGGATGCGGGCGGGATCCGGTCGCGCTGCTGGGTGCGGTGAGTCCGGCACGGCTTGACGAACTGGCCGCCGATGAGGCGTTCACCGGCCGGCTCGACACCCTGTCGGCCGATCTCGACGAATATCTGACCCAGCCCAGGTGGTACCAGCAGCAGCAGGACGCCGGCGCGGCGCTGCCAGCCGCGATCGCCTACTTCTCGATGGAGTTCGGCGTCGCCGAGGCGCTGCCCAACTACTCCGGAGGGCTGGGGATTCTGGCCGGCGACCACCTGAAGTCGGCATCGGACCTGGGTGTGCCGCTGATCGCGGTCGGGCTGTACTACCGGTCGGGATACTTCCGTCAATCGCTGACCGCCGACGGCTGGCAGCGGGAGACCTATCCGTCGCTGGACCCGCAGGGGCTGCCGTTGCGGCTGCTGGCCGATGCCGCCGGCAACCCGGCGCTGATCGAGGTGGCACTGCCCGGCGCGGGCCGGCTGCGCGCCCGGATCTGGGTGGCGCAGGTCGGGCGGGTGCCGCTGCTGCTGCTGGATTCTGACATCGGTGAGAACGAGCATCAGCTGCGCGGCGTCACCGACCGGCTGTACGGCGGCGACCAGGAGCACCGGATCCGCCAGGAGATCTTGGCCGGGATCGGCGGGGTGCGGGCGATCAGGGCGTTCACCGAGCTCAGCGGCACCCCCGCCCCCGAGGTGTTTCACATGAACGAGGGCCACGCCGGGTTCCTCGGGATCGAACGCATCCGCGAGCTCATCGCCGAGCAGCACCTGGAATTCGACACCGCGCTGGCGGTGGTGCGGTCAGCCACGGTGTTCACCACCCACACCCCGGTCCCGGCCGGCATCGACCGGTTTGGCATCGATATGGTGCGCCGCTACTTCGACGGCGACGCCTTGGCCGGCGGAGTGCCCGTCGAGCGGATCCTCGAACTGGGCGCTGAACCCGACCCCGACACTTTCAACATGGCCCACATGGGGCTGCGGTTGGCCCAGCGGGCCAACGGGGTGTCGCGGCTGCACGGCAGGGTCAGCCGTGCCATGTTCAACGGGTTGTGGCCGGGCTTCGACCGCGACGACGTGCCGATCGGCTCGATCACCAACGGTGTGCACGCGCCCAGTTGGGCGGCGGCACCGTGGCTGCAGCTGGGCCGGGACCTGGCGGCGGCGGATTCGTTCAGCGAGCCCGCGGCTTGGGAGCGGCTGCAGCAGGTCGATCCCGTTGCGCTGTGGTCGATCCGATCTCAGCTGCGGTCGGTGCTGGTCGACGAGGTCCGATTCCGGTTATTGAGGTCCGGGCTGGACCGGGGTGCTTCCGAAGCCGAGTTGGGCTGGATCGCAACGGCGTTCGACCCCGAGGTGCTGACCATCGGCTTCGCCCGCCGAGTGCCCACCTACAAGCGGTTGACGTTGATGCTGCGCGACCCCGACCGGCTGGAGCAACTGCTGCTCGACGAGCAGCGGCCGGTTCAGCTGATCGTCGCCGGCAAGTCACATCCGGCCGACGACGGCGGCAAGGCGCTGATCCAGCAGGTGGTGCGGTTCGCTGACCGACCGGAGGTGCGTCATCGCATTGCGTTCCTGCCCGATTACGACATGTCGATGGCACGGCGGCTCTACGCCGGATGCGATGTGTGGCTGAACAATCCGTTGCGTCCGCTGGAGGCGTGCGGCACATCGGGGATGAAGAGTGCGCTCAACGGCGGGCTGAACCTGTCCATCCGCGACGGCTGGTGGGACGAGTGGTTCGACGGGGAGAACGGCTGGGCGATACCCACCGCCGACGGGGTGGCCGATGAGAACCGCCGCGACGACCTGGAAGCCGCGGCGCTCTATGACCTGCTGGCGCAGTCGGTCGTCCCGAAGTTCTACGACCGCGACGACCGTGGCGTGCCGCCGCGCTGGATCGAGATGGTGCACCACACGCTGCAGACGTTGGGGCCGAAGGTGCTTGCTTCGCGGATGGTGCGCGACTACGTCGAGCAGTGCTACGCCCCGGCGGCGCAGTCGCTGCGGCGTACCCGGGAGCCGGTGGACGGGGTGCCCTACGGTGCGGCTCGGCAGCTGGCCGACTATCGGACCCGGGCGGAGCGCGCCTGGCCGCGCATCGAGATCACCGACGTCGACAGCACCGGCCTGCCCGACACCCCGCAACTGGGGTCGGAGCTGACGCTGACCGCCACGGTCCGGTTGGCCGGCCTGGCGCCCGACGAGGTGACGGTGCAGGCGGTGCTGGGCCGGCTGGATTCCGTTGACACCCTGCTGGATCCGGCCACCGTGGTGATGGCACATGAGCGCACCGGCGCCGACGGAACCGAAGTGTTCTCGACGACCACCGCGCTACCGGTCGCCGGGGCGGTGGGCTACACGGTGCGGGTGTTGCCGAGTCACCCGCTGCTGTCCGGCGACGCCGAGCTGGGACTGGTCACGCTGGCCACCTAGCCGCGAGCAGACGCGAAAGCCCCCAGAAACGCGGCTTTTTGGGGGCTTTCGCGTCTGCTCGCCGGGGCTCGGTTGGGCGTCAGGGGAAGCGCTGCAGGCAGCGGTCGAAGTCGCCGAGCACCCCGGTGCGGTAGGCGTCGATGCGGGAGAAGCCCGCCGGCACCGATTCACCGTTGATGTCGCCGGCGGCCAGGCCGTTGGTGAGCAGCCCGGCGACCGCCTCGTCCAGGTCGCCCGCGGTCAACGTGATGGTGCTGCCATTGGAGGTGGTGACCCCCTGCGACAGCCGGGTGGTGGCCACCCCGGTCAGGCATGCGGTGCGCAGTGCGGCAGCGGCGTTGTCGAGCACCAGCCCGCCGTGCTCGATCTGCACCGCCTGCAGGTAGCGCGACACCAGTACCGAATAGGCGGTGTTGTCGCCGGACAGCGTCGCCAGCTTCTCGTCCTTGCTGGGGGTGCCCATCGCCTGCAGGGCCGGCAGATCGACCGCGATGGTGTTGGTCGCGGGGCAGTACGACGCCGGGGGGCTGGGCCGGGCGTCGGTGCACGACGAGGCGGCGGCCGCGTCGAACGTGAGCTGCGGGGGCTTGTCCGGCTCGAACGCGATGTTCATGGCGTCGACGATGACCCGCACCGAATCCTCGCTGACCGGCACCTCGCCGGTCTCGTTCTGCTGCAGCTGGACCGGGAGTTCGCCGCGCCGCTGCTCGATCTCCTGGGC
Organism: Mycolicibacter algericus DSM 45454; assembly: GCF_002086455.1. Classification (GTDB taxonomy): domain Bacteria; phylum Actinomycetota; class Actinomycetes; order Mycobacteriales; family Mycobacteriaceae; genus Mycobacterium; species Mycobacterium algericum. The sequence goes on from NZ_MVHC01000046.1 coordinate 6,455, forward strand.
GTCGATGGCCTTGCACGATCCGGCGCCGTCGGTGAACCCGAACTGGAACGCCGAGATCCGTTCGAACGCCGAGCCGTGCTCGTTGTCGCCGACGGTCTCGCCGGGATTGAGCAGCGGATCGCGCAGCGCCAGCATCGCGGCCAACACCGCGTTCAATCCGTCGCCGGTGCTCAGCGTGAAGCGCGGTGAGTCGCCGTGGGCCACCCAGCGCAGGTAGACCCCCGCCAGGCAGTCGGCCTGTTGTTCGGCCACCAGCGTCGGGGTCTGGCGCCGCTTGGTGATCCCGGCGGCGCGGGCGATCGCGTGCCCGTACTCGTGGGCGAGCACCATGGTGATCGCCATGTCGCCGTAGATGCTGCGCAGCGCCGGCAACAGCAGCCGGCGGTCCCAGCCGATGGTGTCGTCCAGATAGCAGTAGGCCGCGTTGATCAGCAGGAAAGTCCTGCTCTTGCAGAATGTTCCACGGAGCTGGCCGGGATCCCAGGAGAGCAGCGCTCGCACCGGTTCGAAGTCGCCGTCAAAGGTGTTGGGGAAACTGGTCGTCCAGAACGCCTCGAGGTCACTGACGGACTGGGCGGCGAGCTGGTCGATCCGCCCGCCGTCGGTGCCCTCGACCTCGCGGCTCGGCGGCGGGGCGTCGGGACGCAACCCGGTGGGCCCGTCCACCGCTTGCAGGCCGCCCACCCGGAACGGGTCGGCGAAGATCGACACCGGTGTTCCCTCCAGCATCCGGGCGCACCCGCTCAACAGCAGCACCAGAGTGCAGGCGGTGGCGAGAGCACGGTGGCGGCGGCGCATGGGACATCACGATAGTGCGCTCAACCGCCGCGGAGCCGCCGTAGCGCCAGACGGACCTTGTCGGTGTCGGTCGTCGCCCAGAACGGTGGCAGCGACGCCCGAAGATAACCGGCGTAGCGGGCGGTCGCCATCCGCGAGTCCAGTACCGCCACCACGCCCCGGTCGTCGACGCCGCGCAGCAACCGGCCCGCGCCCTGGGCCAACAGCAGCGCGGCGTGACTGGCGGCGACCGCCATGAAACCGTTGCCGCCGCGGGCGCTGACCGCGCGCTGCCGGGCGGTCAACAGCGGGTCGTCGGGCCGCGGGAACGGGATGCGGTCGATGAGCACCAGCGACAGCGACGGTCCCGGGACGTCGACGCCCTGCCACAGCGACAGCGTGCCGAACAACGACGTGTCGGCGTCGGCGGCGAACTGCTCGACCAGGGCGCCGGTGGTGTCCTCGCCCTGACACAGCAGCGGGGTGTCCAACCGCTCCCGCATCGCCTCGGCCGCGGCGCGCGCCGCCCGCATCGAGGAGAACAGCCCCAGGGTGCGTCCACCGGCGGCGGCGATCAGCTCGGCGATCTCGTCGAGCTGCGCGTCCGTGCCGGTGCCGTCACGCCCGGGCGGTGGCAAGTGCGCTGCCACATAGAGGATGCCGGCCTTGGCATGCTGAAACGGCGAACCGACATCCAGCCCCCGCCAACCGTTGTCGGGTCCATGCGGCGGTCCCAGCTTCGGCTCTCCTTCGTCGAGCCTCGCTGAACCGCCGGGCACCGAGCCGCCGGTCAGGCCCCAGGCGCCGGCCATCGCGTCGAAGCTGCCACCGACGGTCAAAGTCGCCGAGGTCAGCACCGTCGTCGTCCGCGCGAACAGCCGATCGTGTAGCAGGCCGGCCACCGACAGCGGCGCCACCCGCAGCACCGGCCGCACCGAGCCCCGGTTGTCCTCGTGGCTGAGCCACACCACGTCGGTGCGTGCGGGGATGGCCGGTTCGAACGAGGTCAGGACCCGCGCGGCGGTGTCGGCGATCTCGGCGAGGGCGGCCACGGCCTCCTTGCGTGCGGTCGCGGCTCTGGGATCAGACGGTGCGGTGTCGATGGCCGAGCGGACCGCGCCGGCAGCATCCCGCAGCGCCGCCAGATACGTCGCCAGCTCGTCGTCGAGGTAATCCATCCGGCCGGGCGTGCCGTCGTGAATCGCCGAGCCGAACGTCAGCGACGCGGCATCAAGGCGCTGGACGAGTCCGGGGGAGACCAGCCGGGTGACGCGGCGCACCGCGACACTCAGTGCTGCGGCGGTCAACTCGGCGGTGGCCACCGATGTCACCCGGTCCACCAGTTCGTGCGCCTCGTCGACCACCAACAGCTCGTGCTCGGGCAGCACGGTGGTATCCGAGATGGCGTCGATGGCCAACAGCGCGTGGTTGGTGACGACGATATCGGCCTCGCCGGCGACGGCACGGGCCTGCTCGGCGAAGCAGTCGGTGCCGAACTGGCAGCGGGTGGCACCCAGGCACTCCCGTGCCGACACGCTGACCTGAGCCCAGGATCGCTCCGGCACACCGGGTTTGAGGTCGTCCCGATCCCCCGTCGCGGTGTCGTCCGCCCAGGCGGTGAGCCGCTGTACGTCCCGGCCCAGGGCGCTGGCGGCGAATGGCTCAAACAGCTCCTCCTGCGGCGCTTCGCCTGAGTCGTCACCAGTTCCGCTATGGATTTTGTTCAGGCACAGGTAATTTCGACGGCCTTTGAGCAATGCGAAGGTGGGCCGCCGGGGCAGTACGTCTTCCAGCGCGTCGGCCAGCCGCGGCAGGTCGCGGTCGACGAGCTGGCGCTGCAGCGCGATGGTCGCGGTGGACACCACCACCGGGTGATCGTCGGCCACCGCCCGCGCGATCGCCGGAACCAGATAGGCCAGTGATTTGCCGGTGCCGGTGCCGGCCTGCACCGCCAGGTGTTCGCCGGTGTCGAAGGCGTGCGCCACCGCCTCGGCCATGCGCACCTGGCCGTCGCGTTGGCTACCGCCCAGGGCGGCTACCGCGGTGGCGAGCAGCTCGGGTACGGACGCGTCAGCCATGGTGTGCACACGGTAGCCCGCGTCCCCGATTTATCGTGTCCGTCCCCGTATCCTGAGGCGATGACAAGTCAGCGATTGCCCGGCGGGGCGGTGCACGAGCTACCCGCGGACCTGCGCGACGGTCTGCTCGTCAGTTCGACGGCGTTGGCGGCCTGGGAGAGCATTACGCCATTGGCGCGCAACGAGTTCATCTGCTGGGTCGAAGACGCCAAGCAGCAGGCCACCCGGGAGCGCCGAATCCGCCGGACCCGTGAGGAGCTGGAGGAAGGTAAGCGGCGGCCGTGCTGCTGGCCCGGGTGCAAGCACCGGGAGCGAACAGGAAGCTGATCGGGTGGGTGCAGAATGCACCCAATGGCCGGTATGATCGCGAGATATGTCGAAGGTCATGCACATCCGGGACGTTCCCGATGAGGTCCACGCTGCACTGGTCGAGGCCGCTGATGCGCAGGGACTTTCGCTGACCAGGTACCTCCAGCGCGAATTGGAGCACCTTGCAAAGCGTGCTCAGGTGGTGCGGCACAACGCAGCGGTCATTCGTCGTACGCAGCGTGCCGTTGAAGGCCGGGCCGACCGCGACACGATCTTGTCAGTGCTGCACGAGGGGCGCGGTGAGTGAAGATCGTGGACGCCGGAGTAGTCGTTGAACTGCTCGTCGGCGGACTTGATCCTCAGCGGCTCGGGCACGAAGAACTGGCGGCTCCGCACCTGGTCGACAGCGAAGTCACCCAGGTGCTCCGTGGACTTGTCCGGCGTGATGTCCTCGGCGCGAAACAAGGCGACCTCGCTATGGACGGCTTCCTGCGGCTGACGCTGACCAGGTTCCCGGCCGATTGGCTGCGGCCGAGGATATGGGAGCTGCGAGACAACCTCAGCGCCTACGACGCCACCTATGTGGCGCTTGCCGAATTGGTTGATGCCACAGCACTGCTCACCACCGACGCCCGGCTGGCCAACGCCCCCGGTCCGCGGTGTCGCGTCGATCTGCTGTAGTTCATCGCGATGAAATGAGCCGGGTGGAGACCGCCGGCTCGCCGCGCGCCAGCTTCAGTCCCTCCCACGGCAGGCTGAGCAGCCCGGAGGCGACGCGGTCGCGCGCCGCGGCCAGTGCCGCCGGCCCGGTATCGGTCACCACGTCGCCGCCGCGGACCAGCGGAACGGTCACCAGCCGGTGCGGCCCGCTCACCTCGGGCGGGCGGCCGGCGGGATGGACCACCTCCTCGACGAGGGTGCCGCTCGGCCGGAAAGTCCGCAGTGCCTGCTTGCACCCACCCGCCGACGTCTTGTCCGCGCTGCGCTTGTGCACCGCGACCCCGTCGACCTCGACCAGCTTGTAGACGAAGCCGGCCGCCGGCGCTCCCGAGCCGGTCACCACCGCGGTGCCGACGCCGTAACTGTCCACCGGCGCCGCACGCAGCGCCGCGATGGCGAATTCGTCGAGGTCGCCGGAGACCACGATCCTGGTGGCAGTGGCCCCCAGCCGGTCCAGTTGCTCACGGACCTGATGCGCCAACACCGCCAGTTCACCGGAGTCGATACGCACCGCGCCCAGCCGCGGCCCGGCCGCCTCGACGGCGTTGGCCACTCCGGTGGTGACGTCGTAGGTGTCCACCAGCAGCGTGGTGCCGACACCCAGCGCGGCGACCTGGGCGCGAAATGCCGCCAATTCGCCGTCGCCGTCGGCAACGTCGGAGCCGGCGTGCAGCAGGGTGAAGGCGTGTGCGCTGGTGCCCAGCACCGGCACACCGAAGCTGCGGTGCGCTTCGAGATTTGATGTCCCGGCGAATCCCGCCAGGTAGGCGGCCCGGGCCGCCGCGACAGCGGCCTGCTCGTGGGTGCGGCGGGAGCCCATCTCGATCAGCGGCCGGCCGTCGGCCGCGCTGACCATCCGAGCGGCCGCCGAGGCCACCGCGGTGTCGTGGTTGAAGATCGACAGCAGCAGCGTCTCCAGCACGATGCACTCGGCGAAGCTGGCGCGCACGCTCAGCACCGGCGACCCGGCGAAGTACAACTCGCCCTCGGCATAGCCGTCGACGTCGCCGCGGAAGCGAAAATCACGCAGGTAGCTCACCGTGTCCGGGTCCAGGAACTCCGAGAGCAGTCCCAGGTCGGCGTCATCGAAGCCGAACGAGGTGAGGGCGCCAAGGAACCGGTCGGTGCCGGCCACCACCCCGTAACGGCGTCCCTCGGGGAGCCGGCGGGCGAACAACTCGAAGCCGGTGCGCCGGCCGGCCGTGCCGTCGCGCAGCGCCGCGGCCAGCATGGTCAGCTCGTACTTGTCGGTGAGCAGCCCGCCGCAGCGGGCCGAGGTGGTCACCCGCCAACCGTATCGGCTGGACTTGGCCCCACCCCGGCTCGGTATCCTGAGCGTTATGGCCACGTCAGCAGCGACGTCCGCCCCGGTGAAACCGCAGGGCACCGGCCAGCGGCATGCTGACCCGGTCGAGGACACCGCTTCGCCCTGGGTGACCATCGTCTGGGACGACCCGGTCAACTTGATGACCTATGTGACCTACGTCTTTCAGAAGCTGTTCGGTTACAGCGAGCCGCACGCGACCAAACTGATGCTGCAGGTGCACCATGAGGGCAAGGCGGTGGTGTCTGCCGGAAGTCGGGAGTCGATGGAGGTCGACGTGTCCAAACTGCATGCCGCCGGGTTGTGGGCGACCATGCAGCAGGACCGCTGAGACGTCAACTCGAAGGGAACCGAACCTCACCGTGCACAAGTGGAAGCGGGTTGAAACCGACGGCGGCCCCCGCTTCCGCTCCGCGTTGGCACTGCACGAGGCCGCGCTGCTCCGCAACCTCGTCGGCTCGATCATCGGAATGCTCGAGGCCCGTGAATCCGCCTCCCCGCCCGACGAACTCGAACAGATTACCGGGATGAAGACGGGTAACACCCAGCCGCCGGAGGACGCCACCACGCGCCGGCTGCTGCCGGACTTCTACCGTGCCGACGGCGGCGGCGCCGCGGCCGACGGCTCCGCGCTCGACGCGGAAGGCCTCAACGCGGCGCTGCGCAGCCTGCACGAGCCGGAGATCATCGATGCGAAACGTGGGGCGGCCCAACAGGTCTTGGACACGCTGCCGGAACGGGGCGGTCGTTTCGAACTGACCGAGGAACAGGCCAATGCCTGGATCGCGGCCGTCAACGACATCCGCCTGGCGCTGGGCACCATGCTGAAGATTGGTCCCAACGGCCCGGATCGCCTACCGCCCGGCGATCCGAGGGCCGGTCAGCTCAACGTCTATCAGTGGCTCACCGTGCTGCAGGAATACCTGGTGGTCGCGTTGATGGGGCGGCCGGGCCGATGACGGATACGGGTTCGATCACCGATGTCGCCGGGATCCGGGTGGGCCATCACCACCGGCTGGACCCGGACGCGACGCTGGGATCCGGCTGGGCCAGCGGGGTCACCGTCGTGCTGGCGCCGCCCGGCACGGTCGGTACCGTCGACAGCCGGGGGGGTGCGCCCGGAAGCCGGGAGACCGATCTGCTGGATCCGGCCAACAGCGTGCGCTGGGTGGACGCGGTGGTGCTCTCCGGCGGGAGCGCCTACGGGCTGGCGTCCGCCGACGGCGTGATGACCTGGCTCGAGGAGCAGGGTCGCGGGGTGGCGCTGGACGGCGGCGTAGTCCCGATCGTGCCGGCGGCGGTCATCTTCGACCTGCCGGTCGGGGGCTGGGACCGACGGCCCACCGCGGAGTTCGGCTATGCGGCCGCGGCGGCTGCCGCCGGGCCCGACGGGGCACGGCCGGCGACCGGTTGCGTCGGCGCCGGGGTCGGCGCGCGGGCCGGGGTGTTCAAGGGCGGGGTGGGCACCGCGTCGATCACGCTGGAACTCGGGGAGCACGGCGAGCACTCGGTCACGGTGGGGGCACTGGTGGTGGTGAACCCGAGCGGCGAGGTCATCGACGCCACCACCGGCCTGCCGTGGTCGGCCTACCTCGTCGAAGAATTCGGATTGACCGCGCCGCCGTCGGAGGAACTGGCGGTGCTCGCCGGACTGGAACCCAAATCCCGCTCGCTCAACACCACCATCGCGGTGGTGGCCACCGACGCCGCGCTCAGCCCGGCCGGTTGCCGGCGGATGGCGATCGCCGCTCAGGACGGGCTGGCGCGCACCATCCGGCCCTCCCACACCCCCGTCGACGGCGACACCGTCTTCGCACTGGCGACCGGAGCCGTCGAGGTCCCTGAGCTGGCCGACACCCCGGCCGCGATGTCTCCGGAGACCGGTTTGGTCGCGGAGGTGGGTGCCGCCGCGGCGGACTGTTTGGCCCGCGCGGTGCTGGCCGGAGTGCTGGCCGCCGATCCGGTGGCCGGAATACCGACCTATGGCGGCACGTTGCCGGGGGCGTTCGGTAGCAAGCCGGCCGGATCGACGGGAAGGTCGTGATGCGGGCATGAGCTCCCGGTCAGGCGCCTCGCCTGCGCCGCGTTCCGACACGAAGCCGCTCTGGCGCACCGGTGGGGCCAGCGTGGTGGGCTTCGTCGCCCTGCTCTACCTCGTCGAGGCGGTCGATCAGCTCGGTGGCCACGGGCTGGACCGCAACGGCATCCGGCCGTTGCAGAGCGACGGGCTGTGGGGGGTGTTGTTCGCGCCGTTGCTGCACGCGAACTGGGCACATCTGCTGGCCAACACCGGTCCCGCGCTGGTGCTGGGTTTCCTGATGACGTTGGCCGGACAGACCCGGTTCCTCCTCGCCACCGCGATCGTGTGGCTGGTCGGTGGGCTGGGCACCTGGCTGATCGGCAACGTCGGGTCGGCGTGCGGGCCCACCGACCACATCGGCGCCTCCGGCCTGATCTTCGGCTGGTTGGCCTTCCTGGTGGTGTTCGGGTGGTTCACCCGCAGAATCTGGCAGATCCTGGTCGGGTTGGTGGTGCTGGTGCTCTACGGCGGGATCCTCTGGGGGGCGGTCCCGGTGCTGAACGTCTGTGGCGGTGTCTCCTGGCAGGGACACCTGTGCGGCGCGATCGCCGGGGTGCTGGCCGCCTATCTGCTCTCGGGCCCCGAGCGCAACGCCCGCGCACGGCGGCGGGGGGTATCGGCGTGATCGGGATCTTCGACTCCGGCGTCGGCGGGTTGACCGTCGCACGCTCGATCATCGACCAGTTGCCCGACGAGGACATCGTCTACGTCGGCGACACCGCCAACGGCCCGTACGGGCCGCTGACCATCCCCGAGGTCCGCGCACACGCGTTGGCCATCGGCGACGATCTGGTCGAGCGCGGCGTCAAGGCACTGGTGATCGCCTGCAACACCGCGTCGGCGGCATGCCTGCGCGATGCCCGGGAACGCTACGACGTGCCGGTCGTCGAGGTGATCCTGCCGGCGGTGCGCCGAGCGGTGGCCACCACCCGCAATGGCCGCATCGGAGTGATCGGAACGCAGGCGACCATCACCAGCCACGCCTACCAGGACGCGTTCGCCGCCGCCCGCGACACCGAGATCACCGGGGTGGCCTGCCCGCGCTTCGTGGACTTCGTCGAGCGCGGTATCACCAGCGGCCGGCAGGTGTTGGGGCTGGCCGAGGGGTACCTGGAGCCGCTGCAGCGCGCCGGGGTCGACACCCTGGTACTGGGTTGCACCCACTACCCACTGCTGTCCGGGTTGATCCAGCTGGCGATGGGCGAGCAGGTGACGCTGGTGTCCAGCGCCGAGGAGACCGCCAAGGAGTTGCTGCGGGTGCTGACCGAACGCGATCTGCTGCGTCCCCACGGGACCCCGCCGGCCACCCGGCTCTTCGAGGCGACCGGTGACCCGGAGGCGTTCGCCGCACTGGCCACCCGTTTCCTGGGGCCGGCGATCACCGGTGTCGGCGCGGTCCGGCGGCATGCCCCGTTGAGCCGGTCGTGACCGTGATTTCGACGACGAATAGCGGGCAAAGCGCTGGTGTCTTGGTCATGGTCGCGGCGAACATGGCACAGTAGGGAGCGTGCGACTGACCGTGCTCGGCTGCTCCGGCAGCGTGGTGGGTCCGGATTCGCCGGCATCGGGCTACCTGTTGCAGGCTCCGGGGACCCCACCGCTGGTCATCGACTTCGGGGGCGGGGTGCTGGGGGCGCTGCAGCGCCATGTCGATCCCGGCTCGGTGTATGTGCTGTTGTCGCATCTGCACGCCGACCACTGCCTGGACCTTCCGGGGCTGTTCGTCTGGCGCCGCTATCACCCGTCGGTGGCGGCGACGCCGTTCCCCAAGGGCGTTATATACGGGCCCAGCGACACCTGGTCGCGAATGGGCGCGGCATCTTCCCCGTACGGCGGCGAGATCGACGACATCACCGACATCTTCGACGTCCACACCTGGGTCGACGGTGAAGCCGTCGAGTTCGGAAGCCTCAGCGTGCAGCCCAACCTGGTGTCTCACCCGACCGAGTCGTTCGGCATGCGGATCACCGATGCCACCGGCGCGATCCTGGTCTACAGCGGCGACACCGGCTACTGCGACCAGGTGATCGAACTGGCCCGCGGCGCCGATGTGTTCCTGTGCGAGGCGTCGTGGACCCACGAGGCCAACCGCCCCCCGAACCTGCATCTGTCGGGCACCGAGGCCGGGCGTATCGCTGCCGCGGCCGGGGTGGGGCAACTGCTGCTCACCCATATCCCGCCGTGGACGTCGCGCGAGGACGTGATCGGCGAGGCCAAAGCCGAGTTCGACGGGCCGGTGCACGCGGTGGTCTGCGACGAGAGTTTCGACATCCGGCGGTCGTGACGCACCACCGGTGCTGACACACCCCTCCATTAGGGTTAGCGGCGTGTCCAAACGAGAAGACGGTCGCCTCGACGACGAGCTGCGCCCGGTCGTCATCACCCGCGGATTCACCTCGAACCCGGCCGGGTCGGTGCTGGTCGAGTTCGGTGACACCCGAGTCATGTGCACGGCCAGCGTCACCGAGGGTGTGCCGCGCTGGCGGAAGGGCTCCGGCCGCGGCTGGCTGACCGCCGAATACGCCATGCTGCCGGCGGCCACGCACACCCGCTCCGACCGCGAGTCGGTCCGGGGCAAGGTGGGCGGACGCACCCAGGAGATCAGCCGGCTGGTCGGGCGCTCGCTGCGCGCCTGTATCGACCTCGCGGCGTTGGGGGAGAACACCATCGCACTCGACTGTGACGTGTTGCAGGCCGACGGCGGTACCCGCACCGCGGCGATCACCGGCGCTTATGTGGCGCTCGCCGACGCGGTCACCTACCTGTCCGCCGCAGGCAAGCTGTCCGACCCCCGCCCGCTGTCATGCGCGATCTCGGCGGTCAGTGTCGGTGTGGTCGACGGCCGGGTTCGCGTGGACCTGCCCTACGAAGAGGACTCCCGCGCGGAGGTCGACATGAACGTCGTGGCCACCGACACCGGAACCCTGGTGGAGATCCAGGGCACCGGTGAGGGGGCGACGTTCCCGCGCTCGACGCTGGACAAGATGCTCGACGCGGCGCTGAGCGCCTGCGAGAAGCTGTTCGTGGTGCAGCGCGAAGCGCTGGCGTTGCCCTACCCGGGGGTGCTGCCGGAGGGCCCGGCACCGAAGAAAGCGTTCGGCTCTGACTAAGCGTCGGCGACGATGCGGAGCGTCAGCGACGAGGAGGAGCGGCGCCATTGATGCAGCTGCTGGTGGCCAGTCGTAACCGCAAGAAACTGGCCGAACTCAATCGGGTGCTCGAGCACGCCGGTGTCTCCGGCCTGCGTCCTGTCTCGCTGGATGAGGTGCCGCCGTACGACGAGGCGCCCGAAACCGGGGCGACTTTCGAGGACAATGCCCTGGCCAAGGCGCGCGATGGCTATATGGCGACCGGGTTGCCTTGTGTCGCAGATGATTCCGGCCTGACCGTGGATGCGCTCAACGGTATGCCGGGGGTGCTGTCGGCGCGCTGGTCGGGCAGTCACGGCGACGACGGCGCCAACACCGCCCTGCTGCTGGACCAACTTCGCGACGTTCCCGACGAACGGCGCGGCGCGGCGTTCGTGTCCGCCTGCGCGCTGGTCTGGGGTAGCGGAGCCGACCACGAGGTGGTGGTGCGCGGGGAGTGGCCGGGCAGCATCACCCGGGAACCCCGCGGCGACGGCGGATTCGGCTACGACCCGGTGTTCGTACCCGCCGGCGCGGTACGCACCGCGGCCCAACTGAGCCCGGCGGAAAAAGACGCCGAGTCGCACCGCGGTCGTGCGCTGGCGCTGCTGCTTCCGGCGCTGCGACAGCTCGCGGGGTGAACCGTGCCGTTAGCGCTCGGCGCCGAGTTCGCCGGTTACCGCATCGAACGCCTGCTCGGCTCCGGTGCGATGGGCGAGGTGTACCTGGCCCGGCATCCGAGGCTGCCGCGTCGCGACGCGCTGAAGGTCTTGCCCGCCGGCCTGACCACCGACGCTGAATTCCGCCAGCGGTTCCAACTGGAGGCCGACCTCGCGGCGACGCTGTTTCATCCCAACATCGTCGGCGTCCATGACCGCGGTGAATTCGATGGCCAGCTTTGGATCGCCATGGACTACGTGGCCGGGACCGACGCGGCGCGGTTCGTCGCCGACCGGTATCCCAACGGGATGCCCGAAGATGAGGCCCTGCCGATCGTCGGCGCGATCGCCGAGGCTCTGGATCATGCGCACCAGCGTGGGCTGCTGCATCGCGACGTCAAACCGGCGAACATCCTGATCGCCGATCCCGAAGGCGGATCCCAGCGGATTCTGTTGGCGGACTTCGGAATCGTTCGGCAATTGGGTACCGTCGGCGGGCTGACTGCCACCAACTTCACCGTCGGCACCGTGTCCTACGCGGCACCCGAGCAGTTGCGGGGCGACGATCTGGACGGTCGGGCCGATCAGTATGCGTTGGCGGCCACCGCATTCCATCTGCTCACCGGGGCACCGCCGTTCGGTGACGGCAACCCGGTGACGGTCATCAGCCGGCACCTGACCGCCGTGCCGCCACGGCTGAGCGAGCGCCGGCCGGAGCTGGCTCACCTCGACGCGGTGCTGGCCACCGGCCTGGCCAAGGACCCGGCCGGGCGGTTCGGTGGCTGCCGCGCGTTCGCCCGGGCGCTGGCCGAGGCCGACGCCGGTGAGTCGGCGATGGCCACGCCCGGTACCGGCCGGCGCCGCTGGCCGTGGGTGGTGGGCGGGGTTGCGGTGCTGGCGGG
>NZ_MVHC01000047.1 GCF_002086455.1 Mycolicibacter algericus DSM 45454
CCCGGAAGCTAAGCCTGTCAGCGCCGATGATACTGCCCAACCGGGTGGAAAAGTAGGACACCGCCGAACACAACATAGTGAAACGCCCCCCGAGAAATCGGGGGGCGTTTCCATTTTTCCCATTGACGGGCAGCAGCCCTCGCTGCGGGCCGAGGCTGAACAAGTGACGCTGAACGCGCCCGCGGTCTGTAGTTGCCCGATCCGCCGCAAAGCGATACCGTTAAGCTTCAATTAAGGGAATTAACAGGAGATGTCGGGTGCGCCCCTTTCTTTGCCTTCCGGTCGTCGCCGGTATCACAGCCGGCCTGATCGCCGGGGTGCCGGCGGTCTCACCGCCGGCCGGCGCACATCCTGCCGCGATCTCACTTACCGGCAACGGTACGGAGCTCGGGGATGGGATCGCATTCCTCATGGGCGGCACCGGCATGCCGCAACCATCCGACCGCTACCTTGAGGCCGCGGACAATCTGTACCTCCAGCCGCACGGCTTCGGCGGCGAGCTGGTATCGCTGTGGACGCCGGAGAATGTCAGTTCGACCTCCCAAGCGGTGGGCGGGCAGATTCTCTACAACGCCGTCATGGAGCAGATCAGCAGCGGCGACGTGGACGCCGACCACCCGGTGGTGGTGTTCGGCTACTCGCAGAGCGCCGCGATCTCGGTAGGGCTGATGGAGCGACTTGCCGAGGAGGGAGTGTCGAACGATCTGGTCCGGTTCGTGCTGATCGGCTCTCCGGGTACCAGCGGCGTCCCCACCGACCTGTATCACACCGACGTCTACAACTACGAATACGACCCGGTAGCGTTCCGGCCCACGTACTTCAACCCGCTGGCGGACCTGAACTCGATCTTGGGCTTCATCTACGGGCACTCCGTGCTCTTGAGCGCGACGCCCGAGCAGGTCGAATCGGCCATCGAGTTGCCGACGGCCGATCCTGACTCGCTGACCACCTTCCACATGATCACATCAGACATCCTGCCGCTGCTGGCTCCACTGCAGTTGGTTCCGATTCTTGGGCAGCCGCTCTATGAGTTGTTGGAACCCGTTACGCGCATCCTGGTGAATCTCGGTTACGGCAACCTCGAGTACGGCTGGCCGCCGGGGGACGTCGACGTGCCGGCGGCAGGAGGCCTCTTCCCGACCGACATCGATTTCGGCGAACTGCTCACCGCGCTGGGCAATGGTGTGCAACAGGGAGTCAGCAACGCAATCTCGAGCTTGCTGGACCCTGCGACCTACCAGATCATCCCGTTGGTGGAGCACCCGTCGCTGGCCGGGATCATTCAAGAGGGATACATCGTCGGGGCCATCGACACGCCGAATCCGACGCTCGGGGAGGCCCTGACCGGTCTGGCCGCCTTCTTCGAAGGATTCACCGACACCACCGAATACCCCATGCCGGACTAGGCACGGGCCGGCAGGCGCGGTTGGTCGGCCGAGGGCGCTAAATCGCGAGTGACTGGCCGCGGAGGAGTTGTTCGATTCGGTCCAACAACTCGTCCGGGGCTTCGTCGGTGGCGTCGTTCCAGGCTAGTAGTGCGTTGGCGAGGTTGCGCGGCTGGACGGTGAGGTGCAGGCCGAGTACGACCGTGTCGGTGTTGCCGGAATCCATGGTGTGGTAGACGATTTCGGTTTGCAATGAATGTCCGTTGACAGGGTTGGGGAGCATCTTGGGGGTGATCGACTCGATGTCCTCGCGGCGGATCTTCGTCAACTTCGATCCCGGCGTGGCTGCTCGCAGCGTCAATGCAGTGGGGGAGATGCAGAGCGGGCATCGGCGCCACATGCGCAGGACGCTCAGTAATGCTAATGGCATTAGGTTCATGAGGAGGATCCCGCCGAAACGAAACCATGCGGGATAGTCGGAGTTTCGGCCCGCTGCCGCCATAGCTACGCCCATTAGCGGGATAATCGTTATTGCCATGTAGGCGTTTCCCTCGAACCACGGAACGTAGCGGCAGATGACCCCATTGGCTGTGCGGGTGACGCCCGGCCGGAAAATCCGGCGCTGGCCGGCGAGGATGAGGAGTGCCGCGCACACGATGCCAAGAGTCCCGTACCACGGGAATCCGACCCGAGCATCCACTGCCGCTAATACGAGCAGGAAACCGCCGAAGGAATAACGGGCTACTCGCCCCCAGCGGCCTTTTGCTCCATCGCCCGCCATCAGCGGCCGTCCTGCTTTCTGCCCCCCGGGGCGCCGCCGTCGCTGCCGGTGGGTGGGCGACTTACCGGCCCCGGTCGGACCGCTAGCCAGATGCTCTCCTGGTCCACCGGCGAGTCGTGTAACGCGGTCACCGTCAGCTGCGTGATCAGCGTCTCGCGCTCTCTCGTGATGATCCGGGACCGGGAGATGCTGTCGATAGTGTGATCGCAAAGGGTCCCACCACGGCACGCAGGCAGATTATCGGCATCGGTGGAGTGGGCCAATTCACTCGGCCGTGCCCGCCAAGCTCAATCGAACAGCGTGGCGTGGCTGTGCCGCCGCTCCAGATCCAACAGGGTCCGCTTGCGGTCGATCCCGCCGCCGTAGCCGGTCAGGCTGCCGTTGCTGCCGATGACCCGGTGGCAGGGCACGATGATCGAGATCGGGTTGCGGCCGTTGGCCAGTCCCACGGCGCGCGAGGCTGTCGGTGCCCCGATCTGTGTTGCCAACTCGCCGTAGGAGCGGGTCTGGCCGTAGGGGATCGTCAGCAACGCGGTCCACACCCGGCGCTGAAACTCGGTCCCGGCCATCTCATAGGTCAGCTCGAATTCGGTGAGATCCCCGGCGAAGTACGCCGCGAGTTGCTCGACGGCGTCGGGGAAAGCGGAGTCGTCGCGGCGCCATCCGGTGCGGTCGGGGGCATGGGAGTGGTCGAGCATCAGCAGATGGCTGAGCTTGCCGTTCGCGCCGGCCAGGGTGAGTGGGCCGATCGGGCTGTCGATGGTGCGCTGATAGATCATGCGATCTCCTTGGAGGTCCGGGGCCAGTCGTTCACGGCGTGATCGAGTGCGGTCCACAGATGCTGGGTGGCATACGACCGCCACGGGCGCCAGCGAAGACTGCGTTCGGTCAGGGCCCGCGGCTGCTCGGGTAAACCCAGCCGGCGCACGGCCACCCGCACCCCCAGATCGGTCGCCGGGAACGCATCGGGGTCGCCCAGGCCGCGCATGGCGATGAGTTCGGCAGTCCACGCGCCGACGCCGGGAAGCTCCAGCAACGACTTCCGGGCCCGGCCCCAATCGCAGCCCGCGCCCAGGCTGATGCTGCCGTCGGCGAGGCCTGCCACCAGGGCCAGCAGCGTCCTCCGACGTGCCCGGGGCAGCGCCAGCCGGTCGGCGTCGATATCGGCCAGCCGTTCGACCGACGGGAAGACGTGAGTCAGCCCGCCGCTCGGGTCGACAATGGGTTCGCCGTGGCCCAGCAGCAACCGCCGCGTATGGGTGCGGGCCGCCTTGACCGACACCTGCTGGCTGAGCACCGCCCGCACCGCCAGTTCGGCTTCGTCGACGGTGCGGGGGATTCGCTGGCCCGGCGCCTTGGCCACCAGCGGCGCCAGTTCGGGGTCGTCGGTGAGAGCCTCGACGACGGCCTCCGGATCGGCGTCGAGGTCCAGCAGTCGCCGGCAGCGGGTGATCGCCGCGGTGAGATCCCGGAAATCGTCGAGCACCAGCTCGCATCGGACGTGGTCGGGGGCCGGAGTCAGGCTGACGATGCCGTTGCCGTGCGGCAGTCGCAGGGTGCGGCGGTACGCGCCGTCACGCACCTCCTCGCAACCGGGAACCGCGCAGGCCGCCAGATGGCCGAAGACCCCCTCGAATGCGAACGGGGTGCGCACCGGCAGACGCAGCGACAGCCCTCCCGGGCTCGGGGGGCGCCGGTCGGATTCGGCCTTGAACCGGGCGGCCGCGTGTTGCCGCAATGCCGTCGGCGTGGTGGCCCACACCGCGCGGACGGTGTCGTTGAACTGTCGGATGCTGGCGAAGCCGGCCGCAAACGCGATGTCGCTCAACGGAAGATCCGTGGTCTCGATCAAAATCCGGGCCGTCTGCGCGCGCTGGGCGCGGGCCAGCGCCAGCGGACCGGCTCCGACCTCGTTGTGGAGCAGGCGCTGCAACTGGCGGGTGGAGTAGCCGAGGTGGCCGGCAAGCCCCGTCACCCCCTCGCGGTCGACCGTGCCGTCGGCGACCAACCGCATCGCCCGGCCCACGATGTCGCCGCGGACGTTCCATTCCGGCGATCCCGGTGCGGCGTCTGGCCGGCAGCGTTTACAGGCCCGGAAGCCTGCCCGCTGAGCGGCGGCGGCGGTGGGGTAGAACCGCACGTTCCGTGGCAGCGGTGGCCGTACCGGGCAACTGGGCCGGCAGTAGATCCGGGTGGTCAGCACTGCGGTGTAAAACCAGCCGTCGAAGCGGGCGTCGCTGGACTGCACGGCACGATAGCAGCGGTCGAAGTCGTCGTGCACGTTGTAACCATCGCATGTGGCGGCCGCCGACACTAGCGGGAATACGACACGATAGTGCCGGTCCGATGCCGCTCGCCGGGGCTACCATCTGGGCGTGGCGGCACTGGTGCAGCGGTACTTGGACGGGATACTCGCCGAGCATGCCGAGGTGAACATCGGTGCCCTGGCCAGCTACATTCCGGAGTTGGCGCGGGTCGACCCGACCGGCTTCGGTCTGTCGCTGTCGTCGTCGGACGGCTATGTCTATGAATCCGGCGACGCCGAGGCGCAGTTCACCATGCAGTCGATCTCCAAGCCGTTCACCTACGCGCTGGCGCTCGACCAGTTGGGGCATGCGGACGTCGACGCGAGGATCGGGGTGGAACCCTCCGGCGAGGGATTCAACAGGATCAGCGTCGACCAGGTCACCCAGGTGCCGAAGAATCCGATGATCAACGCCGGTGCGATAGTGGCCTGCTCGTTGATTCCGGGCGCGACCGCCGACGACCGATTCGCTTTGGTCAGGGAGTTCTACAGTGCCTGTGCGGGACGCGGTCTGGACTTCGACGAGGACGTCTACCGGTCGGAGAAGGCCAGCGGCAGTCGTAATCGCGGGATCGCTTACCTGCTGGACAGTTTCGGTGCTCTTGACGCTGACCCTGATGACGCTCTCGACGTCTACATCCGGCAGTGCTCGTTGAAGGTCACCAGCACCGATCTGGCCCGGATGGCGGCGACGCTCGCGCGGGGTGGTTACAACCCGTTGACCGGGCGGCAGGTGACCGACGCGGCGGTGGTCCGGCGCACGCTGTCGGTCATGGTGACCTGCGGTATGTACGACGCCGCCGGCGAGTGGGTCAGTGCGGTCGGTATGCCGGCCAAGAGCGGTGTGGGTGGCGGCATCGTGGCGGTGCTGCCCGGCCAGCTGGGCATCGGCGTCTATTCGCCGCGGATCGACGCCAAGGGCAACAGTGTGCGCGGAGTGCTGGTGTGCCGCAGCCTTTCTCAACAGCTCGGCCTGCATTTCCTGACCGTGAGCAGCGAAGCTCACTCGGCTATTCGCGGCATGTACACACCCCGTCCGGGCGTCCGGGTTTACGAGGTGCACGGCGACCTGCTCTTCGCCGGCGCCGAACAGGTGGCCCGCACCGCCACCGGCGACTGCGGCGACTTCGGCGTCGCGATCCTCGACGTGTCGCGCCTGCACGCCATCAGCGACCCGGCGCGTGCCCTGCTCGCCGGACTGGCCCACGAGCTGCAGAGCCTGGGCAAACGGGGCCTTCTCGTCGATCCGGGCGGCGCGCTGACGTCCGACCCGGCGACCCGGGGGACGCTGGTGTTCGCCACGGTCGACGACGCCCTCGCCGCGAGCGAGAAGTGGGTGACCTAGCGACGGCTACAGCGGCCCGGCCAGCACGGTGGGCTGGTCATACCCGCGCAGCACCACCGAATCGCCCAGCACCCAATGGGCTTGCTCG
Organism: Mycolicibacter algericus DSM 45454; assembly: GCF_002086455.1. Taxonomy (GTDB): domain Bacteria; phylum Actinomycetota; class Actinomycetes; order Mycobacteriales; family Mycobacteriaceae; genus Mycobacterium; species Mycobacterium algericum. Next base: position 5,905 of record NZ_MVHC01000047.1, read on the forward strand.
CTGATAGAGGCGGCGCGCAGTGTCCGTGCCGTGGTCAACAACTGGAGCTCGCGGATTTTAGCCAGCTCGGATAGTCGGGCCGCCTCATTGACGGGCTCGCCGATCACGGTGTACTCGAAACGTTCTTTGGCGCCCACATTTCCGGCGACAACCTGGCCGGCCGCTACCCCGATCCCGGCGCGGATCTCCGGCACCTCGTCGGCCAGCCGGGAGAGGATGGCGCGTCCGGCGGCCAGCGCTTCGTCTTCGGGTTGGTCGAGGTGGTTGGGGGCACCGAAGATCGCCAGGCTCGCGTCGCCCTCGAACTTGTTGATCAGGCCCCGATGGCGGTCGACCTCGTCGACGACCACCGCGAAGAACCGGTTGAGCAGGGTGACGACCTCGGTGGCCGGCTTGGCGGTCACGATCTGAGTCGACCCGATGATATCGACGAAAAGCACTGCGACATGGCGCTCTTCGCCGCCGAGTTGTATCCGGTCGCGTTCCGCGGCCGCGGCGACTTCGCGACCGACGTGGCGACCGAACAAGTCACGCACCCGCTCCCGCTCCCGCAGCCCGTGCACCATCGCGTTGAAACCGCTTTGCAGTTCGCCGAGTTCGGTCCCGTCGAAAACCACGAGATCGGCTCCCAGGTTGCCCTGCTCGACCCGCCTGAGCGCGGCACGCACCACCCGCACCGGGGCGGCGGTGAGCCAGGACAGAATCCACATCAACAGAAATCCGAAGACGGCGGTGGCGACCGCGACCACCAGCACGGCGACCCCAAACTGGGTCATGGACAGATTCTTCAGCACCAGGGCGAAGATCGCCGTCAGCGCAATGCCCAGAACCGGCACGCCCGAGCTGAGCAGCCAGACCATCATGGTCCGGCCCATGATGCCCGAGAAGAAACGCCGTGGCGGTGGACCGGCGGCGAGCGCCTGGGCGGCCACCGGACGCAGCGCGAACTCGGTGCACAGGTAGCAGGCGGTGGCGACCTGGATGCCACACACACCGACGGTGAACGCGACGATCGGGATGAAGTAGTTGTCGGTCATCCCGTAAAGCACGGTGAACAGCATCGCGGCCACGCCCCACAACGCGAGCACTACCTGGGCTACCCGCCACGGTGCCAGGAACGCGTTGCGCTCGTCCACCCGCGTCGGTTGCTGTTCCCTGATCGCCCAGCGCAATTTCTTGATGGTGCGCCGGGTGATCCAGTAGGTACCGAAGATCAGCGCCAGCACGATATAGGCCGGTACGACGCCGTATGTCAGCCATCCCGGGGCGTCGAAGAACACACTGGGCGACGGAAAGGCCACTGCCAACAGCAGTGCTTCGACGCCGATCCCGATCAGATTCGTCCCGACGATGACGACGGTCAGGATGAACTGGATGCGAATCCGCCGCAGATACTGACTTTCTGACACTCGGCCGAGCAACCAAGAGCCGTATTCAGGGGTTTCGGGCAGTCGGTCGGTTTGGCGGGTCAACAGCTCCAGAACCCGGCCCATCCGTTGGGCGGTCGTCTTCGGCGCTTTCATCGTGGCGTAAGAATAATTGCTCGACGCTGCCCCTAAGGTGGTTCGGATGCGACTCGTCATCGCCCAGTGCACCGTCGACTACGTGGGCCGGCTCACCGCGCACCTGCCGTCGGCCCGGCGACTGCTGCTGCTGAAGGCCGATGGTTCGGTCAGTGTGCACGCCGACGACCGTGCCTATAAGCCGCTGAACTGGATGAGTCCGCCGTGCCGGCTCACCGAGGAGTGCGCCGGTGAGTTCGCGGTGTGGGTGGTGACGAACAAGACCGGCGACCAGCTGCGGATCACCATCGAGGAGATCGAGCATGACTCCAGCCATGAGCTCGGTGCCGACCCGGGTCTGGTCAAAGACGGCGTGGAGGCCCAGTTGCAGGCGCTGCTCGCCGAGCATGTCGAGCTGCTCGGCGAGGGCTACAGCCTGGTGCGCCGGGAGTACATGACCGCCATCGGACCGGTGGACCTGCTGTGTCGCGACGAGCAGGGACGCTCGGTTGCCGTGGAGATCAAGCGGCGCGGCGAGATCGACGGTGTCGAGCAGCTGACCCGGTATCTGGAACTGCTCAACCGTGACAGTCTGCTCGCACCGGTGAGCGGGGTGTTCGCCGCACAGCAGATCAAACCGCAGGCCCGAACGCTGGCGACCGATCGTGGTATTCGCTGTGTGACACTGGATTACGACGCGATGCGCGGAATGAACAGCGATGAGTACCGGTTGTTCTGACCGCTGGGCTCCGGCGGCGGAATAGCAGGCGACGGCGAAGCGTTACAGCGGTCCATGGCAGTCGAAGATCTATTCCAACCGCTGACCGTTCGCTCGCTGACCGTGCCGAATCGCTTCGCGATGGCGCCGATGACGCGGCGGGCGTCGCCGAGCGGGGTGCCGGGCACCGATGTCGCCGAGTACTACCGACGGCGTGCGGCCGGCGGTGTCGGGCTGATCATCACCGAAGGCATCCGGCTGCCCGATCCGGCTGCGGGTTACCCCTTCAGCGTGCCGACGATCGCGGGCGACGAGGTGCTCGCCGGATGGCGCCGCGTCGTCGACGGGGTCCATGCCGAGGGCGCCACGATCGCTGCACAGTTGTGGCACCAGGGCGTTGAGCGCGACGACTCCGACGGTGTGGAACCGGTCGGCCCGTCCGGCATCAACGGGCGTGGCGAGCCGCGGGGCCGGGCGTTACGAACCGATGAACTCCAAGAGATCTCGCAGCTGTACGCCGACAGCGCTGCCACCGCACGGGATGTCGGCTTCGACGCGGTCGAACTCCACGGCGCCCACGGCTACCTGCTGGACGAATTCCTTTGGGAGCGAACGAATCGGCGCACCGACGGCTACGGCGGATCGTTGGCCGGGCGGACGCGCTTCCCGGCCGAGGTGGTCGCCGCGGTACGTGCCGCGGTCGGGCCGGACTACCCGATCATCTTCCGCTTCTCGCAGTGGAAGGGCACCGACTACACGGCGACGATCGCCGACGACCCGGCGCAGTTGGCAGAACTGTTGGCACCGTTGATCGACGCTGGTGTCGACGTACTGCACCCCTCGACACGCAGGCACTACCTGCCGGCTTTCCCAGACGACGACCCCGAGCTGAGCTTGGCCGGGTGGAGCAAGAAGGTCAGCGGGGCGCCGGTCATCGCGGTGGGATCGGTCGGGCTGGAAACGCAGTTCCGCAGCGAAAAGCGGGGTGAGGTGATCCAGCCCGCGCCCGTCGACCGACTGGTCGAGCAGTTCGATGCCGGAGAGTTCGATGTGGTGGCGATCGGACGCGCGCTGCTGGCCGACCCGACCTGGGTCAACCGGCTGCGCCGCGGTGAACTGGACGGGTTCGGCGGCTATGACGCGGCGGCAGCGCTCGCCGCGTTGGCCTGAGCGATCGTCGTTAGGCTGTCCGGCATGGTTCGTCGCCGCAGTCCGTCTCGCCGGCAGCAGCCGTTACGGCCGCTGCCGCTCTCACGGCGGGTCGAGGTCGGCCTCGACGGCTACGACTACCTGGTGGCGGCGATCGCCGGCTCGCGTGCCGTCAAGGTCTACCGGTGCCCGGGCTGTGATCACGAGATTCGCAGCGGTATCGCCCATGTGGTGGTGTGGCGGGAAGACTCAGCCGAGGGCGAGGATCGGCGGCATTGGCACACACCGTGCTGGGCCAATCGCAACAACCGGAGCCCGACGCGAAAGTGGTCGTGACCGAAGGGGTCAGTGGCCCGCGGCGGCCTTGGCGTCCGAAGCCGGTTCGACCAGCTCGACCAGCACGCCGCCGGCGTCCTTGGGGTGGATGAAGTTGATCCGCGAGTTCGAGGTGCCGCGCCGCGGCGCGTCGTAGAGCAACCGGACACCTTGGTCGCGCAGCCGCTGCGAGAGCGCGTTGATGTCGCTGGTCCGATAGGCGAGCTGCTGCAGCCCCGGGCCGCGCTTGTCCAGGAACTTCGCGATCGTCGACGACTCGTCGATCGGGGCCATCAGCTGAAGCTGGGCACTGCCGACCGGGGCGCCGCGCACCGCCAGCATCGCCTCGACGATGCCCTGCTCGTCGTTGACCTCTTCGTGCAACACGATCATCCCGAGCTGGTCGTGATACCACTTCTTGGCCGCTTCCAGGTCCGGCACCGCGATGCCGACGTGGTCGATCGCCGTCACCAGGGCGGAGGCCAAGGCGGAACGTACCTCGAACGGGTCAGTGACGGAATCGGTCGTCATAGGAGTAACGGTAACCTGAGCGGAAACATCGCGCTGCGGCGATCCGGCAGATCGGCCGCCCACATCCGGCTTGGAGGTAGTCATGACCACATCGGTGATCGTTGCTGGGGCCCGGACCCCGATCGGCAAGCTGATGGGTTCGCTGAAGGATTTCTCCGGCAGTGACCTGGGCGCGATCGCCATCGCCGGAGCCCTGGAGAAGGCGGGCGTCCCGGCCTCGCTGGTGGAGTACGTGATCATGGGCCAGGTGCTCACCGCGGGCGCGGGCCAGATGCCGGCGCGGCAGGCTTCGGTGGGCGCGGGCATCGGCTGGGATGTTCCGGCGCTGAGCATCAACAAGATGTGCCTGTCCGGAATCGACTCCATCGCGCTGGCTGACCAGCTGATTCGCGCCGGCGAGTTCGACGTGGTGGTGGCCGGTGGCCAGGAGTCCATGACGAAGGCACCGCACCTGCTGATGGACAGCCGGTCCGGCTACAAGTACGGCGATGTGACCGTGCTGGACCACCTCGCCTACGACGGGCTGCACGACGTGTTCACCGACCAGCCGATGGGTGCGCTCACCGAGCAACGCAACGACGCCGACAAGTTCACCCGCGCCGAGCAGGACGAGTGCGCGGCCGAATCGCACCGCAGGGCCGCCGCGGCGTGGAAGGACGGGGTGTTCGCTGACGAGGTGGTGCCGGTGAAGATCCCGCAGCGCAAGGGAGATCCGCTGGAGTTCACCGAGGACGAGGGCATCCGGGCCAACACCACCGCCGAATCCCTGGCCGGGCTCAAACCGGCGTTCCGCAAGGACGGCACCATCACCGCGGGTTCGTCGTCGCAGATTTCCGACGGCGCGGCCGCCGTGGTGGTGATGAGCAAGGCCAAGGCGCAGCAGCTCGGACTGGACTGGCTGTGTGAGATCGGGGCGCACGGCGTGGTCGCCGGGCCGGACTCCACCTTGCAGTCGCAGCCGGCCAATGCCATCAAGAAGGCCATCGCCCGGGAGGGCATCTCGGTCGACCAGCTCGGCGTGGTCGAGATCAACGAGGCGTTCGCGGCGGTGTCGCTGGCCTCGACCCGGGAACTCGGGGTGAACCCCGACGTCGTCAACGTCCACGGCGGTGCGATCGCCGTCGGGCACCCGATCGGCATGTCCGGGGCGCGTATCACGCTGCACGCCGCCCTCGAGCTCAAACGCCGCGGTTCGGGCTACGCGGTGGCCGCGCTGTGCGGTGCCGGCGGGCAGGGCGACGCGCTGATTCTGCGGACCGGATAGGCCTCTCCTTACGGTCGCGTAGGTTGCTGGATTTGCCAGTTTCACGTCGTCGCATTCGAGGTGTGATTTTGGTCATAGGCGGGCTCGTCGGCCCCGAAATCAGCCGTCGGCACCGGCGTTGCGGCGGCGTGACAGACTTGACGACGTGACGCGTCCTCGACCCCCGATCGGTCCGGCATTGGCCGGAGCAGTAGATCTGTCCGGACTCAAGCAACCGCCCGGTGGTGCCGGCGGTGACGGCTCCGCCCCGCCGGGCGCCACCGAGATCACCGAGGCCAACTTCGAAGACGAGGTGCTGGTCCGGTCCAACCAGGTGCCCGTCGTGGTGTTGCTGTGGTCGCCGCGCAGCGAGGCCTGCATCAAGCTGGCCGACACGCTGGGCGCACTGGCCACCAGTGATGGCGGCACGTGGTCGCTGGCCACCGTCAACGTCGACGTCGCCCCGCGGGTGGCGCAGGTGTTCGGCGTGGAAGCGGTACCCACGGTGGTGGCGCTGGCCGCCGGCCAGCCGATCACCAGCTTTCAGGGGGTGCAGCCACCCGACCAGCTGCGCCGCTGGGTGGATTCGCTGCTGTCGGCCACCGCGGGCAAGCTCTCCGGCGGCGTCGAAACCGAGCAGCCCGAGCAGGTGGACCCTGCGCTCGCCCGGGCGCGCGACCAACTCGACGCCGGTGACTTCGCCGCGGCTCGCGACTCCTATCAGGAGCTGCTCGCCGCCGACCCCGACCATGTCGAAGCCAAGGCGGCGCTGCGCCAGTTGACGTTCCTGGAGCGCGCAACCGGCCGGCAGCCGGATGCTCCCGCGCTGGCCGATGCCGCCCCCGACGACATCGAGGCCGCCTTCGCCGCGGCCGATGTGCAGATTCTCAACCAGGACGTCACCGCGGCGTTCGACCGGCTGATCGCGCTGGTGCGACGAACCTCCGGTGACGAGCGCAGCACGGTGCGGGCCCGGCTGGTGGAGCTGTTCGAGCTCTTCGACCCGGCCGACCCCGAGGTCGTCGCCGGTCGGCGCAACCTGGCCAACGCGCTGTACTGAGTTTCTCTTGCGCGAGCAGTCGCGAAAGCCCCCCAGAACGCCCGATTTTGGGAGCTTTCACGTCTGCTCGGGGGAGGAAGGCGCCAGCCATAGCGCCGACAGGGCTGGCAGCAGCAGCACCGCCGAGGCCGGCCGGCCGTGCCACGGATCGTCGGTGGCCGCCACCCCGCCGAGGTTGCCCGCCCCCGAACCGCGGTAGCCGACCGCGTCGGTGTTGAGCACCTCGCGCCACCGGCCGGCGCGGGGCAGGCCCAGGTGGTAGTCGGCGTGTTCGACGCCGGAGAAGTTGAACACGCAGGCCAGCATCGAACCGTCCGCGCCGTAGCGCAGAAAGCTCAGCACGTTGTTGGTCGAGTCGTTGGCGTCGATCCACGAGTAGCCGCGCGGGTCGCCGTCCTGACTCCACAACGCGGGCAGCGCCCGGTAGTGGGCGTTGATGTCGCCGACCAGCCGCAAGATGCCGGGGGAGTAGCCGTCGGGCTCGGTGTGGGGATCAAGCTGGAACCAGTCGACGCCGCGCTCGTTGCACCACTCGCCGCGTTGACCGAATTCCTGGCCCATGAACAGCAACTGCTTGCCCGGGTGCGCCCATTGGTAGGCCAGCAGCGTGCGCAGGCCGGCGGCCTTGGCGTGGTCGTCACCGGGCATCCGGGTCCACAGCGTGCCCTTGCCGTGCACCACTTCGTCGTGGCTGATCGGCAGCACGAAGTTCTCGCTGTAGGCATACAGCATCGAGAACGTCATCTCATGGTGGTGATAGGA
>NZ_MVHC01000048.1 GCF_002086455.1 Mycolicibacter algericus DSM 45454
TCAGGACGATCTTGGCGGCATGCGGCGATGGCATCACCCATGCTAACAAGAGCGTACGAATTAATGACTCAGGACACTAGCGCGTCAGAACCACTCTGGGCGCATCTGCAAGGTGGTGCGGTCCAGGCTCTCCAGCAGGTCGAGCTGGGGTCCGGTCTTGGGCAGTTCGTAGCGGAAGAAATACCGGGCCGCCTGGCGTTTGCCCTCGAAGAAGTCCCCGCTGCGATCGGCGACGGCCAGCAGTTGTTCCAGCCACATCCAGGCGATCGCCACATGGCCGAAGGCCTCCAGGTAGATCGCGCTGTTGGCCAGTGCGGCATCGAGGTCGCCGGCGGCGAACATGCTCCCGGTGACCGCGACCAGCCGCTGAACGACGGCGTCGAGCTGCGCTGCGAGATGGGCTGATTCGCCACCGGCCTGCCGAGCGGCGGTGATGGTGTCGGTCATGGTCCGGTGCAGGGCGGACAGGCTGGCTCCGTCGTGTTGAACCACCTTGCGTCCCAACAGGTCCAGGCTCTGGATGCCGTGGGTGCCCTCGTGGATCGGGTTGAGCCGGTTGTCCCGGTAGTGCTGTTCGACGTCGTACTCGCGGGTGTAGCCGTAGCCGCCGTGCACCTGGATGGCCAGGTCATTGGCGGCCAGACACCACTGCGACGGCCAGCTCTTGGCGATCGGGGTGAGGATGTCCAGCAGCGCGGTGGCGTGCTCGAGCTCCTGATCGGATTCTGCGGTGTGGGAGATGTCGACCAGCCGTGCGCAGTACAGCGCCAACGCCAACGCGCCCTCGACATAGGACTTCTGCGCCAGCAGCATCCGCTTGACATCGGCGTGCTCGACGATCGGAATCTGCGGCGCCGCCGGATCTTTCGCCGTCACCGGACGTCCCTGCGGTCGGCTGCGGGCGTAGTCGAGCGACTTCAGGTAGCCGGTGTAGCCGAGCGCGATCGCGCCCATACCCACCCCCAGCCTGGCCTCGTTCATCATGTGGAACATGTAGCTCAACCCGCGGTGCTCGGACCCGACCAGGTAGCCGACCGCGCCCGGCTCGCCACCGGGCCGATGGCCGCCCTCCCCGAAGTTGAGCACGGTGTTGGTGATTCCGCGATAACCCATCTTGTGGTTGAGCCCGGCCAGGACGACGTCGTTGCGCTCACCCAATGCGCCGTCGCGCTCCACCAGATACTTCGGCACGATGAACAGCGAGATCCCCTTGGTGCCGGCCGGACCGCCGGGGATCTTGGCCAACACCAGGTGGACGATGTTTTCGCTCAGTTCGTGTTCTCCACCGGAGATCCACATCTTCGACCCGAACAGCCGAAATGTGCCATCGGCGCGCGGTTCCGCGCGGGTGGTGATGTCGGCCAGCGATGATCCGGCTTGGGTCTCCGACAAGCACATGGTCCCGAAGAAGCGGCCGGCGAGCATGGGTTTGACGAAGGCGGCGATCTGTTCTTCGCTGCCGAACTTGGCCAGCAGGTTCGCGTTCGCCATCGTCAGCATCGGATACCCGGCGGTGCTGACGTTGGCGGCCATCAGCCAGGCGAAACCCGCCTGGGCCGCCGTCACCGGCAGTTGGGCACCACCCACGTCGTAGTCCATCGCCATGCCGATCAACTCGGCGTCGGCGCATGCCGCCAAGGCGTCCTTGACCTCGCCGATGATGGCGACTTCGACCCCGTCGAAGGTGGGCTCATTGGCATCACTTTTCTTGTTGTGCGGGGCGAAATAACGGCTCGCCAGCTGTTCGCACAGGTCCAATGTGTCGGCGAAGGTCTCCCGGGAGTGCTCGGCGAAGCGGCTCCGGCGGGTCAGCTCGTCGACTCGCAGCCAGTCGAACAACAGGAAGTCCAGGTCTTGCCGGCACAGCAGAAGCGACCTCATCGCATTCCCCTCACAAACCGAGCAGCGCGTTCTCGACGACCTCCGGCAGTGCCGGGTGGATCCAGTATTGGCCGCGGGCCATATCTGCCGCGGTCAGCCCGAAGCTCATGGCCTGGATCAACGGCTGGACGATCGACGACGCCTGATAACCCATGATGTGCGCACCGAGTAGCCGCCCGGTGCCGCGTTCGGCGATCAGTTTGACGAACCCGGTGGTGTCCTCCATGGCCCAGCCGTAGGCGACGTCGCCGTAGTCCTGGATCTTCACCGAGATGTCGAGTCCCTTTGCCCGCGCCTGGTTCTCGGTCAATCCGACCGCGGCGATCTGCGGGTCGGTGAACACCGCGAACGGCACGTAACGGTGATCGGTGATCCGCATCGCGTCGACGTCATCCCAGTCGCGCAGCAGGTTGTGCTGTACCACCCGGGCCTCGTGGTTGGCGACGTGTTTGAGCTCATAGGGGGAGGAGACATCGCCGAGCGCGAAAACACCGCGCGCCGTGGTTCGTTGATACTTGTCAACCACCACCCGGCCGCCGGCGATGTCGATGCCGGCCTGCCCGGCCTCCAACAGATCGCCGTTGGGAACCCGGCCGGTTGCCACCAGCAACGCATCGGCCCGCAGGATCGACCCGTCGTCGAGTTCCAGGATGACGCCGGTGTGGGCGGGTGTTTCCTGGCGGGCGGCGACCACGTTGCGCTGCGAGCGCAACTCCCACTTGCCCGCGGCGATCCGGGTGAACCGCTCGGCGACGGTCTCATCGCAGTGTCGCAGCAATGTCGAGCCGCGGATCACCACCGTGACCCGGACACCCAAGGCGGAGAAGACGTGCGCGAATTCGGCGGCGATGAAACCACCGCCGATGATCACCAGATGCTCGGGCAACTCGGCCATCCGCATCACGTCATCGCTGGTGTAGTAGTGCACCCCGCTGTCGGCGATCACCGGCGGAATCCAGGATCGCGCTCCGGCGGCGATCACCACCTGCGCGGCGCTGAACTGCTCGCCGCCGGCGGTGCGCAGCACGTATCCGCCATCGGAACCGACCGGGGCGAACCTGGTGTGCTGGTCGTAGACGTCGACGTTCGGCAGGCTGCGGCGATACTCCTCGCCCCCGGTGGCGATCGGGTCGATGCGGCCGAAGACGCGCGAGACGATGTCGTTCCAGCGGACCTTCTCGATGCGGGCGTCCACCCCGTAGCGCGCCGCTCGGGTCACCGTCGCGGCCACCTCGGCGGCGTAGACGAACATCTTCGTCGGGATGCACCCCACGTTCAGGCAGGTGCCGCCGAAGGTGCCCTGCTCGCAGATCGCCACCCGCTTGTCGGCGTAACGCTCGTCGAGAATGCTGTTGCCCGAACCGGTTCCGATGATCGCCAGATCGTAGCTTTCCATGGCGTCAGCCTAAACGGTGGGCGAGCCGAGCCGGGCGCAAGTGCGCCGGAACCGGGCGCCGCGGTTCACCGCCATCGTGGCTAGGCTGGCTGACGTGTCCCAACCGCTTCAGACGGATATGGCGCTGATCGGTGCGGGCATCATGAGTGCCACGTTGGGGGCGATCCTGCGCCGGCTGGAGCCGGGCGCCTCGATCACCGTGATCGAGCGGTTGGACACCGCCGCTGCCGAGAGCAGCGGCCCCTGGAACAACGCCGGTACCGGTCATGCGGGCCTGTGCGAGCTGTTCTACGAGCCGGAGAAGGCGATCCGCGTCAATGAGCAATTTCAGGTGACCCGCCAGTTCTGGGCCTACGCGGTGCAACATGGGCTGCTCGGCCGGCCGCGTGACTTCGTGCACCCGGTCCCGCACGTCAGCTTCGCCCACGGCGCCGACGGTGTCGATCAGCTGTGTCGTCGCCACCGCGCGCTGGCCCCCAACCCGCTGTTCGCCGGAGCCGAGTTCATCACCGACTTCGATGAGTTCGCCGCGCGGCTGCCGCTGATGGCGGCCGGCCGGAGTTCCGGCGAGCCGGTGGCGCTGGACTGGTCGCCCCACGGCACCGACGTCGACTTCGGCGCGCTGGCCCGGCAATTGATCGGCTACGGCGTGCGCCACGGCACCGAGACGCTGTTCGGCCATGAGGTGCGCGCAATCCGCCGAGAGCCCGACGGTGGCTGGATGCTGGGCCTCATCGACCGCTACACCGGCGAAAGACGCAGGCTGCGAGCCAAATTCGTCTTCGCCGGGGCGGGCGGAGCCACGCTGGGACTGCTTCAGCGCTCGGGCATCTCCGAGATCCGTGGCTTCGGCGGATTCCCGATCGGCGGGGTGTTCCTGCGCAGCGGGGTCCCGGAGCTGGTCGCCGCCCACCGCGCCAAGGTGTACGGCGCCCCGGCGGCCGGCGCCCCCGCGACGACGGCCCCGCACCTGGACGCCAGGGTGGTCGACGGTGCCCCGTGGCTGCTGTTCGGGCCGTTCGCGGGCTGGTCGCCGAGATTCCTCAAGCACGGCCGGGCCACGGAGCTGCCCCGATCGCTGCGCTTCGACAACGCTGCGTCACTGCTGGGTGCGGGGATCCGGGAGCGGAAACTGGTCGGCTACCTCCTCGGTCAACTGCGGCGAGGCCCCGCCGCGCGGCCGGCTGCGCTGCGCGACTTCGTGCCGGATGCGCTCGACGGGGACTGGTCACCGATCCGGGCCGGCCAGCGGGTGCAGGTGATCCGCCGTGGCCGCCTGGAGTTCGACACCACGATCGTGCATGCCGCCGACGGCAGCATCGCGGGCCTGCTGGGCGCCTCGCCGGGAGCGTCGACCGCGGTGCCGGCCATGCTGGACGTGTTGGCGCGCTGCTTCCCGAGCCGGTTCGCGGGCTGGCTGCCGACGCTGAAGGAGATGGTCCCGTCGCTGGGTGTGCGGCTCGCCGACGAGCCCGCCCTCTTCGAGCAGGTGTGGGAGTGGGGGACCCGACAGCTTGCGCTGCGTCCGGCGTCCGACGGCCAGCCTTAGAGTTATCGCGTGACCGAGAACCCATATCTGGTCGGGCTGCGGTTGGCCGGACGCAAGGTCGTGGTGGTGGGCGCGGGAGGCGTCGCACAGCGGCGGCTGCCGTTGTTGGTGGACAGCGGCGCCCAGGTGGTGGTGATCGCGCCCGGCGCGACCCCGTCGGTCGAGGCGTTGGGGGAGCGCAAGCCCGGCATCACGCTGGTGTCGCGCGCGTACCGGGATGGAGATCTCACCGATGCCTGGTACGCGATTGCGGCCACCGATGACCCGGATGTCAACGCCGCCGTGGTCGCCGAGGCCGACCGTCGCCGAATCTTCTGTGTGCGCGCTGATCTCGCCGTCGAGGGATCGGCGGTCACCCCGGCCAGCTTCAGTTACGCCGGCCTGTCGGTGGGGGTGCTGGCCGGCGGCGAGCACAGTCGGTCGGCGGCGATCCGTTCGGCGATCCGGGAGGCGTTGCAGTCCGGTCTGATCGCTATGGACGTCGAGGCGACCTCCGACGTGGTCCGCGGGGGCGTGGCCCTGGTCGGCGGTGGCCCCGGCGATCCGGAACTGATCACGGTGCGCGGCCGGCGCATGCTGTCGCACGCCGACGTCGTGGTGGCCGACCGGCTCGCGCCGCCCGAACTGCTCGCCGAACTGCCGCCGCACGTCGAAGTCATCGACGCTGCCAAGATCCCCTACGGCCGGGCGATGGCCCAAGACGCCATCAACGCGCTGATGATCGAACGTGCCGCGGCTGGCAAGTTCGTGGTGCGACTCAAGGGCGGCGACCCGTTCGTGTTCGCGCGCGGGTACGAAGAAGTCCTGGCCTGCACCGACGCCGGGATTCCGGTGACGGTGGTACCGGGTGTGACCAGTGCCATAGCGGTGCCGGCGCAGGCCGGCGTCCCGGTCACGCACCGGGCGGTGAACCACGAATTCGTGGTGGTCAGCGGCCATATCGCCCCCGATGACCCGGAATCGTTAGTGAATTGGGATGCACTGGCCGCGATGCGTGGCACCATCGTGTTGCTGATGGCCGTCGAACGTATCGAGCAGTTCAGTGCGGTACTGCAAAAAGGCGGCCGACCTGCCGATACTCCGGTGCTGGTGGTTCAGCACGGGACCACCCCCGCGCAGCACACGCTCCGAGCCACGCTGGCCGACGCGCCCGAAAAGATCCGCGCGGAGGGCATCCGACCTCCTGCGATCGTCGTTATCGGGGCAGTCGCGGGCTTCGGGGTTTAAACATCTCTTAATATTACTGTAGGGTAGCCCGTTATGACTGCTCTCGACGATGCAGGACGGGCGACCACGCAGTGGCCGGCAGACGCCGCCGGGGCCGCTTCCCCGACTCGTCAGGGCTCGGACATCGTTAGCCGCACGAGCAGGTATATCTCATCCATGCTGCCCTCTCGTCGTTTCATCTACGCCGTGATTGCCATCGGGGGCATGCAACTGCTGGCCACGATGGACAGCACCATTGCGATCGTCGCGCTTCCCAAGATCCAGAACGACCTCGGTCTGTCCGATGCCGGCCGCGGCTGGGTGATCAGTGCCTACGTGCTGACCTTCGGCGGGCTGATGCTGCTCGGTGGTCGCCTCGGCGACACCATCGGCCGCAAACGCACCTTCATCAGCGGCGTCGCGCTGTTCACCATCGCCTCGGTGCTGTGCGCGGCCGCCTGGGATGCCCCCACGCTGGTGATCGCCCGGCTGCTGCAGGGCGTCGGTTCGGCCATCGCCTCGCCCACCGCGCTGGCGCTGATCGCCACCACGTTCCCGAAGGGGCCGGCCCGCAACGCGGCCACCGCGGTGTTCGGCGCCATGACCGCCGTCGGCTCGGTGATGGGTCTGGTGGCCGGCGGTGCACTGACCGAGGTGTCGTGGCGGCTGGCGTTCGGGATCAACGTGCCGATCGGCGTGCTGATGATCTACCTGGCCCGGACCGCGCTGACCGAGACCCAGCGCGAGCGCATGAAGCTGGATGCCGCCGGGGCGCTGCTGGCGACGCTGGGCTGCACCGCCGCGGTGTTCGCGTTCACGATCGGTCCCGAGAAGGGCTGGATCTCGGTGATCACCATCGGCTCGGGGGTGGTGGCGGTAGTCGCGCTGTTGGCCTTTGCGCTGGTGGAACGTACCGCGGAGAACCCGGTGGTGCCGTTCAGCCTGTTCCGGGACCGCAACCGGTTGCTCACCTTCGCGGCCATTTTCCTGGCGGGCGGGGTGTTGTTCACCTTGACCGTGACCATCGGGCTGTACGTGCAGGATCTGATGGGCTATTCGGCGTTGCGCGCCGGCGTCGGGTTCATCCCGTTCGTCATCGGGCTGGGCGTCGGTCTCGGGGTGTCGTCGCAGCTGGTCCGGTTGTTCCCGCCCCGGGTGCTGGTGATCTCTGGTGGCGTCGTGTTGCTGGGCGCGATGATCTACGGATCGACGATCGACCGGGACATTGCGTACTTCCCGAACTTCGTGACGTTGATCGTGCTCGGTGGACTCGGGATCGGTGTCATCGTGGTGCCGTTGACCCTGTCGGCGATCGCCGGCGTGGGCTTCGACCAGATCGGGCCGACCTCGGCGATCGCGCTGATGCTGCAGAACCTCGGCGGCCCGATCGTGCTGGCGGTCGTCCAGGCCGTCATCACCTCGCGCACGCTGTATCTGGGCGGCACCAACATGCCGGTCAAGACCATGAGCCCCACCCAGATCGCCGCGTTGGACGCCGGCTACACCTACGGGCTGCTGTGGGTGGCCGGGGTGGCGGTGCTGGTCGGTGCCATCTCGCTGCTGATCGGCTACTCGGCCAAGCAGGTCGCGCATGCCCAGGAGGCCCAGGACGCGTTCGGCGCCGGCAACCTCTGACTGCCGACGGGCCGCCGCGAACAGGGTGGCTTCCCGGAGCGCCCGCAACGGAGAAGTTAGGCTCTCGGCCTGTGATCACCCGGATGTCCGAACTGTTCCTGCGCACGCTGCGCGACGACCCCGCCGATGCCGAAGTCCCCAGCCACAAGCTGCTGATCCGGGCCGGCTACATCCGGCCGATCGCACCGGGCCTCTACAGCTGGCTGCCGCTGGGGTTGCGGGTACTGCGCAACATCGAGCAGGTGGTGCGCGAGGAGATGAACGCCATCGGCGGTCAAGAGATCCTGTTCCCGGCGCTGTTGCCGCGCGCACCGTATGAGACCACCAACCGCTGGACCGAGTACGGCGAGGGCCTGTTCCGGCTGAAGGACCGCCGCGACAACGACTACCTGCTCGGCCCCACCCACGAGGAACTGTTCACCCTGACGGTCAAGGGGGAGTACAGCTCCTACAAGGATTTCCCGGTGGTGCTCTACCAGATCCAGACCAAGTACCGCGACGAGGCGCGGCCGCGGGCGGGCATCCTGCGCGGCCGCGAGTTCGTGATGAAGGACTCCTACTCCTTCGATGTGGACGACGCCGGGCTGCAGGCCGCCTATGACGCACACCGGGTCGCCTACCAGCGCATCTTCGACCGGCTGGGCGTGCGCTACGTGATCGTCTCGGCGGTCTCGGGCGCGATGGGCGGATCGGCCTCCGAGGAGTTCCTGGCCGAAAGCGAGGTCGGCGAGGACACCTTCGTTCGCTGCCCGGAGTCCGGCTACGCCGCCAACGTCGAGGCGGTGATCACCGCCCGCCCGCAGCCGCAGCCGATCGAGGGCCTGCCGGAGCCGAAAGTGCACGACACCGGCAATACCCCGACGATCGCCACGTTGGTGGACTGGGCCAACGGCGCCGGCCTGGGCCGCAGCGTCACGGCCGCCGACACCCTTAAGAACGTGCTGCTCAAGGTGCGGCTACCGGGCGGGGAATGGCATCTGCTGGGCATCGGACTGCCCGGCGACCGCGAGGTCGATGAGAAACGACTGGGCGCGGCGCTCGACCCCGCCGAATACGCCCTGCTGTCCGACGACGACTTCGCCGAGCACCCGTTCCTGGTGAAGGGCTACATCGGCCCGAAAGCTCTGCAAGACAACGGTATCCGCTATCTGGTCGACCCCCGCGTGGTGGACGGCACCAGCTGGATCACCGGTGCCGACGCTCCCGGGAAGCACGTCGTCGGGTTGGTCGCCGGGCGTGACTTCACCGCCGACGGCACCATCGAAGCCGCCGAGGTCCGCGACGGTGACCCGTCTCCGGACGGGGCGGGCACGCTGGTCAGTGCCCGCGGCATCGAGATCGCCCACATCTTTCAGCTCGGCCGCAAATACACCGACGCGTTCGCCGCCGACGTGCTCGGCGAGGACGGCCGGCCGGTGCGGCTGACGATGGGCTCCTACGGGGTCGGGGTGTCGCGGCTGGTCGCCGTCATCGCCGAACAACAGCACGACGAGCTGGGCCTGCGCTGGCCGGCGCAGGTCGCGCCGTTCGACGTGCACCTGGTGATCGCCAACAAGGACGACGCCGCCCGCGCCGGTGCCACCGAGCTGGCCGCCGAGCTGGACCGGCTCGGTCTGGAGGTGCTCTTCGATGACCGGCAGGCCTCGCCGGGGGTGAAGTTCAAGGACGCCGAACTGCTCGGTGTGCCGTGGATCGTGGTGCTGGGACGCGGCTGGGCCGACGGGGTCGTCGAACTGCGGGACCGCTTCTCCGGGCAGACCCGCGAGCTGTCGATCGACGCCGACCTGGCCGGACAGGTCCTCGCGGCCGTCCGCGCCGAGGCCGGCTGACCCGGCGGTCGCTATCGGAAAGGTCGCGTTCAATCCTGGCCGCCGGGGAACGCCCGGGTGATCGGCCAGTTCCCCAACGCCCGGTTCCAGTGCGCGGCCAATACCGCGCTTTGGCCGAGCGCGGTCGCGGCGAACTCGCGATCCGCGGGTTCGCGGGCCTGCTCGACGACCGCGCGCCAGGCGGTCGCGGTGTCGTTCTCCATCCGGACTGCCAGCCGCAGCGCGTCGTCAGACGTGGTCAGCGGCATGGGCAACTGATAGCCGGCGGCGGGTTGCGGGACCGGAACGGAGCGAGCGGCCAGCATGGCGATGGTGCGATCCCGGCGCTCGCGGTGCTGACGGATCGTGGGAACCACCAGGTCGTTGAGCTCCGGCAGGGAGTACGCCGACACCATCCCGTAGCCGTAGACGACGCCGTACTCGGTGGCCAGCGCATCGCACAGGGCGGCGTCGGGCGCGCTGAGCGGACTGGGTTCGGCCGAGGTCATGACTGCACCACCAATGCGACAGCGTAGGAGGCCGTGCAGGCCGCCGCGACCGAGGCAAGCAGCCCGGCTCGGTATCCCGTGGCGGTGGTGGCCAAGCGGCCGGCACTGTCGGCCGCCGCACGCAGTGCGCTGACCACCTCGGATACCGTCGGAGCCGGCCCGTCCGGCACGTCGGCCGGTGTGCTGCTCGCGGTGGCTTCCGGCGCCGGCCGCCGCGCGGCCCGGGCGATCTCGGCGGCCAGCGCACGGGCGTGTTCGGCCCGCTCGAGCGACACCTGGTCCAGCGCCGCGGCCAGCGCCTTGGCGTCGGGGTCGGGTGCTCGGGTCAGTGCCGCCGCCGCCGCGGCGGCCAGCTCACTGTCGTGCTGCGCCAGTTGCCGTTGCGCCTCCAGATCATCGACAGCCGGCGGGGCCGGAGCCGAGCCGCACGCCGGCGCCGCCAAGGCGATCAGCGCGACCATCCCGGCTCCGCTCAGCAGGCGCCGCCGGTCGATGGCGGTCAGTGGGCCGGACACCTGAGACATCCTGCCACCCCGGTGCCGCCGGACGGACGCGACGTGGCCGGTGGCGGGGCGACAGGGCACGGCCGGTGCTTTTGCCGGTTTGCTGTGGGTGTGCACACCACGGCGTATCGTTGGTGGCTGGTTCCCGGTGCGCCTGGCGCGCGGGAACGCGACGACCGGACAACTCAAGATGAGGAGCTCGCCGTGGCCACCGGGCTACCATCGCAAACACAGGTGATCGAGCTGCTCGATGCTGAGTTCAGCCGTGCCGGATACGAGATCGAAGACGTCGTGGTCGACGACCGTGCCCCGCTGCCGCGGATCACCGTGGTCGCCGATGGCGACACCCCACTGGACCTTGACACTGCCGCGGCGTTGTCGCGCTCGGCGTCGGATTTGCTCGACGGCCTGTCCTTCGACGGCCGATACGTGCTCGAGGTCAGCTCACCCGGCGTGCAGCGGCCGCTCACCGCCCCCAAGCATTTCCGGCGTGCGCACGGCCGCAAGGTCGAGGTGACCTTGTCCGATGAGACCGGCGTGACCGGCCGGGTGGCCGACGTCGACGACGACGTCGTGACCCTGGTGGTGCGGGGCGGGCGGGACTGGGAGCGGCGCCGGCTGCCGCTCAGCGACATCAAGCGCGCGGTGGTGCAGGTCGAGTTCGCCGCGCCGAGTGCACGTGAGTTGGAGTTGACGGGCCGGCAGGCCCCCGATGCGGGAACGGAGGCCGACCGATGAATATCGATATGGCGGCGCTGCACGCGATCGAGGCCGACAAGGGCATTCCGGTCGAGGTGGTGGTGGAGACCATCAAGTCGGCGCTGCTCACCGCCTACCGGCATACCGAAGGGCACCAAGCCGACGCGGTCATCGACGTCGACCGCAAGTCCGGCATGGTTCGCGTGCTGGCCCGCGAGACCGACGCCGACGGCAATATAATCAGCGAATACGACGACACGCCCGAGGGCTTCGGTCGTATCGCGGCGACCACCGCCCGTCAGGTGATCCTGCAGCGGCTGCGTGACGCCGAGAACGAGAAGGCTTACGGCGAATTCTCGGCGCGCGAGGGCGACATCGTCGCCGGCGTCGTCCAGCGCGACGCCCGGGAGAACGCCCGCGGCGTCGTCGTGGTGCGGCTGGGCACCGAGGCCAAAGGTTTCGACGGCGTCATCAGGCCCTCCGAGCAGGCGCCCGGCGAGGCCTACGAGCACGGCGACCGGCTGCGCTGTTATGTGATCGGTGTGACCCGCGGGCTGCGCGAACCGCGCATCGAACTGTCGCGCACCCACCCGAACCTGGTACGCAAGCTGTTCGCCCTGGAAGTGCCCGAGATCGCCGACGGGTCGGTGGAGATCGTCGCGGTCGCCCGGGAGCCCGGGCACCGCTCCAAGATCGCGGTGGCTTCGGGAGTCCCCGGGCTCAACGCCAAGGGCGCCTGCATCGGCCCGATGGGCCAGCGGGTCCGCAACGTGATGAGCGAGCTGGCCGGCGAGAAGATCGACATCATCGACTACGACGAGGACCCGGCCCGTTTCGTCGGCAACGCGTTGTCGCCGGCCAAGGTGATGTCGGTGACGGTGATCGACCAGACGGCCCGAGCCGCCCGGGTGGTGGTTCCCGACTTCCAGTTGTCGCTGGCCATCGGCAAGGAGGGTCAGAACGCGCGGCTGGCGGCCCGGCTCACCGGGTGGCGAATCGACATCCGCAGTGACACCCCCGAGCCCGGCGCCAACGGTGCCGAGCAGGAGGTCGGCCGAGGCGTGGCCCAGGAACATTAGGGGCGGCGCCCGGGCTTGAATCGGGTGGTTCGGGCGACCGCTGGTGTATGGGTAGACTGAGCCGTGATCCAGCGCGAGACTTCGACAACCGCCTCGCGGACGCACCGCTCCCCGAAGGGACCGGTGCGCACGTGTGTCGGATGCCGGAAACGCGAGTTGGCCGTCGAGTTGCTTCGGGTGGTCGCTGTGTCAGGGAACGGCAACGAGGCCGTGACCGTTGACCGGGCGGGCAACCTGCCGGGACGGGGAGCATGGCTGCATCCCGCACCGGCGTGCCTGCAAGCGGCGACCCGGCGACGAGCGTTCGTGCGCGCGCTGCGGATCAGCGGTTCCCCGGATGTGTCCGGGGTGGAGGAGTACTTCGATCAGCAGATCGGGCTCACCGCCCCGGCCAACAGAACAGGTAGCGAAGAACATGAGCACACCGTGAAGTCCCGATGACCATGCGTCATAGCTAAACCCGAGGCGCGGCCCACCACCGCTGTCGCCTCATAGACAGGAGATGTAGTGGCAAAGGCCCGCGTACACGAGTTGGCCAAGCAACTCGGTGTCACCAGTAAGGAAGTTCTCGCTCGGCTGAGCGAGCAGGGCGAATTCGTCAAGTCGGCCTCGTCGACCGTGGAAGCCCCCGTCGCGCGGCGCCTGCGCGAGTCGTTCGGCGGTGGCAAAGCCGCCGCGAAGAGCGAAGAGCCGGCCAAGGCGCCCGCCAAGTCCGCCGCGTCGGCACCGCCGAAGGCTGCACCGGCGGCCGCCGACGGCGTGGCCGTCGAGGCCGTCAAAGCCCCGACTCCGGCAGCCCCCGCGGCCAAGCCGTCTGCTCCGCCGGCGCCGCGGGGGCGGGGGCCTCGGCGGCGGGCGCCGGCGGAGCAGACGGCTTGGCCG
>NZ_MVHC01000049.1 GCF_002086455.1 Mycolicibacter algericus DSM 45454
GGGTTATCCGCCCCCGGGTTACGGCCCACCCCCGGGTTATCCGCAGCCAGAACTCAAACCGGGTGTGATCCCGCTGCGCCCGCTCAGCCTGACCGACATCTACAACGGTGCGGTCGGCTACGTCCGGGCCAATCCGGCCGTGGTGCTCGGGCTGACCGCGATCGTTGTGGTGGCTACCCAGATCATCAGCGGGATCGCACTGGTCGGCCTGCTGAAGGCGGTCGCGCCGGAGCATCGCGGCTCGTCTGCCGGCGAGATCTCCGGCGGTGACGTGGTGGCGTGGCTGATCGCGTTCGCCGGCGCGGGACTCGTGACAGCCCTGGGCACCATCGTGCTGACCGGCATGTTGACCGCCGTCGTCGGACGTTCGGTGTTCGGCTCACCGATCACCGTCGGGGAAGCCTGGGCCATCGTCCGCACCCGCTTTGCGGCGCTGATCGGCCTGACCGTCCTGGTCGGCCTGGCAGCGGCGGTACTGTGCGGATTCGCCGTGTTCGTCATCGTGATGGCCGGCGGCGCCGGAGGACCCGGGGCCGCAGTGCTGGTGGGGCTGCCGCTGGTGCTGGCGCTGATCGCGGCGCTGGGTTACGGCTATGCGGTGGTGGTGTTCGCGCCGACGGTGATCGTGCTGGAACGCCAACCGGTCTTCGAGGCGATGCGCCGGTCGTTCACGCTGGTGCGCAACAGTTTCTGGCGAGTGCTGGGCATCCTGGCGCTGACCGCGCTGATCGCGTCGCTGGTCAGTAGCGCGGTCGCGTTTCCGTTCAACATCATCGGGATGGCGGTCACCCACGGCGCCGACGCGCTGACCACTTCGGCGCAGCTGGACGTGTTCTCCCGGATAGGCGCGACGATCGGCCAGGTCATCGTGCTGCCGTTCACCGCCGGGGTGGCGGTGCTGCTGTACACCGATCGCCGTATCCGCGCCGAAGCGTTCGACCTGGTGCTGCGCACCGGTGCGACGAGTGGGCCGTACGCCGCCGGGTCGACCGACCAGCTGTGGCTGACCCGGCCGCCGGGGTGAGGACTGCCGGGTGCCCACCGTCGACATTGACCGCGAAGCCGCTCGGGAGGCCGCCGAACGCGAGCTGGCCAAACCGATCTATCCGCGGCCATCGCCGAAGCAGCAGTTCATCGACTTCCTCGAGACACTGGTTCAGCGGCTGATTCTCCGGGGCGCGGAGCTGCCGGGCGGGTGGTTCACCATCAGTGTGCTGTTGATCCTGCTCGCGGCGGCGGTGGTGGCCGCGGTCACGGTCGGTCGGCGCATGCTGCGCGATGGCCGCGGCGACCAACGGTTGTTCGGTACCACGCAGCGCAGCGCCGCCGAATACCGCGCGGCCGCGCAACACTATGCGGCCGCAGGAGATTGGGGCGAGGCGATCCGGCACCGCCTGCGAGCGGTGGCACGCGAACTCGAGGAAACCGGGGTGCTGCATGCCGCACCGGGGCGCACCGCGACCGAACTGGCCCGCGACGCCGGCGCCGCGCTGCCCGCCCTGGCGGACGCCTTGCTGCGGGCCGCCGAGACGTTCAACGATGTCAGCTACGGCGAGCTGCCGGCCACCCCGGACGGCTACCGGATCGTCGCCGACATCGACGAGCAGGTGTGCGCCCTGACGCAGCGGCGGCTGTACCGGTGACGGCCACGCGACGCAAAGGGCTGTGGGTTGCGTTCGCCCTGGCCGTGATCGTGGTCGTGTCGGTGGCCGGCACCTATCTGACCAGTCCCCGACCGGGCGGCCGGATGGACCCGACCGCCACCACCCCACAGGGCGCACACGCCGTGGTGACCCTGTTGCGCGACCGCGGTGTCGAGGTCGTGATCGCCGGCACCCTCGACGACGTGGCCCGCGCGGCACGCCCGGATGCGCTGATGCTGGTCGCCGAGACCCAGCGCATCGCCGGCGACGAACTCCTGGAGCGGCTGGCCGGTCTTCCCGGGGACCTGCTGCTGGTGGCACCCGACTCCCGGGCGCGCAAAGCCCTGGCACCGGAGATCCGGTCCGGACCGGCGCGCCCGTTCACCCGCCGGCCCGCCTGTAAGCTGCGCGAGGCCGAGCGGGCCGGGACGGTCGATCTCGGCGCCACCGCCACCTACGTTGCCTCGCATGACGGTTCGGTACGCAGCTGCTACAACGGTGCGCTGGTGCGTTATCGAAGCGACGATCGCACCGTCACGGTAATCGGCAGCCCTTCCTTCATGACGAACACCGACCTGGCCCGCGACGGCAACGCCGCGTTGGCGATGAACCTGGCCGGCGCGCGGGACCGCCTGATCTGGTACGCGCCCCAACATTTCGAAGGCGGAAAAGCCGGTAGTGCAACGATTCTCAGGCTGATCCCGAGCAACGTGACCTGGCTGGTCTGGCAGCTGTGCGTCGCACTGGCGCTGGCCGCAGTGTGGAAGGGACGCCGACTCGGCCCGCTGGTCGCTGAAACCTTGCCGGTCGTGGTGCGCGCATCCGAGACCGTCGAGGGTCTCGGTCGGCTCTACCGGTCCCGCCGGGCCCGCGACCGGGCTGCCGCCGCGCTACGTACCGCAACCCTGCGCCGGCTCACCCCGCGCCTGGGCCTGGGGCCTGCCGAGGATCCGCCGGCGGTGATCGCCGCGGTGGCCCAGCGCACCGGAACACCTCCGGACTGGCTGTGGCACTTGCTGTTCGGCCCGCACCCGGAAGACGACGACGCGCTGGTCGATCTTGCCCGCGCACTCGACGACATCGAAAGGCAGGTCACCGAATCGTGACACAGACTCCCCCGCCTCCCCCGGCCCGCGAGGCGCTGCTGGCGTTGCGCAACGAGGTCGCCAAAGTGGTGGTCGGCCAGGACGCCGTGGTCAGCGGCCTGGTGATCGCCCTGCTGTGCCGCGGCCACGTGCTGCTCGAAGGCGTTCCGGGTGTGGCCAAGACGCTGCTGGTCCGGACGCTGAGCGCGGCGTTGCGACTGGACTTCAAGCGGGTCCAGTTCACCCCGGACCTGATGCCTGGTGACATCACCGGATCGCTGGTCTACGACACTCACACCGCACAGTTCGCCTTTCGCCCCGGCCCCATCTTCACCAACTTGCTGCTGGCCGACGAGATCAACCGCACTCCGCCGAAAACCCAAGCGGCATTGTTGGAGGCGATGGAGGAGGGGCAGGTCAGTGTGGACGGGGTAGCCAAACCGCTACCTGAAATGTTCATGGTGGCGGCCACCGCCAACCCGATCGAGTACGAGGGCACCTACCGGTTGCCCGAGGCGCAGCTCGACCGTTTCCTGCTCAAGCTGACCGTCCCGCTGCCGGGGCGGGAGGCCGAGATCGACATCTTGTCCCGGCACGCTCGGGGTTTCGACCCGCACGACCTGTCCGCGGTTACTTCGGTGGCCGGCGCCGCGGATCTGGCGGCCGGTCGCGCTGCGGTGCGCCAGGTGCTGGTCGCCGACCAGGTGCTGGGCTACATCGTCGACGTGGTCGCCGCGACCCGGCACTCCCCGGCTCTGCAACTGGGCGTCTCGCCGCGCGGCGCGACCGCATTGTTGGCCACCTCGCGATCGTGGGCGTGGCTGTCCGGGCGCAACTACGTGACGCCCGACGACGTCAAGGCGATGGCCCCGGCAACCCTGCGGCATCGGGTGATGCTGCGCCCGGAGGCCGAACTCGAAGGTGCCAGCGCGGACGGCGTGCTCGATGGCATCCTGGCCTCGGTTCCGGTGCCGCGCTGGTGATCCTGACCGGTCGAGCCGCGCTGATCGCACTGGTCTGCGCCCTGCCCGTCGCGCTGGCCCCCTGGCCGGCGACGGCGTTCACCGTGCTGCTGGCCGGGCTCGGCGCCGCGGTGGTGCTCGACATCGTGTTGGCGGCCGATCCCGCCAGGCTGGCGATCACCCGGACCATGGACAGCGCGGCCCGGCTGGGCCAGTCGGTGGCGACCACTTTGTCGGTCGTCAACGGCGGCCGCCGGTTCCGCGGGCAGCTGCGTGACGCCTGGCCTCCCAGTGCGCGCGCCCACCCGCGCGACCATCTGCTCGACCTGCCCGCCGGCCAGGAGCGTCGGCTGCTCACCGAGCTGCGCCCGATTCGCCGGGGCGACCAGCACGCCGCGCGGGTCACGGTGCGCTCGGTGGGCCCGCTGGGGCTGGCCGGTCGACAGCGGTCCCGGCGGGTGCCCGGGCAGCTGCGGGTATTGCCGCCGTTCTTGTCCCGCAAACACCTGCCGGCACGATTGGCGCGGCTGCGGGAGATCGACGGGAATCTGCCGGCGTTGGTCCGCGGCCAGGGCAGCGAGTTCGACTCGCTGCGCGAATATGTCGTCGGCGACGATGTGCGTTCGATCGACTGGCGCGCCACCGCCCGGCGCTCCGATGTGGTGGTGCGGACCTGGCGGCCGGAACGGGACCGGCGGGTCGTCATCGTGCTCGACACCGGCCGGACCGCGGCCGGCCGGATCGGGGTCGACCCGACCGCGAACGACCCGGCGGGCTGGCCCCGGCTGGACTGGTCGATGGATGCCGCACTGTTGTTGGCGGCGTTGGCGTTGCGCGCCGGGGACCACGTCGATCTGCTCGCCCACGATCAGGTGACCCGCGCCGGTGTGTTCGGAGCCGCCCGCAGCCGGCTGTTCGCCCAGCTCGTCGACGCCATGGCACCGTTGCAGCCGGCACTGGTCGAATCCGACGCCGCGGCAATGGTTTCCGTGCTGTCCCGGCGGGCCCGCCGGGGCAACTTGGTGGTGCTGTTGACCGACCTCAACGCCTCCGCACTGGAGGAGGGGTTGCTGCCGGTGTTGCCGAAACTGACCGCCGACTATCAGGTGATCCTGGCCGCGGTCGCCGATCCCCGGGTGGAACGGCTCGCGCGCGGACGCACCGACGCGGCCGCGGTGTATGACGCGGGCGCCGCCGAACGCGCCCGCAACGACCGGCAGGCGCTGGCGACCAGGTTGCGCCGCAGCGGCGTGCAGGTCATCGACGCGCCGCCCGATGACCTGGCGCCGGCACTGGCCGATGCCTATCTGGCAATGAAGGCTGCTGGACAGCTCTGATCCTTATCGTCGGCGAGCAGTCGCGAAAGCCCCCGAATTGCGTTTGAAAAAGGGGCTTTCATGTCTGCTCGGCGGAGGAAATCAGCCGGTGGGGACGACGTCGGGCGCGTCGGCGATGTCGCCGGTCTCGTCGGCGGCCACCGCCTTGCGGCCGAAGTACACCACGTAGGCCAGAAACGCCGCCTCGGCGAGCACCCCGATGCCCACCCGCAGCCACGTCGGCAACGGCGACGGCGTCACCATCGCCTCCAGCAACCCGGCCACCGCCAGCACCGCGACCAGCCCCACGGCGACCGCGACCACAGCGCGGCCCTGCTCGGCGAGCACCTGTCCGCGCGGCCGGTCGCCCGGTGCGATCACCATCCAGCCCAGCCGCATACCGACCGCACCGGCCAGGAACACCGCGGTCAGCTCCAGCAGGCCGTGCGGCGCCAGCAGGCCGAGCATGAAGCCGCCTTTGCCGGCGCCGAACATCAGCCCGAGTGCCACGCCGAGGTTGGCGGCGTTGGCCAGCAGCAGCGCCGGGATCGGCAGCCCCAGCAACACCGAGAACGCGATGGCGCGGGCGGCCACCCAGGAGTTGTTCACCCAGACCTGCAGCGCGAAGGCCCCGGCCGGGTGATCGCTGTAGTACGAGGCGAAGTCGTGGTTGACCAGTTGGTCGAGCTCGGCGGGGGTGCCGATCAGCGCTTGCACGTCAGGGTCGCCGGCCACCCAGGCCGCGATGACCACCGCGACAGTCAGGAAGGCGGCGGCGGTGCCCAGCCACCACCGCCAGGCCCGGTAGGCGACCACCGGAAACGACACCGTCCAGAACCGGACGAACTCCGAGGCCAGCGGGGCGTGCGCACCGGTGACGGCGGCACGCGAGCGTGCCACCAACCCGGAGAGCCGGCCGATGAGTGCCGCATCCGTCGACGACGAGCGCAGCACCGACAGGTGGGTGGAGACTCGCTGGTAGAGCTCCACAAGCTCGTCGAGTTCGGCGCCTTCGAGCCGGCGGCGCCTTTTCACCAGAGCCTCCAGCCGATCCCAGGCCGGGCGATGGATCAGCACGAAGGCGTCGACATCCACGGCGTCGAGCGTAGCGAGACAGGTCCCGCCATAGGTACGGCCAGGAGTTCTCCGCCGGTGCCGGATCGGCGGGTAGCGTCTGCGCTATGCCGAATCGCAGCCACGAGCTGGTGACCGGCGACGCCGTCGTTCTCGACATACCGATCGCGCAGCTGCCGGTCCGCGCGGTCAGCGCTCTGATCGACATCACCGTCGTCGTGGTGGCCTACGTGTGTTCGATGGTGCTGTGGGCGATGACCCTCGGCCGCTTCGACGCCGCCCTGACCGCCGCGATCATGATCATCTTCGCGGTGGTGCTGCTGGTCGGTTATCCGGTCACCATCGAGACCCTCACCCGCGGCCGGTCGCTGGGCAAGATGGCGATGGGACTGCGGGTGGTCTCCGACGACGGCGGCCCGGAACGCTTCCGGCAGGCGCTGTTTCGGGCGCTGGCCGGCGTGGTGGAGATCTGGGCGCTGACCGGCAGCCCGGCGGTGATCGCCAGCCTGCTGTCGGCGCGCGGGAAACGCCTGGGCGACATCTTCGCCGGCACGATGGTGATCAGTGAACGCGGGCCGGCCGCGGCGCCGCCACCGCAGATGCCTCCCGGGCTGGCGTGGTGGGCGTCTACCCTGCAACTCTCGGGGCTGCGATCCGAATCAGCCGAGCTGGCAAGACAATTTCTCGGCCGTGCCGCACAACTCGATCCGCACACCAGGCAGATGATGGCCTACCGGATCTCCGGTGAGGTGCTCGCCCACATCTCGCCGCCCCCACCCCCGGACGCGCCGCCGGAACTGGTGCTGGCGGCGGTGCTCGCCGAGCGCCATCAACGTGAGCTGGCCCGGCTGGCCGGGCCGCCCGTCCCCTACCCGCCGCCGTCCTGGCCGCCGGCAGGACCGGGCGGGTACGCGCCACCGCGCTGACTCGGTCAGGGTTGTTCGACGGTGACGCCCAGCGCCTCGTAGGTGGAGCGCGCCCGAGCGTCCCTGGTGGCCACCGCGACACCGTGCTCTCGCGCCGCCGCCTTGCCGAATCGATAGGTTGCGATATATCGTGAACGTATCGGAAGCGACGAACGCTTCCGGCCCCAGAGCACAAGAGGTGAGTTATGAATGTCCCCTTCGGTCCGCCCGACGGACCCTTCACGCACGACCCTGAGCAGTCCGGTGGATTCGGGTTCGGAGCGGCCACCCCGCAGCAACGCCGGGCCGCCCACGCGGCGCGTCGGCACTCCCGGCGCGAGTTCCGCCGGCAACTGCGCGACCACGGCGCCGAGCCCTGCGGGCCGTTCGGCTTGCACCCTGGCCACGATCCCGAGGGCCCCGGCTTCGGCGCGGGGTTCGGCCCCGAGTTCCGCCACGGTTTCGGCCCGGGCTTCGGTCCCGGTTTCGGTGCCGGGGGTCCCGGTTTCGGTTTCGGCTTCGGTCCGCCCAGGGGCCGCGGGCATCGGCGTGGCCACCGCGGCCGGCGTGGTGACGTGCGGCTCGCCATCCTGGCTCTGCTGGCCGAGGGCCCGATGCACGGCTACGAGATCATCCAGCAGATCGCCGAACGCAGCCAGCAACTCTGGCGCCCCAGCCCGGGGTCGGTGTATCCGACGTTGCAGATGCTGGTTGACGAGGGCCTGATCAGCGGAAGCGAAACCGACGGCAAGAAGCGGCTTTTCGAGTTGACCGAGGACGGTCGCGCGGTCGCCGAGGAGATCGAGACCCCACCGTGGGAGGAGATCACCGACGGCGCCGACCCGGGGCAGCTTCGGCTGCGTACCGCGGTTGGCCAGCTGTTCGGCGCGGTCGGGCAGGCCAGCCAGGCCGCCACGCCCGAACAGCAGCAGCGCATCGTCGACATCGTCAATAGCGCCCGCAAGGAGATCTACGGCATCCTCGGCGAAGCCGACTGAGCCTGACTGTCCGGCTCAACAGCGACGCAGGACCCGGTGCATCGCGGACTTCTCGTTGGCTGAGACCCAGAGTCCGTAGTCGGTTTTGACGGCGACCTGACGGGCCACGAATTCACATTCGAACGCGGCGTTCGCCGGCAGCCAGCCGGCGGCGTCGCGGAATGCCTTGTCGAAGTTGGCCTGTGCGCTCACCGCCAGCAGATTGCGCGGGTCGTTGGCGAAGTCGCGACGCCGCGCGTCGTCCCAGCCGCGCGCGCCTTTGTACCAGGCGTCTGCCAGCGAAACCAGGTGGTCGACCTGAACCGCCTCGGATGTCGCGGGGCCCCGGGTGAATTCGATGGTCTGCCCGGAGTACGGATCGTGCAGGATGCCGCGCTGGACCAGGCAGGTGCCGCGGCGCAGTTCGACGCGGGTCAGGTCGCGGCGCAGGATGTCGTCACGGGTGTTGCAGCCGTTGTGGCCGAATTCGACATCGACGTCGTCGCTCCAACGCTCACCGAACCGGTAGCGCTTGAAGTCCTGCGCCCGATCCCAGCCCTTGACCGGCAACCCGACGAGCATCCGGCGGGCGGCGTCGTAACCGGAGTTCAACGGCGTGGCGCTCGGGGTGGCTGGCGTCCAGGTCGGCGACGGCCCGGAAGAACGCGACGAGTCGCTGTTCTGCCACCATGCCCACCCGACGACGGCTGCCGCCACCAGCACGACCACCGCACCGGGAAGCACCCGCCTGCGTGCGGCCATTGTCAGGGAAGTTCGACCCAGTCCAGCGTGCGCTGCACGGCCTTTCGCCACCCGGCATAACCTTCGGCGCGCTGGTCCTGCGACCAGGTGGGGGTCCAGCGCTTGTGCTCCTGCCAGTTGGCACGCAGGTCGTCGGGGCTCTTCCAGAACCCCACGCCCAGCCCGGCCGCGTACGCCGCTCCCAGCGCAGTGGTCTCGGCGACCACCGGTTTGACCACGTCGACGCCGAGCACGTCGGCTTGGATCTGCATGCACAGGTCGTTGGCGGTGATGCCGCCGTCAACCTTCAAAACCCCCAGGTGCACACCGGAATCGGCTTCCATCGCCTCGGCCACGTCCCGGCTCTGATAACAGATGGCCTCCAGCGTCGCCCGGGCCAGGTGCGCGTTGGTGTTGAATCGCGACAACCCGACGATCGCGCCGCGGGCATCCGAACGCCAGTACGGCGCGAACAACCCGGAGAACGCCGGCACGAAGTACATTCCGCCGTTGTCGGTGACCTGGCGGGCCAGCGACTCAACCTGTGTGGCGCCGCTGATGATGCCCAGTTGGTCGCGTAGCCACTGCACCGCCGAGCCGGTGACCGCGATCGAACCTTCCAGGGCGTAGACCGGCTTGGCATCGCCGAACTGGTAGCAGACCGTGGTCAGCAGCCCGTTGTCCGAGCGGACGATCTGCTCACCGGTGTTGAGCAGCAGGAAGTTTCCGGTGCCGTAGGTGTTCTTGGCCTCCCCCGCCGACAGGCAGACCTGCCCGACCATCGCACTCTGCTGGTCGCCCAGGATGCCGGCGATCGGCACCTCGCCGCGCACCGGCCCGGTACTGACGGTGACGGCATGTCGCCGCCGCGACGACGACGGTGTGATACGCGGCAGCATCTCGCGCGGGATCGAGAACAGCGCCAGCAGTTCGTCGTCCCAGTCCAGGGTCTCCAGGTTCATCAGCATGGTCCGGCTGGCGTTGGTGACGTCGGTCAAGTGCACCCCGCCGCGCGGGCCGCCGGTCAGGTTCCACAGCACCCAGGTGTCACAGGTTCCGAACAACGCGTCGCCGCGTTCGGCGTCGGCGCGCACCCCGTCGACGTTGTCGAGAATCCACTGCAGCTTGCCGCCGGAGAAATACGTGGCGGGCGGCAGCCCCGCCTTGCGCCGGATCAGCTCGCCGTGGCCGTCCCGCTCCAGCGCGGCGGCGATGTAGTCGGTCCGGGTGTCCTGCCAGACGATCGCGTTGTGGTACGGCTGACCGGTGTTCTTGTTCCACACCACCGTCGTCTCGCGCTGGTTGGCAATACCCATCGCCGCCAGGTCGGAGGCTTGCAGCTTGGTGGTGTTGAGTGCGGACACCAACACCGCCGCGGTGTGGTTCCACAGCTCGAACGGGTCATGCTCGACCCAGCCGGCGCGCGGCAGGATCTGTTCGTGTTCGAGCTGGTGACGGCCGATCTCGGCGCCGTCATGGTCGAAGATGATGCAGCGGGTACTGGTGGTGCCCTGGTCGATCGACGCGACGAAATCGCCCAAGTCTGACTCCTGTCCACGTGCCCTGCCGGTCCGTGCGTCCATCATGACCCACCTGGCGCGGATCGGGCGGCGCTAGGGGGCCCACGGCACGGCGACGACTCCCGTCCACAAAATTAGACACTCTTCACGAAGCCACAGTCAGCGTTCATTCGCACGATCGCATATTTCGATGTGTCACCGGTAGATGTCGTATTGGTGAACAAACGGTGTCGGTCGGCATCCGCGAAGCCGTCCGACGCCCTCGTCGCCACGGCCGGCGCGTGCAGGTCAAAACTGAATCGGAGGAGCAATGG
This sequence comes from Mycolicibacter algericus DSM 45454, assembly GCF_002086455.1. GTDB lineage: Bacteria > Actinomycetota > Actinomycetes > Mycobacteriales > Mycobacteriaceae > Mycobacterium > Mycobacterium algericum. Next base: position 10,538 of record NZ_MVHC01000049.1, read on the forward strand.
ACGTTGTTCTCGGTGTGGCGCTTGCCTCAAGCCCGCCTGCCACCATCCACACCGTGCTGGTGGGCGGTGACAACGGGGACGGCGTCATCCTGGAGACGCACAGCTTCGATCTGCCGACCGACCACACCGCAGCATTCGCCGCGGTCGACGCGCTGATCGCCGCGATTCTGCGGGCACGCAACGCCGCCGACACCGCGGGGTATCGCCTGGTTTCGACCGGGGTGACCGTGACCGACCCGCTCGATGCCGCTGAATTGGGTTCGCGACTGGCAGCCGGTGACCTCGAGGAGCTGAAAGACATCGCGCTGATCTCGCCCGACCTGGCCGCCGCCAGCTTGGCCCGCAACCTGGGCCAGACCGTCGGCTGTGACCGGATGGGCCTGCTGTCGGTGGGGGCGTCCGACGCGACACTGGCCGTGGTCGATTGCATCGACGGCTCCATCACCCGGCTCTTCCGGCAGTTCCTGGCCGACGGTGACGCCACCGCCGCCGTCGAGTCCGTCGCCGAGCGGCTCAACACCCCGGAGACCCGCCCCGACGGCCTGTTTCTGGTCTGCACCGCGGCCGACGCGACCGCGATCAGGCCGCGGCTGGAGGCGACGGTCGGGCGGGAGGTGTGCGAGCCTGCCGAACCACAGACGGCACTCGCTCGCGGCGCCGCGCTGGCCTCGACCCAGGTGACCAGGGCTGTCGAATACCCCACCGCGGCGCTGGCCTACACCCAGGAAGCCGACTCCAGTGCGATCTCGCCCGGCTACTACGACATCCCCGGCCTGGAAGCCGACGACCTGGCCTACAGTGCGGTCCCCGACGAGGAGGACGAGACCGCCACCGAACTCATTCACCCCGTCGGCCCGTCGACCCGACGTCCGCTACTGGTCGCCGGGACGGTATTGGCTTCGGCCACGTTCGCCGCGGCCTCGGCGCTGATGGTGTCGATGGCGCTGGACATCACCCCCAATCTGGTCGCATTGCGGCCGGAGATCGGCCGGGCGCTGAGCTTTCCACTCACCCCGCCGAAGATGCAGGAACCGGCCTTGCAACCCTATGTCGAGCCGCCGGTGGCAATGAATCAGCCGGACGCGCTGCCGCTGCCCCTGCTGGAAATGCCACCAGCGGCCCCGGTTGCAGTTCCGATGCCGCCGTCGCCCGCGGCACCTCCAGTGTTCGGTCCCGCGTTGCAGCCGCCGCCTGCTGCGGTGCCCCTCGCAAGCCCGTTCACCTTCACCCCGGCGCCGCTGCCGGTGCCGGTGCCGGTGCACCACTCGACGCCGTCGATTCGGCCGGTCGCAGCGGCGCTGCCCGACCTGTCCTTCCTGCTCGGGTTGCCTGCGAAGCTGCCCAGCGCGCCCACACCGCCCAGCGTGGTGCCTGCTCCGCCGCTGGAGATCCCGGCCCCGCCGGTGGTCAAGCCCGATCCCCCGGTGATCAAGCCGGTGCCACCGGTCGTCGTCAAACCGTTGCCGCCGGTCGTCAAGCCCAATCCCCCGGTGGAGATTCCGATCCCGCCCGTGGTCAAGCCGAATCCCCCGGTGATCAAACCGATCCCGCCGGTGATCAAGCCGAACCCACCGGTGCAGCTGCCCGACCCGCCGGTGGTCAAGCCCGATCCCCCGGTGATCAAGCCGAACCCACCGGTGATCAAACCGATTCCGCCGGTGGTCAAACCCAACCCGCCGGTGCAGCTACCCGATCCCCCGGTGATCAAGCCGAATCCACCGGTGCAGCTGCCCGACCCGCCGGTCCAGCTGCCCGACCCGCCGGTGCAGCTCCCGACGCCACCGGTGATCAAACCGAATCCGCCGGTCCAGTTCCCCGAGGCGCCGATCAAGCTGCCCGACCCACCGGCCGCCAACCCCAACCCGCCGTTCCAGTGGCCCGGCCTGCCGATCTCGCCACCGAAATCGGCGCCGCCGGCCGGCCTGCCCCAATCGCCGGTGATCCCGTCGCTGCCGGCACCCAAGGCACCGGCCATCCCGGCATCACCCGGTGTCCCGGCATTCAACCCGCCCAGCCTGCCGGGTCTGCCGGCGCCCAATTCGCCTGCGCTGCCGTCGCTTCCGGCGCCCAAGGCGCCGGCGATCCCGTCGCTTCCGGCGCCCAAGGCGCCGGCACTGCCCTCGCTTCCGGCGCCTGGCGCACCGTCCCTGCCCAAGCTCGGGGGCGGCTCCGGCGGTGGGATCTTCGGCGGCAAGCCCGGTGGCGGGATCTTCGGCGGCGGCCTGTTCGGCCGCTAGCGAATCGCGGCCGGCCCCCGGGGGGGGGCGGGGGGCCCGGGGGGTGTTTTGGGGGGCCCCCCGGGCCCCCCCGGCCCCCCCCCGGCCCGCCCCGCGGACCCCCCCGGGTGGG